>NZ_JBIVDS010000004.1:0-716576 GCF_044747265.1 Streptomyces sp. NPDC090106 | reverse complement strand
TGCGTTTCCGACTCTATCAGACCGTTTCCCGATCCGATTTCCTCGGTGCTTTCCAGGTTTCCGCTTCCGCGTTTCCCTTTCCGGCGGTTCCGACTCTATCAGATCCTTTCGGGCCTGACTCCCAGTCAGCGGGTTTCGCCTTCGCGGCTGTTGGGCCGTTCCGACGTCTCAAACCTTAGCGGATCCGTCCGGCAGTTCCTAATCGAGCGGCCGGCCCCAAATCGAATTGAATTCGGGCACGCCGAATTCATCCCGGCTGGGAGGTAGTGCTGGTGGTTTGAGTTGCCGCTCTCGCGGCGGAAGGTGTCACCGGCGAACCGTTACGGCTCAGCGGCAACCCGAAGAACTCTACGGATGGCGTAGGGGGATGTCAACCCGCGCTGTCAAGATCTTTTAATCGAGATCGCTGAGACGGCCGCCCGCGTCCGGCTGGGCGTGCTCCACCCTGCGCAGGAGGCGGGTGAGGACGTCGCCGAGGGTGGTCCGCTCCTGCGCGGTGAGGTCCTGGAGCAGGTCCTCCTCGAAGACCGTGGCGAGGCGCATCGCCTCCAGCCACTTCTCGCGGCCCTCGGTGGTCAGCTCGACGATGACCCGGACCCGGTTGGTCTCGTCGCGCTCCCTGGTGACCAGACCCTCCGTGACCATGCGGTCGATGCGGTGGGTCATCGCGGCCGGCGTCAGACCGAGCCGCTTGGCCAGGTCGCTGGGGCCCATCCGGTACGGGGCGCCGGCGAGGACGAGGGCCTTGAGGACCTCCCAGTCCGTGCTGCTGATGCCCAGCGCCGCGGTCTGACGGCCGTACGCCACGTTCATGCGGCGGTTCAGCCGGGACAGGGCCGAGACGATCTGCTCGACCTGGGGGTCCAGGTCCCGGAACTCGCGCTGGTAGGCGGCGATCTGCTCTTCGAGGGTCAGCTCGCTGCTCATGCCCTCTCCCTCCCTGCACTGCCGGGGGTGGCGCCCGTGGCCGTCATGGCGGTCAGTATCGCACGCGACCGCTTGGCGTTGAAGTCCTTCTCTGTGTACTCTTTAGCTTCGAACTTTAGCTTTGAAGTCTTCGGTCGTAAGAACTGAGGGACTCCAACTATCTGAGAGAGGTGAACGTGACCAGGGCGATGGGCGCAGCGATGCGCCGGATTCACGTGGGCAACGCACTCAGCGCGTTCGGGCTCGGCTTCACGGTCCCGTACCTGTACGTCTATGTGGCGCAGGTGCGGGGCCTCGGTTCGATGACGGCGGGGCTCGTCCTCGCCGTCTTCGCCGTGGCCGCGTTGATCGTGCTGCCGTTCGCCGGTCGGGCGATCGTGCAGCGGGGCCCGCTTCCGGTGCTGCTCGCCGCCCTGGTCACCGCTTCCGTCGGCGCGCTGGCGCTGGGGCTCGCGGGCAACGCCACCGCCGTCCTGCTCGCCGCGATGACCCTGGGGGCCGGGCAGGCCGTCATGTCTCCGGCGCTCGCGACGATGATCGTGGACTGCTCCACGGCCGAGACGCGGTCGCGCGCGTTCGCCATGCAGTTCTTCCTGCAGAACCTCGGTCTCGGCGTCGGCGGGCTCATCGGCGGGCATCTCGTCGACACCTCGGACGTGTCGTCGTTCACCCTGCTGTTCTCGATCGAGGCGGCGATGTTCCTGGTGCTGGTCGTCGTGATGGCGACCGTGCGGCTGCCGCACTCGCCGCGGGTCGAGGGGGCGCCGCGGTCCGCCAAGGGCAGCTGGAAGCAGTTGCTGGGCAACCGGGCCATGGTGCAGCTGTGCGTGCTGGGCTTCGTGCTGTTCTTCGCCTGCTACGGGCAGTTCGAGTCGGGGCTGAGCGCGTACGGCGTCGAGGCCGCCGGGATCTCCACCTCCGCGCTGGGAACGGCGCTGGCCGCGAACACCGCGATGATCGTCGTCGCGCAGTTCGCCGTGCTGCGGTTCGTCGAGCGGCGCCGGCGGTCCCGGGTGATCGCCGCGGTCGGGATCATCTGGGCCGTGGCCTGGGTCGCGGCCGGGTACGCGGGGCTCGGGCACGGCAGCAGGACCATGGCGACGGCCGCGTTCATCTCCACGTACGCGCTGTTCGGGCTCGGGGAGGCGATGCTGTCGCCGACCGTGGCACCGCTGGTCGCCGATCTGGCGCCGACGGGCATGGCCGGGCAGTACAACTCGGCGTTCGCGCTGGTCAAGCAGCTCGCGCTGGCGATCGGTCCGGCGGTGGGCGGTCCGATGGGGGCGTCGCTGCACGCCCCGTACATCGTGACGTTCCTGCTGTTCTCGCTGGGGATCTCCTACCTCGCGGTCCGGCTGGGCCGGCAGCTCACGCCGGTGCAGGACCACCCGTGGCGGGCGAGGAGCCGGGTGGTGGCTCAGGGCGGCGCGCCGCAGGAGTCCGTCGCCGCCTGACCTCGCCCGCTCTCACCGGGCTACCCCTTGGGGAGCAGGAACTCGCACCAGACCGCCTTGCCGCCGCCCGGTGTCCGGCGCGATCCCCAGTGGGAGGCGATGGTCGCCACGATGGCGATGCCCCGGCCGGACTCGTCCCCGGGTTCGGCGCGGCGGCGGCGCGGGAGGTGGTCGTCGCCGTCGGTGACCTCGATGATCAGGCGGCGGTCGGTGCGGCGCAGGCGGAGCCTCATCGGCGGGGTGCCGTGCTGGAGGGAGTTGGCGACCAGTTCGCTCGCCGCGAGGACCCCGAGGTCGTGCAGTTCCGCCGGGAACCGCCAGCTGGTGAGCACGCCCGAGGCGAAGGCACGCGCGCGGGGGGCCGCCTCGACGCCGCCGAGGAGTTCGAGCGCGGCGTTGCGGAAGAGGTCGCTGTCGTGGCCGGTGCGGGCGGGGTGCTGGAGGACGAGGACGGCGACGTCGTCGTCGTGGTCGGCGGTCACCCCTGCCGAGCGGACCAGGCGGTCGCAGACGACCTGCGGGGTGCCGGTGGCGCCGGAGAGGGCGTGTTCCAGGGCGGCGATTCCCTCGTCCAGGTCTTCGTTGCGGCGTTCGACCAGGCCGTCGGTGTAGAGGACGGCGGTGGAGCCGGGGCCCAGCGGGATGGAGCCGGAGGAATGCATCCAGCCGCCGGTGCCCAGCGGCGGGCCGGTCGGTTCGTCGGCTCTCTGCACGGCGCCGCTCTCGTCGCGGACGAGGATCGGGAGGTGGCCGGCGGAGGCGTAGACCAGCTTGCCCTCGTTGGGGTCGTGGATGGCGTACGCGCAGGTGGCGATCTGGTTGGCGTCGATCTCCGTGGCGAGGCCGTCGAGGAGGTTCAGCACCTCGTGCGGGGGCAGGTCGAGGCGAGCGTAGGCGCGGACCGCGGTGCGGAGCTGGCCCATGACGGCCGCCGCGCGGACGCCGCGGCCCATGACGTCACCGATGACGAGGGCGGTCCGGCCGCCGCCGAGGGTGATGACGTCGTACCAGTCGCCGCCGACCGCGGCCTCGGTGCCGCCGGGCTGGTAGGTGGCGGCGATGCGGAGGTCGTCGGGCTCCTCCAGGACCTGGGGCAGCAGGCTGCGCTGGAGGGTGACGGCCGTCTCGCGCTGGCGGCGTTCGCTGGCTCTGAGGCGTTCGGCGGCCTCGGCGTGGTCGGTGACGTCGATGGCGAAGATCAGGACGCCGCCCAGGTCGCCCTCGGTGACCGGGGTGCAGGTGAACGTGTAGGAGCGGCCGTCGGGGGCCTTGCGGGACTTGACCGTGCGGGGCTTGCCGCTGCGCAGGACCTGGTCCAGGAGCGGGAGCAGGCTCAGTTCGTCCAGCTCGGGGAGGGCCTCGCGCGCGGGGGCGCCCTGGGTGCGCGGGCCGAAGGCCGCCACATAGGCGTCGTTGACGTAGGCGAGGCGGTGGTCGGTGCCGTGGACCAGGGCGACGAGCGCCGGGACACGGTCGAGGACCTCGCGGACGCGCAGTTCGTCGACGGCGGGGGTGGGGGGTGCGTCGTCGGTGAGCTGTTCGGCGCGGGCCGCGGGCACCGAGCCCTCTCCCGGACGGTCGGGGGTGAGCTCGTGGTCGGTCCGCGCTGCTGCGCGGCGCTGCGTTCCGGGGAGCCGGGCGCTCCAGCGCGTGAAGTTCACGAATCCTTGCCTCGTGTCGTCGTCTTCGGCCGGCTCCGGACCTGACCCAGGTCCTCGCGGTTCGGTGACCCGTGCGGGTCGGGAATCAGTGTGGCAGTGTGACCGACCGGGCCGACATCCGTCAGACGCCTGCCGCGCCGCTGGAGTTCCTGGGTCCGGTCAGGACGACCCCTTCGGGTCGTCGTCGGGGTCACCGGGAGCCTTTCCACCGGCCGCGCGTTCGAACTCCGCTCGGGGATGTTCGAGGGATCCGAGCGAGACGATCTCCCTCTTGAAGAGTCCGGACAGGGTCCATTCGGCCAGGACCCGGGCCTTGCGGTTGAAGGTGGGCACCCTGCTGAGGTGGTAGGCGCGGTGCATGAACCAGGCAGGGTAGCCCTTCAGCTTGCGTCCGTAGACGTGCGCGACACCTTTGTGGAGTCCGAGGGAGGCCACCGAGCCGACGTACCGGTGGGAGTAGGTCTCCAGTTCCTCGCCGCGCAGGGCGTGCGCGATGTTGTCGCCGAGGAGCTTGGCCTGGCGTACCGCGTGCTGGGCGTTGGGGGCGGTGTCCTGGCCAGGAGCGGTGACGTCGGGGACGGCCGCGGCGTCTCCGGCGGCCCACGCGTGCGGGGCGCCCTCGACGGTGAGCCGGGGGGTGCACCGGAGCCGGCCGCGTCCGGTGAGCGGGAGGTCGGTGGCGGCGAGCAGGGGGTGCGGTTTGACGCCGGCCGTCCAGACGACCGTACGGGTCGGGAAGCGGGCGCCGTCGCTGAGGACGGCGACCCGGTCGGTACAGGACTCCAGGCGGGTTTCGAGGCGCACGTCGATGTTGCGGCGGCGCAGTTCGGTGACGGTGTAGCGGCCCATCTCCTCGCCGACCTCGGGCAGGACGCGGCCCGATGCCTCCACGAGGATCCACTTCATGTCCTCGGGGCGGACGTTGTGGTAGTACCGCGCGGCGTAGCGGGCCATGTCCTCCAGTTCGCCGAGCGCCTCCACCCCGGCGTAGCCGCCGCCGACGAAGACGAAGGTGAGGGCCGCGTCGCGGATCGCGGGGTCGCGGGTGGAGGAGGCGATGTCCATCTGTTCGATGACGTGGTTGCGCAGCCCGATGGCCTCCTCGACGGTCTTGAAGCCGATGGCGTGCTCGGCGAGACCGGGAACGGGCAGGGTGCGGGAGACCGAACCGGGCGCGAGGACCAGTTCGTCGTACGGCAGTTGGCGGGCGCCGGTTCCCTCTTCGTCCGTGGCCAGTGTGGTCAGCGTCGCGGTGCGCTTGGCGTGGTCGACGGCGGTGATCTCGCCGACGACGATCTCGCACCGGTCGAGGACGCGGCGCAGGGGGACGACGACGTGCCGGGGTGAGATCGAGCCTGCCGCGGCTTCCGGAAGAAACGGTTGATAGGTCATGTAGGGGTCGGGGGTGACGACCGTGATCTCGACGTCTTTGCGCCGGAGTTCATGTTTCAGCTTCCGCTGAAGACGCAGAGCCGTGTACATCCCGACGTAGCCGCCGCCGACAACGAGAATGCGCGCACGTTCCTTCACCACCCCATGACGCACCCGGCGCTTGAGTTTGTCCACAGCCTCGGCACATTGTGTGACCGCGCGTCTGCCGCGCGCGGGGTTGGCCGAATCGTCGGCGCGTGTGGAAGGAATGCAGGTCAGCGGGTGTGCGCCGGGGGCTTGATGGGGGTGCATTCGGGACGTATACGACCCGTACTCCGATCGGGGGGCGCTCCGTGCGGAACGTGCCCCTTCTGAATTGACTCCCACTCAACTATGTTCGTGTGTCGACGGAGTGTAGGGGGATGCGCTCATCGAGCCCGCGACGGGCGGGCTCGGGTCCCGGGCTTGTCCCACGTGCTCCGGCTTTCATATGGCGGGGAGTGTCTCCGGGGGGAGACGTCATTACCGGGGGATCGCTTATGCATGTTCAGGACTCTCATTGGTCATCCGCGTCTGCCATCGCACCAGGTGGCGGAGCGATGAGCGCGGCGGGCAACGGCCGTGGGGACGGTCGCGCGGCACCGCTGCGCGTGGACGCACAGCGCAATCTGGAGCACGTGCTGCGTGCGGCGCGCGAGGTCTTCGGCGAGCTGGGTTACGGCGCGCCGATGGAGGACGTGGCGCGGCGCGCGCGGGTCGGTGTCGGCACGGTGTACCGGCGCTTCCCGAGCAAGGACGTCCTGGTCCGGCGGATAGCCGAGGAGGAGACCTCCCGGCTGACCGACCAGGCGCGCACCGCGCTCGGGCAGGAGGACGAGCCGTGGTCGGCGCTGTCGCGCTTCCTGCGGACGTCGGTGGCCTCGGGCGCCGGGCGGCTGCTGCCGCCGCAGGTGCTGCGCGTGGGGGTCTCCGACGAGGGCACCGAGCAGGCGGGTGTCCCGGTCTTCGACGAGACGCGGGTGCCCCAGCAGCGGACGCAGCCGGGCACGGGCGAACTGCGGCTGGTGCCGGAGGAGAGTTCCTCCGGGACGGGCGCGGAGGACGACGCGGGGGCGGCGGCGCTGCTCGACGTGGTCGGCCAGCTCGTGGAGCGGGCGCGGGCGGCGGGTGAGCTGCGGGCGGACGTGTCCGTGGCGGACGTGCTGCTGGTGATCGCGACGGCGGCGCCCTCACTGCCGGACGCCGCGCAGCAGGCGGCGGCTTCGGCGCGGCTGCTGGACATCCTGCTGGAGGGGCTGCGTTCGCGGCCCGCGTGAACCTGGCCGGGCGCGCGATGCCGGCACGGCCCGCGTGAACCTGGCGTGACCCGGTGACTCGAAGGAGTGACCACGAGGTGTGGGTGCCGCGCGCACCCGCACCTCGGCACGCATGTCCGGAATCTCCGGAACGACACCCAACTTCTGTTCGGCAAACGTCAGTTGAGCCTGCCCCGAACGGGTGACGACTATGACAGCCGTGCGCCCGGACCCCACGGACGAGTGGATGCCGCGCACCTCCGGGTCCTGAACAAAAGCCAATATGGCACTCTGACCCGGTGGTAGGGACGGTTGGGCAGGCTTCGGGGGCTTTCCGCGATGAGCGTTGACGGGCGGGACGGGTCGCACGGCGACGGTGACGCGGAGGCCGGCGGCCACGCGGTGCCGCAGGTGCCGAGCCAGGGCGGACGCGCCGCCCGGCCGCTGGGCGGCGAACCGGCGCCGAGCCCGCTGCCGCCGCCGGACGGCAATGTCCCGCCCCAGCGCGACTGGCGCGACGAGGGCGTCCTGCCGCCGCCGCGCGACACACCGCCCGCCGACGCCGACCTCATCGGCCGGATGCGCTCCGGCGACGACTCGGCCTACGAGGAGCTGTACCGCCGCCACGCGGACGCGGTGCGCCGCTACGCCCGCACCTGCTGCCGTGACGCGCACACCGCCGACGACCTCACCGCCGAGGTCTTCGCCCGCATGCTCCAGGCGGTGCGCGGCGGCTCGGGTCCCGAACACGCCGTCCGCGCCTATCTGCTGACCACCGTGCGCCGGGTCGCGGCGAACTGGACGAAGTCGGCGAAGCGGGAGCAGCTCGTCGACGACTTCGCGCTGTTCGCGACGCAGGCCGCGCGCTCCTCCGAGGTGTCCGACGACGACACCCTGGACCTGGGCGCCGACGTGCGGGCGATGCACGAGGCCGAGCAGTCCATGGCGATGCAGGCGTTCCGGTCGCTGCCCGAGCGCTGGCAGGCCGTGCTGTGGCACACCGAGGTCGAGGACGAATCGCCCAGCGACGTGGCCACGCTCTTCGGGCTCGACGCCAACGGCACGCGCGTGCTCGCCTCCCGGGCCCGTGAGGGCCTCAAGCAGGCCTACCTCCAGGCCCACGTCAGCGCCACCCTCGCCGACGACGAGGAGTGCGCCCGCTACGCCGACCAGCTGGGCACCTACGCCCGCGGCCGGCTGCGCACCCGGGCCGAACGCGGGGTGCGCAAGCACTTGGAGGAGTGCGCCAAGTGCCGTCTCGCGGCCCTCCAGATCGAGGAGGTCGCGAGCAGCATCCCGGCCGTGGTGCCCGTCGCCGTCATCGGCTGGTTCGGTGCCGCCGGGTACGCGAAGGCCGCGGCGCTCGTCGCGGGCGGTGCCGGAGCGGGCGCGGCGGGCGCGGCCGGTGCCGCCGCCGCGGCGGGCGGTTCGTCGGGCGGCGCGAGCGCGGGCGGCGGCGCGGCGGCTTCCGAGGGCGTGGGGCTGCCGGCGAAGGTCGCCATCGGGGTCGGGGTGGCCGCGGCCGTGGTCGCCGGGGTCGTGTACGCGCTGACCAACAACGCCGAGCCGATCACGCCCGACGCCAAGGCGCCCGTGTCCACGCCGGTGGTGGAACCCGCCGAGCCCACGCCGACGCCCACCCCGACGCCGCCGAGGAAGGCGTCCGCGCCGCAGGTGCCCGTCGTCGCGCCGACCCCCACCCCCACACCCACGCCGACCCCCAGCCCGACGCCGACCCCGAAGCAGACGCCCACCCCCACACCGACCCCGACGCCGACGCCCACCCCGACCCCGACTCCCACGCCCACGCCTCCGCCCGCCCCGGCCGTGTACCAGTGGAGCGAGCTGGCGTACGACGTCAGCGGCGACGGGTCGCAGCCCGAGATGCGCATCGGCGAGAGCAGCTGGGCGTGGCAGCGGTCCGGGGTGTCGATCGCCGGGAAGAGCTACGCGCACGGGGTCACCGTCCACGGGCGGTCCTCGGTGACGATCGACCTCAACCGGGCGTGCACCACGTACGACGCGCTGGTCGGTGTCGACGACATGACGCTCGGGCTCGGGAAGGTGTACTTCTCCGTCTACGCCGACGGGGTCCCGCTGTGGAAGTCCTCGATGGTCGAGGGCGGGGACGGCGCGGTGCCGGTGCACGTGAACATCGCCGGGCGCGAGACGGTACGGCTGGTCGTCGAGCCGCACAGCGAGTTCGACGACCTGATGCTGGCGGACTGGGCGGAGTCCCGGTTCACCTGCTCGTAGCCGGGCCCAGGGCCTCGTCGAGGTCGGTGAGGGCGTCGCCCTGGGTGTAGGCGGCGCCCCGGGCGTACTCCACGCCGTAGCGGACCGGGCCCAGCGCGGCACGGGCGGCGGCCCCGGCCCGGTCGACGCTCTCGGTCTCGCGGACGGAGAGCTGCCCGTCACCGCGCCAGCGCTCACCGGCCGCCAGGAGCCGGGTCGCGCGGGCCTGGTCGCCGAGGTCGGAGAGCAGACAGGCCACGGCCTCCAGGAGCGTCGCCACGACGAGGTCGGCGCACCGCCGCTCCACCGCCTCGCGGACGGCGGCGGCCATCTGGGGCAGGCCGTGCTCGGGGCCCGACTCGGCGACCGTGACCCTCGCCGCAACCGAGTTCAGCATCACCATGAACTGCGGTGGCGGGGTGCCCCGTTCGGCCTCCGCGCGGGCCTCCTCCACCAGCGCGCGGGCGACAGCGGGCTCCTTCTCGTCGAGCGCGATGTGGGCCCGCATCAGCAGCACGAACCCCCGGCTGTCGGCCGCGTTGTGGCGTTCGGCGGCGGTGCTCGCCTCGTCCAGCGCCTTCAGCGCGGCGGCACGGTCGCCCGCGCGGTAGGCGATCTCGCCGAGCCGGGCGATCAGGAACGGCGTCTCGGTGTACGCGCCGACCTCGTAGGCGAGTTGGAGCGCCTCCTCGAACTCTTCCTCGGCCTCCTCCAGCCGGCCGCGGGCCATCGCGGTCTCCCCGGCCGCGCTGCACACCTGGGCGCGCAGCCAGCGGTCGCCCGCGCGGCGGCTGAGGTCGCGCAGCTCCGCGAGGTCGTCGTCCACGCCGGCCATGCCGCCGGGTGAGTCGACGACCATGTGTGTGCGGAACATCAGGGTGGCGCCGATCTCCCAGGCGCCGCCGTGCGCGCGGGCGTTGGCGACCGCGCTGTCCATCAGGACGCGGATGTCGGTCGTGCCGCCGTCCTCCCCCTCGCTCCCGGCGCCCGCGCCGGCCATGAAGAACGCGGTCAGGGGCCAGATCAGGCCGGGCATCCGGGCCGCCTGCGGGCCGCCCCGCTCGTAGAAGGCGCGGACCAGGCCGACGTACCGCAGACGGCGGGTGTCCGACGCGTGGCGCAGCGGCTCGATCTCGGAGCGCAGGAGGAGGTCCAGCATGCGTACGTCCATGCGGAGCGCGTGCAGCGGGTGGTGGGCCTCGCCGTCGGGGGCGGTGAGGAGCGCGTCGACGGGGTCGCCCTCGTGTCCGTCCAGGGCGATGCCCAGTCTCAGGACGCGGTCGGTCCAGTCCACCGCCTCCCAGCGGTAGTTGCGCAGCCACCAGAACCAGCCCATCGCGAGGACGAGGCCGCCCGCCTCCCGTTCGTCGCCCGCCTCGACGGCGCGGTGGAGGGCGGCACGGATGTTGTCGAGCTCGGTCTCCAGGCGGGAGATCCACGGGAGTTGGCCCGCGGAGCGCAGTTCGGGCCCGGCCTCGGTGAGCAGGGCGTCGACCCAGGCGCGGTGGCGCCGCTCGGCTCCGGCGCGCAGGCCGGGGATCTCGGCGGCGCGCTCGACGGCGTACTCGTGGATCGTCTCCAGCAGGCGGTAGCGCATGGTGCCGTCGCCGGTGCGCTCGCCGGTGCCCTCGTACGGGGCGGCCACGATCAGGGACTTGTCGACGAGCGCGCCGATCAGCTCGGCGGCCGGGCCGGTGCACACGGCCTCGGCGGCGGCGAGGTCCCAGCCGCCGGCGAAGACCGACACCTCGCGCAGGACGGTCCGTTCACGCTCGTCGAGCAGGTCCCAGGACCAGTCGACGACCGCGCGCAGGGTCTGCTGGCGGGGCAGGACGGTGCGGCTGCCGGAGGTGAGGAGACGGAAGCGGTCGTCGAGGCGGTCGGCGATCTGCCGCGGGGTGAGCAGCCGCAGCCGGGCGGCGGCGAGTTCGATGGCGAGGGGCAGGCCGTCGAGGCGGCGGCAGATCTCCGCCACGGCGTCGCCGTCGCGCAGCACGGTCTCCGCGGCGTCGGGGCGCACGGCCGTCGCGCGTTCCGTGAACAGGCGGTGCGCGGGATCAGGGGGCAGGGGTTCGACGGGGCGCACCGACTCGCCCGGGACGCCGAGGGGTTCACGGCTGGTGGCGAGGACGGTGAGCCCGGGGCAGCGGGTCAGGAGGGTCTCGGCGAGGCGGGCGGCGGCCTCGATGACGTGTTCGCAGTTGTCGAGGACCAGGAGCAGATCGCGCGGGGCACAGTGCTCGACGAGCAGGGCGACGGGGTCGTCCTGCGGGGCGGTGAGTTCGTTGGTCAGCAGCACGGTCTCGCGCAGGCCGAGCGCGCTGACCACCGCGCCGGGCACCGCCTCGGGACGGTCCAGCGGCGCCAGTTCGACGAGCCACGCCTGCGGGGTGCCGGCGGCGGCCTCCTCGGCGAGGCGGGTCTTGCCGGAGCCGCCGGGGCCCGTGAGCGTCACGAGGCGGGCCCCGCGCAGGTCGGACCGGATGGCGTCGAGTTCCGGTTCCCGGCCCACGAAGGAGTTGAGGCGGGGACGGATGTTGCCGGTACGGCGCCGGGGCGGGGCCGCCGGGGCAGGGGTGAGCAACTGGGCGTGCAGGGCACGCAGTTCCGGGCCCGGGTCGGTGCCCAGGCCCTCCGCCAGGGCGCGGCGGGCCCGTTCGTACGCCGCGAGGGCGTCGGCGCCCCGGCCCGTGTCGCGCAGGGCGCGGACCAGGAGGGCGTGCAGCGGCTCGTCGTAGGGGTGCGCGGTGGTCAGTTCGGTGAGTTCCGGTACGGCCTCGCGGGCCTGGCCGAGGGTCAGGCGGGCCTCGGCGCGGGTGCGGGTCGCCTCCAGGTGCAGGGCCTCGGGGCGGGTGGCGGGGGCGGTGCGGTCGGGGAGGTCCGCGAGGGCGGGGCCGCGCCACAGGGCGAGTGCCTCGTCCAGGGTGCGGGCGGCGGTGCGCGCGTCGCCGGCGCGCAGGGCCGCCGTGCCCTCGGCCACGAGGCGTTCGAAGACGTACAGGTCGATGTCGTCGCGCGTGGCGGTGAGCCGGTAGCCGCCGGGGGCGGAGGCGACGGCCGTGCGGCCGAGGGCGCGGCGGAGGCGGCCCACGAGGGCCTGGAGGGCGGCGGGGGCGTCCTGGGGCGGGTCGTCGGGCCAGACCTCGTCGATCAGGGTGGTGGGGGTGGTGACGGTGTCCGGGCGCAGGGCCAGGGCGGTGAGGAGGGCGCGGACGCGGGGGCCGCCCAGGGGTAGGGCGTCGCCGTGATCGTCCTCGGCCTGGGTGACGCCCAGGATTCTGTACCGCACCAAGTCATTGTCGCCGGGGTGGCTGTGGGGAGCACGGGCTTTGTGGACGGGGGATGCACGGGCGGGCTTTTTTCGCCCCCGCCGCCCTTTCCCTTTCCCGTACCAGGGGGCGCTGCCCCCTGGCCGCCGCCATCGGCCCCGAACGGGCCTCGTCCTCACACGCCGGACGGGCTGAAGCCACTGACCCGGCGACTGACCCGGCGTTGGAATCAGCCCCTTCTCGCCCCCGCCCCCAGCACCCCCCTCTGCGGTGTGATGCCCGCCGGGACCGCACGCGCGCGGGCCGGTGTGCCGGTCCAGCAGGTGCCTCGGCGGGCCAGGAGGCGGCGGAGCCAGAGTTCGAGCGCCACGAGGTCGGCGAGGCCGTCCAGGGGGAGGGGTTCGCCCTCCGCCGCCGCGCGGAGCGCCTTGCGCACCACGCGGGCCTCGACGAGACCGGCCTCGGCCAACAGCGGGGTGCCGAAGAGGGACATCAGGGAGTCCACGGAGACGCGCAGCCCGGTGCGGGCGGCGACGGCCGCCGGGGCGTGGGAGGGCGCGCCCCAGCCCGGGGGGAGGTCGCCGACGCCAGCGCCCTGGAGGACCGTGCGCAGGATCGCGGCCCGCGCCCCCGGCTGGACGCGCAGCGCCTCCGGCAGGGCCCGGCAGGCGCGGACGACCTGGTTGTCGAGGAAGGGGGCGTGCAGGCGCTGGAAGCGGATCTCGGCGGCCTGTTCGAGCACGCGCAGGTCCGCGGCGTGCCGGGCGAGCGCGGCCCGCGCGCGGTAGTCGCCGGGGCGCTGGCCGGGGCCGATGCCGGAGCGGTTCGTCGCACCCTGGAGGCGAACCGATACTTCAGCGAGGGCCTCGCCGGTCAGCCAGCGGGCCGCGGGGCCGGGTCTGGCCCAGGTGAGGGCGGCGAGGGAGGCTCCCACGGCCCCGCCGGGCTCCTCGAAGCGGCGGGCCATCAGCCGGTCGGACAGCGCCTCCAGGCCGGTCCGGTAGGGGGTGCGGGCCAGCCGGCGGGCGGCGCCGTACACGCGCGCGGGGACCAGCACCGAGCCGTCCGCCTTCGCCAGCGCGGCGACGGGGCGGACGAGATGGCGGCGCTTGCGGTCCATCAGGAGGTCGGCGAGGCGCGCCGGATGGGCGTCGAGGACCTGGCGGGCGCCGTAGCCGGTGAAGTGGTCCGCGCTGCCGGAGGCGAGGCGGGCGCGGTGGCGGGCCGCGGTGACCAGGCTGGGGCCGGGTTCGTCGGTGAGCGGGCCGTCCAGGTCGGCGTACGGGAGGGTCTCCTCGCCCCCGGCGACCACCACGTGGTGGAAGCGGGGGTTGGCGGCGAGGTTGCCCGCGCGCTGGAGTTCGGCCTCCCGGCCACCGACCGCGAGGTCGTTGAAGGTGACCGCCAGCAGGCGCTCCCCGGCCCCCGTGCCGTGCCCGAGGACGGTTCCGGGGGCGCCCGGCAGTCCGGCGGCCAGCAGCGCGAGCGTGCCCGACGCCGGGCCGCCGGAGAGGTCCGCGCCGATGCCGGGGACCGGGGTCCCGCGCGCGGCGCGGCGCTCGGCGGGGCCCATGCCGGGGACGGGGCCGGGGTCGATGTCGGCACCGGGGACGTGGCGCGGGGCGGACAGGCGGGCGCGTACCGCCTCGACGAGCGCGTCCCGTACGGCGTCCACGGCGCGGTCGGGGTCGGCGGCGGGCGCGGCGACGGCGAGGGAGGCCACCGGGTCGTACCCGGCGATCTCGCGCGCCCCGGCCCGCAGGATCAGCGCGTGCCCCGGAGGGATGCGCCGTACGCCTTCGTAGGGGGTCGAGTCGTGGAGGGCGGCGGGGACGTCGGGGGCGGCCAGGAGCGCCGCCAGGTGCCCGAAGTCGAGGTTGGCCTCGATGAGGTCGGCGAGCGGGAGCGCGGCCGTCGCGTAGGCGGTGCCGCCGGCCCAGGGGCTGTAGAAGACCGGGCGGGCGCCCGCGAGATCGCCGCAGACGGTGAGGCGGCGGCCGACCTGGACGACCGCGGTGTAGCTGCCCGACCAGTGGGTCAGATGGCGCAGCGCCCCGCCGCGCGCGGCGAGCAGGCCGACCCTGAGCTGTTCGTCGCTCGCACCGCAGGTGCCGAGGACGGCGATCCGGGTCCGGGGGTCGACGGTGATCACGCGGACCTCGTCGGGGCGCCAGTCGCCGACCGCCCACAGCGGATCCGGGTCGCCCCACAGCAGGTGGGAGCCGACCGGATGCACCGTCTCGCCGTCGCCGCCGTGGGCGCCCGCGGAGCCGGTCTCGACTGCTCCCGCTGCGGTGCTGCTCCATCCCACCAACCACCGCATGGACGCCTCCACAGGCTGTGGACAACCAGTGCACCGTACGAACCGGTTCACCATGCTGCCATGAAGGAGGCATGCCGGAGGGCCGACGGAGCCGCTCGAGATCCGTCGGACCCGGCCCCGCGCACCTGCCCGCAAACGCTTGAACACCCGTACGGGGCACGGTGTCTGCGACGCGAATGCGCCCCCGGAATGCTCCCCCCGAACGCCCTTCGCGCCGTCAATTTCCGTGGTGGGAGGCTTAATCGCCCAGGAGACGAGGGGTCGGTTTTCGGCCAAATCGGTGGAGCGGGGACAGGCTCGCGCACGCTCCGTACAGGCTCTGCGCACCGCCTGGGCAACGCGCAGTCCGGGGAACGGAGTTCGCCCCCCGGACCGTTCCGCCGCCCGCGGGGATGGAGGCGGCGGAATCCCCCAGCCCACTGGATCCAGTACAGCGGGCCGACCCACGCACGATCCATGGAACCGCTCCCGGTGTGGCCGGAGAAGAGCGCACGCACGGGCGCACGGCCACACAACGGGAGCACGCCACGACGGTGCGTAGGGAGGCCGCACGCGCGTACGGACCACAATCCCGCCAACCGGAACAATGCCCCTTAACGCTTGGGATGCGGCGAACTACGCTGGGTTTACGAATGCCGCGTGGTTATGCCAGCGCGGCAGCCGTCTGTGTCGAGGGGTGGCGCATGTCCAGGGAGCAACGCGGGCCGAACGAAAAACTCGGCGCCGTTCTCGCCCTCGCGGGAATCAGCAACGCAGGCCTCGCGCGTCGCGTCAACGATCTTGGCGCTCAACGCGGGTTGACACTTCGCTACGACAAGACGTCGGTGGCGCGCTGGGTGTCCAAGGGCATGGTGCCGCAGGGCGCCGCGCCGCACCTCATCGCCGCCGCGATCGGCCAGAAGCTCGGCCGCCCGGTACCGCTCCACGAGATCGGTCTGGCGGACGCGGATCCCGCACCGGAAGTAGGGCTCGCCTTCCCCAGGGACGTGGGCCAGGCCGTCCGGTCCGCGACGGAGCTGTACCGGCTCGACCTCGCCGGCCGCCGTGCCGGTACGGGCGGTATCTGGCAGTCACTGGCGGGTTCGTTCGCGGTGAGCGCTTACGCGACGCCCGCCTCCCGGTGGCTGATAACCCCGGCCGACAGCTCGGTCGCCCGGGAGGTCGGACCCGACGGGGGCGCCGCCGCGGCGCTCAAAGTCGGCCACAGCGATGTGCAGAAGCTGCGCGAGGCCGCCGAGGACGCGAGGCGCTGGGACTCCAAGTACGGGGGTGGCGACTGGCGTTCGTCCATGGTGCCGGAGTGCTTACGGGTGGAGGCGGCACCGCTGCTGCTCGGCTCCTACTCCGACGAGGTGGGCCGGGCACTTTTCGGTGCCAGCGCCGAACTGACCCGGCTCGCCGGGTGGATGGCGTTCGACACCGGCCAGCAGGAGGCCGCGCAGCGCTACTACATCCAGGCGCTGCGGCTCGCCCGCGCGGCGGCCGACGTGCCGCTCGGCGGCTATGTCCTGGCCTCCATGTCCCTCCAGGCGACCTACCGGGGCTTCGGCGACGAGGGCGTCGACCTCGCGCAGGCCGCGGTGGAACGCAACCGGGGCCTGGCGACCGCCCGCACCATGAGCTTCTTCCGCCTGGTCGAGGCACGCGCCCACGCGCGCGCGGGTGACGCGCACGCCGCCGGAGCCGCCCTGAAGGCGTCGGAGGGCTGGCTGGAGCGGGCCCGCGACGGCGACGCCGACCCGTCCTGGCTCGGCTTCTACGGCTACGACCGGTTCGCCGCCGACGCCGCCGAGTGCTACCGGGACCTCAAGGCGCCCCGCCAGGTGCGGCGCTTCACCGAGCAGGCCCTGTCGAAGCCGACGGAGGAGTTCGTGCGCTCGCACGGGCTGCGGCTCGTCGTCTCGGCCGTCGCCGAGCTGGAGTCGGGCAATCTCGACGCCTGCTGCGAGCAGGGCGTGCGGGCCGTGGAGGTGGCCGGACGGATCTCCTCCGCCCGCACCACCGAGTACGTCAAGGACCTGCTGCACCGCCTGGAACCGTACGGCGACGAGCCGCGCGTGGTGGAGCTGCGCGAGCGGGCGAGGCCGCTGCTGATGGCCCCGGCCTAGAGAGGCGGCCCTTCGGGCGTTTGAACGCGTTGTCAGTGGCACAGTGCACTATCGAGGTGGGAGGTGGTGCACGTGCGTTCTGCGGTCGCTCACGACTGTGACGTGCTCGTGATCGGCGGGGGCATCGTCGGGCTGTCCACGGCGTACGCGATCACGCGGGCCGCACCCGGGACGCGGGTGACCGTGCTGGAGAAGGAGAACGGCCCCGCCCGGCACCAGACCGGGCGCAACAGCGGGGTCATCCACAGCGGGATCTACTACCGCCCCGGCTCGCTCAAGGCGCGGTACGCCGTGCGGGGCGCGGCCGAGATGGTCAAGTTCTGCGCCGAGTACGGCATCGCGCACGCGGTCACCGGCAAGCTGATCGTCGCGACGGAACGGGACGAGCTGCCGCGCCTGCACGGCCTGGTCCAGCGCGGCCGGGAGAACGGCATCCCGGTGCGGGAGCTGGGCGCCGCGCAGATAGCCGAGTACGAGCCCCGGGTGGTGGGGCTCGCCGCGATCCACGTCGGGACGACCGGCGTGTGCGACTTCGTCGGGGTCGCCCGGCAGCTCGCCGAGGCGTCCGGCGCGGAGATCCGGTACGGCGCGCGCGTCGAGCGCATCGACCGCCGCCCGTCGCTCGGGGTCGCCGTGCGCACGGCCACCGGGGACGTCCTGCGCGCCCGCGCGCTGGTGAACTGCGCCGGACTGCACTGCGACGAGGTGGCCCGGCTGGCCGGGGACGACCCGGAGATGCGGATCGTGCCGTTCCGCGGCGAGTACTACGAGCTGGCGCGGCCGGAGCTGGTCCAGGGCCTGGTGTACCCGGTGCCGGACCCGGCGTTCCCCTTCCTCGGCGTGCATCTCACACGCGGCATCGACGGCGGCGTGCACATCGGGCCGAACGCGGTGCCGGCGCTGGCCCGCGAGGGATACGGCTGGGGGGTCGTGCGGCCGAGGGAGCTGGGGGCGACGCTCGCCTGGCCCGGCTCCTGGCACATCGCCCGGCGGCACTGGCGCTACGGCGCCGGCGAGCTGCGGCGGTCGGTGTCCAAGGGGGCGTTCACCCAGGCGGTGCGGCGGCTGCTGCCCGCGGTACGGGAGGACGACCTGGTGCCGACGGCGGCCGGGGTGCGGGCCCAGGCCGTGCTGCGGGACGGGACGCTGGTCGACGACTTCCTCATCAAGGAGGGCCCGCGGACCGTGCACGTACTCAACGCCCCCTCCCCCGCGGCCACCGCCTCACTCCCGATCGGCCGGGAGGTGGCCCGCCGGGCACTGGCGGCTCTGGCCACGGACTGAGGCCGCCCCCACCCACCGGGAACACCCCGACACCGGGGACACCCCGACCCCACCACGAAGCGCCCCACCACCCCGAACCACCCGGCCGCACCTGGGGATGCCCGGCGCCCCTGGAGCGTCCGCACCTGGTCCGGCCTACCGGCGAGCCCCACCGCACGGGCGGCACACCGGCAGCACCCGGCCCCACCCGGGAACGGACCGTCGCACCGGGGCACCCCGGAAGCGCTGCGGCAGAACCCGCCACACCAAACCGCCCGGCCGCCCAGCCGCACCTAGGGATGCCCAGCGCACCGGGGAACGCCTGATCCTGGTCCGCCATACCGAGGAGGACCGTCGCCCGAGCCACGCACCGCGAGCACCCGGCCCCACCCGGGAACGGACCGTCGCACCGGGGCACCCCGGAAACGCTGCGGCAGGACCCGCCGCACCAAACCGCCCGGCCGCCCAGCCGCACCTAGGAATGCCCAGCGCACCGGGGAACGCCTGATCCTGGTCCGCCATACCGAGGAGGACCGTCGCCCGAGCCACGCGCCGCGAGCACCCGGCCCCACCCGGGAACGGGCCGCCGCGCCGGAGGCACCCCGCACGCACCACGGCAGGCTCCACCGCGCCGAGCCGCCAAGCCACCCGGCCGCCCGGCCGCACCGAGGGATGCCCGGTCCCACCCCGGGCCGGGACCGTCCTCCCCGGAGGCCCTCGGGCACCCCCGGGCGCCCCGGGACGTGGTGCGGCGCACCAGGGCGTGGTCCTCTCGTCGAGAACGTAAAATCGGGCGCACTGTGTCTGACTTCCCCAACACCCCCGAAGCGTCCCGGCCCGACGACGCGTCCGCGCACACTCCCGGCGTCTCCGTCCGGCACACCCGCGGCAAGGGCGAGCCTCGGTTCCCCGACGGGCCGAAGGCCGATCCCGCCGGGTCGCACTTCGAGCGGCGCATCCGCAGCTTCCAGCCGCGGCGCAGCAGGGTGACGGCCGGGCAGGCGGACGCGTTGCAGCGGCTGTGGCCCCAGTGGGGGCTGGACATCGACGGGCACGCGGTGATCGACCTGGCCGAGCTGTTCGGCAACGCCCGCCCCGTGGTGCTGGAGATCGGCTTCGGGATGGGCGAGGCGACCGCGCAGATGGCCGCCGCCGACACCGGCACGAACATCCTCGCCGTGGACGTGCACACCCCGGGGCAGGGCAATCTGCTCAACCTCGCCGACCAGAGCGGGCTGAGCAACGTCCGGGTCGCCAACGGGGACGCCATCATCCTGCTGCGCGAGATGCTCGCCCCCGACTCCCTCGACGGGCTGCGCGTCTATTTCCCCGACCCCTGGCCCAAGAAGCGGCACCACAAGCGGCGGCTGCTCCAGCCCGAGTTCCTGGACCTCGCCGCGACCCGGCTCAGGCCCGGCGCGATCGTGCACTGCGCGACGGACTGGGAGCCGTACGCCGAACAGATGCTCGAAGTGCTCACGGCCCATCCCGACTTCGAGAACACCCAGGCCCACGGCGGTTTCGCGCCACGTCCCGGCCACCGGCCGCTGACCCGTTTCGAAGGCCAGGGACTGGACAAGGGTCATGTCGTGAACGACCTGTTGTTCCGTCGCGTACAGCGGGGACAACCCCTCGCTCGTTAGGGTCGATGCCGTGACCGCCCTTCCGCCGTATCCGCCGCACCCCACCGGTCCCCCCGGCGGTGCCGCGCCACGGCGTGCGCACTGGTGGCAGCGCGGATGGGTGCGCTACGGCGCGCTCATCACCCTGCTCGCCCTGTCCGGGCTGGTCATCCTCGCCCTCGTGCGCGAACAGACCGGCACGGAGGGCTTCCTGGTCGGGCTCGGGCTGGCGATCCTGCCCGTGCCGCTGCTGATAGCCGCGTTCCGCTGGCTGGACCGGGTCGAGCCGGGCCCCTGGCGCAACACCCTGTTCGCGTTCTCCTGGGGCGCCTGCGCGGCGGCGCTGATAGCGATCGTCGCCAACAGCTTCGCGACCCGCTGGATAGCGACGGCGACCGCGGACCCGTCCGGCGCGGACACCCTGGGCGCGACGGTCATAGCCCCGGTCGTCGAGGAGTCGGCGAAGGCCGCGGCGGTCCTGCTGCTCTTCCTCTTCCGCAGACGGGACTTCACCGGGATCGTCGACGGGGTGGTGATCGCCGGGGTCACCGCGACCGGCTTCGCGTTCACCGAGAACATCCTCTACCTCGGTACCGCGTTCGGCACCGACCAGCTCACCGGCGACAGCGGCATCGCCTCCGTCACCGCCGCCACGTTCTTCGTGCGCGTGATCATGTCCCCGTTCGCGCACCCCCTGTTCACGGTGCTGACCGGCATCGGCTTCGGCATCGCGGCGCTGTCCGCGGACCGCCACCACATCCGCCGCGTCCTGTTCCCGCTGTCCGGGCTGCTGCTCGCGATGGGCATGCACGCCCTGTGGAACGGCTCCTCGGCGTTCGGCGAGTTCGGCTTCTTCGCCGTGTACGCAGCCTTCATGGTCCCGGCGTTCGGCCTGCTGACCTGGCTCGTCGTGTGGACCCGCCAGCGCGAGCTGCGCACCGTCCGCGAGGAACTCCCCGCCTACGCCGTCGCCGGCTGGCTCATCCCCGCCGAACCCTTCGCGCTCGGCTCCATGCGCGCCCGCCGGATCGCCCGCCAGTACGCCAAGCTGCACGCGGGCCGCTCCGCCGCCCGCGCGGTCGCCGAGTACGAGGCGTACGCGACCTCGCTGGCGTTCCTGCGCCACCGGGGCCGTCACGGCCGCGCCGGCGCCGACTTCGTCGTACGGGAGCGGGAGCTGCTGCAGCAGCTGTGGGCCCGGCGGGACGCGGCCCGGCCCGCGCTGGACCACGCCGCCCGGATGACGGCCCCGCCGGTACCGGTGGCCGCGCCCCCGTGGCCGATCCCCGGGGTGTACGGCCAGGGGTACGGCCACGGGCAGGCCTACGGGTACGGGCAGCCGGCGGGACCGCACCCGTCGTACAACCCGTACCGCTCCTAGGGGGTCAGGCCGACGCCTCGGTGAGGCGGGCGAGTTCCGCGTCCGTCAGGGTCAGGTCCGCCAGCTTCAGCAGCGCGGGGAGCTGGTCGACGGTGCGGGCGGAGGCGATGGGCGCGGCGACCGTGGGGCGGGCGGCGAGCCAGGCGAGGGCGACCGTCGCGACCGGTACGAGGTGGGCCTCGGCGATGTCGTCGAGGGCGGCGAGGACGCTGCGGCCCCGCTCGGTGTCCAGGTGCTTGGCGGCGCCGGCGGCGCGCGGGCTGTCGACGGTGGCCTCCGGGCGGTACTTGCCGGTGAGGAAGCCCGCGGCGAGCGCGTAGTACGGCACCGCGGCGAGGCCCCAGCGCTCGGCCGTGTCCTGGAGCTCACCCTCGTAGGTGTCCCGGGAGACCAGGTTGTAGTGGGGCTGGAGGGCCACATAGCGGGCCAGTCCCTCGCGCTCGGAGAAGCGCAGCGAGGCGTCCAGGCGCTCGGGGGAGATGTTGGAGGCGGCGATGTGCCGGACCTTGCCCGCCTTCACCAGCTCGTCCAGCGCGCCGACGATCTCCTCGACCGGCACCTCGGGCTTGTCGAAGTGGGTGTAGTAGAGGTCGATGTGGTCCACGCCGAGGCGGGCCAGGGAGGCGTCGGCCGCCGCCTTGATGTTGGCGGCCGTCAGCCCCTGGAACCGCGGGTGCTGGCTGACCTTCGTGGCGATCACCACGTCGTCGCGGTTGCCGCGGGCCTTGAGCCACTTGCCGATGACGGTCTCGGACTCCCCGCCCGAGTTGCCGGCCACCCACGCCGAGTAGGAGTCGGCCGTGTCGACGAAGTTGCCGCCCGCGGCGGTGTACGCGTCGAGGACGGCGAAGGACTGCGCCTCGTCGGCGGTCCAGCCGAAGACGTTGCCGCCCAGGGAGAGCGGGAAAACCTCAAGGTCGGACGTGCCCAGCTTGCGAAGAGAAGTCATGGACAGTGACAACCCCGGTGGCGAAGGACCCTATTCCGGCCCGTCGGCAAAGGCGCGCAAAAACCGGCAGCCCTGACGTCGGGGGGTGAGCGTCAGGACTGCCGGACATCTCCGGAGGAGCGACGGATCAGGGGGTCAGGCCCTTGCTCTGCAGCCAGGCCATCGGGTCGATGCCGGTCTCGGCGCCGCCGGGGTGGACCTCCAGGTGGAGGTGGGCGCCGGTCACGTTGCCCGTCGCGCCCACGCGGCCGATGACGTCACCGGTGGCGACCTTCTGGCCGACGCTGACGCTGATCGAGGACTGGTGGCAGAACCACAGCTCGGTGCCGTCGTCGAGGGTGAGGATCGTGCGGTAGCCGTAGGAGCCGGCCCAGCCGGCCTCCGTGATCGTCCCGGAGTGCACGGCCTTGATGAGGGTGCCCGTGGGAGCGGCGAAGTCGAGGCCCGTGTGGTACCCGGAGGACCAGAGCGAACCGGCCTGACCGAAGGTCGAGGTGATCGTGTACGACGAGGTCGGCAGCGTGTACTGCTTGGCGAGCTCGGCGAGACGCTTGGCCTCGGCCTCCTCGGCGGCCTTCTTCTCGGCGGCCTTCTTCGCGTCGGCGGCCTCTTCCGCGGCCTCCTTGGCGGCGGCGGCCTCGGCCTTGGCGACCTGGTCGGCAGCGGCGGTCTGGACCGCGAGCTGCTCCTTGTTGTCGACCTGGTTCTGCTGGCTCTCGGCCTGGGCCATGATCCGGTTGCGCAGCGACTCGCCGGCGCCGGAGGTGGAGTCCTCGTCGTACCCGGCGGCCGTGACCGTGGGCGCGGCCGTCGCCGTGGCCGACTTGGCCAGGTCGCTGAGCGGGGTGGTGGAGCCCTCGGGCTCCTCGTCGCCGCCGGAGATGAAGGACGGCACGACGTCGGGCATGGAGATGGAGACCGGCGGCTTGCCGGTGTTGGCGCTGGCCATGCCGGCCCCGCCGACGGCGGCTATGACACCGACGCCCAGAACCGTGGAGCTGCGCGCGAAGCCGTTGCTGCGCTGCTTGGCGACCCGGTGCTTGCCGCGTACCGGACGGACGGACTCCTCGGTGGGATTCCAGACCTCCTGCGGGCCCTCGTCGTGGTGGTAACTGCCGTAACCGAAAACGTCGCTCTCGGAGCGCTGGCTCGGCATGTACGGGGCCTCGGGGGCAGGCCTGTTCGACGCCACGTGGGCGTACTCCTTTCCTTCCTTCTCGCCTACCGGGTTAGCTGACGGGTTCGGAGCAGGAAGGTCTCCTACGCGCGTATAACCGCCGTGCTGCCACGGCGACTTACGAGCGATTCACCCCAAGGTGGTGGTTCCCCGGTTCCCTCGCGGGATTCGGCGCGTGCGCACGGAGCCGACTCTTGTGACGGCTGGGACGACCGCGCTGCGTTATCGAACGTTAATAGACCCGGGCCCCGTATTCCAAGCCGTTCCCGTTGATCGTTAACGTTTTTCCGCTGGACGTAGGGGTCATGGACGGTGAAAAACGGGCGAGTTGACCGCGCCTCAGTGATCTCACAGGTATTGACGGTATGTCAGTTGTTATGCGGAGGGCGCTCGCCCGATCACCCCCCGTAGCAACGGCTGCGCGAGGGCCTCAGGGCCGCCGTACGGCGAGCAGCGCCATGTCGTCGGTCGTCGCTCCCCCGGTGTGCCGGCGCACCTCCGCGGCGAGCGCGCCGAGCAGGGCGCCGGGGTCGCGGAAGACCCGGCCGGTGAGCCAGGACCGGGGGTCGTAGAACTCGCCGTGGCGGTCCCGGGCCTCGGAGAGCCCGTCGGTGTACAGCAGCAGGGTGGCGCCGCCGGGGAAGCCGGTCTCGTCCGCGCGGTCGGGCCGGCCGCCGAGGTCGCCCATGCCGAGCGGCAGTGCGGCCTCGGTGGGACGCAGGACGCGCACGGTGCCGTCCGGGCCGAGCAGCAGCGGCGGCGGGTGGCCGCGGTTGACGATCCGCACGGTCCCGTCGCCGTGCGGGAGTTCGGCGAGCACGGCGGTGGTGAACCCCTCGGCGGCGTCGAACCCCTCGCGCCGGCCGCCCTCGCGGGCCAGCGCCCGCTCCAGCCGCCCCGCGACCGCCTCCAGGGTGGCCTCCTGCTCGGCGGCCTCCCGGAACGCCCCGATGACGACGGCGACGGCGGCCACCGCGCCCATCCCCTTGCCCCGCACGTCCCCCACGACCAGCCGCACCCCGTAGGGGCTGTCCTGGACGGCGTACAGGTCCCCGCCGATGAACGCGTCCCGCTGCGCCGCCTCGTACCGCACGGCGACGTCGTAGCCGCCGGTCCGCTCCCCGGGCACCGGCAGGACCGCCCGCTGGGCCGCCTCGGCGATCACCCGCTGGGAGGCGAGCAGCCGGTCGCCGCGGCGCAGGACCTGGCTGAGGACGACGGCGAGCACGGCGACGGTGAACACGGTGAGCGTCTCGGTGAGGGTGTCCGGGTCGACGCCGTCGCCGAAGCGCACGTGCACGGCGTAGGTGGCGGCGAGGGAGGCGGCCCCGATGACGGCGGTGCCGGTCAGCGAGTAGACGGGGGCGGCGACCAGCGGGGCGGCGGTGAAGAAGGGGATCGCGGTGAAATCCCGCGGGGTGAGCACGTCGTAGGGGATGCCGGCGACGATCAGCAGGACCGGGAGCAGGCGTACGGCTAAGACGCGCCGCCCTTCCGCCGCCCTCGCCGCCGTCTCCGCCACGGGTCCAGATTTCCCGGAGCGGGGCCGGGCGGCGAGCGGTGTGGACCGACCGGGCGAAACCGGGGGCCGCAAAACACTCAGGGCCGGAAGTCATCGGATGACTTCCGGCCCTGAGCCGTGAGTAGCGGGGACAGGATTTGAACCTGCGACCTCTGGGTTATGAGCCCAGCGAGCTACCGAGCTGCTCCACCCCGCGTCGGTGAGACCAACCTTACCCCATTCCCGGAGTGCTCGTCGCACACATTCCTGACCTGCGGTTCTCCTCAGTCGGTGGGGTTGTTCGCGTGGGTGAGGGTCTCCCAGGAGACGAAGAGATCGTCGGTTCCGGCGGGGCGGTTCTCCTCGGCGAGCTTGTGGGCGGCGGGGACGGAGAGGCCGAGCCGGCCCTCCAGGTGGTTGAGGGCGACCTCCAGGTCCGGTCCCATGTTCCGGTCGACCTTCCCGCCGCACAGCCACGCGGGCGCGGACTCGCCGGACTGGTAGCGGGCGTGGAAGTCGAGGGTGTCGGCCAGCCGGTCCTTGACCTCGCCGTACAGGTCGACGCCCTGGTGCCAGGCGGTCTCGGCGATGTGCGCGGTCGCGGCGACGGAGTACCCGACGTGCTTGAAGTTGCGGCAGGTCTCCTGCGAGAGCCCGTCCTTGTACGTCTTCTGCCCGAACCA
The DNA here is from genome assembly GCF_044747265.1 of Streptomyces sp. NPDC090106. Taxonomy (NCBI): domain Bacteria; kingdom Bacillati; phylum Actinomycetota; class Actinomycetes; order Kitasatosporales; family Streptomycetaceae; genus Streptomyces; species Streptomyces sp. NPDC090106. Next base: position 691,357 of record NZ_JBIVDS010000004.1, on the reverse strand, counting down.
GTACGTCGTGAGCTTCTGCGGGGTGCCGACCGTCGATCCGGCGGGGGTGAGCGGGACCTTGCCGTCCTTCTCCAGGTAGAAGTAGGCGGGCACGCGCTCCCGGAACCGCTCGACGGCGTGGTCGAACGCCTTGCGGTCCTCCAGGAAGACGGCGATACCGATGGCCGCGTCGGTCATCACCAGGTCCCAGTTGCCGTTGTAGTCGGGCACCTTGCGGGTGACGGCCGGCAGGTACGCGGTGCGCAGCATGTGCTCGAACCGGGCGACCCGGTCCTCGGGCCAGCCGCCGCCGTCGGTGTGCCGGACGATCTCGGCGGCCCGCGCCCAGGTGGAGCCGGCCCAGCCGGTCTGGAGCCCGGCGTCCTCCTCGGTGTGCCGGCGCATCTTCGCCGACCAGGCGTCCATGATCTCCCGCGCCTTCACGGCGTGCTGCCGCTTGCCCGTGACCCGGAAGAGCAGCGCCTGGGTGTAGGCGGCGATGGCGTCCTCGCGCTCCTGGACGCACCCGTGCGCGGGCCGGTCGGCGTGGTCCCCGCCGGGGCAGTCCACGCTCGCGTACGGCTCGGCCCGGTACTTGTAGGCACCGTACGTGCTGTCCCGCATCGCCAGATAGGCCGTCAGCCACGGCTCCTTGCCCGCCGTGACGTTCTCGCGCACGGCGTTCAGCTGCGCGTCGCTGACCAGCACCCCGGGGTGGGTGAACGACGCGTCGGGCGGCAGCGCCCGGGCCATGGTCCGGGTCCCGTCCCCGCCCGTCACCGCACACGCGGTGCCGAGCAGCGGAACGACCAGCAGTACGGCGAGAATTCGGGCTGACCTCATAGGGGCAGCGTCACGTGCCCGGGGGCGGGCCGCAGGATCTGTTAGGCCAGCAGGTGGCTGCCCGTCAGCCCGGCAGGTGGCCGTTGGGTGCCTTGGCCCGGCTCTCATACTCCGGCAGGACGACCACGTCGACGCCGTTCGCCGTCAGGAGGCCGTTGCCGTCGGCGGACGCGACGAAGGTGTCGGGCTCGCGCCAGGCGGTGACCACCCGGCGCACGCCGGCGTCCAGGATCAGGCGGGCGCAGGGGGCGGGGCGGGAGGCGCGGCGGGCGCAGGGTTCGAGGCTGCTGTAGACGGTGGCGCCGGGGAGCCTCGGGTCGGCCGGGTCGAGCTTGGCGAGGGCGGCCTCCTCTGCGTGGACGACGGGGTCGCCGCCCTCGCGGGAGTGGCCGCGGGCGAGTTCGGTGCCGTCGGAGGCGACGACGACCGCGCCGACGCTGAACGCCGTCTCGGAGGGCGGGCAGAGGGCGGCCAGGTCGCAGGCGAGGGCCAGCCAGTGGCGGTCGGCGGAGGCGAGGCCGGGGGCGGTGGGCTCGTAGCGCATGAGGACGACGTCCTCGATCCGCCGGGTCTCCACCAGCCGGAGCCGGCCGGGTCCGTAGGCGCCGGGGCCGAAGAGCCGGGGCGCGTCCGGGTCGCCGACGAGGAGGGGGGCGAGGACGAGTTGGAGCTCGTCGGCGAGACCCCGCTGGAGGAGCTGGGTGTGGATCTGCCCGCCGCCCTCGACCATGAGGCGGCGGACACCGCGGGCGTGGAGGTCCCGGAGCAGCGCGTCCCAGTCGAGGTCGGGGCCGAGGGGGACGACGTCGGCGGCGATCTCGCGCGCGCGGGCCGTCTCGGCGCCCTTCGCCGTCGTGTAGAGGACCTTGTCGCCGCCCGTGTGCCAGAAGCGGGCGGCCGGGTCGACGTCGCCGGAGCCGCTGACCGTGACCTTCAGCGGGTACGCGGGCCGGCCGGAGGCGACGCGGGCGGCGCGCCGCTCGGCGGAGTTGACCAGCAGACGCGGGTTGTCGGCGCGGAGGGTGCCGGCGCCGATGAGGATGGCGTCGACGGAGGCGCGCACGTCGTCGACGCGGTCGAAGTCGGCGGGGCTGGAGAGGAGCAGGCGCTCGGGGCTGGTGTCGTCGAGGTATCCGTCCAGGGAGACGGCGGCGGACAGCAGGACGTAGGGGTACGGGGGCATGGGGCGCGCTCACTCTCACTGCCGAACGGGCGGGCTTGGTTAAAGTTTGAAACAAACTTACACTGGCGGTATGACGACTCGCTGGCTCACGGACGAGGAGCAGCGCGCCTGGCGCGCGTACATCGCGGCGACGCACCTCCTGGAGGACGCGATCGACCGGCAGCTCCAGCAGGACGCCGGCATGCCGCATCTGTACTACTCCATCCTGGCCAACCTCTCCGAGGCGCCGGACCGCAGCCTGCGCATGACCGACCTGGCCGCGAAGTCGAAGATCACCCGGAGCCGGCTGACGTACGCGGTGACCCGGCTGGAGAAGGACGGGCTGGTCAGCCGCAGGGACTGCGACTGGGACAAGCGCAGCAGCTTCGCCTCGCTGACCGACGAGGGCATGGCGGTCCTGGAGCGCACCGCGCCCGGACACGTACAGACCGTGCGCTCGCTGCTCTTCGACCAGCTCACCCCGGAGCAGGTGGGGCAGTTGGAGGAGATCTTCACGGGGGTCGTACGGGCCCTGGAGAGCGACGAGGAGCGCCCGACGCCGGAGGACGTGCCGTGGCGACGGCGTTCGTCGGGATCGGGTCCGTGTCCGGGCACCTCATGAGCCACGCCTGACAGGGGCCCCTCCCGAAAACTGTTGCTTCAAATTTAAAACATAGGTAGGGTTCCGGACCATGGATCTGCTTCAAAACTGAAGCAGCTGCCGACAGACGGACCCGGAGACCCCCATGACCGACTTCCCCGCCGCCACCCTCCGCTCCCGTGTCCGCGTTCCGCTGCGCTTCGGGGACGGTTACAGCGTCGACGCGGAGCTGGTCACCTTCCACGGCCTGACCGACGGCCAGGAACACATAGCGGTCGTCCTGGGCGAACCCGGGCAGGGAGCCGTACCGCTGGTGCGGCTGCACTCCGAGTGCCTCACCGGCGACGTCTTCGGCTCCGCCCGCTGCGACTGCGGCCCGCAGCTGCGCGAGGCCGTGGAGCGGATCGCCGAGCGCGGCGGCGTCCTGCTCTACCTCCGCCAGGAGGGCCGCGGCATCGGCCTCTACAACAAGCTCGACGCCTACGCCCTCCAGGACCAGGGCCTCGACACCTACGCCGCGAACACCGCGCTGGGCCTGCCGGAGGACGGCCGGGACTACACGGCCGCCGCCCAGATGCTCCGCGCCCTCGGCATCGACTCCCTGGACCTGCTCTCCAACAACCCCGACAAGGCGGGCCAGTTGCGCGAGCTCGGCATCGACGTCCACGACCGCGTCCCCACGGGCGTCTTCACCACCGCCCACAACGTCCGCTACCTGCGCGCGAAGGTCCTCCAGACCCAGCACACGCTGCCGCTCGGCGAGTTGACGGACCGCACGGCGGGCTGAGCGGCCCCGCCCCCGGACACACCGCAGCGCCCGACCCGACGGACGTCGGATCGGGCGCTGCCGCGACCGGTAGGCCCTGTGGGACTCGAACCCACAACCAATGGATTAAAAGTCCACTGCTCTGCCAATTGAGCTAAGGGCCCAGGCGATGTTGCCTCCCCGAGCATAGCGGGAGGTGGCCGCGTCTCCGATCGGGTATCGGTGACGCGGCCGCGTCCCGGGGGTGAAGGGTCAGGGATCGACCGGTTCGGGGGCATCCTTGAGCGCGCGGGCGGCCAGCCGGGCCCGGGTGCGTTCGTGGTCGGGGTTGAGGAACCAGTGGCGGGCCGACGCCCACCACCAGGTGGCCGCGAAGCCCAGCACGACCAGGACGGCGACCGGGGCGTAGTTGAAGGTCTCCCAGGTGACCGGGGAGACCTGGGGCAGCATGAAGAGGATCGTGATCACACCGACCCAGGCCACCGAGACCACGCCGATCGCCCTCGACCAGCGCCCCAGGTGCCAGGGGCCCCGCTGGAACTCGTCCCCCTTGCGCAGCCGCAGCAGGGTCGGGATGACGTACGCGATGTACAGGCCGATGACCGCGATGGAGGTCACCGCCGCGTACGCCGTGACGTTGATCAGGTAGGGCAGACCCAGGACGAGGGCGCCCAGCGCGGCCAGCCAGACCGCCGCCACCGGGGTCCGGGTACGAGGGCTCACCGTGTGCCAGACCGACGAGAACGGCAGGGCGCCGTCGCGCGAGAAGGCGTAGATCATGCGGCTGTTGGCGGTGACGGAGGCCATCCCGCAGAACAGCTGCGCGCCGATGACGACGAGGAGCAGCAGCTTGCCCGCCGTCGCGCCGAGCGCGTCCAGGAGGATCTGGGCGGGCGGTGCGCCGGTCGGGGAGCTCAGGGCGCCGTCGTAGGACTGGATGGCGAAGGTGAAGCCCAGCAGGAGCACGAAGCCGGCGACCCACGACGTCCAGATCGACTGCACGATCCCCTTCGGGCCCGCCGTCGACGCGTCGTGCGTCTCCTCCGTCATATGGGCGGAGGCGTCGTAGCCGGTGAAGGTGTACTGGGCCATCAGCAGGCCGATCAGGACGACGTAGACGCCGCTGCCCCAGCCCGTGTTGTTCACGAACTCGCCGAAGACGAAGGACGCCGACTGGTGCTTGTCCGGCGCGAAGGTCAGCGCGCCGACGATCACCGCGACGCCGATGACGTGCCACCACACGCTGATGTCGTTCAGCAGGGCGACGATCCGCACGCCGAAGGTGTTCAGCAGGCCGTGCAGGACGAGGATGCCCGCGAAGAGGAGGATCGTGCGGCCCGGCGTCACCTCGAAGTCGAACTGGAGGTTCAGGTACGCGCCGAGGAAGGAGGCCGCGCCGAAGTCGATGCCGGCGGTCACCGCGACCTGGCCGAGCACGTTGAACCAGCCGGTGAACCAGGCCCAGGCAGCCGCCGTGCGCGGAGGCGCGAGGCGGTGCGCCCAGAAGTACAGACCCGCGGACGTCGGGTACGCCGAGCAGATCTCGGCCATCGCCAGGCCGACGAACAGCGTCATCAGGCCGACGGCCACCCAGCCCCAGGTGATCACCGCCGGGCCGCCGGTGTTCATGCCGAACAGGTAGAGGGTGAGGCAGCCCGACAGGACCGAGATGATCGTGAAGGAGACCGCGTAGTTGGAGAACGCCGACATCCGGCGGGCCAGGACCTGCGTGTAGCCGAGCTGAGCGAGCCGTTCCTCGTCCGAGAGGCCGGCCTCGCCCTGGGACGCGGCCTTGGACGGCCCGCTCGTTATCGCGTCATCTGTCATGCCCCCAGCAATGCCCTCGCCGGGGGCGTGACACACGTCACAACTTGGCTAGAAACAGAACGGTGCGGCTAGAAAACACCCTTGTAACCTTGCCAGCCCGTCGCGATCTTCACCCGGCCCGCGAAGGACCCCTTGCCGTTGCCGGTGTTGCGCCACAGGGTGCCGCCCGAGTCCCGCGAGACCAGATCCGCCTTCCCGTCCCCGGTGATGTCACCGACCCCGACGACGGCGTTGTAGGAACCGCCCCAGGCGGTGAAGAGCTTGACGCGTTCCTTGACCTGGCCGGCGCCCGTACCGTCGTAGCGCCACAGAGTGTTGGACTTGTCCAGCGCCAGGACATCGCCGTAGCCGTCGCCGTTCAGGTCGCCCGCGCCGACGATCTTCTTGTAGCCGGACCAGGTGCGGATCCTGACGCCCTCCTTCAGCTTCCCGTTGCCGCCGTTGGCGAAGAGGTACACGTCGCCGTTGGACGCCTTGCGGGCGAGGAGGTCGGCGCGGCCGTCTCCGGTGAGGTCGCCCGGCGAGGTCAGGACGTCGTACGCGTTCCAGCCGGTGCCGAGCGAGACGTAGCTGTTGGACGGCTTGTACGTGTTGCCGCAGCGGCCCGTGTAGCGCCGCAGCTCGCCGCCCGGCATCCGCACCAGCATCTCGGCGCACCGGTCGCTGCCCATGTCCGCGAAGGGCACCGCGAGCGACCCGGCGGGCCAGCCGGAGCCGGAGTACTTGAAGTCGAAGGTGCCCTTGCCCTTGGTGAAGTGCAGGGTCAGGCCGCCCGAGGAGTTGAGGGTGACCAGCTCGCCGTAGTTGTAGTAGCCCTGGTCGTGGAAGCCGGCGAGGCCGCCGCCGTACCCGAGCGAACCGCCCGTGGTGTAGGTGCCGCCGCCGTCCTGGGCGACGGCACGCAGGCTCCAGGTCTTGGGGCCGTTGGAGAGGTACGCGCCCGCGTCGGACCTCAGGTCCCAGTCGACGTCGACGGCGGCGCCGCTGCCGGTGATGGTGCGCTCGGTGCGGCCCTGCGCGTCCTTGACGGTGAAGGTCCAGTCGGCGGGCTTGTTCAGATGCCAGAAGCTGCCCCAGTACTCGACGCCGTTCCTGCCCTTGACGTCGACCGCGTCGCCGGCCACGTCCGACTCGATCTTCGCCAGCGACTGGGCGGGCACCCCGCTCGGCACGATCCGGATCGCCGCGTCCGCGCCCACGTACGCGATGTCGCCGCCGAGCTTGTCCACCGTCCAGGTCAGCCGCCGCTGGTCGGCGGTGCTCCCGGCGGGCAGGTCGGCGATCCCGCGCGCGGCGGCGGACGTACCGGAGTGGAAGTCCGTCAGCATCAGCTTCCCGGCGCTCCGGTCGTGCTGGACGAGATAGCCGTCACCGACGAGAGCGGGCCCGGAGGGGACCGTGATGTTCTTCTTCGCCGTGCGGTCGTACACGCCCGCGGCGCCCGTCGCGCCGCAGTTCCAGTAGATCCAGCGGCCGACGACCTGGAGCTCCTTGACCGTGCAGGGCGCTCCGGTGGAGACGGTGGCGACCGTCTTCCTCGACTCCAGGTCGTACTGGGTGACGACGCCGTTGCCCGAGCCGGGCGTCCACAGCGCCGAACCCCACACGGACGCGGCGGTGACGGAGCGGGTCAGCCGGACGTCCGCGGTGCGGTAGGTGTCCACGGCGTCGACGTACTGCCTGCCGGTCGAGGTCGCCTGGTAGACGTAGTAGCGGCCGGTGACGTCGACGAAGCGGCCACCGGTGACCGTCGGCTGGTCCGTGCCGCTCAGGGAGTCCTCGGTCAGCCGGATCTCGGCGGTCTGCTTCCCGGTGCCGTCGTCCATGAAGTAGCCGACGTAGGTGCTGCCGAAGGTGCGCAGCGGCACGCAGGTGCCCGCGTCGCACGGCACCCGCTGCATGTGGCTGCCGCCCGCGTAGGTCTCCGCGTAGCCGCGGGACGTCGAGGACAGCACCGTGGAGCCGTCGGCGGAGATCTGGCGTCCGATCACCCACTGGTAGCCGCTCGGCGCGACCTCCACATCGGTCAGGAAACCGCCCGCGAAGTCGAGGCCCCAGACGCCGCTCGTGCTGATCGGCGTCGGGGTGGTGTCCGCGGCGGCCGGGCCCGCGGTGGTGAGTGAGCCGGCGCCGAAGGCGGCCAGGCCGACGAGAGCGAGAGTGATCCGGGCACGCCGGGTCAAGGTTCCCTCCCCAGGGATGTCAGAAGGCTCGGACGAAGGCGCCGCGGCAGGCCTCGTCACATTCCCCCTCGGCCACATTCCGCCACGCGAGCGCGGGGAATGCTAACAACTGGCCCTCTGGACGCGATAGTTGGTTTTCGCAACGGGACAGACGCCGAAGGGCCCGCACGACCGGAGTCGTGCGGGCCCTTGCGGGGGTGTTTCTCGGGAAGAGCCTCGCCGAGGCTCAGCCCGGGTCAGCCGTTGCGCTTCCAGCGGGGCTTGTCGTCGCGGCGGCCGAAGGACGACGAGGAGTTGCCGCCGGTGCCGCGGTGGTCGTCGCGGCGGCCGTGGGGACGGTCGTGACCGGCGGAGCGGAAGCCCGGGCGGTCGTCGCGGCGGTCGCGGTTGAAGGGACGGTCGCTGCCACGGTGGCCGCCACGGTCGTCACGGCGGTCGAAGGAACGGGCCGGACGGTCGTCACGGCGGAAGCCGCCACGGTCGTTGTCACGACGCTCGAACCCACGGTCGTCACGGTCGCGGTTGAACGGACGGTCTCCGCCACGCTCGCCACCACGGTCGTCGCGGCGGTCACGGTTGAACGGGCGGTCGCCGCCACGGTCGTCACGGCGGTCGAAGGAACGGGCCGGACGGTCGTCGCGACGGAAGCCGCCACGGTCGTTGTCACGACGCTCGAACCCACGGTCACCGCGGTCGCGGTTGAAGGAACGCTCGCCACCGCGCTCGCCACCACGGTCGTCGCGGCGGTCACGGTTGAACGGGCGGTCGCCGCCACGGTCGTCACGGCGGAAGCCGCCACGGTCGTTGTCACGACGCTCGAAGGAACGGGCCGGACGGTCGTCACGGCGGAAGCCGCCACGGTCGTTGTCACGACGCTCGAACCCACGGTCGGTGTCCTGCGCGACGGGCTGCTCGGGCGCGGACGCCTCGGCGGCCTCGGCGGCGGCCACGGCCTCCGCCTGCGCCTCGGCGACGGCGGCCTCGGGGTCCTCGCCCCGCTCACGGGCGACGCGGGCCACGAGACGGTCCGCGTCCTCGCGCAGTTCGGCGGCGCGGCGCTGGGCGCGCTCCAGCTGCTTGGCGAGGGAGGAGACCTCACGCTCGGCCTGCTGGGCGGCGTTGCCCGCGGACTCGGCCTGGACCTCGGTCATGGACCGGGCGCCGGTGATCTCGGCGACCTCCGGCTCGAAGGCCGTGCCGCCCTGGATGATGTGCCGGCCGGCGTCGACGCCCGCGTCCTCCATGAGGCGGAAGATCTGGCGGCGCTGGTGCGGCAGGGACAGGGAGACGACCGTGCCGGTGCGGCCGGCGCGCGCGGTGCGGCCCGCGCGGTGCAGGTAGTCCTTGTGGTCGCCGGCCGGGTCCACGTTCAGGACCAGGTCGATGCCGTCGACGTGGATGCCGCGGGCGGCGACGTCGGTGGCGACGAGCGCGTTGACGTACCCGTCCTTGAAGTCGGCCAGCGTCCGGGTGCGGGCGCCCTGGGTCATGCCGCCGTGCAGCGCGTCGGCCTTCACACCGGCCTCGCGCAGCTGCTCGGCGATGCGGTCGGCGCCCAGCTGGGTGCGGACGAAGATGATCGTGCGGCCCTTGCGGGAGGCGATCGCGGCGGTGACCGGCGCCTTGTCCTTGGGCTTCACGATGAGGATGTGGTGGGACATGGTCGTCACGGCGCCCTGGGCGGCGTCGACCTCGTGGCTGACCGGGTCGACCAGGTAGCGCTTGACCAGCGTGGAGATCTCGTTCTCCATGGTGGCGGAGAACAGCATGCGCTGGCCGCCGGCCGGGACCTGGTCGAGGAGCTCGGTGACCTCGGGCAGGAAGCCCAGGTCGGACATCTGGTCGGCCTCGTCGAGGACGGCGACCTCGACGTTCTCCAGGGAGCAGGCGCCGCGGTTGATGATGTCGCGCAGACGGCCCGGGGTGGCGACGAGGATGTCGACGCCGCGCTCCAGGGCGTAGATCTGGTTGCCCATCGACGTGCCGCCGCAGACGACCTTCATCTTGAGGCCGACGACGTCGCCGTAGGGCTGGAGGGCGTCCGCCACCTGCATGGCGAGCTCACGGGTCGGGGTGAGGATGACCGCGCGGGGCTTGTGACGCTCGGTGCGACCGCCGGCGAGACGCGCCAGGGTCGGCAGACCGAAGGAGAGGGTCTTGCCGGAGCCGGTGCGGCCACGGCCGAGGATGTCCTTGCCGGCCAGGGCGTCCGGGATGGTCGCGGCCTGGATCGGGAAGGGGGTGGTCACGCCGTTCTGCGCGAGCTTGCGCACGACGCCCTCGGGGAGACCGAGGTCCGCGAAGGTGACCGTGGGGGTCTCCTCGGCGGCCGTCTCGTTCTCGCCGTTCTCGGGCACGACGACGTGATCAGTACTGGAAATGGACATGCGTATGCGAAACCTTCCGGAGTCTCGTCGGCACGCGCCCGTCAACTCCGTGAATTCGCAATAAGACCGCCTCAATGCGGTCAGCCACGGCAAGGGAGAGAACGCGCCACGCGGCGCTCTCTGCTTTGGCGCCGGGCAAATGGGATCAAACGATCTACCACCTTACGCACCTGCCACGGGCGAAGGCAAATCAAGTCTGCGGCATTTGACGTAAGTCACATCCACGGACACAGCCACGGACACGGCCACGGACGCATCCACGGCACATCCGTGGGCACGTCGGTGGACATGTCCACGGACGCACTCATGGTCCCACGCGGTCCCACCCGCGGGCACCTCCACGGCCGCGTCCGCCGCCACCGCTACGCCGGTGTGCCCGCGGCCGGGGCCGGCTCCCGCTGCACCAGCTGCGGCTCGGTCTCCGGATGCGCGGAGGAGGACGGCTCGGCGCTGGGCGTGTCCGGGGGCGAGGGCTCGGTGGTGGGCGTCGGGGTGGGCTCCGGGTCCGGCGTCCTGGTGGGCGTCGGGTCGGCCTTGGTGGGGGTGGGCCGGCCGGGCTGTCCGGGCTGGGTCGGTTCGGCGCCCGTGGACGGGGAGGCGCCGGGCGAACCGGACGCGGAGGCGGAGGGCGAGGCGGACTCCGCGCCGTCCTCCTGCCCCTTCTTCCTCCCGTGCTTGCCGTCGGCCCCGGCGGCCCCGAACCCGCCCGAGCCGCCGCCGGACACCGCCTGACCGCCGTCGGGCGCGTCACCGCCCTCGCGGCCCGTCGAGTGGCTGGGCCTGGCGCTCCTGCCGCCGTCGTCGTCGCCCACGCTCATGCAGCCGGCGGCCGCGGCGACGGCCATCACCGTGGCGGCCAGACGGACGGGTACGTACAAGCGGCGCACGGGCAGCCACCTCCGAGGGCGGTGTGAAGGAGTCGCCCTGCCCAACTCCCGCCGCCCGCAAGAGGACACGCGTACGTACGGGCGGTCAGCCCCAGCCGAGCTCGTGCAGCCGCTCGTCGTCGATGCCGAAGTGGTGGGCGATCTCGTGGATGACGGTCACCGCCACCTCGTGCACCACGTCGTCCTCGGTCTCGCAGAACCGCAGCGTGGGCCCCATGTAGACGGAGATCCGGTCGGGCAGCACGCCCGCGTACCACTCGCCCCGGTCGGTGAGCGGCGTCCCCTCGTAGAGCCCGAGCAGCTCCGGGTCGTCCGCCGGAGGTTCGTCCTCGACGAACACGGCCACGTTGTCCATGACCCGCGTCAGCTCGGGCGGGATCCGGTCCAGGGCCTGGCTCACGAGCTCTTCGAAGGCTTCGCGCGTCATCTCCAGCACAGAGCCATTGTCAGGGACGGAACGCCTCCGGCGGAGCCCGCCGGGCCAGCGGAGGCACGGGACGCGGAACCCGGAGCCCCACGCGACCCCCGCCGGAGCCCCACGCGACCACCGCCGGGGACCGCCAGGGACCGCCGGGAGCCGCCGGCCGGGGCGCCGGGGCCCGTCGGGAACCGGGCCGCATATCCGTCCGCCCAACCGGGCATACGCGACCAATGGCTCGCGTCCCCGTCGCCGTCCTGACCGCTCTGACCCGTGTACGCCGCGCGCCCCGCGGCCTCGTCCGCCGATACCGCGCTCACCGCCCGCCGCCCGCCCCGGAGCTCGTCCACCGGCCCCACCCCTGGGCCCGCGCACTCGGTCTGACCACGGTCGTGCTGTGCGGGGCGTGGCTGGGGCTGCTGGTCGTCGGCAACGTGCGGGCGCCCGTCGGGCCGATGGACACGACGATGACCCTGCGCCCCTCCCTGACCGGCGGCACGAAGATCAACGTGTCGCCGCTGGGCGCCCTGCACCTCGACAGCCACCACGCCCCCGTGCGCCTGGACGTCAACGTCGACCAGCTCGACCCGGTCCGCGCACAAGCCCTCGTCGACCACCCCGAACGCATCTCCGGCCTCCAGGAGGAGGTGGCCCAGGACGTCGAGCACGGCACCCTCGACCTGGCCCTGCGCAGCTGCGTCGCCGTCGTCACCGGGGCCACCGCGCTCGGCCTCGCCGTCTACCGCCGCCCGCGCCGCGCGCTCGCCGCCGGCGGTCTCGCCCTCACCCTGCTCGCCGCGTCGGGCGGCACGGCGTACGCGACCTGGAACCCGGACTCGGTGCTCCAGCCCCGCTTCTCCGGCCTGCTCTCCTCGGCGCCGTCGCTGGTGGGCAACGCGCGCAGCATCGTCACCGAGTTCGACGTCTACCAGAAGGAGCTGGCCCGGCTGGTGACGAACGTGACCAAGCTGTACGACGTCACGTCCACGCTCCCGGCCTACCAGCCCGACCCGACGACCCTGCGGGTGCTGCACGTCTCCGACATCCACCTCAACCCGGCGAGCTGGAAGATCATCGCCTCGCTCGTCGAGCAGTACCAGGTCGACGTGATCGTCGACTCCGGCGACACCATGGACCACGGCACCGCCGCCGAGAACGGCTTCCTCGACCCGATCCAGGACCTGGGCGCCCCCTACGTCTGGGTGCGCGGCAACCACGACTCGCGGATCACCCAGCGCTACCTGGAGCGCATGAAGAACGTGCGCGTCCTCGACGACGGCCGGGCCGTGACCGTCGCCGGGCTGCGCTTCGCCGGGCTCGGGGACCCCCAGTTCACCCCCGACCGCAGCGAGGGGTCCGGCACCGAGGAGACCCAGGAGGCCGCGGGCGCCCGGCTCGCAGCGAGCCTGCGCGACTGGACGACCGCCGGGAAGCCGGTCGACGTCGCCGTGATCCACGAGCCCTCGGCGGCCCGCGAGGTCGACGGCTCGGTCCCGCTCGTGCTCTCCGGGCATCTGCACCACCAGGAGATGGAGGTCATGGACAACGGCACCCGGCTGCGCGTCGAGGGCTCCACCGGCGGCAGCGGACTGCGCGCCGTCGAGGGCAGGTACCCCGACCCGATCGAGGCGTCGATCCTCTACTTCGACCGCGACACCCGGCGCCTCCAGGCGTGGGACGAGATCAAGCTCGGCGGGCTCGGCCTCACCACCGCCGAGGTGAGCCGCCATCTGCCCGAGGAGAACCTGCCGGGGGCCACGCCGACACCGGGTCCGAGCCCCACGCCGAGCCCCACGCCGAGCCCCGCACCGAACCCCACGGCGACCGGGACACCCCGCCCCGCGCCCAGCCCGTCGTAAACCGTTTTGGCGATCGCTCCCGGCATCCCATATGCTGCTCTCGTTCTTGCCCTCATCGTCTAGCGGCCTAGGACGCCGCCCTTTCAAGGCGGTAGCACGGGTTCGAATCCCGTTGGGGGTACCACAAGTGACCCGTTCCTTCCCAGGAACGGGTTTTCGCGTTTCCCGCGCCCGCCGGGCCGCCCCTCACGTGTGCTCGCGCCCGTCCGGCTCCCCCTCGGCCGTCCTCGCGCCCGTCCGGCTCCCCTTCACGCGTGCTTGCGCAGATGCGCCGTCACCCGCGCCCCCACCTGCGGCGTCAGCCGTGACCGCGCCGGTACGTCGAAGCCGAGCCGGCGGGCGAGCAGCGCGCCCCGCAGGTCGAAGGCCGCCTCGGTGAGATGGGCGACGGTGTCCACGGCCGCCCGGGTGCGCCGCAGGCCCACCGCGAACAGGCCCGCGGCCACCGCCGTCGCGGGCCACCAGCACAGCGCGGGCAGCAGGGTCAGCACGCCCCAGCCGCACAGCGCGACGGCCGCGTCCAGCTCCGTGCGGGCGGCCCGCAGCGCCTCCTGTTCGGCGGGCAGCAGGACCAGCCACAGCCGGGGCCAGCCGAACACGACGTCCAGCCGGTACCAGCCCCACACCCGCGCGTCGACCGCCCGCAGCCGGTCCCCGCACCAGGTGGGCCGCCGCGGCGGCACCAGCGCGACGGCGTTGCGGCGGGCGGCGAGCGCGTCGAGCCGGTCGGGCACGGCCGGCCCCTCGAGTTCGGCGCGGTACTCCGCCTCGGCGGCCTCCCAGCGCGCGGCGCGCGCGGCTGTCAGCCGGCGGGCCGGCCGGTCCAGGGCGCGTGGCCAGGGGTCGAACCAGAGCCGGCCCAGTGCGGCGGCGGCGCCCCGCGCGGCGAGCCCGGCGGCGGCCGACAGCACCGGCAGCACGACGACGGCCAGCAGCCACACCGACGACACGGTCCGCCCGCCGATCGGCCCGCCCCGCTCCGTCAGCGCGGTCAGCCGGCCGGGATCGGCCCAGTGGGTGTGGCCCAGCCGGCAGGCGGCGGCCGTCCCGGCGACGTACAGCGTCCCGGGCAGCAGGAGCAGCGTGACCCAGCGCTCGGCGTACTTGCGGCCCAGTTCGGCGAGGACGGTGTTCACGCCGGGCTCAGCCGAACCTCAGCGGGCGGCCGTGCAGCGCGCACAGCGGCAGGTCGTCGCCGGGGCGGGGCCGTTCCACCCGCGAACAGATGTCCACCGGGCACCGGTAGTGGCCGGGGGCGACGTGCCCGGAGGCGTCGACGCCGTGCACCGGGACCAGGGCGCCGCCGGACTGGCCGGGGACGTTCCGGCCGGTGCCGGGCCGGTCCGGGCCGAGCGGGTCCAGGAGGCCGAGCGCGCGCAGCCGGTCCTCGACCGGTTCACCGCGCCGGGCGGCGGCCAGCAGCTCCTCCATCGCCGGGCCCTCACCGAGGTCACGGGCGGCGGACCGCAGTCCGGGAAGCTCCCGGCACAGTGCGCCCAACAGCTCCGGCATCTCCACGAATTCCTCTCCTCCCCCGGGGAGTTGATGAATCATCATGATGCACACAAGCACAGCGCACGCGGCGGCCGACGGGGGCGGACGATGCGGAACGAGGACATCTGGCGACGCCTCGAAGGACTCGCCGAGCGGCTCGGGCAGCGGCTGGACGCCTTCGTCACCGACGGCGACGCGCAGGCGGTGCTCGACCCGGCCGCCGTCACCGAGGCGGAGGAGCTGAGCCAGGCCGCCCTGGTCACCCCGGACGGTCCCACCGAGCCCGTCCACGTCCTCGACCGGGACCTGCTGCGGGGGCTCGCCCAGCTGTTCCACGCCCGCTGCACCCTGCACCGCACCGAGACCCCGGAGACCGTCGAGGAACTGGGGTTCGCGGTGATGCTCTACGCGGTGCTGGGGCGGATCGCGCCCGAGGAGGTGCCGCAGGAGGCGCAGGAGCTGATCGCCGGGATGAAGGTCCCGGCCGTGCGGGAACTGGGCCCCGAGACCAACCGCGCCCTGGAGTCGTTCGTCCGCTGGCAGGCCGGCGGCGACCCGGCCGCGCTCGCCGAGGCGATCTCCGTGTGGCGCACCGCCGTCGAGATCCTGCCCGGCTGGTTCAACGGCCGCGCCATGATGCTGTCCAACCTGGGCAGCGCGCTCCGCTTCCGTTTCACGGTCCAGGGCACCCTGCCCGACCTGGAGGAGGCGGTCGTCCTCGGCCGGGAGGCCGTCCGGGCCGCGCACCCCGGCGATCCGGCCCTGTGCCTGTACCTGGCCAACCTGTCCGGCGCGCTGAGCCTGCACCACGGCTTCGCCGGCCGCGACCCCGCGGTGCTGGACGAGGCCGTCGAGACGGGCGCCGAGGCCGTGCGGGTGGCCCCCGAGCCGCACTCCCTGTTCCACTCCAACGCGGGCATCGCCCTGCTGATGCGGTACGAGACGACGTCCGACCCCGCCGATCCGGACCGGGCGGCCGAGCAGTTCGGGCTCGCCGTGCGCCGCGCCGAGCGCACGGACCCGCAGCGCCCGCTGTACCTGTCGAACCTGGCCCGGGCGCTGCACCAGCGGTACGGGCGCCATCACCGGGCGGCCGACCTGGACGGGGCCGCCGACGCCGCCCGCGAGGCCGTGGACGGCTGCCCGCCGGGGCACCCCCTGCGGGCCTCCGCGCTCTCCGCGCTCGGCGACATCCTGCGCTCCCGGGCGAACCGGACCGGGGCGTCCGCCGACCTGGACGCCGCCGTCGGCACCGGGCGCCAGGCGCTGGACGCCGTGCCGGCCGCGCACGCCGACCGGGACGGCGTGGCCGAACGGCTGGCCCTCGCCCTGCGGGACCGGTTCGGGCACACCGGACGGCGCGCGGACATCGACGAGGCGGTCACCCTGCTGGGGGACCAGGTCCGCGAGGGCAGCCCGCCCGAGCTGTTCTTCAACCTGTGCTCGGTCCTGCTGGCCCGGTTCCACGCCACCGAGGACCCGGCCGACGCCGACGCCGCGATCGACGCCGCCCGGCGCGGGCTGGGCGGCGTCGCCGCGGGCACCGCCCACCGCGGTCTGCTCCTGGGCGGCCTCGGCGAGGCCCTGCGCCGGCGGTCGCAGCGCACCGGCTCCGCCGAGGACATCGAGGCGGCCGTCGAGGCCCTGCGCGAGGCCCGCGCCCTGCTCACCGGCTTCCACCCCACCGCCGTCGCCAAGTGCCTGTCGGAACTCGGCCTGGCGCTCGGCCGGCGCCACCTCCTCACCGGCGACCCGGCCGCCCTGGACGAGGCCGTCGACGTCTTCCGCGAGGCCGTACGGCACCCCACCGGGACCCCGGAACAGGTCGTCGACGAGTCCCACCTCGCCGGGACGCTGCTGCTGCGCCACGGCGTCACCGGCGCCGACGGCGACCTCGACGAGTCCGTGCGCCTGAGCCGCGGCGCCCTGGAGCGCCTCCCCGACGAGAGCGGCCCGCACGCCGCGCAGGTCCTGTTCAACCTCGGCCGCGCCCTCCAGGCCGTCCACCAGCGCGACGGCGGCCTCGCCCCGCTCGACGAGGCGGTCCGGCGGCTGGAGGGCGCCCTGCGGGCCGGGCGCGCCACCGGTTCCCCGCGGTACTCCGACGCCGGCCACGCCCTGCACCTGTCCAACCTGGGGGCGGTGCTGCGGGTGCGCGCCGAACGCCTCGGCGACCGCGCCGACCTGGACCGCGCGGTCGAGCTGAGCCTCCAGGCGGTGGACGCCCTGCCCGCCGGTCACCCCGACCGGGCCACGTATCTCACCAACGTCTGCACCGCCCTGACGGTCCGCTACACCTGGGCGGGCGACCAGCGGGACCTCACCGAGGCGGTCCGGACCGCCCGGGAGGCCGTCGCCGGCACGGCCGCCGCCGAGACCGGCGCGCTCGTCGTCCATCTGACGAACCTGGGGTCGGTCCTGCGCCGCCGCCACGAGTGGTCGGGGGCGCTGGCCGACCTCGACGAGTCCGTGGAGGCCCACCGCGCCGCCGTGGCCGCCCTGCCCCCGGCGCACGTGGACGCCGCCCTGCACCACGGCAACCTCGCCGTCGCCTTCATGTCCCGCTACGAACGCGCCGAGGACGCCGCCGACCTCGACGCCGCGATCCGGGCCGCCCGCGCCGCGGCCGACGGGGTCGGCGACGAGCACCCGCAACGCCCCAACCACCTGTCCAACCTCGGCCGCGCCCTCGGCCACCGGTACGAGAGCCAGGGCACGCCCGGCGACGCCGACGAGGCCGTCGACCGGCTGCGGCACGCCGTGCGCCTGTGCCCGGCCGGTCATCCGCAGCGCTCCTTCTACCTCGTCAACCTCGTCACCGCGCTGCTCGCCCGCAGCGGCGGCATCGACCCGCGCACCCCGCGCGACGACGCCGCCGCCGAGGACGTCGCGCGGGCCGCGCTCGCCGCCCGCGCCGCCCTGCGCGCCGTGCCCGGGGACCATCCGCAGCGCCAGATGTGCCTGAGCGCCCTCGGCGTCGCGCTGGTGCTGCGGGCCACGCTGGACCCCGACGAGGAGACCGCCGAGGCCGACCGGCAGCTGGCCTACGACCTGCTGCGCGAGGCCACGACCGTCACCGTCGCCCCGTCCTTCGGCCGGTTCCGGACGGCCGTGGCCTGGGCCCGGGCGGCCTCCCTGAACGGTGACTGGACCGACTCCCTCGACGCCCATCGCGCCGCCGTCGCCGAACTCCCCCTGATGGCCTGGCACGGCCTGGACCGCCGGGACCGGCTCGACGCCCTGGGCAGCGCGGCGGGCCTGGCCGGCGAGGCCGCCGCGGCCGCCCTGAACTGCGGACGCCTCCAGGAGGCGCTGCGCCTGCTGGAACAGGGCCGCGGTGTTCTCCTGGCCCAGGCCCTGGACGCCCGCGACGAGATGGCCGAACTCCGGGAACGCGCCCCCGAGGCGGCCACCCGCATCCGCGAGATCCGCGCCCTGCTGGAGCACCCCGGCGCGCAGGCCACGTCCCCCGAGCACCGGGACAGGACCGCGGAACTGGCGCGCGAACTGGACGAGTTGACCGCCCGGGTCCGTGAACTGCCCGGCCTGGAGGACTTCCTGCGTCCGCCCTCCCTGGAGCGGCTGCGCACCGCCGCCGCGCACGGCCCGGTCGTCATCGTCAACACGAGCTTCCTGCGCTGCGACGCCCTGATCGTCACCGCCGACGACGTGCACGCCGTACCGCTGCCCGGCCTCGGGCTGACCGGGGACGACGGGCTGGCCGAGCGGACCGGGGCGCTCCTGGAGGCGCTGGCCGCGGCGGGCCGTTCCGCGGCGGACACCTGGCGGGCCCGGCAGCTGCTGACCCGCACCCTGGCCTGGCTGTGGGACACCGTCGCGGGCCCCGTCACCGAGGCCCTCGCCCGCCTCGACGCCGGGGAGCGCCTGTGGTGGTGCCCCACCGGCCTGCTCTCCCTGCTCCCCCTGCACGCGGCGGGCCACTACGACGAGGACGGCGACCGCAACCTCCCCGACCGGTACGTCTGCTCGTACACGACGACGCTGCGCGCGCTGGCGGCCGGGAACTCCGCCGCGGCGGACGAGGAGGAGGACGGGCGGCTGCTCGCCGTCGACCAGTCGGACACCCCGGGGCTGCCTCCCCTGCCGCACGCCCGCCAGGAGATCGAGGACCTGACGAGCGCGCTCGGCGGCGCCGCCACCGTCCTGGCCGGCGCCACCGCCACCCGGGAGCGACTGCTGTCCGCGCTGCCCGCCCACCCCTGTCTCCACTTCTCCGGGCACGGCACCCAGGACCCCACCGACTCGGCGGGCGGCGCGCTCTATCTCCACGACCACGCGACGGCGGGCCCGCTGACGGTCGCGGACATCTCCCGGCTGCGGCTGCGCCGGGCGCGGCTGGCGTATCTGTCGGCCTGCGAGACGGCACGGGGCGCCGCCGTGCTGCCCGACGAGGCGGTCCATCTGGCCGGGGCGCTGCAACTGGCGGGCTTCACGCATGTCGTGGCCGCCCAGTGGGTCGTCGACGACGCCCGCGCCACCCAGGTCGCCGA
This sequence comes from Streptomyces sp. NPDC090106, assembly GCF_044747265.1. Lineage (NCBI taxonomy): Bacteria > Bacillati > Actinomycetota > Actinomycetes > Kitasatosporales > Streptomycetaceae > Streptomyces > Streptomyces sp. NPDC090106. The sequence goes on along the minus strand of NZ_JBIVDS010000004.1, from coordinate 672,440 downwards.
GACCTTCTACGGCGGACTGCGCTCGGGTCCCGCGCTCGCCCCCGACCGCGCGGCGCACGCGCTCCACGAGGCGGTCGGCCGGCTGCGCCGGCAGCCGGACGCGCATCCCCTGTGGTGGGCGGCGTTCGTCCACACCGGCCCCTGAATAATTCGTCCACACCGGCCCCTGAATAAGCGGTGCGGGACACCTGCGGAGCTCTGATATGCTGATCCAGCGACATCGGGCACCGACAAAGTGCAGGTCAGCCAAGGGAAGTCAGCTTCCTGAGAGCCTGGCCAGATCCACTTTGAAGACCTGGTTCGCTCTGTGCGACACTGTCGTACGCAACGCCTGGTCCTGTGGAGCAGTTTGGAGTGCTCGCCACCCTGTCAAGGTGGAGGCCGCGGGTTCAAATCCCGTCAGGACCGCTGAAGTTCCTCGTGAACTTCGTGGCTGGGTAGCTCAGTTGGTACGAGCGATCGCCTGAAAAGCGATAGGTCGCCGGTTCGACCCCGGCCCCAGCCACTCAGTACGAAAACCCCTCCGGGCCACCGGAGGGGTTTTCGTCGCTTCGGCGAGAAGGACGAGGGCGATGGCGGCACAGGGGGACCGGGTCGAGGTGGCCCGGGCGCGGTACGGACTGTTCGCGGTTCTCTTCAGCAATCTGGCGATCGCCGTGGTGGCGGTCGTCGGGGTGTGGCGGCTGGACGGCGACAAGGCGGTGATCGTGGGGGTGCTCACCGCGGCGTTCACCGCGGTGAGCAGCATGACCACCGCGTATCTGGGCATCAAGGCCGTCTCCAACACCGCCAAGTCCATCGCCCTGGAGGAGACCCGCAGGCGCCGCGAGGCCGAGACGCCGGTGCCGGTGCCGGTGCCGACACAGCCGCAGCCGCAGCCGCAGCAAGGGCAGGGGCAGCCCCAGGGACAGCCCCGGAGCGAGCCGCAGGTGTAGCCGCGGAGGCGGCCCGGACCGGCGGGGGCAAAAGGGTTCGCCAGGGATTTCCCCGGGATGAGATCCTGGATCGCGTATGTCTACGCATCCCGCCCCCGGCGCCCCGAGCTTCGGCACCCTCGCCCCCCGCCTGACCGAGCTGTCCCTGCGTGAGTCGCAGCGGCTCGGGCGCAGGCTCGAAGGCGCACGCAAGATCCGCAAGCCGGAGGCCAAGGCCGCCGTCCTCGCCGAGATCGAGGCCGAGGTGGCCCGCGCCGAGGAACGGATCGCGCTGCGCCGCGAGCGCGTGCCCGCCGTCAGCTATCCCGAGCAGCTGCCCGTCAGCCAGAAGAAGGACGCCATCGCGGAGGCCATCCGCGATCACCAGGTCGTCATCGTGGCCGGTGAGACCGGGTCCGGGAAGACCACCCAGATCCCCAAGATCTGCGTGGAGCTCGGCCGGGGCGTGCGCGGCATGATCGGGCACACCCAGCCCCGCCGGATCGCCGCCCGTACGGTCGCGGAGCGGGTCGCGGAGGAGCTGCGGACGCCGCTCGGCGAGGCCGTCGGCTGGAAGGTCCGCTTCACCGACCAGGTGAACCAGGACGCCACGTTCATCAAGCTGATGACCGACGGCATCCTGCTCGCCGAGATCCAGACCGACCGCGAGCTGCGCGCCTACGACACGATCATCATCGACGAGGCCCACGAGCGGTCCCTCAACATCGACTTCCTGCTCGGGTACCTGGCCCAGCTGCTGCCCCGCAGACCCGACCTGAAGGTCGTCATCACCTCGGCGACCATCGACCCCGAGCGGTTCTCCCGGCACTTCGGGGACGCCCCGATCATCGAGGTCAGCGGGCGCACGTATCCCGTGGAGGTGCGCTACCGGCCCCTCCTGGAGGAGGACTCGGACGACTCCGACCGGGACCAGATCACCGCGATCTGCGACGCCGTCGAGGAGCTCCAGGGCGAGGGCCAGGGCGACATCCTGGTCTTCCTCTCCGGCGAGCGGGAGATCCGGGACACGGCGGACGCGCTGGAGAAGCGCTACCCCCGCGCCGGAGGCACCCATCGGCAGGGCGTCGAGGTGCTGCCGCTGTACGCCCGGCTGTCCCACGCCGAGCAGCACCGCGTGTTCCAGCCGCACACCGGGCGCAGGATCGTTCTGGCCACGAACGTCGCCGAGACGTCCCTCACCGTGCCCGGCATCAAGTACGTCATCGACCCGGGCTTCGCGCGGATCTCCCGCTACAGCCATCGCACCAAGGTCCAGCGGCTGCCGATCGAGGCGATCAGCCAGGCCAGCGCCAACCAGCGCAAGGGCCGCTGCGGCCGTACGTCCGACGGTGTGTGCATCCGCCTCTACTCCGAGGACGACTTCCTCGCCCGCCCGGAGTTCACGGACGCGGAGATCCTGCGCACCAACCTCGCCTCCGTCATCCTCCAGATGACCGCGGCCGGCCTCGGCGACATCGAGAAGTTCCCGTTCATCGACCCGCCGGACCACCGCAACATCCGCGACGGCATGCAACTGCTCCAGGAACTCGGCGCGATCGACCCGGCCGAGAAGGACGTGCGCAAGCGGCTGACCGACACCGGCCGCAAGCTGGCCCAGCTGCCCGTGGACCCGCGCCTGGCCCGGATGGTCCTGGAGGCCGACAAGAACGGCTGTGTCCGCGAGGTCATGGTCATAGCGTCGGCCCTGTCCATCCAGGACCCGCGCGAGCGCCCTGCCGACAAGCAGACCCAGGCCGACCAGCAGCACGCCCGCTTCCGGGACGAGACGAGCGACTTCCTCGCCTACCTCAACCTGTGGCGCTACCTCCGCGAGCAGCAGAAGGAGCGGGGCTCGTCGTCCTTCCGCCGGATGTGCAAGCAGGAGTACCTCAACTTCCTGCGCATTCGCGAATGGCAGGACATCTACACCCAACTGCGCACCGTCGCCAAGCAGATGGGCATCCATCTCAACGAGGACGACGCCGCCGACCAGAGCGTGCACGTCTCCCTGCTGGCCGGCCTCCTCTCCCACATCGGGATGAAGGACGTGAAGGACGGCAACAAGAACGAGTACCTGGGCGCCCGCAGCGCCAAGTTCGCGATCTTCCCGGGCTCCTCGCTCTTCAAGAAGCAGCCGCGTTTCGTGATGTCGGCCGAGCTGGTGGAGACCTCCCGCCTGTGGGCCCGCGTCAACGCGAGGATCGAACCGGAGTGGGTCGAGCCGCTCGCCGGGCACCTGCTGAAGCGGACCTACTCCGAGCCGCACTGGGAGAAGGACCAGGCGGCCGTGATGGCCTACGAGAAGGTCACGCTGTACGGCGTGCCGATCGTCGCCCAGCGCAAGGTCAACTACGGGCGGATCGAGCCGGAGATCAGCCGTGAGCTGTTCATCCGCAACGCGCTCGTCGAAGGCGACTGGCGCACCCACCACAAGTTCTTCGCCGACAACCGCAAGCTGCTCAGCGAGGTCGCGGAGCTCGAACACCGGGCCCGCCGCCGGGACATCGTCGTCGACGACGAGACCCTGTACGACTTCTACGACCAGCGCGTTCCCGAACACGTCGTGTCCGGCGCCCACTTCGACTCCTGGTGGAAGCGCAAGCGGCACGAACAGCCCGAGTTCCTGGACTTCGAGCGGGAGATGCTCATCCGGGAGTCCGCGGAGGCGGTCACCAAGGCCGACTACCCGGACTCCTGGCGCCAGGGGCAGCTCACGTTCCGGGTGACGTACCAGTTCGAGCCGGGCGCGGACGCCGACGGTGTGACCGTCCACGTCCCGCTCCAGGTCCTCAACCAGGTCACCGACGAGGGCTTCGACTGGCAGATCCCGGGCCTGCGGGAGGAGCTGGTGACGGAGCTGATCCGGTCCCTGCCCAAGCCCATCCGCCGCAACTACGTCCCCGCCCCGAACTTCGCCCAGCGCTTCCTGGCCGCGGCGGTGCCCTTGCGGGAGCCGCTGACGACCACCATGGCGCGCGAGCTGAAGCGCATGGTCGGTGTCCCCTTCGAGGCCGAGGACTTCGACTGGGCGCGCGTCCCCGAACACCTGCGCATCACCTTCCGGATCGTCGACGAGCGGCGCCGCAAGCTCGCCGAGGACAAGGACCTGGAGACGCTGAGGCTGCGCCTGAGGCCGAAGGCGCGCCAGGCGATCTCCCAGGCCGCCGCGGCGACCGCCTCCCGCGAGGGCGGCGAGTCCCTGGAGCGTTCGGGGCTGACGGACTGGTCGATCGGCACCCTCACCCGTGTCTTCGAGACGCGCCGCGCGGGCCAGCCGGTCAAGGCGTACCCGGCCCTCGTCGACGACGGCGACACCGTCTCCGTGCGTCTCTTCGACACGGAGGCCGAGCAGGCCGAGGCGATGTGGAAGGGCACCCGCAGGCTCGTCCTGCGCAACATCCCGGTGAACCCGGCCAAGTTCGCCTCCGAGAAGCTCACCAACCCGCAGAAGCTCGCCCTGTCCGCCAACCCCCACGGGACGATCCAGGCCCTCTTCGACGACTGCGCGATGGCCGCCGCCGACAAGCTGATCGGCGACTTCGGCGGCCCCGCATGGGACGAGGAGTCGTACCGGAAGCTGTACGACAAGGTCCGCGCGGAGATCGTGGACACCACGGTCCGTACGGTGGGGCAGGTCCAGCAGGTGCTCGCCGCCTGGCATGCCTGCGAACGGCGCCTGAAGGCGGTGAGCAGCCCGGCGCTGCTCGCCAACCTGACGGATGTGCGCAAGCAGCTCAACGCCCTGGTGAAGCCCGGCTTCGTGACCCTGACGGGGCTGCGCCGGCTGCCCGACCTGATGCGCTACCTGGTCGCGGCGGACCGCCGTCTCCAGCAGATGCCGACCGGCGTCCAGCGGGACACCACCCGCATGGAGAAGGTCCACGAGATGCAGGACGAGTACGCCTGGCTCCTCGAGCAGATGCCGCAGGGCCGCCCGGTGCCGTCCACGGTCCTGGACATCCGCTGGATGATCGAGGAGCTCCGGGTCAGCTATTTCGCCCACGCGCTGGGCACGGCGTACCCCATCTCGGACAAGCGCATCGTGAAGGCGATCGACGCCGCCGTACCGTGACCGGCCCTGCACACCGGGTGAGTTCGACTGGTGGGCACCGGCTCCTGTAGAGTCTCTTCTCGCAGCGCAACGCACGAATCGCACTGCGAAACCTGGTCCTGTGGAGCAGTTTGGAGTGCTCGCCACCCTGTCAAGGTGGAGGCCGCGGGTTCAAATCCCGTCAGGACCGCAGCAAAGGCCCGGATCTTCGGATCCGGGCCTTCTTGTGTTGCCCCTGAGCCCTCGAGCCTCCCAGGGACCACCCGCAACTCCCCTTCCACCGGCGGCGGCTGTGCGGCCCTCTCGAACTCCCTCCCGGGGTGCCGGACTTCTTACCGCCCCCGAGGGCCGAAAGGCCGCGCAAGGCGCCCCACAGGGCCGCGCGCGGCACGGCTCATGCGGTCGGGGCATCTTGACTCCGTCACATTCGCTCGGTACCCAGAAGACAGGGCCCCGTTCCCCGTGCGGCCCGTGGAGGTGGCGCATGGCGGCTTCGGCACGGCACGAGACGCGGGCGTTGCTCCGCGCGCACCTGTCAGCCGCCTCCGCGTACCGCCATCGGACCCACCACTGTCCGGTCTGCCGTCAGCTGCTGCGTCTGGCGATGGCCTCGCCCCCCGGCACCGCCGAGGTCCCCGACGAGCCGGCCGGGGACGAGAGTCCCGCCCCCGCGTGACCGACGCAGGCCCCAACACCCTTGCCCCCGTGGGACGCTGGAACGCGAGGCTCCTCTAGCGCACCCTCGACGCGAGCGACAAGGACTCTGGCATGTGACGGGTGTCACCGCATGAGTTTTTGAAACCTGGGTTCTTACACCTCGCCTACAACAGGTCAATTTAATATGTGCAATTGCACTACCTCGGAGGGCATACCGACAGGGTCCGACAAGGCCACACACAGACCCCCTTGTCACGCTGCCCCCACACGCACGCACGCACACAAAAAAGATCGCGCTGGACTCGGCGGAGTCCAGCGCGATCCACGACACACCCTGTGATGTTCTGGGAAGTACTTGGGCGTGGGTCCCGTTGGGGCGGTTCCCGCGTCGCTTGGAGCTTTGGTCACGGACATCTCGGCACGTTGGGGGACCTGCCGGTTTGCCCGCTATTCAGTTGGTTCAGGCCTCGCTGCGCTGCTGCGGGATGCCCGCGAGCAGTGCACGGACCTCCGCCTCGCGGTAGCGGCGGTGCCCGCCGAGCGTGCGGATCGAAGTGAGCTTTCCGGCCTTCGCCCACCGCGTGACCGTCTTGGGGTCGACGCGGAACATGGTGGCGACCTCAGCCGGGGTCAGCAGCGGCTCGGCATCAGGGGTGCGAGCGGTCATGAGCGGCCTCCTCGGGAGAACCGATCGTTCTCGGTTCTTTCCTCTAAATTCTGCACCTTGACCCGCGTTGCCCGAAATGGCGGACGCGAGTCGAGTCGGTTATAGGACGAACGGCTTGTCCTCGGCACTACAACTACACCATCCGTCCAGCCGCGTCGGCCAAACCGATGGAATTGCCCCCCAGGTGTTCATCGGCGACGGAAGCCGATGGACCATGCCATAGCGGACAGTCACGCCACTGTGACGATCAGTCACAGGGCGATCAGGAGTCACCAGACCCCCCAAAGCGGAACCTCCCCCGGGCCCCTTGTCCTATTTTGGCACGAGGAGGGGGAAGAGGCGCAAGAGCCGGGTACGTGCGGTCCGTCACGCTTGACACACAGTGAGGCGAACGCCCGGATAGGGACCTACGTCCCTTGTTGGCGGGACATCAGGGGAAACCCGAGAACACGCTGTGCGAGGACGAAACCCCAAAACGGGCGTCAGGTCAAACGCCAGTTCGCGACCGGGCAGCCCACCAAGGCCCCACCGGGTGACCCGCGTCACACCCCGTCAGTTCGCCGAACGCCGGTCCCGCACCGAGCGCCACCGCTCAACGAGCCGCGCGTACGCCTCCCCGGCGCCGGCCCCGTCGCCCTTGCGCAGCGCCTCGACGCCCGCGGCCACGTCCGCCGCCGAGTGGTCGTCCTCCAACTCGCCCGCGGGCAGGGCGTGCACCAGCCCGCCGTAGTCCAGCTCGACATGGGAGCGGGGGTGGAACTCCTCCAGCCAACGCCCCACGTCCACCAGGCCGTCGATGAGCGGCCCCTCGTCGAGGGTGTCCTTCAGGGTGCGCAGCGCCCGCGCCACGCGCCGCCGCGCCTGCACCATCGGGGTGCGGTAGCGCAGCATCGGCGGGACGTCGGCCGTCCCCTTGTCGTAGCGCCGCTCCTCGTCGCCGACCAGGACGAACCAGTGCAGCGGCACCTGCCAGGTCGAGGTGCGGATCCAGGGCCGGGCGTCCGGGTTGCGCAGCAGCCAGCGCTCGTAGTCCTGGGCGGCCTGTCGGCGCACCACCTCGGGCAGCACGGCCTCCAGGACCGGCCCGGGCAGCTCCCCGGCCAGCTCACCGAGCGCCTGCCAGCCGCGCAGCCGGGTCCGCCACGGGCAGACGCAGACGATCCCGTCGACCTCCAGGACGAACGCGTCCGCGCTCTCGTGCACCGGCACCGGGACGGGCGGGGTGGGCAGCAAGTCGGCCAGGGAGCGCCGCAGTTCGTCCTGGTACGAGGGACGGTCCGCCCGGCGGGCGTAGCGCGTCCAGTGGCCGCGCTCGGGCTCCGGGAAGGCCGCCAGCGGCTCGTACACACGCAGATAGGTCGCGTACGGGACGACCACCGAGGACACCTTGGGCACGCCTGCTCCATCCCCCGCCCACTGTCAGGAAAACCTGCGGAACCCGCTCACAAACGGGCGGGAAATCTATGCAAATCGTCGCACGGGCGCACCCCTGGGGTGGGTGATCCTGAGCACGGCGAGCTGGGCTCGAGGGCCCAGGCCCTAATCTCGTGCCCACAGCGCCCGCCACCTTCACGGGAGCTGGTCTCCAACCGCCGCTACGCATCCAGGAGTCACCACAGTGACCGAAGTATCAGCCGGCGTCCTGCACACCCTGTTCCACTCGGACCAGGGAGGCCATGAGCAGGTCGTGCTCTGCCAGGACCGTGCCAGTGGCCTCAAGGCCGTCATCGCCCTCCACTCCACCGCGCTCGGCCCCGCTCTGGGCGGCACGCGCTTCTACCCGTACGCCGACGAGGAAGCGGCCGTCGCGGACGCGCTGAACCTCGCGCGCGGGATGTCGTACAAGAACGCCATGGCCGGCCTGGACCACGGCGGCGGCAAGGCCGTGATCATCGGCGACCCGGACCGCGACAAGAGCGAGGAACTGCTCCTCGCCTACGGCCGCATGGTCGCCTCGCTCGGCGGGCGCTACGTCACCGCCTGCGACGTCGGCACGTACGTCGCCGACATGGACGTCGTCGCCCGCGAGTGCCGGTGGACGACCGGACGCTCCCCCGAGAACGGCGGCGCCGGCGACTCGTCCGTGCTGACGGCCTTCGGGGTCTACCAGGGCATGCGGGCCAGCGCGCGGCACCTGTGGGGCGACGCCTCGCTCGCCGGGCGCAAGGTCGGTATCGCGGGCGTCGGCAAGGTCGGCCACCACCTGGTCGGGCATCTGCGGGCCGAGGGCGCCGAGGTCGTGATCACGGACGTGCGCGAGGAGGCCGTCGGGCGGATCCTCGCGGCGCACCCGGACGGGGTGACGGCCGTCGCCGACACCGCGACCCTGATCCGGGTCCGTGACCTGGACGTCTACGCGCCCTGCGCGCTCGGCGGCGCCCTCAACGACGACACCGTCCCCGCGCTGACCGCCAAGGTGGTCTGCGGCGCGGCCAACAACCAGCTCGGCCACCCGGGGGTGGAGAAGGACCTCGCCGACCGCGGCATCCTCTACGCGCCGGACTACGTGGTGAACGCGGGCGGTGTCATCCAGGTCGCCGACGAGCTGCACGGCTTCGACTTCGACCGGTGCAAGGCGAAGGCGGCGAGGATCTACGACACCACGCTCGCCATATTCGCACGTGCGAAGGCGGACGGGATTCCGCCGGCCGCCGCGGCCGACCGGATCGCGGAACAGCGCATCCACGAGGCGGACGCGGCGCGCCGGGCCCGCTGACCGAGGGCTCCGGCCGGGGAGCGGTCCGGTACCCGCCGGCGGGCACTTGGAGAGAACTCTCACTCCCGTCGGCGGGTCGGCCGCCAAGAAGTGGTTAAAATCGCGGTTGACCAGCGGGTACAGGGCATCCCGAGGGTCGTCGGTCCAGGCACGTCCTGTGGGCGACGTACCGTATGGGCGTGGGCTCAGGTACCGTGGAAGCCCTACGGACCGGTCTCTCCACGGAGAGCCCGTTCCAGATCATGAACGCGTGTCAAGACTCTGGGGCCACCGAGCCCCGTATCCGAGGGGGTCGAGCCATGGGGCGCGGCCGGGCAAAGGCCAAGCAGACGAAGGTCGCCCGCCAGCTGAAGTACAGCAGCGGCGGGACTGACCTGTCGCGTCTGGCCAATGAGCTGGGCGCTTCGACTTCGAGCCAGCCGCCGAATGGCGAGCCGTTCGAGGACGACGAAGACGAAGAAGACGACCCGTACGCCCAGTACGCGGATCTCTATAACGACGACGACGAGGACGAGGACGACGAGTCCGGTCCCACGTCGCAACGCCGCGGCGCTTGACGCATCAGCTGTGCTCGACCCGGTCCGGGGTGGCCACCACCACCGGACCGGGTTTTGCGCTGCCTCGTGCGCCTCAGCTCGCGTAGTCGCCCACGAGCTCCGCGCCCGTGGTGTGCTCGCCGCGCTCGGTGATCTCACCGGCGACCCAGGCCTCCACACCGCGGTCGGCCAGCGTCGCGAGCGCCACGTCGGCGGACTCCTCGGGCACGATCGCGATCATGCCCACGCCCATGTTGAGCGTCTTCTCCAGTTCCAGGCGCTCGACCTGCCCCGTCCTGCCGACGAGGTCGAAGATCGGGGCCGGGGTCCAGGTGGAGCGGTCGACGATCGCGTGCAGGGTGTCCGGGATCACACGGGCCAGGTTGGCGGCCAGACCGCCGCCGGTGACGTGGCTGTACGCGTGGACGTCCGCCGTGCGCGTGAGCGCCAGGCAGTCCAGCGAGTAGATCTTGGTCGGCTCCAGCAGCTCCTCGCCGAGGGTGCGGCCCAGTTCGTCGATCCGCGCGTCCAGCGAGAGCTTGCCCTGGTTCAGCAGGACGTGCCGGACGAGCGAGTACCCGTTCGAGTGAAGCCCGGACGCCGCCATGGCGATGACCGCGTCACCCGTCCGGATACGATCCGCGCCCAGCAGCCGGTCGGCCTCCACGACGCCCGTACCGGCGCCGGCGACGTCGAAGTCGTCCTCGCCCAGCAGGCCGGGGTGTTCGGCGGTCTCACCGCCCACCAGGGCGCAGCCGGCCAGCACACAGCCTTCGGCGATGCCCTTGACGATCGCGGCGACCCGCTCGGGGTGGACCTTGCCGACGCAGATGTAGTCGGTCATGAACAGCGGCTCGGCGCCGCACACCACGATGTCGTCCATGACCATCGCGACCAGGTCGTGGCCGATGGTGTCGTACACGCCGAGCTGCCGGGCGATGTCGACCTTGGTGCCCACGCCGTCCGTGGCGGAGGCGAGCAGGGGGCGCTCGTAGTTCTTGAGGGCGGAGGCGTCGAAGAGTCCGGCGAAGCCGCCGAGGCCGCCGAGGACCTCGGGGCGCTGCGTCTTCTTCACCCACTCCTTCATGAGCTCGACGGCGCGGTCGCCGGCCTCGATGTCGACGCCCGCGGCTGCGTAGCTGGCACCAGTTGTCTCAGACATGACGGTGAGAACTTTCGTGTCGTACTGCAGGTGATACGGGCTTACGGGCGACGGATGGCGTCGGCCGCGGCCGTGGCGGCAGGACCGGCCGCCAGCTCGGTCTCCAGAAGCTGCTTGCCGAGCAGTTCGGGGTCCGGGAGCTCCATCGGGTACTCGCCGTCGAAGCAGGCGCGGCACAGGTTCGGCTTGGCGATGGTGGTCGCCTCGATCATGCCGTCGATGGAGATGTAGGAGAGGGAGTCGGCGCCGAGCGAGGTGCCGATCTCGTCGATCGTCATGCCGTTGGCGATCAGCTCGGCGCGGGTGGCGAAGTCGATGCCGAAGAAGCACGGCCACTTCACCGGCGGCGAGGAGATCCGGATGTGGACCTCGGCCGCGCCCGCCTCGCGGAGCATGCGCACCAGGGCCCGCTGGGTGTTGCCGCGGACGATCGAGTCGTCGACGACGACCAGGCGCTTGCCCTTGATGACTTCCTTCAGCGGGTTCAGCTTCAGCCGGATCCCGAGCTGGCGGATGGTCTGCGAGGGCTGGATGAAGGTCCGGCCGACGTAGGCGTTCTTGACGAGTCCGGCGCCGAACGGGATGCCGGAGGCCTCCGCGTAGCCGATGGCGGCCGGGGTGCCGGACTCCGGGGTCGCTATGACGAGGTCGGCCTCGACCGGGGCTTCCTGCGCGAGCTTGCGGCCCATCTCCACCCGGGAGAGGTACACGTTCCGCCCGGCGATGTCGGTGTCGGGGCGGGCCAGATAGACGTACTCGAAGACACAGCCCTTGGGCTTCGCTTCCGCGAATCGCGAGGTGCGCAGGCCGTTCTCGTCGATGGCGACGAACTCGCCCGGCTCGATCTCGCGGACGAAGCTGGCGCCGCAGATGTCGAGGGCGGCGCCCTCCGAGGCGACGACCCAGCCGCGCTCCAGACGGCCGAGGACCAGCGGGCGGATGCCCTGCGGGTCACGGGCGGCGTAGAGGGTGTGCTCGTCCATGAAGACGAGCGAGAAGGCGCCGCGGACCTGCGGGAGGACGGTGTGGGCCGCCTCCTCGATGGTGAGCGGCTTGCCGTCCTCGTCGACCTGGGCGGCCAGCAGGGCCGTCAGCAGGTCGGTGTCGTTGGTGGCGGCGACCCGGGTGGCGCGGCCGTTGCTGTCCTTGGGGAGGTCGGCGACCATCTCGGCGAGCTGCGCCGTGTTGACCAGGTTGCCGTTGTGGCCGAGCGCGATCGAACCGTGCGCGGTGGCGCGGAACGTCGGCTGGGCGTTCTCCCACACGGAGGCCCCGGTGGTCGAGTAGCGGGCGTGACCGACCGCGATATGACCCTGGAGCGAACCGAGAGAGGTCTCGTCGAAGACCTGGGAGACGAGTCCCATGTCCTTGAAGACGAGGATCTGGGAGCCGTTGCTGACCGCGATACCCGCGGATTCCTGGCCCCGATGCTGGAGGGCGTAGAGCCCGAAGTAAGTGAGCTTGGCGACCTCTTCACCCGGAGCCCAGACACCGAAGACGCCGCAAGCGTCCTGGGGGCCCTTCTCGCCGGGGAGCAGATCATGATTGAGTCGACCGTCACCACGTGGCACGGCTCCGAGTGTAGGCGAGATCGACCACTGGTCCGAATTCGCTGAGAGTGGGCTTGATTACTTCGCGCGGGCGACGACGGTGTCCCCGGTCGGCCCCGTGAGGGTCAGGTTCCGGCCTTTTTGCTGGTAGGAGACCTTGCCGGTGAGGATGCCGGCCAGTTCCCGCTCGGTCTTCATGACCGGGCCCGCGCACACCATGCGGGTGGTGGACAGGCGTCCGAAGGCGAGGGTGCCGTCCTTGACGGCGGCCCGGCCCCGGAAGGTGTTGCAGCCGAGGTCGCCGCTCGCGGTGCCGTCCTCACCGAGGGTGAGGTACGCGTCCCCGCCGAGGGTCCAGCGGGTGCCGGTCAGGGGCGGTTTCCCGGGCCTCGGTCCCGCCGCCGGTCCGCTCCACCAGGGTGATGGCCTCGCCGTCCGAGCCGGTCAGGGTGAGGGTCCTGGTGCCGTCGCGGTCCTCGACCGCGGCCCGGTGGGTGCCGGCGAGGGCGTCGACGAAGAGGTCCTCGAACCGCCCGACCGGTCCTGAGCAGGCCATCTCGGTCCGGACGAGGTCGGTGACCTTCACGGTGTCGCCGTCGATCGCGACGTCGGCGCCGATGTGGTTGCAGCCCACGGAGCCGCCCGACGCCCCGCCGGCCTCCCCGGGCTCGGCACCGCCGGGCGCGAAGGTGATGCGGGCGTCGTCGACGTCCGCGGGCAGGGCGTGGGTCTCGCCGTCGGCGGTCACCGTCCGGGGCACCCACTCGACGTCCGCGACGCCGGTGCCGGCGGCGCTGCGGGCCGCGTCCCCTCCCGGTTCCGTGCCGCAGGAGGCGAGGAGCGCGGTGCCGGCGAGAGCGACCGCGTACGTCGTCCGTGTCGTACGTGTCGTCCGTTTCATGTCCCTTGGACGCACGAGGTGCCCGATGGGTTCAGCCGGGGTCGGCCGCCGGGGTCAGCCCATCAGCGGGAGCAGCCCGCCGAGGTCGGCCCGCTCCCCGCTCGCGCGGACCTTCGCCTCGTCCAGGGCGTCCCGCCACGCCACCCGGCCGGTCGCCAGCCGGATCCAGGTCAGCGGATCGGTCTCGACGACGTTCGGCGGGGTGCCGCGGGTGTGCCGGGGCCCCTCGACGCACTGCACGACGGCGTACGGCGGGACGCGCACCTCGGTCGAGCCGCCGGGGGCCTTCGCGGCGAGGGCGTCGGCGAGGAGGCGGGTGCAGGCGGCGAGTGCCTGGCGGTCGCAGGGGATGTCGAGGCCGGGAACGGCGGCGTTCAGGTCGTCGGTGTGGACGACGAGTTCGACGGTACGGGTGACCAGGTAGTCGGCGAGCGGGAGGACGCCGGCGTTGGTCGGCAGCAGCCGGGTGCCCGGGTGGGCGTCCAGCCGCTCGGTGAGGTCCCGCGCGCAGGCGGCGAGATGGGCGTCGAGGTCGGGGTGGTCCGCGGCCGACTTCCTCGCGAACTCCTCGATGGCGGCGGAGTGCGCGGAGGTGGCGAACGGCCAGTCGAGCAGCACCGCGTCCTGCTTGGCGGGTTCCGGCAGGTCCAGCGCCCGCCCGACCGCCGTCAGCGCCGTGCCGATGTGCGCGGCCAGCTCCCGCACGGTCCAGTCCCCGAGCCGGGTCGGCAGCGCGAGCTGCTCGGGCGTCAGCGTCCGCGCCCTCTCCCTGACCTGCTCGAACTGAGCGAGGACAGCGGTACGGATCTTCGCCGGATCGTACGTACGGGCGCGCTTCTTGGCCGGGGGCATGTCAGCGACCCTATGCCGTCACGGGGTGTCCGCCGGGACCGTCCGACCCGGCAGGAAGGCCCCGCGCGGAAGAGGTTCGTCTTCCGGGCGGGGCCTTCACCGTCGTGCCTGCGAACGGGGCCTTACGCGAGCAGGGCCTCGATCGTGCCCTCGTGGGCCTCGCGGAGTTCCTCCAGGGAGAGGGCGAACTCGCCCTGGATGTCGACCGAGTCGCCGTCGACGACGCCGACGCGGGTGACGGGCAGGCCGCGCGCCCCGCACATGTCGTTGAAGCGGACCTCCTCCGAGCGCGGGACGGCGACGACCGCGCGCCCGGCGGACTCGGAGAACAGGAACGTGAACGCGTCGAGCCCGTCCGGGACGACCAGTCGCGCGCCCTTGCCGCCCAGCAGCGCCGACTCGACGACGGCCTGGACGAGACCGCCGTCCGACAGGTCGTGCGCGGAGTCGATCATGCCGTCGCGGGAGGCGGAGATCAGGATCTCGGCCAGCAGGCGCTCGCGCTCCAGGTCGACCTTCGGGGGCAGACCGCCGAGGTGGTCGTGGACGACCTGGGACCAGGCCGAGCCGCCGAACTCCTCACGGGTGTCGCCGAGCAGGTAGAGGAGCTGGCCCTCTTCCTGGAAGGCGACCGGGGTGCGGCGGGCGACGTCGTCGATGACGCCCAGGACCGCGACGACCGGGGTCGGGTGGATGGCCGCCTCGCCCGTCTGGTTGTAGAGCGAGACGTTGCCGCCGGTCACCGGGGTGCCGAGCTGGAGGCAGCCGTCGGCGAGGCCGCGGATGGCCTCCGCGAACTGCCACATGACCGCCGGGTCCTCGGGCGAACCGAAGTTCAGGCAGTCCGACACCGCGAGCGGCTTGGCGCCGGTGGTCGCGACGTTGCGGTAGGCCTCGGCGAGGGCCAGCTGGGCGCCCGCGTACGGGTCCAGCTTGGCGTAGCGGCCGTTGCCGTCCGTGGCGATGGCGACGCCGAGGCCGGACTCCTCGTCGATGCGGATCATGCCCGAGTCCTCGGGCTGGGCCAGCACCGTGTTGCCCTGCACGAAGTGGTCGTACTGCGAGGTGATCCACTTCTTGGACGCCTGGTTCGGGGAACCGACCAGCTGGAGGACCTGCTGCTTGAGCTCCTGGCTCGAAGCGGGCCTCGGCAGCTTGTTCGCGTCGTCCGCCTGGAGCGCGTCCTGCCAGGAGGGGCGCGCGTAGGGGCGCTCGTAGACCGGGCCGTCGTGCGCGACCGTGCGCGGGTCGACGTCGACGATCTTGCCGCCGTGCCAGAAGATCTCCAGCCGGTCGCCGTCGGTGACCTCACCGATGACGGTGGCGATGACGTCCCACTTCTCGCAGATCTCCAGGAAGCGGTCGACCTTCGCCGGTTCGACGACCGCGCACATGCGTTCCTGCGACTCGCTCATGAGGATCTCCTCGGGCGAGAGCGTGGAGTCGCGCAGCGGGACGTCGTCCAGGGTGACGGTCATGCCGCCGGAGCCGTTGGACGCCAGCTCGCTGGTGGCGCAGGACAGGCCCGCCGCGCCGAGGTCCTGGATGCCGACGACCAGCTTCTCGGCGAAGGCCTCCAGGGTGCACTCGATGAGGAGCTTCTCCTGGAAGGGGTCGCCGACCTGGACGGCCGGGCGCTTGGAGGGCTTCGCGTCGTCGAAGGTCTCGGAGGCGAGGATCGAGGCGCCGCCGATGCCGTCGCCACCGGTCCGGGCCCCGTAGAGGATGACCTTGTTGCCGGCGCCGGACGCCTTCGCGAGGTGGATGTCCTCGTGCCGCATCACGCCGATGGCACCGGCGTTGACCAGCGGGTTGCCCTGGTAGCAGGCGTCGAAGACGACCTCGCCGCCGATGTTGGGCAGGCCCAGGCAGTTGCCGTAGCCACCGATGCCGGCGACGACGCCGGGCAGGACGCGCTTGGTGTCGGGGTGGTCGGCCGCGCCGAAGCGCAGCGGGTCGACGACCGCGACCGGGCGGGCGCCCATCGCGATGATGTCGCGGACGATGCCGCCGACGCCGGTGGCCGCGCCCTGGTAGGGCTCGACGTACGACGGGTGGTTGTGCGACTCGACCTTGAAGGTGACCGCGTAGCCCTGGCCGACGTCGACGACGCCCGCGTTCTCGCCGATGCCGACGAGCAGCGCGTCGGACTGCGGGGCCTTCTCGCCGAACTGGCGGAGGTGGACCTTGGAGGACTTGTACGAGCAGTGCTCGGACCACATGACGGAGTACATGGCGAGCTCGGCGCCGGTGGGCCGGCGGCCGAGGATCTCGACCACGCGCTCGTACTCGTCCTTCTTCAGACCGAGTTCGGCCCAGGGCAGCTCGACGTCGGGGGTCGCGGCCGCGTGCTCGACCGTGTCCAGAGGCGTCCGGCTCATGCGTTGACCAGCTTCTTGAGGATCGAGGTGAAGAACGGGAGCCCGTCGGTGCGGCCGGACCCGATGAGGGGCTCGACGGCGTGCTCGGGGTGCGGCATGAGGCCTACGACGTTCCCGGCCTCGTTGGTGATGCCGGCGATGTCGCGCAGCGAGCCGTTCGGGTTGAAGTCCACGTAGCGGAACGCGACGCGGCCCTCGGCCTCCAACTGGTCGAGCGTGTACGCGTCGGCGACGTACCGGCCGTCCATGTTCTTCAGCGGGATGTGGATCTCCTGGCCCGCGCTGTAGTCGGCCGTCCACGCGCTGGAGGTGTTCTCCACCCGCAGCTTCTGGTCGCGGCAGATGAAGTGGAGGTGGTCGTTGCCGAGCATCCCGCCGGGCAGCAGGTGCGCCTCGGTGAGGATCTGGAAGCCGTTGCAGATACCGAGGACCGGGAGACCGGCCTTCGCCTGCTCGATGACGGTCTCCATCACCGGCGAGAAGCGGGAGATGGCACCGGCGCGCAGATAGTCGCCGTAGGAGAAACCGCCCGGAAGGACGACCGCGTCCACCTGGTGAAGGTTCTTGTCCTTGTGCCAGAGAGCGACCGGTTCGGCACCCGCGAGACGGATCGCGCGCTGGGTGTCCCGGTCGTCCAGGCTGCCCGGGAAAGTGACGACGCCAATACGAGCGGTCACTTCGCGGCCTCCGCGACTTCTTCGACCTTGACGGTGAAGTCCTCGATCACGGTGTTGGCGAGGAAGGATTCCGCGAGATCACGGATGCGCGCGAGGGCGGCCTCGTCGACCGGTCCGTCAACTTCCAGTTCGAATCGCTTTCCCTGACGGACGTCCGAGATGCCTTCGAAACCCAGCCGCGGCAGTGCGCGCTGCACCGCCTGGCCCTGGGGGTCGAGGATCTCCGGCTTGAGCATGACGTCGACTACGACGCGTGCCACTGGCACTCCCGGTGTGTGGTGCTGAGCAAGGTTCCTGCGGGTGTCTCCTACAGGTGGCTTCAGACTACCTGCACAAAATTTCTACGCGCGTCGACTTGTAGGAATCTACGTGACCGCCATCACGATCCGGCATCGGTGAGGCCCACGACGAAAATTTCCGGGAAAGATCCGCGATCGACACCCGACACCTATTGCGCCCGCCCGTCTCCCGCCACCACCCTTCAAACGAAGTCGCTCCGCTCCGCTCTTGCTTTTAGACACGCGGAAGGATTTAGTCGAGCTTCCCAATGCATTGTCGGGCACTGTACAAATGAATTGGCAAGTGCCGCACGAAGGGACCGGATATTCGTGGCGCAGAAAGTCGTGGTCACGCTCTTTGACGACATCGACGGCTCGGAAGCGGCGGAAACGATCGCCTTCGGACTCGACGGCAAGTCGTACGAGATCGACCTGAATCAAGCCAATGCCAAGAAACTGCGTAAGGCGCTCGAGCCGTACGTGGAGGCCGGCCGCAAGCGGTCGAAGTCCGGCAAGGCCTACCGGCAGACGGAGGTGGCCCCCGACCCGGCGGCCGTCCGCGCCTGGGCCCAGGCGAACAAGATGGAGGTCCCCGCGCGCGGCCGGATCCCCAAGAAGGTCTACGAGGCGTTCGCCGCCGCGCAGTGAGCCCCGGCTCCGACGCCCGGTCATCCGCCCCTCGGGACAACCGACTTGCGCTGCACCCCCACAGGTCAGCTAGAGTCTGGAGCACGCCGAGGGGCGGGGACGGAAAAGCCCAGCCCACGAGGTACATGCGGGTGTAGTTCAGTAGCAGAACATCCTCCTTCCAGGGGGAAGGCGCAGTGTGCAATTCCTGTCACCCGCTCTGCATCGCCGGTCCGGTCCACTTGTGGATCAGGTAGGCTGATGCTCGCGCCGATCGGTGAGAGCCGGTCGGAGGCAATGCGGACGTAGCTCAGTTGGTAGAGCGCAACCTTGCCAAGGTTGAGGTCGCGAGTTCGAGCCTCGTCGTCCGCTCCATTGAAAACCCCGGTCCTGGTGACCGGGGTTTTTTCGCGTCCCCGAGCGACTGGCCCGGAGCGCCTGTCCCCGAGCAACTGTCCCGGGCCGGCCGTCCCGGGCGTCTGACATTTGTCATGCCGAGTGGTGACAGCGCGCACTCCTGCCGGGCCCCGGGCGCCGCGAAGCTGGGATGCATGAACACGAACGTGATTGAGGTCACCGACCTGCGACGCGTCTACGGGGGCGGGTTCGAAGCGGTCCGCGGCATCGGCTTCACCGTGGCCCGGGGCGAGGTCTTCGCACTGCTCGGCACCAACGGCGCCGGCAAGACGTCCACGGTCGAGCTGCTGGAAGGGCTCGCCCGGCCCGCCTCGGGCCGGGTCCGGGTACTGGGACACGACCCCTACGAGGAACGCGCCGCCGTCCGGCCGCGCACCGGCGTGATGCTCCAGGAGGGCGGCTTCCCGTCCGAGCTGACCGTCACCGAGACCGCCCGGATGTGGGCGGGCTGCGTCAGCGGGGCACGCCCCGTCGGGGAGGCGCTCGCGACCGTCGGGCTCACCCGCCGGGGCGACGTCCGCGTCAAGCAGCTCTCCGGCGGCGAACGGCGGCGCCTGGACCTGGCGCTGGCCCTCCTCGGCGGTCCCGAGGTGCTGTTCCTGGACGAGCCGACGACCGGGCTGGACGCCGAAGGGCGCCGCGACACCTGGGAGCTGGTCCGGGCCCTGCGCGACGCGGGGACGACCGTCCTGCTGACCACGCACTACCTGGAGGAGGCCGAGAACCTCGCCGACCGGCTGGCGATCCTGCACGAGGGCCGGATCGCGACCACCGGGACCCCCGCCGAGGTGACGGCCGAGCAGCCCTCACGGATCTCCTTCGAGCTCCCCGACGGCTACCTCCTCGGCGACCTGCCACCCCTGGACCGGCTCGGGGTCAGCGGCCACGAGGTCGACGGGACCCTCGTACGGCTGCGCACGCACGCCCTCCAGCGGACCGCCACCGGGCTGCTGGCATGGGCCGAGGCGGCCGGGGTGGAACTGCGGCGGCTGGACGTGCGGTCGGCGTCACTGGAGGAGGCGTTCCTGGGGATCGCCGAGCGGCAGGAGGCTGCGGCATGAGCACGCTCACCACCCCCGAGGAACGCCTCACCACCCCCGCGGGACGGCTCCGTGCCCTCGCCCGCGCCGAGTTCACCCTCCTGGGACGCAGCAGGGCCACCCTCGTCACGGCCCTGCTGATCCCGCTGGTGCTGCCGTTCAGCCTGCGCACCGCCGTCGACCAGATGGACATCGAGGACGCCGGGCTGAGCGTCGGACTGGTGCTGCTCCCGGCCGGGCTCGGGTTCTCCCTGCTGTTCGGCGTGTACGGCGCCCTCGTCGGGATCTTCACCTCGCGGCGCGAGGAACTGGTGCTCAAGCGGCTGCGCACCGGGGAGCTGCGGGACGTCGAGGTGCTGTGCGGGACCGCGCTGCCCATCGTGGCGACCGGGCTCGTCCAGTCGCTGGTGCTGGTCGCCGGAGCCACGGCGCTGCTCGACCTGCCCGCCCCCTCCGCACCCCATCTCGCCGTCCTGGGGCTGCTGCTGGGCCTCGTGATGTGCGCGGCGCTCGGGGCCGTCACCGCGACCGTGACCCGGACCGTGGAGAGCGCGCAGGTCACCACGCTGCCGTTCGTCCTCGTCTCGATGGTCGCCTCGGGCGTCACCGTGCCCCTGGAGCTGCTGCCCGACCGGCTCGCCTCGGTCTGCGAACTGCTGCCCCTGTCGCCGGTGATCACGCTGGTGCGCGGCGGCTGGTCCGGGAACCTGTCGGCCTACGAGGCGCTGGGCGCCCTCGCGACCGCCCTGGCCTGGACCGTGCTCGCGGTGTTTGCTGTAGGGCGGTGGTTCCGGTGGGAGCCACGGCGCTGACGTACGGGGTGAGCATGCGCGGGCCGGGCAGGTGGTGGCGGGGCAAGAGCACCCCGGCGAAGGTGGAGACGTACACACGGGCGTCGTTCCACTTCTTCGCGGTGATGGAGCTCGCCGGGATCGGACTGCCGGTCATCGGCGAGATCGGCGGCGGGGCCGGCGCCCTGCTGCTCGCCCTGGTCTGCGCGCACGCCGCCGTCTGTCTGCTGACCGTCTCCCGGTCGGTGGACTGGGTGCGCGGCGGGCGGGAGCAGCCGGTGCGGCTCCTGTGGACGCTCGGCGCCCTCACCGCGGTGCTCGCGCTCTCCTCCTTCGCCCTCGCCCGGTACGGTCCGGGCGACGACGACGCGGCCTCGGCGGCGGGCGCCGTCTTCGGCGTCGTCACGATCTTCGGGGTGGGCATCATCGCCCTCGGGCTGCGCGAGCGCCGGCATGTGTACGCCGTCGTCACGGGCTTCGCCGCGGGCACGGCGCTGGGCGTCCTCGCCCTGAGCGGGGACCTTCTCAGCGCGCTGCTCACCGCCCTGGTCGTGCTGTTCGGCGGCGGGTTCCTCTCCTTCACGGCCGTCTTCTCGGTGTGGCTGCTGCGGGCCGTCTACGAACTCGACGCGGCCCGCGAGACCCGGACCCGGCTCGCCGTCGCCGAGGAGCGGCTGCGCTTCGGCCGGGATCTGCACGACGTGATGGGGCGCAACCTGGCCGTCATCGCCCTCAAGAGCGAACTGGCCGTGCAGCTCGCCCGGCGCGGCCGGGAGGAGGCCGTCGGGCAGATGGTCGAGGTGCAGCGGATCGCCCGGGAGTCGCAGCGCGAGGTCCGCGATGTCGTCCGCGGGTACCGGGAGGCCGATCTGACGGCCGAACTGGCCGGCGCCCAGGGTGTGTTGAAGGCGGCCGGCATCCGCTGCGAGGTGTCGGGGACGGCCTCCGGGCTGCCCGCCGACGTGCAGTCGGCGCTGGGCTGGGTCGTCCGGGAGGCGACGACGAACGTGCTGCGGCACGGGAACGCCGGGCGGTGCTCGGTGCTGGTGACGAGGGAACGGGAGCGGGTCGTGCTGACCGTGGAGAACGACGGCGCCGCCGCCGCGGCGGGCGCCGCCGGGTCCGGGCTCGCCGGGCTGCGGGAACGCCTCGCGGCCGTCGAGGGGACCCTGCAGGCGGGGCCGGTGGAGGGTGGAGCGTTCCGGGTGACGGCCGAGGTGCCGCTCGGCGTGAGAGAGGTCACGGCGTGAGCGTGCGGTTGCTGCTGGCGGACGACGAGCACCTCATCCGGGGCGCGCTGGCCGCGCTGCTGGCCCTGGAGGACGACCTGGTCGTCGTCGCCGAGGCCGCGTCCGGGCCCGAGGCGCTGGCGATGGCACGGGCGCACACGCCCGACGTCGCCGTACTGGATCTGCAGATGCCCGGACTGGACGGTGTGAAGGTCGCCACATCGCTGCGGTCCGAACTGCCCGGCTGCCGGGTGCTGATCGTGACCAGCCACGGCCGCCCCGGGCATCTGAAGCGGGCTCTTGAGGCGGGTGTGCGCGGGTTCGTCCCGAAGACGGTCAGCGCGCAGAAGCTCGCCGAGATCATCCGTACCGTGCACGCCGGAAACCGTTACGTCGACCCCGAGTTGGCCGCCGACGCGATCTCCGCCGGGGACTCGCCGCTGACCGTGCGCGAGGCCGAGGTGCTGGAACTCGCCGCCGACGGGGCGCCCGTCGCGGAGATCGCCGAGCGGGCCGCGCTGTCCCAGGGGACCGTGCGGAACTATCTCTCCTCGGCCGTCTCCAAGCTCGGTGCGGAGAACCGGCACTCCGCGGTGCGTCTCGCGCGGGAGAGAGGTTGGGTATAGTGGTTCTCGCGCCACGGCGCATGCGAACGTAGCTCAGTTGGTAGAGCGCAACCTTGCCAAGGTTGAGGTCGCGAGTTCGAACCTCGTCGTTCGCTCCAGCGAGAAGCCCCCCGGTTCCGACCGGGGGGCTTCTTCGTGCGCCGGAGACGCCCTACGCCCAGCTGCTGCCCGTCAGGCGCTCGTACGCCTCCACGTACTTGGCGCGGGTGCGGTCCACGACCTGCTGCGGCAGCGGCGGCGGGGGCTGCTCGCTCCTGCGGTCCCAGCCGGACTCCGCCGACGTCAGCCAGTCCCGCACGAACTGCTTGTCGTACGACGGCTGCGCGCGCCCCGGCTGCCACTGGTCGGCCGGCCAGAAGCGGGACGAGTCCGGGGTGAGGACCTCGTCGCCGATGACGAGGGTGTCGCCGTCGTAGCCGAACTCGAACTTGGTGTCCGCGAGGATGATGCCGCGCTCGCGGGCGATGTCCCGGCCCCGGGCGTAGACGGCGAGCGTCGCCTCCCGCAGCTCCGCGGCGGTCTCTTCGCCGACCTGGCGGGCGGCCTCCTCGAAGGAGACGTTCTCGTCGTGCTCGCCGACCTCGGCCTTGGTGGCCGGGGTGAAGATCGGGGCGGGCAGTTCACTGCCGTCGGTCAGGCCCTCGGGCAGGGCGAGACCGCAGACGGTGCGCGAGACGTCGTACTCGGCCAGGCCCGAGCCGGTGAGGTAGCCGCGGGCCACGCACTCGACGGGGACCATGCGCAGCGACTTGCAGACGACCGTGCGGCCCGCCCAGTCGGCGGGGGCGCCCGGGGGCAGCTCGGTGCTGACGATGTGGTTCGGGATCAGGTCGGCGAGCTGGTCGAACCACCACAGGGAGAGCCGCGTCAGGACCCGGCCCTTGTCGGGGATCTCCGTGGGCAGCACCCAGTCGTAGGCGGAGATGCGGTCGCTGGCGACCATCACGAGGTCGCCCGCCTCGTTGCGGTACAGCTCGCGCACCTTGCCGGTGTGGAGGTGCACCAGGCCCGGAACCTGGAGCGGCTCGGGCTTTTCTACGAATCCGGACACGGTTCCTCCCCGTGGTTCTGTCCAACTGGCTCGATTGTCCCGTATGCGGAACCTCGCCGTTGACCTGGGGTGTCCGAGCGCCGGGGGCGGGTCAGTCCCGCTTGCAGATGCGGTCCAGGAGGTTGGCCGTGGCGCGCTGGACGCGGGCGTCCACATGGCCCGGGCGGTCCAGGGACGGCGACCAGGCGAAGGTGCCGGAGGCGAAGACCAGGGCGCCCGAGGGGGCCCGGTACAGGGAGGTCTCCTGGTGGCGGGAGGTGTTGTCGGCGTCGGTGTACGGGGAGTGGGCGAGCAGGATGCGGGCGTCGTGCTCGGGCAGCGGGGTGCGCGGGAAGTAGCGGTCGGCCTCGCCGGCGACCAGTCCCTCGATCGGCTCGCCCTCGTGGGCGCCGGTCGCCTCCCACAGCCAGTGGTCCGCGTTGCGCACGATCAGGGGGTGCGGGTCGGGGACCCGGCCCGCGTACTGGATGCCGATCAGCTGCTGCTCGGGGCGGTCGACCTCGCGCCACAGGACGGGCCTGCCGGGGCCCCGGCGCTTGCGGCAGGTCAGCAGGCGGTCCGGCACGCCGGACGGGGAGGGGCCCAGCTCCACCTGCCAGTAGAGGGTGTTGGCGGAGAGGAAGACGAGCGAGGTGCCGTGGTCGCGGGCTCGCTCCACCGTGCGGCGCATGTTCGCCGACCAGTACTCGTCGTGGCCGGGGAAGACCAGGCCGCGGTAGCGGGTGGGGTCGACGCGGCCGGAGTGCAGATCGCGGGCGTCGGCGTAGGCGAGGTCGTAGCCGTAGCGCTCGGCGAAGCGGATGAAATCGTAGGCGTGGCCCACGTGCAGGGGCAGTCCGGCGCCCGCGTAGGGGCGGTCGAAGGAGACCGTCGTCGCCGCCCCGGACTCGCCGAGGAGCCGGCCCTCGTCGTCCCACGCGTGGTAGAGGCTGGCGCCGGTGCGGCCGTCCTCCGGGTAGAGGTTGTACGCCTGCCAGGTCACGTCCGGGAGGACGAGCAGGAGGTCGGCCGACTCTCCGTGGCGGACCGTGAAGGGGACGTGCGAGCGGTATCCGTCGGCGGTGGTGAGAACGGCGACGTACGCGCCGACGCTCCAGTACGAGGGGACCTGGAGCCGCCAGCTCAGCCACCAGTGGTGGCAGGAGACCGTACGGTCCGCGGTCAGCGGCGGGGGCTGGACGATGCCGGACAGCCGCGGGCTGGTGGTGATCTTCGCCGCGCCGTCGCCGCCGTAGTGGCCGATGCGGTAGACGTCGACGGAGAACTCCTGCGGCGGGTCGACCGTGACATGGAAGTCGATGGCCTCGCCGGGGGCGACCGCGCCGGTCGAGGCGAAGCCCTTGATCTGCCGGCGCACGTCGTCGGCGGCGCGCGGGCCGCCCCCGGAGGCGCTGCGCGGCGCCGGGAGGCGCGGGGTGTCCTCGGTGGGCGAGTCCGCGTACCAGGGGACCACCTGGCCGGTGTCGTCGAAGTACGTCTCGCCGCCGCGGAGCCAGGGGACCGGGCCCTGGCCGAAGGGGTCCGTCACGGCGTGCGCCAGGGCTCCCGACTCCCAGCGGCGGATGTGCTCCGAAGCCATGGCTGCGCCCCCTCCTCCTCGCCCCCGTGCGCGACCGGTGCCGCGAGCTCTTGCCATGTGCGCGACCGGTCCCAGCACATCACATTACGCACGCACGCGGTCACTGTTCGTTGCGAATTGACCGAAAGTGGAATCACCCGCTCCGATACGACGGGACGGCGGGACCAGACACGGAGGTCAGACGAGACGGACCGGCTTCTCCGGGCGTATGCCCGCCTGGGCCAGCCAGTGGCGCAGCGAGGTGGGGTCGCCGTCCTCGACGAGGCTGAGGACGCCCGGGGCGAGGTCCGTGGCGCGGTCGCCGTCGAACAGCAGGACCGGGCCGTCGAGCCAGTCGAGCCCCGGGGTGGCGCCCGCGGTGTCCATCGCGGCGCAGCACACCATCGCGGTGACGTGGTCGGCGAGCAGTTCACGGGCCGTGCGCGGGGGCTGGAGCGGGAACAGGGGCAGGGTGCCGGGGTCCCAGGGGGGCGCGGTGGGGGCGGCCGGGCCGGGCGAGGTCTCCTCGCGGGCGAGTTCGGCGGCGATGCGGGCGGCCAGGTGGTCCGCGCGGGTGTCGGCGCGGGGTTCCTCGGGGTCGGCTTCCGCGGCGGGATCGGCGGTCCGGCCGGCGCGGGTGGCGGGGCCGGCTGCCGGGGTGCCCGGCCCGGGGCCGTACGGGGTGGCGAGGTGGTCCAGGATGCGGGCGAGCGTCGGGCCGTCGGTCCCGGAGGTCTCCGGGGTCCGGCTCACCCCCTCGTCGCCGAGGATGCGGTGCAGCCGGGCCGCGTCCGTGCGCCACTTCCGGTCGACGACCTCCTCCGGGTAGTCCTGCCAGTCGACCGGGGTCCAGTCCGGGCCGGGTTCGGCGGGGCCGCCGTGGAAGAGGCGGGCGGCGAGCAGGGACGTGGCCTCGTCGATCGCGCCGGGTTCCTCCAGGAGGTCGCAGGCGGGGCGTTCGCCCAGCCGGGAGGCGAAACCCTCGGCGAGGCGGTCCCGGCGGGAGAGTTCGGTGAGGGCGGCGACCACGCCCGCGTCCAGCCGGGAGGGCCAGCGGCCCATGCGCCAGGCGGGCAGCGCGACCCGGGTCAGCAGCCGGTCCCAGCCGGCGTAGGCGAGTCCCACCTGCTCCTGGGCGACGATCCGCAGCCCGTAGTCCACGGCCTGGGCGCGCTCGGCGGCGGCAGCGGCGACCCCCCGCTCCATCTGGGACGCGTGCTCCCCACAGCTGCGCAGGAGCAGCCGGGCCACCCGGCCGACGCCCGCGCACACCACGCGGGTGGCGGGGCAGCGGCCGGACGTCGAGGAGACGGCGACCGCCGCGTCCAGGCCCCGGACGAAACGCCGGGCCGCGGCTATGTCGGGGTGCGCGGACGGTCCCGTACCGGCGACGACCGGGGCGAGGACCGCGCGCAGCTCGCCGACGCGCATCCACCACAGGAAGGGGGAGCCGATGACGAGGACCGGGGCGGCAGGGGTGCGCCGGGTGCCGTTGGAGCCGCTCGCGCCGGTGAGTTCGTCGGCGCGGTCGGCGCGCGCGGGCGGGCCGTGGGCCGGGTGGGTGCGGTCCTCCAGCCAGCTGTCGCAGTCCGGGGTCAGGGCTATCGCGGACGGGGCGGGCACGTCGAGCCGGTCGGCCAGGTCGCGCACCATCCGGTACAGGTCCGGGGCCGACTCCTCCGCGATCGGGACGGTCGGGCTCACGGCCGGCCGGGCCCGGGCCACGACCAGGGAGATCCCGGCGGCGGCGAGCAGCACGAGGGCGGCGAACGGGAGCACGGCCCAGCGGGCCGCGTGCCAGCCGGGGCCCACGAGACGGCCGGTGGAGGCCCCGGCGAGCAGGATCACGCCGACGGCCGCGGGCAGCAGGGCGACGGCCAGCGCGCGACTGCGCACGCGCAGCACCGCCAGCGCCCGGGAACGGGCCGCCTGGGCACCCGCCTCCACACCCATACCGGTCACGATCGGATGCCACCCCCTCCCTGTCGTCCTGGCCGCGCCGGCTGCTGCCGCCGCGGCCCTGCCGTCCTGGCGTTGCTCACTCCCCCACTGTGGCAGCCCCTTCCGACATCGCAATGCCGGTGGGCCAAGTGCCGGAACGCTTGCGCCGCACCCTAGTTGGGGGTCAGGCCCTCGTCAGCCGGAAAAGACATCGGTCACTCGATGGAATGGCTTTGGGGAAAGGTGGATGACGGACAGCGAGGATCAGGCCCGGGTTACTGACTCGGATTCAGCGTGGGGGCGGTGCGCCGGAACGGTGCCGGACAGGGCGCAGGCCCCGAATCCTCAGACGGGTTCGGGGCCTGGCGGGTTCACTCACCGGGTGGGCCGGTTCAGGCCTCCGCGGCGGCCTTCGAGGCGATGTCCGTACGGTGCTGGGAGCCGTCGAGCCGGATGCGGCCGATGGCGGTGTACGCGCGCTCGCGGGCCTCGGTGAGGTCCGCGCCGGTCGCCGTGACGGACAGCACGCGTCCGCCGGCGCTGACCACGGCGTCACCGTCGCGCCGGGTGCCCGCGTGCAGGACGTACGCGTGCGGGGCGTCCTCGGCGGCGACCTCGTCGAGGCCGGTGATGGGGTCGCCGGTGCGGGGGGTGCCGGGGTAGTTGTGCGAGGCGATGACGACGGTGACGGCCGCGTCGTCGCTCCAGCGCAGGGGCGGCAGGTCCTCCAGGGTGCCGTTCGCGGCGGCGAGCAGCAGACCGGCCAGCGGGGTCTTCAGCCGGGCCAGGACCACCTGGGTCTCCGGGTCGCCGAAGCGGGCGTTGAACTCGATGACCCGCACACCGCGGCCGGTGATCGCGAGACCGGCGTAGAGCAGGCCGGAGAACGGGGTCCCGCGGCGGCGCAGCTCGTCCACGGTGGGCTGAAGGACGGTGTCGAGCACCTCCTGGACCAGCTTCGGGTCGGCCCAGGGCAGCGGGGAGTAGGCGCCCATGCCGCCGGTGTTGGGGCCCTCGTCGCCGTCCAGGGCGCGCTTGAAGTCCTGCGCGGGCTGGAGGGGGACGACCGTCGTGCCGTCGGTGACGGCGAAGAGGGAGACCTCGGGGCCGTCGAGGAACTCCTCGATGACGACGCGGTCGCAGGCGGCGGCGTGCGCGGCGGCCTCGGCGAGGTCGCCGGTGACCACGACGCCCTTGCCGGCGGCGAGCCCGTCGTCCTTGACGACGTAGGGGGCGCCGAACGCGTCGAGGGCGGCCTCGGCCTCCTCGGGGGTGGTGCACACGTAGGAGCGGGCGGTGGGCACTCCGGCGCCCGCCATCACGTCCTTCGCGAAGGCCTTGGACCCTTCGAGCTGCGCGGCCTCGCCGGACGGGCCGAAGACCGGGATGCCCGCCTCGCGCACGGCGTCGGCGACACCGGCGACCAGCGGCGCCTCCGGCCCCACGACGACCAGTTCGGCGCCGAGCTCGAGCGCCAGCGCGGACACGGCGGCGCCGTCCAGGGCGTCCACCGGGTGCAGCTCGGCGACCTCGGCGATGCCGGCGTTGCCGGGCGCGCAGTACAGCGCGGTGACATCGGGGTCGAGGGACAGGGAGCGGCACAGGGCGTGTTCGCGGGCACCGCTGCCGATGACGAGGACCTTCACGGGGTTCAGGGTAACGGGCCCGGGGTTGTGCGGGTCGCCGAGGTCCGGGGGGCGGGACGGCTGGAGGTTCGTACGAATACGGCCGGGCCGCTACTCGTTGGTGAACTCCTCCATCACCGTCGCGCCGAGTTCCCGCACGATCAGCTCCCGTCCGGAGAGGGCCGACTCGTTGAGGTCGGGGTCGTCGTCCTCGGGGATGTCGTCCTCGGGGGCGACCGGGGGCGGCTCCGGGGCCGGGGCGGGCCGGGGGGCCGGGGCCGGAGCGGCCTGCGCCGGGGCGGAGGGGGGAGGCGCCGGGGCCGCGGGGGCCGGGGCGGGCGTGGACTGCGGTGCCGGGGCGGGGGCCGGGGGCGGGTAACCGCCGGGCGCGCCGCCACCGCCGTAACCACCACCGCCGCCACCGCCGGAGTAGCCGCCCGGCGGGGGTACGGCGCCGCCACCGCCGCCGGACGCGTCGACGATCGGCTCGATCTTCCACTGCACGCCGAACTGCTCCGTCAGGCAGGCCCGCAGGACGTCCTCGCTGCCGCTGCTCACGAAGTTGTCCCGGGCGCCCGCGCTGGCGAATCCGAGCTGGAGGGTGGTGCCGTCGAAGCCGGCCACCTGGGCGTTCTGGCTGAGCAGGATCCAGGTGAAGCGACGGCGGTTCTTCACGGCCTCCAGGATGTTCGGCCAGAGCATCCGCGGGTCGATCCCACCGGCCGGGGGCGCGTACGACGCCGGGGCGGCCTGCGCGGGGGCGGCGGCCTGGGGCTGCGACGGGGCCTGGGGCTGGGGCTGTGCGGGCTGGGCCTGTGCTGCCGGGGCGGCCGTGGGCCAGCCGCCGGGGCGCCGGCCGCCGCCCACCGGGGTGGCGGTGGGCCAGGCGCCGGGGGCGGCCGGGGCGGCGGGTTCCGGAGCGGGCGGCGCGGGTGCCGGGGCCGCGGGAGCCGCGGGGGCCGCCTGTGCGGGGGCCGGGGCGGGAGGCGTCGGCGCGGCCTGCGCGGGGGCGGCCGGACCGGCGCCGCGGACGGCGGCCCGGGCGGCGGCGACGCCCCCGCCGGGGGGCACCTCGGCCGCGGGGGCCATGCCCGCGTGGACGTCGGATACGGGTGCGGGAGCGGGGGCCATGGGAGGGGCGTGGCCCGCGGGCGGGGCGTAGGCCATGGCGGGGGCGCCGCCGCCCCCGGAGGAGTTCACGCCGCGCTCCAGCCGGTCCAGCCGGGCCAGCAGCGCACGCTCGTCGCCGTAGGCCGCGGGCAGCAGCACGCGCGCGCAGATCAGTTCCAGCTGGAGGCGGGGCGAGGTGGCGCCGCGCATCTCGGTGAGGCCCTCGTTGACGAGGTCGGCGGCGCGGCTGAGCTCGGCGGCGCCGAAGGTCCCGGCCTGGGCCTGCATCCGCTCCAGGACATCGGCGGGGGCGTCGATGAGCCCCTTGTCCACGGCGTCCGGGACGGCGGCGAGGATCACCAGGTCCCGCAGCCGCTCCAGCAGGTCGGCGACGAAACGGCGCGGGTCGTTGCCGCCCTCGATGATCCGGTCGACGACCTCGAAGGCGGCGCCGCCGTCACCGGTGGCGAAGGCCTCCACCACCGAGTCGAGCAGCGACCCGTCGGTGTACCCGAGCAGGGAGGTCGCCATGGCGTACGTCACTCCCTCTTCCCGCGCACCGGCGAGCAGCTGGTCCATGACGGACATGGAGTCACGCACCGAGCCCTGGCCCGCGCGGACGACGAGCGGCAGCACGCCCTCCTCGACGGGGATGGCCTCGCGCCCGCAGACCTCTCCGAGGTACTCCCGGAGGGTGCCGGGGGGCACGAGCCGGAAGGGGTAGTGGTGCGTCCTGGAGCGGATGGTCCCGATGACCTTCTCGGGCTCGGTGGTGGCGAAGATGAACTTCAGATGCTCCGGGGGCTCCTCGACGACCTTCAGCAGCGCGTTGAAGCCGGCCGACGTGACCATGTGGGCCTCGTCGATGATGTAGATCTTGTAGCGGCTGCTCGCGGGCCCGAAGAAGGCCTTCTCGCGCAGCTCACGGGCATCGTCGACACCACCGTGCGAAGCGGCGTCGATCTCGATGACGTCGATGGAACCCGGCCCGTTCCTGGCCAGGTCCTGGCAGGACTGGCACTCCCCGCAGGGGGTGGGCGTGGGACCCTGCTCGCAGTTCAGACAGCGGGCGAGGATGCGCGCGCTCGTCGTCTTCCCGCAGCCGCGCGGCCCGCTGAACAGGTACGCGTGATTGACCCGGTTGTTCCGCAGCGCCTGCTGCAACGGGTCGGTGACATGCTCCTGCCCGATGACCTCGGCGAACGACTCCGGGCGATAACGGCGGTACAGCGCGAGAGACGACACGCGTACGAGGTTATAGGCGCCCACTGACAACCGGGCCCGCCTCCGCTCCCGGGAACGCAAGCGCCCCCCACGCACCCGCCAGAGCCGACCTACCCTTGCTGCCTTCCGGCCCTGGGGGAGTTCAGTCAGATAGCGCCGCGTGAGGGGCTGCCCAAACAGTACCCGATGGCAGGGGGCGGGAACGAGTTCGCGAGCACTCCTCAACGTCTTGTATTGTTTGCCGCGGAGGATTCGCCTAGAGGCCTAGGGCGCACGCTTGGAAAGCGTGTTGGGGGCAACCCCTCACGAGTTCGAATCTCGTATCCTCCGCCAGTGCCTCACCGGGCACGATGTCGAAGGGCCCCACCGCGAGGTGGGGCCCTTCGACGTTGTCCGGCTCCGACTGCGGTCTCCGCGCCGCCTCTTTCCCGGCCGTGCGCGCCCGTCAGGGAGAAGGGCATTCGTCCCGGGGTGAGTTTTCGGCGTGGGCTGGAGCGAAAGGCCAGGTCAGCCGGGGGGACGTGCGGCGGGTGGTGTTGATCTGTGCCGATGGCCACAGCGAGGCGGATGTTCGTGGGCTCATACTGAGCCATGACAAAGCCTGCGGCATCGAAGCGTCACTTGCCCACCAGCCCGTTCAGAGCGCCTGTCGCGCCGGTCCCCAAGCAGTTCGAAACGGGGGATCAGGTCACTCACGACATGTACGGTCTCGGACGGGTGGTCGGCGTCGAGGACGGGATCGCGGCCCTCGTGGACTTCGGGTCCACGCAGATGCGGATCCTGAGCCCGTACACCAAGATGACCAAGCTGTAGGGACTCTCCCTGTCCGAAAGGTAGACCTCTCATCGAATCGACCTCGCTGTTCTCCGCCCTGGAAGGGCAACCCCGTCAGTCCCAGGCCCCGTCGCCGCGACCGGCGACGGACCCCTTCCAGGCACCGGACTTCGCAGCAGAAACAGACGCCTTCTCCTCCTCCGAGAGCGACGAGAACGGCAGGGCCGCCTGACCGGCCGTCCGCCGCTCCTCGCGGCCCGGTTCACCTCAGGTTCAGGCCTCCGTCCAGGACGATCACCTCGCCCGTGAGGTAGGTGTTCGTGACCAGGGACGACAACAGGTCCGCCACGTCCGCGGGCCGGGCCGGGCGGCGCATGGGCGAGGCCGTGCGCCACAGCGCGTGCGCATCCGTCCAGTCCTGCGTCATCGGGGTGTCCACCAGGCCCGGGGCGATCGCGTTCACCCGGACCTCGGGGCCCAGTGCCGCCGCCAGGAGCCGGGTCACGTGGTTCAGGGCCGCCTTGCTCGCCGCGTAGGGGACGGAGGAGCCCTTGGGGCGGACTCCCGCGTGGCTGGTGATGTTGACGATCGTGCCGGAGGCGGCGCGCAGGGCGGGCAGGGCCGTCGTGCACAGGATCCAGGGGGCGATCAGGTTCACCTCCAGGAGGCGGCGCCAGTCCGCCGGGGTGGCGGCGGACAGGTCGGCGTGCGGGATCGGCCAGCTGATGCCGGCGTTGTTCACCAGGACGTCGAGCCTGCCGCAGCGGTCGAGAACCGTCTCGACCAGCGCCCGGGTCTCGTCCTCCGCCTCCAGGTCCGCCCGGACGTACGTGCCGCCCAGCTCGGCGGCCAGCCGCTCGCCCTTCTCCCCGCTCCGGCGCGAGTGCACGACGACCCGCATGCCGTCCGCCGCGAGCCGCCGCGCGACCGCCTCGCCGATCCCCGAGGTGGAGCCGGTCACCAGCGCCACGGGGCGCTCGTCCGCCGCTGTGCCCGCCGTGTCCGACGTATCCGCCGTTGCCGTCGTGTCTGCCGTGTCTGCCGTGTCCGCTGCTTCCATGGCTGGTGATCTTTCCAGCCCGGCAGGCACCGGCCATCCGGCTACGTGCCCTGAGCCAGGGTGTGGGCGACCAGGGCGTTCGCGTGGCCGTGGCCCAGGCCGTGTTCCGTCTTGAGCCAGGTGACGAGCTCCATGTGCCGGGTGAGGGGGGAGGAGCGGATCAGGTCGGTCCAGTCGGCGATCGGGCGGCCGTACTTCTTCTCGATGGAGGGGAAGTAGCTCGCGGGGCCCTTCACGGGTTCCGTCGTCATCTCGTTCACGTCCCTGCTCGGTCGGGTTCGCAGTGGTGCGGGGTGTCGTCCGTCGGGGAGTAGGACCGCACCGGCCCCCGGAACTCATCGGTCCCGCGGCCCGGCATCCCTTCTGGCCCTCCTGGTCCTCCTGGTCCTCCTGGTCCCACTGGCTCTCAGTCCCCGGCTCCGTCCAGCAGCCCGCGGGTCGTCTCCACTCCCCACGGGTCGAGGGAGAGGAGCCGGTCGCCCGATGCCCTCACACCGCCCGTCGACCCGACGTGCGCGGCCCAGCGTTCACGGGTCTCCACCCCGGGGCGGGCCAGGAGGCAGTCGGGGTCGTTGGTCCACAGACGGCCGTGCTGCCACTGGCGGGACGCGCCCGTGAACTCGGCGGCGGCCTGGCCGGGCCGGCTGAAGTCGTCGGCCTCGGGGCGGCGGTGGGGTGCCGTGCCGGGGCTGACCCGCATCGCGTCGAACAGGCCGATGGACGGGAGCAGCGGGGCGCCGCAGCCCAGCAGGTAGGACTCCGCGCCGATCGCCTCGCGGATCAGGCGGACGCCGGCCCGGTACGCCGTCAGCGCGTCCATGTCGTCGTGCCGTACGCCGTCCAGGGCGCCCGCGTGGAGGAGGTCGAGCGTGAAGTGGTCGTGGCCCTCGGCGCGCAGGGCGCGGAAGACGGTGGTGAGGTGGGCCGCGGCGGCGGGGTGGGTGGTGTCCAGGACGCGCAGGCCGGGGCCGGCGTGGACGGGGCCGCCGTCGCGGGTGCGCAGCAGCATCTCGGGGTGGGCCACGGCCGGTTCGCTCGCGGGGTCGACGAGGAAGGGGGCCGTCCGGATGCCCGCCCGGCGGCCCCGGGCGCGGATCGTGGCGGCGAGGCCCTCCCCGCAGCGGGAACGGAACCCGGAGCCTCCCGGTGCCCGCCGGGGGACGTCGTCCAGCTGGACCACGTCGATCGGGAGGTCGAGGGTGTCCATCGCCCGCAGGTTCTCGTGGACGTCCTCCTCGGTGCACTCGCCGGCGTACGCGTACCGGGAGGACCAGACCGTGGGGGCCGGGCGCGGTGCCGGAACCGCCAGGGACGTGGCCCAACTCCCGAGCAGGGAGGGGAAGTCGGTGCCCGTCCACTCCTTGACCGGGCCGTCGGCCGTGACCTCCACGACATCGCCCAGGCCCTTCACCAGCCGGATCGACGGCACCTCCAGCAGCGGGTCGGCCGCCGCCCACAGCCGGACCGGCGAGCCGTCCCCGGGGTCGAGGGCGAGCAGGCCCTCGCCCTGGAAGGCGCCCGCGGGGACGGTGGTGCCGGGGCGGTGGCACACCGCCGCCCGGTCGGCGCCGGCCGGGCGGTGCGGGCGGTCGCGCAGGGCGTAGGCGCCGCTGGGGCTCCAGGACTGCCAGCCCTCCTCGTGGACGCGGGCGTTGCGCGGGTCCATGGGGACGGTGGCGACGGGGGTGAGGGACACGGTGGTTCGCTTTCGGGCGGAGGGCAGGGGCGGAGGCCGGGGGGTTCGGGCGTGCGGCGACTCCTGTGCGGATCGGCGTCGGCGTCATGACAGCCGTATGTCCTGTCAGCGAGCAAGGGGTACCGGACACCTTTGTGGAAATGTGACCGGGGCGTGCCGGAGCGGCACCGATCACCCGAATCACCGTCACCCGGTCGAACGCGCCGCTAGTTTGCCGCCATGACCACACCGCACCAGGCATCGCACCTCCCCTCCGTCGCGCTGCGCGGGCGCTCCGGCGCCCTGTGGGCGGAGGACGGGAAGCTGCTCCTCGAACAGGACGGCGTCCGAAGACGCATACCGCTGGCGGCCGTCGAGGAGGTCCGCGCCGCGACGGCCGCCCCGCACGGCGTCGAGGTCGTGCTGACCGCCTCCGGGGGCGCCGCGCCGACCGTCTACCGTCTCGCCCACCGCAAGGCCGCCGAGACGGCCGTGTTCGTCTCCGCCGTGAACGCGGCGCTGCCTCCGGGCCGGGACCGGGACGGTGTCGACGGCGAGAGTCTGGTGGTCAGCGAGCAGGCGCCGCCGCGCTCCTCGTACTGGCGCTCCGGGGACTGGGTGATCTGGGCGGTGGTCGGGGTCCTCGGGGGCGGCTGGGCCGCCGGGTTCGTGACCCTGCTGTGGCACTCCGACCTGATCGGCGCGATCCTCTGGGTCCTCGGCACGAAACCCCTGATCGGCGGCCTGGCCGTCTACTTCCTCGCCGGGTCCGCGCTCTACGACCGGGCGATCCTGCGCCGCCGCGGCGTGACCGTCCTCGCGACCCGCTCGCACAGCACCGGCAAGAAGGAGATCTACGCCTTCACCGACCTGGAGGGCGTACGGCGCGAGTGCGAGCCGGACAGCGCCGCCGAGCCCGTCTCGGCGCACACCACCCCGAGACGGGTCCAGGTCTCCTACGATCCGCGCAAGCCGGACCGTGTGGCCGCGCGGCTGCCCGTCCGCACCTGGGTGGCCCGCACCCTGGGCGTCGCGGTCTTCGGTACGGCGATGCTGTACGCCGGGCTGTGGATGGTGCCGTACCAGCTCGTCCAGGTGCTGTTCTGAGCCGCGCGTCCTAGCCGACGACGGCCACGTCCTTCGTCACGCTCACCTGGTCGATGTCCGAGACCCGCACGGTCACCTTCATCGTCCAGGTGCCCGCGATGGGCAGGTTGAGGTCGTCGGTGGCCCAGTAGCCGCCGCGGTCCGTGAGCTTGGCGTCGAGCGGGCCGATGTCCTGGGACTTCAGGGTGAAGGCGAGCCGGAGTTCGGGGACGGAGCTGAGGCCGCCGTCCGCTCCGATGATCACGGCCTCGACCTTGTTCTCGCCGACCCGGCCGTCGAGCAGGGTGATCTGCACCTGGCCCCGTCCGCCCGCGGTGCCGACGTCGAAGGGCACCAGGGTCACGGACGCGGTGGGCAGCCCGGCGCCGCTCGTCGTCGCGGCGACGGCCGCCTCCTCCTCGGCCCGGCCGGGCAGGGTCCCGGTGAGGACGGTGGTGAGCACCAGGACGACGACCCCGACGGTCACCTCCGCCCCGACGGACCGGCGCAGCCCGCGCCGCCACACCCCGCCGTCGTCCCGTTCCGTCCGTTCCCCGGCGCCCTCCGGCCGCTCCCCGGCGGCGGGGGGCCCGCCGACCAGCACGGGCTCCCGGACGACGGTCTCGGCGTCGGCGGTGGCCAGGCGGGCCGTCCACTGGCGGGACAGCCCGGCGGCGCCCAGCAGGAGGAGCACCGCGGCGAGTTTGAACAGCAGCAGCCTGCCGTAGCCCGTCTCGGCGAGGGCGCTCCAGGAGCCGAGGCCCCGCCACGACTGGTACACGCCGGTCACGACGAGGACGGTGACGCAGCCGAAGGCGAGGCGGGAGAAGCGGGTGACCGTGCCGGGCTCCACGGTGCGCGCCCGGTACAGGGTGGTGACCAGGGCGGTGAGGCCGCCGAGCCAGACCGCCATGGCCAGGACGTGCAGCACCGACGACACCATGGCCACCGGTACCTGGATGCCGGCGGAGGCGTGCTCCCCGGCGGCCCAGGTGACGGCGAGGCCGAGGCTCAGGACACCGCCCGCGGCCCAGGCCGGGCGGGCCGTCCAGGACCGGCGCACCCAGCGCAGATATCCGGCGGTGAGCGCGAGCAGCGCGAGGCGGGCCAGCAGGACCTGGCCGGGCCGGGTCGTCAGCGTGCGGTCGAGGCCGCCGAGGGTGGGCGCGGTGCCCGCCTCGTAGGGCGCCCGGAGCAGCAGCAGGGCGACGCTCGACGCGACGAGCGTCCACCAGCCCGCCCACAGCAGCCGGGGCAGGACGCTCGCGTCCGCCGGACGGCACACGGCGAGGAACACGGCGGTGCCGATGAGCAGGGCGGCGGCGAGGTAGGCGAGATAGCGGGCGATGTTGTAGAGGCTCTGGGTCGTCGGGTTCTCCACGGGTCCCGTGTCCAGGACCGCGGCCGTCGCCGAGGGCTTGCCGATGGAGAAGGTGAAGGCGCCCGCGACGGGGTGGCTGTCCTCGGAGACGACCCGCCAGGCCACGGTGAAGGTGCCCTCGCCGAGGCCGTCCGGCAGGGTCACCCGGGCCGTGTCGGAGCGGCCGGGCGCGTGGCCGGGGTCGCTGACCCGTACGCGTTCGTTCTCGGGGCTCAGGACCCGGAAGGAGTCGTCGAGCAGGCCTACGCCTTCGGTGAAGGTGAGGGTGATGTGGCGGGGGGCGGACTTGAGGACGGCTCCGTCCCCGGGGTCGGTGGAGCGGAGGGCCGCGTGCGCTGACGCCGTTCCCGCTCCGCCGAGGAGCACGACCAGCAGGGTGCCCAGCAGCACCAGCCCTTGAACTCGCCGCCGTCGCTGCCGTCCTCGTTCACGACCACGCTCCACGTGAGTACCCGCCTTAGCGATTGCTTCCGGGTGCAGTACGGACACGGGCGGCGGATTGCTCACCACGTGGGCCGTGCGGACACCCCTCCGTCGACGACCAGGTCCTGTCCGCTGATCCAGGAGGCCAGCGGCGAGGCCAGGAAAACACAGGCGTCCGCCACGTCCTGCGGGCGTCCCAGCCGGCCCAGCGGAGCCGCCTGTTCCCATCGGCGCACCCCCTCGGGCCAGTCCCGCGCGAGCCCCTCCCGGTCGATCAGGCCGGGCGAGACCGTGTTGACGCGGATGCCGGAGGGGCCGTACTCCAGGGCGGCGGAGCGCGCGTGCAGCAGGACGGCGGCCTTGGAGGCGGCGTAGTGGGCGTGGCCGACGGCGGGCGCGTGACCCTCGACGGAGGCGATGTGGGTCACGGAGCCGCCGCTCCGCATGACCTCGGCGGCGGCCTGGGTGCAGGCGAACACGCCGGTGAGGTTGGTGTCCAGGACCTCCCGCCACTCGGCGGCCGTCATCCCGGGCAGCGCCCGGACGGGCTGCACGCCGGCGTTGTTGACCAGTGCCGTCAGTCCGCCGCCCCACTCGGCGGCCTCCAGGACCAGCCGCCGGCAGTCGTCGGGTTCGCGCAGGTCCGCGCGCAGGACGACGGCACGGCCGCCCGCCTCCTCGATCCGGGCGGCCACGTCCCGCGCCCCCGCCACCGAGGTCCGGCAGTGCACGGCGACCGCCGCCCCCTGGGCGGCGAACCCGAGCGCGATGCCCCGGCCGATGCCGCCGCCCGCGCCGGTGACCAGGGCGGTCTGCCCGTGGAGGAGCCGTGGGGAGCTCTCTGGCTGTGTCATGGACGGCACAGTGCCGTGATCCGGTCGGCTTCGCCCGGGTAACGCGCCACGAGGTCGGCCCGGTCCCCGTGCTCGTACCCCTCGTAGGTGAACCCGGGTGCCATCGTGCAGCCGAAGAACGTCCAGGCCCCTCGGGTCCGGCCGCCCATCCAGGTGCCCGCCGGGACGGTGAGCTGGAGGTGCTGGCCCGCGCCGACGCGGGGGCCGAGCACCTCGGTGCGGGACGAGCCGTCCGGCGCGAGCAGGAGCAGTTCCAGCGGGTCGCCGAGGTAGAAGTGCCAGACCTCGTCGCTGGGCAGCCGGTGCAGGGCGGAGTGGTCCCCGGCGGTGAGCAGGGCGACGATGGCCGTGCCCTCGGGGCGGCCGTCGGCGCGCTCGGGGCCCGCCCACGTCCGGGCGAACAGGCCGCCCTCGCGGGGGATCGGTTCCAGTCCGTAGTGGGCGACGAGCTCGTCAGGGGTCACGCCGGGAAGGCTACCTCCCGCCTCAGGAAGGCCAGTTGGGCGTGCTTCTCGGGCAGGTGCACGTCCGGGATGTCGATCTCGGGCAGCACGACCCGCTCCCCGGCCGTGAACCCCTGGCCGAGGAACCGGGCGATGGCGGGCGCGTTGCGGACGTCGGGGTCGACGACGACCCGCCGCCGGTCCAGCGTCACCAGGACGTACGAGGCGACGGCCCCCAGCAGCGCGCCGGACCAGCCGGGGCTGGCGCCGTCCGGTCCGGCGGGGGCGAGCAGCAGGTGGACGCCGATGTCGCCGGGTTCGACGGGGTAGCACTCGCTGACCCGGTCGGCCTCGGGGTCGTAGGTCTGGAGGAGTCCGGCGGGGGTGCCGTCCTTCTCCAGGAGGAAGGCGTGGTGGGTGTCAAGGGTGGCCATGTGGGCGTAGACGTCCGCCACCTGGTCCTCGTCGAGGCCGTTCATGCCCCAGAAGACGGCGCGTTCCTCACGCACCCAGGCGTGCACGGTCGCGGCGTCGCCCCGCGCGTCGAGGGGGCGGATGCGGACGGTGCCGAAGCCGTCGACGGCCTGTTCATGAACGTACATCGGTTTCCTTCGTGAGCTGGGCGAAGTCGGTGACGACGGGGACGAGTTCGCCCCGTGTCCACAGGGGGAGCTGGTCGCGCCGGTGCGGGGAGTCCGGTCGGCCCGAGGCGCCGAGCGGGACGGCCCAGCGGCTCTCCTCGCGCCGGGCCAGGTCCCACACGTAGCGGGCGGCGGGTCCGCGGGCGGCGAGGTCGGTGACGCCGGGGACGGCGGAGGTGCACAGCACGCAGTCGTGGTCGCCGGAGAGGCCGGGCCCGTCGAACTCCTCGGGCAGCGCCCGCCAGGCGAACAGGCGGTGGGTCTCGCCCCAGGTCCCGGCCGGCTCCCGGGCGGCCACCTCCTCGACGGCGGCGCGGATCTCGGCGGGCCGGTCGACGCCGTACAGCTCCTCGGCGCGCAGGAGGTGTTCGAGGGCGTAGCCGATGCGTGGGGTGAGGGCGAGCCAGGGCAGCAGGACCGCGGGGCGGTCGGGGACGGCCGTCAGCGCGGCGAACGCGGGGTGCGCGGCGAGCCGGCGGACGACCGCGCTGCGCACCGCCGCGTACGAGGCGGCGGCCGTGCTGCCGGCGTCCATGCGGCGGTCCCAGGCCAGGAGGGTGTCGCGGAGCCGGGCGGCTTCGGGGCCGAGGTCCGGCAGGGCGGCCAGATGGTCCAGCAGGGGCCCGGCGGAGGCGAGATGGGTGTCCATGTGGATCGCCGGCATGTCCGCGGCGGTCCACTTCTCCTTCCCGGCGAGCAGGGCGGCGATGCGGTGCGCGCGGTGCGGCGGGGCGAACTCGACGCCGAGGGGCGCGGCGACGCCCCGCTGGTTGGCCATGACGGCGACACCGTCGGTGAGTGCGCCGTCGGGCGTCTCGTGCCAGCCGGTCCACTCGTGCCCGGGCCGGTACGCGGGCACGACCCGGGTGCGGTTCGCGGCCGGGCGGACGGGGACGCGGCCCGCGACCCGGTGCAGGACGCCGCCCTCGGTGTCGGCGGCCAGGACGACGTTGACCGGCTCGGCCCAGGCGTCGAAGGCGCGGTCCACGTCGGCGGTGCTACGGGCCCGCAGCAGGGGCAGCAGGGCGGCGAAGCCGAGGTCGCCGGTGACGCGGGGCGGGATGCGCAGGCTGAGCGGGGCGGGGGCGTGCGGGGTGTCCGGGCCGCCCGCGATGACGGGGCCGCGCGCGGTCTCGACGATCTCGACGTCCACGGGGCCGGCGCCGCGCACCTCGACGGTCTCGGTGTGCCGGTGGGCGGGGCGCCAGGTCCCGTCGGGTTCCAGGGACTCGACGCCGCCGTCGCCGGTGCGGCGCAGCCGCTCCTCGTAGAGGTCCTGGTAGTCGGCCATGGCGTTGGTGATGGCCCAGGCGACCGTGCCGGTGTGGCCGAAGTGGGCGATACCGGGGACGCCGGGGACGGCGAGGCCGACGACGTCGAACTCCGGGCAGGAGAGGTGGATCTGCTGGTAGACGCCGGGGTCCTCGATGAACCGGTGCGGGTCGCCCGCGATGATCGCGGCGCCGGTCGCGGAGCGTTCGGGGCCCACCAGCCAGCCGTTGCTGCCGGAGGTGCCGGGGCCGTCGATCGCGAACAGGCCGACGGCCTCCTCGCCGAGGTGCCGGATCGCCTCCTCGCGCCAGAGCTTGGCGGGGAAACCGGCGAACAGGATGTGGGTGGACAGCCAGACGCCGAGCGGGGTCCAGGGCTCCCAGCGGCCGGGGGCGCCGACGGGGAGGTCCGCCTCGGCGAGGCCCGCGTTGACGCCGTCGACGTACGCCCGTACCCAGTCGGCGGTCTCGGGGTCGCGGTCCTCCAGGGCGGTGAAGCAGCGGCGCGCGGTGTCGTCGAGGCGGGCCCGGCGGACGAAGGTGTCCCAGTGCACGGAGTCGGCGCCGAGCACGGTCGCCTCGGTGCCGCGGGCGCGGTGCCGTTCGACCTCCAGCTGCCAGGCCCGGTCACGTGCCGTCACCAGACCCTGGGCGTAGGCGAGTTCACGCGCGCCGTCCGCACGCAGATGCGGGATGCCCCAGGCATCCCGGTAGATCTCGGCGCTCACTCTGTGTCTCTCCCGTGCTTTAGGTTAGGCTCACCTAAGTAGGTTGTGGTGAAATCGTACGCGAGGGGTGAAAAGGCGATGGCGCAGGGGCACGGCTGGGAGGGCGCGGTCCTCCGACTGCTGCGGGCCAGGGACTACGTCCTCGAGGTGA
Organism: Streptomyces sp. NPDC090106; assembly: GCF_044747265.1. NCBI lineage: Bacteria > Bacillati > Actinomycetota > Actinomycetes > Kitasatosporales > Streptomycetaceae > Streptomyces > Streptomyces sp. NPDC090106. The sequence goes on along the minus strand of NZ_JBIVDS010000004.1, from coordinate 631,372 downwards.
CCCGGGCCGAGGACGTCACCCCGCACTACCGGCGGCTGCACCTCACCGACGGGGGCATGCTCGCCGAGACGGGCGTGCACCCCACGATGTGGGTCCGCCTCTGGATCCCGTCGGCGGGCAAGCCGCACCAGCGGGCCTACACGCTCGTCGACGCCGATCCCTCGACCGGCACCTTCAGCCTGGAGTTCGCCCTGCACGAGGGCGCGGCCAGCGACTGGGCGCGCGCCGCCCGGCCCGGCGACACCATCGAGGCCACCGTCCACGGCACCGGCTTCGAGCACCCGGACCCCACGCCCTCCCGCCTGTTCGCGATCGGCGACCCGGCCTCCCTGCCGGCGGTCAACTCCCTGCTCGCGGCCCTTCCTGACACCCCGGCGACGATCTGGTTCGAGGGCTCCGCGGCCGGCCTGCCCCTCCGCACCCACCCGTCCCGCCACGAGGTACGCGCCACCGACGACCTCGTCACCGACGTCAAGCGCGACCTCCCCGACCTGCTCGCCGCCCACCCGGACGCCTACGTCTGGATCACCTGCGACACCCGCACCACCCGCACGCTCTCCTCCTACGTCCGCAAGGACCTCGGCCTGGCCAAGGAGCGGGTGCACGCGATGGGCTACTGGCGCGCCTGACCCCCGCGCCGGGCCGCCCCGCGTGGAGATGTGCTCCGGAGCGGGGCATGATCAAGGGCATGGACGTCACCCTCCACCTCGCTCAGGAGCCCGAGGCCGACGCGTTGCTCGGCCGGTCGGCGCTCGCCGCGCTCGTCGGGATGCTGCTGGACCAGCAGGTGCCGATGGAGTGGGCGTTCAAGGGCCCGCGCACCATCGCGGACCGGCTCGGCGGCGACGACCTCGACGCGCACGAGATCGCCGCCCAGGACCCGGAGACCTTCGCGGCGCTGCTGTCGGAGAAGCCGGCCGTGCACCGCTACCCGGGCTCGATGTCCCAGCGGATCCAGCAGCTGTGCCAGTACCTCGTCGAGCACTACGACGGCAACGCCGAACTCGTCTGGAAGGGCGTGACCGACGGCGGGGAACTGCTGCGGCGCCTGGAGGACCTGCCCGGGTTCGGCAAGCAGAAGGCCCAGATCTTCCTGGCCCTGCTCGGCAAGCAGCTCGGCGTCACCCCCAAGGGCTGGCGGGAGGCGGCCGGCGCCTACGGGGAGGCGCGGTCCTTCCGGTCCGTCGCCGACATCACCGGCCCCGAGTCGCTGACCAAGGTGCGGGCGCACAAGCAGGAGATGAAGGCCGCCGCCAAGGCCGCGAAGGCCGCCAAGAGCCCCGGGAAGTAAGCCGTACGGCGCAGTCCGTCTCGCGCGGCGGCCCGGCGCGGTCCCAGCATGGACCATGACCGAGGCATCGAGCGGCTCCTCCTGGAGCCCGGAGTACGACGACCGCAGGGTCCACGCGCAGCAGCGCCGGGACCACGAGCCCGAGCCGCCCTTCGAGGGCCCCCTGCACGCGCTGTCCCAGGCGGCCTGGCAGATCGTGCTGCTCACCGGCATCGCCTCGCTGGTCCTCGGCGTGCTGGTGCTGATCTGGCCCGGCTCCACCCTGCTGGCCACCGGCGTCCTCTTCGGCGTCTACCTCGTCGTCAGCGGCGTCTTCCAGCTCGTCTCCGCGTTCGGCACGCACCGCACGACCGGACTGCGCGTGCTCGCCTTCATCAGCGGCGCCCTGTCGATCCTGCTGGGCCTGTTCTGCTTCCGCGGCCCCATGCAGTCGATCCTGCTGCTCGCCCTGTGGATCGGCATCGGCTGGCTGATCCGCGGCATCACACAGACCCTCGCCGCCGCCTCCGACCCGTCGATGCCGGCCCGCGGCTGGCAGATCCTCCTCGGCGTGGTCACCTTCGTCGCCGGGATCGTGCTGATCGACTCCCCCTTCGAGTCGGTTGCCGTCCTCACCGTCGTCGGCGGGATCTGGCTGGTCGCCGTCGGCGTCATCGAGATCGTCACGGCGGTCCGGATGCGGGGCCGCGCCCACCGGGTGCCCCGCGAGGTGTGAGTCCCCCGTGCGGGCGGATCTCGGGGGCGGCGCGATGAACACCGGCCGCCCCGGGGCAGATCAGCAACCATGAGCACCAGAACCTGGCTCCGCGCCTTCGTCCTGCTGCTCGCCCTGCTCATGCCCGGGGCCCACACCGGGGCGCACGCGGTCGCGTCGCCGGTCGTCGCCGGGGAGGCCGCCGAGTACGACGCGCTCGACACCGTCGTGCGGCCGGTGCACCGCACCGACCCCCGCCCCGCCGTACCCCTGCGCCCCGCTCTCCCGGCCCCCGCACCCCTCGTCCCGGTGACGCGCCCGCTCCCGGCGCCGCCGGACCCGTCGTACGCCCCGCGGTTTCTGCGGTCGGTGGTCCTGCGCTGCTGACAGGCCCTCACGAAGAGGCCCGTCCACCCCCCACGCAAGGAGCACCACCGGCATGTCCATCGACCCGTACGCGATCCTGCGCGCCCTGGTGCGCGCGGAAGCCGCCCGCAGCGCGCCCAAGCCCCCCGCACCGGCCCCCGAGCAGAAGCCCGCGGGAGCGGACGACAAGCGCGCCTGAGCGCACGCGGCGGGAGCGGTGGGCCAGCCGCCTACCGCTTCCGCCGCGCGGTGCCGAAGATCGAGCGGGTGATCTCCCGGCCGATCTGGGTGCCGAGCGAGCGCGCGAGGGACTTGAACATGCCGCTGCCGACGACCTGTTCGACGACGGACGGGTCCTCCTTCGCGGCCTTGGGCACCTTGCGCTGCGGCTCGGGCGCCCCACCCCCGGGCGCGGCCGTCGTCCCGTCCGGGCCCTTCGCCCCGCGCGCCGCTTCGAGCTTCTCGTACGCCGACTCCCTGTCCACAGCCTGTGCGTAACGTCCGTGCAGCGGCGAGGCCGCGACGGCCGCGTCCAGGGCGGCCGTCTCGATCGGCCCCATCAGCGACTCGGGGGCGCGCAGCCGGGTCGCGGCGACGGGTGTGGGGGCGCCCTTCTCGCTCAGCACCGTCACCACCGCCTCCCCGGTGCCGAGCCCGGTGAGCAGCTCCTCCAGGTCGTACGGCGAGTTCGGGAAGGTCTTCACCGTCGCCTTGAGCGCCTTCTGGTCCTCCGGGGTGAAGGCGCGCAGCGCGTGCTGGACCCGGTTGCCGAGCTGGGCCAGGACATCGGCCGGTACGTCCTTGGGTGTCTGCGTCACGAAGAAGACGCCGACCCCTTTCGAGCGAATCAGCCGCACGGTCTGCGTGATCGAGTCGAGGAACGCCTTCGAGGCGTCGTGGAAGAGCAGATGCGCCTCGTCGAAGAAGAAGACGAGCTTCGGCTTGTCGGCGTCCCCGACCTCGGGCAGGTCGTGGAAGAGATCGGCGAGCAGCCACATCAGGAACGTCGAGAACAGCGCCGGCTTGTCCTGCACGGCGGGCAGTTCGAGGACGGAGACGACGCCGCGCCCGTCGGGGGCGGTGCGCAGGAGGTCGGCGGTGTCGAACTCCGGCTCACCGAAGAAGTCGGCCATGCCCTGCGCCTCGAAGGCCGTCAGGGACCGCAGGATCACCCCGGCCGTGGCGGTGGACAGCCCGCCGATGTTCTTCAGCTCCGGCTTTCCCTCGTCCGAGGTCAGGAAGGTCACCACCGACCTGAGGTCCTTCAGGTCGACGAGTTCCAGCCCCTTCTGGTCCGCGTAGTGGAAGATCAGGCCGAGCGACTGCTCCTGGGTCTGGTTGAGCTGGAGGACCTTGGAGAGCAGCAGCGGACCGAAGTCGGTGACCGTGGCCCGCACGGGGACGCCGTGGCCGATGCCGCCCAGCGCGTAGAACTCCGCGGGAAAACCGGTGGGGGTCCACTCCTGGTGGACGTCGGCGGCGCGCCCGCGCACCTTGTCGTTCTCCGCGCCCGGGGCCGAGATCCCGGACACGTCGCCCTTCACGTCCGCGAGGAACACCGGGACGCCCTGCGCCGAGAGCTGCTCGGCGATCAGCTGGAGCGTCTTCGTCTTGCCGGTGCCGGTCGCACCCGCGACCAGGCCGTGCCGGTTGAGCATCGGCAGCGGGATCCTGACCTGCGCGTCCGGCAGACACGCCCCGTCCCACAGCAGGGCGCCGAGGTCGAGCGCGGGCCCGGTGAAGGCGTACCCGGAGGCGATCTCCAGGGCCTCCTCCGGAAGCGCGGGGGCGCTGCCCGGAGCCTCGGGAGCGGCGGCCGGCGGCATGGTCTCGCTGTCACTCATCTCAGGCACCTGTTCTGGTTCGCCCCGATTCACCCCATCTTTTCCAGCCTCGCACTCCGTCGCCATGGCTGCGCCCGGAACGTCTTGACCGGTAGGCTTTCCGTGTGATCTTCAAGCGCATCGGAAACGGCCGGCCGTACCCCGACCACGGCCGGGAAAGCACCCGGCAGTGGGCGGACGTCGCGCCGCGCCCGGTCCGCCTCGATCAGCTCGTGACGACCAAGGGCCAGCTCGACCTGGAGACCCTGCTCGCCGAGGACTCCACGTTCTACGGCGACCTCTTCGCGCACGTCGTGAAGTGGCAGGGCGACCTGTACCTGGAGGACGGCCTGCACCGAGCGGTCCGGGCGGCACTCCAGCAGCGCCAGGTGCTGCACGCACGGGTCCTCGAACTCGACTGAGTGGCGCTCGTGTGAAGGGTTGGCCCTTTCGGGTTCACCTGTCCGGCGTCGAATGATCATTTAGTAGGCATCGCCGCCGCGGCGCACTACGCTGCGCCCATGAGCATGCTGACTCCCCCGGGCATGGGCGGCAAGTACCGGATCACGGGGGACAAGTACCCGCGTATGCGCCGCCGCGGACGGCGCGGCAGGCTCGGCCTCGCGCTGGTCGCCTCCGTCGCCGCACTGGGCCTGGCCGGCTGGGGCGTCCTCCAGCTCATCGACGTCTTCACCGGCGGCGACAAGGCCTCGGCGGCCGGCGCCACGGCGGACTGCGGGAGCGGGGCGTCGGCCTCGCCGTCCCCCTCCTCGTCGGCCGCGAAGAGCGACTCCGCCGCGCTGCCGAAGCCCGCGCAGATCACCGTCAACGTCCTGAACGCCACCCCCACCGCGGGGCTGGCCAAGGAGACCGCCGACGAACTGAAGAAGCGCGGCTTCAAGATCGGCGACGTGGGCAACGCGCCCGCCGCCTACGACAAGAAGGTCAAGGGCACCGCGGTGCTGCTCGGTCCGCCCGCCGCGCTCAACACCTCGCTGACGGTTCTGGGCACCCAGGTCACCGGCGCCGAGGGCCGCGCGGACGGCCGCAAGGGCACCGACGTCGACCTGATCATCGGCAGCGGCTTCAAGACGCTCACGACGAAGGCCGCCGCCGACAAGGCGCTCACGGCGCTCACCCACCCCCAGCCCACGGCCACGCCGTCGCACAAGGCGTGCTGAACGCCTGAGACCCCGGGGCCGTGGCTCCGGGGTCTCGGTCAGGATCGGGAAGGGCGCGGTACTACTCCGCTGCCCCGTACAGGCGGTCGCCCGCGTCGCCGAGGCCCGGCACGATGTACCCGAGCTCGTTCAGGTGGTCGTCCACGGCCGCCGTGACGACGGTGACCGGCGTGCCCGCCAGCTCCCGCTCCATGAGCTCCACGCCCTCGGGCGCGGCGAGGAGCACCACGGCGGTCACGTCGTCGGCCCCGCGCCGGATCAGCTCGCGGATCGCGGCCACCAGCGTGCCGCCGGTCGCCAGCATCGGGTCCAGGACGTACACCTGGCGCCCGGAGAGGTCCTCCGGCATGCGCGTGGCGTACGTGGACGCCTCCAGCGTCTCCTCGTTGCGCACCATGCCCATGAAGCCGACCTCGGCGGTCGGCAGCAGCCGGACCATGCCGTCGAGCATGCCGAGCCCGGCGCGCAGGATCGGCACGACCAGCGGGCGCGGGTAGGAGAGCTTGACGCCCGTGGTCCCGGCGACCGGCGTCCTGATGTCGACCTGCTCGGTGCGCACGTCACGTGTGGCCTCGTAGGCGAGCAGGGTGACCAGCTCGTCGGCGAGACGGCGGAAGGTCGCGGAGTCGGTGCGCTGGTCGCGCAGCGTGGTGAGCTTGTGGGCGACCAGAGGGTGGTCGACGACGTGGAGACGCATGTCCACAACATTAGCCGGGCCCGGCTCGCCGGTCGTCCCGGCGCCGCCCAAACCGCTCGCCGTCCCCTGTCACCCGTGCGTTGGCATCAAACCGGCCATCAGGGGGAAAGTGGGAGGGACGTGACGGGGTGGTGAGATGTCCGATCAGCTGTTCCCAGACGACGGCTCACGGCCGCAGCGGCCGGAGACCGACGCCGAGCGCAGACGCCGGCGGGCCCAGTTCCTGCGCGACCTCGCCGAGGCGCGCGAGCTGCGCGACCGCGTCCAGCCCCGGCGCGCCAAGGCGGCCCGGCTGCGCCACGCCATGCGTATGCGCACCTTCCGCTGGTAGACGGACCCGGATTCACAGGCGCCCGCGTACGTTTCCGTCGTCCGGGCCGCGTACGATCCCGCTGGTGGACGATCAAAACGAGCGGACACAGGGTGCCGAAGACGTCCCCTGAACGCTTCGTTTCTGCCACGATTCCGAGTGGGCGGGGCTCGGAGCGCAAGCCTCCTCTCCGCCCGCACACCTTCGCCGGGGGGACCCCCAACCGGCACGCCTAAGACCAGTGGGAGAGTCACGGTGTACTTCGCCGCACTGCTCGCGCGCACCGAAGACGGGTGGGAAGCGAGCGACACAGAGCTCGACGATGTGGAGACGCTGGCGGATCTGGCCGACCTGGCCCGTGAAGCCTCGCCCGAGGACGACACGGTGCTCGTGCTCATCGAGCAGGAGGACGCCTGGTTCGGTGTCGTCAGGATCGACGGCGAGGACGACCCGCGTATCTACGTCTCGGACGCCGCCGCCGCCGCCCGCAGCAGCTACGGAGAGATCCTGCTCACCGACGAACTCCTCGGGAGGAACCCCGACGACGCCGACGACCTGGACACCCTCGACCTCGACGGCACCGAGGACGGTGAGGACGACGAGGACGGGGACGACGACAGCGAGAGCGGCGGCTCCGCCGAGGCCGTGCCGCACGGTCCGGTCGGTGACGCCGGGGTCCTCGACGACCTGGGTGTCAGCGAGAAGGAGCTGAAGGCCCTCTCGGAGGACGCCCTCGGCGAGATCGCCGAGGCGCTGGGCGCCTCGGACGTCCTGGAGACCGTCCGCTGACCGAGAAGCCGGCCGCCGGCCCGCCGGACCCGGTGCGCGACCGCTGGCGGGCCGCGATGCGGCTCGCCCTGGACGCGGCCGGGCGGGCCGGCCCGGACGTTCCGGTGGGGGCGGTCGTACTGGCTCCGGACGGTACGACGGTCCTGGCCAGCGCCCACAACGAACGCGAGGCGGTCGGCGACCCGACCGCCCACGCGGAGGTCCTCGCGATCCGCAGGGCGGCGGCGGCGCTCGGGCAGTGGCGGCTGTCGGGCTGCACCCTGGTCGTCACCCTCGAACCGTGCACGATGTGCGCGGGCGCCCTGGTGCAGTCCCGCGTGGACCGGGTCGTCTACGGCGCCCGCGACGACAAGGCCGGCGCCACCGGCTCCCTCTGGGACGTCGTGCGCGACCGCCGCCTCAACCACCGCCCGGAAGTCGTCGAAGGCGTCCTCGCCGACGACTGTTCCGCCCTGCTCACACGCTTCTTCCGCACCGCCTGAATACGGATTTCAGAGCACGGGCCACCGTGCTGTAGGGTCTCTCTCGGTAGCGTGTCCGAGCGGCCGAAGGAGCTCGCCTCGAAAGCGAGTGTGGCGCAAGTCACCGAGGGTTCAAATCCCTCCGCTACCGCTTCTGAAGGGCCCCGTCGAAAGACGGGGCCCTTCGTGCGTTCCGGGCTCTTCCGTCGTGCGCCGCGGGGCCGCTCGCCGGGGACCGCAACGGACCCGTAACGGCAGGTCGTTGGTCCTTAAATACGACGTGAAGTTACACTCGCCGCCGATACAGCAGTCCCAACTGATCACGACAAGCACAGTCACAGTCACGGGGGAGGCCGCGATGGCGGTGAATTCGAAGAAGATCGCCGTCTATCTGGTCGTGGTGTTCGTGCTGTACGTGATCATCACGGACCCGTCCAAGGCGGCCGACTACGTCCAGATAGGCTTCGAGGGCATATCGGACGCCGCCAAGGCCATCGGGGAGTTCTTCACCTGGCTCGCCGACGGGGCGCAGTAGCCAGGAGCACACATGATCCGCCATCTGGTCCTCTTCAAGCTCAACGACGGTGTCGAGCGGGACGACCCGCGCGTGGTGGAGGGCGAGAAGGCCTTCCGGGCGCTGGACGGGAGGATCGAGGAGATCCGCTTCTGGGAGCTGGGCTGGAACCTGAGCGACCGGCCCATCGCCTACGACTTCGCCATCAACTCCGGCTTCGAGGACGCCGAGTCGCTGCGGCGATACGTGGAGCACCCCGAGCACCAGGCGGGCGTGGCGCTGTGGCGCGAGTTCGCCACCTGGGTGATCGCCGACTACACGTACTGAGTCGGGCACCCGTTCGTACGGGCCCTCCGCTCCGGCCCTCCGTCCCGGCCCCCGCCGGAACCACGGAGGGCCTTTTCACGTCCTACGCCCCAACTCGTCACCCAACACGGCGTTATGCGGTGCTTGCACACAGTGCACATGTCTTGTGATGCTATGACCGCTTTTGACGGATGAGTTGACCGATGAGACCGATGAAGAGGTGGCGTTGACCGTGTCGGCCAGTACTGCGCCACCACAGGAAGAAACCGCTCCCGCCGCTGCCGCCCCCGCCCCGGCCGCGCCCCGCAGTCGTGGGGCCGACACCCGGGCGCTGACCCAGGTGCTCTTCGGCCAGCTCAAGGAGCTCCAGCCGGGCACGCCGGAGCACAACCGCGTGCGCGGGGCGCTCATCGAGGCGAACCTCCCGCTCGTGCGCTACGCGGCGGCCCGCTTCCGCTCCCGCAACGAGCCCATGGAGGACGTCGTCCAGGTCGGCACGATCGGCCTGATCAACGCCATCGACCGGTTCGACCCGGACCGGGGCGTGCAGTTCCCGACCTTCGCGATGCCGACGGTCGTGGGCGAGATCAAGCGGTACTTCCGCGACAACGTCCGCACCGTGCACGTCCCGCGCCGCCTCCACGAGCTGTGGGTCCAGGTCAACGGCGCCACCGAGGACCTGACGACGTCCTTCGGGCGCACCCCGACCACCGCCGAGATCGCCGAGCGGCTGCGCATCGGCGAGGACGAGGTGCTGTCCTGCATCGAGGCCGGGCGCTCGTACCACGCGACCTCCCTGGAGGCCGCCCAGGAGGGCGACGGGCTGCCGGGGCTGCTGGACCGGCTCGGGTACGAGGACCCGGCCCTGGACGGCGTGGAGCACCGCGACCTGGTCCGGCATCTGCTGGTGCAACTCCCGGAGCGGGAACAGCGGATCCTGATGCTGCGCTACTACAGCAATCTCACCCAGTCCCAGATCAGCGCGGAACTCGGTGTCTCCCAGATGCATGTCTCCCGGCTGCTCGCGCGCAGCTTCCAGCGGCTGAGGTCGGCGAACCGCATCGAGGCATAGCGCGCGGCGGGCACCTGCGCCGGAGCCCTGGTCGAGAGGTGGACCAGGGCTCCTCGAATGCCCGAGCTAGTCGTCACCGTCGCGAGCGAATCGCTCACCGGCGTGGATCCCGGCGGATTCAGCCGAAATACCGTCAGACCCCCTTTATCCAGGGCGGATTCGTGTCTCGCATGTCGACATGTCACTACAGCGTGTTGCCGACATGTGACATTCTGCCGGAAGCGCGTTTGCCGGAGCTTCGGCGCCGGTATTCAGGTGAAGGCTGGCGTTCCTCGACGGAGCGTTCGCCGCGACCGTCCCGCGACCCAGAGGGGGTGGCATGTCCGCAGACCAGGGCAGCTCGAAGGTGCTCACGCTCGTGAAGAGCGAGTCCGCGCCCGCCGACGCCGCGCTCGGCTCCATCGACGACGTGGCGGTCCTGGAGGCCGCTCCGGCCCAGGACCTCCCGGCTCCCGCCGCCGAGGACCTCCCGGCGCCGGCCTTGCCGACCTCGGGCAGCATCGACACCCGCACCCTGTCCCGCTCCCTGTTCCTGCGGCTCGCCGCGCTGGACGAGAACAGCCCCGAGCGCGTCTATGTCCGGGACACGCTGATCGAGCTCAACCTCCCGCTCGTGCGGTACGCGGCGGCCCGCTTCCGCTCCCGCAACGAGCCCATGGAGGACATCGTCCAGGTCGGCACGATCGGCCTGATCAAGGCGATCGACCGCTTCGACTGCGAACGCGGCGTGGAGTTCCCGACGTTCGCGATGCCGACCGTCGTCGGGGAGATCAAGCGCTTCTTCCGCGACACGTCGTGGTCGGTGCGGGTGCCGCGCCGGCTCCAGGAGCTGCGGCTGGCCCTCACCAAGGCCAGTGACGAGCTCGCCCAGAAGCTCGACCGCTCCCCGACCGTCCCCGAACTCGCCGCCGTGCTGGGTGTGTCGGAGGAGGACGTCGTCGACGGCCTCGCGGTCGGCAACGCCTACACCGCCTCCTCGCTGGACTCCCCGGCGCCGGAGGACGACGGCGGCGAGGGCTCCCTCGCGGACCGCCTCGGCTACGAGGACACGGCCCTGGAGGGCGTCGAGTACCGGGAGTCGCTGAAGCCGCTGCTGGCCAAGCTGCCGCCCCGTGAGCGCCGGATCATCATGCTGCGCTTCTTCGCCAACATGACCCAGTCGCAGATCGGCGAGGAGGTCGGCATCTCCCAGATGCACGTCTCCCGGCTGCTGACCCGCACGCTGGCCCAGCTCCGCGAAGGGCTCATCTCCGACTGACCTTCGCCGGTCCGGCAGAGGTCTTCATAATTGACGGAGTGTCAGCCACCATGGCCCGATGCTTCGTACGACATCGAGCGTGTCACCGGGTACGACGAGTACGACAGGGACACCTGGCCGTCGAGGCGCCGCGATCGGCGCGTCGGCGGCCGTCGTCTGTCTGGGCCTGGCGCTGGCCTCGTGCGGGAGCGCCGGCGAGGGGTACACGGCCGTCGGTCCGGCGGGCGGTACGCCCACGGCCGTGCGGCCGACGGGGAACGTGCGGGTGGTGCCCCTGGACCCGACCCCGCACCCGACCCGGGAGGATGCTCGCGGCGGGGCGGCCGAGGGCGGCACGGCGACCGGGGACGCGGCGGGCGGCGGCGGCAAGTCCGCTCCGGGGAGCGGGGGTTCGCAGACCGCGCCCACGACTCCCGGGACCGGTGCCGGGACCGTTTCCGGGTCCGAGGGACCGAACTCCCCTCCAGCGGCGTCCGGTTCGGCGTCCCCGGCGCCGGATCAGAGCGGTACGGCGTCGCCTGCCGCCCTGTCCTGGGGTGAGCCCGTGCGGGCCGCCGGTGAGCGGCGGTGGTGCGACGAGGTGACCCTGGTGTTCCGCAACTCCGGGGGCACGGCGGTGCGTTCGGGCACCGTCTCGTTCGGGACGCACATCATCGGCGCGCTCGGGATCGACTGGGGCACCGTCGGGTCGGAGGTTGCTCTTCCGGCGCCGGTCGGAGCCGGCGCACGGAAGGAGAGGACCTGGACGGTGTGCGTGGACGAGTGGCGGGTGCCGCTCGGGATGCACGTCGAGACACGGGACGTGGACGTCCGGTGGGAGTGACGTGATCCGGGGCGGGCGCGTCCTACTTGAGCGCCAGCCAGGCCACCGCCGCGACGATCACCACGGCCGCGACGACGCCGATGATCAGACCGATGCGGGGGCCGGAGGAGGTGGCCGCCTGCTGCTGGCCCTGGGGGGCCTCGTCGACGAACGCGCGGAACATCTGGGTGCTGCCGGCGGGGTCGTGGTGGCCCTGGGGGCCCTGGGTGTTAGCCATGCCACGAGACACTAGCGAATTCGCCCGGGCGGCCCAAGTAGGGGGCCAGGAGCTGCCGTAACGCTTCCCAAGTGGGCGTTTACGTTCGCAATACTTGCCTTTGCCAAGTTTTTATGCCGCACCCGGCCGATTTGTTTGCCTGTAGCAACCATCAGAACTTATGGTTGCCCTAAGCAACGAACACGGGAGGTGGGATGGCCGGGCAGCCGCAGTACGAGGAACTGGTCCGTCAGTTCAGCGCCTTCGGCGCGGTCAAGCGTGAGCTGGGACGGATCCTGCCGTCCGACTGCCCGAGCGGTTCCGCCGCGGTGCTGACGCTGCTGGGCCGGCACGGGGACATGCGCATGAGCCGGCTCGCCGAGCTGCTCGCCGTGGACATGTCGGTGACCAGCCGCCATGTCGCCCACGTCGCCGAGCGCGGCTGGATCGACCGCTCCCCCGACCCCGCGGACAAGCGTTCGCGCATCCTGCGCCTCACCCCGGCCGGCCAGGACCGGCTCGACGAACTGTCCCGGCGCACCTGCCAGCTGCTCGCCGAGCGGCTGGGCGACTGGAGCGACGACGAGGTCGCGCAGCTGACCGGCCTGATGGCCCGGCTCCGGGCGAGCTTCGACGACTGCCGCGCCCACCCGCCCCACCCCGTGTCCGACGAGACCACCCGTACACCCGCGAGCGCGTGAGAAGCGCACAGTAGAGAAGGAAGCCCATGGCAACGACCACACCAGCCGGTGTGCGGGCCCACGCCAAGCACGGGGGAGGCGCCACGCACTCCGAGCAAGCCCCCATGTCGCACCGTCAGATCATGGAGGCGCTCTCCGGGCTGCTGCTCGGGATGTTCGTGGCGATCCTGTCGTCCACGATCGTCTCGAACGCCCTCCCGGAGATCATCGGCGACCTCGGCGGCGGCCAGTCCGCCTACACCTGGGTCGTCACCGCCGCCCTCCTGTCGATGACCGCGTCGACGCCCCTGTGGGGCAAGCTCGCGGACCTCTACAGCAAGAAGGCGCTCGTCCAGATAGCTCTCGTCATCTACGTCCTGGGCTCGGCCGCCGCCGGTCTGTCGCAGAACGCGGGCATGCTCATCACCTTCCGGGTCGTCCAGGGCATCGGCGTCGGCGGTCTGTCCGCCCTCGCGCAGATCGTGATGGCCGCGATGATCTCCCCGCGCGAGCGCGGCCGGTACTCCGGCTACCTCGGCGCGACCTTCGCCGTCGCCACCGTCGGCGGCCCGCTGCTCGGCGGTGTCATCACCGACACCTCGTGGCTCGGCTGGCGCTGGTGCTTCTACGTCGGCGTCCCCTTCGCCGTCATCGCGCTGATCGTGCTCCAGAAGACCCTGCACCTGCCGGTCGTGAAGCGGGACGTGAAGGTCGACTGGGCGGGCGCGTTCTTCGTCGCCGCGGCCGTCTCGCTGCTGCTGATCTGGGTCACCTTCGCCGGTGACAAGTACGACTGGGTCTCCTGGCAGACGTACGCGATGGTCGGCGGGTCGATCCTGCTCGGCCTGCTCTTCGTGCTCGTCGAGTCGAAGGCGGCCGAACCGCTCATCCCGCTGCGGCTGTTCCGCAACCGGACCATCACCCTGTCGTCGATCGCCTCCATGTTCGTCGGTACGGCGATGTTCTCCGGCACGGTGTTCTTCGCCCAGTACTTCCAGCTGGCCCGCGACGAGTCGCCGACCATGTCCGGTGTGCTGACCATCCCGATGATCGGCGGACTGTTCGTCTCCTCCACCGTCTCCGGGCAGTTCATCACCCGCACCGGCCGCTGGAAGGCGTGGCTGGTCAGCGGTGGCGTGCTCATCACGGCGGGCCTCGGCCTGCTCGGCACCATCCGCTACGACACGGACTACTGGAAGACCGCGATCTTCATGGCCCTGCTGGGTCTCGGCATCGGCATGATGATGCAGAACCTGGTGCTGTGCACGCAGAACCAGGTCGAGCCCAAGGACCTCGGCTCCGCGTCCTCCACGGTCACCTTCTTCCGGTCCCTCGGCGGCGCGATGGGCGTCTCGGTGCTCGGCGCCGTGATGGCCACCAAGATCACCGACTACGCCACGGACGGCATCGCCGCCCTCGGCCCCAAGTACGCCGCCGCCGCGTCCGGTTCGAACGGCTCCAGCAGCATCCCGGACATGGACGCCCTGCCCGCGCCGCTGCGCACGGTCATGGAGAGCGCGTACGGCCACGGCATCGCGGACGTGTTCCTGATCGCCGCGTGCCTCGCCGCCGTCGCCTTCCTGATCACGCTGTTCATCAAGGAGGTCCCGCTGCGGACCAAGGGTGCGCTGGCGCAGGCCGCGTCCGCGGAGGACGGGGAGCAGGCGCCCGCCGAGGCCGGGGCCGCGGCCCCCGCCGCCGAGCAGGCGGTGCCGGTCCCGAGCTGGGCCGAGACGCCCGAGACCGCACCGATCGCCCAGGTCACCCGTGTGGCCACGGTCGCCTCCGGCGGCGGCATCCCGGTCAGCGGTCATGTCCGCGGCGCCGAGTCCGCGCCGGTCCCGCAGGCCGCGGTCACGCTGATCTCCCTCGCGGGACGGCAGCTGGGCCGGTCGGTGACCCAGGCCGACGGCTCGTACGCGCTGGACGCGCCGAGCGTGGGCTCGTACGTCCTGATCGCCTCCGCCGACGGCTTCCAGCCGCAGGCCTCCACGGTCGTGGTGAACGGCGAGCCGGTCGCCTTCGACATCCTGCTCAGCGGTACGAGCGGGCTGACCGGTGTCGTCCGGGCGGCCGAGAGCGCGCTCCCCGTCAAGGACGCGATGGTCATCGTCACGGACGTGCGCGGTGATCTGCTGGCCACCGGGACCACCGGTGAGCAGGGCGAGTTCGGCTTCGCCGAGCTGGTCCCCGGGGCCGTGACCGTCGCGGTCAACGCCGCCGGGTACCGGCCGCGCGCCCTGCCCGTCGAGGTCGGCGGGACCGGGGTCACCCGGATCGAGGTGGACCTGGACTCCGGCGCCGAGGTCCAGGGCGTCGTCCGCGCACCGCACGGGCCGCTGTCCGACGCGCGCGTCACGCTCGTGGACGCGGCGGGCAACGTGGTGGGCACCGCGACCACCGGGGCGGACGGGGCGTACGCCTTCACCGACCTGGACGCGGGCGAGTACACCGTCATCGCCACGGGCTACCCGCCGGTGGCGACGGCCCTCAGCGTGGCCGGCCGGGGAACCGGCGGCCACGACATCGAACTCGCGCACCCCGGCGAGTAGTTCCACCCCGGCCCGCGGGGCACGTCCTCCCGACCGGAGGCGCGTCCCGCGGGCCGTTCTGTCGCTGTAAGGAGAAATGGGACATGGCACTGAGCGCGAAGATCCGCACCCGGGACGGCTGGGCCGTGTCGCACGCGGTCGTCACGCTGGCCGACATGACCGGCGCGCAGGTGCTGCGCGTCGAGGCCGACGACGAGGGCGCGGTACGCGACCCGAACCCGCTGGCGCCGGGCGCGTACACGGTGATCGTGACCGCCGTCGGATACGCGCCCGCCGCGTCGAGCGCGATCGTCACGGCGAGCGGGCGGGCCGAGATCGGCACGGTCACGCTGGCCCGGCAGGGCGGCACCGAGCTGCCGCCGCCCGGTCCGTGGACCATCGACCCGGTCCACTCCAGCGTGGGCGCGGTCGCCCAGCACCTGGGGATCTCCAGCGTGCACGGCCGGTTCACGGAGTTCGCCGGCACGATCGAGATCGCCCCGGACGACGTCACCAAGTCGCGGGTGGAGGCGGTCATCCGGGCCGCGTCGATCGACACCGGCAACGGCATGCGGGACGACCATCTGCGGTCCGGGGACTTCCTCGACGTCGAGAACCACCCCGAGATCACCTTCCGCTCCACGGGCGTCTCCCTCGCGGGCACCGACCGCTGGACCGTCCACGGCGAGCTCTCCCTGCGCGGCGTCCTGCGCCCCGTCGACCTCGACCTCTCCTACCTCGGCACCGGCGCCGACCCCTGGGGCGGCACCCGCGCCGCCTTCCGCGCGACGACCTCCCTGCGCCGCGAGGACTTCGCCATGAACTACAACCAGGTCGTCGCGGCGGGCATCGCGGCCATCGGCACGACCCTGAAGGTGGAACTGGACATCCAGGCGGTCCGCGGCGAGACGCTGCCCACGGTCTGATCCGGCCCGCGCAGCTCCGCCGCAAGGGCCTCAGCGCGTCTCGACCACGCGGCGGGCCAGGTCACGGAGTTTGACGTTCTCCCGCTGCGAGGCCTTCACCAGGGACTCGAAGGCCTCCGCGGCGTCCATGTCCATGCGCTCCATGAGGATGCCGGTCGCCTGACCGATCAGATCCCGGGTGTGCATGGCCTGGGTCAACTGCTCGCGCACGGTGGCCGAGTCGAAGGCGATGCTGACATGGGCGGTGAACAGACGACCCACCCGGGTGGCTCTCTCGTCGAAGGCGTGCGGCCTGCGGGAGTACGCGGTGAGCACGGTCAACCGGCTGCGGTCGGCGCGCAGCCGCAGGGCCAGGGCCGAGCGCAGTCCCAGTACGGACAGCGTCCGCCCGCCGGTGTCGGTCCGGCTGTCGTCCACCCGCACCACGGGCGCGGTCCACAGATCGGCCCAGTAGGGCGCCTGCCCCTCGGTCAGGGGTCCGCTCTCCTCGGCTGTCCGCACGACGTCGTCGGACCAGGCCACCGTACGGCGGTGATGGGAGCGTTCGATCACGGAGATGCCGACGTGGTCGGCGCCGGGCAGCAGATGCACGGCGAGCTGGACGGCCGTGCGCAGGGTGCTGTGCGGGGTGACCGTGTCATGCAGTTGTCGAGCCGCCACCGTCAGGGCCTCCGCCAGCTCGAAGCCGGCAAGAAAACGGGGCAAATCAGGGAACTCGGACGCAGCCACCACGAACCTCTTCGGCATGCACGGCCACATGGCCGTGCGCAGGAGAGCTCCGCAGCACATTCCCGACTGCGAGCACAGGACGAACAGCACTTTAGCCGTTCACCCACGTGCCGGTGGTGCCGGGCCGATCGGCCCGAACAGGCCGTACGTCGCGGTCTGTCCGACGGCGTCGCTCCTGTGGTCCCGCCCGCCGAGATCGACCCGACCGACTCCGCCTCCTCGACGGCGTCCGCCGCCGGCTGCCGCCCGCGGGGCAGGCGGGACTTCGCGGACACGACCTGGGCCACGACCTAGGCTGGGGCCATGGCACCGAACATCGCGACGAACACCTCCGTCTCCCTCGACGAGTTGCTGGACTTCGTCCGGCCGCGGCACCGCGCTCTGCTGCTCACCAGGAGGGCCGACGGGAGCCCCCAGGCCTCGCCGCTGACCTGTGGGGTCGACGACTCGGGGCGGATCGTGATGTCCACGTACCCCGAGCGGGCGAAGACGCGCAACGCCAAGCGGGACGCGCGGGTCAGCGTCGTCGTCCTGAGCGACGAGTGGAACGGGCCCTGGGTCCAGATCGACGGGAGCGCCGAGGTCATCGACTCCCCGGAGTCCGTGGAGCCGCTCGTGGAGTACTTCCGCAACATCTCCGGCGAGCACCCGGACTGGGCCGAGTACCGGGAGGCCATGGTCCGGCAGGGCAAGTCCATCGTCCGGGTCACCCCGGAGCGCTGGGGCCCGGTGGCCACCGGCGGGTTCCCGGCGCGGCTGGTCGAGGGGCAGTAGCCCCAGCCCTCGGCGTCAGGTGCGCGCCATCGCCTCGATGCCCTTGACCAGGAGGTCGAGGGCGAAGGCGAAGTCGCGGTCGCGCATCTCCTCGACCGTGTCGCCGCCGCGGGCCTCGAGGATGTCGGCGGACTCCTGGAGGAACTCGGCGGCCTGCGGGGAGCGGGTCGCGGAGGCCATCGCATGGCGGAAGTAGGCGTCCTGGCTCATCCCGGCGTCGGCGCAGCGGGCGATGAAGTGGCCCTCGACGGTGCCGAAGCCGTAGACGAACTGGAAGACGGCGTTGATGGCGCCGGGCTGGCCGTGGGCCGGCACCCCGGTGCGGCGGACGACCTGGTGGATCAGCCGGGAGAAGGCCAGCGCGTTCGGGCCGATGTTGAGGAACGTGCCGGCCAGCGGCGAGATCCAGGGGTGCCGGACCAGCAGGGACCGGTACTGGCGGGCCAGCGTGCGCAGCTGGTCCCGCCAGTCCTCGTCCGTGCCGTCCGCGTCGGGCAGCCGCAGCTCGCCGTAGGCCGTGTCGAGGGTGAGTTCGAGCAGGTCGTCCTTGGTGTCGACGTACCAGTACACGGACATCGCCGTCACGTTCAGCTCGGCCGCGAGCCGCCGCATGGAGAACCGGGCGAGCCCTTCCGCGTCGAGCAGCCCCACGCTCGCGGACGTGATCCGGTCGAGGTCCAGACCGGAGGGCTGGCCGCCGCCCCGCCCGGTGCGCCGCGCCTTTCCTTCCAGCCACACGCTGGTCCGGGCCCGACGCTCGGCTGCCTCACCCATGGGCGCACCTTCCAGGACTTTCCACACCAGGACCAGCTTAGAGGGGCTCGCGGGGACATGGGACGACGCGCTCTCAGACGGCCACCCGCTCCGCCCGCCGCAGCAGCCCCGCCGCGAGGAACCCGCCCGCCAGCACGGCGACCGCGCCCACCAGTTGGCCCGCGTCCAGCCCCGAGGCCAGCCCCTGCGAGGCGGCGCGCGACGTCAGCACCGCGCCGAGCACCGCGACCCCGAGCCCGTTGCCGAACTCGGCCAGCGTGCCGTTGATCCCGGCGCCGACGCCCGCCTTCTCGGGCGGGATCGCGCTCATGATGGCGTGGGCCATCGCCGGGTTGGCGATCGCGCACCCGACCCCGATCAGCACCAGGCCGGTCAGCGTGCCGCCGTAGCCGCCGGTGTCGAGCAGCGCGATGGAGCCGAGGCCGGCCGCCATCAGCACCATGCCCAGGGCGATCGACGCCGGGGTGCCCAGTCGCGCCGTCCACTTCGCCGACAGTCCGGTGAAGTTGAGCGCGACGACCGTCAGCGCGAGCGGCGCCGTGCGCAGTCCCGCCTCCAACGGGCCGTACCCGAGGACCAGTTGCAGATGCTGGGTCAGCAGGAACAGCGCCCCGCCCATGCCGAAGGTGATGAGGACCGCCCCGGTGACGGCACCCGTGAACCGGCGGTCGCGGAAGAAGTGCGGGTCCAGCATGGGGTGTTCGACGCGGCTCTCCCAGTACGCGAACCCGGCCAGCACCACGGCCGACACCGCCGCCGTCCCCAGCACCCGCACCGACGTCCAGCCGTGCTGGGGGCCGGAGATGATCGCGTACACCAGGGCCGCCATGCCGACGGTCGACAGCAGCGCGCCGGGCAGGTCGGGCCGGTCGCCCTCGGGGGCCTTCGACTCGGGGACGAGCGCCACCACGGCGGCCAGGCCGAGCGCCACGACCGGCAGGTTGATCAGGAAGATCGCGCCCCACCGGAAGTGGTCCAGCATGAACCCGCCGATCAGCGGCCCGCAGGCGAAGCCGAGCGCGTTGACCGCGCTCCAGATCCCGATCGCCTTCGGCTGCTCCTCCGGGGCGAAGATCTGCATCGCGACCGCGAGGGTGGTGGTGAGCAGCAGCGCGCCGCCGACGCCCATGCCGGCCCGCGCCGCGATCAACTGGCCCGTGCTGTCGGCCAGTCCGGCCGCCAGCGAGCCGATGCCGAAAAGGGCCAGACCCGTCAGCAGCATCTTCTTGCGGCCGTAGCGGTCGGCGGCGCTTCCCGCGGTGAGCAGCAGACCGGACTGCACGAGCGAGTACGCGTTGATCATCCACTGGACGTCGGCGGTGGCGGCGCCCAGTTCGGACCTCAGGGTCGGGATGGCCACGTTCAGGATCGTGTTGTCGAGCAGGACCGTGAGCTGGGCCAGACAGATGACGCCGAGGATCAGCCAGCGCTGGGGGTGAGACATGCTGTACACCGTAGAACAGTCGTTGTACGGCGTACAACGGCCGCCTGCGGAGAAAGGGGTGAGGGGCGGCGGCCGTCCTGGCCACCGCCCCTCACCCCCCTGCCGCTGCCTCAGTCGCTCGCCTTCTGCGTGAGGTCATAGAACGTGGACGAACCCACCGTCACCTGCTTGAAGTTCGCCTCGACCCACTCGGTGATCTGCGAGGACGTGCCGCTGCTGCTGCTTCCGCCCATGCCGCCGCCGGAGCCGGAGGAGATGAAGTAGTGGATCTTTCCGTCCTCGACGTACTGCTTGAACTGCGCCAGCGTCGGAGACGGGTCGGTGCCGTTGAAGCCGCCGATCGCCATGACCGGGTCACCGGTGGAGAGCTGGTAGCTCGCCGCGTTCTGCGCGCCGATGGCCGCCGCGACCCAGGTGTACTGATCCGAGTCGGTCTCCAGGAGCTTCTTGGCCTCGTCGGAGACGGTCGCGCCGTTCAGCAGGCCGCCGGCGCCACCGCCGCCGCCCATGCCGCCGCCCTCGCCCATGCCGCCCATCTGGTTCTGGCCCTGCTGGTTCTGGCCCTGCTGGTTCTGCGAAGAGCCGTTGCCGCCCTGGGAGTTCCCGCCCTGCGAGTTGCCGTTCTGGCCCGGCATACCGCCGCCGAAGCCGCCGGTACCGCCGGTCCCGCCGCCGTTGCCGCCGCCGGGGAAGCCGTTGCCGTTCTGCTGGCCCTGGCCGCCGCCACCCGGCATGCCACCGCCACCGCCGCCACCGCCGAAGCCACCGCCGCCGCCCATCATGCTGGCGCCGGACGGACCGGCCGTCACGATGGACCCGGTGTGGCCCTCCTGGAGGGTGCTGATGGTGTACGCCGTCGGACCGGCCAGCGAGGCCGCGAGGCCCAGGGAGGCCGCCGCGAGGGCGAGCTGCCGGTTGACGCGGCCCGCGAAGATCAGGCCGAGCGCGGCGACCAGACCGCCGACCAGGACCAGCCACTTCAGCCAGGGCAGATAGTCGGAGGTGCGGTTGAGCAGCACGTACCCCCACGCGGCGCTGGCCACGACGGCCGCCGCGAGGGTGATCGACGCCCACAGCTCGGAGCGCTTCTCCCACAGCTGGCCGGCGCCCATGCCGATGACGGCGGCCAGGTAGGGAGCGAGGGCGACCGTGTAGTACTGGTGGAAGATGCCCGCCATGTAGCTGAACACGATCATGGTGATGAGCAGCGAGCCGCCCCACACCAGCAGCGAACCGCGGGTCACGGACGTCCGCTTGAGCTTGCGCGTGGCCACCAGACCGGCGACCAGCAGGATCAGGGCCGCGGGCAGCAGCCAGGAGATCTGGCCGCCGATCTCGGAGTTGAACATCCGGTCCCAGCCGGTCTCGCCCCACTGGCCGGTGCCCGTGCCACCGCCACCGCCGCCGACGCTGCCGGTCTCCTCGCCGTTGAGCCGGCCGAGACCGTTGTAGCCGAAGGTCAGTTCAAGGAAGGAGTTGTTCTGCGAGCCGCCGATGTAGGGGCGCGAGGACGCCGGCCACAGCTCGACGATCGCGACCCACCAGCCGCCGGAGACGACGATCGCCGCGAGCCCCGCCGCGAGCTGACCGATCCGCTTCCTGACGGTGACCGGGGCGCACACGCCGTACACGGCGGCGAGCGCGGGCAGGATCAGGAAGGCCTGGAGCGTCTTGGCGAGGAAGGCGAAGCCGATGGCGACACCGGCCCACACCAGCCACTTGGTCCGGCCGTCCTCCAGCGCCCGCACGACGAAGTAGCAGGCCACGGCCATCAGCAGGGCCAGCATCGCGTCCGGGTTGTTGAACCGGAACATCAGCGCCGCGACGGGGGTGAGCGCGAGCACGGCGCCCGCGATCAGGCCGGACGCGGGGCTGAAGCGCCGGCGCACCGACGCGTAGACGACGGCGACCGTGCCGATGCCCATGAGGACCTCGGGCATCAGGATCGCGAAGGAGTTGAGCCCGAAGACCCGGACCGACAGCTCCATCGGCCACAGGGAGGCCGGCGGCTTGTCGACGGTGATCGCGTTGGCCGCGTCCAGCGAGCCGAAGAAGAACGCCTTCCAGGACTGGCTGCCGGCCTGGACCGCCGCCGAGTAGAAGGAGTTGGCGTAGCCGGAGGAGGTGAGGTTGGCGAAGTACAGGACCGCGGTGGCCAGGAGCAGGCCCCAGAAGGCCGGGCGCACCCAGCGCGGGTCCTCGGGCCGGCCGCGCCACAGTCTGCGCACGAACGGCTGACGGGGCTCACCGCCCTCGGGCGCCGCGGGGATCACCGGGGCCTCGGCCTCCGGCGGCCCCCAGGCCCGCGTGCTCGTCTCATCGGTGTGGGTGGTCATCGGGAGTCCCTCGGGTCGGCGTCGGTCGGGCGCACCGGCTGCAGGTGCAGGGTGGGGTCGCCCCAGGCGCGGTCCGCGGCTTCACCGGCGCGGAACTGGGTGGTGTCGTACGCGTAGGGGGCCGGCGTCGAAGCCGGGTACGGGGCCTGGCTCGCGAACCGGTCCGGGTGCGGGGCCACGTGCTGGTCCGCCGTCGGGCGCTGCGGCAGCGGCGGGTACGGCGCCTGCGTGCCGTGGGCGGGCGAGGAGGGCGTGTGACGGGCCACGACCGTCGACTCACCGCGGTCGGGGAAGACCCAGGCCCGGAAGAGCAGGAACCGCAGCACCGTCGCCGCGAGGTTGGCGGCGATCAGCACCGCCAGTTCCGTGGAGTGCGCGGGCTCGGTGGTCGCCGCGTTCAGCGCGGCCAGCGAGCCGCTCGTCAGCGCGAGGCCGATGCCGAAGACGACGAGCCCCTGCGCCTGGTGCTTGACGGCACCGCCGCGCCCCCGCACGCCGAACGTCAGACGCCGGTTGGCGGCCGTGTTGGCGACCGCCGAGACCAGCAGCGCGAGCGCGTTGGCGACCTGGGAGCCGGAGAAGGTGCGGAAGCCGCTGTAGAGGAGCAGATAGAACAGGGTCGACAGACCGCCGACCACGCAGAACCCGACGAGCTGGCGGGCCAGCCCCTTCGGTACGTCCTGGATCTCGCGGTCGCGCGGATCGTCGCCGAAGGGCCGCGCGACGCGGTCCAGCGGCAGCGAGCCGGTGGCCAGGGCCCGGCCCACCCGCCACACGCCCTTCAGGTCCTCGGTCGCCGTCCTGACGATGTGGACCGTGGAGTCGGGGTCGTCGACCCAGTCGACGGGGACCTCGTGGATGCGCAGGCCCGCGCGCTCGGCGATGACCAGCATCTCGGTGTCGAAGAACCAGCCGGTGTCCTCGACCATCGGCAGCAGCGCCTGGGCGACGTCACGCCGGATCGCCTTGAAGCCGCACTGGGCGTCCGAGAAGCGGGCCTGGAGCGAGCCGCGCAGGATCAGGTTGTAGGAGCGGCTGATGAACTCCCGCTTGGGGCCGCGCACGACCCGCGAGGAGCGGGCGAGCCGGGAGCCGATCGCCAGATCGGAGTGGCCCGAGATGAGCGGGGCGACCAGCGGCAGCAGGGCGTTGAGGTCGGTGGACAGGTCCACGTCCATGTACGCCAGGATCGGCGCGTCCGACGCGGTCCACACGGTGCGCAGGGCGCGCCCGCGGCCCTTCTGCTCCAGCCGGAAGTGGGAGACCTCGGCGATCTCCGCCTCCAGCCGTGCCGCCACCTGGGGGGTGGTGTCCGTCGAGGCGTTGTCCGCGATGGTGATGCGGAACGCGTACGGGAACGTGCGCCTGAGGTGCTCGTGCAGTCTCAGCACACACGGCTGGAGGTCCTTCTCCTCGTTGTAGACGGGGATCACTACGTCCAGCACAGGCGTACCGGCGTCTGTGGCCGGGAGGTGCTCCCGCGCCGGCAGAGTGCCGGGAGAAGAGTCGGTTCGCATGACAACGACTCTGGTCAAGCGCCCTGTTGCACCCATGTGCTGGCACTGTGGTGTGCCTGTGAGTGCGATTGCCAATTCGTTTCGGGAGCCGGCTGGGGCAACGCCGGGGCAAGCGCCGGCAGATACACGGTGAACACCGTGCGTCCGGGAACGCTGTCCACGGTCACCGCGCCCCCGTGCGCCGTCGCCACGGCCTGCACGATGGCGAGGCCGAGCCCGGTCGACCCGGTGGTGCGCGAGCGCGCCGAGTCGCCGCGCGCGAACCTCTCGAACACATGCGGCAGCAAATCCGGCGGTATGCCCTGCCCGTTGTCCTCGACGTCCACGCACATCCAGGGGCCGCGCCGCTGGATACGGGCGGTGATGGTGGTGCCCTCGGGCGTGTGCTTGCGCGCGTTGCCCAGGAGGTTGACCAGCACCTGCTGGATACGGGCCGCGTCCGCGGACACGACCGCCGGTTCGTCGGGCAGGTCGAGCCGCCACTGGTGGTCCATGCCGGCCGCGCGGGAGTCGCTGATGGTGTCGACGACGAGCGGTATGAGGTCGGTCTGCTCGAACTGGAGAGGCCGCCCCGCGTCGAGCCGTGCGAGCAGCAGCAGGTCCTCGACCAGCAGCGTCATCCGGCCCGCCTCGGACTCGATGCGGCCGAGCGCGTGCCGGGTGTCGGGCCCGATCTGCTCTCTGCCGCGCCGGGTCAGCTCGGCGTACCCGCGGATGGAGGCGAGGGGGGTGCGCAGTTCGTGACTGGCGTCGGCGACGAACTGCCGTACCCGCATCTCGCTCTGCTGGCGGGCGTGCAGGGCGCCGTGGACGTGGTCCAGCATCCGGTTGAGGGACGCGCCGACCTGGCCGACCTCGGTGTGCGGATCGCACTCCGACTCGGGGACCCGCTCGCTGAGGTGCACCTCGCCGGTGTGCAGGGGGAGTTCGGAGACCCGGGTCGCGGTGACGGCGACGCGCCGCAGCGGCCGGGTGGCCACCCCGACGATCACCATGCCGGCGATGCCCGCGGCCACGAGGGCGGCGGCGGTGACGCTGGCCTCCACGGCGATGAGGGTGCTGAGGGTGTTGGTGACGTCGGAGGTCGGGATGGCGACGTAGTAGCTCTTGCCGCTGCTCTGCGAGGACTTGAACACCACCCGGTACTCACCGAGGCCGGGAAGCTCGACCGTGTGCTCCTTCTCGTCCTGGGAGACGGAGTTGAGCGCGACCTTCGCGGCTTCGCTGAGGTCGTTGGCCTGCATCCGGTTGAAGTCGGTGCTGTTCTCGTCCTCCTCACCGATCTTGGCGTCGGTGATGGAGTTGTTCTCGACCTGCGCGATGACCGTGGCCTCGGGCACCGGGCCGTTGGTGACGAAGTCGTCGAGGGTGAACGCCTGGACGGTGCGCGGGAGGGTGCTCGTCCCGCCCTTGTCCCCGTCGCCGGGCGGCTTGCCCGCCGCACGCGCGGCGACCTCGCCGAGCTTGCCGTCGAGCTGCTCGTACAGATGCGAGCGCAGCGCCAGCGTGGTCACGGTGCCGATCACCGCGCACACCACGGCGATCAGTGCCACGGATGCGACGACGAGCCGGGTCCGCAGGGTGCGCGGCTTGCCCAGTCGCTTCTTCTGCGGACGCGGCCGTCGTCGCCCGCTCATGAGGCCGCGGGCTTGATCAGGTAGCCGGCGCCGCGCCGGGTGTGGATCATCGGCTCACGTCCCGCGTCGATCTTGCGCCGCAGGTAGGAGATGTAGAGCTCGACGACATTGGCCTGGCCGCCGAAGTCGTACGACCAGACGCGGTCGAGGATCTGCGCTTTGGAGAGGACACGCCGGGGATTACGCATCAGGAAGCGCAGGAGTTCGAACTCGGTGGCGGTGAGGTGGATGCCCTCCCCGGCCCGCGAGACCTCGTGGCTGTCCTCGTCGAGGGTGAGGTCACCGACGACCAGCACGGAGTCGGAGCGCCGGTCGGCCGCGCCGGAACGGCGGATCAGGCCCCGCAGCCGCGCCACGACCTCTTCGAGGCTGAACGGCTTGGTGACGTAGTCGTCGCCACCGGCGGTCAGGCCGGCGATCCGGTCCTCGACGGCGTCCTTCGCCGTGAGGAAGAGGACGGGAACGTCCGGCAGCTCACGGCGGAGACGGCCGAGGACGGTCAGCCCGTCCATGTCCGGCAGCATCATGTCGAGAACGACGGCGTCGGGCCGGAACTCCCGTGCGGTCTGGATGGCACCGGTGCCGTCTCCCGCACTCCGGATCTGCCATCCCTCGTAGCGCAGGGCCATGGACAGCAGTTCGGTGATCGACAGCTCGTCGTCCACCACAAGCACTCGGACGGGGCTCCCGTCCGGCCTCAGCAGTTCGGTGCGCCCCTGGGGCGAGGTCGTGGTCATGGTGGACACACTGTCTGGATCCTCTGAGAACACGCTTTCTGGAACCTGTGAATTCCCTGAGAAACTCACAGGGACCTCTCAGGGAACCCCTGGGAGGTCTGTCAGAACAGACCGTCCTGCACCACCGTCTCGTACCTGAACTCCCGCACGGGCACCGAAAGTTCCTGCACCTGCGCCCCCGCGCCGAGAGGCACCAGATCCCACCCCGTCAGCAGCCGGGTATCGAGCACGACGATGCCTCCCGCCGCACCTGGCGATGCCGGGTCGGGGCGCAGATGCAGATCGGGCCCGGCCGCCGCGGCCAGCAGACCGTCCACCGTGCCGCCCGGGACGAGTCGGCTCACCGCGCCCATGGCGGCGGGCACCTCCGCGAGGCCGAACACGCCCACATGGTCGACGGGTCGGAACGGAGCGGGCCGCAGCGACTCCGGCCAGGCGGGCAGCGCGAGGGCGCGGGCGTGCAGCGCGGCGATCTCGGCGGTGCGCTCGGCCTCGGTGCCGGGCAGCGCGGACCGTACCGCGCGCTTGTCGGCGTACGGGATCCGGTCCGGTACGCCGAGGGCGGCCCGGAGCAGCTCCTCCGTGCGCCGCGCGGCCATCAGCGGGCCCGTGCCGAGCCAGGTGAAGCAGACGGCGCCCTGTTCCAGCAGCCGCGCCGGCCCCCGCTCCTGCGCGGTGATGCCGACCTTGAGCATGCCGGGCCCGAACCAGGCCAGATAGACGCGGTACGGGCGCGGGTCGTCCGCGATCGTGTCGGCGGCGACCGAGTGCGCCCGGTCCAGCCGCGCGCACTCCTCGCAGCGAGCCCCGATGCTCCGCCCCGGCACGGCCGCGCGCACCGGGCAGGCGTTCCCCCGCGCGCCCACACAGGTCCGCACCGCCTCGCCCGCGACCCCGAAGGCCACGCGCTTCCCCCGGCCCAGCGCGGAACGCCGGCCCCCGTCCCACGTCAGCACGGGCCCCTCCGCCGACCAGCGCAGCCCCGTGCACCTCCATGTCCGTGCCATCGCCCCTGAGCGTAGGGGCTGCCACCGACAGCCCGCCCCGGGCCCGGGGACAGGGGGTCAGCGGACCGGGGCCGGCTCCGCCTCCCCGTCGCCCGACACCACGACCGCCGAACCCGTCGCCCGGCTGCCGCGTCCCGCCAGCCGGCAGCTCCAGCACCGCGGATGCCCGCCGCGCGCGTCCGCGTCGCGCGCGCCCATGGGCCACTGGGCGCGCGGCCGGACGCCCGGCGGCTTGCCCCAGCCGGCGAGGTGCAGGACCCAGGTGACGAGAAGAGCGGCGGCCACCACGACGAGCCCTCCGGCGATCAGCGGCACCGACACCAGACACACCCCGGCTCCCAGCAGGGCCGTACCGGCCGTGCCGATCGCGGTTCCGGTCCAGCCCGCGACCGTGTGCCCCTCGTCATACTGGCTCATGCGCCTGCCCCCTCTTCGAATCTCTCACATCGTAAGAAGTTCAGGCACTTAATCTCTCACAAGCTAAGGTAATTTGAGAAGATGCATGCCACGCCGCGTCCCCCCGCCTCCCCGGCACAGGCGCTGGAGGCGATGGACGCGCTGATCGCGGCCCATCTGCTCGGCCAGCAGGAGATGGCCCAGCGGCTGGGCCTCAACATCACCGACCTGCTCTGCTTCGGCTGTGTCCTGAAGGCCGGCGAGGACCTGCTCACCGCGGGCGACCTCGCCGAGCACGCCCATGTCACGACGGGTGCGATGACCGGCATCCTCAACCGTCTGGAACGCGGCGGCTTCATCACCCGCCGCCCCGACCCCAAGGACCGCCGCCGGGTCCGGGTGGCCGCCGTCCCCGCCGCGGTCACCCGCGTCGAGGCCCTCTACGGCCCCTACTACGCCCGGCTGCACACCCTGTTCGCCGACTACTCCCCCGCCGAGACCGCCGTGCTCACCGACTGGTTCACCCGGACGACCGGGCTGGCGCTGGAGTACATCGAGGAGCTGCGGGGCCAGGACCCGAACGGGGCCGGGGCCGGGGCCGGGGACCGCGGAGGCGCCGGGTAGGGGGGCCTCGCCCAGGGCGCCGGGTAGGGCGGGCACCACCCCGATCCGGGTGGGCGCACCATCGCCGGACGGGGGCGCCGGACGGGATCGTCGACGTCGGACGATCCGGGCCGCCGAAGCCGCCGTGAAGCTCCGTGAAACCTCGTGAAACCGCGCTGAGGTCCCACTGAGGCCGCGCTGAATCCGGGCCGGGGTCGACTGTCCGCCTCGACCTCGATCCCGCCCGGAAGGACACCGTCATGGAGACCCAGCACGCGCAGGAGCGGCAGGTCGGTCCGGTCGCCTCCTTCGTCCGGTTCGTGGTGTGCGGCGGCGGGATCGGCATCCTGTCGAGCGCGGCGGTCCCGCTGCTCGCCGGCCTGATGCCCTGGGTCGCGGCGAACGCCGTGATCACCGTCGTCTCGACCCTGCTCTGCACCGAACTGCACGCCCTGTTCACCTTCGGCACGGGCCGCCGCGCGGGCCTGCGCCGCCACCTCCAGTCCACGGGATCGGCGGCCGCCGCGTACCTGGTGACCTGCTCGGCGATGCTCCTGCTGCACACCGTCGCGGCGGCGCCCGGACCGCTGTGCGAACAGGCCGTCTACCTCGCCGCCTCCGGCCTCGCCGGTCTCGGACGCTTCCTGGTGCTGCGGCTGTTCGTCTTCGCCGGAGGCGGTGAAGACGATGGAAGCGGTGGAGGCGGTGAAGGCCGCGGTGCTCGCGGGGCCCTCGGCGCCTCGGCCGGCACCACCGCCGTACGGCCTTTCCCCGCGCCCCGTCGTGAGGCCGCCGGCCTGCGGCTGGCCCACTGAGGCGGGGGCCCGCCCCCGTACGGGGTGCGGTCCGCCCCACCCCGGACCGGGTGGGTCGCGCCATGGCAGCGACGACCGGGCGGCGTCATCGTTGAACCATCGGAACAAGCGAGTTCGGCGAGTCCGCCACGTTCGGCACGTCCAGCAAGTCCGGCCGGTTCGGCACGTCCAGCGAGTCCGGCCGGTCAGGCACCTCCGCCCTCAGCCCTCAGCTAGAAGGAGCTCCCCCATGAACGCGCTGCCCGCCCCCCAGCCGAACAGCACCTCCGGCTCCGGCTCCGTCCCCGACGCCCGCGACGGCGACCTCGCCCCGCTGCTCACCGCCTGGGACCGGGCCCACCCGGCCACCGCGGACCCCGAGTGGCGCCACCTCCTGGACGAACTGGCCCACCCGCGCACCACCCAGGCCTTCCACCGGCTGGCCGGGGCGGCGGCGTGAGCCCTACGCGCCGGTCACCGTCAGGGTGTAGTCGACGCCCGTCGAGAAGTCGCCCGCCCGGCCCCGGATCGTGAGCGTGTGCGGTCCGGGGGCCGGGGCGGGCAGTTGGACCCAGATCCCGCACCCGGTGGCCGTGAAGCTCCCGCCCGAGCCGGTGACGGGGTTGCCGTCGACGCCCCGCACGGTGATCCGCGAGTCCCGGTAGACCTCGGCGTCGGCCTCCTCGCCGTCCAGGACCGCCGAACCGTCGGCCTCCGCCATGAACGCGGCGCACTCCGCGGGCGTCCCGATCCGGTTCACCAGGGGGAATGCCAGAGGAGTCCCCGCCGGGACGGTGCAGCCGCGCTCGGCCAGGGTGCCGAAGGTGCCCGCCAGGAACCACACGTCCTCGGGCTGGTTGCGGGCACAGTCGTCGCCGTCCTCGTCGGCCACGGGGTTCGTCCCCTCGGGCTCCGACCCCGCCCAGCTCCACCAACGGCTCTGCAGCACCTCGGGGGTGAGCCCGACCGGCCCCGCGGACGAGACCGTCCCGGCAGCCGTGTCCTTCGCCTCCTCCGACCCGCCGGACGCACTCCGCCCGCACCCCGCGAGCAGGCCCGCCAGCACCACCACGACGAGCCCCGCCCCGACACCCTCGGCCTTCATCGACGCCCCCAAGAACGAACCGGCCCACGACAAAGGCCCCGGACTTTCGTCCGGGGCCTTCATCCGATGTGCACTCGGCAGGATTCGAACCTGCAACCTTCTGATCCGTAGTCAGATGCTCTATCCGTTAAGCTACGAGTGCTTGTTCTGTTTTCCCGCCGTTCCTTGCCCTTCCGGGCCGCTCTCGGCGACAGGAAGAACATTACATGACTGCCGCCGCCATGTGAAATCCGTTTGCCGCACCCCTTGTGAGCTGCGGAAACGACACCAGATGGACCCGGACGGGGGAACCCGGGAACGACGAAGCCCCGGTCCTGGGACCGGGGCTTCGTGATCTTGCGCGGAGGCGGAGGGATTTGAACCCTCGATGGGATTTGCGTCCCAAACCGCATTAGCAGTGCGGCGCCATAGACCGGACTAGGCGACGCCTCCAGCACAACCTCCCGCGCGAGCGCGAGTGGTGCGTGCAGATGATGACACAGTCGAGCGCGCTGTCACCAATCGGCTCCCACGGTACTAGGCCCGCAGGCCAGAGAGCAAAGCACTTCGCAACCGGGCCGGGGCGGGCGCGTTAGTCAGGTCATGTTCCTCCAGACCTCGCGCCGCCTCGCCCCCGTGCTGCTGCTCGGCGCCACCTCCGCGCTCTCCCTGCCTGCGGCACCCGCCCAGGCCCGCGCCGCCGGCGACCACCTCACCGTCACGGTGCGGAACGCGGGCGACGGCAAGGACGGCACCTTCGAGCTGTACTGCCACCCCGGCGGCGGCAGCCACCCCGACGCCGGCCGGGCCTGCTCCGCGCTCGACCGCGGGGCCCGCTGGGGCACCGACGCCTTCGCCCCCGTGCCCGCGGGCACGATGTGCACCATGCAGTACGGCGGTCCGGCCACCGCCCATGTCGCGGGAACCTGGGCCGGGCGCCCGGTGAACGCGTCGTTCGACCGCGGCGACGGCTGCGAGATCGGGCGCTGGGACCGGCTCGTCCCCGTACTGCCCGATATGGCACGGTGAACGGACCGCGTCCGCACAGGTGTTCCATGGCGGACGCCCGGCGGCCGTACATGTCCCGCGCGGCCCGTGCGCGGCGGAAGCCCGTGGTCGTGGATGCGCGCACACGTTCCGCGTCACTTCGTCGTGCGACCTCCCTCTCATCCAGCGGCGTGAGCACATCCCCAGCCTTTAGACTCCCTCGCGTGACACGCCGCGGGCCGGTTGGCAAGATGGCCCGAGCGGTGGGCAAGGTGCGGTAACAGGGAGGAAGCGTCTCGTGAGCAGCAGGCCATCCCGAGGCGCTGCTCGCCTCGCAGCCATACTCGACGCGCTGCCCGATGCGTTGGTGCTGGTCAACGCCAACGGCACCGTCGTCAACGCCAACACGATCGCCCTGGAGGCCTTCGAGGCGCCGGGGACGGCTCTGGTGGGGCGGGGGCTGCTCGATCTGCTGCCCGAGTTCGACTCCAAGCTCATCCCGGGGTCCATGCGGCGCCCCGACCACATGGACCCGCGCGGGCGGACCAAACCGACCCGGATGATCGCGCGCCGGACCGACGGCGCCGAGTTCCCCGTCGAGGTCACCAGCGCCAACCTGGAGAACGGACAGCAGGCCTACGACGGTTACGGCTACAGCGGCGACGAGCTGCTGATGCTGGTCGTACGGGACCTCACCGGCACCGTCGACACCGAGGCCGAACTGGCGCGCTCGCAGCGGCAGACCGAGATGATCCTGCGGGCCGCCTCCGAGGGCGTCGTCGGCACCGACACCGACGGGCGGATCGTCCTCGTCAACCCGGCCGCCGCCCAGATCCTCGGCTACCGGGCCAGCGACCTCGGCGGACGCGAACTGCACGAGCTGATGCTGCACTCGCGGGCCGACGGCACCCCCTTCCCCTACGAGGAGTCCCCGCTCGCCGACACCCTGCGCTCCGGGCGCAAGCACCGGGTGCGCGGGCAGGTGGTGTGGTCGAAGAAGGGCGACAAGGTCTCCGTCGACCTGACGACCGCGCCGGTGCGCGACGGCGACCAGCTCGTCGGCGCCGTCATGACCTTCACCGACCGGCGCCCCTACGACGCGCTCGCCGCCGAGAAGGACGCCCAGCACAAGGCCCACGAGGACGAGCTGGAACGGCTCTCCGAGGAGCACGCCTCCGAACTGACCGCGCTGCGCCAGAAGCACGTCACCGAGGCCGAGGAGCTCCAGGAGCGGCACGACGAGGAACTCGCCGCCGGCGAGGAGCGCTACGCCGCGCTCGGCGAGCGCGAGAAGGACCGCTTCGAGGCGCTCGCCGGACGGCACGAGCAACTGCTGACACTGCTGGGTCAGTCCCTGCGCGGACCGCTGGACGAACTGCGCCGCGAACTGGCCGCGCTCGCCGCCGACGACGCCGGGCAGCTGTGGCCGGAGGCCAACCAGGTCCTGCACCATCTCTCCGCCGGGTACTCGCGGATCACCCAGCTCATCGACAACGTCCTCGCCTTCCAGCGGCTCGACGCGGAGAGCGGCCAGGGCATCGCCCGCACCAAGGTGATGCTGGACGCCGTCGTCGCGGCCGGTGTCGAGGGCGCCATCGAGCTGGTCGGGCCCGGCCGGGTGCAGTTCGCGGTGCACGCCCCGCCCATCGAGGCCGAGGTCGACGCCCAGTTGCTCGCCCGCGCCCTGGCCCATCTGGTGGCCGATGTCGCCGGGGTCGACGCGACCGGCAACGCGCCCGTCTCGGCGGGCGGTTACATGGACAACACCGTGGTCGTGGCCGCCGCCCAGCGCGGCGAGGTCGTCCGTATCGAGGTGCGCGGGCCGTACACCGGGGGCGACCCGGTGCACGAGCCGATCGTGCGCGGGATCGTGCGCGCGCACGGCGGGGTGCTCCAGACCGTCGAGGTACCGGGCATGAGCGGCAGCGCGTACGTGCTGGAGGTGCCGATCGGCGGCGGCGCGGGCGCGGTGGCGGCCTCCGCTCCGGTCGGCGCCGAACTCGCCCTGCCCGAAGCCCACCCCGATGCCCGCCCCGAGGCACAGCCCGAGGCGCACCCCGAGGCCGGTGGACGGCGGCGGGCCCGGCGGTCCTCCGTCGACGCGTTCCTGGAGAGCGAGGACCCGGCGGCCGACCAGGCCGCCCCGGACGGGGCCCCCGCCGACGCGGGCGTCCCCACCGGTCGCCGGCGCAGGCGCGCCGCCGAGGAGGCGGCGCCGGTCGCCTTGCAGGCCGGTCCTGAGCAGTCGGGTTCCGGTGGCACCGGACGGCGCCGGGGACGGCCCGCCGAGGACGCCGCCGGCGACGGGGGCGTCTCCGAGGGTGCCGTGGTGACCGCCGCCGAGCACGCCGCGGGCACCGCCGCCGCCGGGAACGGACTGGGCAGCGTGCCGCCGCAGGGCGTGCCCGCGCCCGCTGCGGCGGGCCAGCAGGCGGCGCTTCCGGCCGCGTTGCCGCCCGCCGGAAGTCCTGCCGGAAGTCCTGCCGCAAGCCCTGCCGGGGGCTCCGCCGAGGATGCCGGTCAGCCGAGCGGCCGCAGGCGCCGCGCGCTGGCCGCCGCGGGTGAGCGGGCCGCCGCGCAGGAGGCCGCGCCGCGCGCGGTGTTCGCGCTGCCGCCCGCGGAGGCCGACCGGCCCGGCACGGGGACGGCCGGGCAGCCGGTGCGCGCCGGTGGTCCGGTGCCGGTGCCCGCGCAGGTCTCCGCGCCCGAGGCCGAGGCGGTGCCCCTCCCGGCGTCCGTACCCGCGCAGGCGCCCGCGCCGATGCCCGTACCCGCCGCCGGGCTCGTCGACGAGGGGCGGCACGACGCCGTCCCGCACGAGCAGGCCGACGACCACACCCCGCCGCAGCCGCACCCGGCGAGCGGGCCCACGGGACGCCGTCGCCGGGCCGTGGGGCAGCCGGGAGAGGCCGCCGGGGTGCCCGCGCAGCCGGTCCCGGCCCAGGCCTCGGCGCCCGCCCAGCTCCCGGCGCCCGCTCAGCTTCCGGCCCCCGCCCCGCTTCCGGCTGCCGCCGCGCTTCCCGCTCCGGCCGCGCGGCAGACCCCCGCGCAGCCGCTCCCGGCGGAGAGCGTGCCCGCGCAGGGCGACGCCGCCCCCGTACCGGCCGCGCGGCAGGCCGGCACCCCGGCGACCGGGACCCCGCTGCCGCCCGAGGCCGTCGCGGCCGAGCAGCCGCGGGCGGCCCAGCCGCTGCCCGCCGAGGCCCTGCCGGCGCCGCTGGACCCCAACTCGACGCAGGGGCGCGCGATCAGCGTGCGGACGCTGGGCCAGGGGGTGGAGTTCACCCGGCAGGCCGCGCAGGTGCAGCTGCCCACGGCGACACCCGCCCCGCACCAGCCGGGCGGCGGGGGCCGTCGGCGCAAGCTCGGCACGCCCCCGGACCCGGCCGGGCGCCCGCACCCGAGCGGTGAGCAGCCCCAGCCGTCCCTGGCCGGGCAGTCCCGGCTCGCGCAGACGACGGAGGGCACCGGACGGTCGTACGCCATAGGGGCGCCGGACGAGAACGCCGCCGAGGGGCCCGAGCCGCTGGACGGTCCCGGCGGGGCGGTCGAGGTGGCCGATCCGCCGCGTCCGCAGCCGATGGACGACGAGCTGCCGCCGGAGCCGCTGGACAACCCGCGCCGGCTGCTGGTGTGGCCCGCGCCGGACGTGACGACCCAGCAGGCGCTGAGCGACC
Organism: Streptomyces sp. NPDC090106; assembly: GCF_044747265.1. Taxonomy (NCBI): domain Bacteria; kingdom Bacillati; phylum Actinomycetota; class Actinomycetes; order Kitasatosporales; family Streptomycetaceae; genus Streptomyces; species Streptomyces sp. NPDC090106. The sequence goes on along the minus strand of NZ_JBIVDS010000004.1, from coordinate 596,958 downwards.
GCGGGTACCGGCCGGTGATCGTGCACTCGCGCGAGGAGGTCGACGCGCAGATCGCCGCCTTCCCGGCCGCGCTGTTCGTGGACCCGCTGACCGGCCCGATCACCCGCACCGCCTTGCAGTCGCTGCGGCAGGCCGCGGTGGCGGCCGAGGTGCCGGTGATGGTCACCGCAGGGCTGGGCCAGGCGACGCGCGAGGCCGCCTACGGGGCCGACCCTGCCGTCCTGCTGAAGGCGCTCGCGCCGCGGGACAGCGAGCAGCATCCGCCGCGGGTGCTGCTGATCGAGGAGCACGCGGAGATCGCGCTGGCGCTGACCGCGACGCTGGAGCGGCGCGGGATGCAGGTGGCGCGGGCGGCGAGCGACGCGGACGCGGTGGCGCTGGCCGGGCATCTGCGGCCGAACCTGGTCGTGATGGACCTGCTCCAGGTGCACCGCCGCCAGTCCGGGATCATCGACTGGCTGCGGGCGAACGGGCAGCTCAACCGGACGCCGCTGGTCGTCTACACCGCCGCCGTGGACCAGGCCGACCTGCCGCGGCTGGCGTCCGGGGAGACGGTGCTGTTCCTCGCGGAGCGGTCGACGAGCGACGAGGTGCAGGCGCGGATCGTGGACCTGCTGGCACGGATCGGCACCAACTGAGCCCGGTGCGGGGCCCAGTCGGTGCCGAAGGGTGCCGTCTCAGAGCTTGGTCACGTCCAGGGTGCCTTCGGCGTACTGCTTCCTGATGACCTTCTTGTCGAACTTGCCGACGCTGGTCTTGGGGACGGACGCGATGACCGTCCAGCGCTCGGGGAGCTGCCACTTGGCGATCTTTCCCTCGTCGGCGAGGAAGGCGCGCAGCGTCTCGAAGGTCGCGTCGGAGCCCTCGCGCAGGACGACCGTGGCCAGCGGGCGCTCGCCCCAGCGGTCGTCGGGGACGGCGACGACGGCGGCCTCGGCGACGTCCGGGTGGGACATCAGCGCGTTCTCCAGTTCGACCGAACTGATCCACTCGCCGCCGGACTTGATGACGTCCTTGGCGCGGTCGGTGAGGGTCAGGAAGCCGTCGGCGGAGATGGTGCCGACGTCGCCCGTCTTCAGCCAGCCGTCCTCGCTGAACTTGTCGGCGGGGCGCAGCGGTTCGGCGTCGGGTCCGTTGTAGTAGGCGCCGGCGATCCACGGGCCGCGGACCTCCAGCTCGCCCGCGGACTCGCCGTCCCAGGGGATGCGCTCCCCGCCGGGGCCGGTGAGGCGGGCCTCGACGCTGGTGGGGAAGCGGCCCTGGGTGAGCCGGTAGGCGAACTCCTCCGGGGTGCCGACGGCCTGGGCCGGCGGGCGGGCGATGGTGCCGAGCGGGGAGGTCTCCGTCATGCCCCAGGCGTGGCAGACGCGCATGCCCAGCTTGTCGAAGGCCTCCATGAGGGAGGGCGGGCAGGCCGAGCCGCCGATGGTGACCTGGCCGAGCGAGGAGACGTCACGCGGCCGGGCGGTGAGCTCGGCGAGCAGGCCCTGCCAGATGGTCGGCACGGCGGCGGCGTGGGTCGGACGTTCGCTCTCGATCATCGCGGCGAGCGGCTCGGGCTGGAGGAAGCGGTCCGGCATGAGGAGGTTGACGCCGGTCATGAAGGTGGCGTGCGGGAGCCCCCAGGCGTTCACATGGAACTGCGGGACGACGACGAGCGAGGTGTCCTGGTCGGTGAGCCCCATCGACTGGGCCATGTTCACCTGCATCGAGTGCAGGTAGATCGACCGGTGGCTGTAGACGACGCCCTTGGGGTCGCCCGTGGTGCCGGAGGTGTAGCACATGGCCGCGGCCTGCCGCTCGTCCAGCTCCGGCCAGTCGTACGCGGTCGGCTTGCCGGCGAGCAGGTCCTCGTACTCGTGCACGGTCGCGGCCGAGCCGTCGAGCAGGGACCGGTCGCCCGGGCCGAAGACGACGACGTGCTCGACGGTCTTCAGATGCGGCAGCAGCGGGGCGAGCAGCGGCAGCAGGGTGCCGTTGGCGATGATCACCCGGTCGGCGGCGTGGTTCACGATCCAGGCGAGCTGCTCGGCCGGAAGGCGCAGGTTGAGGGTGTGCAGAACCGCGCCCATCGAGGGGATCGCGAAGTACGCCTCGACGTGCTCGGCGTTGTTCCAGGCGAGGGTGGCGACCCGCTCGTCGCCGGTGACGCCGAGGTCCTCGCGCAGCGCGTGCGCCAGCTGGGCGGCGCGGGCGCCGATCTCGGCGAAGGAGCGGCGGTGCGGTGCGCCCTCGCCTGTCCAGGTGGTCACCTGCGACGCGCCGTGGATCGTCGATCCATGCGTCAGGATCCTGGAGATCAGCAGCGGTACGTCCTGCATGGTGCTGAGCACGGCGTCCTCCCGGGGCGACATTGCCTGCGCGGTGGGTTAAGGGTTGGGCTGATTCTGCTCACATACCGCGCGGTATGTCACTAGGGAACGGTGATCGATCACGTCACGTTGCGTTCACACGCGCGGTCGTCCACCGGTTCCCTGCGGGCTCCCTACGGGCTCCTTGCGGGCTCCTTGCGGGCTGCTTACCGGCGGGCGAGGCCCAGCTCCGGGTCCTCGCGGAGCTTGCCGAGGGCGCGGGAGACCGCCGACTTCACCGTGCCCACGGACACGTCGAGCACCTCGGCCGTCTGGACCTCGCTGAGGTCCTCGTAATACCTGAGGACGACCATCGCCCGCTGCCGGGCGGGCAGCTTCATGATCGCCCGCCACATCGCGTCGTGCAGCGCCTGCTGCTCCGCGGGGTCGGCGACGCCCAGCTCGGGCTCCGGCTCGGGAATCTCGTCGGTCGCGAACTCGTCGACCTTGCGCTTGCGCCACTGCGAGGTGCGCGTGTTCAGCAGCGCCCGGCGCACATAGCCGTCCAGCGCCCGGTGGTCCTCGATCCGCTCCCAGGCCACGTACGTCTTGGTCAGCGCGGTCTGCAGCAGGTCCTCGGCGTCGCTCGGGTTGGCGGTCAGCGAACGGGCGGTACGCAGCAGCACCGGTTGGCGGGCCTTCACGTACGACGAGAACGAGGGGTACGTCGCATACGGGCGGGCCTGCCTCGCCGGTACCGCGGCGTCCGAGGCGCTGGTGCAGACGGGTGTGGTCATGGCTCCACGCTAGGAGCGAGCCCCCCTCCGGCTCATCGGCCGCAGGTCCCGAAGAGGACTCCGCCTCAGGTTGTAGGGGTGGGGGTACGGCCACCTCCTGAGGGTGGACGAGGGGGTGGGGTGTACTGCGGGATGACCCCCAGGGGATGCGCCGGGGGACGGAGAACGAGCGGCCTCGGGCGCGCTGGGGGCGGGGGCCGGCGGCTGGCGGCACCGGGGAGGGGGTCGGCGGCCGGCGGCACCGGGGGCGGAGGGCAGACGGCCGGCAGCACCGGGGGCGGAGGGCAGACGGCCGGCAGCACCGGGGAGGGGGCCGGCGACCCGCCGTGCCGGGGGCTGGAAGTCCGGCGGCTCGTGCGGGGCAGGGCGGGTACCGGCACCGGACGTCAGGCCGGGCGGATGGGCCTGCGCAGATGCCACGGGACGCCGCGCTTCCGCCGAGGCCGTGCTCGCCAGGGGGTGCGCCCGCGCGGGTGGAGGGCTCGCTGGATGGGAGCCGCGCGGGTAGGGGGCTCGTCGGGTGGGGTCCGCGCGGGCGGGCGGCTGCCGCGACCCGGGCCGGCGAGCAGTACGCGCGGGGCCGTACCCGCGCCAACCGTCAGGACGGACAGGTGAGTGCGCTCGGCCGGGTGCGCCCGCACAGACCGGCTGCTCGCCGGGGCCGCGCAGGCCGGGAGCTTCCGGGCCCCAGGTGTCCGACGGTGGGCAGGGGGCCGTACCCGCACCCGCCGTCGGGCCGGACAAGTGAGTCCGTCCGGGGGCGCGGCACGCCGCCCTCTCGCCGCCACCGCGCTCGCCAGGGTGCGCCCGCGCGCGGAGTGGGCGGCTCGTCGGGCGGGGCCGCGTGGGCGGGGGGATGCAGCGGAGGCGGTGCGCGGGGGGGGCCGTGCCCGCGCCGAGCCGCGTCCGACGTCCCCTGTCAGGGGTCCCCTGTCGAGCGTGTCCCCTGTCGAGCGTCCCCCGTCAGAAATCCCCCGTCAGGCGTCCCCCGTCAGACATCCCCGTCAGGCGTCCCCCGTCAGGATCAGGCCCGAGGTCGGGACGCCCGTTCCCGCTGTCACCAGGACGTGGTGGGCGGCGGGGACGGGGTTGGGGGAGGTGCCGCGGAGTTGGCGGACGGCTTCCGCGATGCCGTTCATGCCGTGGAGGTACGCCTCGCCGAGCTGACCGCCGTGGGTGTTCAGCGGCAGCGCCCCCGCGGCGACGAAGTCCGGTGCCTCGCCCTTCCCGCAGAAGCCGAACTCCTCCAGCTGCATCAGCACGAACGGCGTGAAGTGGTCGTAGAGGATCGCCACGTCGATGTCGGCCGGGGTGAGCCCCGAGGTGCGCCACAGCTGGCGGGCGACCACGCCCGTCTCGGGCAGACCGGCCAGGTCGTCGCGGTAGAAGCTCGTCATCGCCTCCTGGGCCCGCCCCGCGCCCTGCGCCGCGGCGGTGATCACCGCGGGCGCGTGCGGCAGGTCCCGGGCCCGCTGGGGCGAGGTGACGACGAGGGCCTGGCCGCCGTCCGTCTCCTGGCAGCAGTCCAGCAGACGCAGCGGCTCGACGATCCAGCGCGAGGCGGCGTGGTCGGCGAGGGTGATGGGCCGGCCGTGGAAGTACGCCGCCGGGTTGGTCGCCGCGTACCGCCGGGCCGCCACCGCGACCTGCCCGAACGCCTCCGGGGTCAGACCGTGGGTGTGCAGGTAGCGCTGGGCGGCCATCGCCACCCAGGACGCCGGGGTGAGCAGCCCGAACGGCAGGACCCAGCCGAGCGCCACGCCCTCCGCGGAGGGTTCGCGGTGCTGCACGCCGGAGCCGAAGCGACGACCGGAGCGTTCGTTGAAGGCGCGGTAGCAGACCACCACCTCGGCCGTGCCCGTCGCCACCGCGAGCGCCGCCTGCTGGACGGTGGCGCAGGCCGCGCCGCCGCCGTAGTGGATCCGGGAGAAGAAGGACAGCTCGCCGATCCCGCAGGCCTGGGCCAGCGTGATCTCCGGGGTGGTGTCCATCGTGAACGTGACCATCCCGTCCACGTCGGCGGGTGTCAGCCCCGCGTCCGCGAGGGCGGCCCCCACCGCCTCGGCGGCGAGGGTCAGTTCACTGCGCCCGGAGTCCTTGGAGAACTCGGTGGCGCCGATCCCGACGATCGCCGCCCGCCCGCCGAGCGTGTCCCGTGTCCGTACGCTCATCCGGCACCCCCCGAGGGGACGGTGACCGTCACGGTGCCCGTGACGTGCTTGCCGACGCCGTTCTCCCCGACCACCCGGACCGTCGCCGTGTCGCCGTCCACGGCCTCCACCACCCCGGTCAACACCATCGTGTCCCCCGGGTAGTTGGGGGCGCCCAGCCGGATGGCGACCCGGCGCAGCACGGCCGTCGGCCCGAAGTGGTCGGTGATGTAACGGCCGACCAGGCCGTTGGTGGTGAGGATGTTCATGAAGATGTCCGGAGACCCCTTGCTCCGGGCGAGTTCGGCGTCGTGATGGACGTCCTGGTAGTCCCGGGAGGCGATCGCGCCCGCGACGACGAGGGTGCGGGTCACCGCGATCTCCAGCGGAGGCAGTCGCTCGCCGGTCCTCATCTCTCCGGTCCTCATACGGCCGCCTCCCGAGACCTTTGCCCGGCCGTCTCCTCGGCGCGGAACACCGGGAGCACCAACTCCTCCTCGTACTCACGGAATTCGAGCCGCACCGGCATCCCGATCCGCACCTCGTCGTACGGCACCCCGACCACGTTGCTGACCATCCGGACGCCTTCCGTGAGCTCGACGAGGCCGACCGCGTAAGGGGGCGCGAAGGCCGGGAAGGGCGGGTGGTGCATGACGACGTACGAGTGCACCGTGCCCGTCCCGCTCGCCTCGACCGTGTCCCACCCCAGGTGGCCGCAGGTGTTGCAGCCGGGCAGCCACGGGTGGCGCAGGGTGCCGCAGGCGGTGCAGCGCTGGATCAGCAGCCGGCCCTCGCGGACCCCCTCCCAGAAACCGGCGTTGTCCCGGTTGACGACGGGGCGCGGCCGAGGGGGCCGCTTCTCCCGGCGGGCGGCGGGCGCGTACTTGAGGATGCGGAAGCGGTGGGTGCCCACGAGGTCGGGGCCGACGCGCACGTCCATGCGGGTCGTGACGAAGTACCCGGCGCCCAGCCTGGTCGTCTTGCGGTCCGACACGGACTCGATCACCGCGTCGAAGGTGATCTCGTCCCCGGGGCGCAGCGGCCGGTGGTACTCCTGCTCGCAGTCGGTGGCGACGACCGAGGTGCAGCCCGACTCGTCGAGGAGCGCGAGGAGTTCGTCGTAGGCGGAGGAGCGGCCCGTGGGGCCTGTGTGGCCCGAGAGGCCTCCCATGGTCCACACCTGGAGCATGGTGGGGGGCGCGATCGCGTCCGGGCCGGTGTACGCCGGGTTGGTGTCGCCCGTCGCCTCGCACCAGTGGCGGATCATCGGCGCGTTGACGGGGTCCTTGCCGGTGCCGGAGACGACGGCGGGCAGACCCTCGTACGCCTTGAGCCGGCGCGCGATCCCCTGACCGTCGCCGTCCCGTTCCTCGCCGTCGGCCATGGGAACCCCCTCGTCTCCGACGGTTTCTGACTGTCCGTCAGATCAGGGCCCCTGTCAAGGTGCCGCCGGGTGGCGGGAAACGCCTGCGCGGCGGTGCCGAGGCACCGCCGCGCAGAGGTGTCACACCCCAAGAAACACACCTGGTCGAAGGGGACTTCAGGGAGATCGGCGGGTCCCCACCGGCCGATCCCCTCCCCTCCTCATGGTCCCGCCCCGGTTCACCACCACAGCGGGGTGAAGTTGACGGACCAGTTGTGGTTGCCCTGCTGGATGGCCGTGAACGCGGAGCCGTTGACCTGTGCGGTGTTGCTCTGGTTCGAGGCGCCGGAGCCGACCGCGCTCTGCTGCGTGGTGGACGAGTTGCCGTTGTTGGTGCCGCCGACCCCACTGCCGACGATGCTCGCGACACCCGCGTTCGATCCGTCGTCCGCGATGGCGCCGTTGTCCGCCGCCGCGACGCCGGTGAAGAGTGCCGCGGCGAGCGGGAGAGCGGAGACGGCGGCGATGACGCGGGCGGTACGGATGCTTGCCATGTTCTTCCTCCAGAACCCGGCCTCGTGAGCCGGAAGTACGTCAAGTAAGGCTTTTGCCAGGGCAGTTGGCCGACCGCCTCGGCGTTGTCTCGGTGTCCTTCGCAACGTCGCGAGACCAGAGTTGCCCACCGGAACCCCGGCGAACCACCCCGGAAGTCCCCATTCCCCCTGAAGCGTGAGGACAAGTCGATAAACCCCTTTCACGACCTGAAGGCCCGAAAAGGCCCGAGCGGGGCATCACCTCCCCAAGCACCGCAAGAGCGGAAGCGTTCCGGCAGCTTTCGAGCCAACTCGCGCCGCCCGGCGAGTCGAGCCCGCACGCCCTTCCCTTTTTCGAACACTCGTACGAAAATAGAGCCATGGCCACCACCGACCGGCAGGCCACGACGCTGGCCCTCGCCCACGCCCTGTCCGCCGCCGAACGCGGACTGGCGGTCATCCCGCTGTCCCGGACGAAGCTCCCGGCCCTGCGCTCCCCCCACCGCGACGACACCGACCCGGCCCGCTGCCACGGCGAGTGCGGCCGCTTCGGCCACGGCGTGTACGACGCCGCGACCGCCCCCTCCCGGATCCGCGCCCTGTTCGCCGCGGCGCCCTGGGCGACCGGCTACGGCATCGCCTGCGGCCTGCCGCCCCATCACCTCATCGGCCTCGACCTCGACACGAAGTCCGGTACGGACTCCTCGGCCGCCCTGCGCGAGCTGGCCCTGCGCCATCTGTTCACGATCCCGGCGACCGTCGTCGTCCTGACCCCGAGCGGTGGCCGTCACCTCTGGCTGAGCGGCCCGCCGGACGTGGTCGTCCCCAACTCGGCGAGCCGCCTCGCCCCCGGCATCGACATCCGCGGCGCCGGCGGCTACCTCGTCGGCCCCGGCTCCCGCACCGACCAGGGCGAGTACCGCACCGCTCCGGGCACCGCCCGGCTGGCCCCGGCCGTCTGCCCGCCGGCCCTGCTGCGTCTGCTGCTGCCACCGCCCCGCGCGACCCGGCACCCGACGCCCGCGGCGGCCGGCGACCACGGCCAGGGGCTCGTCCAGTTCGTCCTCGCCGCGCACGAGGGCCAGCGCAACACCCGTCTGTTCTGGGCCGCCTGCCGCGCCTACGAGGACGGCATCGGCCCCGCCCTCGTCGAACCCTTCGTCGAGGCCGCCCTCAACACGGGCCTGTCGGAACGGGAGGCCCGGGCGACGCTCGCGTCAGCGGCCCGCATGACAGGCCACCAGCCGTAACGGAGGCGGGCCGGGGCCGTCCGGGCATCCGGCCCTTCCGAGACACCGAAAGCACAGCGCGAGCCGGGGCGCCGGCCGGAAATCCAGAGGACCACCCATGCACCGCCGCCCTAGAGTGCCGACCATGTCACTGGCCCGCCTCGTACTCGCCTCCGGCCGCAGTGTCGAACTCTCCGAACTCCGCATGTCCTCCACCTACGGCGGCCTGCTGGAGGGCTACCCCTGCCGGGTGGTCAACGAGATGAAGATCCAGGGCCTGCTGCGATCGGCCGAGAACGACTTCCCCCGCACCCCGGTCCACCTGGTCCCGCCCCCGCGCGAGTACCCGGACCAGTACTCGGGCGGCTTCGGCCCCGTGGAGACCCTCCCGCCCGTGGCCTGCGTCGGCGCCTTCCGCTCCACGGCCCTGGACCCGTCCCACGACCCGGTCCTGTACCGCTCCCGCCTCACGGTCGTCTGGTTCCAGCCCACGACCGACCTACCGTCCCCCTGCCACCCGGACGACCCCCTGACCACAATGCCCTGGAACGACCTGGCCCGGGACCACGAGCTCTGACCGGTGAGCCAATCGGCCGGTGAGCGATCCGAAATCCACACACCTACTGGCGAATACATTCAATTCCGCTGACGACATAGTCCAGCCATGGCCATCGAGAATCCGTCGACTGCACCAATGACGAGTCGGGAAATATCGCAGCCATCTCGATGTTCATTCGCAGAGCGGTTTCGAACTCCCACCGCGTCCAATCCGTAGCAAGGTAATGACGCGACTCGACCGCCACAAAGACATCGGCGCCAGCCAATGCGTCGACCACGACCTGATACCTGTCATCATCCGGCTGATGATCCACCAGATCGTCGATATAGATCTCTCGCGCATCCCCGTGCAAGAGTCCTCTGATTCGATGCAACCGCTCAAAGCTGTTGTCGCGCCTTGCATAGCTGACGAAGTAGCGCATGAGGAGCACCTTACCCGTCCAGCCAGCCTACCGAGTAGGCCCAAGCACCGATGGCAACCAGCACGGCAAGGACGAGATAGTACGCCATAGAGGCATTGAAGGCCGCGCGCCAAGGCTTCACGGCACCTGAAGTCGGAACGAACGAGTATGCGTCGAGACAGTTATCGGCCCGGCGTTGCCAGATCGGAATCATGGCGCCTCGCAACTTCCTCTGATAGTAGTAGCTGAAGCTGTCGGCTATCCAGAAACCAAGGATCACCATAAGGCCCGCCACGAAAAGAGACGGCCCGGGTTTCTTGTCTCCGAAAGAGGCGACTACAGCACCGACCGGCACGACGATGAGAGCGCAGAGCTTCTTCAACTCAAGGCAGGCCTCCGAGGCCTTCACCGTCGCCGCATGGAGTTGATCAAGCTGATCCTTGTCGAGTTCATCTTTCGTGGGACCGGTCACTCGGAAACCATTCGACTCACACATCCTCTGCGATGGCCGCTCTGCCCAGCAGCCATCCGAGCACACGAGCCTCTCCGCTGTCCCGGAAAGCAACGATCCAGGGGAGCTTCCGTTCGGCAGTGACGGAGTCGACGCAGGCGGTGGCGGGCTTCAGGGGGTGAGCCAGGTGCGATCCACGAAAGGCGGTCGGCCGACACGGTCGGAGCACCGGACAAGGAACTCCATCGGACCGCTTTGCCCCATCGGACGGAGCCACTGACCATCAACCGTCCCGGATCCACCGGTAACTGACGAAGAATCGCGGTGACTCGCAGTCAGCGCACACGAAAACGACCCCCGACCGATCAACCTGGTCAGGGGCCGTTCACCTGCGGTGGGTGTGGGATTTGAACCCACGGTCGCATCGCTGCGACGACGGTTTTCAAGACCGTTCCCTTAGGCCGCTCGGGCAACCCACCCCGCGGCGCCGTGGCCGGGGCCCGGCGGCGCGGGGTCAAGAGTAACCGGTGCCCACGCGCGCGTGGGGGTCAGCTGTCGCCCTCTCGGGAGCCGAGGGTCAGTTCGACGGTGTCGGTCTTGCCGTCGCGCTCGTAGGTGATCTTGACCTTGTCGCCGGGCTGGTGGGTCCAGATCTCGCCGATGAGGGTGGGGCCGGAGTCGATGACGGTGTCGTCGAGCTTGGTGATCACGTCACCGGGCTTGAGGCCGGCCTTGGCCGCGGGGCCGCCGGACTCGACCGCGTCGCCGCCGCCCGCGCCCGTGTCGGTGATCTTCGCGCCGCCCGTGGAGTCCTCCAGGGAGACCGAGGCGCCGATCTTGGCGTACACCGGCTTGCCGGTCTTGATGAGCTGCTGGGCGACGTACTTGGCCTGGTTGATCGGGATGGCGAAGCCGAGGCCGATCGAGCCGGACTGGCTGGAGCCGCCGAGGCCGCCGCTGCTGGTGGACTGGATCGCGGAGTTGATGCCGATCACGTTGCCCTGCGCGTCGAGGAGCGGGCCGCCGGAGTTGCCCGGGTTGATCGACGCGTCCGTCTGGAGCGCGCTCATGTAGGAGGCGTTCGAGCCGGTGCCGTCGCTGGAGGCCACCGGGCGGTTCTTGGCGCTGATGATGCCCGTCGTCACCGTGTTCGACAGGCCGAAGGGCGCGCCGATCGCGATCGTGGAGTCGCCGACCGCGACCTTGTCCGAATTGCCGAGGGTGAGCGGCTTGAGGTCGCTCGGGGCGTTCTTGAGCTTGATGACCGCCACGTCGTAGCCCTGGGCGTGGCCCACGACCTCGGCCTCGTACTTCTTGCCGCTCGGGAACGTCGCCGTCAGCTTGCCGCCGTCGACCGCGTCCGCGACCACGTGGTTGTTGGTGACGATGTGGCCCTCGGTGTCGAAGACGAACCCGGTGCCGGTGCCGCCCTCGCCGCTGCTGGACTCGGCCTCGATGGTGACCGTGCTGGGCAGCGCCGAGGCGGCCACGCCCGCCACCGTGCCGGCCTCGCGCTTGACGGAGCCGCCGCTGTCGGAGGCGGAGACCGTCGTCGAGGACGTCGTGTCGTCGTTCTTGGCCAGGGTGTAGCCGAGGCCGCCGCCCAGGCCGCCCGCGACCAGCGCCGCCACCAGGACGGCGGCGAACAGTCCGCCGCGCCCGTTGCCGCGGGGCTTGGGCTCGGGGGCCGCGTAGGTCGCGCCCCAGCCGCCGTGGTCACCGCCGTCGGCGTAGGAGGGGGTCGCCGGGGGCGGCGGGGGCCAGGAGGCGTCCGGCGCGGAGCCCTGGGTCTCGCCGCCCGCGGCGCCGTAGGCGGGCGCCTGGCCCGCGTGCACCAGCTCCTGCTCCGGTGCGCCGGGGGCGCTCGGGGGAGTCGGCGGGAGCGGGGTAGTGGGCGCGCCGCCGCCGGGCGTGTGCGCCTGCGGGGAGGATGCGGGGGAATCCACCGGCACAGGAGGTGCGGACGGGGCCGGGGGTACCGCGGTGCCCTCGTTCTCGGTGCTCACAGCTGCTCTCCTCGATCCACGGCTGTTGTCCTCGGGTCGCTCTCGGTCGCACTGGGTCACGCTCGTTCACGCGTGCCGGTGGTCCGGCGCGATGAAGCTGTGCTGGTGCTTTTGTATGCCGTCAGCTTTTCCCACAGGCCGTCAGAGCACCATAAGCGGTGGCTGTGGGTCCACGGCCATCCTTTATATGGGACCTTCCACTCCTACCGGGCGCATCTCGGCATCAGCCCCACGAGCACCTCCCGAAAACGGCGGGGAGGCCCCGAGGGGGACCCCTACACCGCGTACCCGCGCGCGGTGGGACCATGACGCGGTGACCCACGCACGGCAGCACACCATTCAGGTCGTCGCCCACCGCGGAGCCTCCGAAGAGGCTCCCGAGCACACCCTGGCCGCGTACAAGAAGGCGATCGAGGACGGCGCGGACGCGCTCGAGTGCGATGTGCGCCTGACGGCCGACGGCCACCTCGTCTGCGTCCACGACCGACGCGTCAACCGTACGTCCAACGGGCGCGGGGCGGTCTCCGCGCTGGAGCTGGCCGAACTCGCCGCCCTGGACTTCGGCTCCTGGCGGAACCGGGACGAGGCGCCCGACTGGGAGCACCGCCCCGAGGACCGCGAGGACACCTCCGTCCTGACCCTGGAGCGCCTGCTGGAGCTGGTCGCGGACGCGGGACGGCGGGTCGAGCTGGCCATCGAGACCAAGCACCCCACCCGCTGGGCCGGACAGGTGGAGGAGCGCCTGCTGGTGCTGCTCAAGCGCTTCGGCCTGGACGCGCCCGCCTCCGCCGCCGACTCCCCGGTGCGGATCATGAGCTTCTCCGCCCGGTCGCTGCACCGTGTGCGGGCCGCCTCACCGACGCTGCCGACGGTCTATCTGCTCCAGTTCCTCTCGCCGCGGCTGCGCGACGGCCGGCTGCCCGCCGGAGTGGGGATCGCGGGCCCCTCGATCCGGATCGTCCGCAACCACCCGGGATACGTCGAGCGGCTGAAACGCGCCGGTCACCAGGTGCACGTGTGGACGGTGAACGAGCCGGAGGACGTGGACCTCTGCGCCGAGCTCGGCATCGACGCCATCATCACCAACCGTCCCCGCGCGGTCCTGCGCCAACTCGGCCGGTGACCGCCCGGGAGCCGAGTGTGCGTCAGTGGTAAAGACCTGTGAAGAAACCTTGACCACAGGAGTCCGCTGGAGCATCTTCTGTCACAGCCATACCGGTTAAATCCGGCCAGTCGGTTACAGGGAGTGCTCCGGCGCGTTCGGAACGTGTTCGAACGCGTCGAATGCGTCAGCGGACCCGTCATGGCCGGTTTCCGGTTCAGGCCAATGGGGCATCCACACCGTGGCGTGGGGCGAAGGAGGTCTCGGGGGTGGCGTTGGTGGTGGCACAGGAGGTGCCCGCGTCGTCGAGCATGGCCGTACCCCATGGCCCTGCGGGCGTGGGAGAAGCGAGACATCGCATGCGCGGGCAGCTGCGCAACGGCGGAGTGTCGGAATCGGTCATCGACGATGCCGTTCTGATTCTTTCCGAACTCTTGAGCAACGCGTGCAAGCACGGCCGGCCCCTGGGCGACGCCCTGGCCGGGGACGGCGACGTCCGTGCCGCGTGGCGCATGGAACCGAGCGGCCGGCTCACGGTCGAGGTGACCGACGGCGGCGGACCCACCCGCCCGGCCCCGGCCACTCCCTCGGTCACCGCGCGCGGCGGTCGCGGGCTGAACATCATCACCGCGCTGGCCGACGACTGGGGCGTCCGGGACGACGCCCGCGGCGAGGTCACGGTGTGGGTCGTCGTGCACGACGACGAACCCGGCGACGCGCACCGCCGCGAGGCTCTCGCCGCGCGCGTGGCGGTCCCCTCGGTACGTCCGATGACTCGGCTCGACTTCGCGGACGCGTTCGACGACCTCGACTGACGGCGTCCGACGGCGTCCGGGGTGACACGGGCGGGTTGTCCACAGGCTCCCTTCGCCCCCGTCCTGAACGGCTAGGCTCCCGCCCGTACGAGACCAGCCGTAACCGGGAGACCTCACCATGGCCAAGAAGCGACCCCAGACGAAGGCCCAGCGCCCTCAGCGGACCGGCGGGGCCCCCGCCGTGGGCGCCGACGGACAGGTACCGGTGGTCGGCGCCCGCGAGGCCTGCCCCTGCGGCAGCGGCCGGCGCTACAAGGCGTGTCACGGCCGGGCCGCGGCCCAGGCCGTGACCGAGCTGGTGCGGCGCCCGTTCGAGGGCCTGCCCGGCGAGTGCGACTGGGTGGCCCTGCGCGAGCTGGTCCCCGCCGCCACCGTCGAGCTGCCCCTGAAGGACGGCCTGCCCGACGGCGTGCCCTCGGTGACCCTGGCCACCGTGCTGCCGATGGCCTGGCCCGCGCTGCGCCGCGACGACGGCTCGGTCCTGCTCGGCCTCCAGAACGACACGGCGTCCGGCGACATCAGCCGCGACCTCGCCGACACCCTCCGGCGCGCGCTGGCCGCCGACCCCGGCACGCCCGTCCAGGGCCGCCGCGCCCCCGCCGACGGTCCCCGGCTGCAGGATCTGCTCGACCCCGAAGGCGCGTTCGAGCCAGTCGTGCACGAGGGCTTCGAGTTCTGGGTGCCGGACGCGGAGAACTCCACCCCGGAGGTGACCGCCTCCCTGGAGCGGGCCAACGCCGCCGCCATCCCGACCGTGAAGCTCCAGGGTGTGGACGCCGCCTACTGGTGCGAGACGCCGGAGAAGAACCATCTGCGGTGGGTCATGCCCCACGCGGAGGAGCAGCTTCTGGACGCGCTCGCGCGGCTGCACGCGGCCGGGAGGTCGAGCCTCGGCGAGGGCACCCGACTCGTCGGTTCCTTCCGTGCGCACGGTCTGACGGTGCCGGTCTGGGACCTGCCGAGCGGGGTCTCGGCGGACGACGTGGAGAAGCCCGCGGCCGAGTTCGCCGAGCGCCTCGACGCCGCTCTGGCCTCGGACGCACCGCTCACGGCCGACGAGCGCCGCGCGCGCGGCGGCCTGACCAACCGACAGGTGACGCTCAGCTGACGCACAGGTCGGAACGTCCGGGCGGCTGACTGGTCGGTCAGCCCGTCCGGGCCGGGGCCCGCGGCCGGAACCGATCGCAACTCCCCCTGGCCGCACGTGAGTCGGTGTCCGGAAAGCCGATGGAATCGCGAGATCGAATTTGCGAACAGCCGATCTCTTGTTACCGTTCGAGTAGCCCGGTTGCTGGTGCATCCCCCGTCGCCAGCAACCGGGTCTTTCCATGCGCGGATCCGTTTACGGAACGCTTCTGATCGTCAACTGCCCGTAGATGAACCGGAGTTGCTCGCGGAAGTGTCCGCGGAGCCAACGTCGGAGTCGTTTCCGGAGCCGTTTCCGGAGCCGTCCGCGTCATCGCTTCCCGCCGGTGCACCGGAGTCGCTCCCGGAGCGCAGCAGCAGCGGCCCGTCCCCGGCCCGTCCCGCGAACTCCGCGACGGCCGAGTACGCGGCCGGCCGCCCCGCGGCCCTCTCCCTCGGCGTCTCGCACGTGCCCGGCTCGTCGCCCGCGCCCACCGGGCAGTGGATCTGCACCGTGCGCCCCTCGGGCCCCATGAAGCTCAGCACGGCGTCCAGCGGACGGCCGGTGACATTGCGGTAGTAGGTGCGCGCCCAGGTCTCCTCGCCCTGCGCGAGGACACAGGTCTGCGCCTCGATGCCCTCGGGCGAGGTGAGTTCGGGACCGCAGTTGGCGGCGGTGGCCATGCCGAGGCCCAGCAGCAGGGGCGAGCCGTCGGACGCGGGGGAGCCGGTGGGGGCGGTGGACGGGGCCGCCTTGGCGTCGTCGCGCACGGACGCCCGTACCGCCGTATGCGCCTTGTCGCCGACCTGGCCCGCGGACGCCACGGCCAGGGGAAGCGCCACCGCGCATGCCGCGACGCCCGCGAGGGCGAGGAGACGAAGGTTCATGAAAGGGGACGATAACGACCGCGCGCGGGCGGCTGGTTCCGCCCGCGCCCGACACCCTTACAACTCGGGCGCGCTCACACCCGTACGAGTGAGGGCGTCGACGACGGCGTCCACGACGGCCTCGACGTCGGGCACCCACGGGGAGGCCGAGCCGGGCAGCGGGGCGCGCTCCCAGCGGATGGCGCCGGAGCCGGTCTCGGACGGGGGCAGGGCGAGGTAGCCGCCCTCGCCGTGGAAGCGCAGGGAGCCGGGGACGAAGTCCTTCGCGTAGAGCAGTTCGCCCAGCTGTTCCATCGAGTACGGCTTGACGAGGATCGCCCAGCGCGTGTGCGAGGCGACGACCGGGCCCAGGCGCATGCCCTGGCGGTCCAGGGCCACGAGCGCCCGGGAGGCCGCGAGGGCGGGGAGGGAGACGGCGCAGGGGGCGGTCCCGCCGGTGGCGAGGACGATCGGCGCGGCCGGCCGGTTGGCCCACCACCAGCGGACCATGCGCGCGTCGGTGGTGGCGGCGAGGAGTCCGGGATCGAAGGGGTGCGCCCCGGGGACCGTGCACTCGGGGTCGGGGCAGGAGCAGCGGGCCCGGCCCTGGGGGTCGGGTGCCGCACCCGGGAGTACGGGCCACTGCCATTCCGTCGCGAAGGTCAGGGCCGCGCTGAACACATCAGGCTCCCCGTCGTTCCGCTGGGACAGGAGCCTGCGTGCCTTTCCGAGGATCTCGCGCATGAGCGCTCGTTCCTTTCCGTTGCACCGCTGGCAACACCGTGGGCCACATCACACCATGTGTCGATCACTGCACTGTGCGTACCTGTTGGCGCATCACACCCTGTCCGAGACAAGGGGAACCCTGCATCCATCGAAAGCATGGGCGTGGCGTCGGGGGTGGCGAAGTCTGGCGTTTTGCCGTCCCGCGTGTTTCTCCGCGCCTCCGCCACGGGAGGATGGGGCACGGTCGTCGGTGGTTAGGACGCCCGGGTCGGTCACCAGGTTCCGGGTGACTGTCAACCACCCCTGGCCTTCACCGAGTACGTACCCATCACGACCGCTGTGACGCTCTGTCGAGCAAGGCCAGTCGACCGCAATAGGCCTTTACCTGAGGCAGTTTTAGGCCAACTTCGCCTTTTAGCAAGAGGGGCGTGGGTGACACACGGACACCAGGAATCCCGGCAGGACAATGCTGGACATCCCTCCACGAGTGCGTGTACATGTGGAGACACCGCCAGCGGCGCAGAATGACATGGGGGTTTGCGATGCTTTTGAGCAATACGCACCGGTCGGAAAGCCGGACGCCATGAACGCCCCTCACCCTCCGAAAGTGGCCGGAATCGATTCAACGGTTCCCTCGCCAGCACACACTGTCGCGCCCGCGCCCGCCGCCCCGGAGGCCCCGGCGGACACCTCCGCGGTCGCCGCGCCCGCCGCTCCGGGCGCCCTGCTCCAGGACCGGCTCGCGGGCTGGGTCTCGGACCTCACGACCCTGCACGAGCTCACGGAACGCCTGGTCCGCACGGAGACGTTGACGGACGCGCTGACCGAGCTGCTGCGCGCAGGAGCCGCCCTCGTGGGCGCCCGCCGCGGCCTCGTCGTGCTGGAACCCGGCGACGGGCTCGGCCCCGACACCACCATCGGCCTCGGCCTCGGCCGCGCCGACCTCGGGCACATCGAGACGGTGCCGCGCAGCGCCATCTCCTACGGCCGCATCCTCGACGGGCTCCAGGACGAGACCACCGAACCCGACCTGCTCGCCGAGGACGGACTCGACCCCCGCCACCGCGAGGTCGCCGCCCGCCTCGGCTACGCAGCCAGCCACGCGCTGCCGCTGACGGCCCAGGCCACGGGCCGGATCGGCGCCGCCGTGTGGCTGTACGACGAGCCCGCCGAGCCCACCGAGCGCCGGCGCCACCTCGTCGGCCTGTACGCCCGGCACGCGAGCGAGCACCTGGCCCGGCTGGTCGAGGTCGAGCGCACGCGCGCGTGCCTGGCGACGATGTCGGAGGAGCTGCTGCCGTCCCGGCTCCCCCGTGTCGCCGGGATGCGGCTCGCCGTCCGGCACCGCACCGGCCCGCGCGGCGGCGGCGACTGGTACGACGCGCTGCCCCTGCCCGACGCCGCGCTCGGCCTCGCCGTGGGGTCGGTCACCGGATCGGGGCCCAGCGCGGTCGCCGCGATGGGCCGGCTGCGCGCCTCGCTCCGGGCCTACGCCGTGATGGAGGGCGAGGACCCGGTCGCGGTCCTGTCGGACCTGGAGCTGCTGCTGCGGCTCACCGAGCCGGCCCGCTCCGCCACCGCCCTGTTCGCCTACTGCGAGCCCGCCCTGCGCAAGATCACGCTGGCCGGTGCCGGGCACTGCCCGCCGCTGCTGGTCGGCGAGCGACGCACCGAGTTCGTGGAGACGACCGTGTCGGCGCCGCTCGGCATGCTCGCCTGCTGGGAGGCGCCCAGCGTCGAGTTCCAGGCCGACCCCGGAGAGACGGTTCTGCTCTACACGGACGGGCTCCTGCACCGCACCGGCGACGCCACCGACCGCGCCTTCGCCCGGCTGCACGCGGCGGCTGCCGGGGTGCCGAAGGCCCTGCGCGGCGACCCGGACGCGATCGCCGACCACGTGCTGCGCGCGGTGCTGCCGGACGGCCTGGACGAGGCGGAGTCCGACGACGACGTCGTGCTGCTCGCCGCGCACTTCGAGTAGCCGTCCGACTGCGTATCGGTAAGAGGTCTTCCGGCCCTGGGCCCCCTTCCGTACGACCGTACGATGGACGGGGTCCAGTGCCGTATCGAGGAGGATGACCGTGGCCGACGAGCTCAACCCGGCTGACACAGACGCTGCCACCGCAGCGGGCCCGGAGACCGAGGCCGAGGAGCCGGTCAAGCAGCGGAAGAACGGCCTGTACCCGGGCGTCTCCGACGAGCTTGCCGAGAGTATGAAGTCCGGCTGGGCCGACACCGAGCTGCACGACCTGCAGCCGATCGCGCAGGCCGACGAGACCGCGGCCCGCCGCGCGGCGCTCTCCGCCCGTTTCCCGGGCGAGCGCCTGGTGATCCCGGCCGGCAACCTGAAGACCCGCTCCAACGACACGGAGTACGCCTTCCGCGCCTCCGTCGAGTACGCGTACCTCACCGGCAACCAGACCGAGGACGGCGTCCTGGTCCTGGAGCCGGTCCCCGGCGGTCACCGGGCGACGATCTACCTGCTGCCCCGCTCCGACCGCGAGAACGGCGAGTTCTGGCTCTCCGGCCAGGGCGAGCTGTGGGTCGGCCGCCGCCACTCGCTCACCGAGTCCGAGGCCCTGTACGGCATCCCCGCCGCCGATGTGCGCGAGCTGGCCGGCCTGCTGCGCGAGGCGACCGGCCCGGTGCGGGTCGTCCGCGGGTTCGACGCGGGCATCGAGGCCGCGCTGACCGACAAGGTCACCGCCGAGCGGGACGAGGAGCTGCGGGTCTTCCTGTCCGAGGCGCGCCTGGTCAAGGACGCGTTCGAAATCGGCGAGCTGCAGAAGGCCGTCGACTCGACGGTCCGCGGCTTCGAGGACGTGGTGAAGGTCCTCGACAAGGCCGAGGCCACCTCCGAGCGGTACGTCGAGGGCACGTTCTTCCTGCGGGCGCGCGTCGAGGGCAACGACGTCGGCTACGGCTCGATCTGCGCCGCCGGGGCCCACGCCTGCACCCTGCACTGGGTGCGCAACGACGGTCCCGTGCGCTCCGGTGACCTGCTGCTGCTGGACGCGGGCGTCGAGACGCACACGTACTACACCGCCGACGTCACGCGGACGCTGCCGGTCGACGGCACGTACAGCGAGATCCAGAAGAAGATCTACGACGCCGTGTACGACGCCCAGGAGGCCGGTATCGCCGCCGTGCAGCCGGGCGCCAAGTACCGGGACTTCCACGACGCCTCGCAGCGCGTGCTGACCGAGCGGCTCGTGGAGTGGGGGCTCGTCGAGGGCCCCGTCGAGCGTGTCCTGGAGCTCGGGCTCCAGCGCCGCTGGACGCTGCACGGGACCGGCCACATGCTCGGCATGGACGTCCACGACTGCGCCGCCGCGCGCACCGAGACGTACGTCGAGGGTGTGCTGGAGCCCGGGATGGTGCTGACCGTCGAGCCGGGGCTGTACTTCCAGGCCGACGACCTGACCGTGCCGGAGGAGTACCGGGGGATCGGCGTGCGGATCGAGGACGACATCCTCGTGACGGCCGACGGGAACCGGAACATGTCCGACGGGCTGCCCCGGCGGTCCGACGAGGTCGAGGCGTGGATGGCGTCGCTCAAGGGCTGAGCGTGCCGTGAGACGGACGACGGCCGGGCACCCCGCGGGGTGCCCGGCCGTCGGTGTTCCTACGCCGCCTTCACCAGGGCCGGCATCGCGTCCAGGAACAGCGCGCCCGCGAGCAGGCCGGCGCTGCCCCTGGGGCTCCAGCCCCGTGCGTGCAGGTCCGCGTCGAAGGCGGTGAGAGCCGCCGCCCCCGCCGGTGTCGAGGTGCCGCCCGCCTCCAGCACTCCCCGCGCGCCCGCCTGCACGTGCCGCAGGCCCAAGGGGCCCGCCGTGTAGAGGAGTTCGGTGTCCTGGAGGGTGGACATGACCGTGAGGAGGGCGTCGAGACGGGCCTCCTCCTCCGTGGCGCCCGACCTGCGGGCCGCCGCGAGGGCGTCGTAGGCGCGGCGCACATGGGGGAAGCCCGCGCGGGCCTCGCCCCGGGCGCCGGCGGCGCCGTACTTCGCGGAGACCGAGGAGCCCCGTGAGGGGCGGCGCGGGGCGCGCTTGTCGGGGTGGCGGGCGATGGTCTTGGCGGTCGTGGCGACGCCGATGCCCTTGGCCCCGGGGTCGAGGGCCGCGGCGGCGACCAGCAGGCCCAGCGCCCACAGGGCGCCGCGGTGACCGCCGCCGGCGAGGCCCACCGAGTGCTCGGTGCAGCGGCCGATCGCGCCCAGCTCCGACCGCAGACCCGGGGTGGGTTCACCGGCCCGGCGGGCGGCGGCGGCCATGGCCGCGAGGCCGGGTACGAGCGCCTTCGCCGACCAGCGCAGGGCGATGTGGTCCACCCGGGTCACCCGGGCGTCCAGGTCGCGCGGATCGGGCAGGCCGGGCTTGGGGGCCAGGGCCAGTTGCCCGGTCAGCGCGGTCACGGCGGCGTGCGCCAGCGCTTCGTCCTCGCGGCTCGTCATGGCCGTACCTTACGAGGAGGCCGAGGCCGAGACAGTGGCACTTTCGGACGGAGCGTCGGACGGGGGCTCACCCGTCGGCGCGTCGCTCGGGGGCGTGCCGCCGCCGCTGCCCGCGCCGGTGCCCTCGGCGTCGGGGTCGATGGCGAGGGTGAGGGTGCCCTTGTAGCCCTTCGACGGGTCCTTCTTGTGCACGGCCTTGAGGGTGAGCAGGCCGCTGGAGGCGCCGCCGCCGTCGTACACCATGTCGTTGTCGAGGGTGGTGTAGCTGCCGGAGTGCTGGGAGTAGGGCTCCAGCGTGAAGATCTCCTCGGCGATGTCGTCGGCGAAGAAGAGCTGGCCGGTGTAGTTGACCGTGCCGCCCTCGTAGGTGCCGTCCGCCTTCTCGCCGCCGGTGTGGACCCGGACGTGGATGTGGCAGGTGCGGGGGGTGTACCAGCCCGGGAAGATCGTCTCGAACTTGACGACCCCGTTGCCGTTGGCGATCTGGTAGCCGCGCAGGTAGGTCTGGTCGTTCGCGGTCGAGCCGTCCTCGCTCTCCGCGGGGGCCGAGCCGCCGGGGTTGGCGGTGGTGTAGCCGGAGTAGTAGCCCCACGCGTCGCAGTGCCAGATCTCGACCGCGGCGCCCTTGACCGGGGTGCAGCCGTCGGTGGCGTCGACGACGGTCAGACGGAGCGTGAGCGGGACGCCGCTCTTGCCCTCGGTGATGTCTTTTCGCACCAGGGCGCCGTCGAGGTAGTACGGGCCCTCGGTGACGCTCGTCATGAGCGTCATGCACGCGTCGCCGGTGCTGGTGCTCGTCGCGGACGCGGTGTCGGTGGCGTCGGCCGTCGTGTCCGTGTCGGCGAACGCCGACTGGTAACCGGCGACGGCGAGGCCGCCCGCGGCGACCGTGCCGCCCGTCACGGCGATCGCGCGACGCCGGGTGATCGTCTTGTCCTTGTGGTTTCCCGTCATGATCAGGAAGCTAGGAGCGGCGTCCGTCAGGGAGTTCTCAGCCCGCTGGGAGCGGCCTGTGAATGCTGAGGAAGCTGAAGTCCGGGGTGCGCGCTACACCGCCATCAGCGGTGAGTCCTTCTTCCACTTCAGGATCTTGTCGAAGCTGACCACCGCGCCGCCCCGGCCCGGTTTGTTGCCGATGTGGACGTGGTCGGCGAGTTCGCGGATCAGACACAGGCCGCGCCCGCTCTCCGCCTCGTGCGCGGCGCGGCGCGGGGCCGGGGAGTGACGGGTGAAGCCGGGGCCGGAGTCGGCGACCTCGATACGGCACTTCTCGCCGTCGAGGTAGGCGGTGACGCGGTACGCCTCCGAGGGGCCGTCGGGGCCGAGGTCGCCGCCGTGCTCGACGGCGTTCGCACAGGCCTCGCTGAGGGCGACGGAGAGGTCGTAGGAGATGTCCGGGTCGACGCCCGCGGTCTCCATCGTGCCGAGCAGCAGCCGCCGGGCGAGCGGCACGCTCGCGGCCTCTCGCCGCAAGTGGAGTGACCACCAGATGCTCATGTTCCAGCCTCCAGGCCGCGGCTCGACATACCGTTACCTATTGCCGTTCGCGACCGGCCGTAAGCACGCCGCCGACGTGACACCGCCCATATGGGGGATGCGTGGCAGGTGGCCGATGGGGTATGCGGGACGGTTCACATCAGAGGGTGACCTTCTCGTCGTATCGCCCGTACGTCGTCTTGTGGACCTGCCGTACGGGCGGGGCGGGGCCGGTGCGATGATGGGGCCGCCATGACTGCCCCCCACCAGCACACCGGAACCGGTCTCCGGCTCCTGCGGGCCGCGGTGTTCGCCGCGGTCTGTGTCGTGCTGGCCGCGGCCGGGCACACGATGGCCTCCTGCGCCACGGTCCCGCCGTGGTCGCTGGCCGCCGGGTTCGCCGGGGTCTTCGCCGTCGCCGTGTCCCTCGCCGGGCGGGCCCGCTCGCTCGTGGGGATCACCGGACTGCTGGCGGCCGGACAGACCGTGCTGCACTCGCTGTTCGGGATGGGACAGCACGCGACGGCCGCGGCCACGACGGCCGCGGCGAGCGGCACGGGTGCCGCCGCGTCCATGTCCTCCACGTCCGCCATGTCTTCCATGGGGTCGATGGGGTCGATGGGCTCCATGAGTTCCGTCAGCGACGCCTCGCTCGTCGAGCAGGCCGCCCGGCTGCTGTGCGGGACCACCGCGGCGGCCATCAGCCCCACCCAGGCGGTGCGGATCCTCAGCGAGGCGCGCCTGTACCCGGCGGCCTCGGACACGCACACGCACGCCGCCGCCGCGCAGCAGACCTCGGACGGCATGGCCGGCGGTTCCCTCTTCGGGCTGCTGCCGTCCGTGCCGATGCTGCTGGGCCACCTCCTCGCCGCGCTCGCCGCCGGCTGGGTGCTGCGCCACGGCGACCTGGCCGTGGCGCGGCTGAGCCGGCTGTCGGCGCACGGCGTCGCCGAAGGAGCCCTCGTACGGTCGCTGCGCGGGGCGCTCGCGCTGGTGCGCGCCCTGCGGGCCGGGCTGCCGGGAGCGCCGGAGGCGCGGGCCGCGGGGCTGCCGCGCACCGCTCCGCCCGCGCCCGCCGAGCCCCGTACCACCGCGTTGCAGCACACCGTGATCCGGCGCGGGCCGCCCGCCGCCGGACTCGTCCTCGCCGCCTGACACGACGCGAGCCTCCCTAGCGGAATCCCTTCCGAGGGACTTCCCGGTGGGAAGAGGGCCGCCGTCGTGCGGCCACGCGCGCGTACTCGTCACGCACCATCGGCACCTTCCCGCGCGCGTACCCCTCTTCGACTCCAAAACCACACGTGAAGTGGAGTGCTCCCTTTCATGAAGGCTTCTCGTCGTCTCGCCACCGCCGGTGCCGTCGCCGCCACGGCCGTCGTCGTCCTGTCCTCCCCCGCCTTCGCGCACGTCAGCGTGCAGCCCGAAGGCACCGCCGCCAAGGGCGGTTACGCGGTCGTCGACTTCCGCGTCCCCAACGAGCGCGACAACGCCTCGACCACCAAGCTCGAAGTGAGCTTCCCGACCGACCACCCGCTCGCCTCGGCGATGCCCGAGCCGATCAGCGGCTGGACCGCGAAGGTCACCAAGACCAAGCTGGACAAGCCGATCGAGCTGCACGGCCAGAAGATCTCCGAGGCCGTCTCCAAGGTCACCTGGACCGCCACCGGCAAGGGCGTCGAGCCCGGCTTCTTCCAGAAGTTCCCGATCTCCATCGGCGCGCTGCCCGAGGACGCCGACGACCTGGTCTTCAAGGCCGTCCAGACGTACTCCAACAAGGAGGTCGTGCGCTGGATCGAGGTCCAGGAGGACGGCCAGGAGGAGCCGGAGAACCCGGCGCCGGTGCTGACGCTGTCCGAGGCCTCCGAGGGCGGTCACCACGGGTCGTCCGCCGAGGCCTCCGCCTCCCCGGCCGCCGCCGAGAAGGCCTCGGCCGAGACCGCCGCCGCGCCCGCCGACTCCAGTGACACCACCGCGCGCGTGCTCGGCGTCGTCGGCATCGTCGTGGGCGCGCTCGGCGTGGCCTACGGCGTGCTCGCGGGCCGCCGCCGCACCACGGGCCCCGACGCCTGACGTTCGACCGCCAGCGCGCACCGGGGCCGTACGGCCCGTTCCTCGTGAGGGGCCGGACGGCCCCGGTGCACGACAGAGTTCTCCATCTGGGACATTTTGCTATGCGTAAGAAGACGTTCGCTGCGGCGGCCCTGCTCGCCGCCGCCTCCCTGACCCTGTCCGCCTGCGGAAGCGGTGACGACAGCGCCTCGCCCGTCTCCGTGGTCTCCGAGGAGGCCGGCTCCGACAAGGCGGCCACCGTTCTCGACCAGCCGTTCGAGAAGCCGGATCTCGTCCTCACCGACACCGCGGGCGACAAGTACGACCTGCGCGCGGAGACGAAGGGCCGGCCGACCCTCATCTACTTCGGCTACACCCACTGCCCCGACGTCTGCCCGCTGACGATGAACAACATCGCCGTCGCCAAGAAGCAGCTGTCCAAGGCCCAGCAGGACGAGCTGCGCGTGGTCTTCGTGACGACCGACCCCGACCGGGACACCCCGGCCGAACTCGCCAAGTGGCTCAAGGGCATCGACCCGCAGATCGTCGGCCTCACCGGTGACTTCGACACCATCCAGGCGGGCGCCCGCACGCTCGGCATCTCCGTCGAGGCGCCGCACAAGGACAAGAACGGCAAGATCGTCTCGACGCACGGCACCCAGGTCGTCGCCTTCTCCCCCAAGACCGACGGCGGATACCTGCTGTACGGCGAGGACGCGGACGTCAAGGACTACACCGCCGACCTCCCCAAGATCATCAAGGGGGAGAAGCCGTGAGGCCGTCCTCCGCGCTCTTCGCGGCCGGCCTGGCCGGCGCCCTGCTGCTGACCGGCTGCGGCTCGGGCGACTCGGGAGGCTCGGGAGGCTCGGGGGCCGAACTCTCCGTCACCGGCGCCTATATGCCGCAGCCCGTCTCCGACTCCATGGCCGCCGGATTCCTCACCGTCGTCAACGCGGGCGGAACGAAGGACGAGCTGACCTCCGTCACCAGTGACCTCGGCGAGGTCACCGTGCACGAGACCGTCGACTCGGCCATGGAGGAGGTCACAAGCCTCGACGTGCCCGCCGACGGTCAACTCGTCTTCAAAAGCGGTGCCAACCATCTGATGTTCGAGAAGCTGAAGCGGAAGCCGAAGGAGGGCGAGACGGTCTCCGTCGAGCTGCACTTCGCCACCTCCGACCCGGTCACCGTCGAGATGCCGGTGAAGTCCGCGACGTACACCCCGGGGAACTGAGGGTGGGAACCGAGGGAGGGACCCCTTGACGCAGACCATCGCCCCCCGCGCGCGGAACCTGGTGCTGCTGCTGATCGCCGCCGCCGCACTGCTCCTCGGCGGCGCCGGGCCGGCCTCCGCGCACGCCGCGCTCACCGGCAGCGACCCCCAGCAAGGGGTGGTGGTCGACAAGGCCCCGACCCAGGTCTCGCTGACCTTCTCCGAGAAGGTCGCCCTGTCCGACGACTCGCTGCGCGTCCTCGACCCCAAGGGCAAGCGCGTCGACACGGGCAAGCCGGCCAACCTCACCGGCACGACGTACGCCGTCCAGCTGCACAGCGGACTGCCCGACGGCACCTACACCGTCACCTACCAGGTCGTCTCCGAGGACAGCCACCCCGTCGCCGGGGCCTACACCTTCTCCGTCGGGGCGCCGTCGAAGACGTCCGTCTCGGTGTCCGACCAGAACGCCGGCGGCGGGGTCGTCGGCTGGCTCTACGGCTTCGGCCGGTACGTCTCCTACGCCGGGTTCATCGTCATGATCGGCGGCGCCGCCTTCGTCCTGGCGTGCTGGCCGCGCGGCTCCGGGGTGCGGTCACTGCAACGCCTGGTCGTCTCCGGGTGGCTCGCGCTCACCTCCGCCACGCTCCTGCTGCTGCTCCTGCGCGGCTCGTACACCAGCAGCGGCGCCGTGGGCGACATCTTCGACCTGAACCTGCTCGGCCAGGTCCTCCAGACCAAGACGGGTGCCGCGCTCGTCTCCCGGCTGCTGCTGCTCGCCGCCGCCGCGCTCTTCATCGCGGTGCTCTTCGGCGCCTACGACAAGCGCGAGGACGACGAGAAGCGCGACCTCACCTTCGGGCTGGCGATCGGCGGGACCGTCGTCGCCGCCGGACTCGCCTCCAGCTGGGCGCTGGCCGAGCACGCCTCGACCGGGCTCCAGACCGGTATCGCCATGCCCGTCGACGTCCTGCACCTGCTGGCCGTCGCCACCTGGCTGGGCGGGCTCACGGCGCTCCTCGTCACCCTGTACCGGTCGCGGACACCGATCGAACGGGGTGCCGTGCGGCGCTTCTCGGACGTGGCCTTCTACAGCGTCCTCACGCTCGTCGGCACGGGCGTCTACCAGTCCTGGCGGCAGCTGGGGTCCTGGTCCGCGTTCACCGACACGACGTACGGGCAGCTGCTGCTCTCCAAGATCGGGCTCGTGGTGGTGCTCGTCGGGATCGCCTGGATCTCGCGGCGGTGGACGGGACGGCTGGGCGAGGCCGCGGACGCGGAGGGGGAGAGCGACGCGGAGGAGCGGGAGAAGGCGCACGTCAGCGCAGGCTCGGGCGGCGGGGAATCGGCCGGTGGCGCCACCGGCGGTGGCGATGGCGAGCGGGCCGCTCAGCTCGCCCGGCAGCAGGCCGCCGTCGAGACCGCGCAGCGCAAGCGGCAGCGGGACGCCGACCCCCAGCGGTTCGGTCTGCGGCGCTCCGTGCTCGCGGAGGCGGGCGTCGCCGTCGTCCTGCTGGCCGTCACGACCGTGCTGACCCAGACCGAGCCGGGGCGCACCGAGGAGGAGGCCAAGGCGGCCACCTCCGCCGCCTCCTCGTCGGCGGCGGACTCCTCGACCGGGGCGCTCACCCTCGACATGTCCTTCGACACCGGCGGCGAGGACGGCAAGGGCCTCGTGCGGATCGACATCGACCCCGCGCGCGTGGGCGCCAACGAGATGCACGTCTACGTGGAGCGGCCCAACGGCCGGGGCTTCGACGTCCCCGAGGTCAAGGTGTCCTTCACGCTGGAGTCCAAGAGCATCGGGCCGCTGCCCGTCGTCCCCGACCACATCACCACCGGCCACTGGTCGGCGAGCGGTGTGCAGCTCCCGATGGCCGGTGACTGGAAGATCGCCGTGACCGTACGGACCTCCGACATCGACCAGACCACCGTCTCCAAGAACGCTCAGATCGGCTGAACCACCATGGCTGACCAGTCCCTTCCGGACACCCGCACACCTGCCGGGGCACACGACGACGGCGTTTCGGAGGACGCCGGAGCCCCGGGGCGGGGCGTCTCGCGGCGCCGTCTCCTCGGTACGGCCGGTGCCACCGGTCTGGTGCTCGGCGCGGCCGGCGGGGCCGTGGGGTACGCGGCGCGGCCCGCCGAGGCGACCCCGCTGTCCTCGGTCGGCGCGAGCGAGGCGATGTTTCACGGGAAACATCAGCCGGGGATCGTGCAGGGTCTCCAGGCGCGCGGGCACCTCGTCACGTTCGACCTGGCAACGGGTGCGGGGCGCAAGGGCGCGGCGGCCCTGCTGCGCCGCTGGTCGGACACGGCACGGCGGCTGATGGCGGGCGAGGCGGCGGCCTCCGTCGACACGGACGTCGCGCGGGACGCCGGGCCGTCGGCGCTGACGGTGACCTTCGGGTTCGGGCACGGCTTCTTCGCGAAGACCGGTCTGGAGAAGCGGCGTCCGGTGGCCCTCGACCCGTTGCCCGACTTCTCCTCCGACCAGCTCGACAAGGCGCGCAGCGACGGCGACCTGTGGGTGCAGATCGGTGCCGACGACGCCCTGGTCGCCTTCCACGCGCTGCGCGCGATCCAGCGGGACGCGGGGAGCGCGGCGCGGCTGCGGTGGCAGATGAACGGCTTCAACCGGTCCCCCGGGGCCACCGCGAGCCCCATGACCGCCCGCAACCTGATGGGGCAGATCGACGGGACGCGCAATCCGAAGCCGGGCGAGTCCGACTTCGACGAGCGGATCTTCGTGCCGTCGTCCGGTACGGGCGCCGCCGACTGGATGGCCGACGGTTCCTACGCCGTCGTCCGCCGTATCCGCATGCTCCTGGACGACTGGGAGCAGCTCTCGACCGGTGAGCAGGAGAACGTCATCGGGCGGCGGAAAGCGGACGGGGCGCCGCTGTCCGGCGGTGCGGAGACGACCGCGATGGACCTGGAGAAGACGGACGCCGGCGGCGACCTGGTCGTGCCGGTCAACGCGCACGCCCGGATCACCCGGCCCGACCAGAACGGGGGCGCGGCGATGCTGCGGCGGCCGTGGTCGTACCACGACGGCTTCGACGCCAAGGGGGTGCCGGACGCGGGGCTGCTGTTCGTCTGCTGGCAGGCCGACCCGCTGACCGGCTTCGTCACCGTCCAGCGCAAGCTCGACCGCGGCGACGCCCTGTCGAAGTACATCCGCCACGAGGCGAGCGGTCTGTTCGCCGTGCCGGGCGGCGCGGCGAAGGGCGAGTACGTGGGCCAGCGGCTGCTGGAGGGGTGACCCGACCGGGCCGAGGGCGTGAGGTTACGCGGGTTCACCCGGTCGTGAGTGCTGTGAGCCGGGGTCCGCAAGGGCCATTAGGGTGAGGGCATGCCAGCGAGCTATGCGTATCTCGGCCCGGAGGGCACCTTCACCGAAGCGGCTCTGCGCACGCTTCCGGAGGCGGCCACGCGGGAGCTGATCCCGTACGTCTCCGTGCAGTCCGCGCTGGACGCGGTGCGCGGGGGCGAGGCCGAGGCCGCGTTCGTGCCGATCGAGAACTCCGTCGAGGGCGGGATCACCACCACCCTCGACGAGCTGGTCGCGGGCGCCCCGCTGATGATCTACCGCGAGGTGCTGCTGTCGATCACCTTCGCGCTGCTGGTCCGGCCGGGCACGGAGCTGGCCGACATCAAGACGGTCTCCGCCCATCCGGCCGCCCAGCCGCAGGTGCGCAACTGGCTCCGGAGCAATCTGCCGGACGCCCACTGGGAGTCGGCGGCCTCCAACGCGGACGCGGCCCGGCTGGTCCAGGAGGGGCAGTACGACGCGGCGTTCGCGGGCGAGTTCGCCGCCGCGCTGTACGGCCTGGAGGCCCTGGAGACGGGCATCCACGACGCCGAGAACGCCCAGACCCGGTTCGTGCTGGTGGGCCGTCCGGCCCGGCCCGCCGCGCCGAGCGGCGCGGACAAGACGTCGGTGGTGCTGTGGCAGCGCGACGACCACCCCGGTGGCCTGCGCGATCTGCTGGGCGAGTTCGCCACCCGCGGGATCAACCTGATGGTGCTCCAGTCCCGGCCGACCGGGGAGGGCATCGGCAACTACTGCTTCTGCATCGACGCCGAGGGCCATATCTCGGACCGCCGGGTCGCCGAGGCGCTGATGGGCCTCAAGCGGGTCTGCCTGGAGGTGCGGTTCCTGGGTTCGTACCCGCGTGCGGACATCACGGCCGCCGAGGCGCGGACCCAGCCGCGCGGTACGTCCGACGAGGAGTTCGTGGCGGCCTCGGACTGGGTGGCCCGCTGCCAGGACGGGCGTTTCTGACCGTTTCCCCCCAGTCTCACCCAGTCCTACCTGCTGATTTTAGTTATCCACAGGAGTTATCCACAGGTTGGCATCTCGACCTGGGGACAAGTCGACTCCATGGGGTCAGTCTGTCGACAAATCGGCCCCTGAAGGTCCCGGGCGGCCACCAGGGCGCAGTTCACCCTTCGTCCACTCTTTTCCTTTCCGCAATCCTTTGGAGCGACCACTTTCCTCCGAAAGTGGTGATAGAGAGGGGTTTGGGCTCTGATTCGACGGTGTCACGTCCGGCTTTCGGGGTGATCAATTCCGAAATCCACAGAACTCCCACACACCCTGTGGATAACTCTTCGCAGGGTGTGGACCACTGTGGACAACCGTGCGCCAAGTCCCGCTCCGCGCAAGGGATTCGAGTCAACCCGGCGCACCGCGCCTGCCCCGCGCCGGGGAGGGCGGCCCCGGGAATTGACCTGATCACCGATACCGCACGATCTCACCTCATCCCATACGATCACGTTCGATACGCGGCGCAATTGCCCCATAGCGGCATGTAAGCCGTGTTGCGAAATACGGAGTCGTGAGCCCTCACCCCGCACCGGTAGCCTTGGCCCCGTGATTGACCTTCGCCTGCTCCGTGAGGACCCCGACCGTGTGCGCGCGTCCCAGCGCGCCCGTGGAGAGGACGTCGCGCTCGTCGACGCTCTCCTGTCCGCCGACGAGCGGCGCAGGTCGTCCGGCGTCCGCTTCGACGAGCTGCGTTCCGAGCAGAAGGCGCTCGGCAAGCTCATCCCCAGGGCCTCCGGTGACGAGAAGGCGGAGCTGCTGGCGAAGGCCGGCCAGCTCGCCTCCGACGTCAAGGCCGCCGACGCCGAGCAGAACGAGGCCGACGAGGAGACCAAGCGCCTCGCGCTCCAGCTCGGCAACCTCGTCCACCCCGACGTCCCCGTCGGTGGCGAGGAGGACTTCGTCGTCCTGGAGACGCACGGCACGATCCGCGACTTCGCCGCCGAGGGCTTCGAGCCCAAGGACCACCTGGAGCTCGGCGAGGCGCTCGGCGCCATCGACGTCGAGCGCGGCGCCAAGGTCTCCGGCTCGCGCTTCTACTACCTCACCGGCGTCGGCGCCCTGCTGGAGCTGGCCCTGGTCAACGCGGCGATCGCGCAGGCCACCGAGGCCGGCTTCACGCCGATGCTCACCCCGGCGCTGGTCCGCCCGCGCGCCATGGAGGGCACCGGCTTCCTCGGCCAGGCCGCGGAGAACGTGTACCACCTGGAGAAGGACGACTACTACCTGGTCGGCACCTCCGAGGTCCCGCTCGCCGCGTACCACATGGACGAGATCCTCGAAGCGGACAAGCTGCCGATGCGCTACGCCGGGTTCTCCCCGTGCTTCCGCCGCGAGGCCGGCACGTACGGCAAGGACACCCGCGGCATCTTCCGTGTCCACCAGTTCGACAAGGTCGAGATGTTCTCGTACGTCGCTCCGGAGGACGCCGAGAACGAGCACCGGCGGCTCCTGGACTGGGAGAAGCAGTGGCTGACCGGCCTGGAGCTGCCCTTCCAGGTCATCGACGTGGCCTCGGGCGACCTGGGCTCCTCCGCCTCCCGCAAGTTCGACTGCGAGGCGTGGATCCCCACCCAGGGCAAGTACCGCGAGCTGACCAGCGCCTCCAACTGCGACGGCTTCCAGGCGCGCCGCCTCTCCGTCCGGATGCGCGACGGCAAGAAGGTCCAGCCGCTGGCCACCCTCAACGGCACGCTGTGCGCGGTGCCGCGCACGATCGTGGCGCTCCTGGAGAACCACCAGCAGGCCGACGGCTCCGTGTACGTGCCGCAGGTGCTGCGCCCGTACCTCGGCGGCCGTGAGGTGCTGGAGCCGATCACCAAGTGAGCGGCTCCACCGCCCCCGAGGGCTTCCCGTACCGCCTGATCGCGACCGACCTCGACGGGACGCTGCTGCGCTCCGACGAGTCGGTCTCGGACCGCACCCGTGCCGCGCTCGCCGCGGCCACCGAGGCCGGTGCCGCGCACATCGTGGTGACCGGCCGCGCGGTGCCCTGGACCCGGCACATCCTGGACGACCTCGGCTACCGCGGCCTCGCCGTCTGCGGCCAGGGCGCACAGGTGTACGACGCCGGTGAGCACCGGCTGCTGACGTCGGTGACCCTGGACCGGCAGCTGGCCGGGGTCGCCCTCGCGAAGATCGAGGCCGAGGTCGGGCCGCTGTTCCTGGCGGCGAGCCGGGACGGGCTCGACGGCGCCGTCATCGCGGGACCGGGGTACGCGCTCACCGGGAACCTTCCGGCGACGCCGTTCACGGACGTGGCCGACCTGTGGACCGCGCCGCTGAACAAGATCTACATACAGCATCCGGAGCTGTCGGACGACGAGCTGGCGGAGGCCGCACGGCGGTCCGCGGGCGGGTTCGTGAACGTCGCGATGGCCGGTGCCGGCATCGTGGAGCTGCTCCCGCTCGGTCTGTCGAAGGCGACGGGGCTGTCGCTGGCCGCGCGCCGGCTGGGCCTGAAGGCCGCCGACACGATCGCCTTCGGCGACATGCCGAACGACGTGCCGATGTTCGGCTGGGCCGCGCACGGCGTGGCCATGGCCAACGCCCACGACGAGCTCAAGAGCGTGGCCGACGAGGTGACGTCCTCCAACGAGGAGGACGGGATCGCGGTGGTGCTGGAACGGCTCCTCGGCTGAGGGGTCCGGCCCTTCGGTGTGGTCCGGTCCTTCGGTGTGGTCGGGTCCTTCGGTGTCTTGCGGAGGATGCACGGATCGAACGTGCGCAGGGTCGCCCCTGACCATGGCTTAGCAAGCCAGTGCCTTACCACTCGGCCAATCCTCCGGGTGGGCGGCCTCACGCGAAGTGGGAATCCGCGTGCTCGAAGCGGCCGCCCGGGCAGCTCTCGTGCGGTGGGCTCGACGGAGGGGTAACTACTCCGGAGCCTGCCTCGGGCTGCCCTGAAGGGCGCTCGACGCAGTGCCGTGCAGGGGCATCGTCGAACACCTCCCCAGTCGGTGGCGCCGGGTGCGGCCCCGGCGGCGTGGACACAACCATCGTGCCTGTACGCCAAGTTGGGCGCCACCGATTAAACGGCGCCCGGCACGCGCCCTACCGGCGCCACCATCTGCGGCGTCCCTTGCTGAAGAACCACCCCGCGGGCGGCTCGTCCGAGCGCCACGGCTGGGGCTCGGGCTCGTCCGTCCGCCAGCGGGCGGCGAGCATACGGGCGCGGGCGGACGGCTCGGAGGTCTCCGCGGAGCGGATGAAGTCCTCGTCCAGCACGAGGTCGTTCCAGGTGTCGTCCCCGGAACGGCCCGGCTCGTCGTACGGTGCCTCCGCCATCCCCGTCCTCCTTGTCCCCTCGGACGTGCGTCCCCTTCGGACCAGTGTGCCCGGGGCGGGGTGAAGCCCTCGTCAATAAGCGGGGCGTCACCCCGGCCTCCGCCCTCTGGGCCGCGGCCGGATCCGCCCGCGGCTACTCCTCGCCCGCCAGAGTCAGGGTCCGCAGCTTCTGCCCGGCGTACCAGGTCGCGGCGACGGTCACCACGACCAGCAGCACCGTCGCGGTGGTCAGCCCGACGTCCGAGGTGACCAGGTCGCCGCCCGCCACCTTCTGGGCCACGGCCAGCGACCACTGCTGGACGCTGAGCGTGCGCGCCCCCGAGACCAGGGAGCCGAACAGGGCCTCCCAGACCAGGGCGTAGACGAGGCCGAAGACGACCGCGTGCCGGGACACCGTGCCCAGCAGCAGGAAGAGCGCGGCGTAGGCGATGGAGGAGACGAGGGCCGCGACCGTGTAGGCGACGGCGATCTGCTGGCCGTTGCCGTTGAGGATGAACCCGGCGATCAGGGTGGGCAGCGCCGAGAAGACCATGGTGACCGCGATCGCCACGATCAGCTTGGTGAAGATGATCGTGGGCCGCTTGATCGGCTTGGACAGCAGGTACACCACCGAGCCGTCGTCGATCTCCGGGCCGATGGCGCCGGTGCCGGCGATGACGCCGATGATCGGCACCATGGTGGCGAGCGCGAGCCCGCCCAGCAGGTCGGCCGCCGTCTGGTCGTCGGCGCCGACCAGCGCGCGCACGATCACGGAGATCACGATCAGCAGCAGGGGCAGCGCGCCCAGGATGAGGGCCCGGCGGCGGCCGAGCAGGGCCCGGTAGGTGAGTCGGGCGACTGTGGGGTCGTACATCTTCGGCCTCCTACGCCGCGACCAGATACGAGAACACGGACTCCAGGGACTCGTCGGACGGCGAGACCGTGAGCAGCCGGATGCCGTGGTCGCGGGCGACCTTCGGCAGCAGCGTGGTGAAGCGGCCGAAGTCGACGGCCTGGACGCGCAGCGCGCCCTCGGCGAGGTCGACCTCGATGCCGGACGTCGACGGGTCGGCGATCAGCGCCGCCGCGAGGGCGCGGTCGTCGCTGGAGCGCACCAGGTAGCGGTGCGGCCGGTCGGTCATCAGCCGGCGGATCTTGCGGAAGTCGCCGCTGGCCGCGTGCCGTCCGGCGACCACGACCTCGATGTGCCAGGCGAGCTGCTCGACCTCTTCGAGGATGTGGGACGAGAACAGCACCGTGCGGCCCTCGTCGCCCATCTTCCGCAGCAGGTCCATGAGCTGCATGCGCTGGCGCGGGTCCATGCCGTTGAAGGGCTCGTCGAGCAGGAGCAGCGAGGGGTTGTGGACCAGGGCGGAGGCCATCTTCACGCGCTGGCGCATGCCCTTGGAGTACGTCTGGATCTTGCGGTCCTGCGCGTACTCCATCTCGACGGTGGCCAGGGCCCGTTGGGCGGCCTTGTCGCCCAGGCCGTGCAGCTCGGCGTTGGCGACGACGAACTCGCGGCCGGTGAGGAAGTCGTACATCGCCTCGCGTTCGGGGACGATGCCGATGTGCCGGTAGATCTCCTCGTTGCGCCACACCGGCTGCCCGTCGAGGGTGACGGAGCCGGTGGACGGGGCGAGGAAGCCGCCCATCATGTTGATGAGGGTGGACTTGCCGGCGCCGTTGGGGCCGAGGAGGCCGGTGACCCCGGGGCCGATGGTCATGGTGATGTCGTTGACGGCGACCACGTTGCCGAACCAGCGGGAGACATGGTCGATCCGGAGCGTGGTCACAGGCCCACCTTCTTGTAGCGGCGCAGCAGGAGGCCGTAGGCGGCGGCGATCAGGCCGAGGACGGCCAGGACGTAGACGGCTCCCTCGCCGTTCGACGGGCCGACCCCGCCGGGGAACGCCGAGCTCGCGCCGAGGAACGCGGACTGGAGTCCGTCGATGAGGGTGACCGGCGAGAACAGGCCGATCCACGGGACGGCGCCGGAGGAGCCCTGGACGTCGGCGATGGCTTGGAGGGTGGAGACCGCGCCGTAGGAGATCGTCATCACGGCGATGACGGCGGCGATGCCGAAGCCGCGGCGCGGGGTCGCGGAGGCGATGACCAGGCCGATGCCGGCGAAGAGCAGCGAGAGCAGCGCCACGGAGACCAGTCCCTGGGCGAACCCCTTGGTCTGGTCGCCGAAGTCGAGCTTGGCCAGCAGCGCGCCCACGTAGAGGACGAGCAGCGGCGTCGCGGTGAGGGCGAACAGCGCAGAGGCGAGGGCGGCGTACTTGGCGCGGACGTAGTCGGCGGTCTCGATGGGCCGCGAGAAGTACAGCGGAACCGTCTTGAAGCGCAGGTCGCGCGAGACGGCCTGCGGTGCCTGCGAGGCCACGTACAGGCTGATCACGGCCTGCATGATGATCGCGTAGCGGGTGTAGTCGACCGGCAGGTCGTTGGCCTTGGTGGCGACCGCGACGGCGACCATGATGGCCGCGGGCACGCACATCACCACGAACAGCAGCATCGGCAGCACCTTCGACTTCACCGAGCGGCCGAGGCCGTAGGCGCCGCGCAGGGACTGCGAGTACAGCGAGCGGGTGGCGTAGGAGCGGCCCAGGCGCGGGCCGTCGTAGGAGCGGTAGCCGATGTTGTGGATGCGGGTCTGATCGCCCGTGGGGGCGGTGACCGGGTGCTCAACCGCCATGGCCGACGGCCTCCTTGTACTGCTCGTCGCCGCTGCGGGCGTCGTCCTGGAAGACTTCCGAGATGTGGTGGCGGCGCTGCTCCATGCGGACCAGGCCGAGGCCGAGGTCGGCGACCACGTCCCGGACGACGTCGTAGGTCTCCTCGCCCCGCGCGGTCAGCGTGAGGATGTGGCCCGCGCCGGGCAGCCCGCTCGCAGCGTCGAGGACGTCCACCCCGCGCGCGTGGAGCGCCTCACGGACCGCGCGGGTGCCGTCCGGGTGCTCGTCGCTGTCGGTGACCTCGATGGCGAGGGTGGTCGTGCTCTGGGTGAAGTCGGTGGTGGAGCTGGAGCGCAGCAGCCGGCCGCCGTCGACGACGACCACGTGGTCGCAGGTGCGTTCCAGTTCGCCCAGCAGATGGGACGTGACCAGGACCGAGATGCCGAAGTCCGTGTGGATGCGGCGGATCAGGCCCAGCATGTCGTCCCGGCCGACCGGGTCTAGGCCGTTGGTCGGCTCGTCGAGGAAGACCAG
Organism: Streptomyces sp. NPDC090106; assembly: GCF_044747265.1. Taxonomy (NCBI): domain Bacteria; kingdom Bacillati; phylum Actinomycetota; class Actinomycetes; order Kitasatosporales; family Streptomycetaceae; genus Streptomyces; species Streptomyces sp. NPDC090106. Next base: position 560,538 of record NZ_JBIVDS010000004.1, on the reverse strand, counting down.
CTGCGGGTCGTGGACCAGGGCCTGCGCGAGCTTCACGCGCTGCTTCATGCCGGTGGAGTAGCCGCCGATGGGGCGGTAGCGCTCCTCGTACAGGCCGACATGGCGCAGGGTGTCCGCGGTGCGCTCACGGGCCGCCGCCGGGGGCAGCCCCGACATCCGGGCCATGTGCACGACGAACTCGGTGGCCGACACGTCCGGCGGCAGGCAGTCGTGCTCGGGCATGTACCCCACGCGCTCGCGGATGGCGCCGCCCTGGGTGGCGACGTCGAGACCGAGCACTTCGGCGCGGCCCTCGGTGGCGGGGGACAGACCCAGCAGGATCTTGATCAGTGTGGACTTGCCGGCTCCGTTGGCTCCGACGAGTCCGGTCACACCGGGCCCGACATCCACGGAGAGCCGGTCAAGCGCGGTCACCCGGGGGTACCGCTTGCTCAGGCTTTCGGTCGCGATCACAGTCACCCTCACGACGGTAGTGAGGGGGAGCGCGCCGGTCGTCACACTCCAGAGCTGGATTGGAATCAGCCTCCAGAGGTACGGGTCCGTAGGGGTCGCTCCTGCCTGAGGGCTACGGGTTCCCCCTGGGTCCCTTCTTGAGAGGTACACGTAAAGCCCGGTGGAGTTGTCCACAGGCCGGACCCCGCCTATTGACGCAGCCTCTAACGACTGTCACATTCGGCACTGTCACATTACGGGCACGTAGCGCAGTCGACGCGGACTGGTGGGACGGGGTGGCATGACGACGGCAGTGGCAGGCGGACAAGCCGCGGAACTGCGGGGATTCAGAACGGTCCAGCGCCTGGCGTACGCATGCGCCGAAGCGGTCGCGGCCCGTCTGGAGCCCGGCGTGACCGAGCGTGAGGCGGCGCGGATGCAGCGGGAGTGGCTGCGCGAGCGCGGGGTGCGGGACTGGTTCCACCTGCCCTTCGCCTGGTTCGGCGACCGCACGGCGTTCACGGACTTCCGCGTCCCCCTCCAGTTCTTCCCCACCGGCCGCCGCCTGGAGCCCGGGATGCCGTTCATCCTGGACATGGCACCCGTGTACGAGGGGTTCACCGCCGACATCGGCTATTCCGGCTCCCTCGGCCTCAACCCGGTGCAGGACAAGCTGATGGACGACCTGCGGGCCCATCGCGAGCTGATCCTCGGCCAGGTGCGCGAGCGGCGCTCGCTGCGCGAGATCTACGAGGACGTCGACCGCCTCATGGTCCGCCAGGGCTACGCCAACCGGCACCGCGCCTACCCCTTCGGCGTGATCGCGCACAAGGTGGACCGGGTCCGCGAACGCCGCTGGTCACCCCGGCTGTTCGGGTTCGGCACCCAGTCCCTCAAAGGCCTCGCCGCCGACGCGCTGCACGGCCACCGCGAGGGCTGGTCCCCGCTCTGGTCGCCGTACCGCTTCTCCGACCACCCGCCGCGGCCCGGCCTGTGGGCGGTCGAACCGCATCTCGGATTCCGGGGCACGGGCGCGAAGTTCGAGGAGATCCTCGTCGTCACCGACTCCAGCGACCCCGGGGAGAGCGCGTTCTGGCTCGACGACGATCTGCCGCACGTGCGGCGCTGGACGGAGGGGGCATGACGATGGCGGCAGACGGAGAGGGTACGGCGATGGCGGCTCTGGAGAACGCGCGCGAGCGCCGGGTGCGCTCCGGCGACGTCGAACTGTGCGTGGCCGAACTGGGCGAGGAGGGCCGGCCGACCGTCGTCCTCGTGCACGGCTACCCGGACAGCAAGGAGGTGTGGGCCCAGGTCGCCGCACGCCTGGCCGGCCGGTTCCACGTCGTGCTCTACGACGTGCGCGGACACGGCCGCTCCACGGCGCCCAAGCCGCTGCGGGGCGGGTTCACGCTGGAGAAGCTGACGGACGACTTCCTCGCCGTCGTGGACGCCGTCAGCCCGGACCGGCCCGTGCACGTGGTCGGACACGACTGGGGCTCGGTGCAGTCCTGGGAGTTCGTCACCGTCGGCCGCACCGAGGGCCGCATCGCCTCCTTCACCTCCATGTCCGGACCCTCCCTGGACCACTTCGGCCACTGGATCAACTCCCGCATCAGGCGCCCCACCCCGCGCCGCGTCGGCCAGCTCCTCGGCCAGGGCGCCAAGTCCTGGTACGTGTACGCCCTGCACACCCCCGTCCTGCCCGAACTCGCCTGGCGCGGCCCGCTCGGCAAGACCTGGCCGCGCCTGCTGGAACGCGCCGAACGCGTCCCCGGCGACGGCTACCCCACCTCCTCGCTGCCCACCGACGCCGCCCACGGGGCCTGGCTGTACCGCGACAACGTCCGCCCCCGGCTGCGCCGCCCCCGCGCCGACGCCTACGCGCACGCGCCCGTGCAGCTCATCACGCCCCTCGGGGACGCCTTCCTGTCGGAGCGGCTCTACGACGAACTGGAGCAGTGGGTCCCGCGGTTGACCCGCCGCACCCTCGCCGCCCGGCACTGGATACCCCGCTCCCGCCCCGACCAGGTGGCCTCCTGGGTCGAGGAGTTCGTCATCGCCCACGAGGGCGGCAGGACCGTCGAGGTGCCCACCGGCAAGCACGCCGACCGGTTCGGCGGGCAGCTCGTGCTGGTCACCGGCGCGGGCAGCGGCATCGGCAGGGCCACCGCGTTCGCCTTCGCCGAGGCGGGCGCCCGTGTGATCGCCGTCGACCGGGACGCCGAGAGCGCGGCCCGCACCGCCGAGATGTCCCGCCTCATCGGCGCGCCCGGGGCCTGGGCCGAGATCGTGGACGTCTCCGACGAGCAGGCCATGGAGAAGCTCGCCGCGAAGGTCACCGCCGAGCACGGCGTCCTGGACGTCCTCGTCAACAACGCCGGGATCGGCCTGGCCGGCTCCTTCTTCGACACCACCCCCGAGGACTGGAAGAAGGTCCTCGACGTCAACCTGTGGGGCGTCATCCACGGCTGCCGGCTCTTCGGCCGGCAGATGGCCGAGCGGGGACAGGGCGGCCACATCGTCAACATCGCCTCGGCGGCAGCCTTCCAGCCCTCCCGGGTCCTGCCCGCGTACAGCACCTCCAAGGCCGCGGTGCTCATGCTCAGCGAATGCCTGCGCGCCGAACTCGCCGGTCAGGGGATCGGCGTGAGCGCCATCTGCCCCGGCCTCGTCAACACCAACATCACCTCCACCGCGCGTTTCGCCGGCGTCGACGCGGAGGAGGAGAAGCGGCGCCAGAAACGCTCCGCGCGCCTGTACGGACTGCGCAACTACCCGCCGGAGAAGGTCGCCGACGCCATCCTGCGCGCCGTCGTGCGCAACGAGGCCGTCGTCCCCGTCACCGCGGAGGCCCGCGGCGCCCGCCTCCTGTCCCGCCTCACGCCGCGCGCGCTGCGGGCGCTGGCCCGGATACAACCGCCGGTGTAGGGGCGGGAGGACGGTGCGGTGCGGGGGGATGCGGGGGGGTGCGGGGCCCGGCGGACGGAGGGCGTGGGAGCGTGGAGCAGGCGTACCGGATCGAGGACCTCGCGCACCTGAGCGGCGCCACGGTCCGCACCATCAGGGCCTACCAGGACCGCGGCCTGCTCCCCCGGCCCGAGCGGCGCGGCCGAGCCAACGTCTACACCGACGCCCATCTCGTGCGGCTCCGCCAGATCGCCGAACTCCTGGACCGCGGCTACACCTTGGCGTCCATCAAGGAACTCCTGGACGCCTGGGACACCGGCCGGGGCCTCGGCGGGGTGCTCGGGCTCGCCGCCGAGGTCGACGGGCCCTGGACCGACGAGGAGGCGGTGCGGATCTCGCGCGCCGCACTCGCCGAACGGTTCGGCGACCGCCCCGACGACGCGGCGGTCGCCGAGGCCGTGGAACTGGGCGTGCTGCAACCGGTGCCCGGCGACGCGGACACCTTCCTCGTACCGAGCCCCCAAGAGCTGGCGGTGGCCGTCGAGTTGCACTCCGCCGGGGTGCCGCTGTCCGCGATCTCGGGCCATCTGCGGGAGTTGAGGGGCCAGGTCGAGCACATCGCCGCCCGTTTCCTGGAGTTCACCACCGAGCATGTCTTCGCCCGCTACCTCGACGGACCGCACCGCCCCACGGACGCGGACGCGGCCGAGGCGGCCTCCCTCGTGCGGCGGCTGCGACCGCTCGCGCAGCAGACCGTGGACGCGGAACTCGCTCGGGCGATGCGTCTGTTGGCAGTGCGCGAGCTGCGGAAGAACCTGGGCACCGAAGTGGCTCCGATGTCACGCTCCGTGGTGCTGCCGGAGGAGACGATCCGGGCCGTGGAGGCGCTGGTTGGGGCAAAGAGGGCGGCGGAGTTCATCACGCTGGCGGCCGAACGGGAGGTGCGGGCGCGGGGGTTGGATGCGCTCACGTCAAATGTGGCGCCCCCAGTCGATCTTGACGAACGGGGCTGACATGACGGGGAGTTGTCCACAGAAACACCAAGTAGCCTGTGGATAACTACAGTTGGTTGTGGACCAAACATCCGGGCCAAAAGAAAATGCGTGACGCGCGTCTCTCCCGTCATGCTGACCGGATGGACGAAAGACGCACCGTGAAGGTGTCGAAGTACCTGTCGAAGCATCTGCGCCACCAGCCCGAGCGGATCGGGCTGACGCCGGACGGGGCCGGCTGGGTGGAGATCGACGAGCTGATCGCCGCGGCGGCGGCCCACAACTTCCGCTTCACGCGCGAGGAGCTCGACCACGTCGTGGCCGCGAACGACAAGAAAAGGTTCGCCGTCGACGGCACCCGTATCCGCGCCAGCCAGGGCCACACCATCGAGGTCGATCTCGGACTGGCCCCGGCGGCACCACCGGCGTACCTCTACCACGGGACCGTCGCACCGAACCTGGAGGCGATCCGCGCCGAAGGGCTGCGGCCCATGAACCGGCACGACGTGCACCTGTCACCGGACCGCGAGACGGCGACACGCGTCGGCGCCCGCAGGGGACGGCCCGTGGTGCTCTCCGTGGACGCGGGCGCCATGCACCGGGACGGCCATGTCTTCCACGTCAGCGCCAACGGGGTCTGGCTCACCCAGGCGGTACCGCCTGGGTACCTGCGCTTTCCCGAGGCGCACTGACCGGTCGTCTGCGGGGCCGGCGGCTGCGGGGTCTGCGGCTGTGTGGCCAGCGACTGCGGGGCCGGCGGCTGCGCCGGATGGCCCAGCGCCCCGTCCGACGACCGTGCGCGGCTGTTTCACGTGAAACGGGAGCCGCCGCATACGCTCGCACCATGAGTCTGCGCCTGAGCACCGTGATCCTCCCGTACCTCCGCTGGCACGAGGGGGGCCGTGCCGCCTGGCAGCGGGCCGAGGAGCTCGGCTTCCACACCGCGTACACCTACGACCACCTGTCCTGGCGGACCTTCCGGGACGGCCCCTGGTTCGGTGCCGTGCCGACCCTGACGGCCGCGGCGACCGCCACCGAGCGGATGCGCCTGGGCACGCTGGTGACCTCGCCGAACTTCCGGCACCCGGTGACCCTCGCCAAGGAGCTGATCTCCCTCGACGACATCTCCGGCGGCCGGATCACCCTGGGCATCGGAGCGGGCGGCACCGGCTTCGACGCCACCGCGCTGGGCCAGGAGCCCTGGACACCCCGCGAGCGGGCGGACCGGCTCGGGGAGTTCGTACCGCTGCTGGACCGGCTCCTGACCGAGGACTCGGTGTCGTACGAGGGGAACTTCTACTCGGCGCACGAGGCCCGCAACATCCCGGGCTGCGCGCAGCGCCCCCGGCTGCCCTTCGCGGTGGCCGCCACCGGACCGCGCGGGCTCCGGCTCGCCGCGCGCCACGGACAGGCCTGGGTGACCACCGGCGACCCCAAGCTGTACGAGAACGGCACATCTGAACAGTCGGTTCAAGCCATTCACGGACAGATCGACAAGCTCGCCGACGCCTGCGCCGAGATCGGCCGGGACGTACGGGAACTCGACAAGATCCTGCTCACCGGGTTCACCCCGGACCGGGGCCGTCCGCTGGAGTCGCTCGCCGCGTTCGTCGACTTCGCGGGGCGGCACCAGGAACTGGGCTTCACGGAGATCGTGATCCACTGGCCGATCCCGGACTCGGACTTCGCGGCCGACGAGAAGGTCTTCGAGCAGATCGCCATGGAAGCGGCGGCCCAGCTCGGCTAGGTGTCATCTGAGTCTCACCTGTGCGGGCCCCCGCACAGCCGTGCGGGCATATGCGGGAGAATGGGCCCGTGACCTCAGCGACTCGACAGCCCGAGACCCCGGCCGCCGACATAAAGCCGCGTCTGATCGCCACCGATCTCGACGGCACCCTGTTGCGTGACGACAAGACGGTCTCGCCCCGTACGGTCGCGGCGCTCGCCGCGGCCGAGGACGCGGGCATCGAGGTGTTCTTCGTCACCGGCCGCCCCGCCCGCTGGATGGACGTCGTCAGCGACCACGTCCACGGCCACGGCCTGGCGATCGTCGGCAACGGCGCCGCCGTGGTCGACCTGCACGGCGGCCCCGGCTCCCACCGGTTCGTGAAGGTGCGCGAGCTGGAGCGGGAGACCGCGCTGGCCGCCGTACGGCTGCTGAAGGACGCGGCGCCCGGCACCGTCGTCGCGGTGGAGCAGACGTACGGCTTCCACCAGGAGCCGGACTACCCGAAGCTGCACATGGAGCTCCCGGACGAGCTCCAGCCCGCCGAGAAGCTCCTCGCCGCGGACGGCCCCGGGCTCGACGAGCCGGTCCTGAAGATCCTCGCCTTCCACCCCACGATCGACCCGGACGCCTTCCTCACCCTCGCCCGGCTCGCCATCGGCCCCCTCGCCAACGTCACCCGCTCCAGCCCCAGCGCCCTGCTGGAGATCAGCGGCCCCGGCGTCTCCAAGGCCAGCACCCTCGCCCTGTGCTGCGCCGAGCGCGGTATCTCGCACGAGGAGGTCGTCGCGTTCGGGGACATGCCCAACGACGTCGAGATGCTCACCTGGGCGGGCCGGTCGTACGCCATGGGCAACGCCCACCCCGATGTGGTCGCCGCCGCCTCCGGGCGGACCGTCGACAACAACGAGGACGGGGTGGCCGTCGTGATCGAGCGGATGCTCACCGCCTCCTAGCGGCGCCCGCCCGGGATCAGCCGAGCGGGACACCGCGGGACGCCAGCCAGGGCAGCGGGTCCACCCCGGAGCCCAGTTCCGGGGTGACCCGGACCTCGAAGTGCAGATGCGGTCCGGTGGAGTTGCCCGTGGTGCCGGACTGGCCGATCCACTGGCCGGCTTCGACGCGCTCGCCCTGGTCGACGGCGACCGAGGCGAGATGGGCGTACTGCGTGTAGTAGCCGCCGTCGTGCTCGATGACGATCGCGATGCCGAAGGCGCCCCCGCAGGACACCTTCACCACCCGGCCCGCGCCGACCGTCCGCACCGGCGTGCCGATCGGCACCGCGAAGTCCTGACCGGTGTGCCGGTTCGCCCAGCGCGAGCCGCCGCTGCCGAAGCCCGCCGACAACTCGTACCCCTCGACGGGCGCCACCCACGCCCCCTGCGCCGGCGGGGCCTGCGGCTGGTCGAGACGGACCGCGCCCCGGCAGGCACCGGCCGCCACCGACACATCCGCCTCGCCCTGCAACTGGCCGCGCACCTGCTCCAGGGTCTGCTCGATCTCCTTCTTCAGGGCGGCGAGCCGGACGTTCCGCTTCTCCAGCGACTGCCACGCGGCGGACGCCTTCTTCTCGTCCGCCGCCAGCCGGGCCTCGGCCCGCCTGCTCTTCTCGATGGAGTTGTTGACGGCCAGGTTCGTCTGGGAGAACACCTGCTGACCGCGCATCAGCTCGTCCGGCGAACCGGCCAGGATGATCTGCGCGGTGAGCGGCAGGTCGCCGCCGCCGCGGTACTGGGCGCGGGCGATCCGGCCCAGGTCCTCGTGGAGCACGCCGATCGTCCGCCGCTCCCGGTCCAGCAGCACCTCCAGACGCTGGGCCCGCACCCGCTGCACATCCGCCTCGCGCCGCCCCGCCTCGTACTTCTGCGTGGCCGCGGCGGCCTCGTCGTACAGCTTCGCCACCTGTGCGCTGAGCCCCGCGTCGGAGGCCGGGCCCGGCTCCCGGCGCTCGGCGGCGTCGGTGGGGCGGGCCGCGAACACGGCGAGCGCGCACAGCAGCGCCGGGGCGAGCAGCGGATGACGTCGGGACGGTCGTCGCATGACTGCGATCCTGGCCCGCGGGTCACGCGGACGGCCTGTTCAAGTCGTACGGGTGGGGGACAGCGGGCCCCCGGATGGCGGAGCCGTACGACCGAACAGGGGCCTCCGTGCGCCCGCTTGACGGCGTCTCAGGCCAGTGGGGCCCGCCAGGTCACCGTCGTGCCGCCACCCTCCGCCCCGATGCCGGGACCGTGTCCGCTGTCGCCGCCGAGGGACTCGGCTCGCCGCGCGAGGTTCCTCAGCCCGCTGCGCCGACCGCTCTCGGGGATGCCGACCCCGTCGTCGGCGACGCTCAGCCGTACCGCGCGGCGGCCGTCGGGCAGCGTGTCGGTGGCGTCGACGACGACGTCGATCCGGGAGGCGCGGGCGTGCCGGAAGGCGTTGGAGAGGGCCTCGCGCAGCGCCGCGATGAGGTTCTTGCCGACGAGATCGCCGACGAGGGTGTCCACCGGCCCGGCGAACCGGTGGGAGGGCTTGAAGCCGAGCGGCACCGCGGCCGTGTTGATCTCCCGCAGCACGCGGGTGCGCAGGCCCGAGGGCGGCTCGGCGGGGCTCTGCTGGAGGGCGAAGATCGCGGTGCGGATCTCCTGGATGGTGACGTCGAGTTCGTCGACCGCCTTGCCGACGCCCTGGCGCACCTCGGGCACCACCGATCCGCGCCGCGCGCTCTCCAGCATCATCCCGGTGGCGAACAGCCGTTGGACGACGAGGTCGTGCAGATCGCGGGCGATGCGGTCGCGGTCCTCGAAGACGGCGAGACGCTCCCGGTCGCGCTGGGCCTCGGCCGTCATCAGCGCGAGCGCGGCCTGCGAGGCGAACTGGACCGCGAGGGCGCGTTCCGTCTCCGTGAACGGCCGCTCCCCGCGGGTGCGCGGGGTGACGAGGGCGCCCAGGACCCGGCCGTCGCTGTGCAGCGGCAGCATCATGACGGGCCCGTAGTCCTGGGCGAGACCGGTGGTGGCGACACGGGGGTCGTCGGCCGCGCTGTCCACGAAGACGGCCTGTCCGTCGAGGAGTTCGGCGACGAGGCCGCTCTCCGGCGGGACGATCGTGCCGAGGGCGTTCGAGGGGCAGTCCGACGCCACGGCCACGATCTCCAGGCCGCCCTCGTCGGCGGGCAGCAGCACGATCCCGGCCGCCGCCCCCGACAGCCGGCGGGTCTGCTCGGCGACCACCTGCAAGGCGTCGTCGGCGGCGCCGCCCGACAGCAGGGCCGTGGTCACCGCGACCGACCCGTCGATCCAGCGCTCCCGCTGCTGGGCGGCCTCGTAGAGCCGGGCGTTGCCGATGGCGATCCCGGCCTCCGTGGCGAGCACCTGGACCAGGTCCAGGTCGTGGTCGCCGAACGGCTCGCCGCCGCGCTTCTCCGTCAGGTACAGGTTGCCGAAGACCTCGCCCTGCACACGGATCGGGACTCCGAGGAAGCCGCGCATCGCCGGGTGGTGCCCGGGGAAGCCGCAGGAGCGCGGATCGGTCGTCAGATCGCTGAGCCGGACCGGCCGCGGGTCGCGGATGAGCGCCCCGAGCAGCCCGCGGTGCCCGTCCGGGAGGCGCCCGATGCGGTCGGCGGTGGCCTCGTCGACGCCGTGGCAGACGAAGTCGGCCAGTCCGTTCCCGTCCTCGTCGACGACCCCGATGGCCGCGTAGCGGGCGTCCGTCAGCTCGGCGGCCGTCTCGCAGATCCGGTCCAGGGTGGAGTGCAGGTCCAGGCCGCTGCCGACGGACCGCATGGCCTCCAGCAACCGCGGCACCCGCGCGCTCAGCTCGGCGGACAGGGTCGTGGCCGCGGGGCCCGGGGGCGTGGACGGAGACATGAGGCGAGCGTAATTAGTCCCCTTTGATACAGAAAGTCGAGACCGGGTCCGCCGCCGACGGGCGGAGCGCGCCCGGCCCTCAGGCCCTCAGGAGTCGGAGGCGCCCCCAGCACGCACGAGCCGGAGGCACGCACCCGACGCTCAGGCACGAGGCTGCCTGTCCGGCCGACGCTCACCCGCAGGAGCCGTGCGCGCCCGGCCGGACCTCACGCGCGGGACCGCCTGTCCGCCCGACACTCACGCGCAGAGGCCGTGCGTCCGCCCGGCGCTCACGCCGTGAGCGTCAGCACCTCCGACTCCGCCTCCCGCTCCGCCATCGCCCGCAAGGGCCCCTCGACGGCCGCCAGCTCGGCGTAGGTGCCGCGCTGCACGACCCGCCCCCCGTCCAGCACGACGATCTCGTCCACCGCTTCCAGCCCGGCCAGGCGGTGCGTGATGAGCAAGGTCGTCCGGCCCTCGGTGGCGGCCAGCAGGTCGGCCGTGAGGGCGTCGGCGGTGGGCAGGTCGAGATGCTCGGCGGGCTCGTCGAGCACCAGGACAGGGAAGTCGGCGAGGAGCGCCCGCGCCAGCGCCAGCCGCTGCCGCTGGCCCCCGGACAGCCATGCTCCGTGCTCACCGACCAGCGTGTCCAGCCCGTCCGGCAGACCGTCGGCCCAGTCGAGCAGCCGGGCCCGCCCGAGCGCGTCGCGCAGGTCGTCCTCGCCGGCGTCCTTGCGCGCGAGGAGGAGGTTCTCGCGCAGCGAGCTGTCGAAGAGGTGCGCGTCCTGCGCGCACAGCCCCACCAGCCGCCGCACGTCGTCCCCGTCCAGCGCCCCGGCGTCCACGCCGCCCAGCGTGTACGCGCCGGCCCGCGCGTCCAGGAAGCGCAGGAGCACTTGGGCGAGGGTCGTCTTGCCGGACCCGGACGGTCCCACGACGGCGATCCTGCGGCCCTCGTCGAGGGTCAGGTCGAGCCCGGCGAGGGCGTCGCGGTCCTGTCCGGCGTGCCGGGCCGTCAGCCCCTTCACGGCGACCGGGAACGGCGACCGGGGCGCCTGGCGCGGCTGCTCCGGCTCGCTGACCGGCTCGGGCGCGTCCAGCACGTCGTACACGCGCTCCGCGCTCTTGCGCACCCGCTGGCGGTACTGGACCGCCAGCGGCAGCCCGAGGACGGCCTCGAAGGCGGCCAGCGGGGTCAGGACGACGACGGCCATGGCGACCCCGCCGAGCCGTCCGTCGGCGACACCCTGGGCGCCCACGAGGGCGGTGGCGGCGACGGTGAGGCCGGAGACCAGCGCGGTGAGCCCGTCGCCGAGGGCGGTCGCGGTGGCGCCGCGCGAGGCGATCCGCGCGAGGGTGCCGTCGGCCCGCCGTGCCTCGGCGGTCCGCGCGGGCAGGGCGCCCGCGACGGCGAGTTCGGCCGTGCCGGTGAGCAGATCGGTCACCCGTGTCGCCAGCACGCCCCGGGCGGGGGCAAGCCGGCGCTCCGCGCGCCGGGCCACCGCGCCGGTGACGGCGGGGACGCCGAGCCCGGCCACCAGCAGGCCGGCGGCGAGCACGGCACCGGCCTCGGGCAGCAGCCAGGCGGTGAAGCCCACGGAGGCGGCGGAGACGAGCACGGCGGCGCCTGCGGGCAGCAGCCACCGCAGCCAGTAGTCCTGGAGCGCGTCCACGTCCGCGACGAGCCGCGACAGCAGATCGCCCCGCCGCCGCTCGCGCAGCCCGGCCGGGGCCAGCCGTTCCAGGCGCCGGTAGACGGCGACCCTCGTGTCGGCCAGCATCCGCAGCACGGCGTCGTGGGACACCAGCCGCTCCGCGTACCGGAACACGGCCCGCCCGATCCCGAACGCCCGCGTCGCCGTCACGGCCACCATCAGATAGAGCACCGGCGGCTGCTGCGAGGCCCGCGAGATCAGCCACCCCGAGGTCGCCATGAGCCCCACGGCACAGCCGAGCGCGAGGCTCCCGAGCAGCAGGGCCAGCGCCAGCCGGCCGCGCCGGGCACCGGACATGGCCCGGACCCGGGCGAGGGCTCCGAGCGCGGACCCGCCCGCCTCGGCCTCGCGGTGGGTTTCGGACCCGGTGGGCTTCCCCTCGACGGCGTAGGCCGCCACGGGCGCGGCCACGGTGTTCTCGCCGCCCGCGGGGGGAGTGGCGGCCGGTTCCGCGAGCCGCACCACGCGGTCCGCGACCCCCAGCAGCGCCGGGCGGTGCACGACCAGCAGGACCGTACGGCCCACGGCCAGCCGCCGCACCGCCGCGACGACCTCGGCCTCGGTCGCCCCGTCGAGCGCCGCCGTCGGCTCGTCCAGCAGCAGCACGGGCCGGTCCGCGAGGAACGCCCGGGCCAGCGCCAGGCGTTGCCGCTGCCCGGCGGAGAGCCCGGCACCGTCCTCGCCGAGCAGGGTCTCGGCGCCCGCCGGCAGCGCGTCGACGAACTCCAGCGCCCCGGCGTCCGCGAGGGCCCGCCGCAGCGCGGTGTCGTCCGCGTCGGGGCGCGCGAGCCGCACGTTCTCGGCGATGGTCCCGGCGTACAGATGAGGCCGCTGCGGCACCCACGCCACGCGGGAGCGCCACTGCTCCAGGTCGGCCTCGGCGAGATCGACTCCCCCGGCCAGCACCCGCCCCTCGGCGGGCGCCACGAAGCCCAGCAGCACGTTCAGCAGCGTCGACTTGCCCGCCCCGCTCGGGCCGACGAGGGCGACCGTCTCCCCGGGTTCGACCCGGAACGACACGTCGGCGACGACGTCCCCGGAGCGGCCCGGGTACCGGACACCGACCCCCTCGAATGCGAGAGGGAGCGCCCCGTCCCCCACGGGCACGGTCCCGGGCACCGGCGCCGGCGTCTCCAGGACCTCGAAGATCTCCTCCGCCGCGGCCAGGCCCTCCGCCGCCGCGTGGTACTGCGCCCCGACCTGCCTGAGCGGCAGATACGCCTCGGGGGCCAGGACGAGGACGACGAGCCCGTCGTAGAGGTCCATCTCGCCGTGCACCAGGCGCATGCCGATGGTGACGGCGACCAGGGCCACCGAGAGCGTGGAGAGCAGCTCCAGGGCGAAGGACGAGATGAAGGCGATGCGCAGGGTACGCATCGTGGCCTGGCGGTACTCGCCGGTGATGCGCTTGATGGACTCGGCCTGCGCCTTGGCCCGGCCGAAGACCTTGAGGGTGGGCAGGCCCGCGACGACGTCCAGGAAGTGCCCCGACAGCCGGGACAGCAGCCGCCACTGACGGTCCATCCGGGACTGGGTGGCCCAGCCGATGAGCACCATGAAGACCGGGATGAGAGGCAGCGTGCCGACGATGATGGCCGCCGAGACCCAGTCCTCGGTGACGATCCGCACCAGCACCGCGACCGGCACGACCACCGCGAGGCCCAACTGCGGCAGATAGCGCGAGAAGTAGTCGTCGAGGGCGTCCACGCCGCGGGTGGCAAGCGCGACGAGCGAGCCGGTGCGCTGACCGCTCAGCCAGCCGGGACCGAGTACCGCCGCCCGCTCCAGCAGCCGCCCCCGCAGCTCCGACTTCACCGCCGCGCTCGCCCGGTGGGCGGCGAGTTCGGTGAGCCAGGAGACCAGGGCGCGGCCACCGGCGACGGCCACCAACAGCAGCAGGGGAGTGCGGAGTTCGGCCGCCGTGAAACCGTGCTGGAACGCGCCGACCACCACCTCGGCGATCAGCATCGCCTGGGCGATGACCAGCGCCGCTCCGAGGACTCCCAGGCCGACGACCGCCACCATGAACAGCCGGGTGGCTCGGGCGTAGCGGAGCAGACGCGGGTCGATCGGTTTCACGTGAAACACACCCTCTTGGTCATGGGGCACGTTTCACGTGAAACGTGCCCCAACTCGGACTCAGTGCGCGGCGTCCACGGCGATGTGCTGCGTACCGATCCGCTTGCGGAACACCCAGTAGGTCCAGCCCTGGTAGAGCAGCACGATCGGCGTGGCGATCCCCGCGCACCAGGTCATGATCTTCAGGGTGTAAGGGCTCGACGAGGCGTTGGTGACCGTCAGGCTCCAGTCCTCGTTCAGCGAGGACGGCATGACGTCCGGGAAGAGCGACAGGAAGAGCATCGCCACGGCGGCCACGATGGTGACGCCCGACAGTGCGAACGACCAGCCCTCACGCCCGGCCCGGATGGCCACCAGCGCGGCGAGCAGTGCGGCGACGGCCACCACCAGGGCGACCAGGCTCTTGCCGTCACCACTGTCGACCTGGGTCCACAGCAGGAAGATCAGCGCGCACACGGCGGTGACGAGCCCGACCCGCAGGGCGAGCCTGCGTGCCCGCTCCCGGATGTCCCCGACGGTCTTGAGCGCGGTGAACACCGTGCCGTGGAAGGTGAACAGCGTGAGCGTCACCAGTCCGCCGAGCAGGGCGTAGGGGTTGAGCAGATCCCAGAAGCCGCCGACGTACTCGAAGTCCTTGTCGATCTTCACGCCGCCCACGATGTTGCCGAAGGCGACGCCCCACAGGAACGCGGGGATCAGCGAGGTCCAGAAGATCGCCGTCTCCCAGTTGCGCTGCCAGTTCTCCTCGGGCCGCTTGACCCGGTACTCGAAGGCCACGCCCCGGACGATCAGGCAGACCAGGATGATCAGCAGCGGCAGGTAGAAGCCGGAGAAGAGCGTGGCGTACCACTCGGGGAAGGCGGCGAAGGTGGCGCCGCCCGCCGTGAGCAGCCAGACCTCGTTGCCGTCCCAGACGGGGCCGATGGTGTTGATCAGCACCCGCTTCTCAGTCCGGTCGCGGGCGAGCAGCTTGGTGAGGATGCCGACCCCGAAGTCGAAGCCCTCCAGGAAGAAGTAGCCGGTCCACAGGACGGCGATGAGCACGAACCAGACGTCGTGAAGTTCCATGACTCGCTCTCCCTCGGCCTAGTACGAGAAGGCCATCGGCTTGTCGGCGTCCGCAGGGTCGCCGCCGATCTTCGTGGGCGGGTTGAGGTCGGCCTCGGTGAGTTCCGGCGGGCCGGCCTTGATGTACTTCACGAGCAGCTTGACCTCGATGACGGCGAGGATCGCGTAGAGCGCGGTGAAGGTGCACATCGAGATGAGGACCTCGGCCGTCGAGACGCCGGGGGAGACCGCGTCACGCGTCTGGAGCACGCCGTAGACCACCCAGGGCTGACGGCCCATCTCGGTGAAGATCCAGCCCCAGGAGTTGGCGATCAGCGGGAAGCCCATGGTGAGGACGGCCAAGCGCCAGTACCAGGTGGTGAGCTTCGGGCTGAGCGGCTTCTTGCCCCGGGGCAGCAGGACCAGGTGCGGGATCTCGTCCTCGCCGACCCTGAGGTGCTGGGGCAGCAGGAACTTCTTGCGGGTCAGCCACAGTCCGAGCGCGCCGATGGCGAGCGAGGTCATACCGAAGCCGATCATCCAGCGGAAGCCCCAGTAGGCGACCGGGATGTTGGGCCGGTAGTCGCCCGGCCCGTACTTCTCCTGCTCGGCCTTGTTGACGTCGTTGATGCCGGGCACGTACGAGTCGAAGTCGTCGTTGGCCAGGAAGGACAGCAGGCCCGGGATCTCTATGGCGACCTTGTTGTGGCCCTCGTCGACGTCCCCGTAGGCGAAGACCGAGAAGGGCGCGGGTGCCTCGCCGTCCCAGAGGGCCTCGGCGGCGGCCATCTTCATCGGCTGCTGCTGGAACATGATCTTGCCGAGCGTGTCACCGCTGATCGCCGTGAGCAGACCGCCGATGACGATGGTGACCAGGCCGAGCCGCAGCGAGGTCTTCATCTCGACGATGTGCTTCTTGCGCAGCAGGTGGAAGGCGGCGACACCCACCATGAAGGCACCGCCGGTGAGGAAGGCGGCGGACAGGGTGTGGAAGGCCTGGGCGAGGGCGGTGTTCTGGGTCAGCACCTGCCAGAAGTCGGTGAGCTCGGCCCGCCCCTTCGCCTCGTTGATCTTGTAGCCGACCGGGTGCTGCATCCACGAGTTGGCCGCGAGGATGAAGTACGCCGACAGGATCGTGCCGATCGACACCATCCAGATGCAGGCCAGGTGGATCCGCTTGGGCAGCTTGTCCCAGCCGAAGATCCACAGGCCGATGAAGGTCGACTCGAAGAAGAAGGCGATCAGCGCCTCGAAGGCGAGCGGGGCCCCGAAGATGTCACCCACGAACCGCGAGTAGTCGGACCAGTTCATGCCGAACTGGAACTCCTGCACGATGCCGGTGACCACCCCCATCGCGATGTTGATCAGGAAGAGCTTCCCCCAGAACTTCGTGGCTCTGAGGTATTTCTCCTTCTCCGTCCGCACCCAGGCGGTCTGCAGTCCGGCGGTGAGCGCGGCCAACGAGATCGTCAAGGGGACGAAGAGGAAGTGGTAGACGGTGGTGATGCCGAACTGCCAGCGCGCCAGTGTCTCCGGCGCCAGAGCCAGGTCCACGTCGTCAGCCTCCTTACGTCGCTGTCATACAGCGGCAGTTTGCCCCTTATGTCACGCTCAACAGCGGAGCAATCAGGACACGCTTGTGAACGCGTTCACATTCACAAGCAATTATGACGTACGGATTTTCGACGACGAAAGGGGGGCCCCGCTTGGGCCGGTCGGCCCCTCCCGGCCCGGAACCGGCCGCAGGGAGGGGGCCAGCTCCTCCTGGCAGGGACTCGGCTCCCGCCAGGAGGGACGGCGACGGCTAGAGCTCCTTGCGGAACGCTTCCGTCACCTTCAGGAAGATGTCGTTCGCCTCGGTCTCGCCGACCGTCACCCGCACGCCCTCGCCGGCGAACGGCCGGACCACCACGCCGTGCCGCTCGCACGCCGCCGCGAAGTCCGCCGTGCGCTCCCCCAGCCGCAGCCACACGAAGTTGGCCTGCGTCTCGGGCACCGTCCAGCCCTGGGCCCGCAGCCCCTCCACCACCCGGGTGCGCTCACCCACCAGCGAGCCGACCCGGCCGAGCAGCTCGTCCTCGGCGCGCAGCGAGGCGATCGCCGCGTCCTGCGCGAGCTGGCTCACACCGAAGGGCACCGCCGTCTTGCGCAGCGCCGCCGCGACCGGCTCATGGGCGATGGCGAACCCGACCCGCAGCCCGGCGAGGCCGTACGCCTTGGAGAAGGTCCGCAGCACGCACACGTTGGGCCGGTCCCGGTACAGCTCCACGCCGTCCGGCACCTCGGCGTCACGGATGAACTCCCGGTACGCCTCGTCGAGCACGACCAGCACGTCGCCGGGCACCCGGTCCAGGAACCGCTCCAGCTCGGCCCGCCGGACGACCGTGCCGGTGGGGTTGTTGGGGTTGCAGACGAAGATCAGCCGCGTCCGCTCGGTGATCGCGGCGGCCATCGCGTCCAGGTCGTGCACATCGCCCGGCGTCAGCGGCACCCTGACCGAGGTCGCGCCGCTGATCTGGGTGATGATCGGGTACGCCTCGAAGGACCGCCAGGCGTACATGACCTCGTCGCCCGGCCCCGAGGTCGCCTGGATCAGCTGCTGCGCGACACCGACCGAGCCGGTGCCGGTGGCAACATGGGCGAGCGGGACGCCGAACCGGTCCGCCAGCTCGCTCACCAGGCCCGTGCAGGCCATGTCCGGGTACCGGTTGAAGGACGAGGCGGCGGCCGTGACGCTCTCCATCACGCCCGGCAGCGGCGGATAGGGGTTCTCGTTGGAGGACAGCTTGTAGGCGACGGGGCCGTCGGCCGCGGCGGGCTTGCCCGGCTTGTAGGTGGGAATACCCTCCAGCTCGGCGCGCAGCCTGGGGCTCGTCTCGCTCACCGCAACCTCCTCATGATCACCGGCCCATGACGGCCGGCCGCCAATACTTCTCACCTTATGAGGATTGGACGCCCGTGCGAACCGGTGAGCGCAAACCTCACAAGCCCCATGGGCATCACCGGCATCACGCCATGAACACGCACGAATCGAGGGGCGCGGTCACATATATCTATGCGCCGGTGGCTCGCGCCGTGGCGCGCATCACCCGTGAAGGTGAGTTGAGACCTCTTCGAAACATCGAGAACTTGGCAGGCCCATGCGCGTCGACAAGTCACGTAGTGCCATTGGATCGTTCAAGTCCCTTTAATTCAAAGGGTATTGACTGTTTATGACCATGCAGAAACGTGCCTGTCAACGCGTGCATATGCGTCCGCCCTACCCCACCGCATGAGCCCTACTATCGGCTCGCCATGACAGCAGCAGGGAAGCACCAGGTGAGCCGCGCGGAAACCTCACGTCGAGGCAGCCGGCCGGGTCGGGCGGGCATCAGAGACGTTGCCGCCGCCGCCGGAGTCTCCATCACGACCGTCTCCGATGCCCTCAACGGCAAAGGCCGGCTCCCGGACGCCACCCGGCGCCATGTCCGCGAGGTCGCCGACCGGCTCGGATACCGCCCTTCGGCAGCCGCCCGAACCCTCCGTACCGGCAAGTCGGGCCTCATCGGCCTGACCGTGACCACGTACGGGGATGAACCTTTCACCTTCACCGAGTTCGCGTACTTCGCCGAGATGGCCAGAGCCGCCACCTCCGCCGCGCTCGCCCGCGGCTACGCGCTGGTGATCCTGCCCGCGACCTCGCGCCACGACGTGTGGTCGAACGTCGCCCTCGACGGCACGGTCGTCATCGACCCCTCCGACCAGGACCCCGTGGTCAGCGAGCTGGTCCGGCAGGGTTTACCGGTGGTCTCCGACGGCCGCCCGGCCGGTGAACTCCCGGTCACCGCCTGGGTCGACAACGACCACGAGGCCGCCGTGCTCGGCATCCTGGACCATCTCGCCGACGCCGGCGCCCGCCGGATCGGGCTGCTGACCGGCACCTCGACCGACACGTACACCCATCTGTCGACCACCGCGTATCTGCACTGGTGCGAGCGGGTCGGCCAGGACCCCGTCTACGAGGCCTACCCGGCGCACGACCCGTGCGCGGGCGCCGTCGCCGCCGACCGGCTGCTGGCCCGGCCCGACCGGCCCGACGCCGTCTACGGCCTCTTCGACCCCAACGGCACCGACCTGCTCGCCGCCGCCCGCCGCTACGGACTGCGCGTACCGGACGACCTGCTTCTGGTCTGCTGCAGCGAGTCCACCGTCTACGCCAGCACCGAGCCGCCCATCACCACGCTCTCGCTGAAGCCGCGGCGCATCGGGACGGCCGTGGTGCAGCTGCTGATCGACGCGATCGAGGGGGTCGACGCGAACCAGCCCGTCGAGCAGGTGATACCGACGGAGCTGATCGTGCGCACCTCGTCCCAGCGGCGCACACCGCGCACGACCGTGAGTCCGCCGCGGTCGCCCGAAGAGAAGTGACCCGGGTCGCCGGACGAGGAGTGACGCGGTCCCGGGAAGAGGAGTGACGCGGGGCGTCAGCTGAGGCGGAGCTGTGAGGCGGGGCTGTCAGCCGGGGGGCGAACCCCTGCCCAATCGGGGCGAAAGCCGCGGTGGACCGGTCTCTTGCGCCGATTCACCACCCCTGGGTCATCACACGGCGCGATCCGCATTCCTATGATGGGCCCACGACACCGCGGGCCGCTGCGACCAGGCAGTCCCAAGCGGTGCAGATGCGGCGCGATGGTGGAGGGGTCTGATGACTCAGGGGGCCGGTCAGGGACCCGAGACGGAACGGACGGCGACGTTGCCCGACTTCCGGGTACCGGCGTACGTCCATGAGACCGGCCCGTACGGCCACAGCACACATCCCGGCGACGTCGTACCGGCTCATGAGGTGCCCGAGGGCTACACGCCGACCGAGCGCGATCTGCCGGTCATCAACCGCGGGGACACCCTCCAGGTGAGTGTGGATCCGGCCGTCGTGGCGCAGCCGCAGCCCGTGGACGGACCGGGCGCGCTGTACGTCGTCGGCGACGTCCACGGCTACCTCGACGAACTGGTCGCGGCCCTGCGGGAGAAGGGGCTGATCGACTCCGCGGGCAACTGGTGCGCGGGCACCGCCCGGCTGTGGTTCCTCGGCGACTTCACCGACCGCGGCCCGGACGGCATCGGCGTCATCGACCTCGTGATGCGGCTGTCCGCCGAGGCCGCCGCGGCCGGCGGCTACTGCAAGGCGCTCATGGGCAACCACGAGCTGCTGCTCATCGGCGCCAAGCGGTTCGGCGACACCCCGGTCAACTCCGGCGCGGGCACCGCCACCTTCCAGGCGGCCTGGCTGCTCAACGGCGGCCAGAAGACCGACATGGACCGCCTTCAGGACCACCACCTCCAGTGGATGGCCCGTCTGGACGCCATGGAGTCGGTCGACGGACATCTCCTCGTCCACTCCGACACCACCGCCTACCTCGACTACGGCGACTCGATCGAGGCGGTCAACGACACCGTCCGCGAGACGATCACGCGCAATGACGCGGACGAGGTGTGGGATCTGTTCCGGAAGTTCACCAAGCGCTTCTCCTTCCGCGACGAGGGCGGCGCCGACGCCGTCCGCTCCCTGCTCGATACGTACGGCGGCACCCGGATCGTTCACGGTCACAGCCCGATTCCCTATCTGCTGGGCGAGGTCGGCTCCGAGGACGGCGAGGACAACTCCCCGCCCGTGGTCGAGGGACCGCACGTGTACGCGGAAGGGCTGGCCATCGCGATGGACGGCGGAGTGACCATGGCCGGAAAGCTGCTGGTCCAGGAACTTCCGCTGGATATCTGAACGCCTCCAGGGCAGGCATGGCCCAGGAACGGACCCGGCGGGAAGGACGCCGGCCAGGGCCCAATTTCTGGAAACCCCCTGTCACCGCGTGCCGTCGCCGCTCTACCATCGGCTTATCCGTAGCAGGCTCCCCTCCGTTTCTGCCCGACGGCTCGTCGCCATGCGAGCCCCAAGCCCTACGGAGCATCGGGGGATGCACATGAACAGCGTTCCGCAGCACCTGCTGAGCGAGGACCGCCAGGAGTACGAGCGGATCCTCGATGAGGCGCTGCGCTCCGCCCCACACCGCCCGGAACTGGCCGCGATAGGCCAGCGTCTCAACCCGGAACAGCTGCGCACCATGGCGCTCAACGCCACCGCGCTGATCACGGCGGCAGCCGCCACGGAATACCAGCACTACGTGAAGGTCCGCGAGGAACTGCGCCATCCGGCGCCGTCCACCCCGACGACCGTGCGGGAGTCCGGCTCCACGGAGTCCGGCTCCAGCACGGTGGGGCTCGCGGCCACCATGGGAGAGGTCACCGAGACGGCCGGCGCGGGCGCCGTGGCCGTCGTCGCGGTGCTGGCTCCCGTCCTCGCCGGAACCGCCGCGGCGATCTTCCTGCTCGTCGGATACATCCTCAGAATGCTCGACCCCGAACAGACGTTCGCGAAGACGATGCTGACCACGGGATGGGTGTTCGGAGCGATGGCCGCGGTCGCGATCCTCGTCGCCGCGGTGGGGCTGCTGCTGACGGCC
Organism: Streptomyces sp. NPDC090106; assembly: GCF_044747265.1. NCBI lineage: Bacteria > Bacillati > Actinomycetota > Actinomycetes > Kitasatosporales > Streptomycetaceae > Streptomyces > Streptomyces sp. NPDC090106. The sequence continues at coordinate 539,310 of NZ_JBIVDS010000004.1, read as the reverse complement.
CTGCGCAACCGGCCCTCGCTCGACACGAGCGTGAACGCCGAGCTCAACGGGGAGGTCGCCCGGGCCAGGGAAGCCTGGCGGGAAGCCCTGCTCGTCCGGGGCGTCCTGCCGTTCCTGCGGGAGGCGCTCGCCGACCCGGGCACGGCGGCGGCCCTGCACCGCCCGGCACCGCCCGCGCCCAGCCGTATGCCCCATCTCGGCTACGACCGCCCGGGGTTCACCAGCCCCGACGACGGTCCCGCGGGCCCCCGCCCGAGTTTCAGCAGCCCGGACTACACCAGCCCGGACTTCGGTGGCCCGGAGCACCAGCCGGAATAACCCCGGCCTGCGCTCCCCACCACGAAGCCCTGCGGGGCGAACCGCCCGGGGGAGCGCACGCCGGTCGGCTCACGCGTGACCAGCGCGACGCCGTGGGAACCGTCGCGCCCCGGCACGTCCGGGGCGGGCCGTCCGGCGAGGAGCGCCCCACCAGAACAGCGACCGCACCGGCGCCGCTCCCCGGCGTCGGGATCCAGGGAGCGGTGGCCGTACGGGCGGCTCAGTCCGCGATCGGGAGATACACCCGGTTCCCCGCCGCCGCGAACTCCTTCGACTTCTGCGCCATGCCCTCCTCGACCTCCGCCTGACTTCCGCCATGGCGGCGGCGGATGTCCTGGGAGATCTTCATCGAGCAGAACTTCGGTCCGCACATGGAGCAGAAGTGCGCTGTCTTGGCCGGTTCCGCCGGGAGGGTCTCGTCGTGGAACTCGCGTGCCGTGTCCGGGTCGAGGGCCAGGTTGAACTGGTCCTCCCAGCGGAACTCGAAGCGGGCGTCCGACAGTGCGTCGTCCCACTCCTGGGCGCCGGGGTGGCCCTTGGCGAGGTCCGCCGCGTGAGCCGCGATCTTGTAGGTGATGACGCCGGTCTTCACGTCGTCACGGTTGGGCAGGCCCAGGTGCTCCTTGGGCGTGACGTAGCAGAGCATCGCCGTCCCCCACCAGGCGATCATCGCGGCGCCGATACCCGAGGTGATGTGGTCGTAGGCGGGCGCGATGTCCGTGGTGAGCGGGCCGAGCGTGTAGAAGGGGGCCTCCTCGCAGATCTCCTGCTGAAGGTCGATATTCTCCTTGATCTTGTGCATCGGGACATGCCCGGGGCCCTCGATCATGGTCTGTACGTGGAAGCTCTTGGCGATCGTGTTCAGCTCCCCGAGCGTCCTCAACTCGGCGAACTGCGCCTCGTCGTTGGCGTCCGCGATGGACCCGGGCCGCAGGCCGTCACCGAGCGAGTAGGTCACGTCGTACGCGGCGAGGATCTCGCACAGTTCCTCGAAGTTCTCGTAGAGGAAGCTCTCCTTGTGGTGCGCCAGACACCACGCGGCCATGATCGAGCCGCCGCGCGAGACGATGCCCGTCTTGCGGTTGGCGGTCAGCGGGACGTACGGCAGCCGCACGCCCGCGTGGACGGTCATGTAGTCCACGCCCTGCTCGGCCTGCTCGATGACCGTGTCCTTGTAGATCTCCCAGGTCAGCTCCTCGGCACGGCCGTCGACCTTCTCCAGCGCCTGATAGAGCGGCACCGTGCCGATGGGGACGGGGGAGTTGCGCAGCACCCACTCACGGGTGGTGTGGATGTTGCGACCGGTGGAGAGGTCCATGACCGTGTCGGCGCCCCAGCGGGTGGCCCAGGTCATCTTCTCCACCTCCTCCTCGATGGACGAGGTGACCGCGGAGTTGCCGATGTTGGCGTTGACCTTCACCAGGAACCGCTTGCCGATGATCATCGGCTCGATCTCCGGGTGGTTGACGTTCGCCGGCAGCACCGCGCGGCCCGCCGCGATCTCCTCGCGGACCACTTCGGGGGCCACGTTCTCCCGGACGGCCACGTACTCCATCTCCGGCGTGATCTCGCCCCGGCGCGCGTACGCGAGCTGCGTGACCGCACCGCCGTCACGGCTACGGCGCGGCACCCGTGGCCGGCCCGGAAAGACCGCGTCCAGGTTGCGCAGATTCCCGCCGCGCGGCGAGGTGTGCTTGATGCCGTCGTCCTCGGGGCGGACGGGACGGCCCGCGTACTCCTCGGTGTCACCGCGGGCGATGATCCAGTTTTCCCGCAGCGGCGCCAGCCCCCGGCGGACGTCCGTCTCCGCGAGCGGATCGGTGTACGGGCCCGATGTGTCGTACAGGGTGACCGACTGCCCGTTGGTGAGATGCACCTGACGGACCGGCACCCGAAGGTCGGGGCGCGAGCCCTCGACGTACGCCTTGTGCCAGCCGATGGACTTCCCGGCCTCCGTGGCGTTCTGGCCCTCGACGGGCTGTTCGTCCTGGCTGGAGGCAGGCGTGCGTGCGTCCTTGATGGTCATGAGACCTACTCCCTACGCCGGCATTACCCGGTAACAGGTTCGGCGGTCGACGCAGCGTTTTCCGTCCGCCGACGTTTCGTGGGGAACGTCACTCACAGGTGACGACGTTCCACGTGAAACATCGCTGGGACGGAGGTCAGCGCCCTCTCAGCCCGGTGCTCCGAGCTCCCGCGTGTACAAAGGTGGCCCCACGCTAGCGTCAATTCGGGCGCGGTGAACAGGGGGCCCCTGGCGTTCTTGCGATGATCGGGCGGTGACCACGACACCGCAGCCTCCGTACCCACCTCATGAGCCGCCCCATGGGCCCTCGCACGGCCACCCCAACGGCGGCGGACAGGACCACGGGCACGGACATGGGCAGGGGCATGGGCACGGGCAGGCGTCTGGGCACGGGCCCGGGCATGGGCCCGGAGGCTCCGGCGGGAACGGTGGCGGGGGCGGAGGCGGGGGCGGAGGAACAGGCGGTGGCGGCGGTCACGGGCACGGGCACAGGCACAGCCATGGCCCCGCGGCGCCCGTCTCCAAGCATCTGCGCAAGGTCATCGCCGCGATCCTGATCCCGTTCGGCGTCGCCGTGGTGGCCGGGCTCGTCGTCCTGTGGCCCGGGGGCGCCCCGGCGCACGAGCGCACCGGCGTCGGCTTCGACCGGCAGACACAGCAGGCGACGGTCACCAAGGTCGTCTCGGTGAGCTGCAAGTCCGTGAACGCCTCGGGCGGGACCCCGACCGGCGACACGTCCACCGCGGAGGGCTCCTCCGCCCAGCAGGAGGCCGACGGCGACTGCAAGAAGGCCACGATCCGCGTCGACACCGGCCACGACAAGGGCCGTACGTTCACCGAGATCGTGCAGCCGGACCAGACCCGGCAGTTGCACGAGGGCGAGAAGGTCGTGGTCGCCTACGAGCCCTCGGCCCCGAAGGATCTCCAGTACTCCGTCACCGACGTCAACCGGCGCTTCCCCATGGCGCTGCTGGCCGGCATCTTCGCGCTCGCCGTCGTGGTCGTCGGGCGACTGCGAGGCGTGATGGCGCTGATCGCGCTCGCGATCAGCTTCATGATCCTGAACTTCTTCATCCTCCCCGCGATCCTCCAGGGCTCGAACCCGCTGGTCGTGGCGGTCATCGGGTCCAGCGCGATCATGCTGATCGCGCTGTATCTGTGCCACGGCCTGTCCGCACGGACCTCGGTGGCGGTCCTCGGCACCCTGATCTCGCTGCTGCTGATCGGTGTCCTCGGCTCGCTGTTCATCGGCTGGGCGGCCCTCACCGGCAACACCGACGACAACACCGGTCTGATCCACGGCCTGTACCCGTCGATCGACATGAGCGGTCTGCTGCTCGCCGGCGTCATCATCGGCTCGCTCGGTGTCCTCGACGACGTGACCGTCACCCAGACCTCGGCGGTCTGGGAGCTGCACGAGGCGAACCCCTCGATGGGCTGGCGCGATCTGTACCGCGCGGGCATCCGTATCGGCCGCGACCACATCGCGTCCGTGGTCAACACCCTCGTCCTCGCCTACGCGGGCGCCGCCCTGCCGCTGCTGCTGCTCTTCTCGATCGCGCAGAGCAGCGTCGGGACGGTCGCCAACAGCGAGCTGGTCGCCGAGGAGATCGTGCGCACGCTGGTGGGCTCGATCGGCCTGGTCGCCTCGGTGCCGGTCACCACGGCGCTGGCCGCCCTGGTGGTCGCCGCCGACCGCCCGGGCCCGGCCCCCGTACCGGGCGGCGGCGAACCGGCCCTGGCGGGCGCCCCGTCGACACCGGCACGCGGAGGCAGGGGACGACGCCGGAAGCGGTGACAGGGGGCCGTACCACGGAGCGGTGACCGCGGGCGGTGCCGCGAAGCGACCTCGTGAGCCACCGGAGCGGCGACCGGATCAGCGGCCGGAGGCGGCGCCGGAACCCCGGACCGAGCCGGCACAGGAGCGGTGGCCCGAGTAGGCACGGGAGCGGTGGGTGGCGGGGGCCGTTGCGCCCCTGCCTCCTCCGCCGCTCATGCCGTCTCTGCCGCTGCTGCCGCCTCTGCCGCTCCGAGGAGAAGCGTTCCTGCGACGCCCCACGCGCCGCTGTGAAGCCTTCCCCCCTCGCCAAGGCCTCTCGGTTCAGCCCGCGCTCTGTTCCTCCGCCAGGATCCGGTCCAGCGCCTCCTCCAGGCGGTCGTCGAAGTCGGCGAGCGCACCCTCCTGGCCCAGCGGCACCAGCTTGTCGGTGCGGTCGAGGAACGCGATGAGCGGCGCCGCCGAGGAACGGAACAGCGCCTGGTCGCCGCCGACCTGAAGCCGGATCAGCACCTCACCGAGCGTGTCCGCCTCGGCCGGGGAGATCCGCACATCCCCCTCGCCGCACGGCCGCCCCACTCCGTCGATCAGCAGTTCCCGCCCGAACGCCCAGGTCACGGGCGCGTCTCCGGGCAGATGGAACGTCAGCCGCACGGCATAGGGATCACAGGTCTCGTACCGCAGTTCCACCGGAATGCGGAAGGAGAGCTCCTCGGAGACGAGGAAGCTCATCATGACCTCTGCCTGTACGGACTCGCGCATCGCCTACCCCGTCATCTGCCGTCGACTGGCCGGGAATGAACCCTTTGACACTGCACGAATCTTGCTGAACGTACACGGTAGATCACAAGGAGTGAGTTTTCAGATACTGATAGAGATCGCCAACGACCCCAGCAGCCGCCCCACCTCGTCCTGCAGACGGCGCGTGGCCTCCACCAGACGGTCGGCCTGATGGAAGGGGAGAGAAATGGCCATCGTCGCGGCGGTGGGACCCACCGTGATGGGGATCGCCGCGCACACCGTGCCGAGGGCGTACTCCTGTTGCTCGAAGAGCGGCTCCATCCGCCGGGCCCGGCCCAGCCGCCGCAACAGCGCGTCATTGTCACGCACGGTGTACGGGGTGACCGTCCGCACGGGGTACCGGTCGAGGTGGTCGCGGCGCGCGTCCTCGCCCAACTGGGAGAGCAGGCACTGGCCGATGGCGTGCGCGTGTGCCGTCTCACGGAAGTCGGCCCACTCCTCGACCGCCCGGTTGCCCGGGGTGTCCGCGACACAGACGACCTCGATCTCGCCGTCCCGGTACATCGCGTAGTACACGGGGGCCCCGATCGCGTCCCGCCAGTGGGCCAGGGTCTCCGCGACCGTGCTGCGACGTTTCTGCTTCGCGCTGCTGCTGCTCAGCCGTTCCGCCGCCTCGCCCAGGAAGAACAGGCCCTTGTCCCGGCGCAGATAGCCCTCGTGCACGAGGGTGCGCAGCAGGTGGTACGCCGTGGGGAGGGCCAGCCCGGTCTCACGGGCCAACTGCTTGGCGGGGGCGCCGTTCTCGTGCTCGGCGACGCACTCCAGGAGGCGCATCGCGCGTTGGACGGAGCCGATGAGGGTGGCGGTGGGGGGCTGCTCCTGCTGTTCCGGCTGCCGCGTGCTCGCCGAGTGTTCCGGTTGCTTCGGCTGTAGGGGGACGTGGAGCTCTGCGGGTGGGCTGTCGACCGTGGCCAAGGGGTGCTCCCGTAGCGCGAGGGGGATTTGGGACTCTAACCGTCCGTCGCCGCCCGGAGACCGCCTGTACCGAAAACTTCCCCCGCCCGAGGGAACCCGTGGTTCCCGTTACCGGTCCCCGATCCCCCGCTCGGGCCCGGCCGACCGCCGCGCCGTCCTCACCAGTCGCTGCGCGAGGAGGAGTTCGACATGAACTTCCGCACGATGTAGATGAGTCCGCCGACCAGAGCCACGAACAGCAGGGCCTTGAAGAGCAGCCAGATGACGAATCCGACGACGCTCGCTATCAGTCCGCCGAACACGACCAGGGCGATGACCGGCACCGCGATCCACTTCACCCACCAGGGCAGTCCCGCGAAGATCTCTCCCATTGCTCTCGTCCTTACCTCTCCGCCCGATGCTCGCGCCGCTCGCGCCGGGTCCTGTTCGCAGGCCCTGTTCGGTCCTGTTCGGTCCTTCGATGTCCTGCACTCGATGCTAGGACGAGCAGGAGCCCGGCGGGGGCCCAGGACCCCTTGTCCTCCCCTGACTGATCCCCTAGGGAACCCCGAGGTGACGGCTCAGCTCTCCGGTGGAGAGAACACCACCATGACCCGCAGGTCCTCGCTGATGTGGTGGAACTTGTGGGCGACCCCGGCCGGGACGTACACCACGCTGCCGCGGGCCACCTGCGTGGTCTCCATGCCGACGGTGATCGCCGCACGGCCGCTCACGACGAAGTAGACCTCGTCCTGGTTGTGCGGCTTCTGTGGATCATGCTCGCCGGCGTCCAGCGCGTACAGGCCGACCGACATGTGCCGTTCCCGCAGAAACTGCAGGTAGGCGCCCTCGTTCGCGGCGCGCTCCGCCTCCAGTTCGTCCAGCCGGAATGCCTTCATCGCTGTTGTCCGCCCTCGTCCCACTGCTCGAATCTGATCTCTTCTGCCACGATCAGACACATGAAGAATTTCGTAGTCAAGACGATCGCCAACGCAGGCGCCCTGGCGGTTGCCGTATGGCTGCTGGACAAGATCACCCTGACCGGTGACAGCACGGGCAAGAAGATCGGGACCCTGATCCTCGTCGCGCTGCTCTTCGGTGTGGTGAACTTCCTGGTCAAGCCGATCGTGAAGCTGTTCAGCCTGCCCCTGCTCATCCTGACGCTGGGTCTGTTCACCCTGGTCGTCAACGCCCTGATGCTGCTGCTGACCTCGTGGCTGGCGGACAAGCTGGACCTGAGTTTCCATGTCGAGGGCTTCTGGACCGCGGTGGTCGGCGGCCTGATCATCTCGATCGTGTCGTGGGCGCTGAACGTCGTCCTGCCCGACGGTGACTGAGCCCTGATGACCTACCGCGTCTGTTTCGTCTGCACCGGCAACATCTGCCGCTCGCCGATGGCCGAGTCCGTCTTCCGCGCCCGCGTCGCGGAGGCGGGTCTCGACGGCCTCGTCGAGACCGACAGCGCGGGCACGGGCAGCTGGCACGAGGGCGACGGCGCCGACCCGCGCACCGTCTCCGTCCTGGAGGAGCACGGATACGACGGCGCCCACACGGCCCGTCAGTTCCAGGCGTCCTGGTTCGCCGACCGCGACCTCATCGTCGCGCTCGACGCCGGCCACCTCAAGGCCCTGCGGCGACTCGCCCCCACCGGACAGGACGCGGCGAAGGTCCGCCTGCTGCGCTCCTACGACCCGGCGGCGGGCGACGACCTCGACGTACCGGACCCGTACTACGGGGGCAGGGACGGCTTCGAGGAGTGCCTGGAGATGGTGGAGGCGGCGAGCGAGGGCCTGCTCGCCGCCGTACGCGCGGACGTGGAGGGATCTTCCGAATGAGCGAGTCGACCGGGGCGGGCGGGGAGGGCACGCGCGCGGTGCGGGCCGGACTGCCCGAGCCCGTCAAGAACGAACCCACCCTGCCCGGACCGGTCTTCGCCGCCCACTTCCATCTGCCGGGCGACGTCGCGGGGCCCTACACCTACGGCCGTGACGAGAACCCGACCTGGACGCTGCTGGAACGGGCCGTCGCCGAACTGGAGGCGCCCGGCGAGGACGGCGTCGAGGCGCTCGTGTTCGCCTCCGGCATGGCCGCCATCTCGTCGGTGCTCTTCTCCCGGCTGCGCACCGGCGACACGGTGGTCCTGCCGAACGACGGCTACCAGGCGCTGCCCCTGGTCCGCGCGCAGCTGGAGGCGTACGGCATCGAGGTGCGCGTCGCCCCGACGGGCGGGGACGCTCAGCTGGAGGCGCTGGACGGGGCGCGGCTGCTGTGGATCGAGTCGCCGTCCAACCCGGGGCTCGACGTGTGCGACATCCGGCGGCTCGTGGAGGCGGCGCACGCGCGTGGCGCGCTCGTCGCCGTCGACAACACCCTCGCCACGCCCCTGGGACAGCGTCCGCTGGCGCTCGGCGCCGACTTCTCCGTGGCCAGTGCCACCAAGCAGCTCACGGGCCACGGAGACCTCCTCCTGGGCTACGTCGTGGGCCGTGACCCCGAGGCGATGGCCGCGGTGCGCCGCTGGCGCAAGCTCGTGGGGGCGATCCCGGGACCCATGGAGGCCTGGCTCGCGCACCGGTCGATCGCCACGCTCCAGCTCCGGGTGGAGCGGCAGGCCGCCAACGCGCTCGCGGTCGCCGAGGCGTTGCGCGACTGCTCCGAGGAGCTCGCGGTGCGCTATCCGGGGCTGCCGGGCGACCCCTCGTACCCGGTCGCGGCGCGGCAGATGAGCGGCTTCGGGTGTGTGGTCTCCTTCGCGCTGCCCACGCGCGCGCGTGCCGAGCGGTTCCTCGCGGCACTGCGGCTCGTGGACGAGGCGACGAGCTTCGGCGGGGTGCGCTCGACCGCCGAACGGCGCGGGCGCTGGGGCGGGGACGCGGTGCCCGAGGGGTTCGTCCGTTTCTCGGCCGGCGCCGAGGACACCGCGGATCTGGTAGCCGACGTCCTGAACGCGCTCGCGGAGTCGTCCGGCTGAGGTTCCGCGCCCTCGCCTGCCTGTCGGCACCGCCGTCGGCACACCCGTCGACCGGATGACGTCTACACGTACCCGCCGGTCGGTGGCCCTCTACGCACAACGGACGGTCCGAGCCTCCCCCCTCGTGGCTCGGACCGTCCTCGGTTCCGCGCGCGAAGAACCGCGCGACCAAGGCTAGTTGACTCTGTGTCAGTGTCCAATCACAGTAGCGACAGAGACCTATCGACATATTTATAGTTGGGCGCGGCCGGGGGGCCGGGAACAGGCCGCCGACGTATGTGAGCAGGCGACGAAGGGGAGGGCACGGCATGGATCTGGCCTTGTTGCGGACCTTCGTGACCGTGCACCGGGCCGGCTCCTTCACCCGCGCCGCAGCGCTCCTCGGGCTCTCGCAGCCCGCCGTCACCTCGCAGATCCGCACGTTGGAACGGCAGTTGGGCCGCCCCCTGTTCCTGCGGCAGGCCCGCGGCGTCACTCCGACCAGCATCGGCGACGAACTCGCCCACAAGGCCGCGCCGCATCTGGACGCCCTGGTGGAGATCACCGAGACCGGCCTCGACGACGATTCCTCGGTACGCACCCTGCATCTCGCCGGACCGCCCGAGTTCACCGCCGAGCGGGCCCTTCCCGCGCTCACCGAGCTGGCCGGGGAGGCGGGCCAGGGATTCGCGCTGCGCGCCAGCTTCGGCAACGCCGAGGAGAGCCTGGAAGGGCTCGCCGCCGGACATCATGATCTGGCCATCAGTACGGCCCGCCCGCGCGGTGCGCTGCTCACCGCGACTCCGCTCTGCGACGAGGTGCACGTCCTGGTCGCCTCCCCGCACTGGGCCCAGCGGCTCGGTACCGGAGCGCTGCGCCGCAAGGGGGCACACGCGCTGGAGGAGATCCCCCTGATCGAGGTGCACGAGTCGCTGCCGTTCGTCTCGCGCTACTGGGCCTCCGTCTTCGACTCCCGCCCGGCCGCTCCCGGCACCGTCATCGTTCCCGATCTGCGCGCGGTGCTGGCCTGCGCGGCGGCGGGCGCCGGTATCGCGGTCCTGCCGCGCTACCTGTGCGCGGCGGCACTGGAGCGCGGTGACGTGGTCGCGCTGCACCATCCCGCGGTGCCGCCGCTGCGGACGTACTTCCTGGTGGTGCGCACCGGCACGCTGGCGATGCCGCACATTGCGCGGGCCTACGAATGGCTGCTGCGGGCAGCTGGGGACTGGGGGTGACCTGATGGCTTTTCACGATGTTTCACGTGGAACCATCCGGGCCACATTCCTCCCATGACCGTCCGACCCGTGATCAAGCGCACCGCGCGCGCCGTTCTGCTGGACGGCGACGACCTGATCCTGATCAAGCGCACCAAGCCCGGTGTGGACCCCTACTGGCTCACTCCCGGTGGCGGGGTCGAGCCGACGGACAGCACCGTGGTCGACGCCCTGCACCGCGAGGTGTACGAGGAACTCGGCGCCAAGGTCACCGACGTGGTGCCCTGCTTCGTGGACACCGTCGAGCACATCGGCGAGGACGCCAGTACGACCGGCGTGAAGGTCCAGCACTTCTTCGTGTGCCGGCTGGGGTCCATGGACACCTCACTGCGGCACGGGCCCGAGGTCGACGAGCCCATCGGCGAGTACGAGATCGTGCGGGTGCCCTTCACCCGGGTCGGTATCGCCTCCGTCCATCTCGTCCCGCTGTCGCTGCGGCACTATCTGGACGGCAACATCGAGGGTGTGCGGGCGATGCACGCGCCGGATCTGGGCTGAGCGGCTGCCGCCCGGGGTCGGGCAACGGGCTTGGAACGAGCAGGTCCGGACAGCGGCTCCCGGACGGTCCGGACAGCGGGTTTCGGGCGGTGGAGTTCGGACAGCGGGTTTCGGGCGGTGGGGGTCAGTCGCCGATGACGACGAGTTCCTCCACCGAGTCGTGCCGGATGCGGCTCGCCGGGATGCCGATGTTCCTGAGGGCGTCCACTCCGTTGCGGATCATGCCGGGCGGGCCCGATACATACGCCTCGAAGCCGTTCCAGGGGCCGTACTCGCGGATGGCTTCCGGCAGCTGGACGCGCGCCTGCTGGTCGATGATCGCGCGGACCGAGAGCCACGGGTGGGACTGGGAGAGCCTGAGCATCGTGTCGATGTCGTAGAGGTCGTGATCGGTGCGGGCGCCGTAGAAGACCTCGACCGGGCGTCGATCACCGTGCTCGGCCACGTCCTCGACGAGAGCCTTGATGGGCGCTATGCCGGTGCCGCCGCCCAGGCAGAGCAGCCCGCTGTCGGTCGTGTGGTCCACGGTCATCGAGCCGGCCGGCGGACCGAGCCGGATGACGTCGCCGGGCCGGGCGCGGTGCACCAGGGCGTTGGAGACCCAGCCCGCGGGGACGGCCTTCACGTGGAACGACAGCAGCCCGTCCGTGCGGGGCGCCGAAGCGAAGGAATAGTGCCGCCAGATCCGCGGCCACCACGGCGTCTCCAGGCTCGTGTACTGCCCGGCGAGGAAGGGGTACGGCTGGTCCGGGCGCACGGTGATCACGGCGACGTCCGGCGTCCTGAGGTCGTGTGCGACGACCTCCCCGTGCCACCAGGCGGGGGCGCGCAGTTCGTCGGCCGCGGCGGCGTCGATCATCACCTGCGAGATCTTCGTGTACGTCCGTACCCAGGCCGCCTCGACCTCCGCGTCCCAGATCCGCTCGGCGTACTTGTTCAGGGCGCCGATGAGGCACTCGCCGACGGCCGGGTAGTGCGCGGCATGCGTGCCGTACTTGCGGTGGCCGCGGCCGAGGTTCTGGAGGTAGTCGACGAGGACCGGGGTGTTGTCGATGTGCTCGGCCGCCGTCAGCAGCGCCTTGAGCAGCCGGTCGCGCTGGGTGTCCATCGCGGCGGGGAAGAGCGAGCGCAGATCGGGGTGGCGGACGAAGAGCAGCGCGTAGAAGTACGAGGTGACCTTGTCGGCCACGGGTCCGACCTCCGCCATGGTCCGGCGGACGAGGATCGCGTCGGGGGAGCCCTCCTGCACCGCGGCGGCGGCCGGACGCTGGAGGGGCACCCGGGGTTCGGCGGGCGCGTGCGCCCGGGGTGCCTCACGCATGCCGGGCGGGGCGGATATCGGCGGCGCCTGCTGGGCCGGGGCGGATATGGGGGATGCGTGCCTGTCCGGGACGGATATCGGGGGCGCCGGCTCCGCCACGGGGTGCGGTGCGTCGGCTTCCGCGGGTGCCGCGGCGGCCTGGGCGGGCGGTGTGGCGGCGCGGGCCGCCGGTGCGGGGGCGTGAGCCGCCGGTGTGGGCGTGTGAGCCGCCGGTGCGGGGGTGTGGGCGGGCGGTGTCGTGGCCGGTGCCGACGGGGGCTCCTCAGCGCCCTGTTGGGGCCTGCCCACCGGACGCAGTGCCGCGAGGCGGCTGCCCTCGGCGGTCTCCTGCTCGGTGCCCGGTGTCGCCTCCGGCTGCTTGCGCGGGGTGAACCAGCCGCCCCCGCCGCCGGAAGTGCCGTTGTCGGCCGGCGTGGTGGTCGGAGCGTCCATGGTGTGCCTCGCCTCGAACATCTTTCGGTCGGTCTGCGCACTTCCTCGGTCGGAATGTGCCTGCTTCCCCCGCAGACGGCTTGCTTTCACCGCTCATGGCCACGATCATCGCGGCCACATTCAACCCGGATTCACGATCCATACGGACAAGTAAGGCGAGAGTGTGACATTGGCCGCAGCGCTCTCACCGCAGCATCGCACCGCCTCCGGATACCTCGGTCGCATAACCGAAAATGCGGGTCTTCGATCTCTCCGTCCCGTTAGGCTGCATCGCCTTGCTCTTGGTCGGTGCCTGGTGTCCATCCCCGCACCGAACGAGAACCGGAGTCGACCCTACCGGCACCGGCGGCCCACACAAGTCCCCCCTTGCTCTGCCACCGACCAGGCACGGTCACCAACCCGCTATTCCTTCAATTACCGGGCGCCACGCACCAATTCGTAGGCTTCCCACAGATCCCTCCCGGCATAGGAGTGGGTCGCCAGACCGGCCAGATGAGCATCGGCGTTGACCGCGACAGACACCGGAACCACACCGAACAGGTCCTTGTCCGACATCGAGTCCCCATAAGCGACGCAATCCGCTCGGACGACCCCGAACTCTGCGCACAATCGGTCGGCAATCAGCACTTTGGCAGCCGCGTTGAGCACTCCGGCCGGGTCGACCGGCTCGGTGAACGGCACGGCCGGAAAGCGGGAACCGTATGCCGCGTGCGCGCCCCAGTCGGTGAGCCGCTCGACGAAGAACGAGGGCGAGAGCGATATGACGGCGCAGTAGTCGCCGTTGCTTCTGATCTCCCGCCAGACGTCCTGAATTCGAGCCAGCCAGGGCGCTCCCGCGAAAGCCGCCGCCACATGGATCTCGGCGAGTTCCGTCCACAACAGGTGCACCTGCCGCGCGTACTCCGGCGGGTCGATCAGCCCCGCCGAGATCGCCCGCTCAAGCGCCACCGTCTCGGCCTCCCGCCCGATCTGACGGGAGATCTCCATGGGGGCGGAGGTCCCGTAGAGCAAGGTGCCGTCGAGATCGAAGAGATGAAGTCTGGCCATGGTGAGCGAGGCTAGCGGGCCGCCGACTGCCTGGGTTCGCCCATGTTTCACGTGAAACACCATCCGGCTGTCGACGTACCGTGCAGTCGGCTACGACATGGCCAAAAGCTCGTACGTCTCTACGGAAACAGGTGGACGCCAAGGGGGCCCGTCAGACAGCCTGACCTGCGTGCCGATGTCTTCCCTCGCCTCTCTGCCCATCCGCCGTCTGACGCTTCGCGATCTCAACGCCTGCGCCGACTTGTCCGAGGACCGGGGGTGGCCGCGCGAGGAACACAAGTGGGGCTTCCTCCTCACCGCCGGGCAGGGGTACGGCATCGACGATCCCGAGGGGGGTCTCGTCAGCGCCTGCGTCATCACCGAGTACGGGCCGCAGCACCGCCCTGAACTGGGCGCCATCGGCATGGTGCTCGTCGCCGGACGGCACGCCCGCCAGGGAGTGGGCCGGCGCTTGATGCGTCATCTCATCGCGGAGATGGGCACCACTCCGCTGACCCTCCACGCGACGCCGTTCGGCCGCCCGCTCTACGAGGAGCTGGGCTTCAAGGTGACCGGCCGGGTGGAGATGGTGCGCGGACACTTCACGGCGCGGGGCGACCGGTCCGCCGTCGCCACCCGTCCGGCCACCGGCGGGGATCTCGCGGCCATCCTGCGGCTCGACGAGGAGGTGTTCGGCAGCGACCGGACCCACATCGTGACGCGCCTGCCCGCCTTCGCCGATCAGCTGCGGGTCGCCGAGGAGGACGGGCGGCTCATCGGCTACGCCGGGGCCTGGCCCAACATGGACCAGCACGTCGTCGGCCCTCTGGTCGCGCGAGACACGGAGACGGCCAAGGCCCTCATCGCCTCCCTGGCCGACCACACCGACCGCCCGCTGCGCACCGACATCGACGTGCGCCACGAGGAGCTGCTGGCCTGGGCGAAGGAGCACGGCCTGGCCTCGGTCTCCTTCAACTCGGTCATGACGTACGGCATCCCGGAACTGCCCGGCGACTGGAGCCGGCGGTTCGCACCGGTGACGGTGGCGGCCGGCTGACCGCACGGGCACACGACCGTGCCGGTCCCTCGGGGGGACCGGCACGGTGTCGTACGCGGAGGGGCTCAGTGGTGTGCCACGGCCTGCGCCTCGGCGGGGACGGCACCCGCGACGACCATGCTCGGCGCACTGTCCCGGCGCTCCAGGACGGCGGACAGGACCGCGAGCGCCAGAGCCGCGGCGGCGAGGACGGCACCGACCCAGTTGGGGGCCGTGTAGCCGAGGCCGGCACCGATGACGAGACCGCCGAGCCAGGCGGAGAGCGCGTTGCCGAGGTTGAAGGCGCCGATGTTCACGGCCGAGGCCAGCGTCGGGGCGCCGTGGGCCTGGTCGAGGACCCGCTTCTGCAGGGGCGGCACCGTGGCGAAGCCCAGTGCGCCGATCAGCGCGATGGTGACGGCCGCGAGGATCTTGTTGTGCGCGGTGAGCGTGAAGAGCGCGAGGACGACGGCCAGGGCGCCGAGCGAGACGTACAGCATCGGCATCAGGGCGCGGTCGGCGTACTTGCCGCCGACGAGGTTGCCGCCGACCATGCCGAGGCCGAACAGGACCAGCAGCCAGGTGACCGAGCCGTCGGCGAAACCGGCGACCTGAGTCATCATCGGCGCGATGTAGGTGATCGCGGCGAACACGCCACCGAAGCCGAGGACCGTCATCGCCATGGCGAGCAGGACCTGGGTGTTCTTGAAGGCGGCCAGTTCGTGGCGGAGGCGGACGCCCTCGGCCTTGGGCAGGTCCGGGACGAGCTTGGCGATCCCGGCGAGGCCGACGACGCCGAGCGCGGCGACGATGGCGAAGGTGAAGCGCCAGCCGACGGTCTGTCCGACAAGGGTGCCCAGCGGGACGCCCACCACGTTGGCGACGGTCAGGCCGGTGAACATCATCGCGATGGCGCCGGCCTTCTTGTCCGGAGCGACCAGCTCGGCGGCGACCACCGATCCGATGCCGAAGAAGGCTCCGTGCGCGAGGGAGGCGACCACGCGGCCGATCAGCATGACCGAGAAGCTCGGGGCGAGGGCGGAGAGCAGATTGCCCGCGATGAACAGGCCCATCAGCAGCATCAGCATCCGCTTGCGGGAGATCTTGGTGCCGAGGACGGTCATCAGCGGGGCGCCGAACATCACGCCGAGGGCGTAGCCGGTGACGAGGAACCCGGCCGTGGGGATGGTGACCCCGAAGTCGCCCGCGACCTCGGGCAGCAGGCCCATGATCACGAACTCGGTCGTTCCGATGCCGAAGGCCCCGATCGCCAGGGCCAGAAGCGCGAGAGGCATGGAGTGTGCACCTTCCCAGTTACTTGCAGGAGCTTCTTACGTTCACACACAATACTTGCAGACGCGCTATATCTGCAAGAGCTGGATATTGCGACGCTGCTCTATCCTGGATTCACGCGCCCCGGGACGAAGGAAGGCCCATGACAGCGACAGACCCCGCACTCACCGCCCTCGCCCAGGGCTGGTGCGCCCTCTCCTTGCTGCACGGGAGGATCGAGGCCCACATCGAGCGGGCCCTCCAGTCCCACCACGACCTCAGCGTGCGGGAGTACTCCCTGCTGGACGTCCTGAGCCGCCAGCACGACGGGGTGGGCGGTCATCTCCAGATGAAGCAGGTCGCCGACGCCGTCGTGCTCAGCCAGAGCGCCACGACCCGGCTGGTCACCCGCCTCGAGGACCGCGGGCTGCTGAGCCGCTACCTGTGCCCCACCGACCGGCGCGGCATCTACACCAACGTCACCGCGGCAGGCCTAGCCCTGCTCGAAGAGGCGCGTCCGACGAACGACGCCGCTCTGCGCGAGGCGCTCGACGAGGCGGCGAAGAACCCCGAGCTGGCGCCGCTGGTCCATGCCGTGGAAACGCTGAAGGCCCCCGTCTGAGCCGCAAGCCACCGCAGCACGCCGGCGCGCACGGCGGCTGCCTAGGCTGACCCGCATGGGAGATCTGGAAATACGCGCTGCCGGTGTCGACGACATCGCCGCGATCGTCGCCATGCTCGCCGACGACCCGCTGGGCGCACTCCGCGAGTCGCCGGACGACCTCACCGTCTATCTGCCCGCCCTGGAACGGCTCACCGCCGACCCGAACCAGCACCTGGTGGTCGCCGAACGCGAGGGCCGCGTCGTCGGCACGCTCCAGCTCACGGTGATCCCGGGGCTGTCCCGACGCGGTGCCACCAGGTCGATCATCGAAGCCGTCCGCATCCACGCCGACGAGCGCGGCAGCGGGCTGGGCACCCAGCTCATCGAGTGGGCCGTCGACGAGTCCCGGCGCCAGGGATGCCAGTTGGTGCAGCTGACCTCAGACGCCTCCCGTACGGATGCGCACCGCTTCTACGAGCGGCTGGGATTCGAGGCGTCGCACGTGGGGTTCAAGCTCTCGCTCTGATACGCGGGAGCGCCGCTGGAGGGTGGACTTGGGGTGAGGTGAAGCCTGGTGCCTGGTGCCTGGTGCCTCCTGGGACCTGGTGCCAGGAGGCAGGAGGGCAGGAGGGCAGGCTCTTCGGACAAGACGCCGTGTTTCACGTGAAACACGGCGTCTTGTCCGCCGGAGACCGTCAGCCGATCCCCCGCCACCCCTCCGGATCCACCCCACCCGGCACGGAAGCGCCCTCCTCGTACGGCTGACGCGTGAACACGAACGAGCCGAGGTCCAGATGGCTCACCGTGCCGTCAGGCCGCCGTACGGCCCGTAGCGCCTCTCCGGCGTAGTAGCCCTCTCGTCCGGTCCAGGTGCCGTCACCGTTCGACCGGAACCGCGACTGCCGTCCGACGCCGGCCAGCGGGGCCAGTGACACACCGCCCTCAGGGGTGAGCCGCAGGACGAACGCATGCGTGCCCCAGTACCACTGGCCCGCCAACTCCAGCACCGCCGAATCCACTTCGGGCAACGGCCGCCACGGTTCGGGAATCCGGGGTTCGGCCTCGGCGACGATCCGGACGAGGTCGGCACCCACCGAGCCCAGCAGGGGGCCCGAGGTGCAGTTGGCCAGCACCACGGCGGCGACATCGTCCGCGACGCTGATGGTCAGGTTCGCCAGGAAGCCCGGCAGAGACCCCGAGTGCCCCGTCAGCAGCCGCCCGTCGCGGTGCTGGAGCTGCATCCCGAGCCCGTAGCCGACGCCGTCCACGAGGTCCGTGGCCTCGACGGGCGCGGCGGGCGTCCGCATCTCCTGTACCGTCTCGGCGCTCAGCACCCGGTCGTCGCCGTGTGCCAGGAAGGCCGCGAACTTCGCCAAGTCACCGGTGGTCGACCAGAGTTGTCCGGCCGGCGCCATCAGGCCGAGGTCCTCCAGGGGTTCGGGCAGCAGCACATCGGCCCAGGGGTGCACCGCCCAGCCGCCCGCGTGCGGGGCCAAGGGCTGGGCGCTCGTACGGTCCAGGCCCAGGGGTTCGAGCACCTCGCGCCGGAGCACCTCCTCCCACGGGGCGCCGCGCAGCTTCTCGACCAGTGCGCCCAGCACGGTGTAGCCGGGGTTCGAGTAGTGGAAGCACCGCCCCGCCGGATGCAGCCGGGGCTGCTCACCGAGCACGTCGCCCAGCTCGGGCCGGAGGGAACCCGGGGTGCGCTCCCACCAGGGTCCGGGCGACTCGGCCGCCAGCCCGCCGGTGTGCGCGAGCAGTTCGGCGACGGAGGCCTCCCCCGCTCCCGTACCCGGCAGATGCTTCTCCAGCGGATCCGAGAGGGCGAGTACTCCTTCGTCCCGCAGCCGCAGCACGAGCACAGCCGTGAAGGTCTTGGTGATCGAGCCGATCCGGTACTGCACGTTCTCGTCCGGACCGTGCCCGTCGACGGAGGTCCGCGCCCCGTGCCACACCACCCGGCCGCCCCGTACGACGGCCGCGACCAGCGACGGCGCCCGTCCTTCGGCCTGGGCCACGGCAATGCGGTGCAGCAAGGCCCGACGCGTGGCGGGGAGCAGCTCTTCCTGGGATGTCGTCATGCCCCCAGTCCACCCCGGCCGGTGCCTGAGCGTCGAGCGCATTAGGCCCAGGTCAGGTCTGCGCCATGTCCACGAAGCGGGAGTAGTGGCCCTGGAAGGCGACGGTGATCGTCGCCGTCGGGCCGTTACGGTGCTTGCCCACGATGATGTCGGCCTCGCCCGCGCGCGGGGACTCCTTCTCGTAGGCGTCCTCACGGTGCAGCAGGATCACCATGTCGGCGTCCTGCTCGATGGAGCCGGACTCACGCAGGTCGGACACCTGGGGCTTCTTGTCCGTGCGCTGCTCGGGACCACGGTTCAGCTGCGAGAGCGCGATCACCGGGACCTCCAGCTCCTTGGCCAGCAGCTTGAGGTTTCGGGACATGTCCGAGACTTCCTGCTGACGGCTCTCGGAACGCTTGCCGGACTGCATGAGCTGGAGGTAGTCGATGATCACGAGCTTGATGTCGTTGCGCTGCTTCAGCCGGCGGCACTTGGCGCGGATCTCCATCATCGACAGGTTCGGGGAGTCGTCGATGTAGAGCGGCGCGGCCGAGACCTCGGGCATCCGGCGCGCGAGGCGCGTCCAGTCCTCGTCCGTCATGGTGCCGGAGCGCATGTGGTGCAGGGCCACGCGCGCCTCGGCGGACAGCAGACGCATCGCGATCTCGTTGCGGCCCATTTCGAGGGAGAAGATGACACTGGGCAGGTTGTTCTTGATCGACGCGGCCCGCGCGAAGTCCAGGGCCAGCGTCGACTTGCCCATGGCGGGTCGGGCCGCGATGACGATCATCTGGCCGGGGTGCAGACCGTTGGTGAGGGAGTCGAGGTCGGTGAAGCCCGTCGGCACACCGGTCATCTCGCCGCTGCGGGAGCCGATCGCCTCGATCTCGTCGAGCGCGCCCTCCATGATGTCGCCGAGCGGGAGGTAGTCCTCGCTGGTGCGCTGCTCGGTGACGGCGTAGATCTCGGCCTGGGCGCGGTTGACGATCTCGTCGACGTCGTCGTCCGCCGCGTAGCCCATCTGCGTGATCCGGGTGCCCGCCTCGACCAGCCGGCGCAGCACGGCCCGCTCGTGGACGATCTCCGCGTAGTACTCGGCGTTCGCGGCCGTCGGCACCGTCTGGACGAGGGTGTGCAGATACGAGGCGCCGCCGACCTTGTTGATCTCGCCGCGCTTGGTGAGCTCGGCGGCGATCGTGATGGGGTCGGCCGGATCGCCCTTGGCGTAGACGTCGAGGATCGCCTGGAAGATCGTCTCGTGCGCCGGCTTGTAGAAGTCATGGCCCTTGAGGACCTCGACGACGTCGGCGATCGCGTCCTTCGACAGGAGCATGCCGCCGAGCACGGACTGCTCGGCGTCGAGATCCTGCGGCGGAACGCGCTCGAACGCCGAGCCCGAGCCGTCCCACTCGCCGTTCTCCCGGCCGCGGTCGTGCTGGTCGTCGCGTCCCCGGCCGCCCTCGCCGCGTCTGCGTGAGGCAGGCAGACGGTCGCTGGGACCGCTCTCGGCCCACGGGTCGTCCAAGGGCTCGGAAATACTCACCGAGCCACCTCCTCCCGTCCGCCGAGCGGACCTCGCCGTGCCCCTCATTTCTACGGCACGGCACTGACAAATCAGAGGCCCAACTCCGGTTCTGGCGCGTCGGTTTTGTGATGGTTCTCAGGCCGACGAACGGAGCGGGCGCCGGACTACGGTAGGCCCGTCGGCACCGTCAGCCAATCTGGTTATCCACAGGCCATGTGGACGACGGCCCCGATGCTGTGGAGAACTCGGCGAAACCTGTGCACGACCCGGTGGACAGCCCTGTGAACAAGCTCGCCCCGGTCGCGCACAATCCGCTCTGACCTGCATGATTGCCGTCCACCGGCTGTGCAGAAGAAAAACTTTCCCAGTCGGGCCAAGATCACATCAAGCCGTGCGCCAAAGCTCACGCCGCCAGACCATAGGTAAGGGGCGTATTGCCATTGCATCTCTTACCTGTGGACGATTAGATTGATGCTCATGACACATGCTCCCGCGACCCCGCGTGCCACCCGGCGCCAGCACGACCGAGAGATCGTCGCCCTGGCCGTACCGGCGTTCGGCGCACTCGTCGCCGAGCCCCTTTTCGTCATGGCCGACAGCGCCATCGTCGGCCATCTCGGCACGGCTCAACTCGCGGGACTGGGCATCGCCTCGGCTCTCCTGATGACAGCGGTCAGCGTCTTCGTCTTCCTCGCCTACGCCACCACGGCCGCTGTCGCCCGCCGTGTCGGGGCCGGTGACCTCCAGGCCGCCATCCGCCAGGGGATGGACGGCATCTGGCTGGCGCTTCTGCTCGGCGCGGCGGTGATCGCCGCCGTACTCCCCCTGGCTCCGGCCCTGGTGGATCTCTTCGGCGCTTCGGACACCGCCGCCCCCTACGCGACCACCTATCTGCGGATCTCGTCGCTCGGCATCCCCGCCATGCTCGTCGTCCTCGCCTCGACCGGTGTGCTGCGGGGGCTCCAGGACACCAGGACCCCGCTCTACGTCGCCATCGGAGGCTTCGTCGCCAACGCCGTCCTGAACGCAGGTCTCGTCTACGGCGCCGACCTGGGGATCGCCGGTTCCGCCTGGGGCACCGTCATCGCCCAGTGGGGCATGGCGGTCGTCTACC
Source organism: Streptomyces sp. NPDC090106 (assembly GCF_044747265.1). Classification (NCBI taxonomy): domain Bacteria; kingdom Bacillati; phylum Actinomycetota; class Actinomycetes; order Kitasatosporales; family Streptomycetaceae; genus Streptomyces; species Streptomyces sp. NPDC090106. The sequence continues at coordinate 518,379 of NZ_JBIVDS010000004.1, read as the reverse complement.
TCGTCGTGGTCGTCCGGGGCGCCCTCGCCCATGGCGCCTCGCTGCGCCCGGACGCCGCCGGCATCAGAGCCTCGGCGCAGGCAGGCGTTCCGCTCCTGGTCCGCACCCTCTCGCTCCGCGCGATCCTGATGATCGCCACAGCCGTCGCGGCCCGCCTGGGCGACGCCGACATCGCGGCCCACCAGATCATCCTGTCCCTGTGGAGTCTGCTGGCCTTCGCCCTGGACGCCATCGCCATCGCCGGACAGGCCATCATCGGCCGATACCTCGGCGCCGACGACGCCGAAGGCGCCCGGCAGGCATGCCGTCGCATGGTGGAGTGGGGCATCGCGACCGGAGTCGTCCTGGGCGTTCTGGTCGTACTCTCCCGACCACTGTTCCTGCCGCTGTTCACCAGTGACCCGGTGGTGAAGGACACCGCTCTGCCCGCTCTGCTGATCGTGGCGTTGTCGCAGCCGATCAGCGGCATCGTCTTCGTCCTCGACGGGGTCCTCATGGGAGCGGGCGACGGACCGTACCTGGCGTGGGCCATGGTGCTGACCCTGGCGGTCTTCACCCCCGTGGCCCTGCTGGTGCCGGCGTTCGGCGGTGGCCTCACCGCTCTGTGGGGAGCGATGACGCTGATGATGACGATGCGCATGCTGACGCTGTGGATCCGAGCCCGTTCAGGTCGCTGGATCGTCACCGGCGCGACCCGCTGACCGATCGGCTCGACCGCGCGAACCGCTCAGCACCGGCCTAGCGGCCCAGCGACCGTTTCACGTGAAACAGCACAGCCCGTCACGTTTCACGTGAAACATCGCAGCCGACAAGCCTTCACCGGGAAGGAGAGAGCCCGGGCATGCGAAAGGGGCCGTACCCGGCGGGGTACGGCCCCTCTCAGCACTGCTCAGGACGAGCGCGGCGATCAGGCCGCGACGACCTCGATGCTGACCTTGGCGGCAACCTCGGGGTGCAGACGCACCGAGGTCTCGTGGGCGCCCAGGGTCTTGATCGGCGAGCCCAGCTCGATGCGGCGCTTGTCGACCTCGGGGCCACCGGAAGCCTTGATCGCCGAAGCGACGTCGGCCGGGGTGACGGAACCGAAGAGACGACCGGCGTCGCCGGAGCGGACGGCCAGACGGACCTTGACGCCCTCGAGCTGCGCCTTCACGACGTTGGCCTGCTCGATGGTCTGGATCTCGTGGATCTTGCGAGCGCGACGGATCTGCTCGACGTCCTTCTCGCCACCCTTGGTCCAACGGATCGCGAAGTTCCGCGGGATCAGGTAGTTGCGAGCGTAACCGTCCTTGACGTCGACGACGTCGCCAGCGGCACCGAGGCCGGAGACCTCATGGGTGAGGATGATCTTCATTATTCGGTCACCCTTCCCTTAGCGCGCGGTGGACGTGTAGGGCAGCAGCGCCATCTCACGGCTGTTCTTGACGGCCGTGGCGACGTCACGCTGGTGCTGCGTGCAGTTGCCGGTCACGCGGCGGGCACGGATCTTGCCGCGGTCGGAAATGAACTTCCGCAGCATGTTCGTGTCCTTGTAGTCCACGTACGTGACCTTGTCCTTGCAGAAAGCGCAGACCTTCTTCTTAGGCTTGCGCACAGGCGGCTTCGCCATGGTGTTTCTCCTGTGTGATCAAGAAGTGTGGGTACGACCCACCCTTGGTCCGAGGACCTAGAAGGGGGGCTCGTCCGAGTAGCCGCCGCCACCGCCGCCGCCGGAGTTTCCACCCCAGCCGCCACCGCCACCGCCGCCCTGGTTGCCACCGGCGGGAGCGCCGGTCGCCCACGGGTCGTCGGCGGGAGCTCCGCCGCCCTGCTGGCCGCCGCCGGAGTTTCCACCCCAGCCGCCGCCACCCTGGCCGCCACCGCCGTTGTAACCACCCTGGCCACCACGACCGGCACCGCCGGCCGTCTTGGTGACCTTGGCCGTGGCGTTCTTCAAGCTGGCGCCGACTTCCTCGACGTCCAGCTCGTAGACCGTGCGCTTGACGCCCTCACGGTCCTCGTAGGACCGCTGCTTCAGCCGGCCCTGCACGATGACGCGCATGCCTCGCTGGAGCGACTCCGCGACGTTCTCCGCCGCCTGACGCCAGACCGAGCAGGTCAGGAACAGGCTCTCGCCGTCCTTCCACTCGTTCGTCTGACGGTCGAAGGTGCGGGGCGTGGACGCGACACGGAACTTCGCGACCGCCGCACCGGAAGGGGTGAAGCGCAGCTCGGGGTCGTCGACAAGATTGCCGACGACCGTGATGACGGTCTCGCCTGCCATTGGGGGAACCTCTCGGCGGGTTTGCTGCTTGGCTGCTTGGTTGCTGCTACTCGAATCCCGAGATCAGCTGAGCGGAGGAGCTCAGTGGGTCTCGGGGCGGAGGACCTTGGTCCGGAGGACCGACTCGTTCAGGTTCATCTGGCGGTCGAGCTCCTTGACGATCGCGGGCTCAGCCTGCAGATCGATGACCGAGTAGATGCCCTCGGGCTTCTTCTTGATCTCGTACGAGAGACGACGACGGCCCCAGGTGTCGACCTTCTCGACCTTTCCGTTGCCCTCACGGACGACGGAGAGGAAGTTCTCGATCAGGGGGGCGACAGCGCGCTCCTCCAGATCGGGGTCGAGGATGACCATCACCTCGTAGTGACGCATGTGGAACCCACCTCCTTTGGACTCAGCGGCCACGGTCGTTCCGTGGCAGGAGGGTTGTGATGCGTACGCAACGGTATCGGCCGCCACTGACAATCGGGGCTTCCTCGCGGTAGTCCCGGTCGTGACATGGGCAGACACCAGTGCAGACGGTACAGACTACCCGCACACCGGCTTCCGGTTGAAATCCGGCCGCCAGGACCGACAATCTGTACACATCGGGTGTGTATGGCGCTACGATGCGCCGCCTTCCGCAGGAGGTGCCCCATGGCACAGGTAATGCGACCGAACACCGTCGGAGGTCTCTTCGCGACGGACGGAAAGCCCCATCCCCTCCAGGACACCCTGCTCGCGGTGACCCTGGTGCTGGGCTTCACGGCTTTCGTCACGTCGATGTTCCACAGCCTGCATCTGCTCAGCTCCTGGACCGGCCTGGTGGGGATCGTCACCGGCGCCTACGGCCAGTGGATCTCGGAGACGACCCGCGAACGCTTCGGGCTGATCCTGGGTCTCGGCGCCGCGGCGATCGGCTTCTTCCTCGGCATGGCCCACGGTGGGCTCTTCGGCGGCGTCATCAACTGACCCCGGCCGCAGCGCCCGTCCCACAACTCCCACAGCTCCTCTGAGCGCCCCGGTCGCCACCGGCCGGGGCGCGGGTTGCGTACGGCCCAGTCAGGGCGCCCGCCAGGCGCAGTAGGCTTCGGCGCGAGAGCCGGAGCCCCTGAACCCATGGGGACACCCCAGCCCGAGGAGCGCCCCGAATGAGCCTGACCCTGAGGACGATCAGTCGCGAGCAGCATCTGGCATACATCCAGAGCCTGCCTGCGGCGAGCCACATGCAGGTCCCGGCCTGGGCTGACGTCAAGGCGGAGTGGCGTTCGGAGAGCCTCGGCTGGTTCGACGAGAAGACGGGCGAGCTGGTCGGCGCCGGTCTCGTCCTCTACCGCCAGCTCCCCAAGATCAAGCGCTATCTCGCGTATCTGCCCGAGGGCCCGGTCATCAACTGGTTCGCGCCGAATCTGACCGACTGGCTGGAACCGATGCTCGCCCACCTCAAGCACCAGGGCGCCTTCTCGGTGAAGATGGGCCCGCCGGTGATCATCCGGCGCTGGGAGGCCACCTCCATCAAGGCCGGCATCCAGAACCCGGACGTGAAGCGGCTGCGGGACATCGAGGCCGACTTCATCGAGCCGCGCGCCTTCGAGGTCGCCGACAAGCTCCGCCGGATGGGCTGGCAGCAGGGCGAGGACGGCGGGGCCGGCTTCGGCGACGTGCAGCCCCGCTACGTCTACCAGGTGCCGCTGGCGAACCGGTCCCTGGAAGAGGTCCACAAGAACTTCAACCAACTGTGGCGCCGCAACATCAAGAAGGCCGAGAAGGCCGGCGTCGAGGTCGTCCAGGGCGGTTACCAGGACCTGGAGGAGTGGCAGCGGCTGTACGAGATCACGGCCGTGCGCGACCACTTCCGGCCCCGCCCGCTGTCGTACTTCCAGCGCATGTGGACGGCCCTCAACACCGAGGACCCCAACCGTATGCGGCTGTACTTCGCCCAGCACAACGGCGTGAACCTGGCGGCGGCGACGATGCTGGTCGTCGGCGGACACGTCTGGTACTCCTACGGCGCCTCCGACAACATCGGCCGTGAGGTCCGGCCCTCGAACGCGATGCAGTGGCGGATGCTCCGCGACGCCTACGCGCTCGGCGCGACCGTCTACGACCTGCGCGGCATCTCCGACTCGCTGGACGAGACCGATCACCTCTTCGGCCTGATCCAGTTCAAGGTCGGCACGGGCGGTCAGGCGGCGGAGTACCTGGGCGAGTGGGACTTCCCGCTCAACAAGCTGCTGCACAAGGCGCTCGACATCTACATGTCGCGCCGCTGAGGCGGCATCCTTCGCTTCAATAGCTCTCATACCTCTGATACACCGCAGCCACGAGAAAGGTTCCAGGTCCGGCCATGGCGCTCACCCTCTACGTCGACACCGCGCGCTGGCGGGCGCACCACAAGCACGTGCAGGAGCAGTTCCCGGGCCTGGTCCCGGTCTGCAAGGGCAACGGCTACGGGTTCGGGCACGAGCGGCTGGCGGAGGAGGCCACGCGGCTGGGCTCGGACGTCCTCGCCGTCGGCACGACGTACGAAGCCGCGCGCATCAAGGACTACTTCAGCGGTGACCTGCTGGTGCTGACGCCGTACCGGCGCGGCGAGGAGCCCGTGCCGCTGCCGGACCGCGTCATCCGCTCGGTGTCGTCCATCGACGGCGTGTACGGCCTCGTGGGTGCTCGTGTGGTCATCGAGGTGATGTCCTCGATGAAGCGGCACGGCATCAGCGAGCAGGACCTGCCGCAGCTGCACTCGGCCATAGAGAACGTCCGGCTGGAAGGTTTTGCCATCCATCTGCCGCTGGACCGCACCGACGGCTCGGACGCCGTCGAGGAGGTCATCGGCTGGATGGACCGGCTGCGGGCGGCCCGGCTGCCGCTGCACACGATGTTCGTCAGCCACCTCAAGGCCGACGAACTCCACCGCCTCCAGCAGCAGTTCCCGCAGACCCGCTTCCGCGCCCGCATCGGCACCCGGCTGTGGCTGGGGGACCACGACGCCACCGAGTACCGCGGCGCCGTCCTCGACGTCACCCGCGTCACCAAGGGCGACCGGTTCGGCTACCGGCAGCAGAAGGCGGCCTCGGACGGCTTCCTGGTGGTCGTGGCGGGCGGAACGTCGCACGGGGTGGGTCTGGAGGCCCCCAAGGCCCTGCACGGCGTCATGCCGCGCGCCAAGGGCGTCGCCCGCGCCGGCCTGGCCACGGTCAACCGGAACCTCGCCCCGTTCGTCTGGGGCGGCAAGCAGCGCTGGTTCGCCGAGCCGCCGCACATGCAGGTGTCGATCCTCTTCATCCCCTCCGACGCCCCGGAGCCGAAGGTCGGCGAGGAGCTGGTGGCCCACCTGCGGCACACCACCACGCAGTTCGACCGCATCGTGGACCGCTGACCGCCGCACCGGCGGGCGACCGACCTCCTACGAACAGCTGAAAGGCCGTACACGGACTGTCCGTGTACGGCCTTTCGCGTGGCACCTCTACGCTTTGTTCGCTCAGAGCGAACTACCTCCGGAAGCTGCGGGTCCCCCCGACGCGGTGGGTCCCCCGGAGGCGGCAGGTCCGCCGGCAGCACCCGGCCCCGCGGAGGGAGCCGCCTCCTGGTGGTCGCCCCACTCCACCTGGGGACCGCCGAAGTGGGCCGCGTGGCGCGGGGGATGGGCGGCGGGGCCGAGGACGAACACGTCGTCCGCCCCGTCGAGCACCCCGCCCGAGGGGTCGTCGTCACCGGCCCTGCGCACCACGTCCCGTTCGGGCATGAGGATGTCGCGCACGACCACGGCGCACAGGTACAGCGTGCCCAGCAGATGGATGGCGATGGCCCAGTGGTAGCCCTCCTGGGGCAGCCCCTTGTGGGCGTCTCCGCTGGTCGTGTAGGCGAGGTACATCCAGATGCCCAGGAAGTACGCGACCTCGCACGCCTGCCAGATCAGGAAGTCACGCCACTTGGGGCGGGCCAGGGCGGCCAGCGGGACCAGCCACAGGACGTACTGCGGCGAGTAGACCTTGTTGGTGAGGATGAACGCCGCAACGATCAGGAACGCCAGCTGGGCGAAGCGCGGCCGGCGCGGGGCGGTCAGGGTGAGCGCGGCGATACCGGCGCAGCACAGCAGCATCAGCAGCGTGGCGAGGGTGTTGACCGTCTCGGTGCTGAGCGGGTCGCTCGAGTTCTGGGCCAGGATCAGCCAGAAGGAGCCGAAGTCGACGCCCCGCTCCTGGCTGAACTCGTAGAACTTCGCCCAGCCGTCCCAGGCGAGGAGCATCACCGGAAGGTTCACGACCAGCCAGGCGACGACCGTGCCGCCGAGCGCCTTCCCGAACTCCCGCCATTTGCCGGCGCGCCAGCACAGCACGAACAGCGCGCCCAGCAGGAAGACGGGATAGAGCTTGGCGGCCGTGGCAAGGCCCAGCAGGACGCCGAACGCGAGCGAGCGGCCCCGGGACCACATCAGCATCGCCGCGGCCGTCAGAGCGACGGCCAGCAGGTCCCAGTTGATGGTGGCCGTGAGCGCGAAGGCGGGCGCCAGGGCGACCAGCAGACCGTCCCAGGGGCGGCGGGCATGGGTGCGGCTGACGCAGACCGCGATGATGGCCGCGCACGCCATGAGCATCCCGGCGTTGACCATCCAGTACCACTGTTCCTGGTCCTGGATGGTTCCGCTGCCCGGCGTGAGCCAGGAGGCGACCTCCATGAACACACCGGTCAGGACCGGGTATTCGAGGTACTCCATGTCGCCGTTGAGCTTGTCGAAGTACGGCACGAGCCCGTCGGCGAAGCCGCGCCCGGCGTACAGGTGCGGGATGTCGGAGTAGCACGCGTGCGTGTACTGCGAGCTGGCCCCGAAGAACCAGGCGCCGTTGTAGCAGGGCGCCTTCTGGACCAGGCCGAGGGCGAACACACCGATGGCCACCAGCGCGATGATCCGCACGGGGGTCCACCAGGACGTCCCGAGCAGCGCGCGCCGCCCGATGGGACCGCCGATCAGCTCACTGCCGCTCGCGGCGATCTCGTCGTCCTTGGTCGGCCGCACCGGGTCCGGCTCATGCACGCTCGTCGGCGTCGTCTCTGCGCTGGGCATGGGGCACATCCTGCCGTACCTGTCTGAGAACGGGGCGAGGACGGCGGGAGCGCGGTGGCGGAGCGTTTCACGTGAAACCGACGTTTCACGTGAAACACATCAAAGAAAAAGGATCGGGGGCGACCGCGCGGTCGCCCCCGATCCTTTTCATCAGTTACCGGTTGCTATCCCGACGAGCCTCCGAAGAGCCCACCGTTGCCATTGCCTCTGGTCGTGTCCTCGGATTCCGTGGCCGACGGACTGGAGGTGGTGCCTCCGTCCGTACCGCCGGTGTCCGTACCGCCGGTGGTCTCCTCGCAGTTCCAGCCGATGGTGCAGGTCTCGCTCGCGGAGGGCGAGGGAGCGGTCAGGGACGGCGTGGGCGTCGGCGTGACGGTCTCCGTCGGGGTCTCGCTCGGCGTCACGGTGACGGAAGGCGTCGGGGACGGTGCGCCCTCCCCGTCCTGGATCTCACCGATCTTCTCGGCGTCCGGGAAGCCGGGGTCGCTGTCGCCCTTGAGGGCCGCCTTCATGTACTCGGTCCAGATGAGCGTCGGGATGTCACCACCGTGGATGGAGTCCACACCCGCGGTGCCGTTCATGGACAGCAGCTTGCTGTCCTTCTCACGGAACATCGCGATCGACGTCGACAACTGCTGGGTGTACCCGACGAACCAGGCGGACTTGTTCTCGTCGGTGGTACCGGTCTTGCCGGCCGCCGCGCGACCCAGGGCCTTGGCGTTCTGACCCGTACCGTTCTCGATGACGTTCTCGAGGACGTCGGTGATGTTGTTCGCCACGTTCTCCGGCATGGCCAGCTTGACCTTGGGCTTGTCGAACCCGCCCATCTCCTGACCGTTGCGCTTGACGCTGGTCACGGAGTACGGATCGGCCTGCTTGCCGGAGGCAGCGAAGGTCGCGTACGCGTCGGCCATGCGGATGGCGCTGGGAGTCGACGTACCGAGCGCGAAGGACGCGTTCGTCGTCTCGAAGCTCTGGTCGAGGATGCCCGCCTTCTTGGCCACGCTCTCTACGTTCTTCATCCCCACGTCCATGCCGAGCTGGACGAACGGCGTGTTGACGGACTGCTCCATCGCCTTCCGCAAGGAGATGTAGCCCCAGGGATAGTCGCTCTCGTTCTCCTGGTAGAAGACGGACTGGTCCTTGTTCAGGACGTAACTGCCGTCGTTCTCCCTGACCTTGAGATGGTCGTCGCCGTTGTACTTGCTCAGCGGTGAGACGCCCTCTTCGCGGTCCTTGTACGTCCCGTACTCCATCGCCGCGGCCAGCACGAACGGCTTCCACGTCGAACCCACGGGGACGCCGGAGGTGTCGGCGTTGTTGGTGAAGCGGTTGTTCTCGTAACCGGCGCCGCCGTAGAGCGCGACGATCGCACCGTCGTTGGGCCGCACCGACGCGGCGCCGAACTGGACGTCCTTGTCCTTGTCGCGCTTGTCCGGGTCGATCTTCTGCTTCTCGATCTTCTTGACGGCCTTGGTGAGGGCGTCGACCTTGTCCTTCTCGAAGGTCGTGTAGATCTGGAAGCCGCCCTGGTCGAACTCGGTCTGCGAGATGTCCGAGTGGGCCAGCACGTACTTCTTGGCCGTGTCGACGAGGTAGCTGATCTGCCCGGTCATGCCCTTGGTCGCCTTGAGGCCCTGGGGCGCGGGGTACTTCTTGATGGCCTTCTGGTACTCGGCGTCCGTGATGCGGTCGTCGTTGTGCATCTGCTCGAGGATCCAGCCCCAGCGCTCCTGGGAACGCTTGGTGTTGGCGGCCTTGGTCGCGGTCGGGTCGTAGCTCGTGTTGTCGACCGGGTCGTAGTACGTCGGACCCTTCAGCAGCGCGGCGAGGAACCCGCACTCGGACACCGTGAGCTTCTCGGCGTCCTTGCCGTAGTAGGTCTGCGCGGCGGCCTGGATGCCGTAGGCGCCGCGACCGTAGTACGAGGTGTTCAGGTAGCCCTGGAGGATCTCGTCCTTCGTGAGCTTCGTGCCCACCTTGATGGAAATGAACATCTCCTTGAACTTGCGGGAGACGGTCTGTTCCTGGCTCAGGTAGGTGTTCTTCACGTACTGCTGGGTGATGGTCGATCCACCCTGCGTGTCCCCGCCGCGCGCCATGTTGGCGAGCGCTCGGGCGATACCCATGGGGTCGACACCGGAGTCCGTGTAGAAGCTCTTGTTCTCGGCGGAGATCACCGCGAACTGCATGGCCTTGGGAATCTTGTCGATGCCCACGTTCTGCCGGTTGGCGCCACTACCGGTGGCGACCATCTGGCTGCCGTCCTCCCAGTAGTAGACGTTGTTCTCGGACTTGGCCGCGGCGTTCTCGTTCGGGATGCCGACCATGGCGTACCCGATGCCCGCCACGGCGACGAGACCGCCGACGAAGGCGATGCAGAGTCCGGAGACGAGCCGCCAGGACGGCACCCAGCGCTGCCAGCCGTACTTGCCGGCGCGCGGGTAGTCGACGATCCGGTTCTTGGTGGATGTGGTGGCTCGTCCTCGTCCAGGACCGGCGGCGTCGGCGCGGCGTCCGCCGCGGCCGGTGGGTTCTGACGCTCTGCGGCGGCTTCCGCCTCTCTGCGTCGCGCGCCGGGCGTCGGCGCGGCCGCTGTACGGCTGCTCCTCGGCTTCCGGTCCGTGTGAACCCGACCCATACGCGTCGGAAGGAGATCCGGTGGCGCCACGCGGTGCCGCGCGGCGGCCGGAGGACGAGCCGGACTGGCCGCGTCGGGCCGCGGCACGTCCGCCTCCCTGCGGCTGCGGCGGTTTGCGACGGTGCTCGCTCATCGAACGACTACTCCTCGGGCAGGCGCACCCTTGCGCGCCTGGAAACGGCGGCTGGTTTCCGGTCCCCCCGAAGTACGGATGTGGTCGCTGTCGCATTCACCCGTACTGCACCGAGCACGACGACGCCCCCAGACGTCACTCGGTTCCCGGTGGTGTGCATGGCGCACAGACTACGCACCGTCAAAACCTGCCTAGCCCCGAAGTTCACCCCAAATCAGGCAACTTGCTTCCAACGAATCGGTGATGTGATCCCGTTCACCATCCCCCCACTTGTCGCAGCGGGAGGGGCGTTCTATCGTGCTGATGTATCGACTCGATACATCAGCACGACATAAAGACGGTGCAGAACGAGAGGAGGCGAGCATGAGCCGGCGTTCCGGGATCCTTGAGTTCGCCGTCCTCGGTCTGCTCCGCGAGTCCCCGATGCACGGCTATGAGCTGCGCAAACGACTCAACACGTCGCTGGGTGTGTTCCGTGCGTTCAGCTACGGGACGCTCTACCCCTGTCTCAAGACGCTGGTCGCCAACGGCTGGTTGATCGAGGAATCGGCGAACACCCCCGAGGACGCCCTCGCGGCCCCCCTCACCGGCCGCCGCGCGAAGATCGTCTACCGGTTGACGGCGGAAGGTAAGGAGCACTTCGAGGAGCTGCTCTCCCAGACCGGCCCCGACGCGTACGAGGATGAGCACTTCGCCGCGCGTTTCGCCTTCTTCGGCCAGACCTCGCGCGATGTGCGCGTGCGTGTGCTGGAAGGCCGCCGCAGCCGCCTGGAGGAGCGCCTGGAGAAGATGCGCGTGTCGTTCACGCGCACCAGGGAGCGCCTCGACGACTACACCCTTGAGCTCCAGCGCCACGGAATGGAGTCCGTGGAGCGCGAAGTGCGCTGGCTGAACGAGCTCATCGAGAGTGAGCGGGCCGGACGGGACCTCCGCGGTGCCACGTCCGGGGAGCCCGCTCAGTCATCACCGCAGAACAACACATCTGGAGCGCCGGGCGACCTGCCACGGTCCGGGGACATCCCCCGGCCCGATTCGCCCGACGACACCACCACGTGAGCGCCGAACACGGCCTCACTTCGTACACACACAGGGAGCAACCGGAATGGGTTCGGTTCGCGTAGCCATCGTCGGTGTGGGCAACTGCGCCGCGTCGCTGGTTCAGGGAGTCGAGTACTACAAGGACGCCGACCCGGCGTCCAAGGTGCCCGGCCTGATGCACGTCCAGTTCGGCGACTACCACGTCGGTGACGTCGAGTTCGTCGCCGCCTTCGACGTCGACGCGAAGAAGGTCGGTCTCGACCTCTCGGACGCCATCGGTGCCAGCGAGAACAACACCATCAAGATCTGCGACGTCCCGAACAAGGGCGTCACGGTCCAGCGCGGCCACACCCTGGACGGTCTCGGCAAGTACTACCGCCAGACCATCGAGGAGTCCGCCGAGGCCCCGGTCGACGTCGTCCAGATCCTCAAGGACCGTCAGGTCGACGTTCTCGTCTGCTACCTGCCCGTCGGTTCCGAGGACGCGGCGAAGTTCTACGCCCAGTGCGCCATCGACGCCAAGGTCGCCTTCGTCAACGCCCTCCCGGTCTTCATCGCCGGCACCAAGGAGTGGGCGGACAAGTTCACCGAGGCGGGCGTCCCGATCGTCGGTGACGACATCAAGTCCCAGGTCGGCGCGACCATCACGCACCGTGTGATGGCGAAGCTGTTCGAGGACCGCGGTGTCCGTCTTGAGCGCACCATGCAGCTCAACGTCGGCGGCAACATGGACTTCAAGAACATGCTGGAGCGCGACCGCCTCGAGTCGAAGAAGATCTCGAAGACGCAGGCCGTCACCTCGCAGATCCCCGACCGCGACCTGGGCGAGAAGAACGTCCACATCGGTCCCTCGGACTACGTGGCCTGGCTCGACGACCGCAAGTGGGCCTACGTCCGCCTCGAGGGCCGTGCCTTCGGCGACGTCCCGCTGAACCTGGAGTACAAGCTCGAGGTCTGGGACTCCCCGAACTCCGCGGGTGTCATCATCGACGCCCTGCGCGCCGCGAAGATCGCCAAGGACCGCGGCATCGGCGGCCCGATCCTCTCGGCGTCCTCGTACTTCATGAAGTCCCCGCCGGTCCAGTACTTCGACGACGAGGCCTTCGCCAACGTCGAGAAGTTCATCAAGGGCGAGGTCGAGCGCTAAAGCTCACTCCCGGTCAAAAACGCTCCTGCCAGGGCTGAATCGAGGGCTCCCGGGTGGTCACCCACCCGGGAGCCCTCCCCCTGTGTGAGGCTGTGCCCATGGCCGTCGTCCGTGATCTGCGCGTTCTGCTGCGCTTCCAGGGCTTCCGGCGCCTCCTCGCGGTACGTCTGCTCTCCCAGGGCGCCGACGGCGTCTACCAGGTCGCGCTCGCCGCGTACGTCGTCTTCTCCCCGGAGAAGCAGACCTCGGCCGCCTCGATCGCCTCCGCCATGGCGGTCCTGCTCCTCCCGTACTCCCTGGTGGGCCCGTTCGCCGGCGTCCTGCTGGACCGCTGGCGCCGCCGCCAGGTCTTCCTCTACGGCAATCTCGTGCGGGCCCTGATGGCCTCGGCGACGGCAGTCCTGATGGTCAGCCATGTCCCCGACTGGCTCTTCTACGTCTCCGCCCTGTGCGTCACCGCCGTCAACCGCTTCGTCCTGTCGGGCCTGTCCGCCGCACTGCCCCGGGTCGTCGACGACGAGCGCCTGGTCGTCGCCAACTCTCTCTCCCCGACCGCGGGGACGCTGGCGGCGACTCTGGGCGGCGGTCTCGCCTTCGTCGTCCGCCTGGTGGTGGCGGACTCCGACGCCGCCGTGGTCCTTCTCGGGGCCGCCCTGTATCTGTGTGCGGCGCTGGCCTCGCTGCGCATCTCCCGGGAACTGCTCGGCCCCGACCGCGCGTTGGTCCGGCCGGGCCTCACGGCGGCCCTCTCCGGCACGGCACGCGACCTCAGGGCCGGCGTACGCCATCTGGCCGGGGAACCCCGCAGGGAGGCCGCCTGGGCGCTCGCCTCGATGACCCTGATGCGGTTCTGCTACGGCGCTCTGCTGGTCATGCTGCTGATGCTGTGCCGCTACGCGTTCTCCGACACGACCGACGACGGACTGGCCCTGCTGGGCCTGGCGTTGGGCATCTCGGGCGCCGGCTTCTTCGTGGCCGCCCTGGTGACACCGTGGGCCACGCGACGGCTCGGTGGTCCCGGCCGCTGGATCGTGGTGTGCGCGGGCACGGCCGCGGTCCTGGAACCGGCGCTGGGCCTCCCCTTCGCCACCGTGCCCATGCTGACCGCCTCGTTCGTCCTGGGCCTGACCACCCAGGGCGCGAAGATCTCGACGGACACCCTCGTGCAGTCAGCGGTCGACGACGAGTTCCGGGGCCGCGTCTTCTCGGTCTACGACGTGCTGTTCAACGTGGCCTTCGTCGGTGCGGCAGGGGTCGCCGCACTGATGCTTCCGCCGGACGGCCGCTCGGCGGTCCTGGTCGTGACAGTCGCCTTGGTGTACGGGGCGGTTGCTGCCACTATGGCCCGCTTTACCCACCGGTAAGTGTCACATCAATGACACAACGCCCCCCTGGGCTTCAGCGCTGTCAGTGGGGCCGGGTAGCTTACGTCCGTCTTACGCGCTTCTTATGCGCCTCACAAACCCATGTACTAGGGGGACCCCCGCATGTCTACTCCGCCGCCCCAGGGCCAGAATCCTTACGCCCAGGACCCGCAGACCCAGCCCGCCCCGGGCCAGCCCGTTCCGCCCCAGGGTGGCGGCAACCCCTTCGCGCAGGGCGCCCCGCAGGGCGGCGCTCCGTACGCGCCGGTTCCTCCGACCCCGCCGACCCGCCGCTTCAGCAAGAAGGCGCTGCGCATCGTCGGCTTCATCGTCATCGCGATCCTCATAGCCGTCGGCAAGTGGTACGTCGGTCAGACCGACGCCGAGACCACGTCCAAGGGCAGCTGCATGCACAACGAGGGCACGCAGACCTCGCCGGACCTCAAGACGGTCGACTGCTCGTCCAGCGACTCGCAGTACAAGGTCGTCGAGAAGTTCGACAACACCAGCGACAGCAACAAGTGCGAGACGGTGGCCGACGCCGAGATCGCGTACTACCAGCAGGGCGACAACCACGACGTGGTTCTCTGCCTGAAGGAAGTCAAGTAAGCGCGTAGGGCAGCACGACTCTCGGTGAACACCGGGCGATGTTTCACGTGAAACATCGACCCGAGAACACCCCAGAGCGAAAAGGGCGGGCATGTTTCACGTGAAACATGCCCGCCCTTTCGTTGTCAGCTCTGGTCCGCCCACCACTCCTTGAGCGCCTTGGCCGCGGCGTCCTCGCCCATCGGCCCGTTCTCCAGCCGCAGTTCCAGCAGGAACTGATACGCGCGGCCGATGACCGGCCCGGGACCGACATCCAGGATCTGCATGATCTGGTTGCCGTCCAGGTCCGGGCGGATCGCGTCCAGCTCCTCCTGCTCCTGGAGCTGGGTGATGCGCTCCTCCAGACCGTCGTAGGCGCGGGACAGCGTGGCCGCCTTGCGCTTGTTGCGGGTCGTGCAGTCGGAGCGGGTCAGCTTGTGCAGGCGACCGAGGAGAGGGCCCGCGTCACGGACATAGCGTCGGACCGCGGAGTCGGTCCACTCGCCCATGCCGTAGCCGTGGAAGCGCAGGTGGAGTTCGACGAGCCGGGAGACGTCCTTCACCAGCTCGTTGGAGTACTTCAGCGCCGTCATACGCTTCTTGGTCATCTTGGCGCCGACCACCTCGTGGTGGTGGAAGGAGACCCGGCCGTCACTCTCGAAGCGACGGGTGCGCGGCTTGCCGATGTCGTGCAGCAGGGCCGACAGCCGCAGCACCAGGTCCGGACCGTCCTCCTCCAGCGCGATCGCCTGCTCCAGCACGATCAGCGTGTGCTCGTAGACGTCCTTGTGCCGGTGGTGCTCGTCGCTCTCCAGCTGAAGGGCCGGGAGCTCGGGCAGTACATGGTCGGCCAGGCCGGTGTCGACGAGGAGGGTCAGTCCCTTGCGCGGGTGCGCGGAGAGGATCAGCTTGTTCAGCTCGTCCCGGACCCGCTCCGCGGAGACGATATCGATCCGCCCGGACATCTCCGTCATGGCGGTCACCACCTCGGGCGCCACCTCGAAGTCGAGCTGAGCGGCGAACCGCGCGGCCCGCATCATCCGCAGCGGGTCGTCCGAGAAGGACTCCTCCGGGGTGCTCGGCGTACGCAGCACGCGCGCCGCCAGATCCTCCAGGCCGCCGTGCGGATCGATGAAGTCCTTCGCCGGCAGCGCGACGGCCATCGCGTTCACGGTGAAGTCCCGCCGGACGAGGTCCTCCTCGATGGAGTCGCCGTAGGACACCTCGGGCTTGCGCGAGGTCCGGTCGTACGCCTCCGAGCGGTAGGTCGTGACCTCGATCTGGTAGCCGTCCTTCTGCGCCCCGACCGTGCCGAAGGCGATCCCGACCTCCCACAGGGCGTCCGCCCACGGACGCACGATCTTCAGTACGTCCTGAGGGCGGGCGTCTGTCGTGAAGTCCAGGTCGTTGCCGAGCCGGCCGAGCAGCGCGTCCCGGACCGAACCGCCGACCAGGGCGAGTGAGAACCCGGCCTCCTGGAAACGGCGGGCGAGGTCATCGGCGACAGGCGCGACCCGCAGCAGTTCACTGACCGCGCGTTGCTGCACCTGGCTCAGGGCGCTGGGGGTGTCTTCGTTGGCGTTCGGCACAACAGAAGAGGGTACGTGGCCACGGCCTCGGCGAGCGCCTCCATTGAATCTGCACAGCCCTACAGGCAGGCGTCACCGCCCGGCACACAGATCGGCTTCGCTTTATACATAGACATACGGGACAGCCCGGCCGTCTACCCGATCTTGTGGAGCAGTCCGCGGCACTTCCCCTCCGCGCGCATCGTTACCATGCGTGGACGCACATTCCGACGACCACTGACGACGACGAGGGACGGGCGAGCGCGTGGCCGAGGCGGCAGACTTCCAGGGGACCAGTCCCTCACCTGCCCGCCGCTGGCTGCGGCGCACCGGGGCGCTGCTCGCCGGCGCACCACTGCTCGCCGGGCTGATCCAGTTCACCGCCGCCGCGCCCGCCGAGGCCGCCTCGGGTTCCGGGACCGTGTCCGTCGCGCTCGACACGATCACCCCGGCCGCGCCCACGGAGGGCGACACCCTGACCGTGTCCGGCACGGTGACCAACAAGAGCAAGCGTGCGGTCACCGACGCCCAGGTCGATCTCCGCGTCGGCCCCCGGCTCAGCACCCGCTCGGACATCGACTCCGTGTCGAAGCGCACCGACTTCCAGTCCGGCCTCGACGGCACGATCGTCGGCGGCAAGTACACGGAGACCTTCTCCGAACTCGCTCCCGGCGTCGCCCAGGACTTCAGCATCTCCGTGCCGGTCGACGAGCTGGACCTCGGCGACGACGGCGTGTACCAGCTCGGCGTCTCGCTCACCGGCGAGACGTCCGCACAGCAGTGGCAGCAGGTGCTGGGCATCAAGCGGACGTTCCTGCCCTGGGAGCCCGAAGGGGCCGACACCAAGACGAAGACCACGGTCCTGTGGCCACTGGTCTCCACCGTGCACGTGACGGCCGAGACGGGGTCGAACGCGCAGCAGACGCCGGTCTTCCTCAACGACGACCTCGCCAAGGAACTCTCCGCGGGCGGTCGCCTGGACCAGCTCCTGTCGCTGGGCCGGGAGCTCGACGTCACCTGGGTGATCGACCCGGACCTGCTGGCCTCCGTGGACGCGATGACCCACACGTACCGCGTCGAGTCGGGCAGCACCACCGTCGCGGGCACCCACCAGGCGGTCGCCAAGCAGTGGCTGGCCGAGCTCCAGGAGGCGGTGATCGGCAAGGAGGTCGTCGCCCTTCCCTTCGCCGACCCGGACCTGGCGTCCCTCGCCCACAACGGCACGTCGGTGACCGGCTCTCTGAGCCACCTGAAGGAAGCCACCGACGTCGGCGCCACCACCGTCGAGACGGTGCTCCACGTGACGCCCAGCACCGACTTCGCCTGGCCCGTGGACGGCGCCGTCGACCCCTCGATCGTGAAGGTCGCCACCTCGGCCGGCGCCGACAAGGTCATCGCGCGCAATGACAGCCTGGAGGAGACCGGCGGACTGCCGTACACGCCCTCCTCGGCGCGCCCCATCGGCGGCGGGACGACGGCCGTGGTCGCGGACGCCCGCCTCTCCACGGCGTTCCAGGGCGATCTGACGGGCGCGTCCGCCTCGACGCTGGCGGTGCAGAAGTTCCTCGCCTCCAGCCTCACGCTGAACCAGCAGACCGACAAACAGCGCAGCATCGTCGTCGCCCCGCAGCGCATGCCGAGCGTCCACCAGGCCCAGGCCATGGCGGAAGCGGTGAAGGCGCTCCAGGACAGCGGCTGGAACGAGTCCCAGACCCTCGCGGAGGCCGCCGCGGCCAAGCCGGACCCGGACGCCACCACCAAGGTGCCGTCGGCCTCCAGGTACCCCTCCTCGCTGCGCAAGCAGGAGCTGCCGAAGGCGGCCTTCGAGAAGATCGCGGCCACCCAGCACAAGCTCGACGGTTTCCAGGTGATCCTCACCAACGAGTCCCGGGTCGTGACCCCCTTCGGACGCGCCATGAACCGGGAGATGTCCACGTCCTGGCGCGGGCGGGCCGCCGAGGCGACCAGTTACCGCGACGGCGTGTGGCTGTACCTCACGAGCCTGACCGACCAGGTCACCCTGATCGACAAGTCGGAGACCAAGCTCTCCGGCCGCAGCGCCACGATCCCGGTGACGGTCCAGAACAACCTGGTCCAGGGCGTCGACCATCTGGTGCTGCGGCTGACCTCGAAGAGCCCGAGGCGCCTGGAGATCGGCGGCGACACCTACGAGGAGCAGCCGGTCGCGGTCTCCGGCGGCCACAGCCAGACGGTGAAGTTCACCACCTCCGCCCAGGCCAACGGCCAGGCCACGGTCGTCGCCCAGCTCTACACGGAGGACGGCCAGCCGTACGGCGACGCCGTGACCTTCGACGTGCGGGTCACCGAGTTCACGGCCACCGTGATGCTCGTCATCGGCGGCGGCTTCCTGCTGCTGGTCCTCGCCGGCTTCCGGATGTACACCCAGCGCAAGCGCGCCGCGCGCCGGGCCGGTGACGGAGGCGACGACGGAGCGGGCGAGGCGGGCGACGGTCCGCAGGACCCGGAGGGTCCCGAGGACCGTCCGGGGGACGACACGGAGGAGTCCGGCACCGGGCCCGGGGCACACGACCCGGAGCAGCCGAGTGACCCGACACCGGACACCGCAGCGGAAAGCGCCGACCCGTCCGGCACGGGTGAGAGAGTGGACCGTTGAGGATGTCGTGGCCGGTGGGCCCGGGACGATGAGGTGGGGTAAACCATGAACGCGCCGTACGACGGTGACCGTGGCCAGGCCGCGGCCGGCCCGGGCGATCCCGAGGGGCCGCTGCCCGAGCCGGGCCAGGTGCCGCCGCAGCCGCCCGCGGACATGTACCTCCAGGACGCCTACGACCAGGACCCCTACCGGGCGCGTGACCTCGCCGCCCAGGACCCGGTCGCCGAGGCTCTCTACGACCGCGCCGCGCACCCGCCGCCGCCCCCGGGCACGTACCAGCCGCAGCAGCCGCTCTACAGCCGGCCGCAGCAGCCGCAGCACGCGCCCGACCCGCACGTCTGGGCGCAGACCCCGGCCCCGGAACCGGACAGCGCGACCCAGTACCTGCCCTACGGCGACGACCCGCGCACGACCCAGTACGTCGGTGTCGACGACCTGGTGACGCACTCCGCGGAGGAGCGGCACGAGCCGGACGCCTTCGCCCACCTCTTCCGCGACCAGGGCCGCCCGGCGCAGCAGCCCCCGTCGGTACCGGGCCCGTCCCCGGCTCCGGCGCAGTCGGCGCCGCCGCCCGTGTCCGACAAGACCCTGAACCTGGGCACCGCGCCGGTGCCGCCCGCGGCTCCCTCGTCCTCGGACACCGCGGCTCCCGCCGCTGCCGCCGCGTCGAAGAAGGGCGGCAAGGCCTCGGGACTGCTGAAGTCCAGCGCGGTCATGGCGGCGGGCACGTTGGTGTCCCGGCTCACCGGCTTCGTCCGGTCCGCGATGATCGTCGCGGCGCTGGGCACCGCGTTCCTGGGCGATGCCTTCCAGGTGGCCTACCAGCTGCCGACCATGATCTACATCCTCACCGTCGGCGGCGGCCTGAACTCCGTCTTCGTGCCGCAGCTCGTGCGCGCGATGAAGGAGGACGACGACGGCGGCGAGTCCTACGCGAACCGTCTGCTGACGCTCGTGATGGTGGCGCTGGCCGCGCTCACCGCGCTCGCGATGCTCGCGGCGCCCGTGCTGGTCCGGGCGATCTCCAACCCCGTGGCGAGCGACCCCGCCGCCAACGACGTCGCGATCACCTTCACCCGCTACTTCCTGCCCTCGATCTTCTTCATGGGCATCCACGTGGTGATGGGCCAGATCCTCAACGCCCGCGGCAAGTTCGGCGCGATGATGTGGACCCCGGTCCTCAACAACGTCGTCATCATCGTGACGCTCGGCATGTTCCTGTGGGTGTACGGCACCTCCGAGCACTCCGGGATGAGCGTCACGAACATCCCGCCGGAGGGGCAGCGCCTGCTCGGCGTGGGCATCCTGCTCGGCCTCGTGGTGCAGGCACTGGCGATGATCCCCTACCTGCGCGAGACCGGGTTCCGGCTGCGGCTGCGCTTCGACTGGAAGGGCCACGGCCTCGGCAAGGCCGCGATGCTCGCCAAGTGGACCATCCTGTTCGTCCTCGCCAACCAGGCGGGCGCGCTCGTGGTCACCCAGCTCGCCACCGCCGCCGTCGCCGACACGAACATCGCGGGCACCGGCTTCAGCGCCTACGCCAACGCGCAGCTGATCTGGGGTCTGCCCCAGGCCATCATCACCGTGTCCCTCATGGCCGCCCTGCTGCCGCGCATCTCCCGCTCGGCCGCGGAGGACGACGGCGGCGCGGTGCGCGACGACATCTCACAGGGGCTGCGCACGACCGCGGTCGCGATCGTCCCCATCTCCTTCGGGTTCCTCGCGCTCGGCATCCCGATGTGCACCCTGATCTTCGGCTCCTCCGGCACCGGCGCCGCCACGAACATGGGCTACATGCTGATGGCCTTCGGCCTCGGCCTGATCCCCTACTCCGTGCAGTACGTGGTCCTGCGCGCGTTCTACGCCTACGAGGACACCCGGACCCCCTTCTACAACACGGTCATCGTGGCCGCCGTCAACGCGGTCGCGTCCGCCGTCTGCTTCTTCGTCCTCCCGGCCCGCTGGGCGGTCGTCGGCATGGCCGCCTCGTACGGGCTCGCCTACGTCATCGGCGTCGGTGTCGCGTGGAGCCGGCTGCGCAAGAAGCTGGGCGGTGACCTGGACGGTGCCCGGGTGATGCGGACGTACGCGCGTCTCTGCATCGCCTCGGTGCCGGCCGCGCTGCTGAGCGGCGCCGCCTGCTACGGGATCGGCGTCACGCTCGGCCAGGGCGTGGCCGGTTCCTTCGCGGCCCTGCTCGTCGGTGGTGCCGTACTGCTCGGGATCTTCTTCCTCGCCGCCCGCAAGATGCGGATCGAGGAACTGAACTCCCTGGTGGGCATGGTGCGCGGACGTCTGGGACGCTGAGGCCGGGGTACGCGCACAACCATCGTCAGCAACTGTGTGTCGTGCATAGCGGCGGACTGTGGGCACAATTGGTCTCGGCGTCGGACAGCGCGCACGGAAGTCGAGCGGCGCGCGATGAATGGGGAGGCAGGAACGACGGTGGCGGAACGGAGCACGGCTGCCGTCGACGTGGCAGACAACAGCGGCGACGAGCCGCTGACCGCAACTGCGGACCAGTCCACGGCCGACGGGGTGGCCACTAACCGGGAGCGGGACACGGACATCGACGAGGCACAGGGGAGTGGCGGGACCGAGCGTCCCGAGAAGGCCTCACCGCCCGAGCTGCACAGCGGCCACAAACTCGCCAGACGCTACCGCCTGGAGGAGTGTGTCACCCGTCTGGACGGTTTCAGCAGTTGGCGTGCGGTCGACGAGAAACTCCGTCGTGCCGTCGGTGTGCACATCCTGCCCGCGGACCATTCCCGGGCGCGTTCCGTGCTGGCCGCGGCCCGTTCGTCCGCCCTGCTGGGCGACCCCCGCTTCGTCCAGGTCCTGGACGCCGTCGAGGAGAACGACCTCGTCTACGTCGTCCACGAGTGGCTGCCGGACGCCACCGAGCTGACGGCGCTGCTGGCGGTGGGTCCGCTGGAGCCGCACGACGCCTACCAGTTGGTCAGCCAGATCGCCTCCGCGATGGCGGCCGCCCACCGTGAGGGGCTCGCGCATCTGCGGCTGAACCCCAACGCGGTCCTGCGGACCTCCAGCGGGCAGTGGCGCATCCGCGGCCTCGCCGTGAACGCCGCCCTGCGCGGCGTCACCTCGGAGACCCCGCAGCGCACCGACACGGAAGCGATCGGCGCGCTCCTGTACGCGGCGCTCACCCAGCGCTGGCCGTACGAGAACGACGCCTACGGCCTCTCGGGGCTGCCCAAGGACATCGGTCTGATCGCACCCGACCAGGTGCGCGCCGGTGTCCACCGCGGGCTGTCCGAGCTGTCGATGCGCGCGCTCGCCAACGACGGCGCGACCGCCTCCCGCCACGAGTCCGCGTGCACCACGCCGGAGGAACTGGTGAAGGCGATCGGCGAGATGCCCCGCATCCGCCCGCCGGAGCCCGCGTTCACCGCCCCGCCCGAGTACCAGCGCACGACGTACCAGCAGGGCACGTACGGCCGTACCGCCCCGCGTCCCGGGGCCGCGCAGCCCGTGCCGTCACCTCCGCCCCCGCTGCAGAGCCGCACCGGCCGTGCCCTCAAGTGGGCCGTCTCGGCGCTCCTCATCGCCGCGCTGGGCCTCGGCAGCTGGCAGTTGGCCGACGCGCTCCTGGACCAGGGCAACAAGAACGACGACACGAACCAGACGCAGACGACGGACGACAACGACAAGGGCGGCGACAAGGCCGTCGAGACGAAGACACTCGACATCGCGAGCGCTCAGGAGTACGTCGCCAGCGGTGACGCCCAGGCCCCGCAGGACGTCGCGAAGACCTACGACGGCGACAGCTCCACGTACTGGCGGACCAAGCGCTACAACGCCGGTCCCGAACTCGCGCCCTACAAGCCGGGCGTGGGCATCGTGTACGACCTGGGCTCGTCGCAGGAGGTCTCGCTCGCGTCGATAGGGCTCCGCTACGCCGGTGACCACACGACCGTGAAGCTCTACGCGGCCGACTCCCTGTCCCCCGCGTCGGGCATCGACGGGATGACGGAGATCGGAACCGCCACAACGAGCGGCAACTCTCTTACGGTGAAGGCGTCGAAGTCGGTCAAGACGCAGTACGTGCTGCTGTGGATCACGGCCGTGCCGAACGCGCCCTCGGACGGCTACAGCAGCGCCGGCTACAAGCAGGCGGTCACCGACGTGACGTTCAAGGGCTGAGTCCGCAGCGCATCCCAGGGGAGGGGGTCCGATGGCAGATGGCACCGCATACGGCGACGCAAGCGATCAGGACCTCCTCGCCCGGCATGTCGACGGCGACCCCGACGCGTTCGGTGAGCTGGTGCGCCGCCATCGCGACCGGCTCTGGGCGGTAGCCCTCCGCACCCTGGGAGACCGCGAGGAAGCCGCTGACGCCGTCCAGGACGCCCTGGTCTCCGCCTACCGGGCCGCCCACACCTTCCGCGGCCAGTCGGCCGTCACGACCTGGCTCCACCGGATCACGGTCAACGCCTGTCTCGACCGGGCCCGCAAGGCGGCCTCCCGCAAGACGTCCCCGGTCGACGACACCGAGCGCCTGGAGCAGTTGCTGGAGCCGCACGAGTCGGCCTCCGCCCCCGCCGAGCGCAACGATCTGCACCGCCAGCTCCTGGAAGCCCTCGGCACGCTTCCGCCGGACCAGCGGGCCGCCCTCGTCCTGGTGGACATGCAGGGGTACCCCGTCGCCGAGGCCGCCCGCATGCTCGACGTGCCGACCGGCACCGTGAAGAGCCGCTGCGCGCGCGGCCGGGCCAGACTCCTTCCCCTCGTCACCCATCTGCGGCCGGAAAACACCGCTGGCGGCAGAGAAGCCGACGCAGGACGGAACCGGGTTCCCGGGACATCCGTCCCACCGGCAGCGGGATCCTCCGACACGGATTCCCGTGAGACAGGTCCAGGCGATTCAGCCGCGGTGAAGGGCGGAGGTGGGCGAGCGTGACATCCACGACAGACATGACCGGGCACCCGGACGTCGAGGAGATCTCCGACCTCACCGAGGGCCTGCTGGACCCGTCCCGCAGCACGGACGTACGACGGCATCTGGACGCGTGCGAGCTCTGCGCGGACGTGCACGCCTCACTGGAGGAGATCCGCGGCCTGCTCGGTTCCGTACCCGGTGCGCCCCGGATGCCGGACGATGTCGCGGGCCGTATCGACGCCGCCCTCGCCGCGGAGGCTCTCCTCGGCGCGACACTGCCCGACACCGTGGACGCCGGTGCGCATGTTTCACGTGAAACATCGACGGACCGTCCCGCCGGTCACGCCCGCACCGCCACGACCGGTCCGGGCCGCAAGGGCCGCTCTCGCACATCGCGCCGCAGGATCGCCGTCCTGGGGACCGTGTTCACCGTCGCCGCCCTGGGACTCGGCACCGCACTGCTGTCGTCCTTCAACGACGGCAAGCCGTCCGTCCCGAGCGCTCAGGCCGACACCTTCTCCGGCAAGAAGCTGGAGACGGAGGTCTCCACCCTCCTCTCGGACAGCTCCAGCAATCTGCCCCCGCGGAGTTTCGGTGTGAACGGCGTCCCTGAGACCGAGAACAGCCTGAAGAACCGCACAGTCCCCCAGGTGCCCACCTGTGTCCGGCAGGCCATCGACCGGGACGACGAGGCACTGGCCGCCAAGGAAGGCACCTACGACGACGGTCCGGCCTATCTCGTCGTGCTGCCCGATGCGAAGGACAGCAGCAGGGTCGACGCGTACGTCGTGGACTCGGCCTGTGTGAAGGACGCGTCCGCCACCGCGAAGGTTCTGGCGACGCACTCCTACCCGCGCTCCACGCGGTGACGCTGCCCCTCTGCTCAGGCCCTTTCTCTCCCTTTGAACCGTGCGGCTCCGTTCGGCGGGTAACCGTACGATGTCGCCTCTCCGTGTGCCCGGACACAGCGGGAATGCACGCCCCGTAGGATCCGTTGGGTGGGGTGAGAGTTCTGAGAAGGGCTCCACCGGTCGTACTGACGCAGTCCAGAGACGAGGAACCAAGCCGTGAGCGACGTCCGTAACGTGATCATCATCGGCTCCGGGCCCGCCGGCTACACGGCAGCGCTCTACACCGCGCGCGCGTCGCTGAAGCCGCTGGTGTTCGAGGGCGCCGTCACCGCGGGTGGTGCGCTGATGAACACCACCGAGGTGGAGAACTTCCCGGGCTTCCAGGACGGCATCATGGGCCCCGAGCTCATGGACAACATGCGCGCCCAAGCCGAGCGTTTCGGCGCGGAGCTCATCCCGGACGACATCGTCAGCGTCGACCTGACCGGTGACATCAAGACCGTCACCGACACGGCGGGCACCGTCCACCGGGCGAAGGCCGTCATTGTCACGACCGGCTCGCAGCACCGCAAGCTGGGCCTGCCGAACGAAGACACGCTCTCCGGCCGCGGTGTCTCGTGGTGCGCCACCTGTGACGGCTTCTTCTTCAAGGACCAGGACATCGCCGTGATCGGCGGCGGTGACACGGCCATGGAGGAGGCGACCTTCCTCTCCCGCTTCGCCAAATCCGTGACGATCGTCCACCGCCGTGACAGCCTGCGCGCCTCCAAGGCGATGCAGGAGCGTGCCTTCGCCGACCCGAAGATCAAGTTCGTGTGGGACAGCGAAGTCGCCGAGATCGAGGGTGACCCGAAGCTGGCCGGGCTGAAGCTGCGCAACCTCAAGACCGGCGAGCTGTCCGACCTCGCGGTCACCGGCCTGTTCATCGCGATCGGCCACGACCCGCGCACCGAGCTGTTCAAGGGCCAGCTCGGCCTGGACGAGGAGGGCTACCTCAAGGTCTCCGCTCCCTCGACCCGGACCAACCTCACCGGCGTCTTCGGGGCCGGCGACGTCGTCGACCACACGTACCGCCAGGCGATCACCGCGGCCGGCACCGGCTGTTCCGCCGCCCTCGACGCAGAGCGCTTCCTCGCCGCCCTCGCGGACGAGGAGAACGCCGAGCCCGAGAAGACCTCTGTCTGACCTCCCCGTCCACCCACCCCACGCACCAAGAGTTAAGGAGCCCGCCGTGGCCGGCACCCTGAAGAACGTGACCGACGACTCCTTCGAGCAGGACGTCCTCAAGAGCGACAAGCCCGTCCTGGTGGACTTCTGGGCCGCCTGGTGCGGTCCGTGCCGCCAGATCGCCCCGTCGCTTGAGGCGATCGCCGCCGAGTACGGCGACAAGATCGAGATCGTCAAGCTCAACATCGACGAGAACCCGGGTACGGCCGCCAAGTACGGCGTCATGTCCATCCCGACCCTGAACGTCTACCAGGGTGGCGAGGTCGCCAAGACCATCGTCGGCGCGAAGCCGAAGGCCGCGATCGTGCGCGACCTCGAGGACTTCATCGCCGAGTAATGTTTCACGTGAAACACGCATGGGCCAGCCCCCTCGGGCTGGCCCATTGTCGTTCCCGTCCCCTACAAGGGACGCAGCGCGGGTTCCTTCTGGACCGCCCCCAGAAGCCGGTCCAGCGCCATCTCGACGTCTTCCTTCCAGGAGAGCGTCGTCCGCAGCTCCAGCCTGAGGCGGGGGTGCAGCGGATGAAGGCGGACCGTCTTGAAGCCCACGGCGAGCAGATGGTCGGCGGGCAGCAGACAGGCCGGCTCCTGCCAACGGGCGTCCCCGAACGCCTCGATGGCCTTGAAGCCCCTGCGCAGCAGATCCTTCGCGACCGTCTGGACCATCACACGGCCCAGCCCCTGCCCCTGATAGCCCGGCATGATGAACGCCGTCATCAACTGCACCGCGTCGGGAGAGACGGGGCTCGTGGGGAACGCCGTCGAGCGGGGGACATAGGCGGGCGGGGCGTAGAGCACGAAGCCGACGGGCACGTCGTCGACGTACACGACCCTGCCGCAGGATCCCCAGTCCAGCAGGACGGCGGAGATCCAGCCTTCCTTCTCCAGAGCGGGGGTTCCCGCCTTTACCGCGGCTTCCCCGCTGACGGGGTCGAGCTCCCAGAAGACACACGAGCGACAACGCTGGGGAAGGTCCGGAAGGTTGTCCAGCGTGAGCGGTACGAGCCGACGCCCCATGAAGGCTGTTCCTCGCTTCCCTCGCCCGCGGCATCGCGGGCGGCCGTCAGAGCGCTGCGCTCCCTGAGCAGGCTGCCGACGAATCCGCCGACCGCGCCCAGTCCCAGGCCCGCGCTCACCAGTCCGCTGCGGCTCACCGTTCGCATGACCCCTGCCTCCCCTGAAAGGTGCTGCCGGGTGGATGCGCCGTACCCGAACGCATCGTATCCACGATGTGATTCCGTCGACACCGCCTGAAAGCAAAGAGCGGGCTGTGTCCGGTCCACACCGGTCACAGCCCGCTCCGTCGGCCTTGTCGAGCCGCCAGGAGGGTCAGTCCTCCGTGTCCTCGGAGTCCCCGTCCAGAAGGCTCTTCTGCAGGACCGGTCCCTCACCCGGGGCCAGCGAGCTGAGGATGCGTTCCAGGTCGTCCATGGACGCGAACTCGACCGTGATCTTGCCCTTCTTCTGGCCCAGGTCGACCTTCACCCGCGTCTCGAAGCGGTCCGAGAGCCGGGTCGCCAGGTCGCTCAGCGCCGGGGAGACCCGGGTGCCGGCACGCGGTCCCTTGGAGCGCTGAGCCGTCTGGGGACGCGAACCCATGAGGGTCACGATCTCCTCGACGGCACGCACCGAGAGGCCCTCGGCCACGATGCGGTGAGCCAGCCGGTCCTGCTCCTCCGAGTCCTCGACGGAGAGCAGCGCCCGCGCGTGTCCGGCGGAGAGCACCCCGGCGGCCACCCGGCGCTGGACCGCCGGCGAGAGCTTCAGCAGACGCAGGGTGTTGGAGACCTGCGGACGGGAGCGTCCGATGCGGTCCGCCAACTGGTCGTGCGTGCAGTTGAAGTCCTTGAGCAACTGGTCGTAGGCCGCGGCCTCTTCCAGCGGGTTGAGCTGTGCCCGGTGCAGGTTCTCCAGGAGGGCGTCCAGGAGAAGCTTGTCGTCGTCCGTGGACCGGACGATCGCCGGGATCGCCTCCAGGCCGGCCTCCCGGCTGGCCCGCCAGCGCCGCTCGCCCATGATGAGCTCGTAGCGTCCGGCACCGGCCTGCCGTACGACGACCGGCTGGAGCAGGCCGACCTCCTGGATGGAGGTGACGAGCTCCTGCAGAGCGTCCTCGTCGAAGACCTCACGCGGCTGACGCGGGTTCGGCGTGATGGAGTCGAGGGGGAGCTCGGCGAAGTAGGCGCCCAGGGGAGGCGCGGGCGTCTCCAGGGCTCCGATCGGCTCCTCGGTTTCATGTGAAACAGGCGGCAGCGTGGCGACCTTCGCAGCGGCCACTCCGCGGTCGGTGGTCAGCACCGGAACCGCCGTCGGGGAGGAGGCGGGGCCGCCACCGCTCACCGCGGGCGGAGCCACCGTCTTGTCCGCCGGTCCAGGGATGAGTGCGCCGAGACCGCGACCCAAACCCCTCCGTCGCTCGCTCACTGGATCCCCTCCACCATGCTCGGGTTGCTCTGGGCGCCGATATGGGCCTGCGTCGGGTCGTAGTTGACGCCGACACCCCTCAACGCGATCTCTCGTGCCGCCTCAAGGTAGGACAGCGCACCGCTGGACCCCGGATCGTAGGTCAGCACCGTCTGTCCGTAGCTCGGCGCCTCGGAGATACGGACCGAGCGGGGAATGCTCGTCCGCAGCACCTCGTCACCGAAGTGAGTGCGCACCTCGTCCGCGACCTGGGACGCGAGGCGCGTCCGGCCGTCGTACATGGTGAGCAGGATCGTCGATACATGCAGGGCGGGGTTGAGGTGCCCCCGCACCAGGTCGACGTTGCGCAGCAACTGGCCCAGGCCCTCCAGCGCGTAGTACTCGCACTGGATCGGGATGAGGACCTCTGCTCCGGCCACCAGCGCGTTGACCGTCAGAAGGCCGAGCGAGGGCGGGCAGTCGATGAGGATGTAGTCCAGCGGCTGTTCATAGGCCCGGATGGCTCGCTCAAGGCGGCTCTCCCGGGCGACCAGAGACACCAGCTCGATCTCCGCACCGGCGAGATCGATCGTGGCGGGCGCGCAGAACAGTCCCTCGACATCCGGGACCGGCTGGACGACTTCGGAGAGCGGCCTGCTGTCCACCAACACGTCGTAGATGGACGGAACTTCGGCGTGGTGGTCGATCCCCAGTGCCGTGGAGGCGTTCCCCTGGGGGTCAAGGTCGATCACCAGGACACGGCCACCATGCAGAGCCAGCGAAGCGGCAAGATTGACGGTCGTCGTCGTCTTGCCCACCCCGCCCTTCTGGTTGGCGACGACCATGACCCGGGTCTGCTCAGGCCGGGGCAGGCCCTCGCCGGCGCGGCCGAGAGCCTCTACCGCCAGTTGGGCAGCACGACCGATCGGAGTGTCGTCCATGGGGGGCGGTGTTTCACGTGAAACATCCTCCCCCATCGATTCGGTACGGGGACCGGGGACCGGATCGGTCATCGGTCCCGCGATGTTGGCGTCGGACCGCAAGGATTCACTCTCCTCGACTTCAGGCTCGCAATGAACAGAGCCTCCCATGTCTTCGGGGTCGTGAACCAGTGAGGCCTGGTGTTGTGTGGAGAAAACCACCTCTGTGGACAACTCCGTGCCCCTCAAGGGGGGCGGAGCGTCATCAGAAGAGCTCTCTCCGAGAGATCCGAGGGGCTTGCGGTCGCGAGCCGTGGCCGCAGCGCGGCCACGGCTGATGATGCCCTGCAGCAGTGAGCGACGTTTCACGTGAAACACGATGCACAGCAGTCAGGGCCGAACTGTCGCGACACTCCGGCATGCGTAGGTTTGGCAGCTTGTGTGGAGTACGACTCGTCGTCAGGACGGATCAGCGGCGTCGGCGCGTCCGCCCGGTGCGAGCGGCCTTGGCCCGCTTGGCCGCAAAGCGCACCCCTCCGGGGCTCTCGCCGACCTCGACCCGCACCACGGTGGACAGCGGATCGACCACTCCCTCACCCACATGCAGGATCGATGTCTCCACCGCGCCGAGCTTGCTGAGCGCCGTGGAAGACGCCTTCAGCTCCTCCTCGGCCGTATCACCCTTGAGGGCGAGCATCTCGCCGTACGGGCGCAGCAGGGGCACGCCCCAGGTCGCCAGGCGGTCCAGCGGGGCGACCGCTCGCGCCGTCACGACATGGACCGGAGGCAGCTTGCCCATGACCTCCTCGGCACGGCCCCGCATGACCGTCACATGGTCCAGGCCCAGCAGCTCGACGACCTCGGTGAGGAAGGTCGTGCGCCGCAGCAGCGGCTCCAGGAGCGTGATCTTCAGATCGCCCCGGACGAGCGCGAGGGGAATGCCGGGCAGGCCGGCACCGGAGCCGACGTCGCACACCGTCACGCCCTCGGGAACGACCTCGGAGAGCACCGCACAGTTGAGAATGTGCCGCTCCCACAGCCGGGGCACCTCGCGCGGCCCGATCAGACCGCGCTGGACACCCGCCTCGGCGAGCAGCTCCGCGTATCGGACCGCGTCGTCGAAGCGATCGCCGAACACCACGCGTGCCTGCTCGGGCGCAGGGGGAAGCTCCGCTGCCTCCGTCACGGGGGACCGTCCTTCCGTACCGTGCCGCCGCACCCCGGGCGGCACCATCAGAACTATCAGGCTGACAAAGTTCGGCCCCGTCTGCTCTACAGACGGGGCCGGAGGAACGTACTGGACCGATCAGGCGGGAAGCACGACGACGAAGCGCTGCGGCTCCTCGCCCTCGGACTCGCTGCGCAGGCCGGCGGCCTTGACGGCGTCGTGGACGACCTTGCGCTCGAACGGCGTCATCGGCTGGAGCTTCACGGGCTCGCCGGTGTTCTTGACGTCGGCGGCGGCCTTGGCACCCAGCTCGGACAGCTCGGCACGCTTCTTGGCGCGGTATCCGCCGATGTCCAGCATCAGACGGCTGCGGTCACCGGTCTCCCGGTGCACGGCCAGGCGCGTCAGCTCCTGCAGCGCCTCCAGCACCTCGCCGTCACGGCCGACCAGCTTCTGCAGGTCTCGGCCGCCGGCGTCGCTGATGATCGAGACAGCGGCGCGGTCGGCCTCGACGTCCATGTCGATGTCGCCGTCGAGATCGGCGATGTCCAGCAGACCCTCGAGGTAGTCCGCCGCGATCTCGCCCTCCTGCTCCAGGCGGGTCAGGGTGTCTGCACCCTCGGCGGCGGCGGAGGTGGTGCCTTCCGTCACGGGATGGGCTCCTTCTTACTTCTTGGACGGGGACTTGGGGCGCTGCTGGCCCTTGCGCTGCCCGGACTGGGCCCGGCTGCGGCCATTGCCCGGCTGCTGCTTCTTGGCCGCGGGCTTCGCGTCCTCGGGCTTGGTGTCCTCGGGCTCGGCGGACTTGCTCAGCGACGTCGTGGCCGACGACGGCTCGGCCTCGACCTCGTCGGCGGGCTTCGCGGCGGAGGCCGCACCGGACTGCCGCTGGGACTTGCTCTGCCGCTTCGGCTGCTGGCGCTTGGGGGCGCCGGTGGCGGGCGTACCGTCCTCGGCCAGGGCGGTGGTCTGGGCCTCGCCCTTCACCACCGTGCCGTCGGCCTGGGCCACGAGGCTTTCCTTGGTCAGCGCGTTGATGAACTTGCGCTCGAACTCGTTGCGGTCACGGCCCTTGGCGACGATCGCCTTGACGATGGTGCGCTCGCTGCGGCGGCGGGTCTTGCCGTGCTCCGTGACGTGCTTGGTGAGGCGATCCAGGTAGGCGGCCTGGGCCTTGGAACCCGGGGTCGGGTTGTTGCGGATCACGTACATCTGCTGGCCCATGGTCCACACATTGGTGGTCAGCCAGTAGACGAGGACACCGACGGGGAAGTTGATACCGAAGACGGCGAACATGACGGGGAAGACGTACATCAGCATCTTCTGCTGCTGCATGAACGGGGTCTTCACCGTGGTGTCGACGTTCTTCGTCATCAGCTGGCGCTGGGTGAAGAACTGCGACGCCGACATCAGGACGATCATGATCGCGGTGACGACACGGACGTCGGTGAGAGAGGCACCAAGCGCCTCCACCTTCGCCGAGCCGTCGGTGAACTTCGCCGCCAGCGGAGCCCCGAAGATGTGCGCCTTCTGCGCGCTCTCCAGGAGGCTCTTGTTGATCACGCCGATGGTGTCGCCCGTGGCGATGCCGTTGAGCACGTGGTACAGGGCGAAGAAGAACGGGGACTGCGCCAGGATGGGAAGGCACGAGGAGAGCGGGTTGGTGCCCGTCTCCTTGTACAGCTTCATCATCTCTTCGGACTGACGCTGTTTGTCGTTCTTGTAGCGCTCCTGGATCTTCTTCATCTCGGGCTGGAGCGTCTGCATGGCCCGCGTCGACTTGATCTGCTTCACGAAGAGCGGGATCAGGCAGATACGGATCAGGATCACGAGGGACACGATCGACAGGCCCCAGGCCCAGCCGGTGTCAGGGCCGAAGATGGCGCCGTACACCTTGTGGAACTGGACGATGACCCAGGAGACGGGTGTCGTGATGAAGCTGAACAGGCTGGCAATCGTGTCCACTAATCATGCTCCTTGGGCATGGGACGGTGTCTCTGCGGCCGGGCTCGAAGAACCGTGGTCTTCGGGGGCCGTTTCGGCGGCGGAGGTCCCGCCCTTGCGTGCGCGCCACGCGTTCCGCAGCATCTCGTGCCACCGTGGACGCTTGCGCTCGGGCACATAGTCCACACCGCCCAGCGACCAGGGATTGCATCGCAGGATGCGCCACGCGGTGAGGGCGGTGCCCTTGATCGCGCCGTGCCGGTCGATCGCGGTGTAGCCGTAGTGCGAGCACGACGGGTAGTACTTGCAGACCGGCCCCAGCAGTGGACTGATCGTCCACTGGTACAGCTTGATCAGAGCCAGCAGCGGGTACTTCATCGCGCGCCCCCTCCCAGTAGCCGTTCGATGGCGGCATCCAGGTCCTGGGCCAGCGTTGCAGGGTCGGCGTCACCCGAACCGGGCAGCGCTCGTACGACTACCAGGCTACCGGGGGGCAGCCGATCGACCCGGTCACGCATCAGATGGCGAAGCCTGCGCTTCACCTTGTTGCGGACGACCGCGCCGCCCACGGCTTTGCTGACAACGAAACCCGCACGCGTCGGGGGAGCGCTCTCCCCAGGCGCGTGCGGGTCCGTTGCACCGCTACGAAGATGGACGACGAGGGACGGGCGGCCTGCCCGGCGCCCTCGTCGTACCGCGGTCGCGAAGTCCTCGCGCCGCCTCAGCCGGTTCTCGGTGGGCAGCACGATGGCATGACCTGACCGGGATCAGGCGGACAGGCTGGCGCGACCCTTGGCACGACGGTTCGCGAGAATCGCGCGGCCAGCACGGGTACGCATCCGCAGGCGGAAGCCGTGGGTCTTGGCGCGACGACGGTTGTTCGGCTGGAAGGTGCGCTTGCTCACTCGGGGGCTCCAGAGATTAATCGGTGGTGGCGGGTGCCGTCCTGGCTGTCACCGTGCGCCCACGAGTAGCTCTCGTTACGCCCGAGTGCACCGCTTCCCGATCACCTGACGCGATCTGTGCCCATCGGAGGCAGGCGGCAGCAGCCATCGACAACTCGACCTGGTTACGGTACGCGCGGCTACGCCATCCGGTCAAACCAGCGGTCACCGGGAGACACTATCCACAGCCTGGGGACAACAACTTGAACCGCACCCGTCGCCCTGACTACCGTGGCTGAACTCAGATTCGTTCCCTTGTCCCCTTGATTCTGGCTCCGCCCCTTTTGAATCCCGACCCGTCCCATGTCACACGTTCGTGGGACCTGTGAGAGAGCGTGCCCTGTGGCTGACGTACCTGCCGATCTTGCCGCAGTGTGGCCACGAGTACTGGAGCACCTTCTCGGCGAGGGCCGCGGACAGGGTGTGGAGGTCAAGGACGAGCACTGGATCCGTCGCTGCCAGCCCCTCGCGCTGGTCGCCGACACCGCGCTGCTCGCCGTACCGAACGAATTCGCCAAGGGCGTACTGGAGGGCCGTCTGGCCCCCATCGTCAGCGACACCCTGAGCCGGGAGTGCGGGCGCCCGATCCGTATCGCGATCACCGTCGACGACTCCGTCGGCGAACCCTCCGCCCCGCCGGCCCCCCAGCAGCCCCGCCCCCCGCAGCGCTACGAGGAGCCCGAGCTCCCGAGCGGTCAGTACGAGGGGTACGGCCGCCACCGCGCCGACGAGCACCGCCAGGGCCGTCCCGACGAGCACCGTCCGGGGCGCCCCGACCAGATGCCCGGCGGCCCCGGCGACCAGCTGCCCACCGCGCGCCCCGCCTATCCGGGCGAGTACCAGCGCCCCGAGCCCGGCGCCTGGCCCCGCCCGCAGCAGGACGAGTACGGCTGGCAGCAGCCCCGGCTCGGTTTCCCCGAGCGCGACCCGTACGCGACACCGCCCGCGCAGGAGCCGTACGGTCAGGACTCCTACTCCTCGCCGGCCCAGGACTACCGCCAGCAGCCGAGGGACCGCTCGCCGTACGACGGCGGCCAGCGCGACGGCTACGAGCAGCAGCGGTCCGACTACGACCAGGGGCGCCCGGACTACGACAGCCCGCGCTCCGACTACGACGCTCCCCGCGGCGACTACGACCGCCCCGGACCGCGCCGCGACCTGTCCGAGCCGTCCTCCGGTGACGGCCCCGGGCACCGCGGCGGTCCGGCGCTGTCCGCGCCCAGCGGCGCCCCTGGCCCGCTGGCGGCGAAGCCCGCGCCGGCGAGCGGCCCCGGCGAGCCGACCGCGCGGCTGAACCCCAAGTACCTCTTCGACACGTTCGTCATCGGCGCCTCCAACCGCTTCGCGCACGCGGCCGCGGTCGCCGTCGCCGAGGCGCCGGCCAAGGCGTACAACCCCCTCTTCATCTACGGGGAGTCGGGCCTCGGCAAGACGCACCTGCTGCACGCGATCGGGCACTACGCGCGCAGCCTGTATCCCGGCACGCGCGTGCGGTACGTGAGCTCGGAGGAGTTCACCAACGAGTTCATCAACTCCATCCGCGACGGCAAGGGCGACAGCTTCCGCAAGCGGTACCGCGAGATGGACATCCTGCTCGTCGACGACATCCAGTTCCTCGCGGACAAGGAGTCGACGCAGGAGGAGTTCTTCCACACCTTCAACACGCTCCACAACGCGAACAAGCAGATCGTGCTCTCCAGCGACCGGCCGCCCAAGCAGCTGGTGACGCTGGAGGACCGGCTGCGCAACCGGTTCGAGTGGGGCCTGATCACCGACGTCCAGCCGCCCGAGCTGGAGACGCGGATCGCGATCCTGCGCAAGAAGGCGGTCCAGGAGCAGCTCAACGCCCCGCCGGAGGTGCTGGAGTTCATCGCCTCCCGGATCTCGCGGAACATCCGTGAGCTGGAGGGCGCGCTGATCCGGGTGACGGCCTTCGCGTCGCTCAACCGGCAGCCGGTGGACCTCGGCCTCACCGAGATCGTCCTCAAGGACCTGATCCCGGGGGGCGACGACTCGGCCCCGGAGATCACGTCCACGGCCATCATGAGCGCGACCGCCGACTACTTCGGTCTCACCGTCGAGGACCTCTGCGGCACCTCGCGCGGGCGGGCGCTCGTGACGGCCCGCCAGATCGCCATGTATCTGTGCCGGGAGCTCACGGACCTCTCGCTGCCGAAGATCGGGGCGCTGTTCGGCGGCCGGGACCACACGACCGTCATGCACGCGGACCGCAAGATCCGCAATCTGATGGCCGAGCGGCGCTCCATCTACAACCAGGTGACCGAGCTGACGAACCGCATCAAGAACGGCTGAGAGAGCCGCTCACCCGCCGTCGCAG
The DNA here is from genome assembly GCF_044747265.1 of Streptomyces sp. NPDC090106. Lineage (NCBI taxonomy): Bacteria > Bacillati > Actinomycetota > Actinomycetes > Kitasatosporales > Streptomycetaceae > Streptomyces > Streptomyces sp. NPDC090106. The sequence goes on along the minus strand of NZ_JBIVDS010000004.1, from coordinate 483,263 downwards.
AGCGCTGAGGGCGCCTCCGGGACCAGTTCCCGGAGGCGCCCTTCGTCGTACCCGGGGGCGCTCTTCGTCGTTCCCGGGGTCGTCCCTCGTCGTACCCGCGTCCTCGGCTGTTCGATTAGCCGCCGGGTTACGGCCTCCCTCCACAGATTGGGAGACTTTCTTGCGTCCACATCCTGGGGACTGGGAAGTTGTCCAGATCGCCGTCCACAGGGCCGCTGGTGAGAGAGCGTCAGGCCAGGTCAGGTGCCTGTGGATTCGTGGACGAAGAGTATCCACAGACTGTGGACAGAGAACTGGTCCACACCCTGTGCATGAAGTTGTCCACCGACAACCCACAGGCTGAGGCGGGTTGTCCCCAGTGAGGGACAGTTTCTCCACACCGCTGTCCACTGTTCGGCAACGCGACGCGGCCGCTCACCGCGTCGAGTGAAAGGCGTCACACGAAGGTGCCGGGTTGGCCTGTGGGAAAGGTGGGTAAACCTGGGGACGCCGCTGGGGACAAGTCGCCCCGTCCTGTGCATGGAGTGTGCAGAACTTTCTGTTCTCCACAGAAGAGGCGAGTTGTCCACCGCCTCCGCCCACAGGACCAGTGGACAAAATTCCTAGCCTGACCTGCGGAAACGCGTTTATACACTGTATCCACAGCCCCTACTACTACTCCCAACTAGAGAGAGCTGGGAATCCGTTTAGAAGGGGGTCCTGTGCACAACTCGCTGTCCGGCTCCCGACTGCCCCTCGTCACGACTTGACCCCGAGAGGCACCTACTGTCAGTGGGGTGCGTCAGACTGTTCCCCGGTGTCCTTCCCCTCACAGGGCCTGACGACACCGAGACAGACGACGAAGCCAGGCAGGCCGAGCAGCGCCGGCAACAGCAGGAGGCGGCAACAGTGAAGATCCGGGTGGAACGCGACGTACTCGCGGAGGCCGTGGCCTGGGCGGCACGCAGCCTCCCGGCCCGTCCGCCGGCGCCTGTCCTCGCCGGCCTCCTGCTGAAGGCCGAGGACGGTCAGCTCAGCCTCTCCAGCTTCGACTACGAGGTCTCCGCCAAGGTGGGCGTCGAGGCCGAGGTCGAGGAAGAGGGCACCGTGCTGGTGTCCGGCCGGCTGCTCGCCGACATCTGCCGCGCCCTGCCCAACCGGCCGGTGGAGATCTCCACAGACGGTGTACGGGCGACCGTGGTCTGCGGCTCCTCGCGCTTCACGCTCCACACCCTGCCCGTGGAGGAGTACCCGGCCCTGCCGCAGATGCCCACCGCGACCGGCACGGTCCCCGGTGAGGTCTTCGCCTCCGCCGCCTCCCAGGTCGCCATCGCGGCCGGCCGTGACGACACGCTGCCGGTCCTCACCGGTGTGCGCATCGAGATCGAGGGCGACACCGTCACCCTCGCCTCCACCGACCGCTACCGCTTCGCGGTCCGCGAGTTCCTGTGGAAGCCGGAGAACCCCGAGGCGTCCGCGGTGGCCCTGGTGCCCGCCAAGACGCTCCTGGACACCGCCAAGGCGCTCACGAGCGGCGACAGCGTCACCCTGGCGCTCTCCGGCTCCGGCGCGGGCGAGGGCCTGATCGGCTTCGAGGGCGCCGGCCGCCGTACGACGACCCGCCTCCTGGAGGGCGACCTCCCGAAGTACCGCACGCTGTTCCCGACGGAGTTCAACTCCGTCGCCGTCATCGAGACCGCCCCCTTCGTGGAGGCCGTCAAGCGTGTGGCCCTGGTCGCCGAGCGCAACACCCCGGTGCGGCTGAGCTTCGAGCAGGGCGTGCTGATCCTGGAGGCCGGTTCCAGCGACGACGCACAGGCTGTGGAGCGCGTCGACGCCAACCTGGAGGGCGACGACATCTCGATCGCCTTCAACCCGACCTTCCTGCTGGACGGCCTCAGCGCGATCGACTCCCCGGTCGCCCAGCTCTCCTTCACGACGTCCACCAAGCCCGCGCTGCTCAGCGGCAAGCCCGCGCTGGACGCGGAGGCGGACGACGCCTACAAGTACCTGATCATGCCGGTGCGCCTCAGCGGCTGAGCCCCGTCCGGGCACCAGGAGTTATCCCCAGGCCGTGGAAACGGTGAGCCCGGTCTGGGGAAAGTCCGCAGGTGGGGACGTACGTATGAGCGCGTATGCCCACAGGTGTGCGTGAGCGTCCGGGTTTAGGCTCGGACATGGGTACGAAGGTCCCACTCACGCCACAGCAACCTAAGGAACAACTGATGGAGCTCGGTCTCGTCGGCCTCGGCAAGATGGGCGGCAACATGCGCGAGCGGATCCGCCGCGCGGGCCACACCGTCGTCGGATACGACCGCAACCCGGACCTCGCCGACGTCCACAGCCTCGAAGAGCTGGTGGGCAGGCTCAAGGGCCCGCGCGTGGTGTGGGTGATGGTCCCGGCCGGCGCCGCGACCCAGTCGACCGTCGACGAGCTGGCCGAACTGCTGGAGCCCGGCGACGTCGTCGTGGACGGCGGCAACTCCCGCTGGACGGACGACGAGAAGCACGCCGAGGAGCTCGCCGCCAAGGGCATCGGCTTCGTCGACTGCGGTGTCTCCGGCGGCGTCTGGGGCCTGGAGAACGGCTACGCGCTCATGTACGGCGGCGACGCGGAGAACGTCGCGAAGGTGCAGCCGGTCTTCGACGCGCTGAAGCCTGAGGGCGACTTCGGCTCGGTGCACGCGGGCAAGGTCGGTGCCGGCCACTTCGCGAAGATGGTCCACAACGGCATCGAGTACGCCATGATGCAGGCCTACGCCGAGGGCTGGGAGCTCCTGGAGAAGGTCGACTCCGTCACCGACGTCCGCGAGGTCTTCCGCTCCTGGCAGGAGGGGACGGTCATCCGCTCCTGGCTCCTCGACCTGGCCGTGAACGCCTTGGACGACGACGAGCACCTGGACAAGCTCCGCGGCTACGCCCAGGACTCCGGCGAGGGCCGCTGGACGGTCGAGGCCGCCATCGACAACGCGGTGCCGCTCCCGGCGATCACCGCGTCGCTGTTCGCGCGGTTCGCGTCCCGCCAGGACGACTCCCCGCAGATGAAGATGATCGCCGCGCTGCGCAACCAGTTCGGCGGCCACGCGGTCGAGAAGAAGTAATCCACAGGGCTGTGCAGCACAGCCCGCGCACCGGGGGAGGTCACGCCCGACCATGCACGTCACGCATCTGTCGCTGGCCGACTTCCGCTCGTACGCCCGGGTCGAGGTTCCGCTCGACCCGGGCGTCACCGCGTTCGTGGGCCCCAACGGACAGGGCAAGACGAACCTGGTCGAGGCCGTCGGCTATCTCGCCACCCTCGGCAGCCACCGCGTCTCCTCGGACGCGCCCCTGGTCCGCATGGGCGCCGAGCGGGCGGTGATCCGGGCCCAGGTCCGCCAGGGCGAGCGGCAGCAGCTGGTCGAGCTCGAGCTGAACCCGGGCCGGGCGAACCGCGCGAGGATCAACAGGTCGTCGCAGGTCAGACCACGTGACGTGCTCGGCATCGTACGCACGGTGCTGTTCGCGCCGGAGGACCTGGCCCTGGTGAAGGGCGACCCCGGCGAGCGGCGCCGGTTCCTCGACGAGCTGGTCACCGCGCGCTCCCCGCGGATGGCGGGCGTGCGCTCCGACTACGACCGCGTCCTCAAGCAGCGCAACACCCTCCTGAAGTCGGCCGCCCTCGCCCGCAGGCACGGCGGCCGCTCGATGGACCTCTCCACCCTCGACGTCTGGGACCAGCACCTCGCGCGCGTGGGCGCCGAGCTGCTCGCCCAGCGGCTCGACCTGATCGCCGCGCTCCAGCCGCTGGCCGACAAGGCGTACGAGCAGCTCGCCCCCGGCGGCGGGCCGATCGCCCTGGAGTACAAGCCGTCCGCGCCCGGCGAGGCCCACACCCGGGACGACCTGTACGAGCAGCTGACGGCGGCGCTCGCGGAGGCCCGCAAGCAGGAGATCGAGCGGGGCGTGACCCTCGTGGGCCCGCACCGGGACGACGTGACGCTCAAGCTCGGCCAGCTCCCCGCCAAGGGGTACGCCTCGCACGGAGAGTCCTGGTCGTACGCCCTGGCGCTGCGGCTCGCGTCGTACGACCTGCTGCGCGCGGAGGGCAACGAGCCGGTGCTCGTCCTCGACGACGTGTTCGCCGAGCTGGACACCCGGCGCCGTGAGCGGCTGGCGGAGATGGTGGCGCCGGGCGAGCAGGTGCTGGTGACGGCCGCGGTCGACGACGACGTGCCGCATCTGCTGGCGGGGGCGCGCTACTCGGTGTCCGACGGGGTGGTGGAGCGCGCGTGAGCGGCAAGGACGAGCCCGCGACCACCCCTGAGCCCTCGGGCGTCGACCTCGCGCGCGTGGCCCTGCGCGCGGCCAAGGAGGCGGCCCGCGCGCGCGGGGACGCGGCGCAGCAGAAGAAGCAGGCCCGGCGCGGCGGTCTGCGCTCCGGCGCGCGCGCCGACGGGCGGGACCCGATGGCGCTGGGCGCGGCGATCAACCGGCTGATCGGCGAGCGCGGCTGGGAGGCGCCGGCGGCGGTCGGCGGGGTCATGGGGCGCTGGCCGGAGATCGTCGGCGAGGACGTGGCCAAGCACTGCGTGCCGGAGCGCTACGACGAGGACGAGCGGGTGCTCCTGGTGCGCTGCGACTCCACGGCGTGGGCGACCAACCTGCGGCTGCTGGCCCCCACGCTGGTCGCCCGGCTCAACGAGGACCTGGGCCACGGGGCGGTGCGGATCATCAAGGTGCAGGGCCCGAACGGCCCCAACCGGCGCTACGGTCCGCTGCGCGCCCCGGGCAGCACAGGCCCTGGTGACACCTACGGGTGACCCTCCAAACCCTGGGTGACAGACATCACACGAACGGCCGTCGGCGGCTCCTCGGGAGCGCCGGCGGCCGTCGTCTCGTACGACCGCACGCGGTTGCGAACTGCGACGTGACTCCCAAGTAGCCAAGGGTTGACAGCCCGAAGCGCTGAGTGCCGCTGTGAGCCTCTTGGAGCCCCATTCCGTATATGGGGACCCGGAAGAGGCGGATTGAGGGCGGCACATGAGGACTCAGGTACCGGCAAACCCCCATCACTGTCGGCGCTACCGGTAGACTGGAAGCTAATCCCGCCCCATTCGTGGGGACCGTGCGGGACACGCTGAGCAACGCTGATCAAGGCTTACCAACGCAACATGCCGCAGCCGCTCCGGCAACCAGCCGACGAGCCTGGCTTGTGCTGTGCCAGAAAGGGCGCTTCGTGGCCGATTCCGGCAACCCCAACGAGAACATCCCGTCCACCGACGCCGGCGAGAACGCCCCGGCGACTTCGTCGAGCCACGAGGTCACCGCCTCGTACGACGCCAGCGCCATCACCGTCCTCGAAGGCCTGGACGCGGTCCGCAAGCGCCCCGGCATGTACATCGGCTCCACCGGCGAGCGCGGTCTGCACCACCTTGTGTACGAGGTCGTCGACAACTCCGTCGACGAGGCCCTGGCCGGTCACGCGGACACGATCGACGTGACGATCCTCGCCGACGGCGGCGTGCGCGTCGTCGACAACGGCCGAGGCATCCCGGTCGGCATCGTGCCCTCCGAGGGCAAGCCGGCCCTGGAGGTCGTGCTGACGGTGCTGCACGCGGGCGGCAAGTTCGGCGGCGGCGGCTACGCGGTCTCCGGCGGTCTGCACGGCGTGGGTGTCTCCGTCGTGAACGCCCTGTCGTCGAAGGTCTCCGTCGAGGTGCGGACCGACGGCCACCGCTGGACGCAGGACTACAAGATGGGTGCCCCCACGGCGCCGCTCTCCCAGCACGAGGCGACCCAGGAGACCGGTACGTCGGTCACCTTCTGGGCCGACGGCGACATCTTCGAGACCACGGACTACTCCTTCGAGACGCTGTCGCGGCGCTTCCAGGAGATGGCGTTCCTCAACAAGGGTTTGACGATCAAACTCACTGACGAGCGCGAGTCGGCGAAGGCCACGTCCGGGGCGGACGAGGCGGGCGCGGACGAGACCGCCGAGGTCAAGCACGTCACGTACCACTACGAGGGCGGCATCGTCGACTTCGTGAAGTACCTCAACGCCCGCAAGGGCGAGGCGGTGCACCCCACGGTCATCGACCTGGAGGCGGAGGACAAGGAGAAGAGCCTCTCCCTCGAAGTCGCGATGCAGTGGAACAGCGGCTACAGCGAGGGCGTCTACTCCTTCGCCAACATCATCCACACGCACGAGGGCGGCACCCACGAAGAGGGCTTCCGCGCGGCGCTGACCAACCTGGTCAACAAGTACGCGCGCGACAAGAAGCTGCTGCGCGAGAAGGACGACAACCTCACGGGTGACGACATCCGCGAGGGTCTGACGGCGATCATCTCGGTGAAGCTGAGCGAGCCGCAGTTCGAGGGCCAGACGAAGACCAAGCTGGGCAACACGGAGGCCAAGACCTTCGTCCAGAAGGCCGTCTACGAGCACCTGAACGACTGGCTGGACCGCAACCCGGTCGAGGCCGCCGACATCGTCCGCAAGGGCATCCAGGCCGCCACCGCGCGCGTGGCCGCCCGCAAGGCGCGCGACCTCACCCGTCGCAAGGGCCTGCTGGAGTCGGCGTCGCTGCCGGGCAAGCTGAGCGACTGCCAGTCCAACGACCCCACCAAGTGCGAGATCTTCATCGTCGAGGGTGACTCCGCCGGCGGCTCGGCCAAGTCCGGCCGCAACCCGCAGTACCAGGCGATCCTCCCGATCCGGGGCAAGATCCTCAACGTCGAGAAGGCGCGGATCGACAAGATCCTGCAGAACCAGGAGATCCAGGCACTGATCTCCGCCTTCGGCACCGGCGTGCACGAGGACTTCGACATCGAGAAGCTCCGCTATCACAAGATCATCCTGATGGCGGACGCCGACGTCGACGGCCAGCACATCAACACCCTGCTGCTGACCTTCCTGTTCCGCTTCATGCGGCCCCTGGTCGAGGCCGGGCACGTGTTCCTGTCGCGCCCTCCGCTCTACAAGATCAAGTGGGGCCGCGACGACTTCGAGTACGCGTACTCGGACCGCGAGCGCGACGCCCTGATCGAGCTGGGCAAGCAGCAGGGCAAGCGGATCAAGGACGACTCGGTCCAGCGCTTCAAGGGCCTCGGCGAGATGAACGCCGAGGAGCTGCGCGTGACCACCATGGACATCGAGCACCGCGTCCTCGGCCAGGTCACCCTCGACGACGCCGCCCAGGCGGACGAGCTGTTCTCGGTCCTGATGGGCGAGGACGTCGAGGCCCGGCGCCAGTTCATCCAGCGCAACGCCAAGGACGTCCGGTTCCTCGACATCTGAGTCGGTCTCAGCTGACCGCACCAGGAAGGATCTTCACCAGCAATGGCCGACGAGAACACTCCCGTGACGCCTGAAGAGGGCGAGACCACGGTACGGATCGAGCCCGTCGGGCTCGAGACGGAGATGCAGCGCTCGTACCTCGACTACGCGATGTCCGTCATCGTGGCGCGAGCGCTCCCCGACGTCCGTGACGGTCTCAAGCCCGTCCACCGCCGCGTCCTGTACGCCATGTACGACGGCGGCTACCGGCCCGAGAAGGGCTTCTACAAGTGCGCCCGCGTCGTCGGCGACGTCATGGGCAACTACCACCCCCACGGCGACAGCTCCATCTACGACGCCTTGGTCCGTCTCGCCCAGCCGTGGTCGATGCGCATGCCGCTCGTCGACTCCAACGGCAACTTCGGCTCCCCGGGCAACGACCCGGCCGCCGCCATGCGCTACACCGAGTGCAAGTTGGCGCCGCTGTCGATGGAGATGGTCCGCGACATCGACGAGGAGACCGTCGACTTCACGGACAACTACGACGGCCGCTCCCAGGAGCCGACCGTCCTGCCCGCCCGCTTCCCGAACCTGCTGATCAACGGTTCGGCCGGTATCGCGGTCGGCATGGCGACCAACATCCCGCCGCACAACCTGCGCGAGGTCGCGGCCGGCGCCCAGTGGTGTCTGGAGAACCCGGACGCCTCGCACGAGGAGCTGCTGGACGCCCTCATCGAGCGGATCAAGGGCCCGGACTTCCCGACCGGCGCCCTCGTCGTGGGCCGCAAGGGCATCGAGGAGGCGTACCGCACCGGGCGCGGCTCGATCACCATGCGCGCGGTCGTCGAGGTCGAGGAGATCCAGAACCGCCAGTGCCTGGTGGTCACGGAACTGCCGTACCAGACGAACCCCGACAACCTCGCGCAGAAGATCGCCGACCTCGTCAAGGACGGCAAGATCGGCGGCATCGCCGACGTCCGCGACGAGACGTCCAGCCGTACCGGCCAGCGTCTGGTGATCGTCCTGAAGCGGGACGCGGTCGCCAAGGTCGTCCTGAACAACCTCTACAAGCACACCGACCTCCAGACGAACTTCGGCGCCAACATGCTGGCGCTCGTCGACGGCGTGCCGCGCACCCTGTCCCTGGACGCCTTCATCCGCCACTGGGTGAAGCACCAGATCGAGGTCATCGTCCGCCGCACGAAGTTCCGGCTGCGCAAGGCCGAGGAGCGGGCGCACATCCTGCGCGGCCTGCTCAAGGCCCTGGACGCCATCGACGAGGTCATCGCGCTCATCCGGCGCAGCGACACCGTCGACATCGCGCGCGCGGGCCTGATGGGCCTCCTGGAGATCGACGAGATCCAGGCCAACGCCATCCTGGAGATGCAGCTCCGCCGGCTCGCCGCCCTGGAGCGCCAGAAGATCATCCAGGAGCACGACGAGCTCCAGGCGAAGATCGCCGAGTACAACGCGATCCTGGCCTCGCCGGTCCGCCAGCGCGGCATCGTCAGCGAGGAACTCGCCGCGATCGTCGAGAAGTTCGGCGACGACCGCAAGACCATGCTGGTGCCCTACGACGGTGACATGTCCATCGAGGACCTGATCGCCGAGGAGGACATCGTCGTCACCGTCTCGCGCGGCGGCTACGTCAAGCGCACCAAGACGGACGACTACCGCGCCCAGAAGCGCGGCGGCAAGGGCGTGCGCGGCACGAAGCTGAAGGAAGACGACATCGTCGACCACTTCTTCGTCTCCACCACGCACCACTGGCTGCTGTTCTTCACCAACAAGGGGCGCGTGTACCGGGCGAAGGCCTACGAGCTCCCGGACGCCGGCCGGGACGCGCGCGGGCAGCACGTCGCGAACCTGCTGGCCTTCCAGCCGGACGAGGCGATCGCCGAGATCCTCGCGATCCGCAACTACGAGGTCGCGCCCTATCTGATCCTGGCCACCAAGGGCGGTCTGGTGAAGAAGACGCCTCTGAAGGATTACGATTCGCCCCGCTCCGGCGGTGTCATCGCGATCAACCTCCGGGAGACGGAGGACGGTTCGGACGACGAACTGATCGGAGCCGAACTCGTCTCGGCCGAGGACGATCTGCTGCTGATCAGCAAGAAGGCCCAGTCGATCAGGTTCACCGCCACGGACGACGCGTTGCGGCCCATGGGCCGTGCGACCTCGGGTGTCAAGGGCATGAGTTTCCGCGAGGGGGACCAGCTGCTCTCGATGAATGTTGTTCGACCCGGTACGTTCGTGTTCACTGCCACCGACGGTGGGTACGCGAAGCGGACCGCCGTCGACGAGTACCGCGTCCAGGGTCGCGGCGGCCTCGGTATCAAGGCCGCCAAGATCGTCGAGGACCGCGGTTCGCTCGTCGGCGCGCTGGTGGTCGAGGAGACCGACGAGATCCTCGCCATCACCCTCGGCGGCGGTGTGATTCGTACGCGAGTCAACGAGGTCAGGGAGACGGGCCGTGACACCATGGGCGTCCAACTGATCAACCTGGGCAAGCGCGATGCCGTCGTCGGTATCGCCCGTAACGCCGAGGCGGGACGTGAGGCGGAAGAGGTCGACGGCGTGGACGCCGACGACGAGACCGCCGAGGGTACCGCGACGACCGGCACGGACGAGGGTGAGGCGCCCTCGCCCGAGTAGCACGAGGAGTGAGTCACGTGAGCGGAGCCACGGGCGCCGGGTCGTCCGGTACCTCTTCAGGTACGGACCCGAACGGCGGCGGCCGTGGCTCCGCCGCGCGTGCGACGGACGGCCGTGTGACCGACGGCCGTCCGGCTGATTCGCACACGACCCAGTTGAAAGCGATCAAGTCGCCCGCGAAGGACTCTCCCTCGCCCGACATGTCTGGATCCCAGGGGGGAACCGTGACGGACACCCGAGGCCCGCAGGGCCCGACGCCGGTGCAGACGCCGGCTCAGGCCCCGGCCTCGCCGCTGCCCGGTGAGCGCCAGCCGCAGCAGGCCGCCGGGCCGTACCACCCGCCGCAGGCCTACCCGGCGCAGGCGCCCGCCCCGGCTGGTGCCGTGCGCCGTCCGCGCACGGGCGCGCGCACCACGCCGCGCACCCGCAAGGCGCGGCTGCGGGTGGCCAAGGCCGACCCGTGGTCGGTGATGAAGGTCAGCTTCCTGCTCTCCATCGCGCTCGGCATCTGCACGATCGTGGCCGCCGCCGTGCTGTGGATGGTCATGGACGCGATGGGCGTCTTCTCGACGGTCGGCGGCACGATCTCGGAGGCGACGGGCTCGAACGAGTCCAACGGCTTCGACCTGCAGTCCTTCCTGTCGCTGCCGAACGTCCTGATGTTCACGACGATCATCGCGGTCATCGACGTCGTCCTCGCGACGGCTCTCGCGACCCTCGGCGCGTTCATCTACAACCTCTCCGCGGGCTTCGTCGGCGGTGTCGAGCTGACGCTCGCCGAGGACGAGTGACTTAACCGCGATCGTCGCTTCAAACCTGCGGTGCCGGTGTCCCGACAACCGATTTTGGGACTGCCCATGTCGTGCGCTAATCTTCAGGAGTCAGCGCGCGGGACACACACCGCAGAGCGCGGCGGGGCTATAGCTCAGTTGGTTAGAGCGCATCCCTGATAAGGATGAGGCCACAGGTTCAAATCCTGTTAGCCCCACCAGAGGTAAAGACCCCCGGTCCAGTGGACCGGGGGTCTTCTGGTGTCGGTGGTGGGACTCCGACCGCCAGGACGGGTGGAGCCACATCGACCGTCACCGGAAGACCCCCGTCCCTCCCCCCGGCACCTGTGGCTTGTGACCGCACAGCACGAAGACCCCCGACCGTTCCCGGCCGGGGGTCCTTCGCTTGCTCCTACGCCGTTGTAGGAGGGTCTCGCGACTGTTGTCGAGTCGTGTAAGAGGGCGTGTACGCAAGTTCGCCGTTACGTCAGGGAGAGGTGTGCGCCGGGAGGTGCATCGCGAGGTGCGCGGCGCGCGCGGTCAGCGCTGGAGGGGAGCGGCCGGCTCGGCCGCGGGGGCGGCGTCGGCCGCCGTGTCGTCGCAGGCCGCGTCCGGCTCCGCCTCGGTGTCCGAGGGCGGCCGGTGCCGGCAGCTGGGGGTCTTGCCGTGGGCCTCGGCGCGGATCCGTTGCTTCATCGTGGGCGGCAGGGCCCGGACGACGGCCCAGGACCAGAGGGGTTGTGCCGGAGGTTCGGCCGAAGCGCTGGTGTTGCGGGACTGCTCGCTCCGCGGTACCGCCGCGGCGGCGGTGGTGGTGATGAGGCCGAGCGTCGTGCACAGCGCCAGCAGGGCGGTGACGAGTGCGGTCCACAGCTTCGTGACCTGGTTCCGGAACATGGTCCCCTCACTTTCAGGTTGGGCGATTTGCGTACTTTCCTCATGATGTGTATGGACGCGGCGAAATCACGGACCGACGCCCCTGGCGCGTCGATCTTCAGATGAACACCACCCGGATGGGCGCAAGAAGCCCGAAAAGCGGAGGACAAGGGAGGAGCGGGTGTGAAAACACCGTCCGTGGGGGTGTGATCACCCTCCGATCGGAGCGGTGTCATCCACTTCTACTGCGCTGCGCCGGACGGAAGTTGAGGGGCTGACGCAGGTCACCGATCGGTATCGGTCGGTGTGTATAGTCGGGCGCCAGAGGTCCCCTACGTCAAGGAAAGACGAGGTCACGCGGTGAAGAAGCTTCTCCTGGTCGCACTGGCCGCCATCGGCGGGCTCCTCGTGTACCGCCAGATCCAGGCGGATCGCGCCGAGCAGGATCTGTGGACGGAGGCGACTGACTCCGTGCCCACGGGTTCGTGAGTTCCGACTTACGGTTCAGACCAGACCCCGGCCGCCCAGCGGTCGGGGTTTTGTGTTGCCCGGATGAGCCGCGGCCTCGCGGGGCAGGATGGGCCACGGTCCGGCTACGACGAGGGGTGGCGCGTGATGGGGCGGCTTACGGTGCGGTGGCGGCGCGGTCGGCCGTGGACTACCGTGCGCCGGGTCGTGCCCACGGCAGCCGCGGTGGCCGTGGCGGCCGTGCTGACCGCGGTCCTGCCCGGGCCTCCCGCACTCGCGGCCGGCACCCCGAGCCCGTACGGCTACGCCCCCGACGTCCGGACGGTCACCGGCGCCGAGAGCACCACGGACGCCGAGCCCCTCGACCCCGGCGAGACCTACCGGAGCATCCTCCCGGCCGACGGCGAGCGCTCCTACCGGCTCACCCTCGACGACGCCTCCTCCGACGCGTACGTCGCCGTGACGGCCCTCCCGCGCGCGGGGACGACGCTGTCCTCGACGGACGGCATCCGCGTGAGCCTGGAGGACGCCGACGGCGGCATCTGCGACACCGACAGCACCCTCGTGGGCCCCAGCCGCGACCCGCACCCCTTCGTCGCCTCCGTGGCGCGCGAGTCCACCTCCCGGCGCACCGCCTGCGCGGGCGAGGGCCCGTACTACGTGGTCGTCGGACGGACCACCGTCACGGGCGCGGCACCCGGCGACTGGGACCTGGAGCTGACGCCGGTGCTGGAACCGGGGCTGAGGGAACCCGGCCCGACCGAGGCACCGCGTGACCAGGACTCCTCCTCACCCGACCCGCTCACCGGGCAGGCCGTGCGGCGCGCCGGAGGGGCCGGATTCTCCGACGCCGAGGCGCTGGCCCAAGGCGTCTGGAGCACCGGCATCACGCCGGGCGGCACCCTCTTCTACTCGGTGCCGGTCGACTGGGGTCAGCGGATCCACGTCACGGCCGAACTGGGCGGCGGAGCGACCCGCGGCCGTTATGTCACCGGCGCCCTGACCCTGTCCCTCCACAACCCCGCCCGCGTGCCCGTCGAGGACCTCGGTCTCGGCTACGACGGACGCCCGCAGTCCCGGGCCCTCGCCTCCCTGCCGCCGGTCGAGTACGCCAACCGCAACGCCTCCGCCCAGCAGATCAACGGCATGCGGGTCGCGGGCTCGTACTACCTCGCCGTCCATCTCAGCGACCGGGTCGCCGAGGAGTACGGCGACGGGGCGCTCGGGGTGACGCTGCGGGTCCGGGTCGACGGGGCGGTGGAGGCCGCGCCGGAGTACGTGGGCCCGTCCCGGCCGCGAGGGCTGTTCGAGGTCGCGGGACATGACGAGGCGGTGGCCGCCGGGGGAGGCGGCGGACAAGGCGGCGGCGCGGACGACACCGCGATGAAGGTCGTCGCGGTGGCGGGCATCGGCGGTGGAACCGTGCTGCTGGCGGGGCTCGCGGCCTGGACGGTGGCGGCTCGGCGACGGGGCCGGGCTGGGGTCTGACGACCGCCTGGCAGCGTCCTGGCAGGGTCTTTGCGGCGATCCGGCGGCGATCCGGCGGCGTTCCGGCGGCGTTCCGGCGGCGACCTGACGGCAGGGCGCCGGGCCGCGACGTCCGGGGACCGCGTGGGCGTCGGGAGCCGTGCGGGGGTCAGATGACGTGGGCCAGCGCCCAGAACCCGATGGCGTAGCAGGACAGGGCCAGCAGGAGCAGAGGGATCGTCACCTTGGCCGGGGGGCCGGGGCGTCGGCGTGCCCGGGAACCGCGACGGCGGGAAACCGGCCGGGCCGGAGGCGGAACCTGAGGGGCCTGAGCGGTGTACGAAAGAGTAGAAGCGTCGGGGGGCTGGAGCGGGGGCGAAGGATGGAGCAGGGACTGGGGCACGGGGTGCGGCCGTGGTGGTGGCGGGGACAGCGGCTGTTGTTGCGGGGGGTGCGGCGGGGGAGCCGAGGGCATCCGGGGGGAGGGCGTGGCCGCCTGCGGGGGCGGGGGGAGAAGGAAGCTGCCCGTGTCCGACATGGAGGGGACGGAGCCGTGAGCCGGGCCGTGTTGCGGCACGGGCCTCCCCGCGCCGGACAGGGGACCCGTCGTCGGCCCGGGGCGGCGTGGATCGGGCGTGTGCGTCGTCGGCGCCGCGGCGGCCTCGGAGGGGCCCCGGCGGGGGTCGGTCGGCGTGGAGCCGGTGCCGCCGCCGGTGCCGCTGCCGGTGGCGCCAGCGTCACCATGAGGGCCGCTACGGCCGGTTCCGCGGCCACCGGGGCCCGCTCCGGTTCCGGTACCCGCCCCCGTGCCCGTCCCGGTCCCCGTGCCCGTGTTCACGTTCACGCCGGGAGACAGGCTGAGCGGGCCCTCGAAGGCGAACCCCGTGGGCAAGGGCCCCAGTTGGTCGAAGATCTCGATGGTCTCGTCGTCGGGCCCGGGGTCGGGCAGCAGCTCCCGTGCCGCGGCGAGCGCCTTGCGGGCCCCCGTGGCCGTGCGGAAGCGGGCCTGCGGGTCGGGCTGGAGCAAGGTGGCCACGACCTGCCAGAGCGGCTCGGGGATGCCCTTGGGGGCGCCCGGCGTGCCATGGGCGGCGAAGTACTGGACCAGGGCCTTGGTGTCGGGCTTGGCGCCTTCCAGGAGGTACAGCGCGACCAGGCCGGCCGAGAACAGGTCGCCGGAGAACTCCGGTTCGGCGCCCATCATCTGCTCGGGCGAGATGTAACCGGGTGTGCCGACGACGAGGTTGGTCTCCGTCAGCCGTGGCTCGCCCAGGCGCATCGCGATGCCGAAGTCGGACAGACGCAGCCGGGGGCGCCCCGTACCGGTGGCCTCCAGCAGCAGGTTGGCGGGCTTGACGTCACGGTGGACCACGTCCTCCGCGTGCACCGCGGCGAGGCCCGACAGCAGTTGGTCCAGGAGGGTGCAGACGAACCCGGGCGGCAGGGGGCCGTAGTCCCCGATCAGGTGGACCAGCGAACCGCCCGCGACCAGGTCCATCGTGAAGAGGACCTTGTCGTCGTCGGCGGCCCAGCTGGCGGGCGCGAGCACATGGGGATGGTCGATCCGCAGCGCCTGTTCACGGACGAAGCGCAACAACGAGTGCGCGTCGCTCTGTTGGAGCACCTTGGCGGCGACATAGCGACGGCGGCGGTGGTCCCAGGCGCGCCAGACGGCGCCGACACCTCCGCGTCCGATCGGGTCGACGAGTTCGTACCGGCCGGCGAAGACCTCACCCATGGCAGTGCGTCGCTCCTCCCCCTTCGGTCTCCCCCCTTGCTTCCCCCTCTGCGAGGGGTACGACTCCCGCCGTACCCCTCCGATCCCCCGTGGCTTTCCCCCGTTGCTCTTCCTCGGGGACTTTCACCCCGCGGACCTCCACCCCCGTGGATTTCCGTCCCCCGTCGACCCACGTCCCCCGTGGACTTCCCCCGTCGTCCCGTTCGGGATCCCCCGATCCCTTCGCGATGAGTGACACCCTCGTGCGTCCTGCGCACGGCCTGTGGTGCGGTCACGCCCCCGCGTGTCGCTCCGTGGCCGTCGCCCGGCGGCCGAACCCCCTTCGGTGACCGGGCCCGTGGGGTCAGCTCTGGTGTGACTGGTAGTGCGCGACCGCGTCGGAGGTACGGCCCGCGCCGTAGACCCGGAGGAACTCTGCCAGTTCCGGGTGGGTCGGGGCGAGGGTGTCCGCCGCGTCGATGATGTCCCCGGCGGCCGCGACCGAGCGCAGCAGCGACTGGATCTCGCGGACGACCCGCTTGACCGTCGGCGCTCCCGAACTGGTGGTCGTGGTCGTGGTGTTGCTGAGCACCGAGCCCCCTTGCGACTTCTTGATCTCGTCCATGCGCTCGGTGGCCTCGGCCGCGCTCACGCTGCCGTCCGCCACCTGACCGGCCAGGTCCTGCAGCAGCTGCACGCGCTGCACGACGGCCGGGTTGCCGATCTTCGCCCGCTGGCCGCTCATGAGCTGCGACAGCATCGGCGCGGACAGGCCGAGCACCCCCGCGAGACGAGCCTGGTTGAGGCCGAGGTCGTCTATGAGCTTACGGAAGAGCGCCCCCAGCGGCTCTCCATACCAGTTCCGCTGCAGTTCCCGCGCTCTCGCGGTCGCTTCCTGCTGTGCGGCGTCCATTGCGTCTCCCCATCGCTTCCCCAAAAACCCGGTTCGCCATCGCGAACCACGCCGAGCATCTTACGGAGAGTGGTCGTTCACGGGGACCCCCAATCTTTTTGCGAGATAGGGGGGACGACCGGGTACTCTGGTCAGCGGCGCCCGCCGGAGTGAGTTCCCTTCGGTCGGACGTTCCCTCCCGGGGCCTTAGCTCAGTTGGTAGAGCGCTGTCTTTGCATGGCAGATGTCAGGGGTTCGACTCCCCTAGGCTCCACAGCAGGTGACAAGAATGAATGCCCTCCGAACTGCGGAAACGCAGATTCGGAGGGCATTTTTTTGTGAGCCGGCGTTCCGGCCGCCGCTAGCGCACCCGCACCCCGTGCCGGGCCAGCCAGGGCAGAGGGGGCACCGCCGAACCCAGATACGGGGTGATCCGCACCTCGAAGTGGAGGTGCGGGCCGGTGACGTTGCCGGTGGCGCCGGACAGGCCCAGGCGGCGACCGGCCGTGACGCGCTGGCCCTTGCGGACGTCGATGCGGGACAGATGCGCGTATTGCGTGAAGTACCCGTCCCGGTGCCGGACGAGGACCTGGTTGCCGAAGCCGTCGCCACAGGTCGTGGCCCAGACGGTGCCGGGGCCCACGGACCGCACGGGGGTGCCGGAGTTCACGGCGAAGTCCTGGCCGGTGTGCCGGTGCCGCCAGCGGTCGCCGCCCGCGGCGAAACCGGCCGTCAGCCAGTAGTTCGCGACGGGAGTCTGCCAACTACCCTTCTTCTTCGGGCTCTTGCCCCGTGGACAGCGTCCCGCGCGGCCCGAGCGGTCGACGGCCACCGGATCGTAGAGCGCGCGCTGGGACCGCCGTAGCTCGTCCCAGAGACGGTCGCGGAGCGTTTTCCGTCGGTCCTCGGCGGAGCGCACCCGCTCGGCCGGTGCCCGCTCGTCCTTGAGCCGGTCGACGCGGGCTCGCGCCTTCTCGTAGGCGTGGACCGTGTGTGCCGTACGCGCCGTGCCGTCGATACGGTCGGCGCTCGCGGGGGCCGCCGCCACCGCGACCAGGAGGGCGACCAGCAAGGCCGCCGATGTCGCGGTGCCGAACCGCCATGGAATCCGGATGCTCTGCCTCTGTCGCATGCTCGGATCATCCGATGATCGAGCCCGGCCGGGAGGCAGCGGCGGCCTTACACGCCGTGCGTTCCTCCGGTCGACCGAACGCCGCCCGGTGCCCCTGCTGCGTCACGCACGCCCCGCGGCCGACGGGCGGCTCAGCGGCCTCGGCGCATGCCCGCGCGGTACGCGGCCGTCGCCCTCGGGTTCTTCCGGCACCGCCACACACCGTGCGGGCAGTAGTCGGTGATCGAGTGGTACAGCGGCCGGGTCCGGGCGATCCAGCCGAGCATGCCGCGCACGTAGGCAGCGTCGTCACCGTTCGCGTACAGGCCCCACTCCGGGTACGAGAACGGCTTGCGGTGCGCCCGGGCGAACCGTACGTGCGCGCGCAGCCCGTACGGCTCGTTCAGCTGGCCGGCGAACGGCAGCCGCCGGGGCGCGTCGTAGGCGTCCATGCCGATGATGTCGACGACCCGGTCGCCCGGGTAGCAGCGCGTCCAGGGGATGGCGTCGCGGCCCCGGTTGGGCGTGAACTCGAACCGGAACCGCTGTCCGCGCACCGAGCGCATCGCCCGCACCAGACGGCGCCAGTAGCGCTTCCACGCCCGTGGGTCGGGTCCGCACCGGTGTGTGTAGGTGATGCCGTTCATCTCCCAGCCCGGCACGAGGATCGTGTCCCGCGCCCCGAGCCGGACCAGCCGGCGGGCCAGCGTCCGGAAGTGGGCGTCGTAGCGTCCGGCGGCCCCGCGCCGCAGTTCCGCGCGGACCGTCCTGTCCGGCAGATGGGCCTCGTTGCGCGTCAGCATCGGCACGTTGAGCACGAGGAGCCGGTCCCGGCGGGCGGAACGCCATCTCGCCCAGGCGGAGAGGTAGTTCGGGGCGCCCTCGATGTTGCTCCACCGGTCGCCGGGCAGATACACGCGCCCGACCCGGGGCGTTGCCCCGCCGAGCCAGGTGCCCAGCGCGGTGAGCCGGCGCAGGTCCGCGGCCTCGTTGCCGACGTAGGCGCCGAACGCGACGGGCCGCTTCGGAGGGGTGCCGTCCGTCCGCGGGGCGCCCTCCGGTCCCGGCGGCGCCGTGAGCACGAGAACCGTCACGAGGGCCACGAGGGGGAGAGGCAGGGCCCGGCGGGCGAGGCGGCGACGCGGGCGGGTCGTCGCGGGTGTCCGGAGGTCGACTGCTGCCCTGCTCACGGGCCTCACCCGCCTCCCTGCCGGAGGCTTCCCCGAGTCCATGCCGGTGGGCCTCGCGAGCTCCCTGTCCACGGGCCTCCCCGCCTCCGGTGGGGCCCGGGCCCGTGCACCGCGTTTCACGTGAAACATGACCGTGGGGCGGAAGACCCAACGGTCTCCCGCCCCACCGTGCGTCCGGCCGATCCGAACCGTCTCCGGCCGATCCGAACCGTCTCCGATCGGACCGAACCGTGTGTCCGGTCAGCCCGGCCGGTCCGGTCAGCCCGGCCGATCCGGACCGTGTCCGGTCAGTCCGAGGTCACCGGCCCTCGTCGCGGCGCGCGGCTTCCTCCTCCGCCTCCTTCACCTGAACCTCAGGGTCGAGGACGGACTCGCCGCTGCCGTCCACGGAGGTCAGCCGGCCGTTCGACTCCGGCACCTCCGTCGCGGCGGGCGGCTCGACCAGCCAGTCGGGGTTGGCCTGCTTGTCCCACCACTTCCACGCGGCGAACGCGCCTCCCGCCAGGATGCCCAGCACGGCCAGGCCCTTGGCGAGCTTGCCGACCCTCGCCCGGCGCTCGTGCTTGCGCACCAGCTTCTCGATCTCCTTCGGCGAGACCTGACCGCGCAGCGCGGCCAGCGCGGCCACGCTGCGGGAGGCCGCCTCGTCCTTCATCGGTCCTGCCGCGGCCACCGCCTGCTCCAGCCTCGGCTTCGAATAATCGGCGGCCTGACGGGCAGCCTTACGGGTGCGGACGGCGGCCTCATGGGCGGCTTGGTCGACCTTCGGCGGCACATGGGTGCGGGCCTGTTCCAGCCGCGGCGCGAGATGAGCGTCGTACTGGACACGAGCCTGCTCGGCTGCCTGGGACACCCTCGGCGCGAGCCTTACGCGTGCCTCGTGCGCGTAGTGCACTGCCGAGTCCCTGGCCGTACCGGCGTAGGGCGCCACCACCTCCGCGGCGTGGCGCACGCTGTCCTTCGCGGTGTCGGTCGCGGCGCGCACGCTGTCTTTGCGGGTCACGGGATCCTCCTCCTCGGTGGCGTACGTTATTTCGACTTTCCACCCAATTACGGATCATGCCTGTCAATGCAGAGGCCAGCATGCGAGGGCGGGCATCCGAATGAATACGGGCAACAGGAGCTTGTCGTCGACAATGCCACGGATCGCCTCCCGGCGCTCCCGGCCGTGGCCACCCGACGGCTTTTCGACGGCGCCGTCCCGGGGCCACCGCGGGGGAAGAGGTGTCGGACGACGCGCGGCGTGGCCCGTGCGAGGATCGGGGCGTCACAGCAGGACAACGGAAGGCAGACCGTGGCCGAGCAGCTCTACGCCACCCTGAAGACCAACCACGGCGACATCGAAGTCCGGCTGCTGCCGAACCACGCGCCCAAAACGGTCCGGAACTTCGTGGAACTCGCCACGGGCGAGCGGGAGTGGGTCAACCCCTCCACCGGCGAGAAGTCCATGAACAAGCTCTACGACGGCACGGTCTTCCACCGGGTGATCAGCGGCTTCATGATCCAGGGCGGTGACCCGCTGGGCAACGGCACCGGCGGCCCCGGCTACCAGTTCGAGGACGAGTTCCACCCCGACCTCGCCTTCGACCGTCCCTACCTGCTGGCCATGGCCAACGCCGGTCCGGGCACCAACGGCTCGCAGTTCTTCCTCACCGTCGGTCCCACGACGTGGTTGAACCGCAAGCACAGCATCTTCGGCGAGGTCACCGACGCGGGCAGCCAGAAGGTCATCGACGCCATCGCGACGACCCAGACGAACCCGCGCACCCACCGTCCGGTGAGCGACGTCGTCATCGAGTCGGTCGTCGTCGAGACCCGCCAGGGCTGAACCGGCCCAGGCCGAACCCGCCAGGGCCGAACCCGCCTGGGCTCAACCGGCCCGGGGTGAACCGGCCCAGGGGGAATCCGTCCCTCCGGGCTTCCGCGGGGAACCAAACGCCCTGTCCATCCGTACGGTTGGACAGGGCGGTTTCATGGCCGCACCACGACCGAGGGGACCTCATGGAACAGGCACCAGGCAGCCCGCAGCAGCAACAGGGTCTGCCCGGCTGCTACCGCCACCCCGAGCGGGAGACCGGCATCCGCTGCACACGCTGCGAACGCCCGATCTGCCCCGAGTGCATGATCAGCGCCTCGGTCGGGTTCCAGTGTCCCGACTGTGTCCGCGGCGGCTCCGGCACGGGCCACGCCCCGACGGCGAACCAGCCCCGGACCCTCGCCGGCGGCACCATCGCGGGCGACCCGCATCTGGTCACCAAGGTGATCATCGGGATCTGTTTCGCGATGTTCCTCGCGCAGCAGGCCATCGGGGACGCGTTCACCGACCGGCTCGACCTCATCGGCCAGGCGTACGTACCCGCCCTCGGCTCGGTGGAAGGTGTCGCCGAGGGGCAGTGGTACCGGCTGCTGACCTCGGTGTTCCTGCACCTCGACTACTTCCACATCCTGTCCAACATGCTCAGCCTGTGGTTCGTCGGCCGCTATGTGGAGGAAGCCTTCGGGCGGATCCGCTACACGGCACTCTTCGTCCTGTCCGGTCTGGCCGGCAGCGCGCTGTCCTACATGGTCGACGCGCCGAACCAGCCCTCGCTCGGCGCGTCCGGCGCGATCCTCGGCGTCTTCGGCGCCCTCGCCGTCCTGATCAGGCGCCAGCGCTACGACATGCGCCCCGTGATCGCCATGCTGGTGATCATGCTGATCGTGACGTTCGGGTGGAGCAACGTCTCCTGGACCGCGCATGTCGGCGGCCTGGTCGGCGGCGCGCTCATCGGCGTCGCGATGGTCCACGCGCCCCGCGAGCGCCGTGCCCTGGTGCAGTACGGCACCTGTGCACTGGTGCTGGTCGCGGTGGTCGTGATGACCCTGTTGAGGACGGCGCAGCTCACCTGAGCAGCAGTTGTCCACAGTGGGTGGCGAATCTTGTGCACAGTGTGCGCGAACAACTGTGCCCCCTGTCGCTGACCCGTGTTTTCGCAGGTCAGGCAGGGGGCGAACAAGCTTCCGGTGACCGGTGTGGCAGTCGTACCGGCGTCAACCCTGTGTGAGTTATCCACAGATCGTCGTTCTATTGTCCCCAGGCAGCCTGTGGATATTTTCGAGATCTGTGGATAACTCAGCGAACAGCTCGGGGCAGAGCTACTTCCACTGCGTGGAGACGCCGAAGCCGGCGGCGATGAAGCCGAAGCCGACCACGATGTTCCAGTTGTCGAGGGCGTCGATCGGCAGCGAACCGTCGGTCACGTAGAAGACGACGATCCAGGCCAGGCCGATGACGAACAGCGCCAGCATGACGGGCGCGACCCAGGCGCGGCTATTCAGCTTGATGCTGGTCGCCTGCTTCGCGGGCGGCGGCGTGTAGTCGGCCTTCTTGCGGATACGTGACTTCGGCACGAGGGTCTCTCCTGTCGATGCGCTGCGTGGCCGCGCAGGGTACTCGGGGTCTGCCTCGGGGCAGCGTAACTGGGGACACTGAGTGCTCCCCCGGGCGTCCGTTAGCGTAGTGCTTCCGTGGCGCCGAAGGAGATAAGGGTACGTTGAGCAATTCTGCCGACTCCCCCCAGGCCGAATCCAGCCCTGCCGGGCCCGATCTTGGCCGCAAGCGGCGCTTTCGTCCTGTGCGCCTGCTCACGGTGGCCGTCTTCGCCCTCGCGGGGCTCATCTTCTTCATGAGTTTCGACACGGCCAAGGGCACCAACATCCGGACGGACGCCTCGCTGCTCAGGCTCTCCGACCTGATCCTGGAGCGCAGCCACAAGAACGGCCAGCTCGACGAGACCAACGGCGCCCTGCGCGACGACGTCGAGGCCCTGGCCGAACGCGACGACGGCAGTACCCAGGCCGAGGACGACAAGCTGGCGGCGCTGGAGAAGAGCGCGGGCACCCAGAAACTGACCGGCCGGGCGATCTCGGTCACCCTGAACGACGCCCCGCCGAACGCCACCGCCAAGCTCCCCGGCTACCCCGAGCCGCAGCCGGACTACCTGGTCATCCACCAGCAGGACCTCCAGGCCGTGGTGAACGCGCTGTGGCAGGGCGGCGCCAAGGGCATCGAGGTCATGGACCAGCGGCTGATCTCCACCAGCGCGGTGCGCTGCGTCGGCAACACCCTGATCCTCCAGGGCCGCGTCTACTCCCCGCCCTACAAGATCACCGCGATCGGGGACCCGGAGACGCTGAAGCAGTCGCTCGCCGACAGCAAGGCGATCCAGAACTACATGGTCTACGTCAACGTCTACGGACTCGGCTGGAAAGTCGACGACGAAGGGGCGATGACTCTGCCCGGCTACTCGGGCACAGTGGATCTGCAGTACGCGAAGCCCGTGGAGTGAACCGCAGGAGCTGCCGGTGCGCGTTGTCGTCAGGACCGTCAGTGAACTGTGCGTCACGGTCGGCGCCCTGATCGTGCTCTTCGTCGTCTATGTGATGTTCTGGACCGGTGTGAAGGCCGATCACGTCATGGACGACCAGATCGACACCCTCCAGCGCCAGTGGGCCGAGTCGCCCCCCACTCCGGCCCCCGCCCCGGCGCCGAGCACGTCCGCCGGCCCGGTCGCCGAGCCGTCGCCGTCCGTGTCCCCGTCCCCGTCCTACGCGCCGTACAAGAAGGGGAAGCCCTTCGCGATCATGTACATCCCGCGGCTCGGTTTCACGTGGAACAAGCCCGTGCTGGAGGGGACGGACGTCGCGACCCTGAAGAAGGGGCTCGGGCACTACGCGCGGACCTCGCAGCTCGGAGAGGAGGGCAACTTCTCGGTGGCGGGGCACCGGCGCACGTACGGGGACCCGTTCAAGGACTTTCCCGAGCTGCGGCGCGGGGACGCGGTGGTGCTGACGGACGGCACGACCTGGTTCACGTATCGGATCGACAAAGGGCCCTACAAAACCGTTCCCTCGGATGTTGAGGTGATCGATCCTGTGCCACGTAAGTCGGGGTATACGCGTTCGGGCCGTTATCTCACGCTGACCACGTGCGATCCCGAATGGGGACACAGCCACCGGCTCATCGTGTGGGCGCATCTGGACTCCACACAGCCTGTGGAGGCAGGCAGACCAGAGGCGCTGCGCCGTTAGTCTGGTGCGGTACGGCCTCAAGTCCGGTGCCGTGGTACGAGGGAAGGGACGGCATGTACGGCTGGATCTGGCGGCATCTGCCGGGGAACGCGTGGGTGAGGGCGCTGATCTCGCTCGTGCTGATCCTCGCCGTGGTCTACGTCCTGTTCCAGTACGTCTTCCCGTGGGCCGAACCGCTGCTGCCCTTCAACGATGTGACGGTGGACAACCAGTGAGTGCGCGGATTCTCGTCGTCGACAACTACGACAGCTTCGTCTTCAACCTGGTGCAGTACCTGTACCAGCTCGGCGCCGAGTGCGAGGTGCTGCGCAACGACGAGGTCTCCACGGCCCACGCCCAGGACGGCTTCGACGGTGTGCTGCTGTCACCGGGTCCGGGCACGCCGGAGGAGGCGGGCGTCTGCATCGAGATGGTCCGCCACTGCGCGGCGACCGGGGTGCCGGTCTTCGGGGTGTGCCTGGGCATGCAGTCGATGCAGGTGGCCTACGGCGGTGTCGTGGACCGTGCCCCCGAGCTGCTGCACGGCAAGACCTCGCTGGTCGAGCACGAGGGCAGGGGCGTGTTCGCCGGTCTGCCGACCCCCTTCACCGCCACCCGCTACCACTCGCTCGCGGCCGAACCGGGGACGGTGCCGGCCGAGCTGGAGGTGACGGCCCGGACGCACGACGGGATCATCATGGGGCTCAGGCACCGTGAACTCCCGGTCGAGGGTGTGCAGTTCCACCCGGAGTCCGTCCTGACCGAGCACGGTCACCGGATGCTGGCCAACTGGCTGGTGGAGTGCGGGGACCAGGGTGCGGTGGCGCGATCCGCGGGGCTCGCCCCGGTGGTGGGCAGGGCCTCGGCGTGACCGCGCTGCGCCCCGAGCGCGAGTCCGGGACCTCGTACGGGGAGCAGGCGTACGAGGGTGCCGGCGCGTTCGGGGAGCAGGAGCCGTGGCTGCCGCCTCCGGACGAGGAGACGGTGGCGCTGCGAATAGCCGACATCCCGGGGTACGAGGGCGCGTCCGTATCGGCGTCTGACGCCTCATCCGTCACAGGAGCCTCCCGAGCCTCCACCGGGGGCCGCGCGGCCCGCAGGAAGGCCGCCAAGCGCCGTGGTGGGCGTGCGGGGCGGCACGCGGGCGGTGCGGCGGCCGACGAGGGCGTCGACGACGGCGACACCGGCGGCCCGAGTGACGACGCGTCGCCGTCCGCGCCGCTGTCGCGCATGGAGGCGCGCCGGCGGGCCAAGGCGCGCAAGGCCAGTCCCGCGGTGGTGGCGAGCCGGGCGATCGGCGAGGTGTTCATCACCACCGGTGTGCTGATGCTGCTGTTCGTGAGCTACCAGCTGTGGTGGACGAACGTCCGGGCGCACGCGCAGGCCGGCAAGGAGGCGAGCAGCCTCCAGGACGACTGGGCGAGCGGCAAGGGCGCGCCGGGTGAGTTCGCGCCGGGGCAGGGGTTCGCGCTGCTGCACATCCCCAAGCTGGACGTGGTCGTGCCGATCGCCGAGGGCATCAGCAACAAGAAGGTGCTGGACCGGGGCATGGTCGGGCACTACGCCGAGGGCGCGCTCAAGACGGCGATGCCGAGCGCGAAGACGGGGAACTTCGGTCTCGCCGGGCACCGCAACACGCACGGGGAGCCGTTCCGGTACATCAACAAGCTCAGCAAGGGCGATGAGATCGTCGTCGAGACGCAGGACGAGTACTTCGTCTACAAGATGACGTCCTCGCTGCCGGTGACCTCGCCGAGCAACACGAGCGTGCTGGAGGCGGTGCCGCCGCAGTCCGGGTTCACCGCTCCGGGCCGGTACATCACCCTGACGACGTGCACGCCGGAGTTCACCAGCAAGTACCGGTTGATCGTCTGGGGCAAGATGGTCGAGGAACGGCCGCGCAGCAAGGGGAAGCCGGATGCGCTCGTCCAGTAAGGGCAGATGAACAGTGGCAGCCACCACCGACCGCCGGCGAGACGTCTCCGACCTCGCCCCCGTACCGCGTCGCCGTATGGGCCCCGTCGCGACGGCGGTCAGCTTCTTCGGTGAACTCCTCATCACGGCGGGTCTCGTCCTCGGCCTGTTCGTCGTCTACTCGCTGTGGTGGACGAACGTCGTCGCCGACCGCGAGGCCGGCAAACAGGGTGACAAGGTCCGTGACAACTGGGCCCAGGACACCGGGCCGGGCGCCCTCGACACCAAGAGCGGCATCGGCTTCCTGCACGTCCCCGCGATGAGCGCCGGCGAGGTCCTGGTGGAGAAGGGCACGTCGACGAAGATCCTCAACGACGGTGTGGCCGGCTACTACACCGACCCCGTCAAGGCCACGCTCCCCACGTCCGACAAGAACGGCAACTTCTCCCTCGCCGCCCACCGCGACGGACACGGCGCGAAGTTCCACAACATCGACAAGATCAAGAAGGGCGACCCGATCGTCTTCGAGACCAAGGACAACTGGTACATCTACAAGACGTACGCCGTCCTCGCGGAGACCTCGAAGTACAACGTCAAGGTCCTGGGCGCCGTCCCCGAGGAGTCCGGCAAGAAGAAGGCCGGCAAGTACATCACCCTCACCACCTGCACCCCCGTCTACACCTCCCGCTACCGGTACGTCGTCTGGGGCGAACTGGACCGGGTGGAAAAGGTCGACAGCGCCCGGACCCTCCCGGCGGAACTCCGCTAGCCGACGGCCCGCCTGCGCGATTCGAGCCGCTGCAACCGCGCCCGATGCTGCCGCAGCCGCTGTTCGATGCCCTGGACCCCGGTACGCAGCTCGACCAGCTCCCTGCGGTGCTCGCCCGCCGACTCGATCAGCGCGTTGAAGAGCGAGGCTCGATCGGGCCTGTGGAAACTTCCTTTCGAGAGTGACATGTTGTCACTCTCGAAAATGTGCAGATCAGCGCCCCGCCACACGGACAGAACGAGGCCTCGTGGTGCCATTGGGTCGGTTGGCGGGTACCCCTGCGGATGGGTGTACGAGTGAGCCCCGGTCCCCCTGATGTCAGGGGGACCGGGGCTCACTCGTGGTCGTGCTGCGGGGTCAGTCCTCCGTGCGGGACGACGTTCCTGTCGTGCCGCCGAAGAACGTGGTGCCGCCGTTGTTGCCGCCGTTGTTGTTGTTCTGGTCGAAGGCGGTCAGGTTGACCGTGGTGCCCTTCGGGACCTGGGAGCCGGCCTGCTGGTCCTGGGTGAGGACGACGGCGTTGTCGTCCTGCGAACCGGTGATGTTGCCGACGGTGAGGCCGGCGTCCTGGAGGGCCTTCTTGGCGTCCTTCAGGCGCTGCTGGGTCACGGTCGGGACCGTGGCCTGCTCCTCCTCGGCGGCCTTGCCGATGTGGATCGTCACCGTGGAGCCCTTGTCGACCGAGGAGCCGATCTGCGGGTCGGTGCTGATGACCTTGTCGACGAGGTTGTCGTCGTCGGTCTCCGTGTCGGTGACGCAGTTGCCGGTGAGGTCGTTCTGCGACATCAGCGCCTTGGCCTCGTCACAGGACTTGCCGTTGACATCCGGGACCGTGGACTTCTGGACCGCCTTGGCGACGGTGAGGGTGATCGTCGAACCCTTCTCGACTTCCTTGCCGAAGACCGGGTCCTGGTCGAGGACGGAGCCCTCTTCCTCGGCGGACTCCTTCGTCTTCTGCTTGACGACGAGGCCGTAGTCGTCGCCCTCCAGCTTGGACTTGGCGTCGTCGAACTGGTCGCCGATGACACTGGGCACGGTCACCTTCGGCGCACCCGTGGAGACCACCAGGTTGATGGTGGACTGCTTGTCCACCTTGGTGTTCGCGTCCGGGTCCTGGGTGCAGATGTTGCCCTTGGCCTGGTCCTCGCACTCCTTCTCGGTGAACGCCAGCTTCAGATCGCTGTTGGTGGCCATGCTCTCGGCGTTGGCCTTCGTCTCACCGATGAAGGTGGGGACCGTCACCTGGTCGTCCGCGGCGTTGTTCCCGCTGAACGCCCACTTGCCGATCAGGATCGCGCCGATGAGGACCAGCACCGCGGCGACGACCAGCAGGATCGTCGAGGTGTTGTTCTTCTTCTGGCGCCGCCGGTCGGGCCGGTCGTCGTAGCCGTAGCCGCCGTCGTCCGGGTTCATCGGCGGCAGCATCGTCGTGGCGCCGCCGTCCGCGGAGCGCAGGGCCGTCGTCGGCTGGTCGTCCGGGTAGCCGCCGTAGCCCACGGAACCCATCGCCGCCGTCGCCGCGACGGGCTGGCCGTCGAGGCACGCCTCGATGTCCATGCGCATCTCGTCGGCGGACTGGTAGCGGTAGTTGGGGTCCTTGACCAGGGCCTTGAGGACGATCGCGTCCATCTCGGGCGTGATCTCGGGGTCGAAGACCGACGGCGGCTGCGCCTCCTCACGGACGTGCTGGTACGCCACCGCCACGGGGGAGTCGCCCACGAAGGGCGGCCGTACCGTGAGGAGTTCGTACAGCAGACAGCCCGTGGAGTAGAGGTCCGAGCGCGCGTCGACCTGCTCGCCCTTGGCCTGCTCCGGCGAGAGGTACTGCGCCGTGCCGATGACCGCGGAGGTCTGGGTCATCGTCATGCCGGAGTCGCCCATCGCGCGGGCGATGCCGAAGTCCATGACCTTGACCTGGCCGTTGCGCGTCAGCATGACGTTGGCCGGCTTGATGTCACGGTGGACGATCTGGTTGCGGTGGGAGTACTCCAGGGCCTGGAGGATGCCGATGGTCATCTCCAGCGTCCGCTCCGGGAGGAGCTTGCGCCCGCTGTGGAGGAGCTCACGGAGCGTCGAGCCGTCGACGTACTCCATGACGATGTACGGGATCGAGACCCCGTCGATGTAGTCCTCGCCCGTGTCGTAGACCGCGACGATCGCGGGATGGTTGAGCGAGGCGGCCGACTGGGCCTCCCGGCGGAACCGGGCCTGGAAGGACGGGTCGCGCGCGAGGTCCGCGCGCAGCGTCTTCACAGCGACGGTGCGGCCGAGGCGGGTGTCGTGCGCGAGGTAAACCTCCGCCATGCCACCGCGGCCGAGCACCTGGCCCAGTTCGTACCGGCCGCCGAGGCGACGCGGCTCTTCCATAGCTCCTACCAGCCCTCTCCTTCGGTCCCGACCGGCACGGATGTGTGGTCGGAGGCTGCCGTCCGGGCCTACCGTACCCGGCTGGCTTTGTGTGACCTGTCCAAAGGCGTCACCCGATACAGGACCGGTATCGCAACGTGCACCGATGTGAGGGGGACGTGATGGGGGTCACTTCTTGGAGTTGATGACCGCCTCCATGACGCTCTTGGCGATCGGTGCCGCGAGGCCGCTGCCGGAGATGTTCTCGCGGACGGCGCTCTCGTCCTCGACGACCACGGCCACGGCGACCGGCTTGCTGCCGTCGCCGAGCTTGGCGTACGAGATGAACCAGGCGTACGGGTTCTTGCTGTTGTTCTCACCGTGCTGGGCGGTGCCGGTCTTGCCGCCGACGGTGACCCCGCCGCCGATCTGCGCCGTGGTGCCGGTGCCCTTCTCGACGACCGTCTCCATCATCGACTGGAGGATCTGGGCGTTCTTCGCCGACAGCGGCTGGCTGTATTCCTCCGGGTTGTTCTGCGCGATGACGTCGAGGTTCGGCGCCTGGAGCTCGTCCACCATGTACGGCTTCATCAGCTTGCCGTCGTTGGCGACCGCGGAGGCGACCATCGCCATCTGGAGCGGGGTGGCGGCGGTGTTGTACTGGCCGATGGAGGACAGGGCGACCTGGGAGTCGTTCATGTCCTCGGAGAAGACGGAGGCGCTGGAGCGGACGGGAGTGAACTGCTCCTCGTCGAAGCCGAACTTCTTGGCCTCCTCCAGCATCTTGTCGTTGCCGACGTTGTAGCCGGCCTTGCCGAAGACGGTGTTGCAGGAGTACTGGAGGGCGACCCGCAAGGTGGCGTTCTTGCAGGGGATGTTGCCCTCGTTCTTCAGCTCGGTCGTGGTGCCCGGCATCACCCAGGGCAGCGGGGTGTCCGTCGCTTCGTCGGCGCTGTCGTACAGGCCGTTCTCCAGCGCGGCGGCGGCCGTGACGACCTTGAACGTCGAACCCGGCGGGTAGACCTCGCGCAGCGCCCGGTTCAGCATCGGGTCGTTCGGGTTCTCCTTCTTCTGGAGCTTCTTCCAGGCCTCGGCGTCCGAGTCGCTGCCGCCGGCGATGGTGCCGGGGTCGTACGACGGGTACGAGGCGAGGGCGAGGATCTTGCCCGTGGAGGGCTCCAGGGCGACGACGGCACCCTTGCCGCGCTTGGCCAGACCTTCGTAGGCGGCCTTCTGGGCGGCGGAGTTGAGGGTGGTGACGACGTTGCCGCCCTCCTTCGCCTTGCCCGTGATCATGTCCAGGGTGTTGCGGAAGAAGAGCCGGTCGTCGTTACCGGTGAGGATGCCGTCTTCCAGGGACTCGAGCTGGTTGGCGCCGTAGGCCTGGGAGACGAAGCCGGTGACGGGCGCCCACATGGCGCCGTCCTTGTAGGTGCGCTTGTACTTGAAGTCGCCGGAGGTGGTGGTGTGCCCGGTGATGGCCTTGCCGTCGACGATTATGTCGCCGCGCGGGGTGGCGTACCGCTCGATGGAGACCCGGCGGTTGTTGCCGTCGCTGCGCAGCTCGTCGGCCTTCAGGTACTGGAGCCAGTTGTCGCGCAGCAGCAGGGTGAGGACGAGGAGCCCGCAGAAGAGTGCGATCCGGCGCAGCGGCTTGTTCATGTCGGGCGGACCACCTGGGTCATCTCGGCGTCGGGGTTCGGGGCGGGGGCGGGCGCGGGCCTGCGCGCGGTGTCGCTGATTCTCAGCAGGATGCCGATCAGCGCCCAGTTGGCGATGACGGACGAACCGCCGTACGCCAGGAACGGCATCGTCATACCGGTCAGCGGGATGAGTCCCATGACGCCGCCCGCCACGACGAAGACCTGGAGCGCGAAGGCGCCCGAGAGGCCGATGGCGAGGAGCTTGCCGAAGGGGTCGCGGGCGGCGAGGGCGGTGCGCACGCCGCGCTCCACGATCAGCGCGTAGATCAGCAGCAGCGCCATGATGCCGGCGAGGCCGAGCTCCTCGCCGAAGGTGGCGAGGATGAAGTCGGAGTTGGCGGCGAACCGGATGAGGTCGGAGTGGCCCTGGCCGAGGCCGGTGCCGAGCGTGCCGCCGGAGCCGAACGCCCACAGGGCCTGCATGGCCTGCTCGGAGTGGCCGACGACGCCCTCGCGGGAGAGCGTGTACTCCTTCATCGGGTCGAGCCAGGCCTGCACACGCTGCTGGACGTGGGGTTCGAAGCTCGCCACACCGACGGCGCCGGCCGCGGACATCAGCAGACCGAAGACGATCCAGCTGGTCCGCTCGGTGGCGACGTACAGCATGATGACGAACATTCCGAAGAACAGCAGCGAGGTGCCGAGGTCGGTCTCGAAGACCAGGATGAGGATCGAGATCATCCAGACGACGACGATCGGGCCGAGGTCGCGTCCGCGCGGCAGGTACAGGCCGATGAAGCGGCGGCTGGCGAGCGCGAGCGCGTCCCGCTTCACCATCAGGTAGCCGGCGAAGAAGATCGCGAGGACGATCTTGGCGAACTCACCGGGCTGGATGGAGAAGCCGGCGACGGAGATCCAGATCTTCGCGCCGTAGATGTTCTGCCCGAGCCCGGGAACCAGCGGCAGCAGCAGCAGGAAGAGCGCGCCGACCATGGAGATGTAGGTGTAGCGCTGCAGGACGCGGTGGTCCTTGAGGAAGATCAGCACGACGATGAAGAGCGCGATGCCCATCGCCGTGTACAGCAGCTGGCGGGGTGCCGCCGTACCCGCCTGCTTGATGGACTGGAGCAGTTCGGACTGGTCCAGTCGCCAGATGACGACGAGTCCGAGTCCGTTGAGAAGCGTGGCCAGCGGCAGCAGCAGCGGGTCCGCGTACGGGGCGAACTTGCGTACGACGACATGGCCCACGCCGGCCAGCAGGCCGAGGCCCAGACCGTAGCCGAGCAGCCCGGAGGGCACCTCGTCGTTGATGGCGAGGCCCACGTTGGCGTAGGCGAAGACCGGGATCACCACGGCGAACACGAGCAGCGCGAGCTCGGTGTTGCGCCGGCTCGGCGTGCCGATCGAGCCGATCGTGGACGTGTGGTGCGTCGGCGAGTTGGTGGTACTGCTCATCGTGTGACGGGGCCTCTCACGTACCGCACTTCCCGACGACCTTCTGCTCTTCCTCGGAGAGCGTGGGGCCGGGGGTGGGAGTGGGCGCGGTCGGGGTTGCGGACGCGGTCGGGGACGGTGACGTCGAGGTGGACGGACTCGGTGACGCCTTGGACGTGAGGGAGGTGCGGGTGGTTCCCGTGGTGCCTCCGGCCTCGCCCTGACCGGTCTTCGAGTTCTGCTCGCTCTCGGCCTGCTGCCGCTGGGTCTCCTTCTTGCACGCGGAGGCCTGCACGGCGAGTTCGTCGATTTTCGTCTGAGCGGTCTTCAGATCGCCCTCGGCGATGGTCTTCTCGACGAGTTCCTGCTGGTACGGCGGCAGGTACTTGAGTTCGATCTCGGGATGGTCCTTGGAGATCTTCGACAGCGACACCCAGGCCAGGTCCTGGCTGATGCCCCGGTACAGGGCGACGTGCTTGCCGTTGGCGCCCACGTAGTACTGGGTCTGGGTCCAGCGCCAGCCGCCGTAGAGGCCGCCGCCGATGACGCCCAGGGTGAGCACGATGTAGAAGGATCTCTTCAGCCACCTGCGACCGCGGCGCGGCTTGACGAAGTCCTCGTCGGTGTAGTCGCCGAAGCCGTC
Source organism: Streptomyces sp. NPDC090106 (assembly GCF_044747265.1). NCBI lineage: Bacteria > Bacillati > Actinomycetota > Actinomycetes > Kitasatosporales > Streptomycetaceae > Streptomyces > Streptomyces sp. NPDC090106. Next base: position 451,082 of record NZ_JBIVDS010000004.1, on the reverse strand, counting down.
GGTGGGGATGAAGCCGGTCACGTCGTCGCCGGAACCGGGCGGCCCGAACTCGCCGCCGCCCTGGCCGGGCACCTGACGGCCGAGCCCCGAGGCGCGTCCCGCCGGGGTCTGCATGATGCCGTTGTCGTGGAGCTGGAGCTGGTTCTCGGCGACCGCGCCGACCACGACCGGGGTGTCGGAGAGCTGCCCGGCGAGGGTGTCCCCGGTGTCCAGGTCGAGGACGTCGGCGACGATCACCGTGATGTTGTCGGGGCCGCCGCCGCGCAGCGCGAGCTGGATCAGCTCCTGCACGGTCTCCTGGGGGCCCTGGTAGCTGGCGAGGGTGTCCTCCAGCGTCTGGTGGGAGACGACACCGGACAGACCGTCGGAGCAGATCAGATAGCGGTCGCCGGCCCGGACCTCACGGATGGAGAGGTCGGGTTCGACGTACTCGCCGCTGCCCAGCGCGCGCATCAGCAGGGAGCGCTGCGGGTGGGTGGTGGCCTCTTCCTCGGTGATCCGGCCCTCGTCGACCAGCCGCTGCACCCAGGTGTGGTCCTGGGTGATCTGGGTCAGCACGCCGTCGCGCAGCAGATAGGCGCGCGAGTCGCCGACGTGCACCAGGCCCAGGCGCTGACCGGTCCACAGCAGGGCGGTGAGCGTGGTGCCCATGCCCTCCAGCTGCGGGTCCTCCTCGACCATGGAGCGCAGTTGGTCGTTGGCCCGCTGGACGGCGACGCCGAGCGAGGTCAGGACGTCCGATCCGGGGACGTCGTCGTCGAGCGCGACGATGGTGGAGATGGCCTCGGAGGAGGCGACCTCACCGGCGGCGGCGCCGCCCATGCCGTCGGCGATCGCGAGCAGCCGAGGGCCGGCGTATCCGGAGTCCTCGTTGCCCTCCCGGATCATGCCTTTGTGCGATCCGGCGGCGAAGCGCAGTGACAGACTCATGCGCACCTCGCCCGTCGGCTCCGGGTACATCCGCACGGTGCCCACCCTCCGGTCGGGAGCGCGCCGGGGCCCGGGATGGGGGCCTGTGCGTGCTCGCTCCGCTCGCGCCTATTCATGATGTAGCACTACTTCCGCAGCTCGATGACGGTCTTGCCGATGCGGATCGGCGCGCCCAGCGGAATCGGTGTGGGGGTCGTCAGCCGGTTCCGGTCGAGATACGTGCCGTTGGTGGATCCCAGGTCCTCGACGATCCACTGTCCGTCGCGGTCCGGGTAGATCCTGGCGTGCCGGCTGGAGGCGTAGTCGTCGTCCAGCACGATGGTGCTGTCGTGCGCCCGGCCCAGGGTGATGGTCTGGCCCTGGAGCGCGACGGTGGTGCCGGTCAGCGTGCCCTCGCTGACGACCAGCTTGCTGGGGGCGTTACGGCGCTGGCGCCCGCCGGCGGCCGGCTGCTGGCGCTGCTGCGGAGGCGCCTGCTGCCGCTGGGCCTGCTGCGGGCGGTTGGCCTCCCGCCGCGAGCCGCGCTGGGTGACGCGCGTACCGAACAGGTCGCTGCGGATGACCTGCACGGCCACGATCACGAACAGCCACAGTACGGCCAGGAAACCCAGCCGCATGACCGTGAGGGTCAGCTCTGACATTGCCCCCGCTTCACCCTTCGGCTTGCCTATAGATAACGGTGGTGCTGCCCACGACGATCCGCGAGCCGTCGCGGAGCGTAGCGCGGGTGGTGTGCTGCCCGTCCACCACGATGCCGTTGGTGGAGCCGAGATCCTGGACAGTCGAGGGCGAACCGGTCCGGATCTCGCAGTGCCGACGCGAGACGCCGGGGTCGTCGATCCGTACGTCGGCCTCGGTGCTGCGGCCCATCACGAGCGTCGCGCCGGAGATCTGGTGGCGGGCACCGTTGATCTCGATCCAGTGCCGCGTCCGCGCGCCCGGAGCCGGGGCGCCGACGGGGCCGCCGGGGCGCTGGGCGCGGTCGGGCTGCGGGTAGCCGTAGCCGCCGCCGGGACGTCCGCCGGGGGGCGGTGCGGCCGGCATGGGCGGGGCACCCGAGGGCGCGGCGGGCTGCGGGTGTCCGTAGCCGCTCGGCGCGGTGGGGCGCCCGGTGGGGGCGGCGGGCCCGGGGGCCTGCTGGCTGCTGGAGGAGGCGAGCGTACGGCTGCGGACCCGGTACAGACCGGTGTCGAGGTCGTCGGCCTTCTCCAGGTGGACCTTGATGGGGCCCATGAAGGTGTAGCGCTGCTGCTTGGCGTAGTCGCGGACCATTCCGGCGAGCTCGTCGCCGAGCTGGCCGGAGTAGGGGCTGAGCCGCTCGAAGTCCGGCGTGCTCAGTTCCACGATGAAGTCGTTGGGGACGACCGTCCGGTCGCGGTTCCAGATCGTCGCGTTGTTGTCGCACTCGCGCTGGAGCGCGCCGGCGATCTCCACGGGCTGGACCTCGGACTTGAACACCTTGGCGAAGGTGCCGTTGACCAGACCTTCGAGGCGCTGCTCGAACTTCTTCAGGACTCCCATGGGGCACCTCCTTCGTAGCTGCTGCCGTCCTGCACCCCGCAGAGCGGGTACTGCCCTGCCTGGTACTGCTTACTGATCGTATCCACGCGCCGGGAAATCGGCTGGTTCCCCCTGTCGGCCCGGCCGACGGATGTCGACGCCGTACGAAGTTCCCGCAGGAGCCCGTCTTCGAACTCCTCCTGCCAAGGATCGTAGAGGCGGTCGCAGACCAGTGTCCCGCACCTGACTGTGGACCCTGACCGCCTTGTGGGGAGACGGGCGGGACCGGTACGAGGTTGATACGTGAACCGGTCGACGTTGATACGCGGCCGGACGGACGGTCGTGCGCGGCCCCGCGGACAGGGGCCCTGGTCGGCTGCTGCCCTGGGGAAAGGGATGTGAACCCACCCCTTGCCCCGTGCTAATGTTCTGCATGTCGGAAGGCGCCGGGCCCAAGGGAACGAAGCCAGATGACACACCCAATGCGCGGGTGGCGGAATAGGCAGACGCGCTGGATTCAGGTTCCAGTGCCCGCAAGGGCGTGGGGGTTCAACTCCCCCCTCGCGCACCACAGGAAGCCCCTCAGGTCCCAGACCTGAGGGGCTTCTTCGTCGTTCCGGTCCGCGTTCCGGTCCGCACGCGCGGCGCGGAGTGCCGGGGTCCGGATGCGTGAGGTATCTCACGACCTTCGTGGCGCTCCGCGGACGCGGTGGCTCGGACCGTGAACCGGCCCTAGGCGGCCAGGCGTTGGGCGATCTGCTTGGCCTTGTTCTCGGCCTGCTCGAGGGAGCGGTCGCGGGAGGCCTCGTAGAGGGGGACCAGCTCGGTCATCGCCGGGTTGTGCGGGGCCATGGTCAGCTCCGGGACGATGAAGTCGACGTCCAGGGCGAGCGCGTCGCCGAGGACCGCCGCCAGGTAGTTCTGCACGTGCTCGTAGCCCTCGCGCGGGGTGCCGGGGCCGTAGGCGCCGCCGCGGCTGGCGACGACGGTGACCGGGGTGCCCGCCACCTTCGAGCCCTCGTTCATCGCGGTGCGGCCCATGAGGATCACGTTGTCCAGCCAGGCCTTGAGGGTCGAGGGGATCGCGTAGTTGTACATCGGGGCGCCGATCAGCACGGCGTCCGCCCCTTCCAGCTCCTCGATCAGCCGCACGCGCGCGGCGAACGCCGCGGCCTGCGCGGGGGTGTGCGTGGCGGGGTCGGCGAAGCCGGCGGTGTGCGCGTCGGCGGTGATGTGCGGCACGGGCTCGGTGGACAGGTCGCGGTAGACGACCGTGCCGTCCGGGTGCTGCTCCTGCCAGGCCTTGCGGAAGGCGTCCGTCACGGAGCGCGAGGCGGAGGCGCCGTGCGGGAACACGGACGAGTCGATGTGCAGCAGCGTGGCCATGGGGGTCTCCTAAGGAGCAGTGCGTAACTGGAGTGTAGTGCGTAACTAGTAAGTAGTTGGCAGCTAGAAGTTCGTACTTCACTACTAATAACATAGCCACTTACTTTTTTTCATCCCCTGCGTCACGGGGCAGTACCCTGAGGGGCATGGCGGTCGAGAGTCACGACGTGGGCGCGTGCAAGCGGGTGGACGACGGGATCACCCGGGTCTTCCAGTTGCTGGGCAAGCGCTGGACCGGCCCGATCGTGTCCGTGCTGACCGCGGGACCCGCGTACTTCGTGGACCTGCGCCGGGCGATCCCCGGCATCAGCGAGCGGATGCTGTCCGACCGGCTCACCGAGCTGGGCGCGGCCGGGCTGCTGGTGCGCGAGGTCGACGAGGGCCCGCCGCTGCGGGTCTCGTACCGGCTCACCGAGGCCGGGGCGGCGCTGGAACCGGCGCTCGCGGAGCTGGGGCGGTGGGCGACGCGGTATCTGCCCGGGGGACAGCAGGGCGGGCACTGCTGAGACCGGTCACCGGACAGGGCGTGACGAGTTTCGGCCACCGGCGGTACGGTCGGCACGAGTTGATGTTCGGCGCGTGCGTGCGGGGGAGGCGGTCGGTGTGACCGAGATCGGTGCGGAGACGGGCGTGGGAGCCGGCGGCAGGCTGCCGAGGGCGCGGGGCTTCGCGTCCTGGCCGGCCCCGGGGTCGCCCAAGCAGGAGGGCAAGGACCTGCGGCGCAAGGTGCCCCGCGCCGCGCACGCGGAGTTCGACGCGGACCCCGGCCGGCCCGACGCGGTCGCCGCGGTCGAGGAGTCCTCCCGCGGCCGGATACCCGGCCTGACACCGCTGCGCGTGGGCCGCATGGCCGCGAGCCCTTTCGCCTTCCTGCGCGGCTCCGCGGGCCTCATGGCGTACGACCTGGCCCGCACCCCCATGACCCGGATCGGCGCCCAGATCTGCGGCGACGCCCACGCCGCCAACTTCGGTCTGTACGGGGACGCGCGCGGCGACCTCGTCATCGACCTCAACGACTTCGACGAGACGGTGCCGGGCCCCTGGGAGTGGGACCTCAAGCGGCTGGCCGCCTCGCTCGTCCTCGCGGGCCGGGAGGCGGGCGCCGACGAGGACACCTGCCGCAGGGCCGCCCGCGACGCGGTGGGCGCCTACCGGCGCACCATGCGGCTGCTCGCCAGGCTCCCGGCGCTGGACGCGTGGAACGCCATCGCGGACGAGGAACTCGTCTCCCACACCGACGCCCACGACCTGGTCGGCACCCTGAGCCGGGTCTCCGAGAAGGCGCGGGCCAACACCAGCGGACGCTTCGCGGCGAAGTCGACGGAGCCCACCGAGGACGGCGGACGCCGCTTCGTCGACGCCCCGCCGGTGCTGCGCCGGGTGCCGGACGCGGAGGCGGCGGCCGTGGCCGGCTCCCTGGAGGAGTACCTGGCCACGCTCTCCGAGGACCGGCTGCCGCTGCTGGCCCGGCACGCGGTGCACGACGTGGCGTTCCGGGTCGTGGGCACGGGCAGCGTGGGCACCCGCTCCTACGTCGTCCTGCTCCTCGACCACCGCGGTGAGCCCCTGGTCCTCCAGGTCAAGGAGGCCCGCCCCTCCGCGCTGCTGCCCCACCTGGTGACCGCGGGCTTCGACGTGCCCGCCGTCGCGCACGAGGGCCGCCGGGTGGTGCTGGGCCAGAAGCGCATGCAGGTCGTCAGCGACATGCTGCTGGGCTGGACCACGGTCGAGGGCCGCCCCTTCCAGGTCCGCCAGTTCCGCAACCGCAAGGGCAGCGTCGACCCCGCCGCCCTCGCCACCGACCAGGTCGACGACTACGGCCGCATGACCGGCGCCCTGCTCGCCCGGGCCCACTCGCACAGCGCCGACCCCCGCCTCGTGGCCGGCTACTGCGGCAAGACCGAGGAGCTCGACGAGGCCGTCGCCGCGTTCGCGGTCACCTACGCCGACGTCACCGAGAAGGACCACGCGCAGCTGGTGGCGGCGGTGCGGTCGGGGCGGATCGAGGCAGAGACCGGCGACTGAGCGGGCGGGCCCCGGCCGGGCGGCCCCCGGTCTTCTCGCGGGGGCCCGGCGCGCGTGGCCTACGCTGGGCGGGTGACGACCCCGGAAGCTGAGCAGGGTGGTGTCGCCGGCGGGACGCGGGCGGTGCCCGAGAACGACGTGACCCCGCCCGAGGAGGCCGCGGAGCGCCCCGAGGAGGCCGCGCCGCGGCCCGAGGAGCGGCTGGAACGGGCCGTGCGCGCCGCCGAACAGGCGTTGATCGAGTACGAGATCGCGGTGGAGACCTTCCGCATCGAGGTCGACAATTTCTCCCGGCTGCACCACCAGAAGCTCGGCCCCATGTACACCCGGCTCGACGAGCTGGACGCGCGCATCGCCGAGGTGAAGGCGGAGCGCAGCGGCGATGCGGAGGACCGGCGGCGGGCCGACGAGGCGCGGGCCCGGGTCATGCCGATGCCCGGCGTCGAGGAGCTGTTCCACGGCTGGATGGACGGCGACGGACTGTTCCCGGAGGCCGCGGCGATGCTCACCGAGCAGCCGGTGCGGCCCCCGCAGCGGGTGCGCCCCAGCGACGAGGCCCGCAAGCTCTACCGCGAGCTGGCCCGCAAGGCTCACCCCGACCTCGCGCAGGACGAGACGGAACGCGCCCGCCGCGAGGAGTTCATCACCCGGGTCAACGCCGCCTACGGGCGCGGCGACGAGCCGCTGCTGCGGGAGCTCGCCGAGGAGTGGGCCGCCGGTCCCAAGCCGCCGGAGCAGGGCCCGACGCCCAGCGAGGACCTGTACGCCCGGCTGGAGTGGCTGGCCCGGCGCAAGGAACTGCTGACGGTGGTGGCGCGGGAGCTGGAGGAGAGCGCGATCGGCTCGATGCTGCGGCTCGCCCCGGACGACCCCGACCGGCTCCTGGAGGAGATCGCCGAGCAGCTGCTGACCCAGGTCTCCGAGCGCGAGCAGCAGCTGGGCGAGCTGCTGGCCCAGCAGCCGGACGCCGGGGCGGGCGACGCGCTCGGGTAGCCTCGGGGCCATGAGTTTCGGAGCTGCTGTGCCGTCCGTCCAGGTAGCCGGTGTCCCGGCCGACGGCCTCGTCCTGGATGTCCGTGAGTCCGACGAGTGGGCCGCCGGCCATGTCGAGGGCGCGCTGCACGTCCCCATGAGCGACTTCGTGGCCCGCTTCGGCGAGGTGACCGAGGCGGTCGCGGACGGCCGTACCGCCTATGTGATGTGCCGGGTCGGCGGTCGCTCCGCGCAGGTCACCCAGTACCTCGTCCAGCAGGGCGTGGACGCGGTGAACATCGACGGCGGCATGCTCGCCTGGGACGGCGCGGGCCGCCCCATGGTCACCGACAGCGGCTCGCCCGCCTTCGTCCTCTAGGCCGCGCGGCGGCTCACCCCAGGGGGTGCGCCGCCAGCAGGTCGCCGAGCGCCTCCTCGTGGGCCGCGGCCGGGCCGAGCGAGAGCTCCAGGTGCTTGGCCCAGGCGTGGTACCGGTGCAGCGGGTACTCGACGTCGGCGCCGAACCCGCCGTGCAGATGCTGGGCCGTCTGCACGATCCGCCGCACCCCCTCCGAGGCCCAGATCTTGGCGACGGCGATCTCCCCGGCCACCGGCAGCGCCCCCTGGGTGCCCGCGCCGAGCCGCCAGGCCGCCTGCCACAGCGTGGCCTCCATCGCGCGCAGGTCGATGTAGCGGTCGGCGGCCTGCACGGCCACCGCCTGGAACGTGGCCACGGGGAACCCGAACTGCTCCCGCCCGCTCGTGTACTCGCCGGTCATCCGCAGCACCCGGCGGCCCAGCCCGAGCGCCTGCGCGCACGTCCCGACGGTCAGCAGGCCGCGCAGCCACTCCCAGGCGCCCTCCGCGTCGATCACGTCCCCCGCGGCCACCCGTGCCGCGTCCAGGCGCAGCTCCCCGAGCCGCTCCCCCGTCGTGGAGAACTGCTCCGCGAGCGCCACCCCGTCGCCCGTCGGCGCCACCAGCGCCAGCACGCTCGCCCCGGCCGCCGTGTGCGCCGGTACGACGACGAGGTCGGCGTCGTACGCCCAGGGCACCGCCGTCTGCGCCCCGTCCAGGACCCAGGCGCCGTTCTCGCGCCGCGCGGTGACGGCGAGCTCGGCCGGGTCGTGGCCGGTGCGGCCGCTGGCGGCGACGGTCAGCACGGTCTCGCCGCGGCCCGCCCGGGCCACCAGCCGGGCCCGCAGCTCCGGGCCGCCGTAGGCCTGCACGGCCGCCGCGGCGGCGCTGTTCTCCAGCAGCGGCACCCGGGCCAGCACCTGCGCCGACTCGCACAGCACCAGGCACAGGGCGACGGCGTCCAGGCCGGCGCCGCCGTGTTCGCCGGCCAGCAGCAGGCTCAGCAGGTCCGCGTCGGCGAGCGTGTTCCACAGCGGCCGGTCGAAGCCCTCGGCGACGGCGCCCGCGGTCATCGCCGGACTGGGCACCCCGTCCGGCACGACCCCCGCGAACACCCCGCGCGCCGCCTCGGCCGCGGCCTGCTGCTCCTCGGTGAAGGTGAAGTCCACGGTCCCGGTCCTCCCGACGGCCTGGCCGATCGGCGTCCCCGGCCGATCTGACGGACCGTCAAGATAGAACAGGTTCTAGAAGAAGGGAACGGGGCGGCCATGTCCCCGGGGCCCTGCCCGGCGTCCTCCCGGGACGGGCATCGCGGCGGTGCCGCCCGACCCAGTACCGTTCCCCTCCGGCGCCGACGGCGCGGCGCACGGGACCGGCGAACGGTGGGAACCGGGAAATCAGGGGCGGAATGGACGCGTACGACACGGGCTCGGCCGTCCGGCACGGGCCGCGGGACGACCCCGACGCCCTGCCCGCCGCCGAACCCCGCACCGGCGTCGCCGCGCTCTCCCTGCGCTACCAGATCGCCGCCGCCGTGGCCCTCGCGGTCGTCGCGGTCACCGTCTGCGTGCACCTGGGCATGACGTTCCTGCACGTCGCGCCAGTGAACGTGGTCACCAAGCAGCACGGCACGGCGATCGACGACTGGATCTACCCCGAGTTCGAGCAGAACTGGAAGCTGTTCGCCCCCAACCCCCTCCAGCAGAACATCGCCGTGCAGGCGCGTGCCGAGATCCGCACGCGGGACGGCGGGACGCGGACCACCGGCTGGTACGACCTGTCCGCCGAGGACGGCCGCGCCATCGACGGCAACCTCCTGCCCAGCCACACCCAGCAGAACGAGCTGCGCCGCGCCTGGGACTTCTTCCTCGCCACGCACACCGCCGACAACCGGCCCTCCGGGCTGCGCGGGGCGCTCTCGGAGTCGTATCTGCGCCGGATCGTGGTGATGCGGATCGGCCGCGAGGAGACGGGGACCGTGGAGCGGGTGCAGGTGCGCTCGCGCACGACCAGCGTGCCGCCGCCCTCCTGGAGCCGCGAGAGCGTCTCCGACAAGCCGGTCTACCGCGAGGTGCCCTGGTGGGCCGTGACGCCCGCCGACACCGAGGGGGTGGCGCGGTGAACCGCTACGCGCTGGCCCTGTCCCGCGGCATCGCCCGGGTCACCGGGTCCGCCCTCGGCCCCTACCAGAGCGCCGTGGTCCGGATCGGCTTCGCCGCCACCTGGCTGCTGTTCCTGCTGCGCGAACTGCCGCACCGCCAGGAGCTGTACGGGCCCGACGGCCCCTGGAGCTGGGACCTCGCCGAGCAGCTCATCTCCGGCAACGGCGCGTTCACGGCTCTGATCTGGTCGAACAGCCAGTTCTGGTTCGAGCTGGTCTACGCCCTCGCCGTCGTGTCGAGCGCGCTGCTCCTGGTGGGCTGGCGCACCCGCACCATGTCCGTGCTGTTCATGGTGGGCGTGCTCTCCCTCCAGAACCGCAGCATCTTCATGGGCGACGGCGGCGACAACGTGCTCCACCTGATGAGCGTCTACCTCGTCTTCACGCGCTGCGGCCAGGTGTGGTCGCTGGACGCCCGGCGCCGTGCCCGTACGCCCGGGGCGCGGGACCGGGTGGGGCCCGTGCTCTGGGTCGCGCTGGGGCTGGTGCTGGTCGCGGCGACCGGGGCGGGGCGGCTCTTCGAGGGCGACCCGTTCGTGCCCGTGCTGCTGTGGACGGTGTGGCTCGCGCTGGGCCTGTGGTGGCTGGTCGAGCGGCGGGGCGGCGCCGAGCCGCGCATCCTGCTCGACGTCATCGGTTCCGTCGTCCACAACGGCGCCCTGCTCGTCGTCATGGCCGAGGCCTGTCTGATCTACGCGACGGCCGGCTGGTACAAGATCCAGGGCTCGCGCTGGCAGGACGGCACCGCCGTCTACTACCCGCTGCACCTGGACTACTTCTCGCCCTGGCCGGCCCTGGCCGACGTGCTGTCCTCCAGCGCCGTGATGGTGCTGCTCATCACCTACGGCACCGTCGCCGTGCAGGTCGCCTTCCCGTTCACGCTGTTCAACCGGCGGGTCAAGAACGTCCTGCTGGCCGCGATGATGACCGAGCACGCGGTGATCGCGGTCGTCCTCGGGCTGCCGTTCTTCTCGCTGGCGATGATCGCCGCCGACGCCGTCTTCCTGCCGACGTCCTTCCTGCGCCGCCTCGGGGGCCTCGCCGCCCGTGCGCGGGAGCGGCTCAGGGGCCGCGGGAAGGGCTCCGGGGCGGCCGTCCCCGCGCCCAGGGACCCCGAGGGCGCCCGCGACCCGGAGGGCACGTCCCGGGACCCGGAGGGCACCGAGGAGCCGCACGTAGGCTTCACGGCATGACCGACCCCGTGGGTGCCTGGCACCGGCTCGCCGACTCCCGCGTGCTCCTCGACGGCTTCCACGCCCTCAAGCACGCGCTGCGCTTCGGCGCCGAGGTCCCGCTGGCGGTCACCGCCGACCGGGCCGCCGCGCTCGCCCTCGCCGACGACCTCGCGCCCGATGTCCGCGGCACCCTGGACGCCCTGCTGACCGAGGTCCCGCGCGCGGTCTACGAGTCGCTCGTCGCCCGCCCGCACCCCACCGCCGTCGCCGCGCTGGCGGTACGGCCGTCCCGCGCGGCCCATCTGGAGCGGCTGGCCCGGCTGCCGCGCACCGCGCCCGTCGTCGTCCTGGACGAGCCGCGCAACCTCGGCAACGCGGGCGCCGTGATCCGGCTCGCGGCGGGCTTCGGGGCGACCGGCGTGGTCACCACCGGGACCCTCGACCCCTGGCATCCCACGGTCGTGCGCGGCGGTGCGGGACTGCACTTCGCGACCGCCGTGGAACGGCTGACGGTCCCGGAGCTGCCCCCGGGACCCCTGTTCGCGCTCGACCCCGAGGGCGACGACATCCGGGCCGTGAAGGTCCCGGACGACGCCGTCCTCGCGTTCGGCTCCGAGCGCAGCGGGCTGAGTGCCGCGCTCAGGGCCCGCGCCGACCAGCTGGTGGCGTTGCCGATGCGCCCGCAGGTCTCCAGCTACAACCTGGCGACGAGCGTCGGGATGACGCTCTACCACTGGAGCACGTCGACCGCGGCGCCCTTCTAGGCGCTGCTGCGGCCGGGCTGCGGGCGGGCTGCGGCCGGGCTGCGGGCGGGGGCTCAGACCTCCCTGCGGACCTCGATCACCCGGAACCGGTTCGCCACGAACGCCCCGTCGCACAGCGCGGCGTTGGCCGCCGGGTTGCCGCCCGACCCGTGGAAGTCCGAGAACGCCGCGGTCTGGTTGACGTACACCCCGCCCACGAGGTTCAGCGACAGCTGGGCCGCCTCCTCGAAGCAGACCTCCTGCACGGCCTGTTCGACCTCGGGGTCGTCCGTGTACGCGCCGACCGTCATCGCGCCCTTGTCCCGGACCGTGCGCCGCAGCAGCTCCACCGCGTCGGCGGTCGAGTCGACGGCGACGGCGAAGGCGACCGGGCCGAAGCACTCGCTCATGTAGGCCGCCTCGTCGTCCGGCTTGGCGCCGTCCAGCTTGACGACGACCGGGGTGCGCACGACCGCGTCCGGGAACTCCGGGTTGACGATCTCCCGGGAAGCCAGGGCGACCTCGCCGAGGCCCGCCGCGGCCTCCACGCGCGCCTTCACGTCCGGGTTGACGATCGCCCCGAGCAACGCGTTGGCGCGGGCGTCGTCGCCGAGCAGGCCGTCGACCGCGCGGGCGAGGTCGGCGACGACCTCGTCGAAGGTGCGCGGGCCCTGGTCGGTGCGGATGCCGTCGCGGGGGATCAGCAGGTTCTGCGGGGTGGTGCACATCTGGCCGCTGTACAGGGACAGCGAGAAGGCCAGGTTGGAGAGCATGCCCCGGTAGTTCGCCGTGGAGTCGACGAGCACCGTGTTGACGCCGGCCTTCTCCGTGTAGACCTGCGCCTGGCGGGCGTTGGCCTCCAGCCAGTCGCCGAACGCCGTGGAGCCGGTGTAGTCGACGATCCGGATCTCGGGGCGGGTCGCGAGGCTCTTGGCGATGCCCTCGCCGGGCCGCTCGACGGCGAGCGCGACCAGGTTCGGGTCGAAGCCGGTCTCTCCCAGCACCTGGCGGGCCACCTGGACGGTCAGCGCGAGCGGCAGCACCGCGCGCGGGTGCGGCTTGACCAGGACGGCGTTGCCGGTGGCGAGGGAGGCGAACAGGCCCGGGTAGCCGTTCCAGGTCGGGAAGGTGTTGCAGCCGATCATCAGCGAGATGCCGCGCGGGACCGGCGTGAACCGCTTGCCGAGCACGAGCGGGTCCCGCTTGCCCTGGGGCTTGGTCCACTCCGCGGTGTCGGGGGTGCGGATCTGCTCCGCGTACGCGTAGGCCACCGCCTCCAGGCCGCGGTCCTGCGCGTGCGGGCCGCCCGCCTGGAACGCCATCATGAACGCCTGGCCGGAGGTGTGCTGGACCGCGTGCGCGAACTCGTGCGTCCGGTCGCTGACGCGCTTGAGGATCTCCAGGCAGACCATCGCGCGGATCTCCGCGCCCGCGTCCCGCCAGGCCCGCTGGCCGGCCTTCATCGCGGGCAGCAGCACGTCCGCGTCCGTGTGCGGGTACTCGACGCCCAGCTCGATGCCGTACGGGGAGACCTCGCCGCCGACCCAGCCGTCCGTGCCGGGCTGGCCGAGGTCGAGGCGGGTGCCGAGCAGGGCGTCGAAGGCGGCCTTGCCCGCCGCCGCGTCCAGGCTGCCGTTCTCGCCGTAGGCCTTGGGGTGTTCGGGGTGCGGGGACCAGTAGGCGCGGGTACGGATGGCCTCCAGCGCCTGGTCGAGGGTGGGCCGGTGCCGGGCGATGAGGGCGTGGGCGGTCGGTTCGGAGGTCATGCGGGACCAACTCCTAGTCGTCGAGAACTCTTCGTCGAGCTCATGACCTGGCGGCGGACCCGGGCGGTGGCCCGGGCAGGAACATGGGCAGGACCAGCCCGTCGGAGTTAGAGTAACCGAACGATCGGTCGGGACAAGGGGGTCCGCCGCATCTGTGGAAAACCCCGTGCGGGAGGATCGCGCACATGACAGCACTCGACCTCAGCAGCCCCGTGGCCGTCGTCGGCGCCGGCACCATGGGACAGGGCATCGCCCAGGTCGCGTTGACCGCCGGCCACGCCGTACGCCTGTACGACTCGCTGCCCGGACGGGCCCGTGAGGCGGCCGAGGCGATCGGCGCCCGCCTGGACCGGCTCGTCGAGAAGGACCGGCTCGGCGGCGCCGACCGGGACGCCGCCCGCGCGCGGCTGACGCCCGTCGAGGACATCGCCGGGCTCGCCGACTGCACCCTCGTCATCGAGGCGGTCGTGGAGCGGCTGGAGGTCAAACAGGAGCTCTTCCGCGCACTGGAGGACGTGGTCGGCGAGGACTGTCTGCTCGCCACCAACACCTCCTCCCTGTCGGTGACCGCCATCGGCGGCGCCCTGCGCAACCCGGGGCGGTTCGTCGGCCTGCACTTCTTCAACCCCGCCCCGCTGCTGCCGCTGGTCGAGGTCGTCTCCGGGTTCGCCACCGACGTCACCTCGGCCACGCGCGCGTACGAGACCGCGCGTGCCTGGGGCAAGACGCCGGTCGCCTGCGCCGACACCCCCGGCTTCATCGTCAACCGGATCGCCCGGCCCTTCTACGCCGAGGCCTTCGCGGTCCACGAGGCGCAGGGCGCCGACCCGGCCACCATCGACGCCGTGCTGCGCGAGTGCGGCGGCTTCCGGATGGGCGCCTTCGAACTGACCGACCTGATCGGGCAGGACGTCAACGAGTCGGTGACGCGCTCCGTGTGGGAGGCCTTCTTCCGCGACGTGCGCTTCACGCCCTCCCTCGCCCAGCGCCGCCTCGTCGAGTCCGGCCGCCTCGGCCGCAAGAGCGGACAGGGCTGGTACGAGCACGGGCCCGACGCCGAGCCCGCCGAACCGCACACCGCGGAACCGGCCAGGGCGCCCGCGTACGTCGTCGCCGAGGGCGACCTGGGCCCCGCGTCCGAGCTGCTCGCCCTGATCCGCGAGGCGGGCGTCCCGGTCCGCGAGGAGGACGAGGACCACGGCACCCGGCTGGTGCTGCCGAGCGGCGGCCAGCTCGCCCTCGCCGACGGGCAGACCTCGGTGGAGTTCCGGGACGTCGTCTACTTCGACCTCGCGCTGGACTACCGCAGGGCCACCCGGATCGCGCTCTCCGCCTCCCAGGACACCGCCCAGCAGACCCTCGCCGAGGCGATCGGCCTGTTCCAGGCGCTCGGCAAGGACGTCAGCGTCATCGGTGACGTGCCCGGCATGATCGTCGCCCGCACGGTCGCCCGGGTGGTGGACCTCGCGCACGACGCCGTCGCCAAGGGCGTGGCCACCGAGGAGGACATCGACACCGCGATGCGGCTCGGCGTCAACTACCCGCTGGGGCCCTTCGAATGGAGCCGCCGGCTGGGCCGCAACTGGGCCTACGCGCTCCTCGACGACCTCCACCTGCGCGACCCCTCCGGGCGGTACGCCCCGTCCCTCGCGCTGTACCGCCACGCGTACGCCACCGACAAGAGGGAGGGCAGTACCTCATGACCACCGCCAAGCGGGACACGTACACCCCCGAGACGCTGCTGTCCGTCGCCGTCCAGGTCTTCAACGAGCGCGGCTACGACGGCACCTCCATGGAGCACCTGTCCAAGGCGGCCGGCATCTCCAAGTCGTCGATCTACCACCACGTCACCGGCAAGGAGGAGCTCCTGCGCCGCGCGGTCAGCCGCGCCCTGGACGGCCTGTTCGGCATCCTCCAGGAGGAGCACGCGCGCGCGGGCCACGCGGCCGAACGCCTGGAGTACGTCGTGCGCCGCATGGTCGAGGTCCTCATCGCGGAGCTGCCCTACGTGACCCTGCTGCTCCGTGTGCGCGGCAACACCGGCACCGAGCGCTGGGCGCTGGAGCGCCGCCGCGACTTCGACCACGAGGTCGCCGAACTCCTCAAGGCCGCGGCGGCCGAGGGCGACGTACGCGGTGACGTCGAGGTCCGTCTCGCCACCCGGCTCGTCTTCGGCATGATCAACTCGATCGTCGAGTGGTACCGCCCGGACGGCCGCGGCATGAACGAGCGCGAGGTGGCGGACGCGGTGGTCCACCTGGTCTTCGGCGGCCTCAGGAGCGCCTAGAGGGGTGCGGCGGGGCACCTCCTGGCCGGTGCTAGCCCTGCGGTTCCAGGTCCTCCTCCTCGAAGACCAGCAGGGTGCGGGTGCTGAGCACCTCGGGGATGGCCTGGAGGCGGGTGAGGACCAGCTCGCGCAGGGATCGGTTGTCCGGGGTGTGGACGAGCAGCAGGACGTCGAAGTCGCCGCCCACCAGGGCGATGTGCGAGGCGCCGGGCAGGGCCCGCAGCTGCTCGCGCACCGTGCGCCAGGTGTTCTGGACGATCTTCAGGGTGATGTACGCCGAGGTGCCCTGGCCCGCGCGCTCGTGGTCGACGCGGGCGCCGAAGCCGCGGATGACGCCGTCCTCGATGAGCCGGTTGATCCGCGCGTAGGCGTTGGCGCGCGAGACGTGGACGCGTTCGGCGACGGACCGTATCGAGGCGCGGCCGTCCGCCTGGAGCATCTGGAGGATGTCCTGGTCGATCGCGTCCAGCGGGCGCGGCGGCGGCAGCGGGGTGCCGCCCTCCGGGCCTTCGGCCATTTGTTCAGGTGCCATGTCCCCCCGCCTCCCTACCATGGACGTACTGCGTCCATCTCAGGCTGTGGAGAACCGTTTGTCCACAGCCTGAGGGGGCCTGTAGCCAAAATGTGCCGACGACCGAACAATCGGTAGGTGAGGCGCATCACAACCCGTGGCGCGCCGTAAGCCGCTCCCACGAGGAGGTGCCGTCATGACGGTCATGGAGCAGCGGGGCGCGTACCGGCCATCGCCGCCGCCCGCCTGGCAGCCCCGGATGGACCCCGCGCCGCTGCTGCCGGACGCCGAGCCCCACCGCGTCCTCGGCACGGAGGCGGCCGGCGCGGCGGACCCCGCCCTGCTGCGCCGCCTGTACGCGGAGCTGGTGCGCGGCCGTCGCTACAACGCGCAGGCCACCGCCCTCACCAAGCAGGGACGCCTCGCCGTCTACCCCTCCAGCACCGGCCAGGAGGCCTGCGAGGTCGCCGCCGCGCTGGTCCTGGAGGAGCGCGACTGGCTCTTCCCCAGCTACCGCGACACCCTCGCCGCCGTCGCCAGAGGCCTGGACCCCGTCCAGGCGCTCACCCTGCTGCGCGGCGACTGGCACACCGGCTACGACCCGCGCGAGCACCGCGTCGCCCCCCTGTGCACCCCGCTCGCCACCCAGCTCCCGCACGCCGTCGGTCTCGCCCACGCCGCCCGCCTCAAGGGCGACGACGTGGTCGCGCTCGCCATGGTCGGCGACGGCGGCACCAGCGAGGGCGACTTCCACGAGGCGCTGAACTTCGCCGCCGTCTGGCAGGCGCCGGTCGTCTTCCTCGTCCAGAACAACGGCTTCGCGATCTCCGTACCGCTCGCCAAGCAGACCGCGGCCCCGTCGCTGGCCCACAAGGCCGTCGGCTACGGCATGCCCGGCCGCCTGGTCGACGGCAACGACGCCGCCGCCGTCCACGAGGTCCTCACCGACGCCGTGCGCCGCGCCCGCGCGGGCGGCGGCCCCACCCTCGTCGAGGCGATCACCTACCGGGTGGACGCCCACACCAACGCCGACGACGCCACCCGCTACCGGGTCGAGGCGGAGGTCGAGACCTGGCGCGGCCACGACCCGATCGCCCTCCTGGAGCACGAACTGACCGAGCGCGGGCTCCTCGACGAGGCCGGCGTCCAGGCCGCCCGCGACGCCGCCGAGACCATGGCCGCCGATCTGCGCGAGCGCATGAACCAGGACCCGGCCCTGGACCCCATGGACCTCTTCGCGCACGTCTACAGCGAGCCCACCCCGCAACTGCGCGAACAGCGGGCCCAGTTGCGCGCCGAACTCGCGGCGGAACAGGAAGAGGGCGACCGATGACCACCACCGCGGTGAAGCCCGCCACCATGGCGCAGGCCCTCACCCGCGCCCTGCGCGACGCCCTGGCCGAGGACCCCGCCGTCCACGTCCTGGGCGAGGACGTCGGCGCCCTCGGCGGTGTCTTCCGCATCACCGACGGCCTCACCGCCGAGTTCGGCGAGGACCGCTGCACCGACACCCCCCTCGCCGAGGCGGGCATCCTCGGCACCGCCGTCGGCATGGCCATGTACGGGCTCCGGCCGGTCGTCGAGATGCAGTTCGACGCCTTCGCCTACCCGGCGTTCGAGCAGCTCGTCAGCCATGTCGCCCGGATGCGCAACCGCACCCGCGGCGCCATGCCGCTCCCGGTCACCATCCGCGTCCCCTACGGCGGCGGCATCGGCGGCGTCGAGCACCACAGCGACTCCTCCGAGGCGTACTACATGGCGACCCCGGGCCTGCACGTCGTCATGCCCGCCACCGTCGAGGACGCCTACGGGCTGCTGCGCGCGGCCATCGCCTCCGACGACCCCGTCGTCTTCCTGGAGCCCAAGCGGCTGTACTGGTCGAAGGACTCCTGGAACCCCGAGCACCCCACCGAGGTCGAACCGATCGGGAGGGCGGTGGTGCGCCGGCCGGGGCGGACCGCCACACTCATCACGTACGGGCCGTCCGTACCCGTGTGCCTCGAAGCCGCCGAGGCGGCGCGGGCGGAGGGCTGGGACCTCGAAGTCGTCGATCTGCGCTCCCTGGTGCCGTTCGACGACGAGACGGTCGCCGCCTCGGTCCGCCGGACCGGGCGCGCGGTCGTCGTGCACGAGTCGGGCGGGTTCGGCGGCCCGGGCGGGGAGATCGCGGCCCGCGTCACCGAGCGCTGCTTCCACCACCTGGAGGCGCCGGTGCTGCGCGTGGCCGGGTTCGACATCCCCTACCCGCCGCCGATGCTGGAGCGTCACCACCTGCCCGGCGTGGACCGGATCCTGGACGCGGTCGCGCGTCTTCAGTGGGAGGCGGAGAACTGATGGCTCAGGTCCTGGAGTTCAGGCTCCCCGACCTCGGGGAGGGACTCACCGAGGCGGAGATCGTGCGCTGGCTGGTCCAGGTCGGCGACGTCGTCGCCGTCGACCAGCCGGTCGTCGAGGTCGAGACGGCCAAGGCGCTCGTCGACGTGCCCTGCCCCTACGGCGGTGTCGTCACCGCCCGCTTCGGCGAGGAGGGCAGCGAACTCCCGGTGGGCGCACCGCTGATCACCGTGGCGGTCGGGGCACCGGAGCCGGCCGCCGAGCCGGAGGGCTCCGGGAACGTCCTGGTGGGATACGGCACGTCACAGGCCCCGGCGCGCCGGCGCCGGGTGCGCTCCGCGCCGCCCGGGACCAACGGGACCGCCGTCGCTCCCGTCACCGTCCGCCAGGAGGCGCCCGAGGGCCCCGTGGCGGTCATCTCGCCCCTGGTGCGCCGCCTGGCCCGCCAGAACGGCCTGGACCTGCGGGAGCTGACCGGGTCGGGCCCCGAGGGGCTGATCGTGCGCGCCGACGTCGAGTACGCGCTGCGCGCCGGCGCCGCCCAGGACCGCACCCCGGCCGCCGTCCCCGCTCCCGTCCCGGCCCCCGCCTCTGTCGCCGGAGGCACGCGGATTCCCCTCAAGGGCGTCCGCGGGGCCGTCGCCGACAAGCTCTCCCGCAGCCGGCGCGAGATCCCCGACGCCACCTGCTGGGTGGACGCCGACGCGACCGAACTCCTGCGCGCGCGCACGGCCATGAACGCGGCGGGCGGGCCGAGGATCGCCCTGATCGCCCTCCTCGCCCGCGTCTGCACCGCGGCCCTCGCCCGGTTCCCCGAGCTCAACTCCACGGTCGACACGGAGGCCCGGGAGATCGTCCGCCTCGACCACGTCCACCTCGGGTTCGCCGCGCAGACCGACCGCGGCCTGGTCGTCCCGGTCGTCCGCGACGCGCACACGCGCGGCGCGGAGTCGCTGACCGCGGAGTTCGCCCGGCTGACCGAGGCCGCGCGCACGGGCGGCCTCACCCCCGCCGAACTCACCGGCGGCACCTTCACGTTGAACAACTACGGGGTGTTCGGCGTCGACGGCTCCACCCCGATCGTCAACCACCCCGAGGCGGCCATGCTCGGCGTCGGCCGCATCGCCGCCAAACCGTGGGTGCACGAAGGGGAGCTGGCGGTGCGCCAGGTCGTGCAGCTCTCCCTCACCTTCGACCACCGGGTCTGCGACGGCGGCACCGCGGGCGGCTTCCTGCGGTATGTCGCGGACTGCGTGGAACAGCCGGCGGTGCTGCTGCGCACCCTGTGAATCCGGTGCCGCCGCGCACCCGGTGATCGCGTGGCCCCGCGCACGTTCCCTGTGATCGCCACGGCACGCATACTCGGGGGGTGACCGCATACGACGTCGTCGTGCTCGCCGGGGGTGCCGCCCGGCGGCTCGGCGGTGTGGACAAGCCCCGGGTCCGGGTGGGCGGCCGGGCGCTGCTCGACCGTGTCCTCGCGGCCTGCGCCGACGCGGCCACGACCGTCGTCGTCGCCGAACCCGGCCCCACCGCACGGCCGGTGACCTGGGCCCGCGAGGACCCGCCCGGCGGCGGACCGCTCGCCGCGCTCGGCGCCGGGCTCGCGCACACCACCGCCGCGGACGTCGTCGTCCTCTCCGCCGATCTGCCGTTCCTCACCGGGGACACCGTCCGGCGGCTGCTGACCGCGCTCCGCTCGGGCGGCGGCGACGGCGCGCTGCTCACCGACGCCGACGGCCGCGACCAGCCGCTGGTCGCCGCGTACCGCGCGGACGCGCTGCGCGGCGGGCTCGGCACGCTCGCCCGGGACCACGAGGGCGCCCTCACCGGGCTGCCCCTGCGCCGGCTGACCGGCGCGCTCGACCTCACCCGCGTCCCCGACCCCGTCGCGTCCTTCGACTGCGACACCTGGGACGACATCGCCACCGCCAGGGCACGGATCAGGGAGCATGGGCACGTGTTGGATGAATGGATCTCCGCAGTCAAGGACGAGCTGGGCATCGACATCGACGTCGACACCCGTCTCCTGCTGGACCTCGCCCGCGACGCCGCGCACAACGTGGCCCGCCCCGGGGCGCCGCTGACCACCTTCCTCGTCGGCTACGCCGCCGCGCTGGCCGGAGGCGGCCCGGAGGCCGTCGCCGAAGCCGCCCGCAAGGCCTCCGCCCTCGCGCTCGCCTGGCCCGACGAGGACGCCCCCGACGCCCGGCCCGCCGCCGAGCCCGGCACGGACGCCGGATGACCGCCCGTCCCCACGCCGCCGACGCCGAGGACCTCGACGTCGAGGAGGTGCTCGCCCTGGTGAACGGCGACAAAGGCTCCGCGCCCGCGGACAAGGCGCCCCCGTCCCAGGCCGGCGCACCGGACGGCGCACCCGGGCCCGCGCCGCACCACCACAAGGCGACCCCCTGGCCCCAGGCCCGTGCCGTCGCCGCCCGCGCGGCCCGCACCGCGATGCGGGGCGACCGCCGGGCCCCCGTCTCCGTGCCCCTCGACGCGGCCCTCGGCCTCACCCTGGCCGCGCCCCTGACCGCCCTCACCGACCTGCCCTCCTTCGACACCTCCGCGATGGACGGCTGGGCGGTCGCGGGCCCCGGCCCCTGGGCCGTGCGCGAGGAGGGCGTGCTCGCGGGGCACGCCGAACCCGGGCGGCTCGGCGACGGCGAGGCGGTGCGGATCGCGACCGGCGCCCGGATCCCGTCGGACGCCACGGCGGTCATCCGCAGCGAGCACGGCCGCACCGACACCCAGGGCCGACTGCACGCCACCCGGGACCTCACCCACGGCCAGGACATCCGCCCCCGCGGCCAGGAGTGCCGCAGCGGCGACCAGCTCCTGCCCGTCGGCACCTTCGTCACCCCGGCCGTCCTCGGGCTCGCCGCCGCCGCCGGGTACGACACGCTCGCCGCCGTCCCCCGCCCCCGTGTCGACGTCCTCGTCCTGGGCGACGAGCTGCTCACCGGGGGCCTGCCCCACGACGGGCTGATCCGGGACGCGCTCGGCCCGATGCTGCCGCCCTGGCTGCGTTCGCTCGGCGCCGAGGTCATCGCCGTCCGCCGCCTCGGGGACGACGCCAAGGCGCTGCACAAGGCGATCACCACCTCGGACGCCGACCTGATCGTCACGACCGGCGGCACCGCCTCCGGCCCCGTCGACCATGTCCACCCCACGCTCCGGCGCATCGACGCCGAACTGCTCGTCAACGGAGTCAAGGTGCGTCCCGGGCACCCGATGCTGCTGGCCCGGGTCAAGGAGCACCAGTACGTCGTCGGGCTGCCGGGCAATCCGCTCGCCGCCGTCTCCGGGCTGCTCACGCTCGCCGAGCCGCTGCTGCGGACCCTCGCGGCCCGTCCCGCCCCCGAGCCCTTCGTCCTGCCCCTGCGCGACGAGGTGCACGGGCATCCGTACGACACCCGGCTCATCCCGGTCGTCCTGCGCGGGGAGAGCGCCGTACCGCTGCACTACAACGGGCCGGCCATGCTGCGCGGGATCGCGGCGGCCGACGCGCTGGCCGTCGTACCGCCGGGGGGTGCGCGGGCGGGGCAGGAGGTCGAACTGCTCGATCTGCCCTGGGCGTCCGCCGGGATCGAGGTGTGTTTCACGTGAAACTTCCGGGCCATGACGCGATCGCCCGGCAGGCCGACGAGCATCTCGTGACCCATCGGGTGAAGCTGCCGAGGAAGCTGGTGCAGCACCCGTTCCGGCAGGTAGCCAAGCGGGTCTCGGTGG
This sequence comes from Streptomyces sp. NPDC090106, assembly GCF_044747265.1. Classification (NCBI taxonomy): domain Bacteria; kingdom Bacillati; phylum Actinomycetota; class Actinomycetes; order Kitasatosporales; family Streptomycetaceae; genus Streptomyces; species Streptomyces sp. NPDC090106. The sequence continues at coordinate 429,203 of NZ_JBIVDS010000004.1, read as the reverse complement.
CGTTCCTGCTGCTGGTCGCCACCACGCTGATCGTCTACGCCGACAACGGCGGGTACAACGACAACTCCGACGGCCATGTCGACTTCCTTGACGCGGCGTACTACGCCACCGTCACCCTCTCCACCACGGGCTACGGCGACATCACCCCGGTCAGCGACGCCGCCCGGCTCACCAACATCCTCGTCATCACGCCCCTGCGCGTGCTGTTCCTGATCATCCTGGTCGGCACCACGCTCGAAGTCCTCACCGAACGCACCCGGGAGGAATGGCGGCTCAACCGCTGGAGGTCCACCTTGCGCGACCACACCGTCGTCATCGGCTTCGGGACGAAGGGGCGGTCGGCGATCCAGACCGTCTGCGCGACCGGGCTGAAGAAGGAGCAGGTGGTCGTGGTCGACCCCAGCTCCAAGGTGATCGACGCGGCGACCGCGGAGGGCTTCGCCGGAGTCGTCGGCGATGCCACGCGCAGCGATGTGCTGCGGCGGGCCGAGGTGCACAAGGCGCGGAAGATCATCATCGCCACGCAGCGCGACGACACGGCCGTCCTGGTGACGCTGACGGCCCGGCAGCTCAATAGGGCCGCGAAGATCGTGGCCGCCGTGCGCGAGGAGGAGAACGCGCCGCTGCTCAAGCAGTCCGGCGCCGACGCCGTCATCACCAGCGCCAGCGCCGCCGGACGCCTGCTCGGGCTCTCCTGCCTGAGCCCCGCCGCGGGCATGGTGATGGAGGACCTCATCCACCAGGGCAGCGGGCTCGACATCGTCGAACGGCCGGTCATAAAGGCCGAGGTGGGCCGCAGCCCGCGGCAGACCGACGACCTCGTCGTCAGCGTCGTACGCGGCCACCGCGTGCTGGGGTACGACGATCCGGACGTCGGGTCGCTCCAGCTGACCGACCGGCTGATCACCATCGTGCGGGCGACGCCGGGCACCCAGGTGGCGCCCGACGCGCGTCCGCTGCCGCAGGACTGACGGGGGTTCACGGGAGGGCGGGCTACTTGCGGTTGTAGAGCCGCATCGTGATCGGGCCGAAGACCGCGAGGAGCAGGCCCGCCCACCCCAGCGACCAGGCGATCTCGTCGGCCGGCCAGTCGCCCGCCATCAGCCCGCGCACGGCGGAGGACAGATGGCTGATGGGGCTGTTGTTGACGAACGCCTGGAGCCAGCCCGGCATGGTGCGGGGGTCGACGAAGACGTTGGACAGGAACGTCAGCGGGAAGATCACCATCATGCTGACGCCCATGACCGACTTCTCGCTGCGCAGCATCAGCCCGAACATCGTCCAGATCCACGAGAACGCGAACGAGAACACGACCAGCAGCACGATCCCGGCGAGGACACCGGCCACCCCGCCGTCGGGCCGGTAGCCGAGGATCATGCCGACGGTCAGCATGACGACCGAGGCGATCGTGTAGCGCAGGGCGTCGCCGAGGAGATAGCCGACCATCGTCGACGGCCGCCAGATCGGCAGCGAGCGGAAGCGGTCGAAGACGCCCTTCTCGATGTCGGTGTTCACCGAGACCCCGGTGTACATCGTGATCATCACGACCGACATCACGAGGATGCCCGGCAGCAGGAACTGGATGTACTCCTTCGGGGAACCGGCGAGAGCGCCCCCGAACAGGTACGTGTACATCAGCACCATCATGATCGGGAACGCGGTCACGTCGAAGAGCTGCTCGGGGACGTGCTTGATCTTCAGGATCGCCCGCCAGCCGAAGGTCAGCGAGGCCGACAGGGCGCTCGGGCGCGGGGGCCGTTCGCCGGTGACGAGCAGCGCGGCGAGCGACTCGGCGCTGACGGGGGCCAGGTCCTTGGCCTCGGTGGTCGCGGGGGCGGTCATGCCGCCACCTCCTCGGAGTCAGGGGTGCCGTGTCCGGTGAGGGCGAGGAAGACCTCGTCCAGGCTGGGCTGGCCCAGCGAGAAGTTGTCGACGGTGATGCCGGTGCGGGCCAGTTCGGCGAGCGCGCGCGAGGCCTGCTCGGCGGCCGAGTCGCCGGTCGCGGCGGAGAGCCGCGCGGTGAGGGCCACCGGGTCGGGCTCCAGCTGGACGTCCGTGTCCAGGGCCAGCCGCAGCAGCGCCTCCGCCTCCGGCCGCCGGGCCGGGTCCCGCAGCCGCAGATGGACGGAGCCGGCGCCCACGGACGCCTTCAGCTCGCCCTTGGTGCCCTCGGCGATCACCCTGCCCCGGTCGATGACGGCGATCCGGGACGCCAGCTGGTCGGCCTCGTCCAGGTACTGCGTGGTCAGCAGCACGGTGGTGCCCTGGGAGACGACCGCGCGCACGATGTCCCAGACCTGGTTGCGGCTGCGCGGGTCGAGGCCGGTCGTCGGCTCGTCCAGGAACAGCAGGTCGGGGGTGTTGAGGATGGACGCGGCGATGTCGATACGGCGCCGCATGCCGCCGGAGTAGTGCTTGACCTGGCGGGCCGCGGCGTCCGTCAGCCCGAAGGCCTCCAGGAGCCGGTCGGCGCGGCCTCGCGCGGCCTTCTTGTGATGGCCGAGGAGCCGGGCCAGCAGGACCAGGTTCTCGGTGCCGGTGAGGTCCTCGTCGACGGAGGCGTACTGGCCGGTCAGGCTCACCCGGCCGCGCACCTCGTCGGCCTCGCGGACGACGTCGTGGCCGAAGACGTGGGCCTCGCCGCCGTCGGGGCGCAGCAGCGTGGCGAGCATCTTCACCGTCGTCGTCTTGCCTGCGCCGTTCGGGCCGAGGACGCCGTAGACCGTGCCGGCCGGGACGGAGAGATCCACTCCGTCGACCGCCCTGGTCTCGCCGAACGTCTTCACCAGACCCGCGGTCTCGATGGCCAGGCCGGAGGTGTGCTGGCTCATGGTGGGTCGTCCTTCCGCGTGCTTGTCGCTGCTTCCACGTGCTGGAGCGGGCATGTGCTTGGGCTACGCATGGGGAGACCTTTACCTTCGCGCAAACTCATCGGTGCCGCACAGGAAATTTCCCCGGGCCCCGCCGAAGGACCGGGACGGGCCGCGACCAGGGACCCGGGCGGGCCGCGACCGGAGACCCGGGCGGGCCGCGACCGGAGACCGGGACAGGCCGCGACCAGGGACCCGGCGGTGCGGGGGCCGGGGAGTAGCGTCGGCGCCATGTATGCGATCACGATTCCCGAACCCGGCGGTCCCGAGGCGCTGATCTGGAGCGAGGTGCCGGACCCCGTGCCCGGCGAGGGCGAGGTGCTGGTCGAGGTGGTGGCCGGCGCCGTCAACCGGGCCGACATCCTCCAGCGCCAGGGCTTCTACAACCCGCCGCCCGGTGCCTCCCCCTACCCCGGTCTGGAGTGCTCCGGCCGGATCGCCGCACTCGGCCCCGGCGTGACGGGCTGGGCCGTCGGCGACGAGGTGTGCGCCCTGCTCTCGGGCGGCGGCTACGCGCAGAAGGTCGCCGTCCCGGCGGGCCAGCTCCTGCCCGTGCCCGAGGGACTGGACCTCAAGAGGGCCGCGGCGCTGCCGGAGGTCACCTGCACGGTCTGGTCCAACGTCTTCATGATCTCCCACCTGCGCCCCGGCGAGACCCTCCTCGTGCACGGCGGCTCCAGCGGCATCGGCACCATGGCGATCCAGCTCGCGAAGGCCGTCGGCGCGAAGGTCGCCGTCACGGCGGGCTCCCGCGAGAAGCTGGAGCGGTGCGCGGCCCTCGGCGCCGACATCCTGATCGACTACAAGGAGCAGGACTTCGTCGAAGAGCTCGCGAAGGCCACGGACGGCGCCGGCGCGGACGTCATCCTCGACAACATGGGCGCCAAGTACCTGGACCGCAACGTCCGCGCCCTCGCCGTCAACGGCCGCCTCGCCATCATCGGCATGCAGGGCGGCATCAAGGGCGAGCTGAACATCGGCACCCTGCTGGGCAAGCGCGCCGCCGTCAGCGCGACCTCCCTGCGCGCCCGCCCGCTGAGCGAGAAGACGGCGATCGTCGCCGCCGTGCGCGAACACGTCTGGCCGCTGATCGACTCCGGTCAGGTCCGGCCGGTCGTCGACCGCGAGCTCCCGATGAGCGACGCGGCCGCCGCCCACCGCGTACTGGAGGAGAGCACCCACGTGGGCAAGGTCCTCCTGGTCGCCCCGTAGGACCCGGTCCGGCGGAACGCGGCGGGGACGCCGGTGTCGATGTGGGCGGGGGCGGCGCGGATGCGGGGTCGGCGCGCGCCTGCGCGGGCCTCCCCCGCGTCAGCCGCGGCGCAGGCGCCAGCCCAGTAGCGCGGTGCCCAGGCCCAGACCGATCAGGACCAGGCCGCTGCCCAGGGGCAGGACGCGCAGGACCGGCCCGGTGGGCTGCGTGTCCGGGGTGACGGCCTGCTGGGCGACCGGGGACGGCGGCGGCACCGGGGTCCGTACGGGCTCCGGTACGCCGCTGGGGGTGGCCGTCCGGGGGGCCGCGGCCTCGGGGTCGGGCACCGGCTCGCGGCGTCCCGGGCGCTCACGGCCCTCCCCGGCCCTGCTGCCCGCCCGGGAGGGCTCCGCACGGGGCGCGTGGACCCCGGGTGAGGGGTCGCCCGCCGCCGCGGCAGGGGGCGTCCCGGCGCCCAGGGAGAGAAGGGCGACCAGCAGTCCCGTAGCGCGCACCGTGCGCAGCCGTCGCGTCACGCACCCAGCGTCACACCCCCTCCCGGCTTCGGCATCACGGGTTGGGCCGCACGCGGGAAAACGGTGGATCACCCTCCACCGGGGGCACCCCGGTGATGAGGTGGAGGGGTGCGAGAGAATGACGGTATGGAGATGCCGAGGAACGAACGGTCACCCGAGCAGCCCCAGATCCTGGTCGTGGGACAGGACGGGATGGCGTTGGGTGGCACCGGGGACGACGACTCCCGTGAGATCCCGGTGACGGACATGGTCGAGCAGCCCGCCAAGGTGATGCGGATCGGCAGCATGATCAAGCAGCTGCTGGAAGAGGTCCGCGCCGCTCCTCTGGACGAGGCGAGCCGGGCCCGGCTCAAGGAGATCCACCGCAGCTCGGTCAAGGAGCTGGAGGACGGGCTGGCGCCGGAGCTGGTGGAGGAGCTGGAGCGGCTGTCCCTGCCCTTCTCCGACGGGTCGACCCCGAGCGACGCGGAACTGCGCATCGCGCAGGCCCAGTTGGTGGGCTGGCTGGAGGGCCTCTTCCACGGCATCCAGACCACCCTGTTCGCCCAGCAGATGGCCGCGCGCGCCCAGTTGGAGCAGATGCGCCGCGCGCTGCCGCCGGGCGTCGGGCACGAGGGCGAGGAAGGACCGGCCGGCGGCCGGACGGGCGGGCCTTACCTGTAGTCCGGATCCGGATCCGGACCGGCGACAAGGACAAGAACAGGACCAGGGACAGGGACAGGGACAGGACCAGGAAGGGGCCGGCGCTCTCGGGCGCCGGCCCCTTCACTCATGTCCGACGGTCGGGTCCGCCGCTCACGCCCAGGTGATCAGCCGCTTCGGCTGCTCCAGGATCGCGGCGACGTCGGCGAGCACCTTGGAGCCCAGTTCGCCGTCGACGAGACGGTGGTCGAAGCTGAGTGCCAGCGTGGTGACCTGGCGGGGCTTCACCTTGCCCTTGTGGACCCACGGCTGGAGCTTGATCGAGCCGATGGCGAGGATCGCGGACTCGCCGGGCGGCAGGATCGGGGTGCCGGTGTCCACGCCGAAGACGCCGACGTTGGTGATGGTCACCGTCCCGCCCTGCATGGCCGCCGGGGTCGTCTTCCCCTCCCTGGCGGTCGACACCAGCTCCCCGAGCTCCGAGGCCAGTTGCGGCAGGGTCTTGGCGTGCGCGTCCTTGATGTTCGGGACGATGAGTCCGCGGGGGGTGGCGGCGGCGATGCCCAGGTTCACGTAGTGCTTGAGGACGATCTCCTGGTTCGCCTCGTCCCAGGACGCGTTGATGTCCGGGTTGCGCCTGATCGCGACCAGCAGAGCCTTGGCGATGAGCAGCAGCGGATTGACCCGCAGCCCCTGCATGCCGTACTTGGCGGACTGCTTGAGTTCCTCGACGAGCTTCATTGTGCGGGTGACGTCGACGGTGACGAACTCGGTGACGTGCGGGGCGGTGAAGGCGGATCCGACCATCGCCGCCGCCGTCGCCTTGCGTACGCCCTTGACCGGGATGCGGGTCTCCCGCGCACCGTCGTAGGTCGGGGAGGGGAGCGCCGGGGCCGTTTGGACGGGCGCCGCGACCGGGGTCTCGGGGACCGTCACGGCCGCGTGGACGTCCTCGCGGGTGATGACGCCGTCCGGGCCGGTCGGGACGACCGTCGTCAGGTCGACGCCGAGGTCCTTGGCCAGCTTGCGCACCGGCGGCTTCGCCAGCGGGCGCTCCTTGACGGCGGCCCCGTGCCCGTTCAGCTCCGCCGGTACCTCGCCCGCGGCGGCCGGAGCCTCCTGGGCGGGGACCTGCGGGCCCTTGCGGGGGCGCCGCTTGGTCGAGGAGGCGGCGACGCCGTACCCGACCAGGACCGGCTGACGGCCCTCGGGCTTCTTCTCCGGCTCCGGCTCGGAGGCGGCGGGAGCGGGAGCCGCGGGCGCCTCGGCGGCGGCACCGCCCGACACGTCGACCGCGATGATCGACGTGCCCACGTCGACCGTCGTCCCCTCGGGGAAGTGCAGCGCGCGCACCACCCCGTCGTAGGGGATGGGGAGTTCGACGGCCGCCTTGGCGGTCTCGACCTCGCACACCACCTGGCCGTCGGTGACGGTGTCGCCGGGCTGGACGTACCACTTGAGGATCTCGGCCTCGGTGAGCCCTTCGCCCACGTCGGGCATCTTGAACTCGCGTACGGACGTCTCGGTCATCGTCGTCACGTCCCTCTCCTCAGTACGCCAGGGCGCGGTCGACGGCGTCGAGCACCCGGTCCAGGCCCGGCAGGTACTCGTCCTCCAGGCGGGCCGGCGGGTACGGGGCGTGGTAGCCGCCGACCCGGAGCACCGGGGCCTCCAGGTGGTAGAAGCACCGCTCCGTGATCCGGGCGGCGATCTCCGCGCCCGAGCCGAAGAACACCGGCGCCTCATGGACGACGACCAGCCGGCGGGTCTTCTCGACGGAGGTCTGGACGGTGTCGAAGTCGAGCGGGGACACCGAGCGCAGGTCGAGGACCTCCAGCGAGCGGCCCTCCTCGGCGGCGGCGTCCGCGGCCTCCAGGCAGGTCTTCACCATGGGGCCGTAGGCGACCAGGGTCAGATCGGTGCCCTCGCGGACGACCTTCGCCTTGTGCAGGGGGCCGGGGATGGCCTCGGTGGTGACCTCGCCCTTGTCCCAGTAGCGGCGCTTGGGCTCGAAGAAGATCACCGGGTCGTCGCTCTGGATGGCCTGCTGCATCATCCAGTACGCGTCGGAGGCGTTCGACGGGGAGACCACCTTCAGGCCCGCGACATGCGCGAAGAGCGACTCGGGCGACTCCGAGTGGTGCTCCACGGCGCCGATGCCACCGCCGTAGGGGATGCGGATGACGACCGGCAGCTTGACCGTGCCGAGCGAGCGGGCGTGCATCTTGGCGAGCTGGGTGACGATCTGGTCGTAGGCCGGGAAGACGAAGCCGTCGAACTGGATCTCCACGACCGGTCGGTAGCCGCGCAGGGCCAGGCCGATCGCGGTGCCGACGATGCCGGACTCGGCGAGCGGGGTGTCGATGACCCGCTGCTCGCCGAAGTCCTTCTGGAGTCCGTCCGTCACCCGGAAGACGCCGCCGAGCTTGCCGACGTCCTCGCCCATGATCAGGACCTTGGGGTCGGCGTCCAGCGCGTGGCGCAGCGATTCGTTGATCGCCTTGGCCAGCGCCAGGTTCTTCGTGGTCACGTTCTCCGCCGCCATGTCAGGCCCCCTCTCCGTCCGCGAACGACGCCTGGTACTCGGCGAACCGGGCGCGCTCCTCGTCCACCAGCGCGTGTCCGTCCGCGTACGCGTTCTCGAAGATCGCGAAGTGGTCCGGGTCCGGCATGGCGCGGACCGCCTCACGCACTCGCCTGCCCAACGTCTCGGACTCGGACTCCAGTTCCGCGAAGAATCCCTCGTCCGCGTGGTTTGAGGCCTCCAGGTACCGGCGCAGGCGCAGGATCGGGTCCTTGGCCTCCCAGGACTGGCGCTCCTCGTCGCCCCGGTAGCGGGTCGGGTCGTCGGAGGTGGTGTGGGCGCCCATCCGGTACGTGTACGCCTCGACGAGGGTGGGGCCCTCGCCGTTGCGGGCGCGCTCCAGCGCCCACTTGGTGACCGCGAGGGAGGCCAGCACGTCGTTGCCGTCGACCCGGACGCCCGGGAAGCCGTAGCCCTGCGCGCGCTGGTAGAGCGGGACGCGGGTCTGCTTCTCGGTCGGCTCGGAGATCGCCCACTGGTTGTTCTGGCAGAAGAACACGACCGGGGCGTTGTAGACCGCGGAGAACGTGAACGACTCGGCCACGTCGCCCTGGCTGGAGGCGCCGTCGCCGAAGTAGGCGATGACCGCGCTGTCGGCGCCGTCCTTGGCGACGCCCATGGCGTAGCCGGTGGCGTGCAGGGTCTGCGAGCCGATGACGATCGTGTAGAGCTGGAAGTTGTTGCTGTTGGGGTCCCAGCCGCCGTTGTTCACGCCGCGGAACATGCCCAGCAGGTTGGTCGGGTCGACCCCGCGGCACCAGGCCACGCCGTGCTCGCGGTAGGTCGGGAAGACGTAGTCGTCGTCGCGCAGGGCGCGCCCTGAGCCGATCTGGGCGGCCTCCTGGCCGAGCAGCGACGCCCACAGGCCCAGTTCGCCCTGGCGCTGAAGAGAGGTGGCCTCGGCGTCGAAGCGCCGGGTGAGCACCATGTCGCGGTACAGACCGCGCAGATCGTCGGGGGTGAGGGCGGCGACGTACTTGTCGTACGCGGCGTTCTTGACGCGCTTGCCCTCGGGCGTCAGCAGCTGAACCAGCTCGGGCTCGGTGCTGGGGGACTTTTTGGTCCCGGCGCTGCGTCGCGGCTTGCGCGCGGCAGTGCTCTCCACGGTCACGTGTGCTCCTCCGTCGGTCCGGCATCCGGGTTCGCCGGGTGCCAGTGCGGCTCACCTGTGGCCCCGCGGACGCACGGGGTGGGTGCGGTCCGGTCGGGCACAGGCGTGACAGGTGCCCCGGCGAGCGCCCTGCAAGAGGCACGTTACCCAGTGGTCCACAATTCTGTGAAACCCCTCCTGACCTGCGGTTTTACTTGGATTTCCAAGTAAAGAAGGCAAAATCGGGAACAGTCGCTGGTCACAGCCTTGCAGGCGGCCGGAGCAACGGCACGTTATCCCGGGTGCCCAGGTCACGGGAAGAGTTTGTGTGTTTGACTTGCGGCGTGCCCGAAGACGGAAAAATCACCGTATTTCTGCTCGACGACCATGAGATCGTCCGGCGTGGCGTCCATGAGCTGCTCTCGGTCGAGGACGACATCGAGGTGGTGGGCGAGGCCGGCACGGCGGCCGACGCGCTGGCCCGCATCCCGGCCACCCGGCCCGATGTCGCGGTGCTCGACGTACGGCTCCCGGACGGCAGCGGGGTGGAGGTCTGCCGCGAGATCCGGTCCGGGAACGAGGACATCCACTGTCTGATGCTGACCTCGTTCGCCGACGACGAGGCACTCTTCGACGCCATCATGGCGGGCGCCTCCGGCTATGTCCTCAAGGCCATCCGGGGCAACGAACTGCTGACGGCGGTACGGGACGTGGCGGCCGGCCGGTCCCTGCTCGACCCGGTCGCCACCGCCCGCGTGCTCGAACGGCTGCGCGGCGGCGGCACGCCCAAGGGCGACGAGCGGCTGGCGCACCTCACCGACCAGGAGCGGAGGATCCTCGACCTGATCGGCGAGGGGCTCACCAACCGGGTGATCGGCGAACGGATGCACCTCGCCGAGAAGACGATCAAGAACTATGTGTCCAGCCTGCTGGGCAAACTCGGCATGGAACGGCGCTCACAGGCGGCGGCTTACGTGGCCCGCACCCAGGCGGAGCAACAGCGCCGCTGACGCGGAGGCCGTTCGACGCGGAGGCCGTTCGACTCAGCCGGCGCCGTTGATGATGCCCGTCGTGCCGCCGTTCGTCTCTCCCTCGTCCGGGTCGCTCGGTTCCGGGGTCTCGCTCGGCACGTTCGTCGGGTCCGCGGTGGTCGGATCGGCCGTCGTCGGCTCGTCCGTGGGCTCCGTCGCGGTCTCCGAGGGCGTGTACGACGGGGTGGGCGAGGGCGTGTAGGACGGGGTCCAGTCCGAGCCGGAGCCGGAGGTGTCGTCGGTGGACTCGTCCGTCGGCTCGTCGGTGGTGTCGTCGCTCGGGCTCTCGCTGGCCGTCTCCTCGCCGGTGGTCTGCGAGGTGGTCGGCGAGGGGGAGGTGCCGCCGTCGCCGCCGTCGCCGTTCCCGCCGTTCAGCGCCAGCGCGACACCGGCCGCGATCGCGATCACCGCGAGGACCGCCAGGATCCACAGCTTGCCGCGGCCACTGCCCCGGTTGCCGTGCCCCTCGAAGCCGCCGTCGTCACCGCCGCCGTACCCGGTGGGCAGGATCGGCTGCGGGATCTGCGTGGTGCCGGCGCCGGGGCCGCCGTCGGCGTGGTGCATCACCGTCGTGCCGGCGAAGCCGCCCGGCGGGGTCTGCCGGCCGTCGTGCGCGAGGACCGGGCCGGTGTTCCAGGTGCCGGTGTGGCCGCCGTGGTCGTACAGCATCTGGAGGCCGTACTGGACCAGGCCGCGCATCTCCTCGGCGGTCTGGAAACGGTCGTCGGGCTCCTTGGCGAGGGAGCGCATGACCAGGCCGTCGAGCTCCGGCGGGGAGCCGTCGGAGACCTCCGAGGGCGGGGTCGGGATGTCCTGGACGTGCTGGTAGACCACCGACAGCGGGGTCTCGCCGACGAACGGGGGCCGCAGCGCGAGGAGTTCGTAGAGCAGGCAGCCGGTCGCGTAGAGGTCGGAGCGGTAGTCGACGGCTTTGCCGAGCGCCTGCTCCGGGGAGAGGTACTGCGGGGTGCCCATGACCATGCCGGTCTGCGTCATCGTGGTGGACGCGCCGTGCAGCGCGCGGGCGATGCCGAAGTCCATGACCTTGACGGCGCCGTTGTGCGTGATGATGACGTTCGCCGGCTTGATGTCGCGGTGCACGATGCCGTGCTGGTGCGAGTAGGCGAGCGCCTCCAGGACACCGGAGACGATGATCAGGGCCTGCTCGGGGCCCGGGGCCTCGGCGTTGATCAGCAGATCGCGGATCGTGCGGCCCTCGACGATCTCCATCACGATGTAGGGGACGCTCTGCCCGCCGACGAAGTCCTCGCCGGAGTCGTACACGGCGACGATCGCGTGGTGGTTGAGACCGGCGACGGACTGCGCCTCGCGGGTGAACCGGGCCTTGGACGTGGGGTCCTCGGCGAGGTCGGCGCGCAGCAGCTTGACGGCGACCGTCCGGCCGAGCCGGACGTCCTCGGCGGCGAACACCTCGGCCATACCGCCCCGGCCGAGTCTGCGGGTGAGCCGGTACCGGCCGTCCCCCACCAGTCCGTTGTTACCCCACAGCTCCGGCGCATCCGACATCCCGCCGCCAGTCGCCTCGGGGTCGGACGGGCCCTGAGCGCGCTGCTGCTGTGCCATCAGTCCTCGCCGTCGTTTCTGCCCGCGGTGAGCGCGGTGTTGTCACGGTCTCCGTCGGCCACGCTACAGCCTCGGCGCAAGCCTTCGTTCCGGGTCGAACCCGTGGACCGGCCCCGGACGGACCGGCCATCAAAGCGGTAACACGCGCTGTCGTGCAAATTCTGTGTACCGCCCGTACTGCCCCTGTAACTCTTCCGCGACGCTTCTTTCGCGTACGGTCACGGAACGGGCACCGAGCTTGACCTGTCAGTGCCGTGGGGCAGACTTGGCCGGGAATGACTCATTCGATCAATGACAGAGCCAGGGACGCACACGACGACGGTCGGGCCGGCGCCTGAAGGCCGATGGGGGACGCGGAAGATGAGCCAGGACGGCGCACAGGGCCGGTACGCGGGGCGGGCGCTCGCGAACAACCGCTATCAACTGCGCGACCTGCTCGGCGAGGGCGGCATGGCCTCCGTCCACCTCGCGCACGACACCGTCCTCGACCGCCCCGTCGCGATCAAGACACTGCACACCGAACTCGGCCGTGAACAGGCCTTCCGTGAGCGGTTCCGCCGCGAGGCGCAGGCCGTGGCCAAGCTCACGCACACCAACATCGTGTCCGTCTTCGACACCGGCGAGGACAACCTCGACGGGACGACGATGCCGTACATCGTCATGGAGTACGTCGAGGGGCGCCCGCTGGGTTCCGTGCTCGACGAGGACGTACGGCAGTTCGGCGCGATGCCCGCCGACAAGGCGCTGAAGATCACCGCCGATGTGCTGGCGGCGCTGGAGATCAGCCACGAGATGGGGCTGGTGCACCGGGACATCAAGCCGGGCAACGTGATGATGACCAAGCGCGGTGTGGTCAAGGTCATGGACTTCGGCATCGCCCGCGCCATGCAGTCGGGCGTCACCTCCATGACGCAGACCGGCATGGTCGTCGGCACCCCGCAGTACCTCTCCCCGGAGCAGGCGCTCGGCCGGGGCGTGGACGCGCGCTCCGACCTCTACTCGGTCGGCATCATGCTGTTCCAACTGGTCACCGGGCGGCTCCCGTTCGACGCGGACTCGCCGCTGGCGATCGCGTACGCGCATGTGCAGGAGGAGCCGGTCGCGCCGTCCTCCGTCAACAGATCGCTGCCCCCGGCCGTCGACGCGCTGGTCGCCCGCGCGCTGAAGAAGAACCCGAACGAACGCTTCCCGAGCGCCGACGCGATGCGCACCGAGTGCCTCAGGGTGGCCGCGTCCTTCCAGGCCGCCGCGCCGAGCATCGTCCCGGGCGCGCCGACCGCGAGCGGCGCGGGCGTGGGGTCCGCGGTGTTCCCGCCGGTCGACCAGTCGACGCTGGCGCCGACCGGCCCCGTGCACTCCCCGTACCAGCCGACGCCCCACCCCTACGGCACCCCGGCCCCGGCCCAGACGCCTCCTCCGTCGTACGGCTATCCGCAGCAGGGCGCCTACCAGACGCCCGCGCCGCACGGGTACGCCGCCTCGACCCCGCCGCCGTACACCATCGCGCCGCAGCAGCACGGTGCGCCGTCCGGGGGCGGCGGCAAGGGCAACCGGCCGGTCGTCATCGGCTCGATCCTCGTGTCGGTGCTCGCGGTCGGCGGTCTGATCGCCGCGCTGACGCTCAACGGGGGCGGCACGGACGACGACGGCAAGGACCCCGGCGCGAGCGCCTCCGAGACCTCCGAGTCGAGCGAGCCCTCGGGCTACCGCACCGGTGACGCGACCAAGACGGTCGAGACCACGGACTGCACCGAGCCGCAGGAGTCGTACAACGACCCCGACCAGGTCAAGATGCCGGACTTCCGGTACAAGAACTGGGACTCCGTCAAGAAGTGCCTCCAGGCGGCCGGTTGGAACTACGACGTGAAGAACTACGACGAGAACACGTACGGCCAGGGCACGGTCATGAACCAGTTCCCCGCCGCGGACACGGACTTCGACCCGGAGAACGCCCCGGAGATGCAGTTCGGCATCTCCACGGGCAACCCGCCGTCGTGACACGACAGGGGACATGACAGAGGGGGCCTGCCGCCGCAGGCCCCCTCTGTGCTGTGCGCTGCCGGCTAGCTGATCTTCGCGTAGCCGTAGTTGATGAGCTTCTTGACGTCGGTGGTGCGGTTGGCCGCCGAGGAGGCCGTCAGGACGGCGCCCATGACCGACTCGCCGTTCTTGGTGGCCGCGAACACCAGGCAGTACTTCGACTCGGTGCCGGAGCCGGTCTTGATGCCGAGCGTGCCGTTCCAGCCGAGCAGGGTGTTGGTGTTGGCCCAGGCCGCCATGGTGCGGGTGGTGCCGGACTTGGTGGTCGTCTTCGCCGTGTACGACTTGGTCTTGACGACCGTCTTGAAGGTGGAGCTCTTCATCGCGCTGCGGGCGAGCAGCGTGAGGTCCTTCGCGGACGAGTAGTTGGAGCCGTTGCTTATGCCGTCGAACGAGTCGAAGTGCGTGTTCGTCATGCCGAGGCTCGCGGCCGTCTTGTTCATCTTGGAGATGAAGTTCTTGGTGCGGGCCGCGACCGTGGAGCCGGTGCCGTACTTGTCGGCCAGCGCCATCGCCGCGTCGCAGCCGGACGGGAGCATCATCCCGTAGAGCAGCTGACGGACGGTGACCTTGTCGCCGACGATGAGCCGGGCGGACGACGCGCCCTTGGAGACGATGTAGTCGCTGTAGGCCTTCTTGATGGTGACCTTGGCGTCCAGGTTCAGGTTCGACTGGGAGAGCACGACCTTGGCGGTCATGATCTTCGTGGTGGACGCGGTGAGGCGGTGCGTGCTCGCGGACTTGCTGAACAGGGTCGTGCCCGTGGCGCCGTTCATCAGGAAGCCGCTCTTGGCGGTGATGGTGGGCGTCGTCACGGCCTGCGCGGGTGCCGCGGTGAGAGCTCCGGTGGCGAGCACGGCGCCGGCGGTGAACGCGACGGCGGTGGCCCTGCGGACACGGAGACTCTTTGTAGCGGTTATCAACTGAAATACCCCGAATACGTCGAATGCCCCTGAAGTGCGGCCGAGTTGGAGGGGAAGAAGGTGGGGCCGCACCTGTGTGACATGTAAGTAGCACGGAAGGTTGTGCGGCGGCTGGGATTGACTGGGAGGAACCTCGGGAGAGTGACGCCGGGGCCGCCCGCTGACGTCCGCCCTGCTCGTCCGGCCCGCCCGTCCGCCCCGGGTCCGCATCCTGGACGGCGGTCGGCTTGCGTACCTGTTGTATCTATGATGTGCGCATGCCTTCCGCGCCCGCCCTGCCCGTCAAGCCGCCACCCGCCGCCGACCGCGTCTACACCCATGTCAAGCAGGGCGTCCTGGAGCGCCGCTACGAGGGCGGCGCCCTGCTCACCGAGGGCGAGCTCGCCGAGGCCGTCGGCGTCTCGCGCACCCCGGTCCGTGAGGCGCTGCTGCGGCTGGAGGCGGAAGGGCTGATCAAGCTCTATCCGAAGAAGGGCGCCCTGGTCCTGCCCGTCTCCGCGCAGGAGATCGCGGACGTCGTGGAGACCCGGCTGCTGGTCGAGGAGCACGCGGCGCGCAAGGCCGTGCCCGCCCCGCCCGGGCTCGTCGAGCGGCTGGAGGAGCTCCTCGCGAAGCAGAAGGCGCAGGCCGCCGCGGGCGACCTCGCCGCAGCGGCCGTCACCGACCGCTGCTTCCACGCCGAGATCGTCCGCAGCGGCGGCAACGAGATCCTCTCCCGGCTCTACGACCAGCTCCGCGACCGGCAGTTGCGGATGGGCGTCGCGGTCCTGCACTCGCACCCCGACCGGATCGCCAAGACCCTCGCCGAGCACGAGGAGATCCTGCGGGCGCTGCGCTCCGGTGACGCGGAGGCCGCCGTCGACATCGTCCACCGGCACGTGGGCTGGTTCTCGCACCTGGCCCGGGGAGAGGTCCGATGAGCCCGGCTTCCAGCTCGGCGGGCACCACCGCGCTGCCCGGCGACCCGCCCGGCGGCCGGCGCGCGATGGCCGTGTGGAGCGTCGGTGTCTCCGTCTACTTCGTCGCCGTCATCTTCCGCACCTCGCTGGGGGTGGCCGGCCTCGACGCCGCCGACCGCTTCCACGTCAACGCCTCCGCCCTGTCGACCTTCTCGATCCTCCAGCTCCTCGTCTACGCGGGCATGCAGATACCCGTCGGGCTGCTCGTCGACCGGCTCGGCACCAAGAAGGTGCTGGCCATCGGCGTGGTGCTGTTCACCGCGGGCCAGCTGGGCTTCGCCTTCTCCCCCTCCTACGGCACCGCGCTCGCCTCGCGCGCCCTGCTCGGCTGCGGTGACGCGATGACGTTCATCAGCGTCCTGAGGCTCGGCACCCGCTGGTTCCCCGCCCGGCGCGGGCCGTTGGTCGCCCAGCTCGCCGGCCTCGCGGGCATGCTCGGCAACCTGGTCTCCACGCTGGTCATCGCGCGGCTGCTGCACGGCATCGGCTGGACCGCGGCCTTCGCGGGCAGCGCGCTCGCCGGTGTGGTCGTCCTGGTGCTGCTCGTGCTGTTCCTCAAGGACCACCCCGAGGGCCACGAGCCGGAGCCGTTCCCGCACCAGGGCGCGGCCTACGTCCGCCGGCAGATCGCGGCGTCCTGGCGGGAGCCCGGCACCCGGCTCGGCCTGTGGGTGCACTTCACGACCCAGTTCCCGGCGATGGTGTTCCTGCTCCTGTGGGGGCTGCCCTTCCTCGTCGAGGCGCAGGGCCTGTCCCGGGCGACCGCCGGTGAACTGCTCACCCTCGTCGTGCTCTCCAACATGGTCGTCGGGCTCGTCTACGGCCAGGTCGTCGCCCGGCACCACGGGGCGCGGCTGCCGCTCGCGCTCGGGACCGTCGCCGCGACGGCGCTCGTGTGGGCCCTGACGCTGGCGTATCCCGGTGAGCACGCGCCGATGTGGCTGCTCGTCGTGCTCTGCTCGGTGCTCGGGGCCTGCGGTCCCGCCTCGATGCTCGGCTTCGACTTCGCCCGTCCCGCGAACCCGCCCGAGCGGCAGGGCACCGCGTCCGGCATCACCAACATGGGCGGGTTCGTCGCCTCCATGACGACGCTGTTCGCGGTCGGGGTCCTGCTGGACGCCACCGACGAGGACTACACCGTCGCCTTCTCGTCCGTGTTCGTGCTCCAGGCGCTGGGCGTCAGCCAGATCCTGCGGCTGCGCAAGCGGGCCATCCGCCGCGAGCGGGAGCGGCTCGTGGCGAGCCGGGTGGAGACGGTGCACGTGCCCGCGTGAGTGCCCCCTCGGGGACACCCCGCAGGCCGTGGGACCGCCGCGGAGACCCGCGGGCCGTGCCGGGCGCGCCCGGGACTACCTGGTGACCGTGAAGTTCCGCAGGATGGCCGCCGTCAGTTCGGCGTCGCCCTCCGTCTTCAGCCGGTCCTGCACCGCGTCCGGGGTGACCCGCCCGCAGGCGAGCCTGACGTAGGTCTCCCAGTCGAGGGTGAGGGTGGCCGCCGGGCCGAGGGCGGGGGCGGTCTCCAGGGTGCCGCGGCCCTGGATGTCGACGCGGATCGTGCGCAGGAACTCCACCGGGCCGTGCACGTCGAAGACGATGGCCGAGCTGCGGGGCGCGTCGGCCTTCTCCGCGACGACCGCGGGCAGCTCCGCGAGCAGGACGTCGCGGGCGATGTGCGCGCCCGGCGAGTCGAGGTTGCCGGGGCGGCCGAGGGCGGCCCGCAGGTCCTGCTCGTGCACCCAGACGTCGAAGGCGTGCCGGCGCATCGACTGCTCCAGCGTCAGCTCGGTGCTGTAGGGGCCGCGCACCTTGGCGCCCGGGTCCCGCGACTCGTTGCGCAGCTGGCGGTTGCGGCGGATGATCACGTACTCCAGCTCGGACGTCATCTCGGGCGCCGTGTGGTGGCGGCGGACGTCGACCTGCATCTCCGTGTACCGCTGCTGCTCGTTGGTGACGTGGTAGAGGTCGCGCGGCAGGGTGTGGATGGGGCGGGGGTCGCCGAGCATCTCGCAGTCCAGACCGATGACATGGGAGACCACGTCACGGACCGACCAGCCCGGGCAGGGCGTACGCCGGTTCCACTCTCCCTCCACGAGCGGGGTCACCAGCTCCGATATCGCGTCGATGGAGTGGGTCCAGGCGTCGGCGTAGGGCTGGAGGGTGGGATGCAGACTCACGGAACGGGACCCCTCGGCGGTCGGTACACGGGCGGATGAAGCGGCGGCGGCGTTGCCTGCGGGAGGTGGCTGACGGCGGGTGTCTGGGACGCTAAGTTACGCTGCTGTGAGGCACCCCGGCAGTGCTTTCGTGTGACGATCGTAGGCCGGTCTTCACGGCTCGAATGCCAGGACGGTGGTAGTGTGCGCGCCTCGTTGATCCAAATCGCCGTAACCGAGGGTGAATCGGTCGAATCGCGTCGGCTGCGTGCGGCCTCGCTCGTCCGCGAACAGGCCGGGGCGGATCTGGTCGTCCTCCCGGAGCTGTGGACCACCGGCGCGTTCGCCTACGAGGAGTTCGCCACCGGCGCCGAGCCGCTGGAGGGGCCGACGTACGAGGCGATGGCGAAGGCGGCGAGCGACGCGGGCGTGTGGCTGCACGCGGGCTCGATCCCCGAGCGCGCGCCGCTGGGCGACGGTTCCGCCGAGGGCGCCACCGAGGGCGCCCTCTACAACACCTCGCTGGTCTTCTCCCCCTCCGGTGAGCTGGTCGCCGCCTACCGCAAGATCCACCGCTTCGGCTTCGACAAGGGCGAGGCCGTGCTGATGGGCGCGGGCCACGAGCTGGTGACGGTCCGTCTGCCCGCGACCACCCTCGGCCTGGGCACCTGTTACGACCTGAGGTTCCCCGAACTCTTCCGCGGGCTCGTCGACGCCGGCGCCGAGACGTTCGTGCTGTCCGCGGGCTGGCCGGAGCGGCGCCGGGCGCACTGGACGCTGTTGGCCCGGGCGCGGGCGCTGGAGAACCAGGCGTTCCTGCTCGCCTGCGGAACGGCCGGGACGCACGCGGGCGTTCCGCAGGCCGGGCACTCGCTCGTGGTCGACCCGTGGGGCGAGGTCCTCGCCGAGGCGGGCCCCGGCGAGGAGGTCCTCACCGTCGAGTTCGACCCCGCCGAGGCGGGCGCGACCCGGGAGCGGTTCCCGGCGCTCAAGGACCGGGTGCTGGGCCTGGACGCCCCGCGCCGCTGACGCCGCCCCGCCGTCGCCGCCCCCTCAGTCCTCGCCGCGTTCCTTCTCCGCCAGGTGGATCACACAGACCGCCACCGCGATCAGCAGCGCCGGGTCGGCGTCGTCGCGGACGATGTCGACGCCGTAGGTCTCGCGCAGGTGCATCCAGCGGCGTGAGACGACGGCGAGCAGTTCGCCGTCGTACTCCACGGCGAACTCCCGGTCGAGGATCTTGCCGCTGACGTCGAGTTCGGTGCTGCCGTCGGCGAGGGCGACGCGGTAGTGGTTGCGCAGCAGGGACAGCCGCTTGCGCTTGATCGTGGCGAGCGGCTCGCCGTCCCGCTCGATCAGCATGGTGTCGCGCAGGGCGAGCATCTTCTGCCGGATGTCGATGAGGACCCGCCCCTGGCGGTCCTTCAGCTCGAAGGTGTCCCGCAGGCGCATCGCCTTGCCGTCGACGAGGAACACCTTGTTGCCGTCGGTGTCCTCGATCCAGTAGTCGTCACCGAAGCCGAGGAGCCGGTCGCGTACGAGGAATCTCATGTCCTCACCGGTTCCCCGGGCGGCTTCCGAGCGGCCGGGCCTTCACGGAATCCGCACAAGTCCGGTTCGTCCGCCGTGCCACCGCGCGGCTCACATGTCCCGGTAACGGCGGTCGTCCTCGACGACGGTGGTGGCGGGCGGCACCATGACCCGCCTGCGCCGGGCGATGCTGCTGAACGTGGCGACGCCGATCAGGCCGACGGCCATGAAGATGATGCCGACGAGGTCGAGATTGACCCCCTGCATGTCCCAGTCCGTCGCGAACGTCAGGATCGCTCCCACGGCGATCAGGATGATGCATCCGCCGAGACCCATGGCTGTCCTCCCTGGAGGGTGATTCCGTCGGGGCCGGGTACCCGGCCCCGGGCGGTTCACCCCTCCAGGAACGCGACCAGCGAATTGGCCAGCAGATGCGGGTCGTCCGTGCCGCACAGCTCGCGGGCGCTGTGCATCGACAGGATGGCCACGCCGATGTCGATGGTCCGGATGCCGTGGCGGGCCGCGGTGATCGGACCGATCGTGGTGCCGCACGGCATGGAGTTGTTGGAGACGAACGACTGGAAGGGCACACCGGCCTTCTCGCAGGCCGCCGCCCAGATCGCCCGGCCCGAACCGTCCGTGGCGTAGCGGTTGTTGACGTTGACCTTCAGGATCGGCCCGCCGTTGACGCGCGGGTGGTGCGTCGGGTCGTGCCGCTCCGCGTAGTTGGGGTGCACCGCGTGACCGGTGTCGGAGGAGAGACAGACCGTGCCGGCGAACGCCCGCGCCCGGTCCTCGTAGGAGCCGCCGCGCGCGAACACCGAACGCTCCAGCACGCTGCCGAGCAGCGGCCCGTCCGCGCCCGTGTCGGACTGCGAGCCGTTCTCCTCGTGGTCGAAGGCGGCCAGCACCGGGATGTACGACAGCCCGGTCTCGGCCGAGACGGCCGCCAGCGCGGCGACCCCCGCGTGCACCGACAGCAGGTTGTCCATCCGGGGCCCGGCCACCAGCTCCTGGTCCCGGCCCAGATAGGCGGGCGGCTCCACGGAGTGGACCATCAGGTCCCAGCCGGTCACCTCGCCCGCGGCGATCCCGCTCTCCTCCTCCAGGAACGCGATCAGATCGCCGTCGCGGACGTCGCTGCCGAGCCCCCACACAGGCTGGAGATGGCGCTGCTTGTCGAGCTTGAGGCCGTCGGCGGAGACGGAACGGTCCAGGTGGATCGCGAGCTGGGGGACCCGCAGCAGTGGACGTCCGACGTTGACCAGCCGGGTCGTGCCGTCCCGCAGGGTCAGCCGGCCCGCGAGCCCGAGGTCGCGGTCGAGCCAGGAGTTGAGCAGCGGACCGCCGTAGATCTCGACGGCGATCTGCCGCCAGCCGTGCGCCCCGGCGTCCGGCAGCGGCTTGACGCGCAGATTGGGGGAGTCGGTGTGCGCGCCGACGATCCGGAACGGCGTGTGCGGCTCGGCGCCCTCGGGCACGAACCAGGCCACGATCGCACCGCCGCGCAGCACGTACTTGCCGCCGCTCGTCCCGTCCCAGGCGTCCGTCTCGGCGACCTGCCGGAAGCCGGCCTTCTCCAGCCGCTCGGCGGTGTTCGCCACGGCGTGGTACGGCGAGGGGCTCGTCGCGAGGAAGGACATGAGGTCGTCGGTGTGGCCGCGGTCGAAGCGGGGGGGTTCGCTCATGGTGTTCACCTTAACGACGTACGAGGGCCCGCTCCCGGCGATGGGAAGCGGGCCCTGGCGCGGACGGTGCGGACTTCCGGACAGCTGTGCCGATGTGTCCTAGAACGCGGCCTCGTCCAGTTCCATCAGGTCGAGCTCGACGCCCTGGGCGAGCTTGCGCGCACCCGTGACACCGGGCAGGACGGTGGCCGCGAAGAACTTCGCAGCCGCGATCTTGCCGGTGTAGAAGGGCACGTCCTTGGCGGAGGCGGTCTGGAGCTTCTCGGCGGCCACGGCCGCGCCCTTGAGGAGCAGGTAGCCGACGACGACGTCACCGGAGGCCATCAGCAGCCGGGTCGTGTTGAGGCCGACCTTGTAGATGTTCTTGACGTCCTGCTCGGTGGCCGCGAGGTCGGTCAGCATCAGACCGACGATCGCCTCCAGCTCGACGGCCGCCTTGGCGAGGTGCTCGCGGGCGGTGGAGAGCTCCTCGCCGCCGGTGCCCAGCGCCAGGAACTTCTTGATGTCCTCGGCGAGCGAGTTCAGCGCCGCGCCCTGGTTGCGGACGATCTTCCGGAAGAAGAAGTCCTGGCCCTGGATCGCGGTGGTGCCCTCGTAGAGGGTGTCGATCTTGGAGTCCCGGATGTACTGCTCGATCGGGTACTCCTGGAGGAAGCCGGAGCCGCCGAAGGTCTGGAGCGACTGGGCGAGCTGCTCGTAGCCCTTCTCGGAGCCGTAGCCCTTCACGATCGGCAGCAGCAGGTCGTTCAGGGCGTGCTCGGCCTTGGTGTCCTCGCCCGCGGCGGCCTTGACGGCGATCGCGTCCTGGACGGAGGCGGTGTAGAGGACGAGCGCGCGCATGCCCTCCGCGTACGCCTTCTGCGTCATCAGCGAGCGGCGCACGTCCGGGTGGTGGGTGATGGTGACCTTGGGCGCGGCCTTGTCGCCGAAGGCGGCCAGGTCGGTGCCCTGCACACGCTCCTTGGCGTACTCCAGGGCGTTGAGGTAGCCGGTCGACAGCGTCGAGATGGCCTTCGTGCCGACCATCATCCGGGCGAACTCGATGATGCGGAACATCTGGCGGATGCCGTCGTGCTTGTCGCCGATCAGCCAGCCCTTGGCGGGGTGGCGGTCGCCGAAGGTCATCTCGCAGGTGTTGGAGGCCTTCAGACCCATCTTGTGCTCGACGTTCGTGGCGTAGGCGCCGTTGCGCTCGCCCAGCTCGCCGGTCTCGAAGTCGAAGAGGTACTTGGGCACGAGGAAGAGGGAGAGCCCCTTGGTGCCGGGCCCGGCGCCCTCGGGACGGGCCAGCACGTAGTGGAGGATGTTCTCCTCCATGTCGTGCTCACCGGACGTGATGAACCGCTTCACGCCCTCGATGTGCCAGGAGCCGTCCTCCTGCTGGATCGCCTTGGTGCGGCCGGCGCCGACGTCGGAGCCCGCGTCCGGCTCGGTCAGCACCATGGTGGAGCCCCAGGTCTTCTCCACGGCGATCTGGGCGATCTTCTTCTGTACGTCGTTGCCCTCGTCGTGGAGGATGCCGGCGAACGCCGGACCGGAGGAGTACATCCACACGGCCGGGTTGGCGCCGAGGATCAGTTCCGCGTACGACCAGATCAGCGACGGGGGAGCCGTCGTGCCGCCGATGGCCTCGGGCACGCCCAGACGCCAGTACTCGGACTCCATGAACGCTTTGTACGACTTCTTGAAGGAGGGCGTGACCGGCGCGGTGTTGGTCTCCGGGTCGAAGACCGGGGGGTTGCGGTCGGAGTCGGCGAAGGACTCCGCCAGCTCGTTCTCCGCGAGGCGCGTCAGCTCGTCGAGGACGCTTTTCGCGGTCTCGACGTCCATCTCCTCGAAGGGACCTGTGCCGTACAGCTTGTCGCGGCCGAGTACTTCGAAGAGGTTGAACTCGATGTCGCGGAGATTCGACTTGTAGTGCCCCATGGCGACGGCTCCCTGGAGAGACGGGCGAGGCACTGGATCCTCGCGCTAGATCACATACCGGCAAGTAGCTTCGATACGATGATGCTACCCGTCGGTAATAAGCCGCAACCCCGATCCGGCCATCTGTGACGGTTCCCACCGGAACGGCCGGGGCCGCCATCCGCCCCCGCCGCTCCCGGTGGGCTGGGTACGCTTGCGCCCATGTACGGCTACGACCAGAGCGCGGGCGCGCAGCAGCAGTACGCCACGCAGCAGCAGATGCCCGGCGCGGCCGGCGGGTACGGCCAGCAGCCGCCGCTGTACCCCGAGCCGTCGGCGCCGTCGCTCGCGGACGCGGTGCGGGCGTTCACCACGGGCCAGCTGGCGGCCGAGGACTTCCAGCAGGTCTTCGCCACGTCGAAGGTCTACTGCCCGCGCGGGGACAACCCCGGCTTCCTCGCCCTGCACAACACCCAGCAGCCGGTGATCCCGATGTTCACCTCCCTCAAGGAGCTGCGCCGGTACGCGGGCAAGGAGTCCAAGTACTTCGTGATCACCGGCGCCGAGGTGATCGACCTGCTGCCCACCGGCTACGGCTTCGTGGTGGACATGGAGGGCGAGCACCGGATGGTCTTCGACGCGAAGGCCGTCGAGCAGATGGTGGAGTTCGCCATGCGCCGGATGTACGGCTGACGCGTACCGACGAGAGCCCGGAGGGAATGCCCTCCGGGCTTTCTCTGTTACGGGTGGCAGAAAGTTCAACACTCAACTAAAGTGGTCGCATCAAGGAGGTAGGAACCATGCCTGCAGTGACCGTCGAGAACCCTCTGACGCTGCCGCGCGTCACCGCGCCCGCAGACGCCGTGGCCCGTCCCGTACTCGCCGTCACGACCGCGCCGAGCGGTTTCGAGGGCGAGGGCTTCCCGGTGCGCCGCGCTTTCGCGGGGATCAACTACCGGCACCTGGACCCGTTCATCATGATGGACCAGATGGGTGAGGTGGAGTACGCGCCTGGAGAGCCCAAGGGGACTCCTTGGCATCCGCACCGCGGCTTCGAGACCGTGACCTACATCATCGACGGCGTCTTCGACCACCAGGACAGCCAGGGCGGTGGCGGCACCATCACCAACGGCGACACCCAGTGGATGACGGCGGGCTCCGGCCTGCTGCACATCGAGGCGCCCCCGGAGTCCCTCGTCGTGTCCGGCGGCCTCTTCCACGGCCTCCAGCTGTGGGTGAACCTCCCCGCCAAGGACAAGATGATGGCCCCGCGCTACCAGGACATCCGCGGCGGCAGCGTCCAGCTCCTCACCACTCCGGACGGCGGCGCGCTCCTGCGCGTCATCGCCGGCGACCTGGACGGGCACGCCGGACCCGGCATCACCCACACCCCGATCACGATGATCCACGCCACCGTCGCCCCCGGCGCCGAGGTCACCCTGCCCTGGCGCGAGGACTTCAACGGCCTCGCCTACGTGCTGGCCGGACAGGGCACCGTCGGTGCCGACCGCCGCCCGATCCGCACCGGCCAGACCGCCGTGTTCGGCGACGGCGGATCCCTGACGGTGCGCGCGGACGAGAAGCAGGACTCCCACACGCCCGACCTGGAGGTCGTGCTGCTGGGCGGACAGCCGATCCGTGAGCCCATGGCCCACTACGGCCCGTTCGTGATGAACACCCGCGAGGAACTCCAGCAGGCCTTCGAGGACTTCCAGAAGGGCCGCCTGGGGACGATCCCCGCGGTGCACGGGATGTCGGAGGGCGGCCTGTAAGGGCACGCCGACCCCCGAGGGACGACCAGGGCCCGGAGACGCGACCGACCGCGTCTTCGGGCCCTTCCCGTTCGGCCGAGCCCGCGCGACAGGGGAACTGACGTATGGCCAGATGGGAGCATGCAGGCTCCCGTGCGTCCCTTGCTTCCCGAAGTCGTTCGGCGGTTCGCCGCCTGGTGTGCGGTGGCGCTGTTGCTCGCCGGGGTCGTCTACGTCGGGATCCGGTTGTGCGTGGAGTTCCGGACCGCCGTGGTGCCGGTGCTGCTCGCGCTGCTCGGGACCGCGCTGCTGGGGCCGTTGCACCGGTGGCTGGTCGAGCGGCGGATGAACCGGTCGCTGGCCGCCGGGCTCACCTGTGTCGCCGTCGTGTGCGTGGTGGGCGGGGCCGTGTACATCGTCGTCGCGGCGCTCATCGACACCGGGGACCAGATCGTCGCCTCGCTGAAGAACGCCGCGCAGGACATCGCCGCGCACTTCGGTGCGGCCGGGACCTCGCTGGACGATCTCGCCTCCAACGCCAAGGAGTTGCTGACCAAGTTCGGCGGCACGGCCGCCTCGGGGGTGATCAGCGGGGTCAGTGTCGTCGGGGAGACGCTCGCCATGGCCGTGCTCGCGCTCTTTCTCGTCTTCTTCTTCCTGCGGGACTCCTATCGGGCCTCCGGTGCCGTGCGGTCGCTCTTCCCCCGGTCGGCGGGGGATCTCGCCGAGGCCATCGCCCGGCGGGCCTTCGAGGCGGTCGAGGGGTTCATGCGGGGGACCACCCTCATCGCGCTGATCGACGCCGTCTGCATCACCGTCGGGCTGCTGGTCCTGGACGTGCCGGGCGCGGTCGGGCTCGGGGCGCTGGTGTTCGTGGGGGCCTACATCCCCTATCTGGGCGCCTTCATCTCCGGGGCGGTCGCCGTGCTCGTCGCGCTCGCCGACCGGGGGTTCGTGATCGCGCTGTGGGCGCTCGGGGTGGTGCTCGCCGTGCAGGTCCTCGAAGGGCATGTGCTCCAGCCCGTGATCCAGAGCCGCACCGTGCAGATGCATCCGGCGGTCGTCATGGTGGCCATCACCGCGGGGGCCTCGGTCGCCGGCGTCCTCGGGATGCTGCTGGCCGTCCCGCTCACCGCCGCCGTCTTCGGGGTGGTTCACGAACTGCGGCTGCGCTACTCCTCGGAGGCACCGGAGGAGGCGGCGGGCTCGGCGGGCTCCGTCGGCTCGTAGAGCTCGAACCAGATGCTCTTGCCCCTGCCGCGCGGATCGACGCCCCACGCGTCCGCGAGCAGCTCGATGAGCATCAGGCCGCGCCCGGAGGAGGCCAGTTCGCCGGGGCGGCGCTTGTGGGGCAGGTCGTCGCTGGTGTCGGTGACCTCGACGCGGATGCGGCGGGCCGCGGCCGAGCCGTGGACCTCGGCCAGCAGCAGCGCGTCCGCGTCGGTGTGGACGAGGACGTTGGTGAGCGTCTCCGACAGCAGCAGGACCGCCGAGTCGACCTGGTCGCGGGAGGTCCAGTCGTGCAGCAGCTCCCGCAGCTGCTCGCGGGCGACCGCGACCCGCTCCGGCTCCGCCTGGGCCACGGTGAGCATCGTGCGCCGGATCGCCGGGAGGGTGAGCGCGGGACCGCCGCACGCGCAGCCGGCGCCCTCGCGGTGCAGCAGCAGGACCGCTATGTCGTCCTCGCGGCGGTCGGTCAGCGGGCCCCTGGTGTGGTGCGAGGAGGGGCCGTGGACCGCCTGGACCAGGGCGTCGGCCAGGGCCTCCAGGTCGTCGCCCCGGTGGCCCTCCAGGATGGAGCGCACCCGCTGCCAGCCGGTGTCCAGGTCGTGGCCGCCGGTCTCCAGCAGTCCGTCCGTGCAGACCATGACCGTCTCGCCGGGTTCCAGGGTGAGGCGGGTCGTCGGGTAGTCGGCGTCCGGGTCGATGCCGAGCGGGAGGCCGCCGTCCGTGCGGCGCAGCAGGACGGTGCCGTCGGCCATGCGGATCGCGGGGTCGGGGTGGCCGGCGCGGGCGATGTCCAGGGTGCCGTTCGCGGGGTCCACCTCGACGTAGAGGCAGGTCGCGAAGCGCAGGTCCGGGGAGTCCTGGTCGTCGTCGTAGGTCATGCCGTGCAGGAAGCGGGAGGCCCGGGAGAGGACCGCGTCGGGGCGGTGACCCTCCGAGGCGTAGGCGCGCAGCGCTATGCGGAGCTGGCCCATGAGGCCCGCGGCGCGGACGTCGTGGCCCTGGACGTCGCCGATGACCAGGGCGAAGCGTCCGCCGGGCAGCGGGATCATGTCGTACCAGTCGCCGCCGACCTGGAGGCCGCCGCCGGTGGGGACGTAGCGGGCGGCGACCCGCATGCCGGGTATCTCGGGGCCGAGCTTGGGCAGCATGGAGCGCTGGAGTCCGTCGGTGAGCTCGCGGGCGGACTCGGTGGCCTCGGCACGGGAGAGGGCCTGGGCGAGCATGCGGGCGACGGTGGTGAGGACCGAGCGTTCGTCGGGGGTGAAGGCGACGGGGTAGGTGAAGGCGGCCATCCAGGCGCCCATGGTGCGGCCGGCCACGGTCAGCGGGAGGAAGGCCCAGGACTGGCGGCCGAAGTGCTCGGCGAGCGGCCAGGTGACCGGGTAGCGCGACTTGTACTGCTCGGGGGAGGAGAGATAGACCGCGCGGCCGGTGCGGACGACCTCCGTAGCCGGGTAGTCCGTGTCCAGCGGCATATGGGTGAAGGGGTCCTCGTCGCCGGGCTGCTGTCCGTGGTGGCCGATGATTTTCAGCCGGTCGCCCTCGGCGCCGAAGACGGCCAGTCCGTCCGGGGAGAAGCCGGGCATGGACAGCCCGGCCGCCACCCGCAGGACCTCCTCCGTGGAGCGGGCCTCGGCGAGGGCGCGGCCGGCGTCCAGCAGGAACGCCTCGCGGGAGCGGCGCCAGTCGCCCGTGATGGCGGCGGAGCGGGCGGCCACGGTGCCCGGGGAGGGGTCGGTGACCTCCTGCATGGCGCCGATGAGGACGTAGGCGCGGCGTGCGGGGTCGTAGCGGGGCTTGGAGCGGCTGCGGACGACCCGGATGATCCGGCCCTGCTCGTCCATGATCCGGATGCGGACCTCGGCGAGGGTGTTCTCGGCGACGGCGAGCTGGACGACGCCGGTGATCTCGTTCCAGTCCACGGGGTGCAGCCGGGCCCGGGTCTGGGCCTCGGTGAGGGTGGTCGGCTCGGGGGGCAGCCCGAGCAGCCGGGCGGCCTCGGCGTCCACCGTGACCAGGGCTTTCGCGGTGTCCCAGTGCCACAGGCCGGTCGCGAGGGCGGCGAGGACCTCCCCCACGGCGGGCAGGGGCTCACCAGTGCGCATTGCCCCACTGTAAGAAGAGGTGATCGGAAAGTGCCACTGATCGCGGCTCGGCCGCGCTCCGGCCGGGGGTCTCTCGCGGGCCGTGCGGCCCTCCGGTCAGGCCGCCGGGCCCGGTAATGGTGGGGAGTCGATCTCGGGGGCCCCGGTAGGCTGGGGGTGTTTCACGTGAAACAAGCCCCCCGATCCGCGAAGACTGGATGAACGACGATGCATCGGTACAGGTCCCACACCTGCGGCGAGCTCCGCTCCTCTGACGTCGGTACCGACGTCCGGCTGAGTGGCTGGCTGCACAATCGGCGCGACCTGGGCGGCATCCTCTTCATCGATCTGCGGGACCACTACGGCATCACGCAGCTCGTCGCCCGTCCCGGCACGCCCGCCTACGAGGCGCTGGACAAGGTGTCCAAGGAGTCCACGGTCCGGATCGACGGCAAGGTCGTCTCCCGGGGTGCCGAGAACATCAACACCGAGCTGCCCACCGGTGAGATCGAGGTCGAGGTCGGCGAGGTCGAGCTGCTCGGCGCCGCCGCGCCGCTGCCGTTCACGATCAACACCGAGGACGGGGTCAACGAGGAGCGGCGCCTGGAGTACCGCTTCCTGGACCTGCGCCGCGAGCGGATGCACAAGAACATCATGCTGCGGTCGTCGGTGATCGCCTCGATCCGCTCCAAGATGGTGGCCCTCGGCTTCAACGAGATGGCGACGCCGATCCTGTCCGCGACCTCCCCCGAGGGCGCCCGTGACTTCGTCGTGCCGTCCCGGCTCAACCCGGGCAAGTTCTACGCCCTCCCCCAGGCGCCGCAGCAGTTCAAGCAGCTCCTGATGATCTCCGGCTTCGACCGCTACTTCCAGATCGCGCCCTGCTTCCGCGACGAGGACGCGCGTGCGGACCGTTCGCCGGGCGAGTTCTACCAGCTCGACATCGAGATGTCCTTCGTCGAGCAGGAGGACGTCTTCCAGCCCGTCGAGCGGCTGATGACGGAGCTGTTCCAGGAGTTCGGCGGCGGCCGTGAGGTCACCTCGCCGTTCCCGCGGATCCCGTTCCGCGAGTCGATGCTGAAGTACGGCTCGGACAAGCCGGACCTGCGGGCCCAGCTGGAGCTCGTCGACATCACCGACATCTTCGAGGGCTCGGAGTTCAAGGCCTTCGCGGGCAAGCACGTGCGCGCGCTGCCGGTGCCGGACGTCTCCGCGCAGCCCCGCAAGTTCTTCGACCAGCTCGGTGACTACGCCGTCTCGCAGGGCGCCAAGGGTCTGGCCTGGGTGCGGGTCGCCGAGGACGGTTCGCTCACCGGCCCGATCGCCAAGTTCCTCACCGAGGAGAACGTGGCGGAGCTGACCAAGCGGCTCTCGCTGGCCGCCGGTCACGCCGTGTTCTTCGGCGCGGGCGAGTTCGACGAGGTCTCGAAGATCATGGGCGCGGTCCGGGTCGAGGCCGCCAAGCGCGCCGGGCACTTCGAGGAGGGCGTGTTCCGGTTCTGCTGGATCGTCGACTTCCCGATGTACGAGAAGGACGAGGAGACCGGCGCGATCGACTTCTCGCACAACCCGTTCTCCATGCCGCAGGGCGGTCTGGAGGCCCTGGAGACCCAGGACCCGCTGGACATCCTGGGCTGGCAGTACGACATCGTCTGCAACGGTGTCGAGCTGTCCTCCGGCGCGATCCGCAACCACGAGCCCGAGATCATGCTGAAGGCGTTCGAGATCGCGGGCTACGACCGTGAGACCGTCGAGGACAAGTTCGCCGGCATGCTGCGCGCGTTCCGCTTCGGCGCCCCGCCGCACGGCGGGATCGCCCCCGGTGTCGACCGCATCGTGATGCTGCTGGCCGACGAGCCGAACATCCGCGAGACGATCTCCTTCCCGCTCAACGGCAACGCCCAGGACCTGATGATGGGCGCGCCGACGGAGCTGGAGGAGGCCCGGCTGAGGGAGCTGCACCTGTCGGTGCGCAAGCCGCAGCCGAAGTAAGGCAAGACTTGCAACTCGCTTGAACGCAAAGGGACTTGAAATCGCCCGTCGATTTCAGGTCCCTTTCGCATTGCCCCGGAATTCCTGCTGTTTTCTCAGCCTGTTGACAGGGTTCATACCTAACTTCCAGGCGCATGACAGCGAATCATCAGCCTCAAGAGGCCACAGACGTACGTGATGTGACGCGCCGTAAGGTCGTCGCGGTGGGCGCCGGAGCGGTCGCGGCGGTGGGTGTGGGCGGGACCGCGTTCGCGGCGAACGCCTTCGAGGGCGCACCGGGGAGAGCGAAACCGGCGGCGGCGGGCGAGGACTGCTATGTGCTGACCTCGGAGACCACCGAGGGCCCCTACTACATCGACGCGGACAAGATCCGCCGTGATGTCACCGAGGACAAGGAGGGCATCCCGCTCCTTCTGAGGATCAAGGTCATCGACAACGAGACCTGCGCGCCGATCCGCAACGCCGCCGTGGACATCTGGCACTGCGACGCGGTGGGCATCTACTCCGGGTACGAGGACATGGGCAACGGCGGGGGCGGGGGTGGCGGTCCGGCCCCGACGGGCACCCCCACCGACGTCCCCACGGACGTGCCCACCGACGTCCCGACCGGCCCGCCCCCGGGCGGCGGTGGCGGCGGTCACCAGGAGCCGACGGACGACACCCGCTATCTGCGCGGCACCTGGCGGACCGACCGGCACGGCCAGGTCACCTTCAAGTCGCTCTTCCCGGGCTGGTACCGGGGCCGCTGCATCCACGTCCACGTCAAGGTGCACGTCAACGGCGAGTGGACGGACGCCGGGTACGAGGGCGGCAACACCTGCCACACCGGCCAGTTCTTCTTCGACGAGGAGTCGGTGCTGCTGACGACGGTCGTGGAGCCGTACGCCTCCAACGCCGCCGAGCGCACGACCCTCGACGAGGACACCATCTACGACGGCACGGGCGCCGCGGGCGGTCTGCTGAGGCTGCGGTACCGCAAGGACGACATCGCCCGCGGCGTCCTGGCGTCGATCAAGGTCGGTGTGGACCCGGAGGCGACGAACGACGGCCAGGACGGGGGCGGCGGCCCGGCGCCGACCGACTCGGCCTCCCCGTCCGCGTCCGCGAGCTGAGCCGTAGCGCAGCACCGAGGGGCCCCGGCCGAGTGCCGTGGGCCCCTCCGTCGTTCACATACATGGTTACGTGGACAGCCCATTGACCTGGAGGGCTTGCCTCCATATCGTTCCCAAGAACGTGATCGTGATTCATGCATATGAACAACAGATGTACGGCAAGATGGGAAGACAACGATGTCAGAGCCGATGTCAGCACCCGAGTCCCGCGCCGTCGGCAAGTTCCTGCGCCGGATGATGCCGCTGCTGGTGCTGATGCTGCTGGTCAACAACCTGGACCGGACGAACATCGGGTTCGTCCAGGAGGACCTCCAGGCCGACGTGGGCATCGGCGCCACGGCGTACGGCCTGGGGGCCGGACTGTTCTTCATCGGGTACGCCCTGTTCGAGGTGCCCAGCAACATGCTCCTGGAGCGGTTCGGGGCCCGGGTCTGGCTGACCCGGATCATGATCACCTGGGGGCTGGTGATCGTGGCGATGTGCTTCATCCACAACGTCACCATGTTCTACGTCCTGCGCTTCCTGCTGGGGGTCGCCGAGGCGGGCTTCTTCCCCGGCGCCATGCTCTACATCACCCAGTGGCTGCCCGACGCCCACCGCGGCCGGGCCACCGCGATCTTCCTCGGCGGGTCCGCGGCGGCCGGCATCATCACCGGCCCGATCACCGGCGCCCTGCTGGAACTGCACGGCGCGGGCGGGTTCGCCGGCTGGCGCTGGATGTTCGCGATCGAGGGCACCTTCTCGATCGTCGTCGGGATCGCCGCCGGGTTCTTCCTCGTCTCCCGCATCGAGGACGCGCGCTGGCTGGCCGACGACGAGAAGCGGGCGCTGCGCACCGCCGTCGCCCGGGACGAGGACGTGCGCAGCCGGGCCCCGCGCACCTCGCGCTGGAAGCTGGTGCTGCACCCCCAGGTCGCCCTGCTCACCGGCGCGTTCTTCGCGATGACGCTCACCGGGTACGCGATCACCTTCTGGCTGCCGAGCCTGATCGAGGAGATCGGCGGGCTGTCGTCCTTCCAGGTCGGGCTGCTCTCGGCCATCCCCGCCATCTGCTCGATGCTCGCGATGTACCCGCTGAGCCACTTCACCGACCGCGCGCCCGACCGGCGCCCCTATCTGGCGCTGATGCTCGTCCTGTCCGCGATCGGCACCTATCTGGCCACCCTCGGCTCGCCCTGGTTCGGGCTCGCCGCGATCACCCTCGCCGGGGTGGGGTCCAAGTGCGCGGCCACGCTGTTCTGGCCGATGGCCCAGTCCGGCCTGGACCTGCGGATCGCCGCACCGGGGCTCGCGCTCATCAACTCCCTCGGCAACCTGGGCGGATTCGTGTCGCCCACCCTCTTCGGCTACCTCAAGGACACGACCGGCAGCACCAACGGCGGCCTGTACACCCTGTCGGCGGCCTCGCTGCTGGCGGTGGTCGCCGCCCGGTACATCCGCGGCGCCCGGGCGACGGACGGGGCGGCGCTCGCGCAGGGCGCCGGGGGGACGGCGGACACGGCTCGCGCGGCCAAGTGAAGACCATCGGGCTGAAGCTCAGGAAAGGCTTGCCTATCCTCAGCCTGTGATGTGATCACAGGCCGTTCCCGTGGGCCTCCAAGGATTCTTACCTACGTTCCTTGCCCATGACGGGAAATCAGCAGAGCACCGAACCGAAGCACAAGCGGGACCTGACGCGCCGCAAGGTCGTCGTGGCGGGTGCGGGCGCCGCCGTCGCCGTGGGCGCGGGCGCCGCACTCGCCTCGGGCGCGTTCGCGGACGAGACGACGGGCACCGCCTCCGCCACCGCGAGCGACTCCGCCGCCGAGGCGTGCTACAAGCTCACCTCGGAGACCACCGAGGGGCCGTACTACATCGACGCGGACAAGATCCGGCACGACATCACCGAGGACAAGGAGGGCATCCCGCTCGTCCTCAAGCTCAAGGTGATCGACTCCGAGACCTGCAAACCGATCGCGAACGCCGCCGTCGACATCTGGCACTGCGACGCGCTGGGCATCTACTCCGGCTACGAGGCCATGTCCACCGGCGGTGGCGGCATCCCCACCGACGCGCCCACCGACGCGCCCACCGACGCGCCCACCGACGGGGCCACGCCCACCGGTGAGCCGCCGTCCGGCGCCCCCTCCGGCGGCACCGGCGGCTCCATCCACCAGGAGCCCACCGACGACGAGCGCTACCTGCGCGGCACCTGGCGGACCGACAAGCACGGCCAGGTCACCTTCCAGACCGTCTTCCCGGGCTGGTACCAGGGCCGCTGTGTGCACATCCACACCAAGGTGCACGTCAACGGCGAGTGGACGGACGCCGGGTACGAGGGCGGCAACACCTGCCACACCGGCCAGTTCTTCTTCAGCGAGGAGTCGGTGCTCGCCTCCGCCGAGGTCGATCCGTACTCCACCAGCACCACCACCCGCACCACGCTCACCGAGGACACCATCTACGACCAGAGCGGCACCACGGGCGGTCTCCTCAAGCTGAAGTACAACAAGAAGAACATCGCCAAGGGCGTCGTCGGCTCCCTCACGATGGGCGTCGACCCGGACGCCGAGAACGACAACACCACGATGTAGGACGCACGGCGTACGCACGGCGTACCGACCCGCCGGGGCGCCCGGGGACCTGACGGTCCCGGGCGCCCCGCGCGCGTGAGGTGCCATGGACGACTCACAGGAGCCGTACAGAGGCTCCGACGACTCCCCACAGCGGCCGGGCTTCTCATGGGACGTACCGGGGCGGGTCCGCCCCCGCCCGTGGGGTACCCGAAGAGGGCCCTGTGACCGCTGGAGGAAGCGATGGTCGTCGTCGTGCTGCTCGCCCTGTTGCTGATCGCCGGAGCCGTGTTCGGCGTCGTTGCCCAGCGACGGCAACGGCGCGGGCGCCAGGAGCGTCCGCAGACCGGCGCGGAGATCCCGGCCGCCGAGCCGGTGGCCGCCGCCGTGCCCTCCGACGGACGGGACGAGGCCGAACGGTGGCTCGCGCGGCTCGGCGGCGGCCTGGTCGGCCTCGACGCCGGACCCGACCGGGCCGCCGCGCAGGCGCTCGCCGACGCGGGCGAGCGCTGCCGGGCCGCCCGCGAGAACCTGGCCGCGGGCCACTACGAGCGGGTCACCCGGAACGTGCTGGAAGGGCTGCACTACGTCCGCGGGGCCAGGGTCGCCCTCGGACTCGACCCCGGCCCCGCCCTGCCCGCCCTCGGCACCCCCGCCGTCACGGCCCGCGACGGCCGCGTCCTCGTCGAAGCCGTCACCTACGTCGTCTCCAACCGCCGCCGGGACGCGACGCCGTACTACTACGCCGGAGGCGTGGTCGCCGGCCGCCGCGTCCCGGGAGGCTGGTACAGCGCGCCCTGGTGGGCGGGGCGGGCGCCCGCTCTGCTGTGACACCGCCCCGCCGCCGATCAGACGGCTAGGAGAGGAACTTGTACCCGCCGAAGCCGGTCGCGATCTTCACCCGGCCCGCGAAGGACCCCTTGCCGTTGCCGGTGTTGCGCCACAGGGTGCCGCCGGTGTCGCGGGAGACCAGGTCGGCCTTCCCGTCGTCGGTGATGTCACCGACGCCGACGACGGTGTTGTAGGAGGCGCCCCAGGCGGTGAAGAGCTTGACGCGTGCCTTGAAGGTGCCGTCGCCCTTGCCGTCGTAGCGGTAGAGGTTGTTCGACTTGTCCTGGGCGAGGAGGTCGCCGATGCCGTCGCCGTTGAGGTCCCCGGCGCCGATGACCTTCTTGTACGTCTTCCAGTTGTCGTAGAGCTTCACGCGCGACGACAGCTTGCCGGTGCTCGTGCCCTTGTACAGGTACACGGTCCCCGTGGAGGCGTTGCGGGCGATCAGGTCGGGACGGCCGTCCCCGCTGACGTCACCGGGAGCCGTCAGCACGTCGTACTGCGTCCAGCCACTGGTCGCGAGGGTCGTGTACGACGTCGACGGCTTGACCGTCTTGTTGCAGCCCGGCTTGTACAGGCGCAGCGCGCCCGAGCTGTACCGGACGAGGACGTCGTTGCAGCGGTCGCCGCTCAGATCGCCGACCGGGATCGCCTTGACGCTGGTCGCCCAGCCGGAGCCGGTGAACTTGTCGCCGAACTTGCCGGTGCCCGTGCCCTCGTGGAAGGTCAGGCCGCCGGAGGAGTTGAGGGTGAGCAGGTCGCCGCGGCCGTCGACGCCGTCGACGCTGACATGGTCGTGACGCACCGGGGAGCCCTGCTGGAGGAAGACCTCGCCCGAGGTGACCGTGTCGGTCGTCGCGCTGCCGAGGCCCTTCGCCCTCAGGGTCCAGGTGAGATGGCCGTTGGGGAAGTAACTCCCGCTCGCCGTCTTCCCGTTCCAGGACGCCGACAGCCGGGCCGTGGTCGCGCCGCCGGTGATCGTCCGGGTGCCCTTGCCGGTCGGGCCGCTCTGCACCGAGGTGAAGGTGAGCGACCAGGAGGTGGCGGGGCGGGACAGCACCGCCTCGACCGTGAGGGACGTCCCCGCGGACAGGTAGGAATCGGCCGACGCCTCGAAGGCCGTCACCGCCGACGGGGCGATGCCGGTCGTGGTGACGTGCGTGCGCTCGTAGGCGTCGGTCCACGCGACCAGGCCCGTGTACTCGTCGACCGTCCAGCGGTAACGCCGGTCCTGGTCCAGGGCGTTCGGGGCGAGGCCGGAGGCGATCGTGCGGGTGGTGCCGGTGGCCGCCTCGGTCAGGACCAGCGTGTCGGCCGTGTGGTCGTGGCGGACCGTGAAGCCGTCGCCGAGGAGGACGTCACCGGGGGTGACCGCCGTCGACGTACCGGCCTTCGTGTCGTACACGCCCGCCGAGTCCGTGCCGCACGCCCAGTACAACCAGCGTCCGGCGGCCTGGAGTTCGCTCGGGACGCAGGACAGGTTCGGGACCGTGACCGTGCCGAGCGTCTTCTCCCGCGCGATGTCGTACGAGGTCAGCCTGCCCGCGGTGGTCGTGGCGCTCCACAGGGTGGGGCCGTTGAGGGCGGCGGCGCGGACGGTCCGCGTCAGCTTCGTCGCGTAGCCGAACTGGCCGACGTACTGGGTGGAACCCGCGTCGTAGACCGCGTAGTCGTCGGAGACGTCGACGACCGATCCGCCCTTGGTGCCGAACTCCAGGGGGACGTACCCGATGGAGACCAGGCGGTCCTCGCCGTTGTACGTCGAGAGGTAGACGTCCTCGTCGTCGAGGTTGCCCCACAGCTGCACGCAGGTGGTGCCGGTGTAGGGGCAGACCGCGGTGGAGGAGACGGAGGAGCTCGCCGTCGCGTCGGACGCCGTCAGCAGGCCGGAGCCGTCGGTGGTGAGGGTGCGCACGGACGTCGTGCGGTCGGACTCGGCGACCCGCAGGCTGCCGCGGCTGAGCGAGAGGCCCGTCTTGGCGTTCTCGATCGCCGGGGACTGCTGCACCTTCTCCAGGGTGAGGCCGCCGTCCTCGGCCCGGCCCACCCGCTGCACCCACCAGTCGGTGGCGTCGGTGCCGCCGGTGACCAGGGCGGTGCCGTCACCGGCCGCGAGGGCGTACGGGTTCGCGCTCGTCAGCAGGGTCTGCCGCACGGACGGGTCGTCGATGTCGACCGCGACCAGCTGGGAGCCCAGCGCGCTGGACGACAGCGGCAGCAGCAGCCAGTGGCCGACCAGGACCGGGTCGCCGTCCAGGGCGCCCGGGTTCTCGGGCAGCGTGACCACCCGCTCGGCGGCGGTCGGATCGGTGCGGGACTTCAGATGCAGTTCGGCGGTGCCGTTGTAGTACCAGCCGACCAGGTCCTCGCTCATCACGAACGAGGAGTTGCCGGTGGCTTCCGGGAAGACCTCGGTGCTCACCGCCGACTCGACGTCGATGTAGTGCAGCGAGCCGTAGGTGGTGTTCTGCACCAGCAGCCCGGAGGCGTCCGCCGCCAGGACACCGCCGGCCGTCACGGTCGCCGTGTCCCCGGTGACCCTGCGGGTGCGCCACTCACCGTCGACCTCGTCGATCAGGGAGTAGGAGGTCACGATCGTGTCCCCGGCGAGCGCACGGTAGTAGCCCTGGCCGCTGGAGCTCCAGCCGACCTTCCGGGAGGTGGCCGTCGCCGGGTCCCAGAGGGTGGCGTACGCGTCGTTGGCGGTGGTCGGCAGGGCGACGAGGTCGCCGTCCGTGCCGTACCAGGCCGTACGGCACTCGGCGCCGATCGTCGTGCAGCCCGTGCCCGGGGTGTAGACGCCGGTCTCGTTCTCGACGGTGACCGTCGCGCCGGTCGTGAAGTCCGTCCACAGGAGTCCGTCGCGGCCCGTCTGCCGGTGCAGGAACCCGGTGTCCCCGTCGACGTAGGGCCGGTCGGTGCGCGGGGTCGTCGAGCTGGGGTCGACGAGCGTGACCGCGGTGGTGGCCACGGCGGTCTCGGCGGCCTGCGCGGAGTCGTCGCCCTCGGTGAGGACGACGACGGACGCGGTCGCCACGGCGACCGCGAGCGAGGAGACGGCGGCGGTCAGACCGCCCCGTCTCAGGGCGTGTCTGCCCACGTGAGTTTCCCTCCCCTGCGAGGGCCCCCGCCCTCGCACAAGTGGCCGGATATTACCAAGACTTGGTCAACTTCCGGCCAGTGCGGAGGGGGAGGCGGGAGGGCCGTGGCCCGCTGCTTCGGCTTCTGCTTCGCCGCTTCTGCCGCTGCTGCTACTTCGCGACGAACTGGGTGAGGATCGCCTGCACCTCGTAGATGTCGACGCCCTTGGTGAAGGTCTTCTCGATCGGCACCGAGCTGCCCGAGACCCAGATCTTCAGCTCGGCGTCGAGGTCGAAGGTGCCGGCCGTCTCCACCGCGAAGTGCGTGATGCTGCGGTACGGGATCGAGTGGTACTCGACCTTCTTGCCGGTGATGCCCTGCTTGTCGACCAGGATCAGCCGGCGGTCGGTGAACATGATGACGTCACGGACCAGCTGGTACGCCGCCTGGACGCCCTCACCGGCGCCGAGCAGCTTGGCGAAGTCGGCCTGGGCCTGACCCGGATCGATCGTGTGCGCGTTGCCGAAAAGTGCCATGGATGAACCCCCCACGAGTGATCTTCTGATGATCTTCGGGCATGTATAGCGCCTTGTGGGGGTCTCTGCCTAGCTCGTCGGCCCGTCGGTGGCCGATCGGTCGCGGAACCGTCACGTGCCCGTCGCGAACCGGTCGGCCGCCGGGGCCGGCTCAGGTGTCGTACGTCCCGTCCCACGGCGGTCCGAAGCCCAGCCGGTCGGGGTAGAGCTCGGCCCAGGGCTCCTCGTCGTCCTCCTCCACGACCAGCCCGAACAGCACGCCCTCGAAGGTGAGCTGGAAGGGCATGACGGCGATGTCGGTGTATGTCCGGCGCGGCAGGCTGCGTAGCAGCTGGGCGAGGCGCGCGCGGGCACGGCCGACGACGGTGCCGTCGGTCTGGGCCTCGGCCCAGGTGCCGGCGCACCAGATCTCCGAGTCGCGGTAACCGCCCTCGGCGTCGAAGGTGTGCAGCACGGCGTACAGCCGTTTCTGCTCCTCCCAGCCGTCGCCGGGGCGGAACCCCTTGGGGAAGGCATAGGTGACCGACCCCAGGAACTGCCCGTCTTCGTAAAACCCGATGGCCTCGGTGTGCCCGCGCGGCTCGTAGGCGATCGGGATGACCCGTGGTACTGCCATGGCGCAAACCCTACGTATGTTTTCTGGCAAGTTCCGCCCCCTGTCCACCACTTGATCACCCAGCGGCGGAAAGATTCACGGCCCCCTTGTCGATCTCCACGACCACGGACGAGCCGCGGGTCTCCCCGCCCCTCCCGTAGCAGGAGGACTCATCCGTGACCGCATCCTCCCACCGCCGCTCCCCACGCGGGCGCCGGACCCCGGTTCTGGTGTCCGGCGTCGTTCAGGCGGGCGCCGTTGTGGGCGGAGTGGCGCGCTCGGCCGGCCGGCAGCGGGGGTGGACGGGGCGCAGGAGGCGCGTCCAGGTGCTGTGGGTCACGGCGTTGGTGACGGCGCATAGTGGTGGGCAAGACGGATGGCGAGGTCGCGCAGGTGAGCCCTGGCCTCGGTGGGGCCGTGCACAGTGATGGCGCTCCCGAACGGCAGCAGTGCTCCCACATCCTCCAGATACAGGAAGCGGATTGTCACCTTGTGGCCGGTGGCGGATTGCTCATAATCGTCCCGGACGAGTCGTTGGCCGAAGATCCGTTGCGCTCGCTCGATCTGGGTCGGGTCGATGGTGGCGCTGACCTCTATCGCGTGGTCGTGTTCCCACTGGGCGATGAGCGCTGCAGCGACGGTGGCCAGGGTCTGGCTCTCGCGGATCCGTCGTGGCTGGTCGACTGCTTTCCACGTCGTGATCCGTTCGAGTCGGTACATCCGTGGCACCCGGGCGCAGTCGGCGACGAGGTACCAGATGCCGGCTTTGGCGAACAGCCCATAAGGATCCACGACCAGGTCGCGTGGGGATGACTCGCGTGGGCTGTCGTACTCGATCCGGAGTCTGCGGCCTTGCCGCACCGCGCCGATCATTGAAGCCGGAGTTGCGTCGAAAGCTCGTGTCTGATGCCAGGGGCGGCTGTCCACGTGCACCACGTCGGTGAGTGGCAGGAGCTCAGGAACTCGACGCGGCTGTGTAGCGGCGACCTTGGAGAGCGCGCGCTGGGTTTCGGCTGATGTGTTGAGCTCCGCACGTTGCTTCTCGTCCAGCCCGGTGAGCAACAGATGGTCCCGCTCGCCCGGGGTGAGCCGCGTGGGGTCGAGTCCGGATCCGGGCAGCATGATGACGCCGCCCAGGCGGCCCCGGTGCGCGCTCACCGGCAGACCGGCGTCGCGCAGCCAGTTCAGGTCCCGGGTGACGGTGCGAAGGGACACCCCGAGCGCTGAGGCCAGTTCCTGTGTGGTCACGGCACCCCTCGAAGTGAGGAGCAGCATCAGGGTGAAGAAGCGGTCTGGCGTCACACAGCAATTAGTTCAGGAATTTGCGACACGATGCGGCGCATATTCCGGTCAGGCTGGTGGGTACGCGCCTACCGCCTGCGAGAAGGAACAACCTTGACCAGATCCGTCATGTCCATCGTCTATGTGAACGACGCTCCCGCTGCTGCCCGTTTCTACGGCGACCTCTTCGGCATGAGCCCTTCGTTCGAGACTCCGGGATACGTCACTTTCGACCTCGGCCCAGGAGCTGACCTCGGACTGTGGTCCGGCCAGTTCGAGGATCTGTCACCGGACGTCCCGCGCACCGGTGAGGTGTGCCTGGCCGTCGATGGTGGACCCGGCGAAGTCGACGCGATCTTTGAGCGGTGGCAGTCCAAGGGCGTGACGATCCTGCGCGAGCCTCACGATGCGGGGTTCGGGTTGACCTTCCTCGCAGCTGATCCTGACGGGAACCGTATCCGCGTCGCACCGCAGGACTGAGAGGCCGCAATGAGGCAGGCACGCACGACAGGCGTCCCGCCTCCGCGAGAGCTACGTCGACGTCGAGCCCTCATCCATCTAGGGTTCGAGCCGGAGGGATGTCTGCTCGGCGGCCGGTCCGAGGTAGGTGTATTCGGCGGACCGAGCGATACCCATGGAGTCCAGCTGCTGCCGGAACCGGACCCGGAAGTGGACGTTGTCTCCGAGCCCGGGGCGCATGCGCAGCAGTTCCTCGGGATCCTCGAAATGGACCTCGTACGCGAGTGAGTTCTTGGCCGTTCCTGTCTTGACCTTCACCACGCCGCTTTCCCGGAGTTCGGTGATACGACCGGAGACGATCATCTCTTGGTCCCGGTCCCTGGTCTCCCGGAGCCGTTTCACATAGCTCCTGCCACGCTCGGTCAGCCGGGCACGGCGCATGCTGCCGTCAGCGCCGTACCAGGTGACGCCCAGGTCGAGAGCGTGCCTGCTCAAAGCCCGGGACACGGATTCGAGCGCGTCGAAGAGCTTTGTCCACTCTCGGATGTCCCGCTCCGACTCCAGCGCGTCGAGCAGCAGGGTGAGGGTGCCGAGACCTGTGGCTGCGGCGGACGTGGCTGGAGCGAGAAGGACGTCGGGGTGTGAGGACTCGACGGGCGTGGGGACGGGCCGGGCGTGTACAACGGTGCTGCCTGCGGAGATCCCGGTGAGCTCCAGCTGCACGGGCGTTCCCGCGGCGGCGGAGACCAGGTTCTCCACGGGTTCGAGCAGCGCGTCACCCCACTGGAAACGAAGGGCGCCACCGTCGGTGTCCGGTCCGGTCAGCCGGAGCTGGAGTTCCTCGTCGAGCTGCGCGTCCGGCGCGTACTCCCGAGCTGCGGCCAGTCGGCTCGCGCGGTGGTCGGCCTCGACTTCCTCGTCGTCCCTCTCCTCCGAGCCCAGAGCGTCCAGCAGCTGGGCGGCACGTCGGGACGCGTCGGGATCGTCTCCCCGGAGCGCGCGCCTGCGCTCGCGCCAGCTGTCGCCGGTCACAGTCGCACCTCCAGGTATCCGCGTGCCGGGGCGGCACTGTCCTCTGACGGTGAGCGGTCGTCCACGTCCGGTAGTCGGCGGCGCTGCCACCAGTCGTCCCACACACCTCGTTGTGTGAAGTATGTCCGTTCGTCCGGGGTGAAGCGCTCCGGCTCGAAGACATGGGGGACAGGTCGGTACCCGATGCGCAGCGGCGAGACGCCGTACTTCTCCCGCATCCTGGACCGGCTCTGGAAGGCGGTGGTCAGCCACTTCGATCCCGGCTTCCCTCGTACGGCTCGTTCGGCACGGGTGTCGATCAGGAGCGTCACGTCGATGTTCGCTGGGTCGAGTTTTGCGCTGACGAAGCTGCCGCCGAACCACAGGCTGTGGATGAGCGGAATGCCGCCGAGGTCGTCGGTGTAGGTGTCCTCCAGGGTGAGGAACGGATCGAGGTAGTCGCGCAGGCCGTCCCACAGTCGCGTGCGCGTCAGGGAGTCCGCGAACGTAGGTGCGCTGACCAGCATGGATTCCGCCTCATCGAAGGAGACGGAGTAACGGCCCAGGGGAAGGAATCCGTTCTTGGCGAATGAGGGCGGCACGCGAGGTCCTGTCCGACGAAAGGGAAAGTCATCCTGCCTGGTCGGCTTCGGAGCTGTGGGGGGATTTCAGGAAAAGGTCCCGACGGTGCCGGGCCCGGAGAGCTCACGAGCTCGGAACGCCGGATCGGCAGTCGCGGCAGTGGCCGGGGGTGGGGGAGCGGAAGGCGCGGTCGCAGGTGTCGCAGGTCTGGAAGGGGTGTCCGGGTTCCGGGGCCGGTGGGGACGGGGGCCGGAGGGGTGGCAGGGGTGGGAGCTGGGCGGACAGGCGGTGGGCGAGGAAGGCGGCCGGGCGGATCAGGGGCTCGTTCGGCAGGTTCTCGGTCAGGGCGTGGCGTACGGCGGTGGGGGTGATGTCGCGCTCCAGCCAGGCGGCGACGCCCGGGGCGAGGTGCTCGGCGTCCGTGGCCGAGAGGAGGAGGCGCGGGTCGCGGCGGCGGAGGCCGGCGAGGACGTCGACGGCTGTCCGGAGGAGGTCGGGGGAGGTGTACGAG
Source organism: Streptomyces sp. NPDC090106 (assembly GCF_044747265.1). Lineage (NCBI taxonomy): Bacteria > Bacillati > Actinomycetota > Actinomycetes > Kitasatosporales > Streptomycetaceae > Streptomyces > Streptomyces sp. NPDC090106. The sequence continues at coordinate 386,868 of NZ_JBIVDS010000004.1, read as the reverse complement.
GGCCGGGGCACGGCGGGGAGGCGCTTTCGTGGGGGTGGCTCGTCCGGGGCCGCGCGTCGGGTGGGCCGCCGGTCGGAGGGATCGTCGGTGGCCGTCCGGTGTCCTGGTCTGTTGCAGGAGACCGTGCGGGTGACGACCCGGCCGGTGGCGGTGCGTTCACGGGTACGGCGGAGATATCCATGGGCTTCGAGTTCGCGCAGGGCGGCGGCGATACGGGTGGGGCCCTCGGGAAAGCGGTCGGCGAGGGTCTTGATGTCGACCGACGTGCCTTGTCGCACCGACTGGATGTAGCACGCCAGCCCGATGGCGAGCAGGGAGAGCTGCCGGTGCTGGACGAGGTCGTTGCCGATCACCGTGAAGTTCTCGGTGTGGCGGGCGTTGTCGTGGACGACGCCGGATCGCGGTCGCGCGTGGGGGTGGTTTTTGCCCGGGATACGGGACTGGGGGTGCGAGGGCGCGCTAGGGTTTTCGGTATCCATCGGGAAGCTCCTACTTCCTTGGTGGTCAGGCCCCCGCACTGGGATCGCTAGTCCCGGCGGGGGCCGTCGCATGTCTGCGGCTGTCGTCGTGTCGCTGTACTGCTGGCGCTGAGCGTAGGGCACCCAACCTGCCCCAAATCCAGTCGAGTTGGGCATATTCACTCGCGCGAGTGAGTTTGCCCGGCGGGAGGGAGGGGTGGGGCTTGGAGGGGTGCTTTCTCCCTGGTGGGTGGTTCATGGGGAGCGCCGGTCGCACCGGGTCTTGGGTCTTCAGGCTTCGGTGATTCCGTTGCCGGAAGCGTGAGTTCGGCCCAGACCGTTTTGCGCGGGGGCCGGCCCCGGGACACTCCCCAGCGGTCTGCGAGGGCGCTGACGAGCGTCAGGCCGCGGCCGGATTCGCTGTCGGGGGCGGAGGGTTGCGGGTGCGGCAGCCGATCACCGTGTGTGTCGGTGACCTCGATACGGAGGGTGCCGCCCACGACGTGGAGCAGGAGCCGGAAGTTCCGGCCCGGCACGCGACCGTGCGTCGCCGCGTTGTTCGCCAGCTCGGCGACGATGTTCGCGGCCGGGTCCAAGGGGAGCTGCCAGGCGCGCAGTTGCTCGGTGGCCAGCAGACGGGCGAGGCGGGCTCCGCGTGGCGTGGGGGACAGCAGGACACTGAAGTCGCGGCCGGGGCCGTCGGCGGGTTTCTTCATCACGTCACTCAGCGTGGCGGCGCGTGCGTACCGTGAGGAGTGATCACGCCGGTACGTAGAGCGACTGTCCAGGGCTTGTCCAGACGTGTCCGGGCTGTCCAGGGGGTGCGTGCGGGTACGGGCGCTTGCGGCACGGTCGTACGACGGAGGGGTGCGGGATGTCGGTGGACGCGGAGGCGGGACGGCTCAGGACCGAGGCGGACGAGCCGGGGTGGGAGGTGGACCCGGACGACGACTGGGGCGTGGCCGTGATCGCCACCGTGGGGCGGCAGTTGAGGCTGCGGCGGGAGGCGGTGGGGATGCGGGTGCCCGAGTTCGCCAAGGCGATCGGGTACGGCGAGGACCTGGTCTACAAGATCGAGGCCGGGAAGCGGATTCCCCGGCAGGAGTATCTGGACAAGGCCGACGAGGTGTTGGGGGCGAGCGGGCTCGTCTCGGCCTCGTGGGAGGACGTGAAGAAGGTCCGGTACCCGAAGAAGGTGCGGGACCTGGCGAAGATGGAGGCGAAGGCGGTCGAGATCGGTGTGTACGTGTGCAGCAGCGTCCCCGGTCTGTTGCAGACTCCCGAGCACGCGCGGGCGCTGCTCGAATCGTGGCTGCCTGCCTATTCACCCGAGGACTTGGAGCGGCGGGTGGCCGCTCGCATGGCGCGGCAGTCCATCTACGAACGCTCGCCTGCTCCAGCCCTCGCGTTCGTCCTGGAAGAGGCGACGCTGCACCGAAATGTTGGGGGCACAATGGTGCGGCGACAACAGTTCGAACGTCTGCTGGAGGTAGGGCGGTTCTCCAACGTCACGCTTCAGGTGATGCCGCTGGACAGCGCGCCGCACCCCGGCATGAGCGGCCGGATCGAGTTGCTGAAATTCGAGGACGGCACAGCCGTCGGGCGCTCCGATGGTGCGTTCAATGGTCGCCCGGTCTCGGATCTGAGGGAGCTGCGCATCCTTGAGCTGCGGTATGGCACCATCCGGGCCCAGGCTCTTCCGCCAGGGGAGTCGCTGGCCCTCATCGAACGACTGCTGGGAGAAACATGACTCGCAAGCCCACCGCCGGCGACGCCTCCGAGTCGGCGTGGTTCAAGAGCAGTTACAGCGACGGCCCGGACGGTGACTCGTGCGTCGAGGTCGCCACGACTTCCGGCACCGTCCACGTCCGTGACTCCAAGTGCCTGGACGCCGGTCCTCGCCTTGCGCTGGCGCCGGAGGCATGGGCGGAGTTCGTGGGGTATGCGTCGCGAGGCTGATTCCTTGCGCCTGGAACGAGGTCGGCCCGGAACCGTTCGGTTCCGGGCCGACCTCGTCGGGTGGTGTTACGCCGGGTCGCCGCCGAAGCGCTCCTTGTACGTCGCCAGGTCCTCGTCCGTGAGCTTGGCGAACAGGACGGGCGGGACGATGAAGGGGGTGCCGGCCGGGACGGCGGTGAGGGCCTTCGCCTCGGTGGCGGAGACCCAGGCCGCCGTGTCGTCCTTGAGGGCGAAGGCCTGGCGCATGGCCTTGGACGAGGTCGGGATGAACGGCTCGGAGACCACCGAGTAGAGGTGGATCAGGTTCATCGCCGTGCGCAGGGTGAGGGCGGCGCCCTCCGGGCTGGTCTTGATCTCCAGCCAGGGGGCCTTCTCCTCCAGGTAGGAGTTGCCGGCCGACCACAGGGCGCGGAGCGCCGCCGCGGCCTTGCGGAACTGGAGGGACTCCATCTGGGTCTCGTACTCCGCGAGGAGGCGGGCGATCTCCTCGCCCAGCTTCGTCTCCGCCTCACCCGGCTCGCCGCCCGCCGGGACCTCCTCGCCGAAGCGCTTCTTGGAGAAGGAGAGGACCCGGTTGACGAAGTTGCCGAGGGTGTCCGCCAGGTCCTTGTTCACCGTCGCGGTGAAGTGCTCCCAGGTGAAGGAGGAGTCGTCGGACTCGGGGGCGTTGGCGATGAGGAAGTAGCGCCAGTAGTCGGCGGGCAGGATGTCGAGGGCCTGGTCGGTGAAGACACCGCGCTTCTGCGACGTCGAGAACTTGCCGCCGTAGTACGTCAGCCAGTTGAAGGCCTTGACGTAGTCGACCTTCTTCCACGGCTCGCGCACACCGAGCTCGGTCGCCGGGAACATCACCGTGTGGAACGGGACGTTGTCCTTCGCCATGAACTCCGTGTAGCGGACGGTGTCGTCCGACTCGTACCACCAGGACTTCCAGTCGCGGGTCGACGGGTCCTGGTCGGCCCACTCCTTCGTCGCGCCGATGTACTCGATCGGGGCGTCGAACCAGACGTAGAAGACCTTGCCCTCGGCCGCCAGCTCCGGCCAGGTGTCGGCGGGCACCGGGACGCCCCAGTCCAGGTCACGGGTGATCGCGCGGTCGTGCAGTCCCTCGGTCAGCCACTTGCGGGCGATGGAGGACGCGAGCTGCGGCCACTCCGCCTCGTGGGCCGCCACCCACTCCTCGACCTCGTGCTGGAGCTTGGACTGGAGGAGGAAGAGGTGCTTGGTCTCGCGGACCTCCAGGTCCGTGGAGCCGGAGATCGCCGAGCGCGGGTCGATCAGGTCCGTCGGGTCCAGGACGCGGGTGCAGTTCTCGCACTGGTCGCCGCGGGCCTTGTCGTAGCCGCAGTGCGGGCAGGTGCCCTCGACGTAGCGGTCCGGGAGGAAACGCTCGTCGGCCGGGCTGTACACCTGGCGGATCGCCCGCTCCTCGATGAAGCCGTTCTCGTTCAGGCGGCGGGCGAAGTGCTGCGTGATCTCGACGTTCTGCTGCGAGGAGCTGCGGCCGAAGTAGTCGAACGCGAGCGCGAAACCGTCGTAGACGGCCTTCTGGGCGTCGTGCGCCTGCGCGCAGAACTCGGCCACCGGGAGACCCTGCTCCTTGGCCGCCAGCTCCGCCGGGGTGCCGTGCTCGTCCGTCGCACAGATGTACAGGACGTCGTGGCCACGCTGGCGGAGGTACCGGGAGTACACGTCCGCCGGGAGCATGGACCCCACCATGTTGCCCAGGTGCTTGATCCCGTTGATGTACGGAAGGGCGCTGGTGATGAGGTGTCGAGCCATCGGGGGCTGCTCCCAGGTCGGTGCTGTCTCGGGTTTTCGAACCTTGAAATCGTAGCCGACATGTGTATGCCGCCCGCTTCCCGTTTTACGGGGTGAGAAGCGGGCGGCATCGGTCGTGCTGCGGGGGTTACGGGCGCCAGTCGATCAGTACGCCGTCGTAGAGCTCCGCGTCCGTGAGTTCCTTCGGGGTCGGGCCCGCGTGGAAGAAGGCCGTGTTGTCGGTCTTCAGCTTGCGCAGGTAGTCGAAGGCCTTGTTCTCGTGCTCGCCGAACGCGACGAAGGAGAAGAAGAGGGCGGGGTGGGACTTCGCGGCGTCCGTGAGGGACTGGGTGGCGGGGGTCTTCGCGTCCGGGGCGCCGTCCGTCTGGAAGACCACCAGGGCGGGGGTCTTCGCGTCGGGGGCGGCCTTGTCGTAGTGCGCGAGGACGGCTTCCACCGCCGCGTGGTAGCTGGTGCGGCCCATGCGGCCGAGGCCGGCGTGGGCCTCGTCGACCGCGTTCTCGGAGGAGGCGGGGGTGAGGTCCGTGGTGCCGTCCACCTCCGTGGAGAAGAAGACGACGTGGACGGACGGGTCCGTGCCCTCGGGGGTGAGGTGGGTGGCCAGGGCCAGGGTCTGGTCCGCGAGGGCCTGGGCGGAGCCGTCCTTGTAGTACGGCCGCATGCTCGCGGAGCGGTCCAGGACGAGGTAGGTGAGGGCGCGGGCGGTGGTGAGGCCGGCCTTCGCCAGGGCGAGGGACGCGGCGTCGCCCACGGGGCGCGTGCGCTCGGCTTGGGCTTCGGGGTGTTCGGCCTCGGCTTCGCCTTCGGCCGCGGAGGTGTTCCCACCCGCACCACCCGTGACGGTTTCGATGTCGTCCGCGGGTGGCCCCTGCGGGGCGTCCCCGCCGTCGGCGACCGCGGGCTCGACGGCTGCCGCGACGGGCTCCGCCTCGGTGACGGCCGCGGGCTCGGGCTCGGGCTCGGGTTCCGGTTCCGAGGCGGCCTCGGGCTCGGTGACGGCCTCGGGCTCCGGGGTGACCTCGGCGACCGGCTCGGGCTCGGGCTCGGCCTCCACGACCGGCTCGGGCTCGGGCTCCTCGACGGGCTCGGCGACCTCGGCCTCCACGACCGGCTCCGGCTCCTCGACGGGCTCCGGCTCGGCGGCGGGAGCCTCTTCGGCGACCGGCTCCTCGGCGGGCTCGGGTTCGGCTACGGGCTCCGCCTCGGCGCTGGGCTCGGGGGCCGTCTCCTCCGCCACCGGCTCTTCGGTGACGACCGGCTCCTCCGCGACGGCCTCCGTCTCCGGCACGGCCTCCGGAGTCGTCTCTTCGACGACCGGCTCCTCGGCGGAGGCGGGCTCGGTGACCGGTGTTTCTTCCTCGGCCGCGGGCTCGGCGGCCGGGGGCTCCTCGGTGGCGGGCTTCTCCGCCGCCGCCGGCTCCGCCGGCGGCTCCTCCGACGGGTCCGCCTGCTTGGGGACCGTCACGTTGTCGAAGGCGGCGGCGACCAGATCGTGTTCGTCGTCCTCCTTGACCGTCGGAGACGCGGGGCGGGGTTCGGGGACCTCGATCTTGGCCGGTTCAGGCGCCGCAGGCACCGGCTCCGGCGAAGGGGACGGCACCACCGGCGTGGTCGTCCTGTCAGCACCCTCCGCCTCGGCGGTACGCCCCTTGCGTGACCGGCCGAACGCGTTCCGCAGGAGAGTGAGAATGCCCATGTGCGCAACCCTTCGCATGAGTTGATGCCCGTCAATCCCTGGCCAGGACGGACACGTAAGGTTAGCGGCCCCGGATGGTGATCTTGGGGAGGGGCTGACACGTGGACCCCCCGAAGTCAAGGCCCGCAGCCGGACGCGGGTAGATCACGAAGCCGTGGACGCTCCGGTTCTGGTTGTCAACTGCCGTACCGCTACCCCCGGTTCACCGACCGTTCACCGTGCCGCCCCGCTCCCGCTCGACCGCCGCCCTAGCGTCCGTGACGCGGATTCAAGGGGATTCCAAGGGGAAGCAAGGGGAGTACCAAATGCGTAAATACCTGCCGTTGGTGGGAACCGGCGCGCACGCGGGCGGTCGTGATGCCATGACCTGCCTCTACCGCTGCGGCAACGCCTGTTTCCACGAGGTGCCGAACACCACCACCAACCCGTACGTCGGTGACGTCATAGCCGAGGGCCTCAGCCGCCGCTCGATGATGGCCGCCGCGGCCGTGGTGACCGTGGCCGCCGCCGGCGCCTCCACCCTCGCCGGCGCCCAGCAGGCCGCCGCGGCGACCGGCGCGGACGCGAAGTCCAGGCCGGGCAAGCCCGCGCAGGGCGCCCGTGGTCTGCGGTTCACCCCCGTCGCCCCCAACACGGCCGACACCGTCACCGTCCCCGACGGCTACGCGCAGAACGTCGTGATCCGCTGGGGCGAGCCCATCCTGCGCGGGGCGCCCGCGTTCGACCCGGAGAAGCAGACCGCCGCCGCGCAGGCCGGTCAGTTCGGGTACAACAACGACTTCCTCGCCCTGCTGCCGCTCGGTCACGGCAGGCAGCTCCTCGTCGCGAACCACGAGTACACCGACGAGGTCCTGATGTTCCGCGGCTACGACGCCGCGAACCCCACCCGCGAGCAGGCCGAGATCGCCTGGGCCGCGCACGGGCTGTCCGCCGTCGTGGTCGAGGAGGACCGCCGTACCGGCAGGCTCACCGCCGTGCCCCGGCACCCGCTCAACCGTCGGGTGACCGCCACCACCGAGTTCCGGCTGACCGGCCCCGCCGCCGGCTCCGACCTGCTGAAGACCTCCGCGGACCCGTCGGGCCGCAAGGTGCTCGGCACCCTCAACAACTGCTCCGGCGGCACCACCCCGTGGGGCACGACCCTGCACGGCGAGGAGAACTTCAACCAGTACTTCGCCAACTCCTCCAGCGCCACCGACAAGCGCTACGGCATCGGCACGGGCGCCACCGAGCGCAAGTGGGAGCGTTTCGACAAGCGCTTCGACGTCGCCCAGGAGCCCAACGAGGTCCACCGCTTCGGCTACGTCGTCGAGTTCGACCCCTACGACCCGGAGTCGACCCCCCGCAAGCACACCGCGCTGGGCCGCTTCAAGCACGAGGCCGCCACCGTCCGCCTCACCGACGACGGCCGTCCCGTCGTCTACTCCGGCGACGACGAGCGCTTCGACTACTTCTACAAGTTCGTCAGCAGCAAGCGGATGAGGAAGGGCACCTCGCGCTCCGTCCGCGAGCACAACCTCTCCCTGCTCGACGAGGGCACCCTGTACGTCGCCAAGCTCACCGGCGACTCGCCCGCGGTCGAGATCGACGGCACCGGGAAGCTGCCCGCCGACGGCGAGTTCGACGGCAGCGGCGTGTGGATCCCGCTGGCCACCGCCACCGCGAAGGGCGCCGTCTCGCACGTCGAGGGCATGAGCGCCGAGGAGGTGTTCGTCTTCACGCGCCTGGCCGGTGACAAGGCCGGGGCCACGAAGATGGACCGTCCCGAGGACATCCAGCCCAACCCGGTCTCCGGCAAGGTGTACGTCGCCCTGACGAACAACACCAACCGGGGAGTCGGCTCCAACGCCGCCGCCGACGAGGCCAACCCGCGCAACGCCAACAAGCACGGGCACATCCTGGAGCTGACCGAGCGCCGCAACCGGCCCGAGAGCACCGAGTTCGCCTGGCTGCTCTTCCTGGTCGCCGGTGACCCGGAGGACCCGGCGACGTACTTCGCGGGCTTCCCGAAGGACGGCGTCAGCCCGATCTCCTGCCCGGACAACGTGGCCTTCGACGACCACGGCAACCTGTGGATCTCCACCGACGGCAACGCCCTCGGCACCCACGACGGCCTCTTCGGCGTCGCCACCAAGGGCGACCGGCGCGGTGAGCTGAAGCAGTTCGCGACGATGCCGAAGGGCGCGGAGACCTGCGGACCGGTCATCCAGGACCGCCGTGTCCTGGTGGCCGTGCAGCACCCCGGTGAGATCACCGGTGCCACGGTCGAGAACCCCGCCAGCACCTGGCCCGACGGGCCCGGAAAGATCGTCCGCCCGGCGGTCGTGGCGGTGTGGCGCCGGGACGGCGACGACATCGGCGTCTGAGCGCCGGTGCGACCGGGAGGTCCGGGCTACGCGGGAGCGGCTGGGGTCGCCACACTTTCCAGCCACTCCCGGTAGGCCGGCGCCTCCCGGGCCGCCTCCCAGTAGGCGGCCTCCAACGCGGGCCGTACGCCGTCCAGTTCGGTCTCGTTGCGGGCGGCGAGCAGCAGCCGTACGCGGAGCGGGTCGCCGTGCAGCCGGCGGACTGCCATGCCGGGCTGGGGCAGACAGGACGGCTGGCACACGGTGACCGCCTCGCCGTTGGCGACGAGCGCGGCGGCCGTGTGGTAATCCCCTTGCAGGACCAGGGGGTCGAGGCCGCCGGAGCGGAACATCCGGTGCACCGCGTCCCATTCGCCGTCGACGGTGGGGTCGACCATCCAGCGGTCCCGGGCCAGGTCGGACAGGTCGACGACGTCCTTGGCGCAGGCGGGATGGCCGGCCGGCAGCAGGACGAACTGCGGTTCCCGCTCGACGAGGACGCGCACCCTGAGCCCGTCCGGGACGAGCAGCGGGCTGCCCTCCACCTCGTGCACGAACGCGACGTCCAGCTGCCCCTGGGCGAGCATCCGCAGCAGGGCGTCGGCGGAGACGTCCATGCGCAGGGTGGGTTCCTGGGCCTGGGCGCGGAGCCGGCGCAGCCAGCCCGCGAGGGCGCGGCTGGCGGTGGAGCCGACGCGCAGCCGGGGTCCGCCGGCCGCGGCGGCAGCGGCGGCGGCGTGGGCCTCGGCGACGAGGGAGCGCATCTCGGCCACGACGGGCCGGGCCCGGCTCAGCACGAACCGGCCGAGCGGGGTGGGCCGGCAGCCGGTGCGGCCCCGGCTGAACAGCGCCCCGCCCAGCTCCTGTTCGATGCGTCTGAGCTGGGTGCTCAACGAGGGCTGGGCGACGCCCAGTTGACGGGCGGCGCGGTGCAGACTGCCGGTGTCGGCTATGGCGCACAGCGCACGGAGATGCCTCACCTCGAGCTCCATGCCAGGGGAGCGTAAAGCGGAGTCACAGGTTTCACCAGACGCGGGGGAACCGGGCGATAGCTTCGCCCTATCCCCGACTGCCATCATCACAGCGGCCTCACAGGCCCCGAGACTCGGTCATCGACGACTCACCCCCCACCTAGGAGTCATCGATGCGCAAGCACACCTTCGCCGTGGCCCTGACAGCCGCGACCCTCACCGCCGCGGCACTGGGAACGGCCGTTCCCGCGACGGCCGTTCCCGCGACGGCCGTCGAGGCGCCTTCGACGGCGGGCTACACGGCCTCCGCGTCCGTGGGCGCCGACAGCAGCGAGGCGTTCTTCCGGGCCGTCCTCGCCTCCGTCGCGGAGAAGCGGGCCGCGAACCCGTCCGCCGCGGCGGCGGTCACCGTCGTCTACGACGCCTCCCGCGCGCCCACGTTCAGCGCGCAGATAGCGGCCAGCACCCGGATATGGAACAGCGCCGTCAGCAACGTGAAGCTCCAGTCGGGCTCGGCGTCCTCCGCCGACTTCTCCTACCGCGAGGGCAACGACTCGCGGGGCTCGTACGCCTCCACGAACGGCCACGGGAGCGGCTACATCTTCCTCGACTACCGGCAGAACCAGCAGTACGACTCCACCCGGGTCACCGCCCACGAGACCGGTCACGTCCTCGGTCTGCCCGACCACTACTCGGGTCCGTGCAGCGAGCTGATGTCGGGCGGCGGACCCGGCACGTCCTGCACCAACTCCCAGCCCGACGCGAACGAGCGGGCCCGGGTGAACCAGCTGTGGGCCAACGGTCTCGCCTCGGCCCTGGCGGACGCCGCGGAGAAGTCCCACCACAAGAGCTGACCCACCACAAGAGCTGACCCCACCACCCCCCACCGGTACGGCCGCCCTCCTGCACAGGGCGGCCGTACTCGTGTGCCCGGGGGTCAGCGCGGGGAGGCGATGGCGCGGGCCGCCGCGACCTCCTGGCGCAGGGGTTCCAGGACGCTGTCCGCAGGGCCGGTGAGGTCGGTGCGGACGGCGTAGAGGGTCGTGGTCTCCCGGATGCCGGCGGCCAGTTCCCGGAGCTGGCGGAGGATCTGGTCGACCTCGGAGGGGGCCGGGAGCGGGGCGCCGTGCTTGGTGCGGACCCGGGCCGCGGTCGTGGCGTCGACGACGCGTTCCACGGCGACCACCAGGGGCCACCAGGCGGCGGCGCGGCGGCCGGTGGGCGGGGGTTCGGTCAGGGCGCGCTGGAACTCGGTGCGGATGACGGAGAGGTCGCGGTGCAGGCGGCGGCGCATCCGGGCCCGGGACGCGGGGTCGGCGGGGGTGGGGGTGAAGGCCGCCTCCAGATAGTCGGCCGTGTCCGCGACCGCGTCGGCGAGGCGGTCGCCCACCCGGGTGCGCCAGCTCTCGGGCCACAGCAGATAGCCGGCGGTCAGGGCGATCGCGCAGCCCACGAGGGAGTCCAGCAGGCGGGGCAGGAGCAGTCCGGTGCCCTGGTGGTTGAGGAGGTCCGACAGCAGGAGGATCACCGGGGTGATCGCGGCCGTCTGGTAGCCGTAGCCGCGCGGGGTCAGGGCCGGGATCAGCGGTGCCAGGAGCAGCATCACGGGGATGTCCCACCAGCCCCGGGGCACCTGGGACAGGACGGCCGCGGCGACGACGAGGCCGCCGACGGTGCCCAGCGCGCGCAGCAGCGCCCGGGAGAAGACCGAGCCGAAGTCGGGCTTGAGGACGAAGGTGATGGTCAGGGCCACCCAGTACGAGCGGGGCACCGGGACGATCGAGACGAGGACCTGGGCCAGGCCGATGCAGAGCGCCAGGCGCAGGCCGTAGCGCCAGGAGGCGGCCGAGAGGGCGACGTTGCGGGCCGCCCGGGCCGCGCGCACGCGCAGGGCGGCCGGGCGGCCCAGGCGGTCGTCGATGCCGGTGGGGTCCACGTCCGGGGTCGTGACCACCTCGGCGGCGTGGCGCAGGGCGTGGTCGACGGCGCGGGTGGTCTCCGTGCGGGCCTCGGGCAGGGCGAGCCCTATCGGGCCGGAGTAGCCCGTCTCCACCGCCTGGGCCAGGTGCCCCATGGTGCCGGGGAGTTCGGGCGGCAGGGGCAGGCCCGCCTGGTGGGCGGCGGGGGCCGCCTCGACCACCGAGGTGAGCGCGTTCAACTGGGCCAGCAGCCGGGTCAGTTCACGGCTGCGCCCGTGGTGCAGGGCACGCCGGGCCAGGACGGTGTCGTACGACTGGTTCAGGGACTGGGTGACGGTGCGGCGGGCGTCGTCGTAGGACGGGGTGCCGACGGCCGTCAGGAGGGCGGAGACCGTCCGGTAGGTGTCCGCGACCGCGGCGCGTTCCGGCACCCCGGAGCGCAGCGGCCAGGCCAGCAGGGCGAGGGCGAGGACGAGGAGTCCGCCGCCCGTCATCAGGACCGGGGCCAGCCACCAGGCGCCCGGCATGGGCAGGCCCGCGCCGACGACCGCGTTCAGCAGCAGCAACAGCCCCGACACCGAGGCCACCGCGCCGATCGTCGAGATCATCCCGGAGACCAGGGCGACGGCGGTGACCACCGCGACGGCGACCCAGCCGTGTCCGTACACCAGCGAGCCGAGCGTCACGCCGACCGCGCCGAACAGCTGCGGGATCGCGATGTTGAGGATGCGCATGCGGTACGCGTCGGCGGTGTCGCCGATGACCCCGGACAGGGCGCCCATGGAGGCCAGTGCCCCGTAGGCGGGCTGTCCCGCCGCCATGCCGACGGCCAGCGGCAGGGTCATCGCGATCGCCGCGCGGGCCACGGCCGCCCGGTTGACGGGGGCGGGCGGCGAGTGGAGGTTCCTGACCAGCCAGTCGGGCGGGGTGAGGCCGATGGGGAACTCTCGGGACATGCGCCTATTAGACGTCATGACCTGCGGTGCAGTGTGATCTCCACCAGCAGCGCCCGGTGGTCGGTGTCCGCCACGTCCAGGAAGCGGGCCCCGCGCACGGCGAAGTCCGCCGACAGCAGCACATGGTCGATCTGCGCCCCCAGCGCCGGTGCCGTGCGGGCCGGCCAGCTCGGGGTGCGGGACCGCCCGGCGAGGCGGGCCGCGTCGCGCAGGCCGGTGTCGAGGACGCGGCGGAAGGCGGCGTGGTCCTGGGAGGCGTTGAAGTCGCCGGCGAGGATCGTCGGGGTGTCCGCGTGGGCGGCGGCGAACGTCCGCAGGGTGCCCAGCTCCCGCTTCCACACGCCGACCTGGCCGGGCAGCGGCGGCATGGGGTGCGCGAGCTGGAGGCGTACGGCGTGCCCGGCGACGTCGGCCGTGGCGCCCGGCATGCCCATCGTGCCGGGGAGCGGGGCGGCGGGCCGCAGCGGGTAGCGGCTGAGGACCACCGATCCGGAGGAGCCCGCGGCCTCCACGGCCTGCCGGTAGGGGTAGTCCAGGGCGCGGCGGAGTGCGGCGTCGCAGGTGTGCTCGCACTCCTCGACGAAGACGATCGCCGGCCGCTGGGCGCGCACCGTGTCGACGAGCGAGCCGGTGCCCCGGCCGAACTCCACGTTGGAGGTGAGCACGCGGAACGTGGCGAGCGCCGGGCCGCCGGGCTCGGTGCCGGGGCCGTAGGGCCGCACGGACCAGGTGAGCAGGCCCAGCAGGAGCACGCCCCAGACGAGCCCGGTCCACCAGCGGGCGGCGAGGGCCAGCGCCAGGGCGAGCACGGTCGGCGCGAGCAGCCACGGCAGGAAGGCGAGGAGCTGGGGGACCGGGGTGACGCCGTCGGTGCCGGCGGCCCGGCAGCCGGCGACCGCGCTCCCGGCGGCGAGGAGCAGCCCGGCCGGCCAGGCGGCGGCCCGCAGCCGCCGTCGTCGCCGCTCCGGCGTCGCGCGTACCCCGGGATCGTCCGTGCGGGACCGGTGCGTCACGGGCCGAGCCTACGAGCGGGTGTCCACCTTTGTCAGGAATGCCTCCAGCGCCTCGTCGAACTCCGCGGGGCGTTCCAGGTTCGGCAGGTGGGCGGCGCCCTCGACGACGAGCAGGTCCGCGTCCGGGAGGGCCGCGTGCAGGGCCTCGGCGTCGGCGACCGGTGTGAACGTGTCGTCCCGGCCGACGACGACCAGGGCGGGCACGGTGACCCGGGTGAGCAGGTGCCGGTAGTCGGGGCGGGCGGCGCGGGCGCGGAGCGCGGCGGCGGCGCCCTCGGGGGAGGTGGCCGTCATCATGCGGTGGACGTGCGCCTTGACGGGGGCGGCGGCGTAGGGGGCGACCATCTTCTCCAGGACCTCGTCGGCGTATCCGCGCAGGCCCTCCGCCAGCAGCCGGTCCGCCAGGGCGTGGCGTGCGGTCGCGCCCTCGGGGGTCTCGGCGGCGGGGAAGGTGTCGGCGAGGACCAGGCCGCGGATCCGCTCCGGGAAGAGCCGGTAGCAGTCCATGACGATCTGCCCGCCCATCGACAGCCCCGCCAGCACGCACTCCGGTACGTCCGACGCGTCCAGGAGCGCCTCGACGTCCCGCGCGAAGTCGGAGAAGTCCCCGGCCACGGCGGTCGGCGAGGGGGTTCCGTAGCCGCGCAGGTCGGGGGCGAGGACCCGGCGGGAGCGCGAGAACCGTGCGATCTGCGGGTTCCACATGGTGTGGTCGAAGGGGTGGCCGTGGATCAGGACCAGGGGGACCGTCGTCATGATCCCGACCCTAGGACGGGCCAACTCCTCGGTGCAATAAGATCTTTGCCCTCGGTGCAATCGCCCCTCCGGCGGGCGCGCGAACCCAGGGGGAGAAGTGGACGACTACCGGCGCCTCGCCGACCAACTGGCCCACGACATAGCGGAGGGCCGCCTCAGGCCCGGCGAACGCCTGCCCCCGCAACGGCAGTTCGCGCGCCGCCGCGGCATCGCCGGGTCGACGGCCGGCCGGGTGTACGCCGAACTCGTACGGCGCGGCCTGGTCGTCGGGGAGGTCGGGCGGGGCACCTTCGTCCGGGCGGCCGAGACCGGCCCGGACGCGCGGTCGCTCATCGAGCGGGCGACCCCGGCCCCGGTGAACATGGAGCTCAACTACCCCGTCGCACCTGGTCAGTCGGAGCTGCTCGCCCCGGTGCTCGCACCGCTGCTGCGGCCCGACGTGCTCGCCGAGGCACTGCTCCCGGCCGCCGCCGACGGCACCGCGCCCGCGCGCGAGGCGGTCGCCGCGCTGCTCGCGACGCCCGGCTGGCGTCCGGCACCGGAGCGGGTCCTGTTCACCGGCAACGCCCGCCAGGCCATCGCCGCCACCCTCGCCTCCCTGGTGCGGCCCGGCGGCCGGATCGGCATCGAGGCGCTGACGTATCCGCTGGTCAAGGAGATCGCGGCCCGGCTCGGCGCGACCCTGGTGCCGCTGCCGGACCTGTCGGCCGCGTCCGTCGCCGCCGCGCACCGCAGGGCGCCCCTGGCGGCGCTCTACCTCCAGCCCACCCTGCACAACCCGACGTCCGCGACGATGGACGAGGACCGGCGCGCCCGACTGGCCCTCGTCGTGGGCGACTTGGGCGTCCCGGTGGTCGAGGACCGGATCTGGGCGTTCCTCGACCCGGGTGCGCCCGACCCGCTCGCCGCCCACGCGCCCGGTCTCACGTATGTCGTCGACAGCCTGTCCAAGCGGGTCGCGCCCGGCCTGACGGCCGGGTTCGCCGTCGTCCCGCGGGGGCGCGGCGAGGCGGTGGCCGCGGCGATCCGCTCCGGGGGGTGGAGCGCCGGGCGGTTCGCGCTGGAGGCGGCCGTGCGCTGGGTGGCCGACGGGACGGTGGCCCGGCTCGTGGCGGCGAAGCGGGCGGACGCGGCGCGGCGGCAGCGCCTGGTGGCCCAGGCGCTCGGCGGGTTCGCCGTACGGGCCCATCCGCACGGCTACTTCGCCTGGTGGGAGCTGCCCGCGCCGTGGCGGGCCGACCCGTTCGCCGCCGCGGCGGCCGGGCTCGGGATCGCGGTGACACCGGGTCCCGCCTTCGTCGTCGACCCGAAGCGGACGCCGGACGCGGTCAGGCTCGGGCTCGCGTCGGCCGCGGTGCCGGATCTGGAGCGGGCGCTCGGGACGCTCGCCGCGCTGGCGCGTAGCGGGCCAGCAGCCAGGCGCTGAGCCAGGTCGTGAAGGCCGCGGTCAGACCGAGCGCGACCAGCAGCCAGGAGACCGTGCGCAGGGTGGCGGTGAGGGTGTCGTAGATGGCGCCGGCCGCCGTGCGGTGGGTCGGGTCGGGCAGGTCGGCGAGCGTCATCCAGCGGCCCACGGCGACCGAGAGACCGAGCAGCGCGCCGCCGAGCGCCGTGCCCAGCGAGGTGGCCGTGACGGCGCGGCGACGGCAGGCGGCGACCGCGATGCCGACGGCGGCCAGCACCAGGGCGCTGACGGGCAGCCAGAAACCGGCGAGGTCGAACGGCACGTAGGCGTCGCTGATCCGGCGTCTGACCCAGGCGAGTTCGACGGTGGTCCAGTACGTCGCCCAGGCCGCGAGGGCACCGAACGGCACCAGCAGACAGGCCGTCGCGATCAGGACGGCCGACAGGGTGTTGCGGGAACGGGGGCGCACCCTCCCAGGCAAGGCCGTGACGGCCCGTGCCGCGAGCGGGGGGACTGCATTCGGGGTACGCCGGGGGGCCCGGCGCCGACCCCGGTCCGACGGCACGTCGGCGCAGGTGGGGCCGGGTGCGGGGCGCTCCGGTGGAGGGTTCACCCGAACGGGTGTTTCCTGGTTCTGGGGAGAAGGAGGCCGATCAATGCGCACCACTTTGGCCCTGCGGACCCTGTCCGTGGCGCTCCTCGCGAGTGGCGGTCTGGCCGTCGCCGCGCTGGGGACCACGGCGGCGGCCGCGTCACCGCCGACGTACGCCGACGGCGATCACGGCGGTGGATCCGGCGGTCCGATCTGGGGCACCGTCGTCTCCGGCGCCGCACTCAACGTGCGGGCCGCGCCCACCACGAGCGCCTATCCCGTCACCCAGCTCTCGCCCGGCAGCCAGGACCGTGTCGAATGCAAGGTCCAGGGGCAGAGCGTCCACGGCAACCCGGACTGGTACTGGCTCACCGGAGCCCAGGGCTGGGCGTCCGCGGCGTACGTGGACACCGGCGGTGCCTGGGTGCCGGACTGTTCCGACCCCTGTCCGCAGTGGAAGGACGGTTCCTGGAGCAACTGGGAGGACCCGTACTACAACCCGTACAACCCGTATCCGTACACGGACGACGCCTGGAGCATGTCGGCGTCGGGTTCCTGGAGCGCCTCCGGTTCGTGGAGCTGGAGCGCGGCGGGGTGGTGAGAGAGGGAGACGAAGGGGCCCGGCGGTTCGCCGCCGGGCCCCTTTGCCGTTGCGCGCCGGATCACCTGAGCCGGTTTCCCTCGCCGTCCTCGTGCGTGTAGTAGCGGTAGAAGAACGCGAGGAACACGAGCGCCGTGACACCGAGGGCGAGGCCCACGCAGCGCAGGACGCTCTCGCCGGTCTGGCTGTAGAGGAAGCCGATCGACGCGCCCGCGAACGCGGACTTCACCAGCGAGTGCAGTTCCCGCTTCAGCAGCGGGGCGAACCGTGCCACCGCGAGGCACAGCACGATGAACGCCAGCGCGGTCAGGAAGCCGAACAGGATGTTCCAGCCGGTGATGGGCCCGCCGCCGCGCCGGTTGGCGGCGGCCCAGTAGCCGTAGACCAGGCCGAGGGCGACGGGGACGCCGTACCTCGCCGCCTGGTGGACCTGTGCGCTGAAGACATCGGGTGTACGGGCGCCGCCGGGCATCTGTCCGGCCGTGGGTGCCGCGTGAGCCATGAGAGCACTCCTCTCTCTCGCCCCCGCATACCAGCGCACACCTCGGGCGGGGCGCTGGCAAGTCGGCGGGGACCGGCGTTCCCGGTCCCGAGGGGCCCGGGACGCCCGGATGCGGCCCCCGCACCCCCGTGCTTCGCTGAACCGCATGAGACTCGTACTGTTCGGCGCCACCGGCATGGTCGGCAGCCGTATCGCCACCGAGGCCTCGGCGCGCGGGCACCAGGTGCTCGCGGTGAGCCGCTCCGGCCGGTCGCCGGTGCCCGGGGTGACGGCGACCGCCGCGGACGCCGCCGACGCGGAGAAGGTGGCCGAACTGGCCGCGGGCGCCGACGCCGTGGCCTCCGCGTGCGTGCCGCCCCGGGACGGGAGCGACCCGCGCGAGCGCTATCTCACGCTGAACAGAGGGCTGGTGGACGGCACCAGGGCGGCCGGGGTCGGGCGGCTCGTGGTGGTGGGCGGCGCCGGGAGCCTGGAGGTCGCTCCCGGGCGGACGGTGATGGACCAGCCGGGCTTCCCCGACGCCTACCTCCCGGAGGCCCGGGCCCACGGCGACGCCCTCGCCTTCTACCGCACCCTCGACGACCTCGACTGGACGTTCGTCTCCCCGGCCGCCGAGATCGCCCCCGGCACCCGCACCGGCCGCTTCCGCACCGGCGGCGACGCGTTCCTCACCGACGCGCACGGCCACAGCCGGATCAGCGCCGAGGACTACGCCGTCGCCTTCGTCGACGAGCTCGAACAGGACGCCCACCCGCGCGCCCGGATGTCGGTGGCGTACTGAGCCCGTGAACGTCGATCAGGGCGACAGGCCCGCGCGGCACGAACTGCTGCGGATCGGGGGCCGGAGCGTGGCGTGGGTGCCGCCGCTGGTCATGCTCCTCGCGATCGCGGCCATCGACTTCAACACGGCCGGCGAGTTCCGGATGATCTCCTGGGTCGTGCTGGTCCCGGGGATCGCGGCGGCCATCTGCGGGGTGTGGGGCACGGCCGTGTTCGCGGTGCTCGCCCAGATCACCTACCTTCTCGGGGACCTGGCGTGGCCGGCGGACTACCGCAGCGGGCTGGGCGATCTCGTCCTGGTGCTCGTCGGCGGGGCCCTCGCCGTCCTCGCCTGCGCGGTGCGGGTGCGCGGCGAACAGCGGATGCTGCACATGCGGGACGTCGCCGACACCACCCGGCGCACCGTGCTGCGGCCCCTGCCGCCGGACTGGGGCGGTCTCGACCACGCCGCCGTGTATCTCGCCGCCGACGTCGAGGCCCGTGTCGGCGGCGACTTCTACGACATCCAGCCCGGACCGCACGGCACCCGCCTCCTGGTCGGGGACGTCCAGGGCAAGGGCCTCGGCGCGGTCGAGGCCGCCGCCGCGCTGCTCGGCACGTTCCGCGAGGTCGGCTACCACGAGCCGGACCTGCGGACGGTCGCCGACCGGCTGGAGACCCGGATGCTGCGGCACCGCGCGCACATCAAGGCCCTCGGGCGCGGCGACGTCAACCGGTTCGCCACCGCCGTACTCCTCGGATTCCCGCGGGACGCCCCGGGCCGGCTGGACGTCGTCATCTTCGGCCACGAGCCGCCGCTGATCGCGGGTCCCGACGGGGTGCGGCACCTGCCGCCGGGCGAGGGTCTCCCCCTCGGCCTCGGTGAACTCGCGGGCGGCGGACCGCCGCCGGTGCACCGCGTCCGGCTCGCGCCCGGCGAGACGGTGCTGCTCACCACCGACGGCGTGACCGAGGCCCGCGACGCCACCGGCGCCTTCTATCCGCTGGCCGCCGAGGTCACCCGGGCCGTCGCCGCCGACCCGGGGATCGCCGCACCCGGGCCGCTGGTCGCCTTCGTCCGGGACGGGACGCTGCGGCACTGCGGCGGCCGTCTCGCCGACGACACCACGGTGTTCGCGGTGCGCAGATCCGGCCCGGATGCCGTTCGGATGCCGTTCTGAGCGGTCCTGGGCGGTCCTGAACGGTCCTGGGGGCGACCCTTTGCACCCGCAGCGGTTACGGTGCTGCCCTAGGTGATCGACGGGATGGGGAGGGACCGATGCCGGGAACCGTGCTGCTGCTCGCCGCTTCGCCGGCGGGCCGGGGGTGTCTGGTGGACGCCGCGTCCGTGCTTCCGGTGCTCGCCGCCGTCCCGCCCGCGGTGCTGTCGGGCACCGACACCGCCAACGTGGTGGAACTGGCCGACCCGTTGGACCCGCAGGCGGTGCTGACCCGGCTGCGGGCCGCCGCCGCGGCGCCCGGCCCGCTGACCGTGTTCGTCACCGGCCAGCTCCAGTTGGACCGCCGCCAGCGGCTGCCGCATCTCGCGCTGGCCCGCACCACGCCCGCCACCGTCCGCTACACCGCGTTCCCCTGGCACTGGTTCAAGGACGAACTGCGGCTGCGCCCGGCGGGCGCGACGACGTTCGTCGTGGATCTGCACGCCGACCAGGACGTGTGGGAGTGGCTGCGCGCCCACCCCCTGGACACCGGCCGCGACAACGCGGTGTACGGCCGGGTCGCGCCGCCCCCGGCCCGCAGGAGCGTGGGCGCGCCCGCGTACATGCGGACCGTGGCGACGATCCTGCGCAGCGGACACCGGCCGCCCCTGGAGCAGTTGCACCAGCAGGCGCTGGGCCGCATCCCGCAGGAGAGCGTCGGGTACGTCCTGACCGCGCGGGGTCCGGAGGCCGGTGACCCGCACGAGCTGATCTCGGCGGCCGTCGCGGCCCGCCGGCACGGGGACGCGGACGCGCTCGCCGCCCGGCACGAGCTGGACGCGGTGCGCGCGCACGGTCCCGGCTCGGAGGAGGCGCTGCACTGGAGCGAGGTCCGGGCCGACCTCGCGATGTTCGCCGGTGACCCGGAGCGCAGCTGCCGGGCGTGGCTGTCGGTGGCGACCACGCGGCTGGGTGCGGGGCAGGCGCCGGACGCGCCGTCCGTGGAGGCGGCCGTGGACCGGGCCCACCATCAGTGGGGGCAGATCACCGACCCGGCGCGGGCCCGTGAACTGGGCCCCGTGCTGGCCGGTCTGAGAGGCCGGGTGCCGGGCCGCCGGGAGGGCGCCCTGGACCATGTGCACCGGCATCTGAGCGAGTTGCAGGCGCTCGGTTCCTGACCGCGCGGGTCACCGCTCCACGGTCACGCCGACCTGGGGGGCGCTGTCCTGCTCCGTGACGGTGGCGCGGGCGGGGCCCGCGTTGGCCGCCAGGACGAGTGCGGCCACGGCGATCAGGGCGGCGACGACACCGCGCACGTATCGCTCGGTGGTGCTGGTGCGTTCGAGCACGACGACCTCGCAGTGACGGCGGCGGCAACAGCGACTGACGGACGGCCCACTACTTACCGGGTGTCTATTAAGCAGGCTTAATACGCCGTTTAACCTAGGGCCGGGGACCGCCGAACGGCAAGAGGCACAAGGGGGTTGGCTCATGGACGACCGGGACGAGCCGTCGGTCATCGGACGCCGCGTGCAGCAGCTGAGGGTCGAACGCGGCCTGACACAGAAGCAGGTGGCCGAGCCCGCCTACACGGCCGCCTATGTCTCCACCCTGGAGTCCGGCCGGGTGCGCCCCTCCGACCAGGCCCTGCGGCATCTCGCCGAGCGTCTGGGCGTCGGCTTCGAGGAGCTGGCCACCGGACGGCCCGCCCGCCTCGCCACCGATCTGCGGCTGCGGATCGTCGAGGCCCAGCGCACCCTCGCCACCGGCGAGACCGAGGAGGCCGCCGCGCAGTACGCCGCCCTGCTCGCCGAGGGCGACTCCCTCCAGCTCGCCGACGTACGCGTCGCCGCCCTCCTCGGGCTCGGCGAGTGCGCGGTGGAGACCGGTGAACTCGTCGAAGGGCGCGAGTACTTCGAGCGCGCCGAGGAGGCCCTCGCCGACGCGCCGCTGCCGGTACGGGTGCCCGCCCTGCGCGGCCGGGCGCTCGCGCACTACCTCGCCGGTGAACTCCGGTACGCCGTCTACCTGCTGGAGTCCACCCTCGACGAGCTGAACCGCTCCGGACTGCACGACCCGGACGCCCTGCTGCTGCTCTACGCCAGCGTCATCGGCCCCTACATGGACATGGGCGCCCACGCGCGCGCCGCCCAGGCCGCCGAGTTCGCGCTCGCCCTCGCCCCGCAGTCCGGCGATCCCGCCCTGGTCGCCCGGATGCACCGCTCCGTGGCCAGGACCCTGATCGCCGAGGGCCGGGTCGCCGAGGCCGACGCCTCGCTCGCCAAGGCCGCCGAGCTGTACCGCCAGCTCCAGCTGCGCACCGAACTCGCCAACTGCCACTGGATGCGCGGCTACGTCTACGCCCAGAACAACCAACTGGAGCTCGCGGAGAGCGAGTTGAGGCAGGCCCTCGAGATGCTCTCCGCCAAGCGGGCCGTCCTGTACAGCAGTCAGGCCGCCGTCGAGCTGGCCGACGTGCTGCACCGCCGCGGCAAGTCCGGCGAGGCGGCCTCCCTGCTGAACGGGGTCCTCGGCGACCTCTCCTCCGAGCGCGGCGCCGTGCACTCCGCCGCCGCGCACCGGCTGCTCGGCATCATCGCCGAGGACGCCCGGGACCCCGAGACCGCCGAGGAGCACTACGTCCGCGCGCTCAGCCTCCTGGAGCGCGCGGGCGCCGCCGGCGACCTGGCCGACCTGTGCCGGCTGCTGGGCGACCTGCTGCGCCGCGAGGGCCGCGTGGAGGCCGCGCTCGACGCCTACCGCACCGGCCTGGGACACCGCACGGCGCCGGGCACCACCACCCTGGGACCCGCGCCCGCACAGCCCCCTCTATGACCTCACCGAGCCCGCGCACAGCGCGGCCGGGTTTCCTCGCGGGGACACACCGACGACGACCCGGGACAGCCGCGTGGAGAAGACGAGAACGGTGGCCGACGTGCTGCGGCTCGCCGTCCGCGCGCTGTTCCACGCCGTCGTCGGCGGGCTCGCCCTCGCCGCCGTGGCGACCGTCGCGGTCGTCCTCGGTCCGACGCTCGCCCTGGACCTGTACACCCCGGCGGTGGCCGCCTGGTTCACCGTCTTCACGGCCGTCACCGTGCAGGCGGTGCCCTTCCTGCTGCTGGGGACGGTCGTCTCGGCCGCGCTCGGCGCCTTCGTGCCCGAACGGGTCTTCACCCGCCTCCTGCCCCGCAACCAGGCGCTCGCCGTCCCGGTCGCCGGGGCCGCCGGAGCCGTCCTGCCCGGCTGCGAGTGCGCCTCCGTCCCGGTCGCGGGCTCGCTGATCCGGCGCGGGGTGGCACCGTCCGCCGCGCTCGCCTTCCTGCTCTCCGCGCCCGCGATCAACCCGGTCGTCCTCGTCGCGACCTCCCTCGCCTTCCCGGCCCAGCCGTGGATGGTCCTGGCGCGGCTCGCCGCCTCGCTCGCCACGGCCGTGGTGATGGGCTGGCTGTGGGCCAGGTTCGGCAGGGACGACTGGCTGCGCCTGACGAAGCGGGCCGGTCACGACCACGGCGGCAGCGGCCCGCGCGCCTTCGCCGCCGGGCTCCAGCACGACTTCCTGCACGCCGGGGGCTTCCTCGTCCTCGGCGCCGCCGCCGCGGCGACCTTCAACATCGTCGTCCCCGCCTCCGTCCTCGGCCTGTTCACCGGTTCCTTCTGGGCATCGGTGCTGCTGCTGGCGGTCCTCGCGGTCGTGCTGTGCGTGTGCAGCGAGGCCGACGCGTTCGTCGCCGCCTCCCTCAGCGGCTTCTCGCCCACCGCGCGGCTGGTCTTCATGGTCGTCGGCCCCATGGTCGACCTGAAGCTGCTCGCCCTCCAGGCGGGCACCTTCGGCCGCGGCTTCGCGGTCCGCTTCTCGGCGGTGACCTGGGCGGTGGCCGTGGTGAGCGGTGTGCTCGTGGGGTGGTGGCTGCTGTGAGGCGGTACGGGGCGCCCCTGCTGCTGCTCCTGACCGGGGCCGCGGTGCTGCGGATCTCCGCGTTCAGCGAGCTGTACCTGCGGTACGTGCGGGCGGGGCTGCGTCCGTACCTGGTGGTGTCCGGCGCGCTGCTGGTCCTGCTGGCGCTCCTCATGGCCGTCCTGCGGCGCGCGGAGGGCTCCGAGGAGCACGGGGAGGACGAGGGGGACGAGGGGGACGAGGGGGCCGAGGAGCATGAGGACGGCCACGGGCACCGGCACGGCGCCCCGCGGGTCGCCGCTCTGCTGGCCCTGCCCGCGCTCGCCCTGCTCCTCTTCCCGCCGCCCGCGCTCGGCTCCTACAGCGCCGAGCGGGAGGCCGAGCAACGGGCCGCGCAGGGCGTCGGGGCGTTCCCCGCGCTGCCCGCGGGCGACCCGGTGGTGCTCGGGGTGGGCGAGTTCAGCTCCCGCGCGGTCTACGACAGCAGCCGCTCCCTGAAGGGCCGCACCGTCTCGATGACCGGCTTCGCCACCCTCGGCGACGACGGCACCTGGTACGTCACCCGCCTCCTCGTCTCCTGCTGCGCGGCCGACGCCACCACCAGCAAGGTCGAGATCCGCGGCGCCGACGCCCCCCGTTCCGGCACCTGGGTCACGGTCACCGGCACCTGGCATCCCCGGGGCGAGCTGGGCACGGACGCGGCGTGGCCGTCGGCGCTGGACGCGACGGGGGTGAGGAAGGTGGCGCAGCCCACCGACCCCTACGAGCAGCGGTGACGGCGTGCCGTCCGGCGCGGCGCGTGTTTCGCCCGCGGGTCCGGGGGTAGTCGGGCGGCGCCCGAGGTGCGGGGTGTGCCGGCGGGGAGGAGGCGGTGGGTGTGCGGCCCGCGGACCATCACCACGAGGCGGCGGGCGGGAGCCCGCCCGCCGAGGACTTCCCGCGCACGCGGCCGGCGCGCGGGCGCGGGCCCGCCGCCCGCGTGATCGCCGCGGCGGTCCGGGACGTCGGCCCCCGCGAGGCGCCCGCACTGCTGTGCGCGACGGCCGTCGACCTGCTGCCGGTGAACGGCGCGAGCGTGTCCCTGTACGGCGGCGGACTGCCGGTGCGGCTCGGCGCGAGTTCCGGCCGGGCCGCGTGGCTGACGGAGTTGCAGGCCACCCTCGGCGACGGGCCGTGCCCGACCGCCGCGCGCACCGGGGCGCCCGCGTTCGCCGCCGACCTGACGTGCGGTGAGGATCTGCGCCGCTGGCCGCTGTTCGCCCACGAGGCGGCCCTCTCGGGGGTCCGGGCGGCGTACTCCCTGCCGCTGGGCAGCGGGCCGGTGTGCGTGGGCACCCTCGACCTGTACCGCGACACCCCCGGCGTCCTCGGCACCGCCGACCTGGACACCGCCCTCCTGGTCGCCGCCGTCATGACGGCCGCCCTGACGGTGCTGCCGCACGACGGCGACGGCGACCTCCCGGGCGGCGACCGGTGGCTGAACGGGCTGGCCGCCGACCACGACGAGGTCCACCAGGCCACCGGCATGGTCATGGCCCGGCTGGGCGTCGGCCCGGACGAGGCTCTGGCCCGGCTGCGGGCCCACGCCTTCGCCCACGACCGGACCGTCCTCCAGACGGCCCGCGACGTCGTCACCCACGGCGTCGGCCTCGACGACCTGCCGTAGGGGGTGTTGCGAAGCCCCGCACAGCACCCGCGGCGCCCGGCACGCTCCCCCACTGCCTTGAGGGCGTGGGAGGTGCCCCCTCTAGCCGCACCCGGCCAAAGGCCCAAGGGGCTCCGCCACGAGGGCCTTCGTCCGGCACACCGAGGCCAGGCACCGGACACCGCGGGCACCGCGGGCACCGCGGGCACCGCACAGGACTTTCGCAACACCCCCTGGCTCGTGTCAGCCCCGGGCGTCCTGCCTCACACCTGGACCCGTCCCTGCTTGCGGACCTCCGTCAGCCGCTTGGCGGCCAGGTCCGCGACGGCCTGGGTGATCTCGGCGTACACGTCGCCCAGTCCGCCGTTGGTGACGACGACCGCGTCGTCGCCGGCCCGGACCACGGCCACGTCGAGGGTGAGCGTGGTGGCCTCCCCGTCCGTGCCCTCGCCGGTCAGGGTCAGCCGCAGCGCCTGGCGGGCGTCCCCGGCGCTGTCCGGCAGGGTCTCCTCGGCGACGGCGCCCCGCTGCACGGCGCCCGTCGTGGTCGACGCCGTGAACCGGGCGCACTTCCCCGGCAGTTGCTTCAGCCAGGCCAGCGTGCGGTCCGCGTCGGAGGGACGTACGGCGACGACCTGGTGGTGCAGCTGGGCGTCGTTCCAGGTGTCGTCGAGCCCGGTCCTGGCGCGGACCCGGGCACCGGTGCCGAACAGGTCCTCCGCGTACAGGGCGTCCAGCAGCTTCTGGCAGTCCGGGGCGCTCGCGGTCGCCTTCAGCAGCCCGTCCCGCCAGGTCGCCGCGCCCTGGGTGGCGGCCCACGGCTCCCCCAGGTCCGCGTCGGTGATCAGGGCGGCCTGGGCCTGGGCGGCGGTCAGGGCCGGAGCGGCGGCCGGTGACGGGGAGGCCGGAGGCGCGGCGGACTTCTTCGGGGACGGCCGGTGCGCGGCGCCGGACGGCGACGACGCGGCCGGGGCCGCCTTCTCCGTCGTGATGGCGGAACAGGCGGTCGTGGCGAGGAGCGCGGCGAGCGGGAGCGCGCACAGGGGGCGGCGGATCATGGTTCCACGGGAGCATCGCCGGGTGAGCGGCACCAGCGCT
The DNA here is from genome assembly GCF_044747265.1 of Streptomyces sp. NPDC090106. Lineage (NCBI taxonomy): Bacteria > Bacillati > Actinomycetota > Actinomycetes > Kitasatosporales > Streptomycetaceae > Streptomyces > Streptomyces sp. NPDC090106. Next base: position 361,356 of record NZ_JBIVDS010000004.1, on the reverse strand, counting down.
CCGGGCTGTACGGGTGACCGGCGGGCGGAAAAGCCCTCGCGCCGCCCTCCCCGGGGCGGTTACCGTCCCTGTCATGCAGCGCGCCCAGCCGTTCTCCACGACGACGCCGGACCCCGTCCCGGCGCGCTGACACCTGACCTGTTGTCCGAAGCCCCGGGGCGAGCGCCCCGGGGTTTTCGCGTGCGGCGCCCGCCCTCTCGGCATCCGAACCGAGGAGTACGCCATGCACGACCACCGCCGGCTGGGCCGCGAGCTCGGCCTGTTCGACACCGATCCGCTGATGGGCGCGGGACTTCCGTACTGGCTGCCGGACGGGGCCGTCGTCCGGCACGTCCTGGAGGAGTACGTCCGGGACGCCGAGCGGGCGGCCGGGTACCGGCACGTGTACTCGCCGGTGCTCGGCAAACGGGAGCTGTACGAGATCTCCGGGCACTGGGCGCACTACAGCGAGGACATGTTCCCGCCGATGCGGCTGGGCGGCGAGGAGGTGGTCCTGCGGCCCAGCCTCTGCCCCCATCACGCGCTCATCTACCGGTCCCGTTCCCGCTCGTACCGCGAACTGCCTCTCAGAATGGCCGAGTTGGGGTGCATGTACCGCTCGGAGCCGTCCGGGGTGCTCGGCGGGCTGACCCGGGTGCGGGCCATCCAGCTCAACGACGCCCATGTCTTCTGCACCCTGGAGCAGGCCGTCGGAGAGGCCCGCGCCGCGCTCGCCCTGATCCGCCGCGCCTACGTCGACCTCGGCATCCGGGCCGCCCGCTTCCGGCTCTCGCTGCCCGGCGAGGGCGGCAAGTACGTGGCCGACCCGGAGCTGTGGAGCCGGGCCACCGCCCTGCTGCGCGAGGCGCTCGACGGGATCGCGTACGAGGAGGCGGCGGGCGAGGCGGCCTTCTACGGGCCGAAGATCGACGTCCAGATCGCCGACCCGGCGGGCCGCGAGTCCACCCTTTCCACCGTCCAGATCGACTTCCACCAGCCCGAACGGTTCGGCCTGGGCTACATCGGCGCGGACGGGGCCAGGCACCGTCCCGTGATGGTCCACCGCAGCGTCGTCGGCAGCGTGGAGCGGGCCGTCGCGCACCTCGTCGAACAGCACGGCGGGGCGTTCCCGGTCTGGCTGGCGCCCGTCCAGCTGCTGGTGCTGCCGGTCGGCGAGGCGCAGGAGGAGGACGCCCACGACGTCGTGCGCCGGGCCCTGGCCCTGGGACTGCGCGCCGAGGTCGCTGACCCCGGGCAGGGCACCCTCGGCGCGCGCGTGCGGGCCGCGCGGCTCGTGCCGTACGTCGCCGTCCTCGGGGAGCGGGAGGCCGGCGCGGGACTGGCCGCCGTACGGCTGAGGGACGGGCGCAGGCCCGGTGCGGTGCCGGTGGAGGAGCTGCTCGGGCGGATCGGGGGCGTGGCGCGGGCTCGTGGCGCCGAACTGTGGGAGGCCTCGTAAGGTCGGGCACACGACAGAAGGAGTCCCTCGTGACCGACCGGCCCATCCCCGTGATCATCGACTGCGACACCGGCGTGGACGACGCCCTGGCCCTGCTGTTCGCCGTGCGCCACCCGGGCATCGATCTGCGGGCGGTGACCTGTGTGGCGGGCAACACCGACGTGGACGGGGTCGTGCGCAACACGCTGACCGTGCTGGAGCTCGCGGGCGCCGGGGACGTGCCCGTGGCGCGGGGCGCCGCCCGGCCGCTGATCGAGCCCGCCCGGTCGGCCCGGCACGTGCACGGCGAGGACGGGATGGGCGACATCCCCGGGCTGCCCGCGCCGTCCAGGGCGCCCGTCGACCTCGACGCGGTGAGTCTGCTGCGCCGGGAGATCCTCGCCTCGCCGACGCCGGTCACCCTCGTGCCGACGGCGCCCCTGACCAACATCGCGCTGCTGCTGCGCACCCACCCGGAGGTGGTGGGCAACATCGAGCGGATCGTGTTCATGGGCGGCGCGGTGGAGTGCGGCAACGCCACGCCGGTCGCCGAGTTCAACGTGTGGCACGACCCGGAGGCGGCGGCGGTCCTGCTCACCGCGGGCGTGCCGATCACCATGTACGGGCTGGACGTCTTCACCCGGGTCGTCGTACCGGCCGCGGACGTACGGCGGCTGCGGGCGAGCGAGGAGCCGGGGACGCGGCTGGCCGGCGAGCTGCTCGCGCACCGGCCCTCGGCGCCCGACCCCGACGGCGACGACCCGGACGGCGGTCTCGGGGACGCGGGCGCGGTGTGCGCGGTCGTGGATCCGGCGGGCATCCTGACGCGGCGTCTGCCCGTCGAGGTGAGCCTCGCCCCGGGCCCCACCCGCGGCCAGACGGTCGTGGACCGCAGGCCCCGCCCCGGCGAGGCGGAGATCCACGGCGGCGAGCGCGAACTCCACCTGGTGGACGTGGCGCTGGACGTCGACGTGGAGCGGTACGTGAAGCTGTGGCTCGACGCGGTCGAGGGGCCCCAGGGCCTGTCCGCAGCCGGCTGACGGGCCGCGCCTCCCGTGCCGTGCAGCCGCACGCAGCGGCCCCTCCTGCCGACCGGCGGCGCGACGCACCGTCATTCCCGCGGCCCGGTCCGCCGGATGTGACGGGAGGCCGGGAGCGGTGTTGTCGTCGCTTGCCGACGTTCCCCGGTGCTCGGCCGGGAGGTGCCTCCACCGCGTCGCCCGTCGCGGCAGCCGGCTGACGGGCCGCGTCTCCCGCGCCGTGCAGCCGCACGCAGCGGACCCCCTGCCGACCGGCGGCGCGACGCACCGCCGCTCCCGCGGCCCGGTCCGCCGGACGGGCCCGGACGTGACGGGACGCCGGGCAGGTCCCCTTTGCCCGGCGTCCCGTCGAACGGTCGCGGTCCCTACGCGCGCGCGCCCTTGCGGCGGCGCGAGATGAGGACGAAGCCCGCACCGGCGGCCAGCAGCGCGGCGGCGCCACCGATGATGACGGGGGTGTTGCTGTTGGCGCCGGTCTCCGCCAGGTCACCGCTGCCGCCGTTCGGCGTGGCGGCCGGGGCGGTGGTGGACTCGGAGGCGGACGGCGTCGCGGACTCCGACGCGGCGGGGGTCTCGGACTCGGCCGGGGTCTCGGACGCGGGCGCGGACTCCGAGGGGGTCTCGGAGGCGGCCGGGGTGGACTCCTCGGACTCCGGGGTCGACTCGCTCGCGGACGGCGACGGCGAGGAGGAGGGGATCTCCTGCTCGGTGCAGTCCTTCGTGCCGCCGTTCCAGGCCGCGATCAGCTTGTCCTTGATGACCGCGTGGTCGGGGCCGACCGGCAGGTCGCCGTGCTCGAAGCCGTCGTTGGCGTCCAGCTTGCCGTCGTACTTCACCTTGCCGCGGTACAGGTCGATCTGCGCGAAGCAGCCGACGTCCGGGACGGCGACGTCGAGGGTGTCGGTCTGACCGGCCTTGACGGTGACGGTGTCGAAGTCGTGGAAGACCTGCTCGCCGGAGGTCTGCCAGGTCGCGCCGTGGGTGCGGTACGAGGCGAGGGAGGCGGTGCAGGTGGTCGCGTCGCCCGAGGTGCGGACCTTGACGTGGACCTTGCCGTCGTCGCCGGGCTTGAGGTTCTGGTCGTCGACCTTCACCGAGGCGTGGAAGCTCGTGCCGTCGAGCGAGAACTCGCAGCGGTCGGTCTCGGTCTTCGAGCCCGCGCCGGTCCCGGGCTTGTAGCTCCCGCTCCCGCCCTTGTCCCAGCCCTCGCCACCGGGGCAGTCGCCCGCGTAGGCGACGGAGGCGGTGCCGAAGCAGAGGGCGAGCGACGCGGCGCCCGTCCCCAGCAGGCGGCGCGTAGTGACACGTCTCGCTATGGACATACGTATCCCATCGGGGTGTGGAGGGCAGCAAAAAGAGAACGCGGAAAGGCACTGGGCTCATTGGTCACATGAGCCACACGCGCCACAGCGTCCGGACATCGTGGATCTCCACGTGGAACAGTGTCAACCTGCGGGAATGTCAACGCCGTTCAGGAGTCATCACAATTCCGCCACACAGGGAAGGCAGGGCTCCGCGCCTGTGGACCAGCCGAGCGACCGGACGACCCCCGATCCGACCCCCCGACCCGACCCCGAACCGTCCGCCGACCTGTCCTCCAAGGACCCCGACTGGTGGCGGCAGGCCGTCGTCTACCAGGTCTATCCGCGCAGTTTCGGCGACGCCGACGGCGACGGACTCGGTGACGTCAAGGGCGTCACCGAACGCCTCACCCACCTCGCCGGGCTCGGCGTCGACGCGCTGTGGCTGAGCCCCTTCTACCCCTCCGAACTCGCCGACGGCGGCTACGACGTGGCCGATTACCGCGACGTCGATCCACGCCTGGGCACCCTCGACGACTTCACCGCGATGGTCACCGAGGCGCACCGGCTCGGCCTGAAGGTCGTCGTCGACCTCGTCCCCAACCACAGCTCCCGTCTGCACCCCTGGTTCCAGGAGGCCCTCGCCGCCGGACCCGGCTCCGCCGCCCGCGCCCGGTACGTCTTCCGCGACGGCCGTGGCCGCCGCGGCGAACTCCCGCCCACCGACTGGCAGTCCGTCTTCGGCGGCAGCGCCTGGCAGCGCGTCGCCGACGGCCAGTGGTACCTCCACCTCTTCACACCCCAGCAGCCCGACTTCGACTGGAGCCACCCCGAGGTCCGCGCCGACTTCCGCACCACGCTGCGCTTCTGGTCCGACCGGGGCGTGGACGGCTTCCGCGTGGACGTCGCGCACGCCCTCGCCAAGGACCTCACCGAACCTCTGCGCGACCTCGGCGCGGACGCCTCCGGCGGCGAGGACGCGCTCAGCAGGCTCGCCCCCGGCACCCACCCCTTCTTCGACCGCGACGAGGTCCACGAGATCTACCGCGACTGGCGCACCGTCCTCGACTCCTACCGCCCGCCCCGCACGGCCGTCGCCGAGGCCTGGGTGCCGGGCGCGCGACGGGTGCGGTACGCGACCCCGGAGGAACTCGGCCAGGCCTTCAACTTCGAGTACCTGCAAGCGGGATGGGACGCCGGCCGGCTGCGCGCGGTGATCACCGACTCGATCGGCGCGGCCCGCGCCGCGGGCGCCTCGGCCACCTGGGTGCTGTCCAACCACGACGTCGTCCGGCACGCCTCACGGCTCGTGCTGCCGCCCGGCACCGACGACAACGCGTGGCTGCTCTCCGGAGGCCGCACCCCGCCCGTGGACGCCGCACAGGGCCTGCGCAGGGCCCGCGCGGCCACCCTGCTGATGCTGGCGCTGCCGGGGTCGTCGTACCTCTACCAGGGGGAGGAGCTCGGGCTGCCCGAGGTCGCGGAGCTGCCCGTCGAGGTGCTCCAGGACCCCGTCTGGGAGCAGACGGGACACGTCCGCAAGGGCCGCGACGGCTGCCGGGTGCCCCTGCCGTGGACGCGCGGCGGACCCTCGTACGGCTTCGGCGCGGGCGGGGCCTGGCTGCCGCAGCCGGAGAGCTTCGCGGAGTACTCCGTCGAGGCGCAGGACGGCGTCGAGGGCTCCACGCTGGAGCTGTACCGCACCGCCCTGAAGCTGCGCCGCAAGCTCCTCCAGGGCGAGACGCTGACCTGGACGCCCGGCGCCGGTGACGGGGTGCTGGACTTCGCCCGGCACGACGGATGGCGGTGCGTGACCAACCTGTCCGCCGTGCCCGTACCGCTTCCGGAGGGCGAACTCCTGCTCGCCAGCGGGCCGTCGGAGGACAACGGCCTGCTGGCGCCGGACACCACCGTCTGGCTCGGCTAGCCGTTCGAAGGGCTCGAACTCTCGCCGGGGATCGCGATCGGCGTGGAGGTCGGGTTCGCCGGAGGACTGAGCACGACCATGGGCTCGCCGGGCTGGGGGACCGGCGGGGTCATGTCGGACTGGGGCAGCTTCGGCGGGGTGGTCTGCTGGAAGAGTGCCTGGTCGAAGTCGACGTCACCGGTCTTCTCCATGACCGTCATGTGGTCGAGGACCGTGTCGTTGGCCATGTCGGCCAGCGACCGCACCAGCGAGTTCTTCGTCGTGGACCGGATCTTGGAGATCGTGTTGAAGATCGATCCGTGCGTCGTGCGCAGGATGTTCGCGAAGGTCGCGTCGAACTGCTTGCCCGAGCTGGACTGGATCTGGTTCACGAACTGCTGCTGCTGCGGGGAGGCCACGTTCGGCAGGGTGATGTTGAGCATCGGGGCGATCTTCCGGCAGGCGGCGTCCAGCGCCGCGTGACCGTCCAGGAGGTGCCGTCCCGCCTCCTTGACCTCCTCGGTCGTGCCCTTCTGCAGGGCGACGTTGCCCAGCGGGTACTCCCACAGACCGGCGGCCCGTACCTTCACCACGAAGTCACGGTCCTGCTCGGTGAGCGGACCCCACTGGGTCTGGGCGATCACTCTGTCCTGCGCGGTCGACACCTTGTCGAGGCCGAGCATCGCTGGGTACGCGAGCGCGACGATCGTGAGGCTGAGCGCACCGCCCACGAAGAGCGTTCCCGTGGCGTTCCGCGAAAAGCGCACCGTGGCTCCTGTCCGGTCGGGGTCGTTCGACCCTGGAGTACGGATCAGGAGCCACGGTTGTTCAAACCGTTCACCCGCGAGCGAAGACCGCCGTCAGCGTGTGCCCGTCCTCGTCGAAGTGGACCGCCGTCGAGTCCCTGCCGCGCTCCTTGTCCCCGCCGTAGGACCGCCCGTCCAGCAGCCAGCCCGTGAACACGTACCCGGCGGCGGGCACCGCGGCGGCGTGCACGGTGTCGCCGTCCGCGTACGGGCCCTGCTCGGAGAGGCCGATCCGGCCCCGGCCGCCCCGGACCTCCGTCGTCAGCGCCAGGTCACGGGGCTCGAAGACCGCGGTCAGCGTCGAGTCGTCCTCGCCGACGCGCAGGAAGATGTCGTCGTCGTCACCGGCGAACGAGCCGTCCAGCAGCCAGCCCCGGAAGTGCCAGCCGTCCCGCGGCACGGCCGTGTAGTGCAGTTCCTCGCCCTCCAGGACCGGCGCCCCCGCGAGGGCCTTCTTCGAGGACGACTTCACGGTGCCGCTGCCGGAGGACGCGGTGGACACCTTCGACGTGGCGCTGGTGCCCTTCTTGAAGGTGGCCTTCAGCGTGTGGTCCTTCGCCGCCAGGCTCACCTTGATGGTCTTGCTCGTCGAGGACTGCTTCTTGCCGTCGAGGGTCCAGGAGGAGAAGACGTAGCCCTTGGCGGGTACGGCGGTGAAGGTCGCCGTCGCCTTCTGCGCGAACGGCCCCATGATCTTCGGCACGATCCGCCCCGCGCTCACCGACGGCGCCGACGACGGCGTCACGTCGCACCACGAGGAGTCCGACTTCGCGGTCCGGTACGCGGCGACCGCCTTCGCGGAGGTGTTGAAGAACATCGCCGAGTCCGCGCCGGTGGCCGAGGTCGCCTTGGCGCCGAGCCGCTCCCCCCGGTACGTCTGGTGGTAGTTGGAGAACCGGTTGACGCGCCCGCAGGCCCCCTTGGTGGCGGTGCGGCAGCTCGATTCGTACGCCATCGCCGTCGACCAGGCGCCCTTCTTCGGGAAGTAGCCGCTGGCCCCGTTGTCGGGCTGGTTCGGCTCGGTCGTCCAGTCGTGGTTGGCGCCGAGGTTGTGGCCCAGCTCGTGGCCGAGGGAGTAGTGGGCGATCGCGTTGCGCGCGACGATCGTGTACGCCCACTCCTTCCACGTCGGGCCCGGGGTCTCGGGCGTGTAGCCGATGCCGCCCATCTTGCTGCCGCCGGTCACCACGGTGACCTGGTCGGCGCCGTACCGGTCGCGCAGCGTCGGCAGGGTGTCGGCGACACCGTCGCCCTTGGTGGCGAACTTGCCGAGCGCCGCCGAGGACTGGGTGTCGTAGGCCGAGGGCAGGCTGACGTACGCGCTGTGCACCAGACGGACCCGGGCGAGGGTGCCGCTGGTGGCGAACGCGTCGTTGGTGAGCGCGATGCCCTTGGCGATCAGCGCCTTGATCTGGGAGTCGCCGCCCGCCTCGCTGCGCGCCTTGGCCGAGTACGCGGCCAGCACGTCGATCACCGCGATCTTCTGGCCGCCCTTGCACGCCGCCCGCGGCCCCGCGGCCCGCTCGCCCGCCGGTGTCCCCGCCTGCGTCCCGCCGCTCGGCAGCGGCTGGAGCGGGCGGGACGCGGGCGGGACGACGTCCAGGTCGTTCTCGTCCGTCTCCGGCGTCGCCTGCATCACCACGACCCGGCCGGAGCCGCCCGCCGGGACGATGTCGTAGCGGTCGCCGCCCAGCATGAAGTGGGCGCTCAGCTCCTCGTTGCCCGGCCTGCCGTCGCAGCCGCCCCGCAGAGTGACGATCACCTCCTGGTCGGTGGTCCCCTCCACCTCGCCCTGCCAGGTCAGGACGGATCCGATGGTCTGCCGGGAGACCTCGGTGGCCTCCACGACGGTGTCGTCGAACAGCGGGAAACGGGCCTCGCTGCCCAGCTCGGTGGGCCCGCAGATCCGCTTCAGCGCCCCCTCCCGCACCACCGCGTACCGCAGCCGCACGGCGTCCTTGCCGAACTCCTCGCCGCCGTCGGACCCCTCCTCGGGATGCGTCCGGGCCCCGCGGGGTGTCGCCGCGGTGCCCTCCGGGGTGATGACGTCGCTGGTGAGGACGGCCGCCGCGGCCACCGGCGCCGGGGTCACGGCCGTGGTGGTGCCGAGCACGAGCGCGCCCACGAGCAGGGCCGCGGCGGGGGTGCGCCGGGTCAGGTGCTTGAGGTTCACAGGGGGTGTCACGCCTTCCGTCTCGCCTTCCGGGCGGATGAGATGACCTGTCAGCTTTTCCTCACCCTTCTTCACCGTCAGGACCGGCGCCCTGTACGCGCGGACCCCCGGAATCACCCGTAGGGCGACGCCTTCCGCCATACGGTCGTACCGCGGGAGCGGGGGAGCTGACGGGCCGTGAGAATCGCGGCGGGGGGACCCGGGGAACTCCGCAGAGGAAGTGCCGCACACGATGAGCAAGCCGATCGCCCTCGCCGCCGCCGTCCTGCTGGCCGCTCTGGCCCCGCCCGCCCGCGCCGACAGCCGTGAGCTGTGGGCCGCCGCCACGATCCTGCCCGGCCGCTCCGGGATCGTCGAGGTCACCGGGTACGACGGGGAACCCCTCGGCCGGGGCTCCCGGCTGACCCTGACCGCACCCGGCGGCGCCCGGGTGACGGACACCCCGCTGGCCGCCGCCTCCGGGTACCGCGGCACCGTCGACCCCGACGGCGACAGCGCCGCCTACCTCTACACCGGCACCGCCGCGGACCCGCCCTGGGCCGGGCGCACCTTCCCCTTCGTCCTCGCCGTGCCCGCCGGCGCGGTGCCCGGGACCCGGCTCGACGGCTGCGCGACCCGGCTCACCGACGAACGCGGCACCCGGGTGGACCACGGGACGTGCGCGGTCGTCGTCGGCCTGCCCGAACCGACCCTCACCCGGCCCGTGGCGGGCACCGCCCTCACGGTGCGGCCCCAGGCGGGCGGTACGGCCTACCCCGGGGCGCAGATCACCGTGGAGTACGAGGAGGCCGCCGACGCCGCCGTCACCGGCAACGGGCCGAGACCGCCGCTGGAGGTGTGCACGGCGACGGCCGCGGCGGACGGCACCTGGTCCTGCGCCCCGGCCGCGCCCCTGCCGACGGGACCCGGACGGCTCCAGGCGAGCGCGGCCCTCAACGGGGTGAGCTCGGTCAGCGAACAGATCTCGGTCACGGTCGGCCAGGACGGCCTCTAGGTCACCCAGGTCACCCGGACCGGTCGGCGTGCGCCACGCGGCGCAGGACCGTCGGGTACGGCATCGCCTCGGCGAGCGCGCGGGCCCGCGCCGCGCACACGGCGGCCTCCTCGGTGCGCCGCTGCGCGGCCAGCGCCGCCGCGCCCACCGTCAGCGCCTCGCACTCGGTGACGGTCTCGCCCGCGCCCGCCGCCCGGTCCGCCTCCGCCGCGGCCACCCGCGCGGCGCGCACGGGGTCGCCCGCCGTCAGATGAGCCCACGCGGCGAGCACGGGCACGCCGGTGCCCCGCACGTCCGCGAGCAGGGCGAGGGCCCGGTCCGGGCGGGCGTCCTTGAGGGCGGACTCGGCCTGCGCGGTCCGCACCTCGTACGCGGCCTGGTGGTCGGGGCGCCGCTCCAGCGCGCGTTCGGCCCGGCCCAGCAGTTCGCGGGGCGCGGGCAGACCGGGGCGGGGGCCGCCGCGCAGCCGCACCCGGGCGAGGGCGGCCAGCGCGTACGGGAGGGCCGGGCCGGGGTGGGCCTCCGCCTCGGCGACGGCGCCCTCGGCGAGGGCCGCCGCCTCGTCGGTGTCGCCGAGGAGCAGGTGCACCTCGGCGAGGTTGGCCCGCTCGAACGCGGTGGCCTCCGGGTCGCCGGAGCGCTCCGCGAGGTCCAGGGCGCGCCGGCCCAGGGCGACCGCCTCGCGCAGCCGGCCCGACCGGCGGGCGTGCTCGCGCAGGATCGACAGGACGTGGGTGAGCAGACGGGGGTCGCCGTGGGCCTGCGCGTGGGGCAGCGCCTCGTCCGCGGCGGACCGGGCCTCGGCGAGACGGCCGGTGAGCGCGAGCGCGGTGGACCGCTGGGCGAGGGCGCGCGCCAGCAGCCCGCCCTCGGCGGCCGTGGTGGCGGCTGCCGCGGCTCGTGCCGTGTGTTCCGCCTCCCCGGCTGCTCGTAGCGCGCCCTCGTAGTCGCCTGTCACGAAGCAGAGGGCGGCCCGGGAGAGGCGGTGGGCGGCCAGGGTCTCGGGGGGTGCGGTGGGGCCGGGGGCGTGCAGGGTCAGCAGGCGGAAGCCCTCCGCGGGGGCGCCCGTGCGGGCCAGGGCCTCCGCCAGCTGGGCCGCCGCCCGCACCTGTTCGTGGGGCGCGCCGTGGCGGCCGAGGTCGGTCAGGGCCTCGCGCAGCACCCGTACCGCGTCCTGGTGGCGGGCCATGCGGCGCAGCACGGCGGCGTGGTCGAGGCGGATCCGGGCCGCCTCGGCGGCGATCTCGTCCAGGCGGGTCGTCAGGGCGTCGTAGTAGTGGTCCGCGGTGTCGTCGGCGCCGACGGACGCGGCCCGGCGGGCGGCGCGGTGCAGATGCTCGGCGGCCCGCGGGTCGTCGGCGGCCGTCAGATGGGCGGCCACCTCGTCGACCGCGCCCGGACGGCGGCGCAGCAGCAGCTCGGCGTGGGCGGCGTGGAGCCGGCGCCGGCGGGCCAGGGAGAGGCGTTCGCGGCAGACGAGACGGATCAGCGGGTGGCGGAAACCGAGGCCGGGGACGGTCGTGCCGTCGGCCGGGACCGGACGTTCCTCCAGGACGGCCGCCGCGAGCGCCGCGTCGATGCCGTCCACCGCGTCCGTGGAGCCCGTCGCCCGCGCCACCTCCGTCACGTCCGACAGCGCCGCCACCCCGCCGCGGGCGACCGCGACCGCCTCGACGACCCGCAGCGCGGCGGGGCCGAGGCGGGCGAGCCGGTCCGCGACCAGCAGCCGGACCCCCTCGGGCGGGGTCAGGTCCGCGCAGGCGGACGGGCCTGCGGGGGCCGACTTGGCCAGTTCCAGGGCGAACAGGGGGTGCCCCAGCGAGAGTTCCCAGACGCGCTGCGGCCCGTCGCCTGCCGGGTCGGCCAGCGCGCCCGCCGCGAGTGCCAGACAGTCGGCGCGGTCCAGGCGCGGCAGCCGCAGCCGCCGGGCCGTGCCCTGGCGCACCAGGGTGTCCAGGACGGTCCGGCGCGGGTCCGTCTCGGGCAGGTCCTCGGGGCGGCAGGTCGCGAGGAAACGCAGCCGGGGCCCGCCCGGCGGGGGCGTGCGGCGGGCCAGCCGGGCCAGCAGCCGCAGGGACGCGGCGTCGGCGGCGTGCACGTCGTCCAGGACGACCAGGACGTCCCCGCGGGGCGGGGCCGCGGCGGTCAGCAGGCCCAGCACCGCCGCGTGGATCCGCTCCCGCTCGCACTCGGGGCCGCCGCGTCCGGGCACCGGACCGACCTGGCCGAGGGACGGCAGCAGCGCCGCCAGCTCCGGGAACTCGGCGCCGACCCGGGCCCGTTCGGCCGCCGGACGCCCGGCCAGCCGGCCCTCCAGGGCCTCCACGAACACGCCGTACGGCAGCTGCGCGCCGTCGTCGTGGCCCGCGCCCCACAGGACGGCCGCCCCGGCACCGGCCGCGCGGCGGGCCGCCTCCGCGGCGAGCCGGGTCCTGCCGATGCCGGCCTCGCCGACGACGACGTGCACGGCCGGGCCCGCCGGGTCGAGGAGCTGGTCCAGTTCCGCGCGGCGGCCCACGAAGGGCGCCGCCGACACGGCGTGCACGACGGCGGGCGGGACGGGGGGACCGGCGGGCGCGGGGCGGCGCGGGGCGAGGGTCGCCGACTCGGTGGCGAGGGCGGCGCGGTGCAGGGCCTCGGTCCGCGGGCCCGGCCGGATGCCCCACTCGGCGTCCAGGGCGCGTCGGCACGCGTGGTACTGGGCGAGGGCGCGGCGGCGCATGCCCTGGCGGAGGTAGGCGTCGATGAGGACGCGGTGGGCGCGTTCCTCGGCCGCGCTGTCGGCGAGGACCCGGCGGGCGGTGGCCGCGGCCCGCTGGACCGCGCCGTCCGCGAGGTACGCCTCGGCGAGCGCGAGCCTGACCGAGTCGCCGAGGGCGTCGAGCCGTTCGCGGCGCGCCTCCACCCAGGGCGTGTAGCGGTGCTCGGGGAGCAGCTCGCCGGTGAACGCGCCGAGCGCGGAGGCCAGGTCGGCGGTGGCCCCGGAGTGCAGGGCCCGTTCGGCGAGGGACTCCGCCCGGTCGGCGTCGATCCACACGGTCTGCGGCGCCAGCCGCAGCAGCGCGCCCTCGCCGACGAGGTACGACGACGGGGTGCGGGCGGTCAGCTCCGGCTCCAGGGCGCGGCGGGCGGCGTGCAGGGCGACCCGGAGGCTGCCGAGGGCGGCGGGGGTGCCGGCCGTCTCGGGCCAGCACATCTCGATGATCTCCTCGCGGTGCCGGGTGCGGCCGGGGGAGACGGCGAGCATCTCGACGAGCCGGCGGGCGCTGGGGCGGGGCCAGCGGTCGGCGACGGGGGCGCCGCGGTCGCGTTCGGCGCGGAAGCCGCCGAGCAGGAACAGCCGCAGGACGGGCGGGGCCGCCGACGCCGGCGTCCTGCCGGGTGCGCCGTGTCCGCCGCGTCCGCTGTTTCTGCTGTTTCCGCTGGTCATGAGGGCGGCACTCTAGCCCGGATCCGGTCGGGGCCGTAGCGCGGCGTTGGGTCCGGAGGCCCCGCAGTGTTCGCCCGTCGATTGCCTCACCGGCCGTACGGGACCCCCGGCTGTGTCCCTACCCCCCACAGGAGGGACACGGCGGCTCCGTCCCGAGTGGCATGACCCTGCCCTGCTGCTGGCCAATGTCGGGAACAGGGCCGAGACCTGCACGGTAAGCGGTGAGCGTTACTGGCGAATTACTGACTCTTTGGGTCCGATTGCCGACTCTTTCCGTTCGGAATGCGGAGTCCAGACCTGTTCAGGACCTGTTCACGGGCGAGTCCGCGGCCCCCTCCGCCCTAGATTCGCGCCATGCCCCCACCTCCCCCCGCGCCCCTGCCCGTCCTCCCCTACCGCAAGCCCACCAAGGGCCGTGACTACTGGGTCCTGGACGACGTCCTGCCCGACGCCCACGCGGTGCGCGAGCGCTGCCTGGCCAAGGACGACTGGGTCGAGGGCCACCCCCACAAGCCCGAGACCTGGCCGGGGCTGCGGGCCATGCCGGGTCTGGAGGAGACCGAACTGGCCCGGGTGGAACGCCTGGTGCGCGAGGCCACCGGTGCCGGACGGCTCTGGGTCCAGGCCGCGCCCGGCGGCGGCACCCTCAACCACAACTGCGTCCAGGTCGTCGGCGAGGGCGAGAGCGAGCCCCGTCCGCACACCGACTCCCGGGCCCTGTGCCGCTACGCGGCGGTCCTGTACCTGAACCCCGCGGTGCCCCGGGACTGCGGCACCAGCTTCTACCGGCAGTCCCTGCCCGGCGGCCGGCTCGGCGGCAACGTCGTCCAGGCCCCGCACACCAACCTCGTCGAGGCCCTCGGCACCCGGTTCGTCGCCCCGGACGCCTTCGAGGAGGACGTCCGCGTACCGCACCGCTTCAACCGGCTGCTCCTCTACAACGCCAACCTGATCCACAGCGCGACCGCCTACACGGGCCGGACGCTGGCGGAGAAGCGGATGACGGCGGTGTTCTTCTGGATGGCGTGAACCGCCGCGTCCAACGTCCCGGTGTCCCGGGGATCAGTACCGGACGGCGCGGGGCACGTCTGCCTCCGGGCTGCCGGACAGACTGCGGTTGCCCCGCGCGGTCGCCTTCTTCGTGGCGCCCGCGGGGACGTCGGAGACGGTCACGGCGACCGTGTCGAGGACGTTGCCGCTCCCGTCGGTGAACTCGACCTGCACCAGGAAGGACTTCTGCGCGTCCGCGGTGTTGTGCACGGTCAGCTCCGCGGAGGCCCGCCCGTCGGAGCCCACGTCCGGCGTGCCGACGCTCACGTCGTCCTTGACGTCGACGCCGCTCTTGATGTCGTCGAACTTCTCGCCCGCCTTCGCGGTCGCCTCCTGGAGCGCCGAGGCGGCCTTGCTGACCGCCGAGGACGGGGTCTCGTCGTCGGAGCAGCCGGTCAGGGCCAGGGCGGCGGTGGTCAGCAGGGTGGCGGTGGCCAGGGCCGTGCGGTGAGCGGTCATGGGTTCAGTGAAGATCCCCGGGCGGGAGCGCGCACGTGGACCGTCACCCGAACGGCCTACTCCCCGTGGTGACGGTCCGCACCCGAGCCGATCGTCGAGGCATGACTCAACAACCGCACGCGACACCGTCCCCGACGCCTCCTCCCGTCTGGGACAAGGACCACCAGCGGCCGGAGCAGTCGGCCGCCCCGACCCCGGGCGGCGGTCCGGACAAGGGGTGGATGACCGGCGGGCTGGTCTTCGCCGGTGTGCTGATGCTCGTCAACGGCGTCCTGGCGATCCTCCAGGGCATATCGGCGCTCGCCAAGGACGACGTGTACGACGTGGTCGGCGACTACATCTACAAGATCGACCTCACCGGCTGGGGCGTGATCATGCTCGTCCTGGGCGTGGTCCTCGGCGCCGTCGGCTACGGCGTCCTCAAGGGTGCCTGGTGGGCCCGGATGACCGGCATCTTCCTCGCGTCGGCGAGCATGGTGCTGCACTTCCTGTTCCTGCCGTACGCGCCCGTCTGGTCCGTGATCATGATCGGCGTGGACTTCTTTGTCATCTGGGCGCTGGCCACGGCCCCGGACCGCCGCCCCCGCCACCGCACGGCCTCCTGACCCGGCGGGCCGCAGCCCCCCCCCCGCGCCGCGAGACGCCGTCCGCCGAACCGGACGGCGTCTCGTGGCACGGGGTCACGTCTGCCGCGGGACGCGGCGGCCCCCGAGGGGGCGGGGCCGTAGGTAGCCCGGGGCGGGGAGTAGGTATACCGATCTTCGGCCGAAGCGGCTGTACACGGCACCGGGCCGGGGCAGCCTTGAGGGGCCGCCCGGGGGACGGACGGGCCGGACGCGGCAGTGCTGGTCCAACCCCACGGCTGTCATGGCAAGGCGCCCGGTCACGCGCGTGCCCCGGGCGGCAGCCGGCGAGAAGGGGCTGCCTCGGTCGGCGAGGCAGCCCCCGCGCGCCGTTCCTAGGAGTGTCCGAGGCCCCCGCTGCCGAAGGAGCCGCTGGATCCGGGCAGCCAGCGCTTTCGTTTCTGGTCGGTTCCCCGTCTGCTGCCGGAATGGTGGAGCTCGTACGGCATGAGCCGCCGCTCCGTGCGCGGGACCTCGTCGGGTTCCCGCATCTCCCTGATCTCGTGGATCGCGCCGCTGGTGGGGAGGCTGGGCTGGTCCTCGGGCCGCGGCCGGGGCAGTTCCCGGTCCCGTACCCGCATGCCGAACTGCACGGCCCAGATCAGCGCACCGGCGATGACGGCGCCACCGATGAACGCGGCGACCACGTTGAGCACATCGCTCCCCGCTGCCGCGACTACGAACGCTGCCGTACTCATACGTCCCAGTATCACCCTTTTGGTGTAAATGGGGAGCCCGGGGCTCCGGGGAACTCGTCCCGACACCGTTCCGTTGCCAACTAAAGGAACAGTAAACGGAGTTGGATCCCACGGAGGTTCCCCGAACATGATCCACAACCGTCCGCAGCCCTCCCGCCGCACCGTTCTCGGCGGTGCCGCCGCCACGCTGGCCGCCCTCACGGTGACCGCCGGTGCCGGTCCGGCGAGCGCGAGCGACTGGCCCACCGCCTTCCCCCTGCCCGACGGCTGGCTGCCCGAGGGCATCGCGATCGGCGCCCGGCCGTACGCGTACTTCGGCTCCCGCGCCAACGGCGCCCTCTACCGCGTCGACCTGCGCACCGGCGCGGGCACGGTCCTCCACCCGGGCGCCACCGGCCGGATCGCCGTCGGCCTCAAGATCGACCGTGACGGGCTGCTGTACGTCGCGGGCAACACCGGAGTCGCCCGCGTCCACGACGCGCGCACCGGAGACGTCCTGAGAACCTTCCAGCTCTCGGAGGCCACCGGACACTTCGTCAACGACGTCACCCTGCTCGGGAACCGCGCCTGGTTCACCGACTCCCGCGCCGCCCAGCTCTACGCCGTCCCGCGCGGCCGGGACGGCGCCGTCCGCACCCTCCCGCTCACCGGCGACTGGGTGCAGCTGCCCGACGTCAACAACGCCAACGGCGTCGTCCCCACCCCGGACGGGCGCGGCCTGATCGTCGTGAAGTCCACGCCCGGCGAGCTCCACAATGTCGACCCGCGGACCGGTCGCACCACGCGCATCGCGCTCGTCGGCCAGGACACGGTCGTCAACGGCGACGGGCTGTGGCGGATCGGCCGCACCCTGTACGTCGTCCAGAACCGGCTCAACCTGGTGAGCGTCTGGGAGCTGGACGCCCGGGCCACCACCGCGACCCTGCGCACCACGATCACCGACCCGCGCTTCGACGTCCCCACCACGGCCGCCCGCTTCGGCGACCGGCTCTATCTCGTCAACGCCCGTTTCACGACTCCGCCGACGCCCGAGACGACGTACGGCGCGGTCGCCGTACCGCTCGCGTAGAACCGTCACCGGACAGGGGTCCGCCCCCTCCGGCCACACTCGGAGGGGGCGGACGTCTCTGTGCCGTCCGTCAGGTGACGGTGCGGCCCTTGCGGTACGCCACCCAGCCCGCGCCCAGCAGGGCGGCGGCGAGGGCGGCGACGGACAGGACGGTCACGCCGGTGGCGGCGAGGCTGCCGCCGGCGGTGGTGGTGCCGGTGCCCCCGGAGCCCGAGGTGCCCGAGCCCGAGGTGCCCGAGCCCGAGGTGCCGGAGCCGGAGGTGCCGGTCCCCGAACCGCCGGAGCCCGTGCCGGTTCCGGTGCCGCCGGTGGAGCCCGTGCCGCCGGAGCCGTCACCGCCGTCGTCCGGGGTGTCGGTGCCGACCGGGTCCTGGCCGACGAAGCTGACCGGGACCTTCACGTCCTGGCTGCGGTCGCCGGACAGGGTGTGGTCGGCACGCGTGGCGAGGACGCACGTGGCCTGGAAGCAGTCCGTGTACGCGTCCTTCGCGTCGACGGTCAGCTCCACCTCGAAGGTGCCGCCACTGCCGTACGGGGTCGCCAGTCCTTCGCCGTAGTCGGGCGGGTCGGAGGAGATCCACGCCGAGGAGTGCGAGGTGCCGGTCATGTCGACGCCGCCGATGCACGGGGTCGGCAGTTCACCGTCGCCGTTGTCGACGCACAGGGCGACGTACACGCCCTTGGCGGTGTCGTAGCCGGAGCCGGTGATCTTCAGTTTCTGGTGCTCGGTGGCGAGGTGGTTGACCGGGGTGACGGTCAGTCTCTGGCCCTCGGGTCCGGTGACCGTGCTGGTGCCGGAGGGCTCCTCTTCCTCCTCGGCCGGGGGCTCCTCGGGGGCGGACTTCTCCTTCACCGTCAGGGTGACCGGCGAGGTGCGGGTCGTACCGGCCGTGTTGGTGAACTGGGCCCGGTAGCGGTACCCGTCCTGCGCGGCCTTCGCGGTGAACCCGTACGCGGTGCGCGTCGCCCCCTCGACCGTGCTCCAGGTCTGGCCGTCGTCCGGGCTGACCTGCCAGGCCACGTCCGGTGCCGGGGTGCCCTCGGCGGCGGCGACGAACGTCACCGCGTCGCCCTCGGTGACGGTCTGGTCGGTCGGCGCCTGCACGACCCTCGGGGAGACCCGGCGGTCGAGCTTCACGACCTGGCCCTGGGCCTGGTCGGTGACGTAGACGGAGCCCGCGCCCGGGGTGACGGCGACGCCCGCGTAGGCGCCGGCGCGGCTGCCCGGGAGGGCGACGGGCTCGGCGGCCCGCTCGAAGGTCGCGCTGTCGTAGGTCTCCAGGGCGCCGACGTTGTCCGCGCCGTCGTCGGCGGTGCCCCAGTCCTCGCGGAGCACGAACGCCTCACCGGTGACGGAGTCGAAGGCCATGGCGGTGGCCCGGTCCGTGCCGCTGAGCCGGGCGAGCTGCCGGCCCTCCTGGTCGAGGACGAGCACCTCGTAGGAGCTGCCCACCCACACGTTGCCGGTGGCCGGGTCGACCTCGACGAAGTAGACCGACGCGTCCGGGAGTTCGGCCACGGCGGTGCCGGTGGTGAAGGCGTCGGTGCCGAAGCGGTAGAGCCTGCCGCCCGCCGGGTCCGCCGACCAGGCGAGTTTCCGGGCGCTGTCCACACCGAGGACACCGCCGCCGTCGAGGGCGGCCGTCCGCTTCACCGCACCCGTGGCGGTCTCGACCTCGGAGAGCGTGGCGCCCTGCGCGACCAGCGTGGTGTCCGCGGAGCCGCCGGGGCCGACGCCGGTGACCGTGGCGCCCGCCAGCCAGACGCCCTGGGCGACGGTGTCACCGCTCCTCGCGGTGCCGAGGCCCCGCAGCGGGTAGTGGAAGGCGACGCCGTCCCCGGCGAGCGGGGCGGCGATCCAGCGCACGACCCGGTTGGCGAGCGCGCCCGTGGAGCCCGGCGCCTGCTGGATGTGGCCGAGCACCGTGCCGTCGGCGGGGTCGAGGACGTACAGCCCCTGTTCCTTGACGTCGGCGGTGTCCACCACGTCGTCCGAACCGACGTACAGCTTCCCGGAGTCGGGGTGCAGGAGGAGGTCGAGGGGGCGGCCGGCGGTGGTGAACTCGGCGCCGCGGACGTAGGAGACGGTCCCCGCGGGGACGTCCACGCCGTCGCCCCCGCCGCCGTCGCCCGGGTCCTGGCCCTCGAAGGTCACCGGGACGCGCACGTCCTGCGAGCGGTCACCGGCGTTGCGGTGGTCGACCCGGGTGATCACCGAGCAGGCGACCTGCGTGCAGTCCAGGCCGGAGTCCCTGGCCCGGACGGCGATGTCCACGGCGAAGGTGCCGCCCGCGCCCCAGGTGACGGCGAGGTCGCCCGCGTAGGTGTCGCCCTCGGGGACGATCCACTGCGAGGAACTGCCGGTGCCGCCCTGGTCGGCGCCGCCCAGACAGGGCGTGGGGATGCGGTTGTCGCCGTTGTCCTTGCACAGGGCGACGTAGATCGCCTTGCCGGCGTCGTAGCCCTCGCCGGTGACCCGCAGGGTCTCGCCGTCCGGGTCGAGGCCCGCGGAGGCCGAGACGGTGAGTTTCTGCCCGTCCTTGCCGAGCGCGGTGCGCGGGGTGCCGGAGGCCTGCGCGGCCGGTCCGAGGGCGGCGGAGGCGGTCATGAGCGCGGCGGCGCCGAGAAGCGCCGCCGGGCGTCGTAGCTGCATCGGGACTTCCCTGTCTTCCCTGCCTCGCGGGCCTACTGGAAAGTGATCGGGACGTGGACGTCGTACTTGCGGTCCTCGCTGTCGAAGTGGTCGGCGCGGGTGACGACCGCGCAGGTCACGTCCTCGCCGCAGACGCTGCCGTCGTCGAGGGTCGCCTTCACGTAGATGCTCACGCTGAAGGTGCCGCCGGTGCCGAACTTCGAGCTGTTGGCGAACAGTCCGCCGAAGGTGTTGTTGACCCAGTGCGAGGCGCCGGTGGAGCCGGTCTCGTCCTGGCCGCCCAGACACGGTGTCGGCTTGGCCGCGCCCGGGGTGCCGCTGACCACGCACAGCCCGACGTAGACGCCCTGGCCCGTGTTGTAGCCGGAGCCGGTGACGGTCACGACCTGACCGGCCGCCGAGGCGGTGTCCGGGGCGGTGAGGGACAGGTTGTACGTGGTGCCGCCGTCGGTGACCGTCCGGGTGGAGGTGGCGGCGGAGGCCGAGGTCGCCAGACCCAGGGTGAGGGCGGCGGAGGAGGCGACGACGAGAGCGGCGCGGAGGGGTCTCATGGGGGAGCCTTCCAGGAGGTGGCTGAGTCGTACTTAGGTAAGGCTAACCTAAGTTATCCCTGGGGGTGTTTGTCAACGGATCGCAAAGCGAGCTTCAACACGCTTGTCCTCGAGGCCAGTTGAACCGGACGTCACGGTGTACAGCTCGACCGTGTGCTCGCCGGTGGCGGCGGTCTCGTACACGGGGAACTCCCGTTCCACCCGCCCCTGTTCGTCGGCGACGGCCTGGTACCGGGTGTCCGCGTCCACCGCGACCAGCACGACCTCGCCCGGCGTGAACCCCTCCCCGGTCACCCGCTGCCGGCTGCCCGGGGCGAGCGCGGCGTGGGCGACGGACGCGATCGGCTTCCGCGGCACGGGAGTCGGGGTGGCGGCGGCCTCGGCCTCGGGCGTGGGCGTGGGTGTGGGGGCCGGTGTCGGGGAGGGTGAGGGCTGCGGTGCCTCCGCGGCGCCGCCCGTCCCCACGGTCACGTCGAGCACGCCCAGCGCGTCCCCGGGCGCGTACTCCTGCCCGCTCCACCGCGCGAGCAGCGCCGCCCCGTCCGCGGTGAGGCTCGCGCGCAGCCCGCTCCAGGTCACCCCGCCCGTCCGTACGGCGGGGGCGGCGGCGCCGGTGAGTTCGGCGAGGGCGAGGGCGCCCGACCGCAGGGTGCCGGTGCTGCCGTCGAGGTCGAGGTGGAGCCCGGTGAGCGTCAACGGCTCGTCGGCGGAGCCGAGTTCGGCCGTGCCGCCCAGGTCGATCGAGGCGTCCGCGGTGCCGGGGTCGGCGCCGCCGCCGGTGGCCGGGAACCAGGCGCGGCCGGTGCCGCCCGGGGAGGCCGGTGCGCCGGCGCCGAGGTCCAGGCCGGTGCCGGCCGTGCTCCAGGACGCGTAGCCGCCGGAGACCTCGGCCGGGAACCCGGCGTCCCGTGCGGTCGCGACGCCCGGGGTCAGCAGGAACAGCAGGGCGGCGCCACCCGTCACGGTGGCGGCGCCGGGTCTTTTCGCCATCTTCGGTTCTCCCTGGATCTGGGTCGGGGGGTGCTCCGGTGTTCCGGGTTTCCCCGCACCGCCCCCTAGTCGGCGGTGCGGCGTCTGCGCGCCCACAGCCAGGTGCCGGTGCCCGCGGCGACCAGCCCGGCGGCGGCGAGCCCGGCGGCCAGGGCGGTGGAGCCGGTGCTGGCCAGGGGGCCGCCGCCGGAGGTGTCGGAGGTGTCGGACGTGCCGGAGCCGCCGCTGCCGCCGGTGGTGCTCGCGCTCGCGTCGGCGTCCGGGGTGGCGGTCGTGGTCGGGCCGGCCGGGGCGGAGGCGGTGGCCGATCCGCCGAACGTCACCGGGACGCGCACCGTCTGGCTCTGGTCGCCGCCGCGGGTGTGGTCGTTGCGGGTGATGACGGCGCAGGTCACGCCGGAGGCGGTGCAGTCGGTGTTGGCGTCCTTGGCCCGCACCTTGAGCCGCACCGAGAAGGAGCCGTCGTGCCCGTCGCCCTCGTAGGGCTCGGCCAGCCCCTCCCCGTAGGAGGGCGGGTCGGACGAGACCCACACCGACGCCCCGGACTCGCCGGACATGTCGACGCCGCCGACGCACGGGGTGGGTGTCCTGCCGGGCCCGTTGTCCACGCAGAAGGCGACGTAGATGCCCTTCTCGGTGTTGTAGCCGGTGCCGGAGACGGTGACCGTCTCGCCCGCGGCGGTGAGCCCCGCGCTCTTGGAAACGGTGAGGCGCTGGCCCTCGGGGCCGGTGGCGGAGGTGGCCGCGAACGCCGGTGAAACCGCGGTCAACAGCAGGGAGACCGAGGCGGTCGCCCCAGTCAGACAGACAACTCCCTTGTACCGCAGGCCACTTGCTGAAAACACGGCAGCACCCCCGCCACGAGCTATTAAGGTAAACCTAACCTAATCTATTTCTCAACCGTGTGCGGAGCACGAGACCGAAGGGGCGCGCGATGCGGATGTCCGGAAACAGACCCGGGAACGGGCGGCGCAGGGGCTGGCCGGCACCGGTGGCCGCGCTGGTGCTGGCGCTGCTGGCCAGTGCGTGCGGCTCCGGGGCGGGGGCGGGGACGGCCGCCGACGCCACCCCGGCCTCCGCGAGCGCCCGCGCCGCCGCGGCCGAGAAACGACTCGCGAAGAACACCCTCGAACCGCTCGCGGCCCCCACGCCCGAGCTGCCGGTCACCGTCGACTCCTCCGACGGCCGCCGGGTCACCGTCCGGGACGCCTCGCGCATCCTGCCCCTCAACGGCGGCGTCGCGGAGACCGTGTTCACGCTCGGCCTGGGCGACCGGGTCGTGGGCCGGGACATCACCGCCACGTTCGCGGAGGCGGCCGAGCTCCCCCAGGTCACCAAGGCGCACGACGTCAGCGCCGAGAGTGTGCTGTCGCTGCACCCGACGGTGGTCCTCGCCGACACCGACACCGGGCCCTCGGAGGCCATCGACCAGATCCGGGACGCGGGCGTCCCCGTGGTCGTCCTGGACCCGGCGACGACCCTCGCCGACGTCTCCACCCGCACCACCCGTGTCGCCGAGGCGCTCGGGGTGCCCGCCGCGGGGAAGGCGCTCGACTCCCGTATCGCCGGGGAGCTCTCGGCGGCGAAGAAGGCCGTGCCCGACGGCAGCCGGCCCAAGGTCGCCTTCCTGTACATGCGGGGCAGCGCCGCCGTCTATCTCATGGGCGGCAAGGGATCGGGCGCCGACTCCCTGATCGAGGCGGCGGGCGCGGTCGACGCGGGCGTGGAGGAGGGCCTGGACAAGCCGTTCACGCCGCTGACCAGCGAGGCGCTCATCGCCGCCGCACCCGATGTGATCCTCATGATGGACAAGGGGCTCGAATCCGTCGGCGGCATCGACGGCCTCCTCGACATCCCCGGCATCCGCGAGACCCCGGCGGGCGCCGACCGGCGCGTGGTGACCCTGGAGGACGGCGTGCTGCTGAGCTTCGGTCCGCGCACCCCGCTCGTCATCGACATCCTGGTGGACGCCATCCACAGGGTGTGAACAATGGGGGCACCCGGGCGAGTCCGGGCGACGGGCGCGGATGCGGGCGCGGGTGCGGTGCGACTTCGGGCAGGCGGATGTGGACACGGTCCTGGTGACGGGCGGCAGCGGTTTCGTGGGCGGCCATCTGGTGCGCAGGCTGCTGGAACGCGGCTACACCGTCCGCACGACGGTCAGGTCGCTGACCAACCCGGCGAAGAACAGCGCGCTTGAGGCGATGCGGGTCGAATTCGACGGCAGGCTGACCCTGTTCGAGGCCGACCTGCTCACCGATGGCTCCTTCGACGAGGCGGCCGAGGGCTGCGCGACCGTCTTCCACGTCGCCTCCCCGTTCCTGATGCCGGAGCAGATCAAGGACGGGCAGCGGGACGTCGTGGACCCGGCGCTGCTCGGCACCCGCAACGTCCTCGGGGCCGTGGAGCGCACCGCGACGGTCCGCCGGCTCGTGTTCACCTCCACCGTCGGCGCGATCTTCGGCGACTACGGCGACGTGGACGGGATGAAGGACCGCACCCTGGCGGAGGAATACGTCAACACCACCAGCACGGTCGCGAACAACCCGTACCACTACGCGAAGACGGTCGCCGAGCAGGCCGCGTGGGAGGCGGCGCGGGCACAGGACCGCTGGACCATGGTGTCGGTCAACCCCGGCCTGATCCTCGGCCCCGCCCTCACCTCCGCCTCGGACTCCGGCAGCCTCTTCCTCCTGGAGGAGCTGTTCAAGGGTTACTTCTTCTACGGCGCCCCGGACTTCAGCTTCACCACCGCGGACGTGCGGGACGTCGCCGACGCGCACATCGCGGCGGCGGAACGCCCGGACGCGCACGGCAGATACATCGTGGCGGCCGAGACCATGACGTCGTTCCACGACATGTCCCGCATCCTGCTGACCGCCTACCCGCGCGACCCGCGCCTGCCCCGCACCCGCCTGCCCCACTGGCCGGTCCGGATCCTCGGCCCCGCCTTCGGGCTGACCCAGGAGTACATCCGGGCACACCTCGGCATCCGCTTCCGCGTCGACAACAGCCGCGGCATCCGCGAACTGGGGATCGGCTACCGCCCCGTCGAGGAGACGGTCCTCGACCACTACCGGGCATGGCGGGAGCACCGCCGGGCACCGGCGCGATGACCCCGCCGGGCCCGCGACCGCGGTTCAGCGTTCGCGCGGCAGGACCGTCACCCGGCGGAAGTTGCACGCGTCGGCCGTGCCGTCGTCCTGCCCCTGACGGGCCTTCAGCGCCATGCTGACGAGGCTCATCAGGAGATCGACGTCGGTGTCGCAGTCGAGATGGACGGTGACCCAGCGGGAGCCGGGGACGAGCCGGATCGCGGTGGACTCCGCGAGGTCGCGGGCGAACCGTTCGATGGCGTGCCCGGTCAGGTGCAGGTCCACGTCGTGGCCGGAGTGGAAGTGCACGATCTCGCCGTGCACGGTGCGCAGGGCCCGCCCGGCGCCGCAACTGGGCTGACCTGTCACGAGGTCGGGCCAGACTTCCAGGCGCTCCAGAGCGCGCTCGGCCAGAGTCATGACCCCATGGTCGCCCGATCACCGCATCGCAACCAGAGGTTGAGCGAAACGTAACCGTGGCGTGAGGTACGGGACGTGCGTACGGAGACGTCGCCCCATCGGAGGGATTTCCGGGCGAGTTCGCCCCCGGAAGGCAACCCCGGCTCCCGGTTCGCCGATCTCACAGGATGCTCACAGCCGGGGAGCGGCGCGCGGGGGCGCGTCGGCATCCTCCCGCGGACGTGGGCTGTCCGGTCCGCCGCCACCGACCATGGCACTCGCAGACGAGGAACCGATGACCAGTCGTCCCACCAGCAGTCCCACGAGCAGTCCCGCCAGCAGTCCCACCGGCCGCCCCGGAAGCCGCCCCCGGCGGGCCGTGCTCGCCGCCTGTGCCGCGCTCACCGTGGTGGTCACCGCCGCCGGTGCCGCGCCCGGGGCCGGCGCCGCGCCGTCCGCCGCGCCCGGCACACCGCGGCTCAAGCTGATCGCCGCCACCGACTCCGTGACGCTCGACCGGTGGGAGGGGGACCCGGGGGTCTATCTCGACCTCGGCACGTATCTCACCGTCGACAACGCGCCGTTCGAGTTCAAGGTGACCCGCAGGTCCTACAAGGACCCCGTCGTCGTCCGGCAGATCCTGCGCGACGGCACCCGTACCCGCACCCGGACGCTGCCCGCCGGGCTGGCGAAGGACTTCTCCGGGCTGCCCGGCTTCATCGAGGTCAGCCTCACCGACGCGAACGGCCGGGTCGTCTCCAGGACCACGGGCGGCTTCTGCCCCAACAACGCCTCCGGACGGCTGCGCCCGGACGCCCCGGCGACCTCCCGCTACCCGGAGAGCTGCCCCACCAACCCGTTCACGCTCGGCTCGGTGTGGGGCGTGGAGAAGGGCTGGGCGGCCAACTCCAGCACCGTCGACTACGACAAGCCCGTCGACCTGCCCGTCGGGCGGTACACGGCGAAGATCGGCGTCGCGAAGAAGTACCGCGACCTCTTCGGCATCCCGAACGACCGCCCCACCGTCGCGGTGACCGTCCGCAAGGGCGACGACGGCAGCGGCGCCGCCCGCGGCTCGACCGCCCGTCAGGGCATGGCCGGCCACCCGGGCATGGACCACTCCGCGCACGGTGCCGCGCACCACTACGGCCCGCGCGGCGCCGACGAACCCACCCCGGGCGCGCTGTCCCACGCCCTGGAGGACCGCGGCACCGCCCACCACCTCGGTGACGGCCGCGGTCACACCGACGGCTCCCGGATCGCGCCCGCGCTGCGCCCAGGAGCCCGGCCCACCGGCCGCACGGGCGTCCCCGCGAACACCCCGCTGCCGGACCTGCGGTCCCTGCCGGCCTGGGACATCGCCATCACCGACGGCGAGGACGGCGACGCCGCCGGCAAGGACTACCTCGCCTTCAGCGCCAACGTCTGGAACGCCGGGCCGGCCCCCCTCGTCGTCGACGGCTTCCGCAAGCCGGGCGCCGGACTGATGGACGCCTACCAGTACTTCTACGACGCCCACGGCAAGCAGATCGGCTACGCCCCCACCGGCACCATGGAGTGGGACCCGCGGATCGGCCACGAGCACTGGCACTTCACCGACTTCGCCAGCTACCGGCTGCTCGGCGCCGACAAGAAGGACATCGTCAAGAGCGGCAAGGAGGCCTTCTGCCTGGCCAACACCGACGCCGTCGACTACACGGTGAAGAACGCCAACTTCAAGCCGTACAACACCGATCTGTCGACCGCCTGCGGCCAGCAGAACTCCCTCTCGGTGCGTGAGGTCCTCGACGTCGGCTCCGGCGACACCTACACCCAGTACCGCCCCGGCCAGTCCTTCGACGTGACGGACCTGCCCAACGGCACGTACTACATCGAGGTCATCGCCAACCCGGCCAAGCGCCTCAAGGAGACCGACCTCGGCAACAACGTGGCCCTGCGCAAGGTGGTCCTCGGCGGCGAGCCGGGCAAGCGCACGGTGAAGGTCCCGCCGCACGACCTGATCAACGCCCCGTAGAAGCGACCGCGTCGCCTCTCCCCCTGGCGCGGGGGAGAGGCGACGGCGACGCACCCTCGTCCCCGGTCCGCCTGTGACCACCGTGTGAATCATGCCGTGGTGCCTGGAGGAGATTTCGTACCGGCGTCCTGGTGACGGATTTCGCGCGAGAGGCTTCAGACTCCGCAGGCGGTTGTTTCCCCGACGTGAACGGACGTCCGACGTACACCGCCTTGCCGCGAGCCCCTCCGGAAGGCCAGTACAGAGTGAACACCCCCACACCCCGCACCGCCCCCCGTCCGACCCGCACCGCGCTGGCCGTCGCCGTCTCGGCCCTGCTGCTCACCTCCTGCGGAGCCGTCGACGCCGTCAGCGGCAGCGACGGCGGCGAGACGCCGAAGAAGGGCGACGACATGACGATCGGGCTGCTGCTGCCCGACACGGAGACCAAGCGGTTCGAGCAGTTCGACCACCCCCTGATCAAGAAGCGGGTCGCCGACCTCACCGACGGCAAGGGCACGGTCCGCTACGCCAACGCGGGCGCGAGCGCGAAGCGGCAGAGCGCCCAGTTCCGGCAGATGATCTCCGACAAGGTCGACGCGATCCTCGTCGACGCCGTCGACGCCAAGGCGATCGCCACAGACGTCCGCGAGGCCAAGGACGCGGGCATCCCCGTCATCGCCTACGACCGGCTCGCCGAGGGCCCGGTCGACGCGTACATCTCCCACGACAACGAACTCGTCGGCGAGGTCCAGGGCCGCGCCCTCATCGAGGCCCTCGGCGACGACGCCCGCACCAGCAAGATCGTCATGCTGAACGGCTCCCCCGCCGACCCCAACACGGCCCGCTTCAAGGAGGGCGCGCTCGGCGTCCTGCAGAACAAGGTCGTCATCGCCAAGTCCTACGACGTCGACGAGTGGCTCCCGAAGACCGCGAAGGCGGACATGCAACAGGCGATCAAGGACGTCGGCCTGTCGGACATCGCCGCCGTCTACTCCGCCAACGACGGCATGGCCGGCGCGGCCGTCGAGGCCCTGCGGTCGGCCGGCGCCACCACCGTCCCGCCCGTCACCGGCCAGGACGCCGACCTCGCCGCCGTCCAGCGGGTCCTCAGCGGCGAGCAGTACATGACCGTCTACAAGTCCTTCCTCCTCGAAGCGACCAACGCCGCCGAGATCGCCGTCGCCAAGGTCAAGGGCCAGGACATCGTCTTCGACGCCCTCGCCCAGGACACCATCGACAGCCCCACCCAGAAGGACATCCCCGCCAACCTCGTCCCCGTGGTGACCGTCCAGAAGGAGAACATCGAGGACACGGTCATCAAGGACGGCGTCTACACGGCCAAGCAGATCTGCACGGCCCCTTACGCGGAGGCCTGCCGGGAGGCGGGCATCAAGTAGGCCCCGTCCTGCCTCGCGGGAACGGTTCAGCACGCTCGTTCGGGTGAACGGCCTCACAGTCGGCGGGCGTGCTCCGGTCTACGCTGGGAGCGTCGCGCTGAGCGAAGGAGGAGGTCTGTCATGGCAGCTCTGCCGGTCCCGGAGCAGCCGCCCGTGGGCTCCGGGCGTCTGGACGCCCGGGACATCGAGGAGGCCTTCACTCAGGTCAGCGCGGCCGTCCCCAAGGGATGGCGCGCGGAGTTGATCGAAGGGGAGATCCACGTGACGCCTCCGGCGAACGGCGAGCATGAAGAGTACGTGTCCGAGGTCAGCCGGCAGGTCACGCTGCGCCAGCTACGCCCTGAACTGCGCAACTACGGTGGCATCGGTCTGAACGTCCCCGGCGCCTCCGGCACCGGCCATGTCGTCCCCGACCTCGTCGTCGCGCCCAAGGGCACGTTCGACAACAAGGAGGAGTGGCACGACCCGGCGGCCGTCCTCATGGTCGTCGAGGTCACGTCGGACTCCACCGCCGGGCGCGACCGCGTCCAGAAGATCCGCGGTTACGCCCGTGCCGCCATCCCCGTTTACCTCCTCATCGACCGCGAGGCCGGGCAGGTGACCGTCTGCGCGGCCCCCGAGGGCGACGACTACGCCACCAAGGCCTCGTACAAACTGGGCCGCCAGGTCCCCCTCCCCGAACCGCTCGGCTTCACCCTGGACACGGCGGAGTTCTGAGACGTCCGCGCGCACCCGTACCGGTGGATCGGACGGGTGCGCGCGGGGTGGTGCCGGTCAGGTCACAGAGTGACCTGGACGCCGCCGAAGGTGACCGTGAGGGTGCCGGTCGAGGTGTAGGACCAGCCGAGGGCTCCGGAGTAGGAGGAGCAGCGGGAGCCGTTCGTGCCGGACCAGAACTGGTTGGAGGAGTCGGCGTCGCCGACGTACCGGTCGGTGGCGCCGCTGTCGCAGGACGTGTTGGAGCGGAAGACCGACGTACCCGCGTCGAAGTTGAAGTTGCGTTCGGTGTTGCCGACGGACACGTTGCTGGTGATGGTCATCGAGCCGGGGTTGCTGTTGTACGTGAAGCCGTGGTGACCGTTGTCGTAGGCGATGCTGTGCTGGACGACGTGGTTGACGGCGATGTCGTCGCCGCCCAGCTTGTAGCCGTTGCGGTCGCCGTTGCCGGACTGGGAGCCGTCGGAGAGCGTCCCGTTGCCGTACGAGAGCGAGTACTCGATGGTGACCGGGCCGATCGCGCCCGTGTCGGTCTTCGTGTACAGGTCCCAGCCGTCGTCGATGTTGTGGTGGGAGACCGCGTAGCGGAAGACGTTGCCGGTGCCGGTGGTCAGCTTGGCGGCGAAGCCGTCCGCGTCCTCGCCGTCGGAGTCGGCGTTGTCGTGCGACTCGGCGCTCAGGATCAGGTTGTTCGACGGCCACTGGCTGCTCGGCGTCGAGGAGGAGATACGGCCCAACTGGAGCCCGGTGTCACGGTTGTAGCGGGTGACGGTGCGCTCGATGACGTTGTTGCTGCCGCCGACGTAGATGCCGTTGTCGCCCGCGCGTTCCACCACCAGGCCGTAGATCCGCCAGTAGTCGGCGTTGAGCTGGAGACCCCGGTTGGAGGAACTCTCGCTCTGTGCCGAGAAGTTGAGCACGGGCGTCTCGCCGGGGTACGCCGACAGCAGCGTCCGCGCGCTCGACGTGCCGTTGCTGCCCGCCGGGACGGTGACCGTCGAGGAGTAGGCGTACGTGCCGCCGCGCAGGTAGATCGTGCCGCCGGAGGCCACCTTGGAGATGGCGGAGGTCAGCGTGGTGGGGGCGTCGATCGTGCCCGCCGCGCTGTCGGTGCCGCTCGGGGAGACGTAGAGCGCGCCGGTGGCCGGGGTGCCGGTGCCGCTGCCGGACGTCTCCACGTCCACGGCGTCGATGTTGGCGAGGCCGTTCGCGCTCGTCGGGTTCAGCCGGATCGTGTTGCTGCCCGCGGTCACGGGGACGCTGAACGTCTTGGTCGCCCAGGTCGTCCACGCGCCGGTGCCCTCGAAGGACGCCGACGCGGCCGTCGTGCCGTTCACGACGACATCGGTGGCGCGGGCGGTGGTCGTGCCGTTGGTGAAGCGGACGCTGACGGTGGCGGTGCCCGCGGCGGACGCGCTGACCGTGAACTGGCTGTACGCGCCGGACGCGTTGGTGCCGTTGCAGTAGCCGCTGCCGGAGTAGCCGGTCCATTCGGTCTCGATCACGCCGGTGCACACCGCGGGCGAGGTCTCGGCCTCGTAGCGGGTGGTCGCGGCGTGCGCGGGGGCGGTGCCGGTGAGTGCGACGAGGGTGCCGGTCAGCAGACCGATCGAGGCCGCCGCGGCTCTCGTACGGTGCCGGAGGGGGTGGGTCATGCCGTGCCCTTTCCGTTGCGGGTTCGGGGTGCCCGGCGATCCGCGGCCCGTCCGGGGGAAGAGGGCATGGACGGGGCGGTCGCCGGGCACCACGTGCAGAGAGGGGAAAGCGCTTTCTCCGGGGGGACCGTAGAGGTGCCCGGGGTACGCGTCAATAGACTCGTACGTGATTGCTGTTCAGAGACGTGAACTTGTACGGGAGTTCGACCCTCAGATGGCGTCCAGGTCCCGGTCGCCCGTCTCCGGCAGCGCCAGCACGCACGCCAGCGACAGCAGCGCCATGCCGCTCATGAACCAACCGCCCACCGTGGCGCTGTAGTTCTCCGAGAGCGCGGTCACGATCAGCGGGGCCACCGCACCGCCCAGCACACCGCCCAGGTTGTACGAGAACCCCGCGCCGGAGTAGCGCATGCGCGTCCCGAAGAGCTCCGGCATGTAGGCGCCCGCCGGGCCGTAGATGATGCCCATGCAGAGCAGCGCGCCGCTCAACGCCACCGCGATGAGCAGGTAGTTGCCGGTGTCCAGCAGCGGGAACAGGACCAGGCCCCACACCACGCCGAACGCCGCGCCCCCGATGATCAGCCGACGCCTGCCGACCCGGTCCGACCAGCGGGCGACGAAGTACGTGGACAGCCCCAGCACGGTCACCGCGACCAGCGTCAGCAGCAGCATGTCGTTCTTCGGGATGCCGAGGTCGCCGGTCGTGTACGTCATGCAGTACGTGGCCGCCGTGTAGAACATCACGTAGACGACCGTGATCATGCCCGCGCCCAGCAGCATCTCCTTCGGATGCACCCGGAACGCCTCCAGGAGCGGCGCCTTGGCGGTCTCGCGCTGCTCGGTGACCTTCGCGAACGCCGGGGTCTCGGAGATCTTCAGCCGGATGACCAGACCGACCGCGACGAGCACGAAGGAGATCAGGAACGGGATCCGCCAGCCCCAGCTGTCGAACGCGGCGTCGCCGAGCAGTGTCGACATGGCCAGGAAGGTGAGGGTGGCGGCGAAGTAGCCGACGGGGGAGCCCATCTGCGGGGCCGCCGCGTACAGGCCTCGCTTCCCCTTGGGCGCGTGCTCCACGGCGAGCAGCGCGGCACCGCCCCACTCGCCGCCCAGGCCCAGCCCCTGCACGATCCGCAGCAGTACCAGCAGGATCGGCGCCGCGACGCCGAGGGTGTCGTAGCCGGGGAGGAGGCCGATGAGGCCGGTCGACAGGCCCATCATCAGCAGCGACACGACCAGGACGGCCTTGCGCCCGACCCGGTCGCCGAAGTGCCCGAAGACCGCGGCGCCCAGCGGCCGGGCGGCGAAACCGACCGCGAAGGTGGAGAGCGTCGCCAGCGTGCCCGCGGTCCTGGACAGTTCGGGGAAGAAGGCGTCGTTCAGGACGAGCGCGGCGGCGGTTCCGTAGATGTAGTAGTCGTAGAACTCGATCGCCGTCCCGATGAAACTGGCCGTCGCGACGCGCCGCAGATCGGCGGACGAGGACGGCGAGGACGGCGAGTCCGGCGAGTCCGGTGAGGACGGGGGCGGGGACGAGGGTGGGGACGCGGGCGTCGTACGGACGTGCGCGGAGGAAGACATGACAGGCCTCCGGGGCGGTATGGAACGGGGACGCTGCCGCAGAACGCGAACAGGCTGCGAACCTAAGCCGCACGGGAGGCGGCACTGCTTGTGCGAGGGGACAGCGCTGGGGGGTGGGGTGTGTCCGAACGGACAGCGCCTTGCCGGTTGACGCGGTTCCGGGGCGACGAGACGGGACGAGACGGGACGGGGCTGAGGGCTGGGGGCCGTCCAGGGTGCCCGGCGTGACCGTCCCGGGTGCCCCCGGGGCCGGGGAGGTCCTCCGGGGCGGGCCGGTTTCCCGGGCCCGTTGGGCCCTCCGGGCGGTGGGTCTGCCGGGCCGCCGGGATTTCCGGGCCTGGACAGGTCTCTCCGGTTCGGCAGGACCACGCCCGGGTCCGGCATGACCTTCCCAGGTCTTCCGGAATCCCCTTGGGGCCCGGCGAGTCACCCCAGGGCGCCGGGATTTCCCGACCCGTCAGGATTCCTGGACTGGACCGGGCTGGGCCGGCAGTCCCTCGGGGGCTGGTGCGACCGCCCTCGGGTCCGGCGGGACCGCCCTCGGGTCCGATAGGCGCGCCCCGAGCCGACAAGATCCTCCGGGGATCCCCCGAGGACGCCGACATTCCGGGGCCGGCCGGTACGCGAATCCGGCGGGACCACACGCGCGGCCTCCCGGGACCGCCCTCGGGCCTGGCAGACCCTTCTCGCGACGGCGGAACCGTCTTCCCGCGACGGCGGAACCGTCTTCCCGCGACGGCGGAACCGTCTTCCCGCGACGGCGGAACCGTCTTCCCGCGACGGCGGAACCGTCCTCCCGCGACGGCGGAACCGTCCTCCCGCGACGGCGGAAACCCCCGCCAAGCCCCCCCGCAGCTCCCCGCCGCAGCCTTCACACCGTGGGGAACGCCGTGTCCGTCCAGCCGGGGCCCTCCAGGTCCAGGCGGAGCTGGAGGGTGGCCGCCAGGCGGTGTTCGGGGTCGTCGAGGTCGAGGCCGGTGAGGGCGACCGCGCGGCGGACCCGGTAGCGCAGGGTGTTGGGGTGGACGTTGAGCCGCTTGGCGACCGTGGCCACGTCACCGAACGCGTCCAGGTAGAGCAGCAGCGAACGGGCCATCTCGGTGCCCTGCTCCCGGTCGCGGGCGACGAGCGAGGCGATCGCCGGGAAGCGGACGGCGTCGCCCGCCCGGCCGAGCAGCTCCAGCGCGTCCCGTACGAAGAGGGCCGGGGTGAGGCGGGTGTGCGTGCCGACGGTCACCTCGGGGGTGCGGGCCAGCAGCGTCAGCGCGCGGTGGCCGCGCAGCTTCACGGCCGGGATCGCCGCCAGCCGGTCCGCCCGCCCGGCGACGACCGCCTGGACCGGGGTGCCGGTGAGGCGGCGCAGGGTGACGGTGAGACTCTCGGTCCAGCGGACGAGACGCTCGTCCTCGTCGGACCCGCCGCCCACGGTGCCCGCACCGCCCGCCGCCTCCGGCAGCACCGCGTAGAGCTGCCCGCACGCCTGCACGACCAGCGCGTTGTCCCGGAACGCCGCCGCGTGCACCGACATGACCCCGGCGGCCTCGGCGCGGCGGGCGTCCGCGCGGGCCGCGTCGCCGGTGCCGGCGGCGTCCGGCAGCCGCAGGTCCACGGCGACGACCCGGGCCGCGGCGGCCGGGTCGATCCCGAGATGCGCGGCGAGCGCCGCGGAGTCGAAGCGGCCGGTCAGCAGGCCGTGGCTGAGTTCCTCGCGGGAGGCGAGCCGGGCGGTGGAGTCGCCCTGGAAGTAGTGGTCGACGAGCTGCGCCGCGGCCAGCCGGGCGGCGCCGCGCAGGATCTCCGCCGAGCCCTCGGCCAGTGGCCGGTCCCCCTCCTGGACCCAGACGGTGCCCAGCGGGCGCCGTCCCGCGTTGATCCCGATCACCAGCCGGCGCCGCGCCCCCAGCTCGGGCCGCGGGTCCACGGCGATCACCTCGTCGCTCTCGCGCACCCGCTGGTACACGCCGAGCCGCCGCAGCAGCGTGAGATACGGCTCCGGGCAGGACCGGCCCAGCACGGACAGCCGCCGCAGCTCGTCGGCCTGGTCGCCGGGTCCGGCGTACGCCACCACCCGGTACGCGGCGTCCTCGACGCTCACCACGCCGTGGGTGAGCAGCGCGACGGTCTGCGCGAGCGAGTACAGGTCGTCGCCCCGCTCCGGCTCCCGCCCGCGCACCAGCGCCGCCCGCACCTCCGCCTCGACCCGGTCCCAGCGCACCCCGGCCGGTATCCCGAGCACGGCCACCCCGTACGCCGAGGCCGCCGTGCGCAGCGCCGCGGGCACCCCCGTCTCCGGGACCCGTACGGCGACGGCCGCCGCCGCGCGCAGGTCGCGCACCATGCCCACGGCGTCGTCCTCGCGCGCGCCGACGGCGAGGACGAGCGCCCCGGACACGTCGTGCGCGGTGTCGCCGGGCTCGACGATGACGACGTCCCCGATCTCGTCCTCGCCCGGACCGCACCAGGACAGCCCCACCCCCAGCAGATCACCGATCCGGCGCGCCACGGCGCCGACGGAGGCCGGGGGCTCGGGGAAACCGGGGGGTGCCGTCTCGTTCACGGCAGCAGGGTAGGTCAGGGACCCTGACACGTCTGTAACGGCGGTCTCTCCCCCTCGCGGTGGAGGCCGCCGGGCGGCGTCAGCCCTGCTTCGGCGCCGCCTGCTGCACGACCTCGAAGGACCACAGGGTCGCCCCCGTCGCGGCGGGCCGGGGACGCTCGCCCTCGGCGGCGTCGCCCCGGCCGTGGGAGGGCGCGCCGCCCATCCCGGACATCCACTTCTCGAAGTCCTCCTCGGAACGCCAGCGCGTGTAGACGAGGTAGGTGTCGGTGCCCTCGACGGGACGCAGCAGCTCGAACCACTCGAAGCCGTCGGAGCCCTCGACGGCCCCGGCCCGGGCGGCGAACCGCTTCTCCAGCACCTCGCGCTGCTCTTCGGGGACGGTGAGGACGTTGATCTTCACGATGCTCATGGGCCCATTGTCGCGTCCGCCCTTGACGGAGCGGTGGCCGGTGGGCATTTTGGGAGCGCTCCCGGAAAGGTCACGCGCCCCATGCAGAGTCTGACCAAGCGGCAGCTGTCCCCCGCCGATCTCGACGCCCTGCTCCGGGCCCGCGCCGGGACCGGCTGCCGGGTCGAGGCCGAGCTGGCCGACGGCTGCTTCAACACGGCCTACCGGGTACGGCTGGACGACGGCCGGCGTGCCGTCGTGAAGCTCGCGCCGCCGGCCGGAACCGGGGTGCTGCGCTACGAGCGCGGGATCATGGCGACGGAGGCGATGGTCTACCGGCGGCTCGCGAAACTGCCCGACGGGGCGGTCCCGACACCTGAACTCCTTTACGCGGACGGCGAGTTCCTCGTCGTGTCCTTCCTCGACGGCACTCCGTGGGACAAGGCCGCCGAGGGGATCGGGGAGCCGGTGGGGCGCGCCCTGCGGCGGGAGCTGGGCGGGATCGCCGCGCGACTGAACCAACTCGTCGCCGAAGACGGCCGGTTCGGGTATCCGGCACCCGAGGCGGGTCTGTCGGCGGACAGTTGGCCGGAGGCCTTCGGCGCGATGACGGACGCGCTGCTCGCGGACGGCGAACGCTGGGGTGTGCCGCTCGGTGCGGCGCCCGCCGACGTGCGGCGGATGGTCGCCGAGGGCGCGGGGGCGCTGGAGGAGGTGACGGAGCCGCGGCTGGTCCACTTCGACCTGTGGCCGGGGAACGTGTTCGTCGACCGGCACGGTGACGGCCCGCCCGGCCCGCCTGGCCTGCCCGGCCCGCAGGGCCTGTCCGGCCCGTCCTGCCCGCCCGGCCCGCACGGCCCTCGCGTCACCGGGATCATCGATCACGAGCGGGCGTTCTGGGGCGACCCGGCCGCCGAGCTGGTCTCCCTCGCCTTCGGCGGGGACATCGGCCCGGACAGTGAGGTCGTCGCCGGGTACCGGGAGGCCGGAGGCACCCTGGACTTCACCCCCGCCTTCCGCCACCGCCTCGCCCTCTACCGGCTCTACCTGGGCGTTCTGCTCGTCGTCGAGTGCGGCCCGCGCGGCACGACCGACCCGGGCCACCTCGACTTCTGCGCGCGGTACCTCGCCGAGGCCGTGCGGGAGGTGCGGGGCGTCACCCGGTCCCGGTGATGTTCACCAGCCACACGATGCCGAACCGGTCGGTGCACATGCCGAAGACGTCGCCCCACATCTGCTTGTCCAGCGGCACGGTCACCGTGCCGTCGGCGGAGAGCTTCTCCCAGTAGCCGCGCAGTTCGGTGTCGTCGTCCCCGCTGAGGCTGAGGGAGATGTTCTCGCCCGGCTTGTACGTCACCTCGGGCGGGGAGTCGGCTGCCATCACGGTGAAGCCGGCCGGTGTCTCCAGCATGCCGTGCATGATCCGGTCGGCGACGGCGGGATCGGGGTGGTGGAACTCGCCGTAGGTGTTCAGCGTCAAGGTGCCTCCGAGCACCTCCTTGTAGAACTCGAGGGCGTCTCGAGCGGTGCCGTCGAAGCTGATGTACGGATTGAGGCGCGAAGCCATGGAAACCTCCCTGAACGGGGTGAAGGTCACTGTTCCGGAGGTTAGTGGCGGGCACTGACAACGGCACCCCGAAGGGGAGGTTCCGCGATGACCTTGGTGGCGGGAGCGGAGACGGCGGCGCGGACGGAGACGGCGGCGCGGACGGAGGCGGTGTCGGCCGGAGCTCCGGCCGACACCGACGAGTGGTGGTCCGTGCCGGATCACACGGCCCGGAGGGCGGAGCGGATCACGGTCGACGCGGCCGGGAGCGCGCTCGCCTGCTGGTCGATGGGGTGCGAGGGGCACGCGGACGGACGGGCGGACGCCTGCGCCGGAGAGTGCGCACGGTCACCGCGCTGAGCAGCCGGGGGATGCCGGACGTATCCCCTGACGGCCGGGGCGGTGTCAGCTCCCCCGCCCACCGCCCCGGCCACGCGCGAGGGCCCCGCCCGGACGGTTCCCGGGCCGGGGTCCTCGTCGTCCCACGAGCCGTAAGACGCGGTTCATGTCAGGGTGGCCCGGAGTCCCTAGGGTCCGGACCAGGACCGGACGGCGGAGCCCGGACGGCGGACGCCCCGGACACGGCGGACGCCCCGGACGGGGCAGGCGGAGGCCGGGGGACAGGAGGCGTCGTGCGTGAGCTGGACCTCGACCGGGCCCTGGCGGTGGCGACCGGACTGGCGGGCTGGGCGTGCGAGCGGATCCGCCGCCCGCGGCCGGAGGGCGTGCGGGAGAAGGACGGTCCCGCCGACATCGTCACCGACACCGACGAGGCCGTGGAGGCGCACCTGCGCGAGGTGCTCGGACGGGCCTTCCCGGGACACGGGATCGTGGGCGAGGAGTACGGCGTGACCCCGGGCTCCGCGGACTCCCCGCACTGGCTGATCGACCCCGTCGACGGGACGACCAACTACGCCCACGGCATCGGCTGGTGCTCGGTCTCGATCGGTCTCGTCGCCCCCGACGGCACCCCGCTGCTCGGCGTGGTCGCGGATCCCTGGCGGGGCGAGACGTTCACGGCGGTGCGCGGCGGCGGTGCCCGGCTCAACGGCACGCCCGTCCGCGCGGCCCCGCACACCACGCTCACCGGCCACGTCTTCCTCACCGAGTGGGCCGCCCACGCGCACTGGCCCGGCATGGACGCCCTCCTGCGCGACCTCGCCGGCCGTCACTGCACCGTCCGTGTCATGGGCTCCACCGCCCTCTCCCTGGCCCAGGTCGCCGCGGGCCGCGCCACCGCCGCCGCGATCGGTTCCTTCCATCCCGTCGACGGCCTCCCGGCCCTCCTCCTCGCCACGGAGGCGGGCGCCGTCGCCCTCCCAGGACTCCCCTCCTGGGAGACCCCGTTGCTGCTCGCCGCACCGGGGGTGGCGGCCGAGGCGGCGGAGGTGTGGCGAGGGGCGGGGCTGTGACGCCGTAGGGGCGGCCCGTCGGTGAGAGGGTGAGCGACTGTCGACCGATGGCCCGTCACAGCCCGCTCTCAGGGGACTGTTACGGCCAAAGTGTCGACAGTGCACGGGACTTGATGGAGTATCGGCGGCCCAGGGACCCGCGCACACCGCCCCCCTCAGGAGCCGCTATGGACCTGCCCGCCCCCACTCCCGCTTCCGCCCCCGCCCCCGGCATCGACAGAAGAGCCCTCCTCGTCCTGACCGCCACGGCCGCGCTGTTACGGCCGACGCGCGCCGCGGCCTCGACGGCGGACACGACGAGCGCCACCGTCACCGCAGCGGGGCAGGAGCTCACCGCCCTCGCCGCCAACCCCTCCTTCGTCTTCGCCACCGATCTCGCCGGCACCGCGGGATCGGGCGAGGCGGCGCCCGTCGACTCGGCCTACTGGCTGGGGACCTACGAGGTCACCAACGCCCAGTACCTGGAGTTCCTCACCGCCGACGGCCGGGACGCGCCCTCGTACTGGGACGCCGGCGCCTACCCCGCCGGGAAGGCGGACCACCCGGTGCTGGAGATCTCCCTCGACTCCGCCACCGCCTACTGCGCCTGGCTCGACGGCCGCTCCGACAACGACGGCTGGAGCTTCCGGCTGCCCACCGAGGCCGAGTGGGAGAACGCCGCCCGCGGCCCGGACGGCCTCACCTACCCGTGGGGCGACCGGTCCGGCACCACCTACGCGGACTCCGTGCTGACCTGCGTCTACAACTACATGGCCGTCTGCGCGGCGTACGAACTGGCCGAGCACGGCGCCGAACTCGCCACCTACACCGACTCCTCCTCCGACCTGTACGGCCAGAGCTTCCCGATCGACGAGATCCTCTCGATCGGCGCCACCGGCACGGTCGCCGGATGGAACGTCACCGCGAGCCGCACCGGCTTCGTCTACACCGACGTGTACGACGCGATCACCGACGCCGGCGGCTGGACCACCCCGGTGGGCGCCTACCCGGGCGGGGCCAGCGCCGACGGTGTGCTGGACCTGTGCGGCAACTGCTGGGAGTGGACCACCTCCGTCATCACCGCCACCCACGGCGGCGAGACGGGCCGGCAGGTCAACGCCATCCGGGGCGGCTCCTGGTACGCCAACCTCAACAGCTGCACGGCGGTCTACCGCGGCGAGGGCCGGGACGCGACCGGCCGCTACCCGACCGTCGGC
This sequence comes from Streptomyces sp. NPDC090106, assembly GCF_044747265.1. NCBI lineage: Bacteria > Bacillati > Actinomycetota > Actinomycetes > Kitasatosporales > Streptomycetaceae > Streptomyces > Streptomyces sp. NPDC090106. The sequence continues at coordinate 322,254 of NZ_JBIVDS010000004.1, read as the reverse complement.
TTCCGCGTCGCCGCGACCAGGACGTAGGAAACCGCCCCGACCGGGATGTAGGAAACCGTCCCGACCGGGATGTAGGGAACCGCCCCGACCGGCTTTGCCATCTCTTTACAACCTGTCCGCCGGCTGTCTCGTCTCTCCGCTCGATCCGTCACCGACGAAGAGAGCGAGCAACCCCCATGCGCCGAACCACCGTCCTCAGTGCCCTGGCACTCGCCGCCACCGCCCTGCTGTCCGTGACCGCCCCCGCGTTCGCGGACGGCACCGCCCCCAGCCCGGTCCCGGCCGACGCGACCACCGTCCCGAGCGCCGAGCCCAGCGCCGCGACGACCGCCGCCCCGGCCGACGCCGCGACCACCGTCCCGAGCGCCGAGCCGACCGTCGCGCCCGCCCCCGGCCAGGTCGCCGCCGTCCCCGCGGGCGCCCCCGACACCGGGGTCGCCGACACGTCCGCGCAGCAGGGCGCCGGTGCCGGACTCGCGGGCGCGGGCGCCGCCGCGCTGCTGGCCGCCGGGGGTGCCGTCGTCGTCGTACGGCGTCGTCGGTCGACCGGCGCATGACCCCGGTCTCCCGGCGCGCGTTCACGGCGGCGGCGACGCTGTCCCTGGTGACGGGCTGCGGCGGGGGCGGGGGCGGCGGCGCCGACGTGAAGGCGGAGCCCGACGCGAGCACACCGAGCACACCGTCGCGGAACTCCCCCGCGGCGAAGCCCGGTTCCCCTCCCGTGCGGCTCCGCATCCCGGCCATCGGCGTCGACACCCCGGTCATCGTGCTGGGGCTGGCGGCGGACGGGACCGTCGAGGTCCCGCCGATCACCGACCACGACCGCGCGGGCTGGTACCGGTACTCACCGGTGCCGGGCCGCACCGGTCCGTCGGTGTTCCTCGGCCATGTCACCGTCGGCCGCTACGGCGACGGCGTCTTCCGGCGGCTGGCCCGGCTCAGGGCCGGCGACCGGGTCGTGGCGCGCCTGGAGGACGGCACCGAGCCGGAGTTCACGGTGACGCGGGTGCGTACCGTGGCCAAGGCCGACTTTCCGACGGAGGAGGTGTACGGGGACGTGGAGCGGCCGGAGCTGCGTCTGATCACCTGCGGGGGACCCCGTACGGGCGCGGAGTACCGGGACAACGTGATCGTCTTCGCCGAACGCGCCGGGGACCGCCGTTGACGGGGTCACGCGACGAGGCCGCGTCCGAGCTGTTCGCCGCCCTGTACCCGCGCCTGGCCGGCTGGTGCCGTCGTCTCGTCGACGACGACGGCACCGCCCACGAGATCGCCTCGGAGGCGTTCACCCGGCTGTGGGCCCGCTGGACGAAGGTCGAGGAGCCCCGCGGCTTCCTGTACGTCACCGCCGCCAACCTCGTCCGCGACCACTGGCGCAAGCTGGAGCGCGAGCGCAGGGCGCTGCGGCGGGCGACGGCGGAGGCCGCGGTCGGCGCCCCGAACGAGCAGGGGGACCCGTCGCTGCGGCTGCTGATCCAGACCCTGCCCGACCGGCTCCGGGTCCCGATCCTGCTGCACTACTACGCTGACATGCCGATCCGGGAGGTGTCCGTGCTGACCGGACGCAAGGAGGGAACCGTCAAGGCCGATCTGCACGCGGCCCGTGAACTGCTCCGCGGCCGGCTGAGGAGGAGCCTTGACCACGCGCTTTGACGACGAGGAGTTCACCCCCGACGACCCGCTCGCGGTGCTCCTGCGGCCCCCGTCCGACCATCTGTCCCCGCCGGCCGGCCACTACGAGACGCTGCGCCGTCGGGCGTCCCGGCGCAAGGTGCTGCGGGTCGCCGCCGGGGCGGTGCTGACGTCGGCGGCGGCGCTGCTCGTCGTCGTCCCCGGGTGGCTGACGGACGACGGGCCGGGACGGTCGACGCCCCCGCTGGCCCCGCCGTCCCGGACGCAGCAGACACCGCCTCCCTCGACGCGGGTCCCCACCGACCCGCCCCCTGTGGACGCGGCGTCGCCGGTGCCCTCGACGGTGCCGACGACGGCCCCGTCGGCGGTGCCCGGCCTGCCGTCGGCGGCGGCCACGACGGCACCGTCGCCGCAGTGAGGTGAGGCGTCCTCGGTGACGGCCGCCGGCCCGCCGCCTGTGCGCCGCGGGCCACCCGCGCTTTTCGTCGTCTTCCTGTCGGTTCCGTGTCGGTGCGCGGTGCGCTGCCCCTGCGCGGCCCCTGGGCGGGCCGTGCGCCGTCCCGCGCCCGCCGGGCGCCGTCGCACTCCCGCTGTCTCTCTTGACCTGCGCAGATCGGCTGTGTTTCGCTCACTTCGGGGAGCCGGACCGAGGGGCTTGGGATGACACGGGGCTGTGGGGGACCGATGCGCGAGGTGGGCGAGGCCGAGGTGACACGCGTGCGCGCGGCCACCTGACGGCACCCCGCCCCACCCCCCTGCCACCGCTCACGGTCCCGGCCCCACCGGCGCCGCCCGGTGAACGGGGCGGGAACCGTGGTGGAACCCCGACTGTGCGCGGTGCGTCTTGCTCGGACGGACGGGCGCAACCGACATCTAGTGAAGCGGTCAGCATCGATGGACATACGTCACCCAGCGCGGGCGAGACTCTGGGCCGCGGCGGCTGTCGCGGTCCTCGGATTCCTTCTGGCGCTGGAGTTCGCCGCCCGTCACTACGGCATGCCGGGGCCGATCACCACCCAGTCCCGGGAGGTGCTCCTGCCGCCGAAGTCGGGCGGCATGCTGTACGCCGGGATGGCGCTGATGATGGTGGTGCTGACCTGGCGGCAGCGGTTCGTCGCGCTGGGCACCGCGATAGGCATCGACCTCGTCCTCTTCGCCGTCCGCTGGGCGGCCGACATCAGGGTCCACGGCCACGGCCACCCCTTCGGCAACGGCGCCCTGTGGGTCGTCCTCGGCTGCGCGGTCCTCGCCCTCACCCGCCGCACCGGCCGGGAACGCGTCCTGCTGCTGAAGGGCGTCGGGCTGGCCCTGCTGCTGATCGCGGGCCGCAAGACCGGCGACACCTGGCTGTTCATCACCTCCAAGACCCGCCACCTGGTGCTCGACCCGTACGTAGCGACCGCCGACCACGCGCTGGGCGACCCGTCCTGGCTGGTGGGCCGGGTCGTGGAGGCCAGTGGCGCCGTCGGCTACAACGTCCTGGACTTCGTCTACGGCCAGCTCCCCGTCGCCGCGGTCGTCGTCGCGCTCTACCAGCTGCGTCATGTGGCGGCCGAGCGCCGCTTCCCCCGCCACCACCTGGTGCGCACCTTCCTCGTCATAGGTCTGGTCGGCCCCGCGTTCTACATGCTCTTCCCGGTGGTCGGCCCGATCTTCGCCTACGGCACCGGCGCCGAGCACTGGGAGTCGGTCGCCCTGTGGTCGCCGCACATGGAACCGAGCGCGCAGTGGGCGCTGGGCGACCTGTGGCCGCACACCACGCCGCCCGTCGGCACCCCGCAGCCCATGCCGTTCGACGAGTTCACCCCGCGCAACTGCATGCCCAGCCTGCACACCGCCTGGGCCACCGCGATCTTCGTCCACTCCCGCAAGGGTCCGCGCGCCCTGCGCTGGGCGGGCACGTTCTGGCTGGTCGCCACCCTCACCGCGACCCTCGGCTTCGGCTACCACTACGGCGCCGACCTGCTGGCCGGCGTGGTCTTCACCCTCACCATCGAGGCGGCCCTGCGCACCTGGGACCGGAGCCAGGTCCCCTCGGGCCTCCGCCCCGACCCCGCGGGCCTCCGGCTGGTCGCCTACGGCACGGCCGTCTTCACGGCGCTCCTCGTGTCGTACCGCTGGTTCCCGCTCCAGCTGGCCGGGCACCCCTGGCTCTACGGCCCGCTCCTCGTCCTCGCGATGGTCTCGGTGATCTACGCCTACGTCCGGACCACGGCGGCGTGGGAGGCGGAGCCGGCGCCCGTCCGGCAGCCGCGGCCGCAACCCGAACTGATCTGATCCGTCCCCCGGGAGGCTCACGGCCCCGGGGTGTTCGGAATGTCGGCCTTGTTCCGTCGACGGCACGTGCTGCGATGAGCCGTGCCCGTACGGAAAGGATTCCGCGCCGTGTTCCTCCCCGGCCCGCGTCTGCCGCGCCTCCCCCTCTGGTCCGCCCTGGCTCCGGCCGCCGCCCTGGGGCTGACGGTCCTGCTCCCGCCGGCCGCCGTCGCGCGGACCGCCGCCGTGCCCGCCACCGCCGCCGCCTCGGCTCCGGCTTCCGACGGCATCCCGGCCCAGGACAAGGAGGACGCCGTCAAGGGCCTCGCGATCGGCGCGGCCGTCGCGGCGGCCGGCGCCTCCGTCGTCGCCGTGCGGGTGCTGCGCAGGCGCAGGCCGGCCACCCGCACCCGCTGACCCCGGCGGGCCCGCCTCGTGCGGGGCCGCCGCTTTTCCTCGTGCACGGCTATGGGAAGTTCCAGGGGCCGTGGTTACCCTCCGGCGCATGATTCCCACGGTGGTCTGGGGCACGGGCAACGTCGGGCGCGCGGCCGTCAGGGCCGTCGCCGCACATCCGACGCTCAGCCTGGTGGCCGTGCTGGTGTCGAACCCCGCCAAGGTCGGCAAGGACGCGGGCGAACTCGCGGACCTCGGCCGCCGTCTCGGCGTGGCGGCGACGGACGACGTGGCCGGGGTGCTCGCCGCGGCCCCGCGCGCGGTCGTCTACGCGGCGTCCGGCGACGTCCGCCCGGACGGCGCGATCGAGGACATCGCCCGCGCGCTGCGCACCGGCGCGGTGGTCGTCACCCCGTCCCTGTACGGCATGTACGACTGCGTGAACGCGCCCGCGGAGATCCGCGACGTCCTCGTGCGGGCCGCCGAGGAGGGCGGCGGCACGCTGTTCGTGTCGGGCGTCGACCCCGGCTGGGCCAACGACGTACTCCCCTTGCTGGTCAGCGGGTTGGGGTCGGACATCGACGTGCTGCGCTGCCAGGAGATCTTCGACTACTCGACGTACGACCAGGAGGAGGCCGTCCGCGACCTCATCGGCATGGGGCATCCGCTGGACCACCAGCCGCTCATGCTCGTCGAGGGCATCCCCACGATGATCTGGGGCGGCCAGCTGCGGATGATGGCCCGTGCCCTCGGCGTCGAACTGGACGCCATCGAGGAGACGTTGGAGCGGCGCCCGCTGGAGACGGCCGTACGCACCGAGGGGATGGGGGAGTTCGCGGCCGGCACCCAGGGCGCGATCCGCTTGGAGGTCCAGGGCATCGTCGACGGCACGCCCCGGATCGTCGTCGAGCACGTCACCCGCATCCACGCCTCCTGCGCCCCGGACTGGCCCGTGCCGCCCGACGGCGGGGCGGGCGCCCACCGGGTGATCGTCGAGGGGCGCCCCCGTATCGAGGTCACCGTCGAGGCGACGGACGAGGGGGAGAACCGGGCGGCGGGCGGCAACGCGACCGCGGCGGGCCGCCTGGTCAACGCCATCGACTGGCTCGCCGACGCCGGACCCGGCCTCTATGACGCACTCGACGTCCCGCTGCGGCCCGCGGTGGGCAGACTGGGGAAGAAGTGACCATGCGCATCGACATTCCCGAGGGCGAAGAGCCCATCCCGTACGTGTGGGGCGAGATGGTGCCCAGGATCGGCCAGGCCGCCAGCACCTACTCCCTGTCCGTCTACGAGTACACGACTCTCGGGCTCAGCGAGTTCGAGGCCGCCCGGCTGCGTGTCGCGCAGATCAACGGCTGTCTGTTCTGCCTGGACTGGCGCACCGAACGCGACGGCCGCAAGGTCGACGAGGGGTTCCTGGACGCGGTCGGGCAATGGCGTACGACCGACGTCTTCGACGAACGGACCCGGCTGGCCGCCGAGTACGCCGAGCGGTACGCGCTCGACCACCACAACCTGGACGACGCGTTCTGGGACCGGATGAAGGCCCACTACACCCAGGCCGAGATCGTCGAACTGAGCATGTGCATCGGTTCGTGGCTGGCGTTCGGGCGGCTCAACCATGTGCTCGGACTGGACAGCGTGTGCGTGCTGCCGTCGGCGGGGAGCGCGTGAGAGGGGGCTCTCCGGCGGGGGTGCGGCCAGGAGCGGGCCGGGGCACGACGGCCACGGCCCGCGGAGCGGGTGGGACGGATGGAGCGGACGGAGCGGGCTGAGCGGACGGAGCGCGGGGAGCGGCTCAGAAGTCCTCGGCGACGATCTTCTCGATGTTGCGCTCGGCGAGCGCGGTGATCGTCACGAAGGGATTGACGGTGACGTTCCCCGGGATGAGCGCGCCGTCCATCACGTACAGGCCCGCATAGCCGCGCAGCCGACCGTAGTTGTCGGTCGCCTTGTTGAGCACGGCGCCACCGAGCGGGTGGTACGTCAGATGGTCGCCCCAGATCTTGTACGTGCCGAAGAGGTCCGTGCGGTAGATGGTCCCCTCGGTGGCGTTGATCTTGTCGAAGATGGTCTTCGCCATGTCGATCGAGGCCTGCTTCCACGCGGTCTGCCAGTTCAACTGCACCTGGCCGGTGGACGCGTTGTACGTGAACTGCGCGCGGTTCGGGTTGTTGGTGATGGACAGGTAGAACGACGCCCAGGTCTCGATGCCGGTCGGCAGCGGTGCCACCTCGGCGAACGCGCCGCCCGCCGCCCAGTTGTCGATCCCGGCCGTCGGCATCGACGACTGGAGCGAACCGGTCGGGTCCCACAGGTGGTTGGCGCGCCCGCACATGACGTTGCCGTTCTCTCCCCAGCCGTTGCCGACCTCGGAGCTGAGGGCGGAGAGCGCGCCGGTGGCCTTCAGCTTGACCAGGAGCTTGCTGGTGCCGACGCTGCCCGCGGCGAAGAACACCCGCCGGGCGGTGACGGTCTTGGTGGCGGTGACGGCCCCGGTGGTGTCGAGCTGCTCCATGGTCACCGAGTAGCCGCCGCCGGTGGCCGGGGAGACCGAAGTGACCTTGTGCAGCGCCGAGACGGCGACCCTGCCGGTCGCGCGGGCCTGCGCGAGGTAGGTCTTCTGGAGGGACTTCTTGCCGTAGTTGTTGCCGTACAGGATCTCGGCGGCCAGCGCCGACTTGGTGACGGTGCCCGCGGCCTCCTTCTTCATGTAGTCCCAGTCGTAGACGCTGGGCACGAACCGGAAGGGGAACCCGGAGCGCTGCGCGTGCTTGCGGCCCACGCGCGCGTACTGGTAGCAGTCCGCCGTCTCGAACCAGTCCGGGTCGACGGTGGCGGCGCCGAGCGTGCTGTTGGCCCGCGGGTAGTAGACGTCGTACATCTCGTCGGCGTCGACCGAGGGGAGCACCCCGGGGAAGCGGGAGCGGTCCGGTGTGACCGCCATGCCGCCGTTGACGAGGGAGCCGCCGCCGACGCCGCGCCCCTGGTAGACGATGATGCCGCCCATCTCCTCGGCGTCCAGGACGCCCGTGTACTTCGGTACGTCCTTGTCGATCGGGAAACCGAGGAAGTTGCTCAGCGGCTGCTTGGTGCGGGTGCGCAGCCAGAACGAACGGTAGTCCGGGCTGGTGGTGTTGGCGAAGATCTTTCCGTCCGTGCCCGGGGTGTCCCAGGCCATGCCCATCTCCACCATCTGTACGTCCACCCCGGCCTGCGCGAGCCGCAGCGCGGTGACGGAACCGCCGTATCCGGTGCCGATGACCAGTGCGTCGACCTGCGCGCCGGGCTCGATCGCGGCGGCGGCCGGAACATGCAGCGAACCCAGGGCGACAGCGCCCAGAATAGAACTTGTTCCACCAATGAATCGACGGCGGGAGAGACCTCTTCCTTCCAGCTGTCTGGCTGATATGGAGTCCATGTAGATCCCCTTTCGCTTCTCCAATCGAAACGGGTTCTACTGAGAAGCGCGAAACAAGTCACGAGAAACCTGCGAGTAACTTGTTCGGGTACGTACCAAAGGGCCGCCAGGGCTGCCGTCACCGGCGGGGCCGCCGGTGCCGGGGTTCAGCGCACGGGGAACCCGAACGTGTACCCCTGCCCCTTCAGCCACGGCAGGACGCGGCGCAACGCCTCGACGGTCTGCTCGCGGTCGCCGCCCGCGTCGTGGAAGAGAAGGGTCGGGCCGTTGGAGATCTCCTGCTGCACGGTGGCCACGATGGCGTCCGTGCCCGGGAGTTCGAAGTCCTTGGTGTCCACGTTCCAGCCCAGCGGACGCATGCCGCGGGACGCGGCGAGCTTGCGGCTGTAGGGGGTGAACGCCCCGCCCGGCGCCCGGTAGTACATCGGCCGCACACCCCCGGACGCCTCGGTGATCATGCGCTCGGCGTCGAGGATCTGCTGCGACTGGTACGTCTGGGACTGCTTGTCCATCGTGGTGTCGTGCGAGACGGAGTGGTCGCAGAGCCGGTGCCCCTCCGCGACGACCTTCTTCACCAGCTCCGGGTACGCCTTGGCCTGCGTCCCCACCATGCAGAACGTCGCCTTCACGTGGTACTGCCGCAGCACGTCCAGGACTTGGGGCGTCCAGACCGGGTCCGGCCCGTCGTCGATGGTGATGTTGACGCCCCGCGCGCCCGCGTCCGAGGCGTGCACGATCGTCACGTCCACCGGCTTCACCCGCGGCGTGGCGCTCGCCTTCGCCGGCGTGTCCGTCACGGGGCCGGCCTGCGCGGTCCACACGGAGGCCCCGCCCGCGAGCAGGGTCACCCCGAGCGCCGCCCCGATCACCTTGCCGTACCAGCCCCGCCCGCCACCGTGCCGCGCCATCTCCGCCCCGCTTTCCCGTAGTTCCCCGCCGACCCCACGGCCGCCACCCGACCCACACCCCAGGACGACGATCCCGCCCCGGAGGATGCGTCCGTTACCGATCAAGAACAATTCCGGGGAATTTCGGGGACAACCGGGGGCGGGGCAACGGCTCAGCCGGCGCTGTCGGGTTCCTGGCCCGCCTTGTCGACCACGGCCAGTTCCAGTTCGGCCTCGCTGGACAGGAGCGTCCCGGTCCTGCCGTACGAGGTGTCCTCGACGAGATAGCTGCGGGAGCCGAGGTAGGTGAAGTCCTTCTCGTCGAAGACCCACTCGGTGCGCACCCCGTACCGGGTGTCGTCGCGGGCGATGCCGAGGCCCCGGCGGCCGATCGCGTCGCGGGCCTGCGGGGCGGGGACGACTCCGGGGATCCTCGCCGCGGCCCGGTACAGGGCGGCGGCCGTGGCGGGCGGCGTCACCCCGCCGAGCAGGGCCCCGATCTGCTCGAACACCGCCTGGTCACGCCCCCGGCCCTCGGCGTGCGGGGTGTGGGCGTAGAGGTAGGTCAGCAGCTTGTCGGGATCGGTGGGCAGGGAGCCGAGCCAGCGGTAGGTCGGCCGGCCGAGCCCGGCCGGGGTGCCGTCGGTGTCGCCGAACTCGGCGTTGAGGGCGAAGGTCTCACCGCCCTCGCGGACCAGGCCGAGCTTGTGCAGGGGCTTCGGGTCCTGCGCGGCCCACACCTCGCGGTCCGTCAGCGGGCCGAGGACCGCCTTCCCGCTGGTCAGATCGGCCCCCCGGGTCTTCTCCCGGGTGTAGACGAACTGGTCGTCGCGCACGGCGGGCGTGGCGCGCTCCCCGGCGGCGGTGGAGAGCCGGCCCAGCAGGGCCGCGGCGGGGGCCATGTCCGTGGCCGCGCCGTGCGAGCCACCGGCGGCGGGCGCCGGGCCGCCGTCGTGCAGGGCGAGGCCCGCGGCCAGCGCGCCGGCCAGGGCCAGCGCGGTCGCCGGCACCAGCAGCGCGGGCCGCGGCAGCCGCAGGGCCGGACGGAAGGGCGGCCGGGTACGGGTACGGGCAGGGGCCGCCTGGTCGCGGTCGATGAGTTCCATCAGCAGTTCCTTGTGACGAAGGTGCCGCTCGCGCGGGAGGTCCCGGCAGGCCGGGACCGGGAGCAGACGGGCGATCTCCTCGCGGTCGCCGTCGCGCTCCGGACAAGCGCCGGTGGTCCTGTCGTTCATGCGAGCTCCTCCCGTACGGGCCGGGCCGCGATCGCGGCCGCACCGGTCATCTCTCCGCGGGTGACCGCGGGTTCCCGTTCTTCCTCCGCGAGTTCCACGCGTTCCGCGAGCCGCGCGAGCTTCTTACGGGCCCGCGAGAGCCGCGAGCGCACGGTGCCGACGGCGATGCCCAGCGCCTCGGCCGTCTGCCGGTAGTCCAGGCCGGACCACACGCACAGCGCCAGCACCTCCCGCTCCTGCCGCCGCAGCCGGCCCAGCGCGACCTGCACGGCCCGCAACTGCCGTGCGTCGTCGAGCCGTTCGACCGTCCGGGGCGCGAAGTCCTCCTCCGCGGGCGGCTGCGGCTGACGCGCCAGGAACAGCTGCCGCCTGCGCCGGGCCCGGCGGGCGTTGTCCGCCTTGTGGGTGGCGATCCCCAGCAGCCAGGGCAGCAGCGACCCGCCGTCCTCGTGCACCCGCTCACGGGTCCGCCACGCGGCCAGGAAGGTCTCGGACATGATCTCCTCGGCGGTCGACCAGTCACCGGTCAGCCGCAGCCCGTGGTGGTACACGGCCCGGGCGAACTCCTCGTACAACTGGGCGAACGCCTCGCGATCCCCCTCGCGCACACGGCGCCGCACCTCGTTCTCTGACTCCCTCACAACCACTTCTCTCCACGGCACCGGAGGAGTTCCTGTGGCCTGGGTCACTCACCGGTACGGCCCTCGGCTCCCGAAGCGCCGCCTCCCACGACCGCAACCTTGTCGCTCTTTGCCGGGTCTTGATCGTGCAAGTGTCGTCTCTTTCGGCTCCCGTGGAGGAAACCAGTGGGCAGACGTGCCCTCGTTCATGGCGGTATCGCCGTCGCCGCCTCGTTCGCCCTGACCCTGGGTCCGGGACCGCTGAGCCTCGACGCGCACGCGGCCGCGACCGCCGAGGTGGTCATCCCGGCACAGACGTCCCTGCGGCCCGCGACCGCCCTGTTCAGCGCCGGAGCCTCCGGCTTCCTGCGCTACGAACCGGGGCGCGGCCATCTGTGGACCACCTACACCGGTGAGGACACGGTGGTGGACGCCTCGGCCACCGAGGTGTGGGGCATGCCCGACTTCGGCGCCGGATCGGACGTCGTCGCCCGCTACGACGACGACACGCGGGCCGTGACCCTGCGGGACATGGCCGCGGGCGGGGCGCTGACGACGCTCGCGCTCCCGGGCGGCCACACCTACCAGGGGACGCTCGGCCGGACCGTCGTCACGACCGTCTCGTCGAGCGGCCACAAGTTCCACCTGCTCGACCTCCAGGACGACGGCACGGTGCGCGACCGCGCGGCGGCGGACGTCCCGGACGGCATCACCGCCCTGAGCTCGGGCAACTCCCCGGTCGGCGACGCCCACGGCACGGTCGTCCAGTACCGCGTGGACGGCGGGCTGCGCAGCGGCTGGCTCGACGCCGACGAGGGCAGGCTCGTCGAGCTGCCGTACAACCCCACCGTCAGCACCACGGGCCGTACGGTGCTCACCGCCACCCACCTGGTGTCCTGGGACGGCTCCGGCACGGTCTCCGTCCACTCCCGCGACGACCTGACCGCCACGGTCCGCACGGTGCCGCTGCGGGACGATGTCGCGACGCACCTGCTGGGCATGGTCGGCGACCAGCTCCTGGTCTCCCGCTACGACTCCTCGCTCGGCGCCCAGGACGGCAGCCTGCCCGTCTGGCGCGTCGACGCGCTCGCCCCCGACGGCTCGACCACCAAGGCCGTGCTGGCCCGCTCGCAGAGCCTCGCGCTCGCCGTCCCCACCCCTGACGGCGGCCTGCTGGTGCCCGGCAGCGCCGCCGACACCGCCGACTTCGGCGTGACCCTGGTCCGCGCGGACGCCGACGGCACCCCCGTGGTCCGGAAGGTCGCCCCCTCCGTGATGAGCCCGGTCGCCGACCCGGTGCAGCGGCTCACCCTGGACAACGGCCGCCTGACCGTCACCGAACTCGACCGCGACCAGGGCCGCGCCCATCTCTACAGCCGGGACATCGGCACCACCGGCGACGCCCTCACGGCGGGCACCCGCACCTCGCACGGGGTCAGCACCGACTCCTCGCCCAACCTCCTGGGCACCGGGGACGGCCGTACGGTGATCTGGAACCTGCGGTCCACGGACGGCGACCCGGTCCCCCGGGTCGTCCAGCCGACGGGCCCGACCCCCGGCACGGCCGTCGACGCCGCCCACGACTACACCTACGTCTGGGACGCCAAGGGCCGTCATGTCGCGATGGCCACCGAGTACACCGACGCGGCCGGTTCGGAGACCAGGGTCGTCGATCTCGACACCGGTGCCACCGTGCGCACGTCGGCGACGCACGGCATGACGATGTGGGGCACCACCCTGTGGGTGCGGGACGGCAGCGACGGCGCCGTTCCGGTCGACGTCCGCACCGGCGCCCAGGGCGACCCCGTGGGGTTCTCGAAGTGCCTGCTGGAGAACCTCCAGGCGGTCGGCAGCCTGCTGCTGTGGTCGTGCGTCGGCTCGGGCGAGGGCCAGGGCGTCTACGACACCGTCACCGGGAACAGGCTGACCCTCACCCAGGGCGCCTGGGGGACCGCGAAGCTCGGTGACGGCTTCGTCGTCACCGCCACGGGCGGCGAGCTGAAGGTGACCGACGTCCGCGGCGCCACCCCGGTCACGCACTCCGTGGCCACCGTCTCCGGCGGGGAACCCTGGGACGTCGACCCGTACACCGGCCTGATCGCGTACGTCGACAGCAAGCAGAACACCCACGTGGTGCCCAGTGGCGTCCCCGTCTCGGCGCTGGCCCAGCTCGACTCCTCCGTGGCCGGCTCGGTCGACGTCAAGAGCACGTCCTGGAACCCCCGTTGGTGGCTGTCGAAGGCCGCCGCCTCCTGGAAGCTGGACCTGAGGAACAAGGCCACCGGTACGACCGTCCGCACCCTGACCGGCGGCACCGCACAGGGTGTCCTCGCGGCGTCGTGGAACGGCAAGGACACGGCCGGCAAGCCGGTCGCCAACGGGGCCTACACCTGGACGCTCACCGCGACCCCGGCCGACGGCGCGGGCGCGGCCCTCACGAGGACCGGCACCCTGAAGGTCACCGGCGCGACCCCGGTCCGACGCGACTTCGCCACCGCGGACGGCTTCGGCGAGGTCCTCACCCTCAACGGCTCAGGCGGACTGACCTACCAGTACGGCACCGGCACCGGGACCCTGACCGGCAAGAAGACCGGCAACGGCTGGCCGACGACCGCGAAGTTCGTCCCGTACGGAGACCTGGACGGCGACCGGTGCAACGACGTCCTCGTGCGCTACACCAGCGGCGCGCTGCGCGCCTACCGGCCCGCGTGCGGAGCGGCGGTGACCCCGTCGACCGCCTACACCTCGCTGGGCACCAGCGGCTGGACCCAGTACGACGTACTGACCTCGCCGGGCGACATCACGGGCGACGGCCGGGCCGACCTGATAGCCCGCCAGTCCTCGACCGGCGACATCTACCTCTACAAGGCGACGAGCACGGGCAAGCTGTCGGCCCGCACGAAGATCGCGTCCCAGTGGACCGGCTACAAGAAGATCATGGGCGCCGGCGACCTCGACGGCGACGGCCACGGCGACCTCCTGGCCCAGGACAAGTCGAACGCACTGTGGCGCTACGACGGCACGGCGACGGGCAAGTTCAAGACCCGCGTGAAGCTGTTCACCGACTGGGGAGGCTCGTACGACGTCGTGATCGGCGCCGGCGACATCACCGGTGACGGCAAGGCCGACCTCGTCTCCCGCGACACCTCCGGCACCCTCTACCGCAACAACGGCAACGGCAAGGGCTCCTTCGCCCCCCGAACCAAACTCACCACAGGCTGGCAGAACTACAAGGGAGTCTTCTGACCCACCCTTTCCCTGGCGGGCGCCCCCTCCCCCGCCAGGGAAAGGCTCCTGTCCCCTGCACCAACGGGTGCGTCCTGCTTTTACCCGCCACCCGAACAGGACGAGACAACAAAAACCCCCGGGTCATCGACCTGGGGGTTTCTCATGGAGCGGGTGACGAGAATCGAACTCGCACTCTCAGCTTGGGAAGCGACGGCGCTTGAACGGGGTCAAGGCTTCTGACCTGGGAGTACATCGCTTTTGGCGCTGCTTCAAGAAGTGGTTTCGCACCGCTGTTTACCGCGGCTGTCCGGTCTTTTGGGCACGGCTTGGGCACGGGACGCACCCAAGGCTCCGATCGTGGTCGCCGCCAGGTCCGAACCGTCGCGCTGCATCCTGCTTCATACGATGGCTGGAACCGGGCATTGCAGTCGTGATGGGGGCAGGTGCGTGCCGGTTCAGTTGATGATGCTGTGGAAGAAGAGCACTGCCATGGCACTGGAGCCGCACCCTGCCATGGCGCAGGTGGCGAGGTCGTTGCCGGCGAAGAACGTGAGTACCCCTGCACCGACACCGCTGAGTACTCCCAGGAGCAGGATGACGGCGGCCCGCAGTGTCAGCAGTGGGGTGCCGGAAGGGTCGCGGTCGGCTGGGTTCACGGTGTGGTTCTCCATGCGTGGCTGCGGAGGTCTCGATCGGGCGGTTCGGTCACGAGGGGTGCTCGTCGACGCCCTGTTGTTCGAGCTATAGGGAGTCCGGTGGGGCGTGTGTGACGCCGGTTTTCAAGGTGGCCAAGATTTTTTTGAAATTCGCGTCACGGCCGGGCAACCACCTGCCCTACAAGTGGAGTAGCTGGCTGCGGTGTCGCGGAGGGACCGCGTAGCGACATCGCGCAGGGAGGTCGGATGGGGAGCGGGGCGTCCGGCAGCATGGCGCGTCGCGGGCCTCATCGGGTTATGGATCCGACGCCGTCCGCTTCGATAGAACTGGCCGACGGCATCCCCGGAGGCACCCTCAATATCGAGGGCATGACAGGGAGTTGTCCCGATCAGCCCTCACATCTCCTGGCCGATCGCGAACTGTTTGCCGAGCTCAAAAGCGACGGCTTCGTCGGCGTGCGGTACGAGATCTTCTGCAACGAACTGGCAGCGTACGGGCGTCCGGTGATGCGCAGATGGCTCATCACCGGCGAGATCTACCGGCGTTGCGCTGAACGCAACCGTCCCGTCAAAGGATGGGAGGAACTGCGTGAACTGCTCCGGGAAGACGGGGACGCGCGGGAGCAGTTGGCGCACGACGCCGTCGCGGCCGGCTTGCAGCACTTCCACCGGCACGCGCTGAGCGGTGGACGCTGGGATCCGGAAGGCGGCGCCTCGCTGAGGAGCTACTTCGTCGGAGCGATCATCCTGGTCTTCAAGGACACGCATGCCCGATGGGCCCGCGAGTACCAACACCGTCATAGAGAGGTACTGGGAGGGACCGGCGCCGACATCGACACCTGGCTTCCGCTGGAGGAGGTCAGTGTCGACGTGGAGGGGGATGTCGTCGGCGAAGACATCGTGGCCGACTTCCTGAGCACCCTGGAGGAGACGAACAGGCGGATTGTCGAGCTGCGGATCGAGGGACACGGACCTGCCGAGATCGCGTCGAGGCTCGCCATGCCCGCGGATCGTGTGAGAGCACGCCTGTACCGCTTGCGCCGCGCCTTGCGTGGAAGCCAGTTGTGGGAGGAGGCCCAGCCATGACCGCGGTGCGACGTCGTCTGGACCCGGGGCTGGTGGACCGTGCAGGGGAGAGCGCGCGGCAGAGCTCGGACGCCGAAGACTCACAGCTCACCCGTACCGGCATTCGGCAGATCCAGGCCGCTGACGGCGACTGGAGTGCGCTTCCGGCAGACAGCCCTGGGCACCGAACGGGCCGGTTTCTGGACGCCTTGGACCGGTCCTCCGTTGGCAGTCGTGAAGTGCGTACGCACCAGAACCTGGACGTCTCGCCAGAGCGCGCCGCGGACGCGCTCGTCAACCTGTACCGAAGCCACTACCGCTCTCTGGTAACGCTTGCGGCTCTCCTCCTCGATGACACCGCCTCCAGCGAGGACGTCGTCCAAGAGGCGTTCATCCGGGTGCACTCCCGCAACAGGCGAACGCGTGACCCGGAGAAGGTCCTCGCACAACTGCGGCAGACGGTTGTGAACCTTTCCCGCTCGGCACTGCGCCGACGCCTCCTTGGTCTGAAGCTGCTGTCCAAACCGATGCCTGACATGGCGAGCGCCGAGGAGGGCGCATATGACCAGTTGGAGCGGGATTCGCTCATCAAGGCGATGAAATCCCTCCAGCGCAGGCAGCGAGAAGTTCTGGTGCTGTGCTACTTCGTCGATATGACGGAGGCCCAGATCGCGCAGACGCTGGGTATCAGCCTCGGATCGGTCAAGGCATACAGATCCCGCGGGATCGCCAGCCTGCGCGTGGCAATGGAGAGCCCGGCCTAGCCCCGTTGCCGACCTTCGGGCGGTGCTCACGCCAGTCTGATCGCCGCTATACAGTCCGGTTGTTCAGGCGAGATGGCTCGCCGCCCTGTCCTGCTGGTGGGGCGAGGCCCGCCGTGCTCGGCGGGTTGCCCCCAACGCGCCTTCCAAGTCTTCGTCCGGGGGCTCGACGGGGGACGGGGTGTTCTGACCTGGGGTGGAGTGGGTGGTGCCGGCGCTCGTAGACGGCGCCGGATGGGCGCGAATGAGACCAGAGCTGAGCCGGGCAGGGCCGTGTACTTCCTGGCCAGAGCATCCTCCGAGCCAGTGCTGCGCCTACGTCACCGAGTGCTTCGTACCGGCTGGATTTCTCCTCACCGCTCAGGTGCCGCGTTGCGTAGACGTGGCGGCCACTCCGTGAGCGTCTCGACACCTCTGCCCCTTGCAATGCCAGCTTCGGGGCCGGGCATGAACCTACCCTCGGAAATACATCGGCATCGGGTCGGTGCGACCGGTAACGTTTTCCAGCGTGACCGACACTGATGTTCCGGCCGAGCCTGCTGGCGAGCAGATCACTACTGAAGGCGCGGGGCGGCCTTCCCTTGTGGATTGGCAGAGGCGACTCAATGCCTCCTCTGGATATCGGGCGATTGCGCTCGGAGACCGAGTAAAGCGGATAGGGTACGTGTTCCAGGGCAACGTTGCGCAGTACAAGTCCCTTGTTGCCAGGTTGCAGGATCCCGAATTCTCTAATCCAATTTTTGACATCCGAAACCCCGGGGCGCATGACGAGCTGCTCTCTGAGGCGGAGCGCCTTCTGCACAACGTTCTTACTGCGCTAAGTACGCGAGTTGATCAGCAGCGCCGCTTTATGGAGAAGCACTTCCAGGATGACCAGGTGCTGGTGGATGAATATGGCGGCAAGATTGCCTCTCTGTTTAAGAGTAACCCGCACGCAGAATTCTTGAAGGGCTTGCGTAACTACATCACGCACACCCAGCTTCCTGTGGCGCAGAGCAACCAGACGTTTGGGCATGGCTCATGCGAGATCACGTTCACCCTGCCTGGCGAACCCTTGCTTGAGTGGAAGGGGTGGAACGGCACGCAGCGCGCGTGGATTGCTGGTCAGGGAGGTGTGGTGGCCATCGTTGATGCGGTCGACATCTATGCCCGCAAGGCTGGAGAATTCGACAAGTGGTTGTTCGATCGAATTGCCCTTAAATACAAGACTGACATCGATGCTTATCTGCGCGAGTGTGCAGATTTCAATCGGGAATATGATCGAGTCTTTGGTGGCTAGGGATGTAGAAGAATCTCGCCAAGTGTGAATAATTTCTCTTAGAGTAGCGCTAGAGGCTCAGCACTGAGGCGTGTGTGGGCGGACCTATGCAGAGGTTTCGTTGACGATTGCTTCGAGAGTCGCGATGTCATCGTCTGTGATTTGCTCGCGCAGGCGACTGACCAACTTCCATTCTTCAGTCAGCTTGCCGTAGCGTCCAGCGACTACAGAGACTCCGATACCGAGTCGTGCTGCGATGATAATCAGCTCGCGTTGGCTTCGCGCCTGTGCAATCAAATCACTGCTTTTGTCGGGGAATAATGTGTCGACTGCGAAGGAGTCAGCTTCTTCTTCTGCGGGGTCGGCGGCATCACGCCGAATGTCCAAATCGAGGAAGCTCGTGCGGCGCGGATGACGCGCGATGTGTCCGATCTCGTGGACCAGGTTGAACCAGAAGATGTCTGAGCGCCGGTGACGTTCCGTGATGCCGATTGCGGGGCGTTCGCCGTTGATCCACCACGTGGCTGCGCAGACGCGGGTTTCGGGAATCTCCCGAATGAAGGTCAGGGCGACGCCGGCTTCGGCGAGCGCGGCACGAGCCGCTACGAATCCGTTGGGCACGGTCATCGTCGTCATTGTCGGGATGGACCTGGCGACGGCACGCAGCTTCCGGGCGTTGAACGGCTCGACCGGCAGGTCGCGGGCGGAGCGCTCCACCAGGCACAACCAAAGTGCGGTATTGGGCTCGTGGACGGTGAACGCCTGACTGCGTCGGAAGGAGACCGAGGGGCGCAGCCAGGTCTGAGTGAAGGCGTCGGGTGTGGCGACCTGGAAGAGCTTGAGGAGTTTCTCGGCGCGAGTGACGCCGGTATCGGCCGGCTCGATGATGTCGTGCCGCAGCAGGGTGCCGGTGTGGAATTTGCTGGCCCACGTGCTGTAGTCGCCGAGGGCGGCTTCTGCGCGTTGTCGGCTCTCGAACGCTTGATAGTCGGTGTCGACCCGCATCCAGAAGCCCGCAGGTACGTCGAGCGCCCGTTCGAGGAGGATCGACACGTCCGGACTGATCCCGATCACTTGCTTGACGATCTGGTTGACGTGCTTCGGTGAGAGCCCGGTGCGCTCGGCAAGTTCGACTTGCCGCATCCCGCGCGTGTCGAGGACTGTGCTGAGCACGGCGCCGGGATGGAGTCCCCAGTCGGGCTTGAACTCGGAAGCGGCGGAGCTCACTGCTGTACCCGCAATCCCGATCGTCCGTCAGCGCAGACGTCCTGGATCTCCAGCCAGGTGATTTCGTGCAGGTGCTTGTGGGGCACCACCACCTGGCTGCCGTCGTCGCGGAGACCGATGGCCGTGAGCGTGGCGCGTTGGTGATTCAGCTCGATGACGGACCGCGCTGTCGGTGTCGCCAACGCGATCAGCCCGACCGCGAGGGCGTCGGCCAGTGATGGCATCGAGGAGCGGAGCACCTGCAGCAGGAGCATGACTTCCCGTGCCGCGTCGGGCCAGACCTGGGCAAGCAGGGTCTGGGAGGCGAGCACTTCGCCGAGGCCAGCATCCGGGATCGTCATGAGCATCGCCCCCAACTTATCTCGTTCCCGGTGGCGTGATCAACCAGGAGGGTGAGGGTGAGTGGGAAAAAATCTTTACCGGAATCGCGACTTCTATCCGCTATGATCGATGCACTACCGTCACAGGAGTTACCTGTATGGGGAACTTCTTGAAGAAAAGGGCAGGTCATGAGGCTTCACTCGTACGCGGCAGGACCGGGTCCGGCACAGACCCGCGAGGTTGAGCCGATGGCGGTGCTGGGCGATGTTGTGGCCGTTGAGGCTGATGAGCGCGTCTACCGGGTCGGCGACGAGGCTGAGCTCGACGTCGAGCTGACGGTGGTCGAGCTCTTCGGTGAGGGGCCGGGCCACGTCGTCATCCACAAGTGCCACGAGATTGGGGTCACCGTCGCTTATGGCGGTGCGGAGAAGCTTGTGCGCGCGCACCCCGCGACTCACATCCGCACGGTCCGAGCCCGGGCAATCAAGGCGTTCGGCATTGCTCATGAAGATGCAGCCGACTTGGTCCTTCGCCTGCCGGGTACCACCGAGGACCTGAGCCTCGCCGAGCCGATCGGTTCAATCGTTCCCAAGGGCTCGTGCGCCGTGGCTCTCGACCTGGTCCACGCGGTCCGAGCACAGGGATGACCACCACCTCGGCTCCCGGCGTCGACCCCTGCCAATCGCGTCTGCGCCGTGACCTTCAGTCTGCGCAGGTCGAGGCCGGAGTCGACGCCGGATTCTGGCGCATCGTCGAGATGGCCTGGCCGGTCTTGACCGTCGCGATCACAGTCGGGGACGGTGCGGAGGCTGGCATGCGTCTGGACGTCGAGGACTACCCGCTAGCGGCGCCAGCGGGCCGGCCTTGGGACCTGGCCGGTAACACTCTGCTGCCCGTCGATCGGTGGCCTATCACCGGTCGTAACCCTGAAGTTTTCCGTCCGGACTGGTCGCCAGGCAACGGCGACGCCCCGTACCTGCCCTGCGACCGAGTCGGCCTGGCCACTCATCCCAACTGGGCCACTGAACATCCAGAACGAGCCTGGAGTCGCAGTCGTACCATCGGGTTCTACCTGCAGGAACTGCACCGCGCACTCTCCGGCGCACGCCTCCCGTCGGTAGGCATCTGATGACCACGCCCCGGCTGATCTTTGATGCCGCCCTGTTCGATGAGTTGATCCGCGAGCTCGCCCGCCGAGGAAAAGGCCGACGTGAGTCCGGGGCCTTCCTGCTGACCGACCACGACCACCCTTCGGACCGGGTGCCCACGCCTGTGACCGCTGTCGCGTACTACGACGACCTCGACCCCAGCTGTCTGACCGGCGCGATCACATTCCATGCTGATGGATACACCGCTCTGAGCGCACGCTGCCGTCGCGATCGACTCCGGGTAGTCGGGGACATCCACACCCACCCCTTCGAGCGGGTCGCCCAGAGTCCCGTTGATGCTGCCCACCCCATGCTCGCCCTCGACGGGCACGTCGCCCTTATTGCTCCGCACTTCGCCGTCGGTGTGACCAGTGCTGACGCGCTGGGCGTCCACGTACGAGAGCAACGCCGGTGGGTCTCCTCATATGGGGCCCAGGCCGCGGCTCTCGTATGCATCCGCGGGCGATACGCCAGCCCATTGCTATCCCGCCTGCTCGCAAGGTGGAAGCGCCTTTGGAGGAGAGCATGAACGTGCCGAAGGCTGACGCCGTCAACCGCACCGCTTTGATCGGTTTGCACGGCGGGACCCATCCGACCTTCGAGGCTGTCCTCGCCGCCCACGCGGCCACCGGCATCGCCATCGCGACCGACCCACAGATCTGCGAGCGCATCACCGGTCAAGCCGCACTGTGCACCGCGATTGCCACAGCCGTACGGGCCTTCGGCAACGTCGTAGTGGTGGCCGAAGGCCGTGGCGCGATGACGGCCGGACCGCACCGCAGCCACACCGTTGCTGACGTCGTCGGTGCCGAGGGAGCCTGTCTGGCCTCGGATCTGCGTGACGTGCCGAAACACTGGCCGGTACTGCTGATCTGCGCGACCGAGTATCCACGCGACTTGGCCGGTCGCGCGATCACTCTGCAGGTTGATTGGAGCGGCTGGACCGCTCGGGTGTACCCGGGCGCGCGGTTGGAGCCCGCGTCGGGTGACTCTCCGGAAAACCTTCTGGCCGCGATCACCGCCGCTGCACTCGGTGTGCACGAGGCTTTCGGCGCCGTGCAGGCCCGCCCAGGCAGCGACGCCGGCCACCGCCCGCTCAACCTCAACCTGTGGCGCCCGGGAACAGAGTCCAGCGACGGTCCTCCGTTCACCTTCGCGCCCGCCAGTTGGTGGCTCGTCGGTCTCGGGCACCTCGGACAGGCCAACGCATGGGTTTTGTCCTGGCTGCCTTATACCGATCCAGCTCAGATCTCCGTCGTCCTGCAAGATGTGGACAAGGCAGTCGAGGCGAATCACAGCACCGGTCTGCTGACGCCGCGGCTTCCGGCCCCCACTCGCAAGACGCGCCTGGTCGCGGAAACGCTTGACAGGCTCGGCTTCGACACAAGCCTCATCGAGCGCCGACTGGACCAGAACACCCGTGCTGCCCAGCAGGACACGCACGTCGCACTCCTCGGCGTCGACAACCTCGCCACACGGCGAGCCATCAGCGCCGTCGGCTGGCCGCTCGCTATCGACGCCGGACTCGGTTCCGGGGCCCTGGATTTTAACGCGATCCAGATCCGCCGCTTCCCGGCCGCCCGTGCGAGCCAGCAGGTCCCCGCTTGGGCCGAGCCTCAGTCGGAAAACGCCGAGCTGCCCAACAACGACGCCTTCGAGGATCTAAAGCAACGGGACGTATGCGGCGCTGTCGAGCTCGCTGGAACTGCGGTCGGTGCAGCCTTTGTTGGTGTGGTCGCCGCCTGCCTCGCGATTAGTGAAGCGAGCCGTGAACTGGTCGGCGGAATCGGTCATGACGTGCTGAGCCTGCATCTGGGGTCCGACGATCTCTCAACGGCCCTAGCCAGCAGCTTCGTTGATGTCGTTCCAGCCCGGTTGTCTACGGTGTGAATTCGAGCCTTCAAGGAAGAGTGCCGCCAGCTGGGCTACGGAGGCTTTCACAGCGGCGAGGCGGTTCAATGACTGTTGGCCTCTGGCAGCCCGTCGCTCCTTGTTGGGGCAGTGCTTGGCTCGGTTGAGCGAGCGGCCGCCCGCCGTCCTGCTTAAACGTCTAATGGCTAATGATTGGACGAACAGCGGGCGTGATCCGGGTCCCTGCTGATTGGCCAGCTGCATCGAGCAGGGTTTCTCAGTCGACCGCGGCGCCGAGCTTAACCGTACGAGTGTCGCGGTCGTCTGGGCTCCACGGCCGAAGTTGTACTCCGAGCGGCTTGGCGGCTGGACGGCCAGAGTGTCAGCCCAGGGGCCTGATCTGGATAGCCAGGGTGCCAAGAGCTTCTTTCTCGGGTGGATAGATGGCGCGGATGTTGGCGAGCTGTTGGTCGCGGGTCGCGGTGGGGTTGACGTTGGAGGGCCCCTCGCTGTCGAGCAGGGCCTCGAAGTCGGCGTACTCGGTGACTCGAACGACCTTGACCTCGCAGGTCTCGTCGGTGCCCTTGATCCGGAAGCGGATGGTGTCGCCTGCGGCAAGGTCGGCGAGGTGTGGATATTTCACGCGCACTTCGATGGTCTTGGTACCGGCGGAGACGAGGTCGAAGTACTGGCGGTAGAGGTTGAGTTCGCGTACGTATGTGTGGGTCTCGGTCATGGGGCGGAGACGCTCCTGGGCGCTGGTGCGGTGATCAGGCGGCCGATCTCGGCTGCGGAGTACGAGCGGAAGAAGTGGCGGGGGTCGGACAGCATTGTCTCGGTCATGGCCAGCAACTGGTCGGCGTATTCGGTGACGCTGCCGGGCCATTGCCGAGTGTCGAGCATCCAGTCCGCCGCACCCGTCGGCCCGGTGGCGCGGCCTTCGCGGATCAGAGACTTGGAGAGCTTCGCGCCGGTGTCGGTGACCACCTGGGGGCAGAAGAGGCGGGCGGGGAGCTGGGCGCGGGTGAGGCCGACGGCCTGGAGGGCCTCGTCGATGAGGAGGGAGCCGAAGACCCAGTCGCCGCCTTTGACCATGACGTGCAGGGTGCAGCCCTCGCGCGGGTTGGTCAGGGCGAGTTCCTTGACGAGGTTGCGGTACAGGGTGGCCAGGTCGAGGTAGGCGCCGGTGGTGGGTGTGATGGTGGCCTGGTAGGGGCCGTGGTGGAGGCAGACGGCGGCGACGGTCGCCGTGTCGCGGTCGGTGAGGTGAACACGCGTGCGTTCGGCGTGTTTCTCGGCCCAGCCGCAGCCGGGCTGGGAGCAGGGGATCCGGAGATGCGGGGTGCCGGTGGAGGGGGCGAGCCACCAGCGGGCGGCGTTGAGGCGGGGGAGGAGCCGCAGCCAGGTACGGCGGAAGTGCTCGCCGGCCTGCTGCTGGGTGTAGGTCTCGACCCGGTACGGGATGCCCAGGCGCCGGGACAGGGCGGTGAACAGGGGCTGGTAGAGGGCGTCGACGAGGCCGGTCAGGGCCTGTTCGTCGATGGCTTGGGCGTACGCGCGCTGGTAGCGGTGACCGCTGACCGGGTCCGTGGCCTGTTGGTAGGGGGCGTTGTCGAGGGCGCTGAAGACGACCTCGGTGAGGATGCCGAAGCGGTCGCAGAGGCGGGCGGCCATCGCGAAGGCCAGGGACTGTACGAGGGAGGTGCCGATGTGCGGGGCACCGTTGATCTGGGTGCCGACGACGAGGACGATCCGCGCCGGCGGGGTGGCCAGGATGC
The DNA here is from genome assembly GCF_044747265.1 of Streptomyces sp. NPDC090106. Classification (NCBI taxonomy): domain Bacteria; kingdom Bacillati; phylum Actinomycetota; class Actinomycetes; order Kitasatosporales; family Streptomycetaceae; genus Streptomyces; species Streptomyces sp. NPDC090106. The sequence goes on along the minus strand of NZ_JBIVDS010000004.1, from coordinate 298,511 downwards.
GTGGGGTCAGGACGTCTTCGGCGCGGAGGAGGGCGTTGGCGAGGACTGTGTTGGGTGAGACGGGGTCGGGTGTCACGGGGCGAGGTGTCACGGGGTCCCCTTGTGGTCGGTTCGGAAGGCGTTCTGGAGTCGGGCGTCGGACGGTGGGTCTTGGCAGACGGCCGTGACGTACGGGTGCTGGAGCGCGGCGAACAGGACCTCGGGGTCGGTGAGGGTGTCGTCGTCGGGGAGTTCGCACCAGCCGCCGAACCAGTCGTCCATCAGCTCCAGGCCCGGTGCCACGAGCCAGGAGTTGCCGGAGAGGTGTCGTACCGGCAGGTCGCCCCAGCCGCTGCCGGTGGTGCCGGTCCGGATGGCGTAGTAGAGGCGTTCGTTGGGGCCGTCGTAGAGCACCGGCCCGATCGAGGCGCCGATGGCGCGGAGGTGGGCAAGCGCCGGGAATCCGGTCTCCGCGGGCATTCGCACAAGGTCCCAGTCGTCGCCGACTCGCAGCAGGCGCAGTCCGGGAATGTCGCCGATCATCGGGGCGCGGCGCAGCGCGTCTCGTACGGACATCAGGTGCCTCCCTGCTGCTGGAGGCGGAAGGACAGTCCGATGCCTGCCGTCGGCCTGGTGGAGCGGACTGTGATGAGGCGCGTGCCGGTTGCCGTTATCCGCCGCCTGCGCTCGGTGGCGACGGGCCTGGGGCCGAGGTGGCTGAGTGCCGGGATCACGGCGCCGTAGGTGTCGGGGAGTCCGAGGGCGTCGAGGAGGCCGACGAAGGCGGGGGAGTGGAGCGCGACGGCCGGTTCGCGGTCGGTGAAGACGCCGCACAGGGTCAGTTCGTGGCTACGGCAGTACTCGGTGAGGCAGTTGGTGAGCGCGGTGTGCCGTGGCGTCCCGCCGGTGGAGTGGCGCAGGTAGCCGAAGACATGTGGGCCGGTGACCGGGCGGCGTTCGGTGAGGGGTTCGTCCTCGATGCATTCGTCGTCCATGACCAAGAGCGTCGGCTGTCTCGGACGGCCTCGAAATGACCTGCTGTTGTACTTCCGTTGCACTTCCCGCCCCACGTCGTCACCGAGAGTGCTTCCATACGTGACGGAGGGAGGTCATCTGTGGTCAGCGTGCAGCACTGGACAGGCCGGGAGGCGAGCGCCCTGCGTGCCGCGCTGCGCATGAGCACCCGCGCCTTCGCCGACCACCTCGGCGTCGCCCTGCGCACGGTGGCCAAGTGGGAGAGCCTGGGTACTGAAACGCAGCCCCGGCCGGACACCCAGGCCATCCTCGACACCGCTCTCGCCCGCGCCGACTCCGCTGCCCACGCCCGCTTCGAAGCGCTGCTGTTCCCCGAGCGGAAGAGGGCACGGCCGGCGGACTACGAGACGTGGACCGAGGACATCGAACGCGCGGTGGTCTGCGTGAGCCGTCAGAACTTCCCCTTCGCCTCGACGCTGCTCAACCGCTGGCTGGGCAGACATGATCCGCGCGATCTCGACGACAAGGGCCTCTACCTGTACGGCCGTTCACTCGTGCTGCTGGGCGATGTGCAACGCGACCAGGGCGCGATTCTTGGTCCGCTCTCCGCTCGCCAGTCCTATCTGACCGCGCGCGGCATGTTCTCCGAGCTCGACATCCCGCGCCGGGTGGCCCAGATCGAGCTGTCCCTCGCCGTGGTGCAGGAGATGTCCGGCCAACTGGAGGTCTCCGCCCGCCGCTACGAGCAGCTCGCACGGGACGAGCGCCTGAGCCGGCGGGACCGGGCCCGCGCCCGGTTGTGGGTGGGGACGGCGCTGAGCAAGGAGGGCGACAACGCGTACGCCACCGAGGTCATGGCGGCGGCCACCTGCGAGTTCGAGGTGCTCGGTGAGCCGGAGGACTGGTCCGTGGCGCACCAGAAGCTGGCCTTGGCCCACCGTGGCGCCGGACAGCTGGACCAGGCCCTGCACTACATCGACATCGCGCGCACCACCGGCACGGTCGACTCCCCGATGCAGCGCGTGCGGTTGGACACCGCGTACGGGCACATCCTTCTGTCGGATGCGGCGACCCGGAATGATGGGCTGTCCGTCCTCGACCAGGCGGCGCAGGTGGCCCAGCAGTTCGGGCTGAGCCACCAGCTGCGCAGCATCGAGGGCATCCGAAAGGGCCAACAGGGATGAGCCAGGGAGTGCCAGTGCCGGAGCACCAGCAGCGCCAGATCACCGACGAGCAGTTCCACGACGCGACGCTGATCTGGAACTACCACCAGATGGGCCACGAACCGCGGCCCTGTTCGGCGGCGATCGGCCTGGGCAGCCACGACCTCGGCGTGGCGACCGCAGCCGCTGACCTCTACCGCGCCGGCCTTTTCCCGGTCGTGGTGTTCAGCGGCGGCAACAGCCCCACCACCCGGGCCCGTTTCCCGCGCGGTGAGGCCGTGCACTACCGCGAGCACGCCCTGGGCCTGGGCGTCCCGGACGAGGCGATCCTCGTCGAGCCGAACGCCGCGAACACCGGCCAGAACATCACGTTCTCGCGGGAGTTGCTGGCTGAGGCCGGCGTCGAGGTCCACTCACTGCTGCTGATCTCCAAGCCGTACATGGAGCGCCGCTCGTATGCGACCTGCCGCAAGCTGTGGCCCGAGGCGGAGGTGGTGTGTGCCTCCGAGCCCTTGGAGCTGGACGACTACATCAAGTCCATCGGCGACGAGAAGCTCGTCGTCGACATGCTCGTCGGCGACCTGCAACGGGTGATCGAGTACCCGAAGCTCGGCTTCGCCGTCGAGCAGGACGTACCGGGGGATGTGTATGACGCTTACGAGCGCCTCCTGGGCGCCGGTTTCGACAGTCGCCTCATCAGCACCTGACCCGCCACGGGGCGGGGTCTGCGCGATCCATCAGCCGAACCTCTTCCCGAGGTTGTCCACGCTGGCCAAGCTGTTCGCCGCCGACCGGTGGATCGCCCTGGACGACGTGCAGTTCGCCCGGCGCGACTACCAGCACCGCGCCCGTCTCGCCGATCTGGACGAGCCCGCACGTCAGCAATGGCTCACGCTCCCCACGCATCTTCCCCAGGGGCGCTCGACGTTGATCAGCCAGGCACGGCTCGTTGACCCCCGGCGCTCGCGCAGGACGGTCCATCTGCTCGTGCGGCAGTACTACGGCCGCAGCCGCCATTGGAAAGCCGTGTCGGATGTCCTGGACGCGGTCTTGGACACGCTCGACACCTCGGACCGCCTGGCCGATGTCGCGAGAACATCGACGATTGCCCTGCTCACGGTCCTCGGCTGGGCAGGGGACGTGCTGGACGGCAGCGAGACCCCGACCCGCCCAGGTCGATCCGAGCGCCTGGCGGATCTCGCGTCAGCCACCGGCAGCACCCACTATCTGTGCGGTACAGGTGGTCTGCGCTATCTCGACGCCGATCCCTTCGATGCACACGGCATCCCTGTGCTGCCCTTCCACACCCCTGTGGATGACCTGCTCTGGCAGTGGGCCCGCCGAGCCAGCAGCCTCTGGGCCCTGAGCGCGATCGGCCCTGGTGAGCTGGCGAACGAACTGGCTGTCCTGCGAGAAGCCCACCGCCATCGAGTGCAGACGTGACCGCCGCTGCCTCCTTGCTCGGTTCCCTCGGATCACGTCTGTTCACTCAGGAAACGCCTCGCAGCTCCTGTTCCGAGACGGAACGGACGTGCGCTCTCAACGCAGCAGGTGTTTGCTGGGCCCAGGTCGCCCCCGGACCCTCGCATCTCTGCCTCGGTCTTGGCAGAGGGGCTTGCCGTATGTGTTGCGTCATCGTGCCCTGCTGGGTTGATCGCCTCGGCTCACCGAAGGCCGGGCAGTGCGGCCGTTGCCCGGGGCAGCGGTGGCGGCACGTTCAGGCATCGCAGTGGCGTCTGCGGGCAGATCGGCCATGCGGCGCAGCCGCCCCACCAGTACCTCGGAGACCGAGTCCGCGGTCGTGAGCTCCCGCCGTCCGACCGCTTCGGCCAGGAGCCCGGCCGGGTGGTGTCCGGCGGCCTCGGCGTCGGCGAGCGTGGCGGCCAGTGCGAACCAGCCCGGCTCGGCCAGAGCCTGTTCCGCCAGCTCCGGCACGGCTTGTCGGAGGCAGGCAGCCTGCCTCTGGCGCAACGGCTGGGACAGACGCCGGCCCCGCAGGTGCAGTGCGCCCAGCGGAATGTCTGCGGCGGCCCGGTAGGCGGTCCGCAGGTGCTCGGCGGCCCGGAGGGCGGCAGCGGCCTGCTGGGCGTGGTGCTTCTTGGCGTGCCAGTGAGCTGCGGCGGTGACGAGGAAGAACAGCATGTCGATGACCATGGCGGTGGTGGCACCGTCTTCCCCGCGACCGAGGGCGGGCCCGCCGTGGATGAGGTCGCGTGCGGCCTGACGCAGGGTGCGGTCATGCCCGTGCTCGGCCTGGACGTGGGAGCGAGTGGCCCGCTCGAACACGAAGGCCGCCTCACGCAGTTCGGCGCGGGTGTGGGCGGCGGAGGTCTTGGCGAGCGCGTCCAACACCTCCCCGGCGGTAGCGATGTACGCGGCGACCTGGGCGTCCTCGCCGTGATCGATGACCAGGACCGCCTGCCAGGCGGCCGTGGCCGTCCGGCGCCGTGCCATCGCCGGCCCACTCGACACCTCAGGCGTGTCCGTGCCCTGATCCGGGGTGTTGCCGGAGAAGCGTTTGCGGATACGGGGCAGGGAGAGGTCGGGGGCGAGGGTGGATCCGGCGTAGTAGACGGGCTCCTTGTTCCCGTTGCGGTCGTCGGGCAGGGCGACCTTGTAGCCCTGTAGGTCGCCGGAGGGCAGCGCCTTGGTGCGGAGGAGAAGCCCGGCGTCCTTGAGGCGGCTGAGGAACTCGTCCGTGGAGGTGGCGCCGGCGACCGCGCGGCGCACGGTCTCGCGCAGTTCCTCGCGTGCGGTGCGGTCACGGCCCTCGCGTTCGGCCTTGTGCCGTTCGGCGCTGGTGGGCGGCTTGGCGGCGGTGCCGTCGCCGGCGGGGACGCGGCGCAGGTCGTAGTCGGCTTCGACGCGGCGGCATTCGGCTTGGGCGCGGCGGGCCTCGTTGTGCAGGCGGGGCCGACGGCCGTCGTCGCGGACGAGAGTGGCGATGATGTGGATGTGGTCGTCGGCGTGCCGGACGGCTACCCATCGGCAGGCTTGCTCGTCGCCGTCGGGGGCGATGCCGGTGGCGGCGACCATGCGGCGGGCGATGGCCGCCCAGTCCTCGTCGGACAGGACCGGGTCTTCCGGGGCGGCCCGTACGGACAGGTGCCACACGTGCTTGTCGGGGCGCTTGCCAGCGGGCAGGGCGTTGACGGGCTGGTCGAGCAGACGCTGGAGCTGTTCGTAGGTGGCCTTCGGATCACGGCCGGGGTCGGGGGTGAGCGGGTCGAAGGCGGCCACCAGGTGAGGGTCGATGTGTTCCTCTTTGGTGCCGGGGCCGTAGAGGTAGCGGACCAGGCCGATCGTCTCGCTGCCGCGGTTGTGGATGCTGGGGATCACTCAGGGGCACCGCCGTCGCGGTGGGCGAGCAGGGCATCGGCGGCGTCCTCCATGCGGCGGGCCGCGCCGGCGACGGCCCGGGCCGTGGCGTCCAGGTGAGGTGCGTCGGCACCGGAGTTGAGGGCCTTGGCGACCTGGTTGAACAGGCCGTGGATCCGGCCCAGGTGGCGGCGGGCGGCGAACAGCTCGTTGATGACCTCTCGTTCGGTGGCGATCTCGGCGGCGGTGCGGGTCAGGTCGCGGGCGGCTTTGTCGACGGCGTAGGCGAGGAAGGCAGCGTGGGACATCTGGCAGTGCGCGGCGGCGTCGGTGAAACGCTGGAACTCGGCGTCGTTCATGCGACAGCTGGGCTGGTGCAGGCGCTTGCGTGACGTCGGCTGACGCGGACGCTGACGTCGTTTCGCCAGGGACTCGGCCTGCCGTTCCCCTCCCTGCTGCGGTCCGCCCTCGGTCGCAGCCTGACCCTCCGGTGCCCCCTGGCACCGGAGGGTTCCCGCCACCCCTGGGGCGGGAATCCCGGGAGCATTGCTCCCGGTACAACTTGCTGGCGCTGAGGCGGGGGTGTTGATCTCCTTCTGGACGTCGTGGAGTTCGTGGTGCGAGTCGTGCATCTAGCTGTCTTCCTTGGGGCTTGGGTGTAGGGGCGGTCTCATTGCGGGTGGCTGGAGGGCCCGGTCCGTAGGTCGGCCTTGACGCTGCGGACGACTGCTCCGGCGGTGTCGCTGGCAACGCTGTAGCCGTCTCTGCGCACGGCGCTCTCCAGCAGGTCACGGGAGAGACGTCCGGTATCGCGGTGGAGGCGATGGGCGTACTCGGTGAGGAGGTCCCGTGTCGCCCGCGGCTTGTTGCCCGAGCGATACGACCCCGCCCGCGCCGCATTGCCCGCACCGACGTCGGGCGGTTCCTCGCCCGGTTTCGGTTCCGGGTCAGTGGCGGTGCGGGCGGGCTGGGGCGGGCGATTTTCGGGCCGAGGGCGGGCTGCCCGGCGGGCGGCGATATCGCCCGCGACCTTTGAAGGCGGGCTGTCCGGGATTTCTGCCCGGTTTGCCGTGGTGGCCCGCAGGCTGGCGATCGTGGATCCGCCCGCAAGCCCTGGGGCGGGGTGCGACCAGCGGGCGGGCAGCGGGACGGTGGCCAGGGCGAGGGCCTGTTGGCGGGTGGCGAGCTTGCGCAGCAGCAACTTGTCCTGTCGTTCGTCGCGGTCGACGTCGGCCTGCTCCAGCGCCTGGTGCAAGCGGCGGATGAGGCGTCGGCCGCGCCGTTTGGCGCGCTTCTCCGGCGTCATGGCCTCGGCGCGCAGGATCAGGGTGACGGCCCGGTCGAGGGCACGCTCGCGGATGAGCCGGGCTGCGTCCGCGTCCCGGTCGGCGATCCCCAGGCGGGCCAGCAGCCGTTCGCGTGCCTGTCGGGCGAGGACGGCGGTCAGGCTGCGGGAGCCGGAGTGCGGGCTGCGGTTGCGCAGTTCGATGCCCATGGCCAGGTGCCACAGCATCGCCGCCAGGACCGGGCCGACGAAGGCCCGTATGGTTCCGCCGACCAGCCCGGACTCGGCGTAGGCGGGCACGATCTGCACGCCGGTGATCACCCAGGTGAGAGTGCCGGGCAGGCCGGGCGCCTGCTTCGGGCCGTTGAGGTTGGCCCGGGCCATCAGCGCGGTGGAGAACAAGGCGAGTTCGGCGACGGCGAACATCGCGGCGCGCTCGGTGGTGCCACTCATGTCGAGGTAGTCGGCGGCGAAGCGCCAGCTGGTGTCCGCGCTGTAGGCGGTGCAGCCGATCGCGGCGACGGCGGCCACCGGGATCGCGGCGGTGTCACGTCGCTGTCTTGTGCCGGGCTTGCGGGCGCGCTGCCACCGCCATCCAGCGGTCAGGGCGAGACCGACGAGCAGCAGTACGGCGGCGGTGGGCGAGGTGATCCAGTGCGTCAGAGATGCTGCCGGAGTCTCTTCGGCGCTTGCGGGCATGGTGTCGCCAGGTGTCATGCAGGGGCTCTCCTGGGGCTCGCGCGTGTGAGGGCACGCCTGTGCGCGGGCGGGGTGAGGGAAAGGGAGGGGAGACGCGGTGTTGCCGTCAGGCGGCGGGCGCGGTGCGGTGTTGGTCGGGGCCGGTCAGGATGACGCGTTCGGTCATCTCGGCGAGGTGGAAGGCGACGCGGTCGCCCACCGCGGTGCGCAGCTCGGCGGCGGGGAGGTTGGTCGTGATGAGGGTGGGGAGCATGTGCTCGTATCGGTGGTTGATGAGCCGGTAGGTGAGCTCCTCGGTTCATTCGCTGCTCTTGGCCGCGGCGAGGTCGTCCAGAAGCAGCAGCTGGCAACGGACGAGCATCTGCAGGTCCCGTTCGGCGTCGTGCGCGGCGCGCGGACGCCGGCGCGCGTGCAGATCGGCGCCGGTGGTCGCGTCCCAGTGCAGGCGGACGCCACGGCCGAGGAGACCGACGGGCGGAGGGCTACGTGGCCACGAAGAGGTGCACGACCGGGCCGTGTCACGCTGGCCTGTGTCGGCCCATGCGGGCAACGGCGAGGTCGATGCGCGACGGGTGGGGAGTGGCACGTACGGCATTGCCCCTGGCGGCACCGTCAGGGGTCGTCCGCCGCTGACGGCACGGGGCACCCACGGGTGCGTGGCACCACTCGCACCGCACCCCGAGCGCATCGGGAACACTGGTGTCGACGGCAGCCAGGCGCGCGGCGCGGGTGGGACGGTAGCGGGCCAGCTCGGCACGGGCGGCCGGCGGAATGGGCGATCCGATCTCGCGCAGGCGCTCCTCGACGTGACGGGGCGGACTGCCCCTGGTGATCTGCCGGTGGGTCGAAGGGGCAGCCACACCAGCGGCGACGGAGTTCCGGGTTCGGAGCAGCTCGGCTCGCCAGACGGCAGGATCGTCCGGGTCGGCAGTTGGTGTGGGGTCGGTGTGCCGGTCGAGGCGGTCGCGCCGGTGCGCGCGCCATTTGCGGGCGAGGTCCACGGGGAGGATCGGGTACGGGGAGTCGAGGGTGTGGGCTCGTATGGCCTCGCGGACGTCCCAGCCGTGGGCGGTGGTGAAGGGCACGTCGTGGAGCAGCTCGTGCCACTGGGCGAGCTGGTCACGGGTCTCGCCCGTGCCGCTGCGGATGGTGCGGGGGTCGAGGCGGCCGATGTAGGCCAGGACGGCGGCGACTTCGTTTCGTTCCAGGGTGGCTATTCCGTTCCGGTCGGTTCGTCGAGGGCCGCGAACAGGGCGGCCATGTGCGCCTCGTTGCGGGTCATGCCCGGCGTCGGTGGGGCGGGTGTGCCGCCGGGCAGGGCGTAGAGGTTGGGACGGCCTGGGGTGGGGGCGTGCTCGCGGGTGATCCACGCGCGCCAGTCGGCGGCCCACGCGGCGGCGCTGCGGGGCGCCCATGCGGCGCGGTAGGCGCGCCACTTCTCGTCGGCGGCGTGCAAGGCGTGCTCGCCGAGTCGGTCGAGGTGACCGTGCTGCTGGAGCCAGGCACGGGCGTCGTCGTCGATCTGCCACTCGGTGGCGGAGATGAGCGGGGCAGAGCTGCTGCTGCTCTTACCGTTCACCTTCGGTTCTCTTCTGTTCTGGGGGTCGGAATCCGTACCCCCCTCGGGTCGGAAACTGACCCCCCTGGGGGCCGGAATCCGCTCCCCGGGGTTGGATTTCGACCCCTCCCCTAAGGGCTCGACAGGGTCGGATTCCGACCCCCCGAGGGCCGGAATGTGACCCCCCTCGGGGGCCGGGTTCCGGTCCCCCGCCGTGGCCCGCTCGGCGAGGAACTGGGCGGTGAGCGGGAGGCAGTAGTACGTCTCTCCCCGCGGCCCCTTGCGGTCGGAGAGCGGCACCAACTCGCCGCTGGCGATCAGGGTGGCCAGCGCGTCACGCACGGCGGTGCGGGAGGCGTTGGCGCGTTTCATGAGGGTGGGCACGGACGCGTATGCGACGCACTGCCGGTCGCGGCACCGGTCGGCGATCAGGGCGAGGACCATGCGGGCGGTGCCTTTGCTGCGGCTGTGGTCCCACACACATTCGCGGGCGTCATGGCTCATCGGGCGGCGGCTCCTAGGTCAGGTGGGGAGGTGCGGTCGGCCCTCGTCGGGCGTGCGCGGGGGAGGGTTCACAGCCCTGGGCTGAAGGCACTGGGAGGGCTGGTGGCGTCGTATAGCCAAGACAGCCACATCAATGCCGCACAAGTCCAGCATTCCGTCAGGAATTCAGACAGCCGACGGCGAACGCATGCTGTGAGGCATCACCAAAACCATAAACCCGGATCGGCTGTTGCCGAAATAATGCACCGTCAGACAACAGCCAGAATGATCACATCGGAAGGCCGTTGACTCTCCGCCGGAGCGCAAGCTACAACACAACATCCCACGTCAGAGCACGACGTGGGGCTGGCGAAGACGACGTTCGCCGGCCACCCGAAACCCATCCCGCAGGTAGCTCCCCGCCGTCCGCGCGGGGCAACATAGCCGACGATCGCCGGTTACCAAAACCGGCGATCGAAAGCTACTAATGGAGCCATGGCAGCACGATCCCTGGAAATCGGTCCGGCCGGAATGCAGACCGCCCGCACCATCGAAATCCTCCGTACCGAACGCGGCCTCGCCCAGCGCGAGCTCGCCGCCCGCGTCACAGGCTTCGGCCGTCCGATGACCAACACGATGCTGTCCCGCATCGAACGCGCCCAACGCCGCTGCGACATCGACGACCTCGTCGCCCTCGCCCAGGCCCTCAGCGTCTCGCCTCTGGCCCTCCTTCAAGGGCCCAGCGCCGCGTAGGCCAAGGCGTCGCCAGCCGGACCGGCCTGCCACCCCGAACCGCCCCCGAGTAAAGGACCCGTCGCCCTTGCGCCGACCCGCAATACCCCCTGCCCTTCCCCACTCCCGCCGCACCATTGGCACCGCAAAGGAGGTGATCGCGAATGGCTGACCGCCTCCTGACAGTCGCCGAGGCCGGCGAACTGCTCGGCACCGGTGAGCGCTTCGTGCGCCGCCTGATAGCCGAACGCCGCATCCGCTACGTCAAGCTCGGTCGCCCGGTCCGCATCCCCGAGAGCGCGGTCGCCGAGTACGTCGAGGCGCGCACCGTCGAGCCGGTCCGCCGCATCCGTATCCGCTACGGGAAGGCGGCCTGATGGCGGGACGCAAGCCGCAGCGGCGGCGCGAGTTCGGCACGGTGCGCAAGCTCGCCTCCGGCCGGTGGCAGGCTCGCTACATCGGCCCCGATGGCGAGCGGTACACCGCACCGGAGACCTTCGAGACCAAGTCCGATGCCCAGGACTGGCTCAACCTCGTCCGCGCCGACATCGAGCGCAACGTGTGGCGCGACCCGGACGCCGGTGCGGTCAACTTCGAGAAGTACGCGCTGCGTTGGCTGGAGGAGCGTGGCCTGGCACCCACCACCGTCGACCGTTACAACGGCCTGCTCCGCCTCCACATCCTGCCGACGTTCGGCGGCAAGGACCTGGACGAGATCACCCCACCCTCCGTCCGCACATGGCGAGCCGAGCGACTGAAGGCGACCGGTGCCACGACGGTCGCCAAGTCGTACCGCCTGCTGAAGGCCATCCTGCAGACGGCAGTCGACGACGACCTCCTCCGCAGTAACCCGTGCCGCATCAAGGGCGCCGGCAAGGAGGAGGCCGACGAACGCCCCACGGCCACCATCGAGCAGGTCTTCGACCTGGCCGACGCTATGGGCCCGCGCTGGCGCCTGATCGTCCTGCTGGGCGCCTTCGCCTCCCTCCGCCCGGAGGAGCTGGCCGAACTACGCCGTCACAGTGTCGATCTCGACGAATGCTCCCTGCGAGTCACGCATGCGTCCCCCGAGCTGACGAACGGGCGGCGGGTCACCGGTGGCCCCAAGTCCCGCGCGGGCAAACGCACGATCTACTTGCCCGACTTCCTGCTCCCCGAGCTCCGCCGCCACCTCCAGTGGTTCGCCGAGAAGGAACCGGACGGCCTGATCTTCGTCGGCGAGAAGGGCGCCCCCTTCCGCCGCTCGACCTTCGGCCGGAAATGGCGCAAGGCGAGGACGAAGGTCGGCATGCCAGCCAACTTCCGCTTCTACGACCTCCGCCATACCGGCAACACCCTCGCAGCCGACACCGGTGCCAAGCTCAAGGACCTCATGGTTCGCGCCGGCCAGTCCTCTGAGCGGGCTCAGCTGATCTACCAGCACTCGACTGAGAGGCATCAGCGAAAGCTGGCGCAGGGCATCGACACGGAAGTACGCGCACAACCCAGTGGAGCGGGTAGAGCCCAGCAGAGTGCCCGCGAGGCGTAAGGGGCCGCTGCCCACGTACGGTGTCCTGCCGACTCGGCCCGGACACCGTACGTGGCTGAGCTGCTGGTTTCCGGTAGAAGGGGAATCGTACGCGCTCATGACACGAGCGGTTCGGCTACTGACCAGCTATATTTCTTGATTTCCCACCTCATTTGAGGGAGGATTTCCGGAAGTCTAGTAGGGTGCGTCGGGAGGCTGGACATGACTGTCGTGCACGCGGAGGACCTCCCGGTCCGGAATCGACTTGCCGAGCTGGGGCTGTCCGTCGAGCAAATCGAGGGCGCCCTGCGCCGAGCTGAGTCGGAGCGCAACTTCTGCACCCCGCTGGACCCGGTGTCTCTGCCCGGCAACATTTTCTGGGGCCGGACGATCCGGTTCCTGCGGGAGACGTACATCCCGGACGGGTGGACCAGCGCCAGTCCTAGCAACGTTCCGCTGCTCGTCGCACCCACTGGTGGCTTCGCGATCACGGCTTCCAGCGGTAGTCCGGAGACCGGATACGCGGCACTCACACCCTCCACTCGCTACGCCAAGGGCAACGCGGTGATGAAGCGAGTGGAGGCCAACCGGCAGCTGTTGCTGTTTGGCGAGACCGAGGCGGAGCCCGAAGAACATGACGCCGGAGACGGCATCCCGACGTGGTTTCTGCTCTACCACCACTCGAAGACCGATCAGGGCACCCGACTCCACTCCGAACTGTCGTTTCCGAACGACACCGGCGGTCGTGGCAAGATCAGCAGCTGGTACGAGCGGATCATCCTCCCCTGGATTGACTTCGAGGGCGGCTTCACTCCGTTCGCCGAAGATGACAATGACGACGGAGACGGCGGCATTGACATCCCTATCGAGCGCCTGTCTTGACCGCCCTGCTCCCGACTTCCCCACTTGGCTCCTCCCATGACCACCGCATCCCGGCTAGTCCTGGCGCGCAAGCGCCGAGGGCTGACCGTCACCCGACTTGCCCAGATGGCCGGCCTGACGCCACGCAGACTGTCCGACTTCGAGAACGGACGGGCAGCTCCGAGCCCTCCGTCGCTGGAGGCGATCGCGACAGCGCTGGAGTTTCCCATTTCCTTCTTCAGCGCCGAGGAGGTCGCCGAGTTGACGGTCGACTCGGTCAGCTTCCGTGCCCTGAGCAAGATGACCGCGTCCCAGCGGGACATCGCCCTCAGCTCCGGACGGTTGGCGCGCGCGCTGCAAGACTGGATGGGCGCGCACTTCCGCTTGCCCGTCCCTGATATCCCGTCGCTCACCTCGTTCAGCCGCCTGGGCTCGGACGAGGATCAGATTCCCCATCCAGGGGAGGCGGCCGGTGTGGACGTACCGGCGGAGGAGGCTGCCTCCTTGGTCCGCGCTCGCTGGGGACTTGGGAACACACCGATTCCCAACGTCGTGCACCTTCTGGAGGCGCATGGGGTCCGCGTCTTCTCCCTCTCCAGGGACTGTCCTGAAGTCGACGCGTTCTCCTTCTGGGACCGGGGGATCCCGTTCGTTCTGCTGAGCACCGAGAAGACCGCGGAGCGTGGGCGCTTCGACGCCGCCCATGAACTTGGGCACCTCGTCTTGCATGGTGAGGAACAGATGCCGCATGGGCCGCAGGCTGAGGCGGAAGCGCATCGGTTCGCAGCGGCATTGCTCATGCCACGGGCGGACGTCCTCGCCTACGCGCCGCATGGCGCGAGCACGAGTTGGATCCTCCAGGCCAAGCGCCGTTGGAAAGTCGCCGCCATGGCGCTCGCACACCGGTTGCACGAACTGGGCCTGACCACCGAATGGCAATACCGCACCCACTGCGTGGAACTCGGCCGTCTCGGCTATCGCAAGTCGGAGCCTCGCAGCGGAGTCGCTCGCGAGACCTCCCAGGTGCTGGGCAAGGTGTTCGCGGTCCTGCGCAGCGAAGGTACGAGGCTCGTAGACGTGGCTCGCGACCTGCATCTTCGGCCCGCCGACCTAAATGACTTGGTCTTTGGCCTGGTTGTCACTGCGCAGGAGGGCGACGGGCAGCGGCACCAGGGCGCGACCAATCGGCCGCGACTATCTGTCGTCCGCTGACCAAGTGCCGGAACGGTCCTGGGGTGCGCAGTTGGTGGAACCTGCGGCAGATTGGGCGAGCCCAGAGTGCAGATCGTTCCCTGGCAAGGTCGAGATACGTCGGGCGCAAGGGGCGAGCACAGCATGCCACGCCCCATCTACCAGTTCTCCGTCCATGGCTTGGCGGTTTAGGAAAGTGGGGCCAATTTGCTGAATGCCAGTAACGCCACTGCTGTCTCGATCACAAGTATGTGGGCGTATTTTGCGCTGCACTGGTCTCCGGGAGTATCCGTTGGAGAGCACGTTTCCGTATCGGTAGGAAGTATTCTGGGCTCGGAGCCGGTAGCCGCGCGCGTAGCTTTCCAGGTAGTGAATCCTGCTAGCGGAGACTATGAGACGGCGATGATTGACCCTGTGGCGGAAATGGTCACCGGTGATGGAGAGATGCATCCATCGACCGCTGACTTGGCGAGCGGTTCCTGGGAGGAGCCGCTTTGTTTGGTGACTGTCATGTGTGAACTTCCGAGGGTTGATGACGTAATTTGGATCTCTGGTGATGATGAACCATTTGAGGTCAGCTATTCTGGTCTAAGCAGGATCGGCGATCTCACGCTAGACCTGACTTCTGAAGCTATGAGAGTCGCTTTGGATACAACGAGTTCTCCGGGTTCTGTCGGTCCTCTGTGCCGAGCTGATCTGGTGGGTGCCGGGGCGCTCAAGTTTGGGACCCCCGACGGGAAAGAGTACCTACTTCCGCTATTGCCTAGTTCTCCGATTGGCAGCTGGGGAATTAGTAGCCCCGGGCGCGTGCTCACCGAAGAGGACGGGGGCCTTCTCGTCGTTGCTGAAGATTTCAGCAATGCATTTTCGAATATTCGGCGCCTTAGGTCCTGGGATGCGCGCTTCTTTCACCGACTTTCGCGAGGTGAGTGGGCTGAGGCTGTCGTCGCCTACGAAGCTTCCCAAGAGCAACTGTTGTGGCACGTGCTCGATGCGATTCTAGTCGACCACAATTGGAGGAGATCTGATTTCGGGATCCAGAATCTACCCGGTAATAGCAGCAGTGCGTTCTCGGCCATTCAGGCTCACCTCGGCGGTTCTTCGAAGCTTTGGGACCCTGCCAGGGAAGCCTTTACGAAGATCTGGGCCGCAAGGAATGATGTAATTCACCGTGGTGTTGAGGTGGACTCGAAAGTTGTGTCCGATTTGATGGCTGTGGGGTATCTGATTAAATCGGCAATCGATGAGCGTCTGAAAGATCCGAAAGTCGCGGCCCGTCATCCTCTGACGGCATGGCTGCACGTGCCTAAGCCTGATTTTCCTCTGAGCTCTACAGTCGAAGAAGCCGCCTGTAAAATCTTGACGAGTAGCGGTATCTTGGACACGAGAGATGTGAATGATGTAACAGCTCTCCTTCCTGAATTTCAGGCAGAGATCCCGGCCCGCGCTTGCGCCGGTCACAGCAAGAAGGATCAATTGTTGAGTCGTGTTACGGGGTAGCTGGCGGTGCAGGGCTAGAGCTGCTCCGCAGAGGTGAGCATCTCGAATTCCAGCTCCGACGCATCGGTGCGGAACACGAGGGCGTCGCGGTTATCAACTAGACCGACAGGCCCTGGGCCGGCTCCGCGGTCACCGGTGCCACTCATCGCGACGTGCCGCGAGACTTGGTGGCCCGGGCAAAGCAACGGTCGCGGCACCGATAGCGCGGGACTTGCCCTACACGATTAATCGAAGACTAGCGTTGCCCAAGGCTGCGCGGGAACGACGCCGCCATGATGAGAGCACGCCCCCTGCCGCCCGATGGACGTCGAGGGCCACCCGTCCTTGCAGTGCGCGGGTGAGGGCATCACCACCTGGCTGACCTCTGCAGGGGACCGCTTTATGCGGGAGGCTTGATCTGTGTAGAGGTCGTTGAAGCAATCCGGCTGATCGAGGACGACCTGTGCCGCCTTTCCAGCCAGCTCACGCTTCTCTCTGTACGCCGCCGAGATGTCCACCTCGGTGGCCGACGTGGCATTGAGGTCTCCAAGGTCGGCCGGGAACTCAAGGCCGAGCTGCAGGTCGAGGATGCTCGGGTCTATGGCAGACACGAGAGGGATCCGGACCGCCTGCGCTTTGTAGTTCAGCGTGCGCGCTTTGTCTCGGGGCGGGCTGCATGCGGCTTCATGCCCGTCGTCCTTCCAGGAGGACCACGCGCAGGAGCCCAGACCCGTCACCAGCGCCAAGGCGACGAGAGCGAGGCCGGCGCGGATCCGCCTCCGCTCTAGTTCGACCCGCTGCCGTGCCCTCTCGGCTCGGAGCTCGGCCTCTGCCTCTGCGCTTTCGCGCTCGGCCCGTGTGGCGTGATGGCGGCAGCCACGGCCTATCTCTTGAGGGAGCTTGCAGGGCGTCCCTTTCTGGGTGCGGCGCCCGCACCGCGGGGCTGGACGGCGTCTTCGGGAGCGGGTGTACCTGGTGGACATGCCGCGCATTGTGGACCACCGGCCGACATCGGCAGGGCGGAACGGTCGAAGCGGTTCTCGCGCGGCTGCCGACAGGGTCATCGGTCAGCAAGTCCCTCTTTGCGTAGGCGACTTGTCCACCGTTTGCTCGTGCTGTGACCCAGGTCACCGAAAATATATCTCATCATTCGAGACGGCCGGATGTCCTGTCGCCCCAACCCGTGCCCGTGCACCCCTGCGGAGAGGGGTTGACCTGCACTTAGGGCACGCGGAGGGCACGGATCCCCCTAAGTGGTCTAGACAACAAACAACCCCCGGGTCGGTAACCAGGGGGTTCAAATTGGAGCGGGTGACGAGAATCGAACTCGCACTCTCAGCTTGGGAAGCTGATGTTCTACCACTAAACTACACCCGCGTAAGACGCCGGACGGAACCGGTGTCGGCACGCATCGTCACCTTACCTCATGGCGGACCCCCGGTGCTGGAGCCGTGGGGTCCGAGTGCGTTACGGGCCGGTGACACGGCTGCGGGGGGCCGGAGTTGGGGCGTACGGTGGAGACGTGGGAGAGGGTCCGGGAGTGGCCGGAGTGCCGCCTGGAGAGTCGTTCCTTTGATCCCGTAATGTGGCATTTCGCGTCCGGCGAGCAGCAGCCGGACGGGGCTCTTGGGGAAGGGACTCTAGGACTTGATGGAAACCACCGTCGTCCGTTGTGCCGATGGGCACGTGTTCAGCACCGCTTCGTTCCCGATGCAGCAGGCCGAGCGTCTCGGCCCCGGTCGGCTCGTGCGATGTCCACGGTGTGCCCGGCTCCGCAGTGTCGTACCGGTGACCTTGGAGAAGCAGCGGTAGGAATTCCGTAGGCAGTTCCAGGCGCGTGGGCCGTCCGATTGTGGTCGGTCCGCGCGCCTTGCGTATCCTCGGGGCGTGCTTCTCTCAGACAAGGACATCCGGGCCGAGATCGACGCCGGGCGGGTACGGATCGATCCCTACGACGAATCCATGGTGCAGCCGTCGAGCATCGACGTGCGCCTCGACCGCATGTTCCGGGTGTTCGAGAACCACCGCTATCCGCACATCGACCCCTCCATCGAGCAGGCGGACCTGACGCGCCTGGTGGAGCCGGAGGGCGACGAGCCGTTCATCCTGCACCCCGGGGAGTTCGTCCTCGCCTCGACGTACGAGGTCATCACCCTGCCCGACGATCTCGCGTCCCGGCTGGAGGGCAAGTCCTCCCTCGGGCGGCTCGGGCTCGTCACGCACTCCACCGCCGGGTTCATCGACCCGGGCTTCTCCGGGCACGTGACCCTGGAGCTGTCCAACCTCGCGACGCTCCCCATCAAGCTCTGGCCCGGCATGAAGATCGGCCAGCTCTGCATGTTCCGGCTCACCTCGCCAGCGGAGTCCCCGTACGGCAGCGAGCGCTACGGCTCCCGCTACCAGGGCCAGCGCGGTCCCACGGCCTCCCGGTCCTTCCTCAACTTCCACCGGACCCAGGTATGAGCGAGGTCTCTCCGTCGGACCCCGTGCGGGAGAACCTGACCTACGAGATGTTCGGCACGGCCGTGCGCGAGCTCGCCCAGACCATCGCCGACGACGGCTACCAGCCGGACATCGTGCTCTCCATCGCCCGGGGCGGCGTCTTCGTCGCGGGCGGGCTGGCGTACGCGCTGGACTGCAAGAACATCCACCTGGTGAACGTTGAGTTCTACACCGGCGTGGGCACCACCCTCGACATGCCCGTCATGCTCGCGCCCGTGCCCAACGTCATCGACTTCTCCGACAAGAAGGTCCTCATCACCGACGACGTCGCCGACACCGGCAAGACCCTCAAGCTGGTCCGCGACTTCTGCCTCGACACCGTCGCCGAGGTCCGCAGCGCCGTCGTCTACGAGAAGTCCCAGTCCCTGGTGAAGTGCGAGTACGTCTGGAAGCGCACGGACGACTGGATCAACTTCCCGTGGAGCGTTTTGCCTGTAGTACGCAAGTCGGGGGAGCCGGTCACCCCGTCGAAAGAGGCACTCTGAACTGCTGCTTTGAGGAGATCCCCGGCCTGGACAGACCGGGGATCTTTGGATTGGTACGTCCCGGGACGCTCGGTATCAAGCCGATCGGCGCCGAGCCCCGGCACCACTCATGTTCATGCGCCACGTCAACATTTGCTTGCTGACCCCGTAATGCAGCATTGCTGCACCGTCCTTCATCCGGCGGCGGGCGATCAACCAGGCAGCCTCGTTCGTGATCAAGAGATTGCCAGCAAGCCAGTCTGCTTCCGCCTCCACGTCGCCGTCCCAGTGTCGACAACCCCTCGGGTCGAAGGCAGGGCCCGGTGTGTGCTGCAACAGGGCATGGGAAAGCTCGTGATGCACGGAACTGTTCTGCCGGGGTACCTCGTGCGCGTCGTTCACCCAGATGTGCCGACGCGGACCGCAGTGAACCGTCAGAGCGCTCACCGACTCCTTCTCCGTTCCCAGCAGAACCGCCACGCGAGCATCGGCCTCCACTGCGGCACTAAAAGTGCTGATCGGAATCGAAAGGTGTTCAGCCAGCACGGTCGACGGCAGAGGGGCTGAGGCATACAGCCCCAGCTCCTCCCGGAGCTGTACAGCCAAGCGATTGGCCTCCGCCTTGAAGCCGTGCCGCAACACCATGAGGCTCCCCCTACTCTGGGCCGTTCTCCGCCAACTGCTTGTAGGCCACAGCGATCAGCGCTTCTAGCGCATCGGCAGCCTCCGGAGTCAAGTTCCGGTCTCCCCGTAGATGGGTGGCCACCTTCGCCAGAGTGCCGGCTTCTTGTGGCGCATCATGCCTGCGCACGAAGTCATCCGCGCTCAGGTTGGCCCATGAGACTAGGGCCGCTAGTCCGTCAACATCAGGGCGTCGCCCCTGTGCTAGACGCGTCAGCGTGGAGGCACTAACCCCCGCCTGCTTCGCAACGTCCTTCCAGAGAAGCCCACGCTCCTGCCGTGTTCGATCTAGAGCCGCATGGAACGCGGCTGCATCGAAGCGTCCTGCTGCATTCCGCTCGCTCACGATCTCCTCCCTTCGGCGCCAGTGTTGCACGACGGGAACCAGTTGCGAAAGTCGAACCGCACGCTCTACCCTAGGCCCAGTTGCAAGATCGATACTGATGTCGAACTTGCAATTCCGTTGTGATCGCTCCGATCACTCGACAGGTAAGAGGTACCAGCTATGGCTAAGAACACGGGCAAGGGCTTCCGGCAGGGCAGCGTCAGCGGGCGGAGTCAGGCGCAGAACCCGATCACGCGCATCTGGACCAAGCGGGGAGCGGACGGGCGCTTTATGGACGGCAAATCGGATGGAACGCCCTTCAAGGGTGTCCGCCGAGAGCGCTGAGCGGCCTCTGGAGCCCACGGGCAGTAGCCAAGCGAAAGAGAGAGAAATGATCTACATCACGGCCATCCACCTCAGTGGTGGCGACAAGCATGAGCACATCGAGAGCGTTCGCTGGGAGAACCCGGTCACTAAGAAGACGGGTGAGAGCAGCAAGCAGGGAATCGTCGAGTGGCTGGAGAAGGACAAGGCCAATGAGGCTCGTGTGCGCAACGGCGCGAGCTACGTGCGGGTCGGCGTGGTCAAGGCGTCGCCGCCGTACATCAGGACGTACGCGGACGGCATCTGGACCGACAACCTGCTCGCGCTGCCTCGTTACTGATGGTGGGGGTGCAGTGAGGTCTTTATCCACCTGCGTCCCCACAACTCAGTTCCCATCCCGTCCGCCGTCGACCCATACACCGTGGAGCGGGCGTGGTTCATGGCGTCCAGGTGGAGCGCGCCACTGTACGAACGACCTGGACGCCATGGGCCGCGTCTGCTCGGCTCTGCCTGGGTCGATGGTGGTCGGGATGGGAGCACCCCGCGCACGCCCCTACGGGCCCGCGGGCGGGAACGGCGCCCCCTCCATCCCGGTGTCGGCCGATCCCCCGCCGGAGGCATCGTCTTGACCGTGGGCCGCTCTATGCGGTGATCGACTCATGGCTTCCGGCCCTGTCCACATGTGGGCGCGCGTCGGCGTCGGCAGCGCCGAGCGGGCCGGAGGCAGGAGCGCGGGCGCAGCCAGAGCCGGGAAGCGCGCCCGGCGGAGCGGAGCGCAGCCGGCTTGATGAGGTAGGGAAACCTGTAACAACCCGGCCCCCGCCTCGGACGGGAGTTCGCACGTGTCGTGGGTACCCACTAGCCTGGAAGCACCCTAGGGAACTGGAGGCTGATCGATGCCCGAAACGGCACGGCAGATCGCCGATGACCTGCGGGCACGGATCGATGACGGTGAGTTTGGGCCCGGCGCCCGACTGCCGGGTGAACCCGCGCTCGTCAGGGACTACGGCGTTGCGAAGATGACGGCAGGTGGCGCCCTGAAGTTGCTGGTCGCCGAAGGGGTCGCGGTATCCCGTCCTGGCTCCGGGACGTACGTCCGGGAGTTCAAGCCGATCCTGCGGGATGCGACGAAGCGCCTGTCTCACAGCCAGTGGGCAACTGGCAAGTCAATCTGGGCGGCGGACGTCGGCGAGCGGCCCATGACCCCTGCTGATCTTGAGGTGTATGAGGACGATGCGCCGCGATGGGTAGCGCGCACTCTCGGTTTGCGAGATGGCGACCGCGTCATCGTCCGCAGTCGGCGGTACCTCGTAGAAGGTGAGCCGGTGCAGATGGCCACCTCCTACCTTCCAGCCGACCTCACGCGTGACTCTCAGGTCGCCGTGCCCGACGCGGGCCCTGGTGGGATCTACAAGCGGCTGGCAGAGCTGGGCGCGGCACCGGTGCACTTCAGCGAGGATCTTCGGGCGAGGATGCCCAGCTCGGAGGAGTCGAGCGCCTTGGCGGTCTTGCCCGGCACGCCGGTGATCGAGATTTGTCGCACGGCGTACACCTCTGAAGGCAAGGCGGTCGAGGTGAACCGGATGCTGCTCGACGCTGGTGCGTACGCACTGCGGTACAGCTTCGATAGCTGACGACTCGTCAAAAAATAGTCCCAGAAAGCGAAAGCCCACTTCGGTGGGCTTTTTTGCTGTGCGCGGAAGTGTCTGTCGACCGACCCTGGCGGCACCCTCCTTGACCTCCCTAGGGAGGTGGGGTTCAATCTCCCTAGGGAGGTTGATTCCACTCCCGTTGTCGGCTCTGAGGAGCATCCGCATGCCGTCCTTCAAGATCGACGTTTCTACCGCCGTGGTGTTCGTGGCGACCGCGCCGGAACCCAAGATGGTCAACAAGAAGACCGGTGAGCGGGCCGTGGACCGGGAGACGAACGCGAGCCTCTCGACCGTGGGTCTGCTGGTCTCGGACGAGGGGGAGGGCAACCTCTACCAGGTGACCGTTCCCGAGACGGGCCTCCCCGAGGGTCTGGTGCCGGGTATGCCGGTGCAGGTCATCGGACTGAAGGCGCGTGACTGGGAGAACGAGTTCAACGGTCAGAAGCGGCACGGGATCTCGTTCCGCGCGGTCGCGGTCACCCCGCTGGGGGCCTGATCATGACCGACCTGACGGTGTGGCTGGAGGGGGCGAGCGTCCTGACGGGCGCCGGCGGTCTGGGCTACGCGAAGGTTCGCGCTCCGCGCGTGTACTGGTCGCTGGTCGGTCTGCCGGCAACGTGGGGGCGGTTCTCGTACTCGTACCGGTCGACGATGGATGTGTGCGGGCTGACCGTGCAGCCGTCCGGCTTACGGGCGTTCATGGCGCGGAACGTGGCTCACCGTGAGGTGCAGCCGGTCGCGCCGAAGATCCGGCGGATTCGCCCCACGTCGACGGGGCTGCGCGTGACGTTGCGGCTTCCGGCCGGCCTGGAGCCTGCCGACCTGATCGCCTCCACGGAGCGTCTTCGGCACGCCTGGGGTGTGCACGCGGTGCGGGTCGTGGTGACCAAGCCCGGTGTCGTCGAACTGCGGATGACGGGCTACGACGTTCTGCGTCGGGTGCGGATGCCGCGTACGGCACAGCCGCACGACATGGCCGTGCCTGTCGCTCTGCGCGATGACGGGACCGTGTTCGAGCGGGACTACCGCAAGGCGCCGATGGCACTCACCCTGGGTGCCAATTCCTCGGGCAAGTCGATGTATCAGCGCAATCTGATCAAGGGGTTGGCTCAACTGCCGGTCGCGCTGGTGGGGATGGACTGCAAGCGCGGGGTGGAACAGTCTTCCTTCGCGCCGCGTCTGTCGGCCCTGGCGACCACCCCGGACGATGCCGCTTCGCTCGCGGATGTGCTGGTCACGGAGATGGAAGACCGCTTCGACCTGCTGAACCTGCACGGCGCCTCGGACATCTGGGAACTCCCGGAGGACGTGCGGCCGGCCCCGGTGGTGGTCCTGGTCGACGAGATCGCCGAACTCTTCCTGATCTCACGCAAGGAGGACGAGGAGCGCCGCACGCGGATCGTCACGGCACTGATCCGCCTCGCGCAGATGGCCCGCGCGGTCGGCATCTACCTGGAGATCTGCGGGCAGCGCTTCGGCTCCGACCTCGGCAAGGGCGCCACCATGCTCCGCGCTCAGCTCACCGGACGGGTGGTGCACCGGGTCAACGACAAGGAGACGGCCGAGATGGGGCTCAAGGACGTCGCCCCGACCGCTGTGCCGGCCGCGTGCGTGATCCCCGCGAACCGTCCTGGCACGGCTGTGGCCACCGACGCGGACGGGGGCTGGTGCAGGGTACGCACCCCGCAGATCTCCCGCGATGACGTCGCCGCGACCTGCCGGGACTTCGAACACCTGGTGCCGGACCTGCCGTTCCTCGACGCCTTCCGGCCCCGCGTTCCCGCACCTGCCGGCCCTCTCTCGCTGGTCAAGTGATCGCCATGGCCGAGCCCAAGACGACCGCGTCCACCGATCCGGCGAAGTGCCCGGCCTGCAAGGGCACCGGAGAGGTGTCCCGCACTGTCCGTGTCGGCCGCAAGCGCCGTGCCGCCGGCGAGCAGACCGGACTCTGCCTGGCCTGCCTCGGTTCCGGCGAAGCCACCGACTGAACCGCCGGGACCGGGCGGCCGGACAAGATCCCCGCCCGCTTCCGGCTCAATTCCCTGAAGGGAGGCGCAGACCATGAACCGCACGATCCGCCCGGACGCGGTCCTGATCCAGGCCGTCATCGCCGGTGCGCTGTCCTTCGCCCACCTGCACGACCTGGCCGAAGCCGCCGGGCAGACAGGCTGGAAAGCCTGGGCCTACCCGATCAGCGTCGACCTGCTGCTGGTCGCCGCCTGGCACCGGCTACGCGCAGCGCGCCGGGACCGATCGGCCTGGACCTGGTTCACGATCGCCCTGTTCGCTTCACTCGGCGCGAACATCGCCACCGCCGGGCTCCTGGACCTGAAGCACGTGCCTGACTGGCTGCGCATCCTCGTCGCCGGCTGGCCCGCGCTCGCCTTCCTCGGCGGCACGCTCCTGGTGCACGCCCCGAACCAGCCGACCGAACCGGCCGTCCCTGCACAGGCTGTGGACGACATCGCGGCACCGTCCGTCGCTGTGGAACGCACCGACGAACCCGCCCCGGTCCCGACTCCGGAGCCGGTGCCCGAACTGACAGCCGCACCCCCTGCGCCCCCGGCCAACGGACCCACCGTGCCGGCCGCACTGCTGGACCACGCCCGGAAGATCGCCGACGCACACCGGGCCACCACCGGCTCACCCATGCCGGCTGACGCCCTGTCGGCCCGCCTCCAACTGCCCGCCCCGATGGCGGCAGCGATCACCGAGCAACTCCAACTCACCTGAGAAGAAGGGAAGTTCGCCCGTGTCCACCTACCGCCGCTTCCGTGACCGCCGCCGCTTCGGCCCCGTGCAGGTCGGCACCTACTACGACGGCCGGGGCCGCGACAAGCACACCGCCGCGTGCACCGCGCCGGGCTGCGGCTTCTCCGCCGACTACACCGACCGCTCCGCCGCCGAACTCGCCGCCAACACCCACCGCTGCAAGGCGTAGAAGGGATCACCTCGTCATGGACGTCCCTCTCTGGCTCGCCGTGATCGTCGTCGGCTGGCTCGGCATCAAGCTCGCCCGTCCGCCCCTGTGGCTGGTCGCGCTGCTCCTGCTCGGCGGCTACCTCGTCGCCGACAGCTTCCTTGCCCCCGCCCTCGCCACCGTCCTCAAGTAGAAGGGAAACGAGTCGTGTTCACCCCGAAGTACCCGCCCCCGGACACCGCACCCCCGGTCGCGGCCACCGCGCCGACCGTTGCCGGCACGGCGCCGGTCCAGCCGTCGGCCCCGGTTGCTCCGCTGTCGAACCGGCCCACCGTCCAGCTCACCCCGGGCAGCGCGCTCGCCCTCGCGGCCGGCGGCGGCGCCGTGGTCCTCGTGGTCGGCGCGGTCCTGGTCTCCCTGCTCCTCGCGGTCGCCATCACCGGCATGTCCGTCGCCGTGGTCGCCGTCGTCCTGCGCTCGCTCCTCAAAGACGAAAGGAACCGCTGACATGCCCCTGTTCGGCAGCCCCAAGAGCAACGACCGCGAGCTGACCCAACGCATGATCACCGACATCACGGTCGACCTGAAGGCGGGCAGGAACGACGACTTCACCGTCGTGGTCGCCGGGTCCCTGTTCGAGACGGCCAACGCCCAGGGACTGGCCGACGACTGCGGCCAGGACGACGCCTACCCGCCGCCCGGCCACGGGTACTCCCGCCGCCGCTAAACGGCTCCCGGAGCGGCCTCGGTCGCCAAACTTCCGCCGCTCCGGGCGCCTGGACCACTTCCAGATCCAACGGACCCGAAAGGGAAGCCCCATCATGCCCCAGCACGTCCCGAACACGCCCGTCTGCCGCGTCTGCGACGGCTTCGCCTCGGCCATGGTCACCACCGGTCTGCGCGCCCCGGACGGCACCCGCACCACGCTGCGCGTCGACTGCCCCGCCTGCCACGGCACCGGAAAGTCCCTTCCCGCCTCGGCGCTCGTGCAGAGCGGGAGGTGACCGCCATGGCCTTCGGACGCAAGCCCAAGAGCAACCTTGAGCCGACGCAGCAGTCACCCGGCCTGCACATCTACGCCCCCTCCTCCGACGAACGTGCCCCCGGCTACCCCACACTGCCTAGCTGGTCGGAGGTCTCCGGCATCGTCCCGGAAACCCTCGGCGACTGCCCGCACGCCTCCTACGCCTGCCGCTGCGGCGCCACCGCCGAAGGCTCGGGAGTCCGCGGCGTGCAGGACGTCGTCAAGGGCTGGAACGACCACGTCAACGACTGCCCCGACCCGGCCGGCCAGCCCTGGGAGCGTCGCGGTATGCCGCTTCCCCCGCGCAAGAGGGGGCGGTCATGAGCCTCCTCGACTGGCGCGACCGCCGCCACTTCGACGAAGCGGACAACGGGGCCCGTCCCTGCACACAGTGCGAGATCACCACCCCCATGCGCTCCCACGCGGGTGAGCCCGTCCACAAGGTGTGCGCGGAGGACTGGAACGACAACAACCCGGCCGCGGCCCGCTACGAGCACAAGGGACGCGACCTGGGCACCCAGCGCTTCCACTCCGACCCGCCCCGCGAGAAGAAGAGCAAGGGCGGTGCCCGATGAGCACCGCGCCGCGTGTCCTGGACCTGTTCTGCTGCGCCGGCGGGGCCGCTTGGGGTTACCACCTCGCCGGGTTCGACGTCGACGGCTGTGACATCGCCGACCGCCCCCGCTACCCGTTCCCCCGCCACCGCGGCGACGCTCTGGAGTACCTCGCCGACCTGATCGCCACCGGTGAGATCGCCCGGTACGCCCTCGTGCACGCCTCCCCGCCCTGTCAGGCCGGCTGCGCGCTGACCGTGGGCACCAACGCCTCACGCGGCTGGGGAGGCGCCCACACCGATCTCGTCGCCCCCACCCGGGAACTCCTCGACGCGACCGGACTGCCGTACGTGATCGAGCAGCCCAACGGCAAGGCCGTGATCCGAAAAGACCTGTCGCTGTGCGGCGAGATGTTCGGCCTCGACGTCCTGCGCCACCGCAACTTCGAACTCGGCCGCTGGGCCACCGCCAAGCCGGCCCACCCCCGGCACCGGGGCTACGTGCGCGGCTGGCGCCACGGCATCTACCGCGACGGTCCCTACGTCGCCGCGTACGGAGAAGGCGGAGGCAAGGCCACCGTCGCCGAGATGCAGGCGGCCATGGGGATCACCTGGACCGACATCCCCGAGGAACTCACCGAGGCGATCCCGCCCGCCTACACGAAATGGATCGCCACCGCCTTCCTGACCTGCCGGCAGGAGGTGTTCGCGTGACCGACACCGCCACCCTGGCGGGCCTGGACCCGGCCACCCTCACCGACGTGCTGAGGGTGGCCGGGTCTGACGGCTTCGACCGCTGGCAAGAACAGATCAAGCGCACGGGCGGCTGCTCCGACCCGATCCGTCTCATGGGCGGCACCAAGACCATCGACCCGGCCACCAAGACCGTGCTCCACGCGTACACGACCGAGCACGAGCCCGGCGGCATGCTCCGCATCGCGTGCGGCAACCGCCGTGCCTCGCGCTGCCCGGCCTGCGCCTGGACCTACGCTGGCGACACCTACCACCTCATCCGCGCGGGCCTGACCGGCGACCCCGCCAAGGGCACCCCGCACACCATCCGGGATCACCCCCGGGTCTTCGCCACCCTCACCGCGCCCTCCTTCGGCCCGGTCCACAACCGACCCGGCAACCGGGTCTGCCGCTGCGGTGACCGCCACCCCGAGGACGCGCCCGAACTCGGCACCCCGCTCGACCCCGACACCTACGACTACGCCGGCGCCGTGCTGTGGAACAACCACGCCTCCGACCTGTGGCGCTACTTCACGATCTACCTCCGCCGCGAGATCGCCAGACAGGCGGGCCTCACACAGAAAGCCGCCCGTGAGGAGTCCCGGGTCTCCTTCGGCAAGGTCGCCGAGTACCAGAAGCGCGGAGCCGTCCACTTCCACGCAGTGATCCGCTTCGACGGACCCGCCGGACCGGACTCCCCGCCCCCGCCCTGGGCCACCCTCGACCTCCTCACCGCGGCGATCCGTGCCGCTGCCGCGCGTGTGGCAGTCGACGTCAAGGCGGCCCGGTACCAGCCAGACCCGAAGAAGCCTGCGATCACGCAGCCGGCCCGCACCCTGCGCTGGGGCACACAGCTCGACGTCCGCACGATCCGGGCTTTCGGCGACGGCGAGGAGATCACCGAACAGGCCGTCGCCTCCTACCTCGCCAAGTACGCCACCAAAGCCGCGGAGACCACCGGCACGGTTGACCGCCGGATCGGCAACAAAGAGGCCCTCGTCCTCCTCGACGTGCCCGACCACCCCGCCCGGCTCATCACGGCGTGCCTCGACCTGCACGCCCTCTACCCGGACCGCAAACTCCGCGACTGGGCCCACATGCTCGGCTTCCGCGGCCACTTCTCCACCAAGTCCCGCCAGTACTCCACCACCCTCGGCGCCCTGCGTCAGGTCCGCGCTGACTACCGCGCGCAGCAGCAACGCCAAGCCCTCGGCCTGCCCGACCCCGACGACGAAGAGGCAACCACCCTGACCCTCGCCCACTGGACCTACGCCGGCCACGGCCACACCCCCGGCGAATCCTGGCTCGCCGCCAACATCCGCCGGGACATCCAGCTCAACCGCGAGACCGCGCGCGAAGCGCTCACTGACTGGGACGGAGGGTGCCTCGATGGCGCAGAAGGCTGAACGGACGAGTTGTAAGCCGATGATGACGAAGGACGAGTGGATCGCGAAGCATCTTCGTCGTGCGCCTGCTCGGGATGAGGAGTGGGTGCACCGCCTTCTCGTTCTGCAAGGGAGGGCCTGACCGTGGCTCTCAAGGTCGCGGTCTACACACGCATTTCCCGGGACGACGAGGGTGATGGTCTTGGGGTCGCACGGCAGCGAGAGGACTGTGAACGGCTGGCAGACCTTCGGGGGTGGGCTGTCGCCAAGATCTATCAGGACAACGACGTGTCCGCCTACAAACGGAACGTCCGGCGGCCCGAGTTCG
Organism: Streptomyces sp. NPDC090106; assembly: GCF_044747265.1. NCBI lineage: Bacteria > Bacillati > Actinomycetota > Actinomycetes > Kitasatosporales > Streptomycetaceae > Streptomyces > Streptomyces sp. NPDC090106. The sequence continues at coordinate 270,391 of NZ_JBIVDS010000004.1, read as the reverse complement.
AGCTGATGCTGAGCGACTTGGCGGACGGCTTGGTCGACGGTGTTGTCTCGTACGACCTTGACCGGCTCGCTCGACAGCCCAAAGACCTTGAGCGGCTCATCGACCTGTACGACGAGCGCAAGCGGCGGGTGTTCGCCACCGTCACCAACGACGTGAACCTGGGAACGGCTGACGGCCGCACCATGGCGCGCGTGATGGTGGCGTTCGCCAACAAGTCCTCGCACGACGCGTCACGCCGCATCCAGCGCAAGCACCTCGAACTGGCACGCCAGGGGAAGCCCAACGGTGGCCCGGCACCCTACGGATGGCAGAAGGACGGACGCACGGTCGACGTCGTTGCTGCGGAGCACATCCGTGCCGCTCAGCAACTGCTGTTGGCCGGCGTTCGTATCGGAACCATCCGCACGGACTGGCAGCGTCGGGGCTTGGGGCACCCGCGGGAGGGCGTCACCCGGCTTCCGCATCACCTTGTGGAGCGCATGCTCACCAACCCGCGCCTGTGCGGCTACCGCACCTACCGCGGGGAGATCCTCCTCGCGGACGACGGAACGCCGGTCATCGGTGAGTGGGAACGGATCAACACCGTTGAAGAGTGGGAGGCGGTCTGCGCTGTCGTAGCGGAACGGAAGCAGAAGTACCCCGGGCACTCGTTGGCTCGGAAGTACCTGCTTTCGGGAATCGCTCGCTGCGGCCTCTGCCACAGCAAGATCCGAGGTCAAGTGGTCCGTCCACGGAATCCGGACTCCGTTGCAGCCAAGTTCAGTTACCAGTGCTCTGTCGTGAACGGAGGCTGCGGCAAGGTGGCACGTGTTGGTGGGCCTGTCGACGAGTTCGTCATCAGCCTCGTCCTCGCCGAGCAGCGGGAAAGGGCTGCCGGCGCCACAGTTGAAGAGGTCGAGCCGTGGGCCAACGCGTCGGAACTTGCCGACGTCGAGAAGGATATTGCCGACCTCACTCAGGCTGCCAAGGCCAAAGAGATCACGGTCTCCACGCTGCTCCAACTGCTACCGGATCTGGAGCGCCGGCGGGATGAGCTGAAGCTCGAACGTGGCCGTTTCAGCAAGGCGCGGCAGCAGACTGCTGCCCTGGGAGTCGACTCGCTTGAGGACTTCCTCGTCCTTCCGATCGAGCGCCAGCAGGCGCTGATCCTCCACAGTCTCTCGGCAGTGCTGATCCACCCTGCCGGGAGAGGGCGGCGCAAGTTCGATCCCCGTTTGATCGAGCCCGTATGGCGCTGAGCGCCAACTCAACGAGCTGCTGCTGACACTGAACGCGAGGCCGTGCATCTGCTGGCCTCGCGTTCGTCATGTCATGGCGCTGACCTGGGGTTATGCCTCTTCTGGAACTACCCTCATCCGGTCAAGTACGCCTGGAGCGTTTTGCCTCCGGTCAGCAGGTCGGGCGAGGCGCCCAGGGAGAACACGGAAGCGGTCTGAACCGCGGGGCGTGCGATGCGCGGGATAACCGTGTGACGAGGTGTTGGCCAAGGGTCTAGGGTCCCCCTCGTCGGTCATGGACTTCACGGGGGCAACACCTATGCGCGCATTCACGCGTCTCGCTCTGCTCGGCACCGCCGGTGCGCTCGTCGCCACGGCGGTCGGGGGTGCCGGTGCCGCTCAGGCGGACGACGGTGGTTCGGGGAACATCACGATCGGCAAGGTCGTCGTCAACGGCGGCAAGCCGGTCGTGGTCGGGACGACGAAGACGGTGTACGCGAAGGTCAGCGTGACCGCGTCGGACGACTCCGGGATCGCCAGGACGACGTACATCTACGCCGACGGCCCGGGCGTCAACTTCGACCTGATCTGGTACGACGACGGCGACATCACCTGTGTGAAGGCGAGCGCCACCACCTCGACCTGCACCGGCACGGTGACGTTCGACCCGCAGGCCACGACCGGCTTCGTCGACAACGCCGCGGCGGCCACCTGGAACCTCGGCACGTCGGTCTCCGCCAACGACTACGACTACATCCACCGCGACGCGGCCACCACCTTCAAGGTGCAGCGCGCCTCGAAGCTCACCGTCAACGCCGCGCCGGAGCCGGTGAAGAAGGGCAAGACCCTCACCGTCACCGGCAAGCTCTCCCGGGCCAACTGGGAGGACAACCTCTACCACGGCTACGCGAACCAGTCGGTCAAGCTCCAGTTCCGCAAGAAGGGGAGCAGCACCTACACCACCGTGAAGACGGTCAAGGCCAGTTCGACCGGTGCCCTCAAGACGACCGTCACCGCCTCCACCGACGGCTACTGGCGCTACAGCTTCGCCGGCACGGCGACCACCCCGGCGATCAGCGCCGCCGGGGACTTCGTCGACGTCCGGTAGCGAGGGCAAGGAGGGCAGGGAGAGCGGGGAGAGCGGGGAGGGCGCCGTCTGGGCTGCGGCCTCACGGGGCCTTCTCCGCGGCGAACGCGTGCCGGCGCAGGCCCGCCGTGTCGGTGATGACGATCCGGGACCGTGACGGGGAGTCATGGAGGAATCCCCGGGCCTGCAACTCCCGTACACGGCGTCCGGCGGCCTCGCGGCCCATGCCCAGCCAGTCGCCGAGGTTCTCCTGGGTCACCTCCCTGATCTCGACGCCGAGCGGGGTGGTGACGCCTTCCGCCTCGGCCAGGCGCAGCAGCAGCCGGCCCAGGCGGAGCCGGGACGGGGCGCCCGCGACGACGACCCGGTAGTGGTCGGACTCCTTCAGCCGGGTGCACATCGTCAAGGACACCTTCCGCAGGATCCCCGGGTGCTCCAGGAGCAGCCCCTCGAACACCTCCCGGCCGTACCAGCGGGTGTACGTCCGGGCCAGCGCCGTCACGGTCGCGTTGCGCGGGCCGTGGTCCAGGAGGCCCATCTCGCCGATGAGTTCGCCGTCGCGGCGGGAGGCCAGGTAGGTCGTGCGCTGGTTCGCGCCGTGCCACAGCACACGGCATCTGCCGCTGATGATCACGGCGGCCCGGTCGGAGTCGTCGCTCTGCCGGAAGATCCTGTCGCCGGGTTCGAACGGATTCCGGGGCACCCGCCCGGCCCGCTCCATGGCCTTGCGCTCATCGGCGTCGAGGCTCTCCCAGAACGTTTCGTGTCTCACTCGCAGACTTTCTCCAACTCAGCTCCCGTAGTGAGGCACTTGCATCATTTTGTTCGTCTCCGTGTTGCTTCCATGTCCCCTCCAGGCACATGAGCAGACAGGCATGACAGATGTCCGCTGAACGGAGACCGGGGCACGGCCCCGACACGCCCCCCGCGCGGGACGCGCGGGGCGGATCGCACCAGGTGAACATCCACTCGGGACGCAGCACCACCATCCGGCAGGGCGCCGTCGTGGCCGGCGGTGACGCCCATGTCGGTGACGTCGTGCACGGCGACAAGATCACCGTCGTCCGGAAGGCGCAGCGCTGGGCGTTCGCGAATCCGCTGCTCGCCGGCGGTCTCGCGGTCGCCGTGCTGTCCGGCTCGATCTGGACCGGGGTCTCCCTGGGATCGGGCGGGGGCGGCGTCGACCGGTCCGTGGTCGACGAGGCGGGGCCCGGCGGCGCCCTCCACACGGTCCAGCAGATCAGGTCGGCCGAGCGGATCGGGGACGCGGCCTCCTGGTGCTATCTCACCCAGCCCGGTGACGAGGCGTGCGAGGAGAACGTGGGCACGGTGTTCGCCGCGAAGTCGGCGGCGTACCGGAGCCGGGTGGACGACGTCGCGATCGGCGAGCCCGAGGAGACGGACTCCGGTGTCCAGACCATGCTCCGCTGGGAGGGCGAGGACCAGGGCACCGTACGGCTGGTCCGCTCCGGTGGGCGCTGGCAGCTGAACTCCACCGACTACGGCTGGCTGAAGCTCTGCAGCGCCGGGGTGTTCCTGTCGTTGGTCGACGCGCGGAGTCAGGAGCTCCAGTGCGGGATGTTCAAGATCCCGACCACGTCCTAGAGAGGCCGCCTCCGTGCCGCTGTCCGGGCTGCGCCGCCTCCGTACCGACGCCGTCCCGGCTCCGCCGCCGCCGTCCCGTCGTACCGCCGTACCGCCGTAACGCCACAGAAAGTGATGCCCAGCGTGCTCGTCCCCTCCGAGCGGATCCGGTCCGCGCACCTTCCCGTCCTCTTCACCGACATCAAGGGGTTCAGCTCCCGCAGCGACCGTGAGCAACTGCGCAGCAGGGAGGACCTGTACGCCGAGTTACGCGCGGCGTTCACCGACGCGCTGTGGGAGACGTGCGTCCACGAGGACCGGGGGGACGGCGTGCTCGTCGTGCTGCCGTCGGAGCTGCCGCTGCACGGGCTGTTCACCGACGTGCTGCCCCGGCTGGAGCGCGGCCTGGGGGACAGGCGGCGCGGCGACCCGCCGTTGCGGCTGCGGATGGCCGTGCACGCGGGCGCGGTCCACCGTGACCGGCACGGGTTCGTGGGGAACGCGGTCAACCACGTCTTCCGCCTGTGCGACGGTGAGCCGCTGCGGCAGGCCATCGACCAGGCCAGGAGCGACACGGCGCTGCTGGTGTCCGAGGTCATCCATGACGCCGTGGTGCGGGCGGGGCTGCGGACGGTGGACCCGACGACGTTCCACCCGGTCGCGTTCCGGGTCAAGGAGACCCACGCCAGGGCCTGGCTGCACGTGGCCGGCGACAACGCCTGCGCACTGCGCGTCGCCGCGGCGGCGGCCCCCGGGGCGGAGGGGACGCGGGACGGGCCGTCCGCCCCGCGCGCGGGGGTGTCCGTGAGCGCGGGCCGCGACGTCCGCATGGACGGTGCGGTCGTCGCGGGCGGTGACGTCCACCTGGGTGCGCCGCACCCTCGGGCCTCGCGGTTCCGCTGGTGGCGTGGTCAGGAAGGGGGCAGGGGATGACACATCGGAACAGGGCCGTCCTGAGGCGGAGGGCGGCGGTCGTCGCGGCGGCGGCGCTGCTCGGCTGGGGCACCGCCGCGTGCGCCACGGGGCCGACGGCCAAGGCGGAGGTCTGCGAGAAGTACGACGCCCTCGGGGACCGGCTCGGCATCGGAGCCGTCTTCGGGAACCCGGTGTTCTCGGCGGCGGACGACCTCGCGGACGTGGCCGACCGCTACGAGGGGCCCGAGGACCTCTCGTCCGACGCGGAGCGGCTGGGCAGCATCGCGGACGCGGACGAGACGTCCACCGTGGAGCTGAGCGCGGCGACGGAGAACGTCTCCGCCCTGTGCGGCCATCCGCTCGGGATCGGCTCGACCTACCCGTGACCCGTGTTCCGTGACCCGTGTTCGTGACCCGTGACGGGGCCGCGCAGGCGCTCCACGGGCCGGCGGGCGGCGGGCGGCAGTGATCGGCAAGTGACCAGGAGGGGAAGTCAGTTGAGCTTCGAGAAAGTGTTGATGGTGGCGGGCACGGCGTTGTTCGTGGTCATGGCGGTGCTCCTGAAGGTGGGCACCACGAGCATGGGCCTGTTCATCACGTACGGCGTCCTCGCGATGGCCGGCGCCGGTGCCGCGGCCTTCGGCAAGAAGATGCGCGACCAGAGCCGGATCCGGTGAACGGCACCTCGTCCGGGGCCTCGGACGGTGTCCCCGGGGTGCTGCTGGGGATCCTGCTGCTGGCGGCGTTCGTCGTCCTCGCCGTGCTGTGGGGGAAGGCCAAGGACTACGCCAGGGCGAAGGCGAAACAGCATGTGTTCGCCCGTCGTGATCACCGGGACGGGCAGCAACTCGTCGCAGAGGAACTGCACTTCACCGTGGCGGCCGGGCCGAGGCAGATCCGGGACGCGTTCCTGTCGTCCGTACGGCTCGCACCGAAGTGCCCCGCCGTCCTGGCCGACGCGTATCTGGTCTCGGCGACGGACACCGAGATCGTCGTCGAGTTCGGCAGCGCCGTGGCCCGTGGTGGCTTCACGGCACGGCTCTCCCTGAGCGCGGCGGGCGAGGCGGGGCAGCCGGGGTCCGGCACCGGGCGGGTGGACGCCAGGTGGAGCATCCTCAACTGGACCCTGGCGGACGGGGTCGCGATGGGGGTGAGCGTGATGCGCCGCCTCCGGGAGGACGTCGAGCAGGCGCTGCGCGCCGTGGACCCGGGCCTTCGGCTCGTCGTCCGCGACCGCCCCGAGCCCGCCGTCAGGGACTGACCGGCGCCGGGATCGAGATCAGGACGGGACCGGTACCGGGACCGGTCCCGGAATGACGGCCGTCATCGTCCGATGATCCCCGGTACGACGACATCCGCGTGGCCGCAGAGGCCACGCGGATGTCGTCGTCGTTTCCCGTACGGGAGCAGAGTCGTCCCCGTACGGGGATCAGAACGTGCCGAGCTTCACGATCGACAGCAGAGCGATCAGCTGGATCGCGCTCGCCCCCAGGGCCTTCGGCCACGGCAGGTCGTGGGACTTGGAGACCATGAGGGTCAGGAGGGCGCCGCCGGCCACCCAGGTCGCCCAGCCCAGGGCCTGGACGAAGGTCGCGTCGCCGCCGAAGAACATGGCGAAGACGAGGCGGGGGGCGTCCGAGAGGGACATGATCAGCATCGACAGGCCGACCGTGGGCTGCCAGGCGCCGTCGCCGCCGAGCTGGCGGGCCAGGGTGTGGGTGACCACACCGAGGACGAACGCGGCCAGGACCATCGCGACGGCCGTCGTCAGGACGATCGGCACCGCGTTGGAGAGGGTGGCGTTGATCGCCTCCTCGCGGGCGCCGTCGAAACCGAAGACGGCGAGCAGACCGTAGAGGAAGGTCACGATGACGGCCGGGGCCCACATCGTGTAGTCCCGCATCCGCAGGAAGGTCTGGGCGGGGGCGGTGACGATGCCCTTCAGCAGGTCCTTCCAGTGCAGGCGGGGGCCGATCGGGCCCGCGGGGGCCGTGGAACCGGCGCGGTACGTGCCGCCCTGGTGGTAGGGGTCCTCGCCGGTGGAGAAGGCCTGGGTGTGGCCCGGGTTGTTGGCCGCGTAGGGATCGTGGCCGGCGTGCTGGCCGTAGCCGCCGCCCTGGTGGCCGCCGTCGCCGAAGTACTCGGGCTCGTCGTAGCCGCCCCCGTACTGCTGGGCGTGCGGAGGCTGCTGGGGCTGAGGCCGCGAGGGGTAGCCGCCGTACGACGGTCCCGGCGGCGGCTGCTGCCCGTACGGAGGTTGTTGCGGTCGCGTATGAGGAGCGCCGTCGTTCCGGCCGCGTCCGATCCTGAATCCTGCCACGCCTTCGAACGTACCTGGTCCGGGCGAGCCGCGTGCCGGGCCCGGGCGATCGGACCCGGCTTTGCTGCCGAGCTGTGACATCCCTTAAGGGACCGCCCCCGACGGCCATGAGGGTCCGGCGCCGGTCCGGGAAGCCGCCGCCGGTTCACTCCTGCGGCTCCCCGGCCAGCCCTCGCAGCCACTCCGCCGCGGCCGTTCCGTCGTCCGGGTTCGGCACGCCCGGGAACAGGCGGTCCCACGCGCCGGCGGGGGCCAGGGCGCCCAGGTGGGTCGCCAGGGTCAGGGCGCGGCGCAGGTCGGCGCGGGGGCGGAGGTCCGTCCAGGGTTCCAGGTACGCGTCCCGCAGCCGCGGCACCGCCCGCTCGCCGTGGCGTTCGCGGACGCGGCGGGCGGCGACGGTGAAGCTGCAGAAGGGGTGGGAGACGTTGGCGTCGCCCCAGTCGAAGAAGGTGAAGCGGCCCGGGGCGGGGCGGAAGAGCTGGCCGTCGTGCAGGTCGGCGTGGTCGAGGGAGTCGGGGACGCCGAGGGAGGACAGCTCCGCGCACCGGTCGAGCAGGCGGGGGCGCAGGGCGTGCAGCCGGGCGCGGTCGTCCGGCGTCAGCGCCGGGTTGGACGCGAGGAGCCGGTCGTAGGCGGCGGGGAAGGCCGCCGTGCGCAGGGCGGGGACGCCGAGGCGTTCGAGTGCGGCGGTGTGCGGGATCAGCGCGCGCTGCACGGCCCCGTACTGGCGCAGTGCCTCCTCCCAGTCGCCGGGGCCCGCGTCGCCGCGGTCCAGGACGTCACGGAAGAGGGCGCCGCCGTCGGGCAGCAGCGACCAGCCGCGCCCGGCGTCCACCGCCAGCGGCTCCAGCACCCGTCCGGGCACCCACCCGGCGAGCGCGCCGGTCAGCGCGGCCTCGAAGCGGCTGCCGGGCGGGTTGGCCTTGAACCAGACGGCTCCGCCCGTCGCGTCCGCCACCCCGATCCGTACCAGCACCGACCACGGCCGCAGCCGTACCGCACGGTGCCCCGTGGGGCGCAGGCCCCGCGCCGACAGCGCGGCCTCGGCCCAGCCGAGCGCGTCCGCCCGCCATTCCCGTGACTCCCAGGGCGTCACCGTGTCCGCGTACCGTCCCCGGTCCACGACCTCCACGACCGTCATGGGCCCATCCCAGCATCACGGACGGCGGGGTCACCACACCATTTCGCGGGCTCCCCCCTTAACCCGGGCGTCGAACACGTGCATCATTGCGGGGTCGTTGCCGAGGGTGCTGACGATGCCGATGACACGGACGAGGTGAGCGGTGCGCCTGCGAAGAGCCGGGAGCGGGGTGGCCGCCGGGATGGTGCTGCTGCTCGGGGTCTCCTGCGGACCCGACCAGCACGCCGGGAGCGCCGGGCACCCCACCGGCGCACCGGTCCGGGCCAACGACGCCCCCGCCCTCCTGCCCGTGCCCCGGGGCGATGGCAGCCGCGTCCCGGACGACTTCAACGGCGACGGCCACCGTGACCTCGTACTGAACGACCTGGTCAAGGCGGAGAGTCACACCGACGACGCCGGGGTCGGGATCGTCTACGGCAGCGCCCGCGGACTCACCCCGGCCGTACGGCAGTTGGTGAGCCCGGAGAAGCAGGGCGCGAGGACCGAGGGGCAGTTCCCCGCCGTCTTCGACGCCGAGGCGAGCTGCGATCTCGACGGGGACGGGTTCACGGACCTGGTCGTCTCCACCGATCCGCCCTACGACGGTCAGGGGCGGCCCCCGGTGCCGCTCCAGCTCCTGTTCGGCTCACCGGCCGGGCTCACCGGCAAGGCCGTCAAGCTGGTCGTGCCCGGCGCCGCCCGCGCCGGGAACGACTGGTCCGACCAGCCGGTGTGCGGCGACTTCGACGGGGACGGGGAGCAGGACCTCGTCCTGCACGCCAGCGGCGGCCGGCTGACCTATCTGCGCGGGCCGTTCAGCAGGAAGGGCGCGGCGCACGAGGCCACCGCCCCGATCCCGGGGCCGGGCGAGGCGCCGACCGGACCGGCCGTGGACGTGAACCTCGACGGGTACGACGATCTCGTGGTCCGCGCGGCGGAGGCGAGCGCCCCCTCGGCGATCGTCCTCGGCGGGCCCGACGGCCCCACCCGCACCGGCGTGGAGCTGCCCGCCGGTATCGACGTCGCCCTCGGCCGGTTCGGCAGGGGCAAGGCGCTGGACGCGGCGATCGGAGCCATGGGCGGCACCGCCCTGCGCTACGACCTGCCGGGCGCCTCCCGCGCCACGCTCGCCTCGCCCGGGTCGATGCTGGACGCCGCCGACTTCGACGGGGACGGGTGGAGCGAGCTCGTCTCCAGCGGGGGTTCGGGCATCAAGTTCTTCCGGGGGCGGGCGAAGGGCCTGTCCACGTCCGGGACGGTCACCGTCCGGCCCGAGGCCGTCGGCACCAGCCGGGTCGTCGGCGTCGGGGACTTCGACGGCGACGGCCGCGCGGACCTCGTCGTACGGACCTACCGCGGCGAGACGCGCGACAGCGTCTCGGTGTACGCGGGGACCGGGAAGGGGCTGGTGGACGCCGAGCCGCGGGTCACCTTCTCGACGTCCGCGTTCCTCGGCGGCGGCTGACGGAGCCGGGCCGCCCGCCCGGGCAGGAAGACGAAAGAAGCCCCCTGGACCAGGGGGCTTCTTCGCGTGAAGGGTGCGGATGAACGGTGCGGACCCCGCGGACGGCGGGGACCGTCGGGTTACTTCACCGGTTCCGGTTCCGGCTCGCTCTCCGTCTCCGCCGCGTCCGCGGGGTCCGCCGGGGTCTTCACCGACTCCAGCAGGAGCTGGGCGACGTCGACGACGGTGATGGACTCCTTGGCCTTGCCCTCGTTCTTCTTGCCGTTGACCGAGTCCGTGAGCATGACCAGGCAGAACGGGCAGGCGGTGGAGACGATGTCCGGGTTGACGGAGAGGGCTTCGTCGACGCGCTCGTTGTTGATGCGCTTGCCGATCCGCTCCTCCATCCACATCCGCGCGCCGCCGGCGCCGCAGCAGAAGCCGCGCTCCTTGTGGCGGTGCATCTCCTCGTTCCGGAGGCCCGGGACGCCTGCGATGATCTCGCGCGGGGGCGTGTAGATCTTGTTGTGGCGGCCCAGGTAGCAGGGGTCGTGGTAGGTGATGATGCCCTCGACCGGGGTCACCGGGACCAGCTTGCCCTCGTCGACGAGGTGCTGGAGCAGCTGGGTGTGGTGGATGACCTCGTAGTCGCCGCCGAGCTGCGGGTACTCGTTGCCGATGGTGTTGAGGCAGTGCGGGCAGGTGGCGACGATCTTCTTGGCCGACTTCGGCTTCGCCGACTCCGGCGTGACCTTGCCGTCCTCGTCCGTCTCCTCGCCGAACGCCATGTTCAGCGCCATGACGTTCTCCATGCCGAGCTCCTGGAACAGGGGCTCGTTGCCGAGGCGGCGGGCGGAGTCGCCGGTGCACTTCTCGTCGCCGCCCATGATCGCGAACTTGACGCCCGCGATGTGGAGGAGCTCGGCGAACGCCTTGGTCGTTTTCTTGGCGCGGTCCTCCAGGGAGCCGGCGCAGCCGACCCAGTAGAGGTACTCGACCTCGGTGAGGTCCTCGATGTCCTTGCCGACGACCGGGATCTCGAAGTCGACCTCCTTGAGCCACTCCAGGCGCTGCTTCTTCGCCAGGCCCCAGGGGTTGCCCTTCTTCTCCAGGTTCTTGAGCATGGTGCCCGCCTCGGACGGGAACGCGCTCTCGATCATCACCTGGTAGCGGCGCATGTCGACGATGTGGTCGACGTGCTCGATGTCGACGGGGCACTGCTCGACACAGGCGCCGCAGGTGGTGCAGGACCACAGGACGTCCGGGTCGATGACGCCGTTCTCCTCGACGGTGCCGATCAGCGGGCGCTCGGCCTCGGCGAGGGCGGCGGCGGGCACCCCGGCCAGCTGCTCCTCGGACGCCTTCTCCTCGCCCTCCATGGTCTTGCCGCCACCCGCGAGCAGGTAGGGCGCCTTGGCGTGCGAGTGGTCGCGCAGCGACATGATCAGCAGCTTCGGGGAGAGCGGCTTGCCCGTGTTCCAGGCCGGGCACTGCGACTGGCAGCGACCGCACTCGGTGCAGGTCGAGAAGTCCAGGAGGCCCTTCCAGGAGAACTGCTCGACCTGGGAGACGCCGAAGACGTCGTCGTCACCGGGGTCGGTGAAGTCGATCGGCTTGCCGCCCGAGGTCATCGGCTGGAGCGCGCCCAGCGCGGTGCCGCCGTTCGCGTCACGCTTGAACCAGATGTTCGGGAACGCCAGGAACCGGTGCCAGGCGACGCTCATGTTGGCGTTGACCGAGACGACGATCATCCAGATGAACGAGACGCTGACCTTGATGCCCGCGAACAGGTAGGTCAGGGTCTGGAGCGTGGAGACGTCGAGCCCGCGCAGGGCGGTGACCAGCGGGTACGAGGCGAAGTAGGCGGCCTCGTAGTGGTCGACGTGGTGCAGTGCGCCCTCCAGGCCGCGCAGCACGTAGATGACGACGCCGATGGTGAGGATGACGTACTCGACGAAGTACGCCTGCCAGGCCTTGGAGCCCGCGAAGCGGGACTTGCGGCCGGGGCGCGAGGGCAGGTTCAGCAGCCGGATGGCGATGAGCACGGCGATGCCGACACCCGTCATGACGGTGATGAACTCGACGTACATCTCCCAGGGCAGCCAGCCGCCGATGAGGGGGAGCTGGAAGTCGGCCTGGAAGAGCTGGCCCATGGCCTGGCCGAGCACCGGGATCAGGGTCAGGAAGCCCATCGCGACGAACCAGTGGGCGACGCCCACGACGCCCCAGCGGTTCATCCGCGTGTGACCCAGGAACTCCTTCACCAGGGTCACGCTGCGCTGGTACGGGTTGTCGATCCGGGTACCGGCCGGCAGCGGCTGTCCGAGCATGAAGAAACGGACGAACTGCGCGATGACGCGTACGAAGAGTGCGGCACCGACCACGGTCAGGACCAGCGACACGATGATCGCTGCGAGTTGCATGTCGGGGGCTCCTCGGGCCTGGGCGGGGCGAGATTACTAAGCGGTAACTTATGCAGTCCTCTTGAGGGTACCCGCATCCTCGATCGCACTGTAGCCAGCGGTGCGGTGATCTGTGTCGCTGAGGGTTGCCTTAAGAGGGGCTGGGCAATCCGAACGTGTTATTCGTACCAAATTGGTACATTCGTCACTAATTTAAGACGCGTGCTCTATGGGATCGCCGCCGCCACGGCCGCTCTTCTGCTCGCCGCCGCCCTGACGGCCCTGCTCCGCACCCCCGCGCTCCGCCTGGGACTCGTCGGCCGGAGGCCCCGGCGCCGGGTGCCGCTGTGCGGCGGGCCCGCGGTCGTGCTCGCCACGTGCGCGGTGGTCGCGGCGGGGCAGTGGAGCGGGGCCGTGCCGCTCGGCGGGACCGGGCGGCTGCTGGTGGCCGGGGGCGCGGTGGCCCTCCTCGGCTGGGCGGCCGACGCCCGGCGGCTGCGCGCGCGGGTGCTGTACGCCGGTACGGCGGTGGCGGCGGCCTGCGTGATGCCGTACGAGGAGGTCGGCGTCGCCGGCGGGGTGCTCGGCGCCCTGTGGGTGGCCGCGGTGGCGGTCGGGTTCCGGGCGCTGGACCGGGCCGACGGGGTCGCCGGGACCGTCGGGGTCGTCGCCGCCTTCGGGGTCGGCGTCTGCGCCGCGGCCGAGGTGCTGGACGGGCCGGCCGTGCTGCTGAGCGTGCTGGCGGCGGCGCTGACCGGTTTCCTCATGCACAACTGGCCGCCCGCGCGCGTGGGGCTCGGCGCGTGCGGCGCGCTGTTCGCGGGGTTCGTGCCCGCGACGGTGGCCGTGCGGGCGAGCGCCGGGAGCGTGGCGGTGCCGCTCGCCCTGACCGGTGTGCTGGGCGTCGGGGTCCTCCTGGTGCGCCGGGTGCGGCGGCTGGGGCTCACCGCGCAGGGCGTGGCCGTCGTGCTGGGCGCGGTGGCGTGCGCCGGGGTGGCCCTCGGGGTGCTCGTGCGGCTGGGGTGGGTGGCGGGGTCCGGGGGGCTGTGGACGGCCGCCGGGGCGCTGATCGCCGTCCTCCTGCTGCTGCGCGGTAGGTCACAGCGGCCTCGCCGTACGGAATCGCCGCAGGTCGGAGCCCGGTTGCGTGTAAGGAACGGATAAGAGTTGAGCGCTGCCGACTCAGGTCTGTTGCACCAAACGCGGACGTCGTGCACACTTGAGTCCGTTCCACTCAAGTCATCTGGAGGAATCAACCATGGCACGTGCGGTCGGCATCGACCTGGGCACGACTAACTCCGTCGTCAGCGTTCTTGAAGGCGGCGAGCCCACCGTCATCACCAACGCAGAGGGCGCCAGGACCACGCCGTCCGTCGTCGCCTTCGCGAAGAACGGCGAGGTGCTGGTCGGCGAGGTCGCCAAGCGCCAGGCGGTCACCAACGTGGACCGGACCATCCGTTCCGTGAAGCGCCACATGGGCACCGACTGGAAGATCGAGCTGGACGGCAAGCCGTTCAACCCGCAGCAGATCTCCGCGTTCATCCTGCAGAAGCTGAAGCGCGACGCCGAGTCGTACCTGGGCGAGAAGGTGACCGACGCGGTCATCACCGTCCCCGCGTACTTCAACGACTCCGAGCGCCAGGCGACGAAGGAGGCCGGTGAGATCGCGGGCCTCAACGTCCTGCGCATCGTCAACGAGCCGACCGCCGCCGCCCTCGCGTACGGCCTCGACAAGGACGAGCAGATCATCCTGGTCTTCGACCTCGGTGGCGGCACGTTCGACGTCTCGCTGCTGGAGATCGGCGACGGTGTCGTCGAGGTCAAGGCGACCAACGGTGACAACCACCTCGGTGGTGACGACTGGGACCAGCGCGTCGTCGACTACCTGGTGCAGCAGTTCAAGGCCGGTCACGGCGTGGACCTCGCCAAGGACAAGATGGCGCTCCAGCGTCTGCGCGAGGCCGCCGAGAAGGCGAAGATCGAGCTGTCCTCCTCCAGCGAGACCTCGATCAACCTGCCGTACATCACCGCCTCCGCCGAGGGCCCCCTGCACCTCGACGAGAAGCTGACCCGCGCGCAGTTCCAGCAGCTCACCGCGGACCTCCTGGAGCGCTGCAAGACGCCGTTCCACAACGTCATCAAGGACGCCGGCATCTCCCTCAGCGAGATCGACCACGTCGTCCTGGTCGGTGGCTCGACCCGTATGCCCGCCGTCGCCGAGCTCGTCAAGGAGCTGACCGGTGGCAACGAGGCCAACAAGGGCGTGAACCCGGACGAGGTCGTCGCCATCGGCGCCGCCCTCCAGGCCGGTGTCCTCAAGGGCGAGGTCAAGGACGTCCTGCTCCTCGACGTCACCCCGCTGTCCCTCGGCATCGAGACCAAGGGCGGCATCATGACCAAGCTCATCGAGCGGAACACGACGATCCCGACCAAGCGGTCCGAGATCTTCACCACCGCCGAGGACAACCAGCCCTCCGTGCAGATCCAGGTCTACCAGGGCGAGCGCGAGATCGCGGCGTACAACAAGAAGCTCGGGATGTTCGAGCTGACCGGTCTGCCGCCGGCCCCGCGCGGTGTCCCGCAGATCGAGGTCGCCTTCGACATCGACGCCAACGGCATCATGCACGTGACCGCGAAGGACCTGGGCACGGGCAAGGAGCAGAAGATGACCGTCACCGGCGGCTCCTCGCTGCCGAAGGACGAGGTCGACCGGATGCGCCAGGAGGCCGAGAAGTACGCGGAGGAGGACCACGCCCGCCGCGAGGCCGCCGAGACCCGCAACCAGGGCGAGCAGCTCGTCTACCAGACGGAGAAGTTCCTCAAGGACAACGAGGACAAGGTCCCCGGTGAGGTCAAGACCGAGGTCGAGGCCTCCGTCGAGGAGCTGAAGACCGCGCTCAAGGGCGAGGACACCGCCGAGATCCGCACCGCCACCGAGAAGGTCGCCGCGGTCTCCCAGAAGGTCGGTCAGGCCATGTACGCCGACGCCCAGGCCGGGCAGGCCGCCGGCGCCGGTGCCGAGGCCCCGAAGGCCGACGACGACGTCGTCGACGCCGAGATCGTCGACGAGGACCGCAAGGACGGTGCCGCGTGACGGAGGAGACCCCGGGCTTCGAGGAGAAGCCCGACGTCCCCTCCGGCGCCACCCCCGACGACGCCGAGTCGAAGGCCGCCACCTCGCCCAGCGGTGAGGGGGCGGCCCCGGCCGGGGACGCAGCAGCAGCACAGATCACCGGCCTGACGGCCCAGCTGGACCAGTCCCGCAAGGCGCTCGAAGAGCGCACCACGGACCTCCAGCGGCTCCAGGCCGAGTTCCAGAACTACCGCCGCCGGGTGGAGCGGGACCGGATCACGGTCAAGGAGATCGCCGTCGCGAGCCTCCTGACCGAACTCCTGCCCGTGCTCGACGACATCGGCCGCGCCCGCGACCACGGCGAGTTCGTCGGCGGCTTCAAGTCCGTCGGCGAGTCGCTGGAGACCGTGGCCGCCAAGATGGGTCTCCAGCAGTTCGGCAAGGAGGGCGAGCCCTTCGACCCGACGATCCACGAGGCCCTGATGCACTCGTACGCGCCGGACGTCACCGAGACGACCTGCGTCGCGATCCTCCAGCCGGGGTATCGCATCGGCGAGCGCACCATCCGCCCCGCGCGGGTGGCCGTCGCCGAACCGCAGCCGGGCGCGCAGCCGGTGAAGGCCGAGGACGCCTCCGAGGCCGGCGAGGAGAAGGACAACAGCTCTGAAGAGGGCTGACGTCACGATGGTCGGGACGGTCGACCGGAAGGAGGGGCGTCGAGGATGAGCACCAAGGACTTCATCGAGAAGGACTACTACAAGGTCCTCGGCGTCCCCAAGGACGCCACCGAGGCCGAGATCAAGAAGGCGTACCGGAAGCTCGCCCGCGAGTTCCACCCGGACGCCAACAAGGGCAACGCCAAGGCGGAGGAGCGCTTCAAGGAGATCTCCGAGGCGAACGACATCCTCGGTGACCCCAAGAAGCGCAAGGAGTACGACGAAGCCCGCGCCCTCTTCGGCAACGGGGGTTTCCGCCCCGGGCCGGGCGGCGCGGGCGGCGGCAACTTCAACTTCGACCTCGGCGACCTCTTCGGCGGTGGCCAGGGCGGTCAGGGCGGCCAGGGTTCGGGCGGCTTCGGCGGCGGCATCGGGGACGTGTTCGGTGGTCTGTTCAACCGCGGCGGCGCCGGGAACACCCGGGTGCAGCCGCGGCGCGGCCAGGACATCGACACCGAGGTCACGCTGAGCTTCACCGAGGCCATCGAGGGCGCCACGGTCCCGCTGCGGATGTCCTCCCAGGCCCCCTGCAAGGCCTGTTCGGGCACCGGCGACAAGAACGGCACACCGCGCGTGTGCCCGACCTGCGTCGGCACCGGCCAGGTGGCACGGGGCTCGGGAGGCGGGTTCTCGCTCACCGACCCCTGCCCGGACTGCAAGGGGCGCGGTCTGATCGCCGAGCACCCCTGCCCGGACTGCAAGGGCAGCGGGCGCGCCAAGTCCTCGCGCACCATGCAGGTCCGCATCCCCGCCGGGGTGACGGACAGCCAGCGCATCCGGCTCCGCGGCAAGGGCGCCCCGGGCGAACGGGGCGGCCCCGCGGGCGACCTGTACGTCACCGTGCACGTCGGCGCGCACCCCGTGTTCGGCCGCAAGGACGACAACCTCACGGTGACCGTCCCCGTGACCTACACGGAGGCGGTCCTGGGCGGGGACATCCGTGTCCCCACCCTCGGCGGACCGGCGGTGACGCTCAAACTGCCGCCGGGCACCCCCAACGGGCGCACGATGCGCGCCCGCGGCAAGGGCGCGGTCCGCAAGGACGGCACCCGGGGCGATCTGCTCGTCACCGTGGAGGTGAGTGTCCCCAAGGACGTGACGGGGAAGGCTCGTGAAGCGCTGGAGGCGTATCGCGAGGCGACCGCGGACGACGATCCGCGGGCGGAGCTGTTCCAGGCCGCGAAGGGAGCATGACGCAGATGGACGGTCGTCGACGCAGTGACGGTTTCCGCGGGCCGTACGAACTGACCGAGGAGAGCCCGGTCTACGTCATCTCGGTGGCGGCCCAGCTCTCCGGTCTGCACCCGCAGACCCTGCGGCAGTACGACCGTCTCGGCCTGGTCTCTCCCGACCGCACCGCGGGCCGGGGCCGCCGCTACTCGGCCCGGGACATCGAACTGCTGCGCACCGTCCAGCAGTTGTCCCAGGACGAGGGAATCAACCTCGCCGGCATCAAGCGGATCATCGAGCTGGAGAACCAGGTCGCCGCCCTCCAGTCGAGGGTCGCCGAACTCCAGTCCGCCGTCGAGGGCGCCGCGGCGGCCATGCAGCAGCGGGAAGCGGCGGTGCACGCCTCGTACCGGCGCGACCTGG
Organism: Streptomyces sp. NPDC090106; assembly: GCF_044747265.1. Lineage (NCBI taxonomy): Bacteria > Bacillati > Actinomycetota > Actinomycetes > Kitasatosporales > Streptomycetaceae > Streptomyces > Streptomyces sp. NPDC090106. The sequence continues at coordinate 252,920 of NZ_JBIVDS010000004.1, read as the reverse complement.
TGCCGTACCAGGAAGTGCAGCAGAGCAGCGCGCTGGTGGTCTGGCGGCCGAAGAAGCCCAAGGACTAGACAGGCGTACCGAAGAGGGGCCCGGGGAGAGATCCCCGGGCCCCTCTTCTCCTGTCCGCCGGTCGGCTGTCCGCCGGTCGGCCGGGGCTAGAGCCAGGAGTCCCAGACGCCGTACGCGCTGGAGACGGCCGAGAGCTCCGCGCCCTCGGCGTCCAGGCGGACGACGCGGTAGTAGTACAGGCCCAGCGTGTCCTCGTGGACCGTCTCGTCCATGAAGAACACGGCGTCGTACATCGCGCCCTCGCTCAGGGTGACGTACGCGGCCGTCGCCGGGTCCCAGCGCTCCACGCGGTAGTCCGCGAAGCGGTCGCAGTCGCCGAGGCCGGAGCTCTCGGAGCAGCCGACGTACAGCTCCGGGTACTGGTCCTCGCGGATCTCCGTCCCCGTCCAGCCCGGCGGGCGGGTGTCGGGCAGGGTGACGGTGAGCTCGGCGGGGTGGAAGGCCTCGGGCCCGGCGTAGGAGTCGACGAGCGGCGAGCCGTCCGTGGCGGCCACCTTGTAGGTGTGCGCGGCGCCGTCCGGGACCGTCGGGCAGAGGATCTCGGTGCCGGTCAGCGAGTCGCCCGTCCAGCAGTTCTCCGCCCACCGCGTCTCGCCGGTCTCAGGGTCCGTGACGGACTGCCACACCCGGTAGCCCTGGACGTCGTCGTCGGCCGGCGGTGTCCACGTCAGCCGTACGCCGAGCGGGACCGTCTCGGCGGCCAGGTTCTCCACCGGGGCCGGGCGCACGGTGTCCGGCGTCGTCGCGGTCGCGGCGGGACCGGGCCGCGAGGTGTGACCGTACGGGTCGACCGTCACGACCGTGTAGTCGTACGTCGTCTCGGAGGCGCCGGAGACGTCCCAGCAGACGCCGTTGATCTGCCGGGCCCCGGCGTAACCGGGGGCGTCACCGGTGTTCCAGGTCCAGTAGGTGTCCGGGTCGGTCAGCGGCAGGTCCTGCGAGCTGTTGGGCTTGCACGCGGTGATCCCGCCGCTCACGCCGGTCGCCCGGTCGGTGCGGACGAGTGCGTAGGTCAGCAGCGGGTCGTCCTCGCCGAACGTCCACGGGTCGGCGCTGCTCCACTCGATCATCACCCCCTCGTCGAAGCGGCTCGCGGTGGTGCGGAACGGGGCGATGGCCTCGGCCCGCCCGCTCATCGTGAGCGTCACCTCGGCCGGCGCGGAGGCGTTGCCCTTCGCGTCCAGCGCGCGCACCGCGTACCGGTAGGTGTCGGCGACGGCCGCCCTCTGCCGCAGCTCCACGTCGGTGGCCGTGGTGGTGGCCGTGTCGGTCGCGTCGACGTAGGCGCCGGTGGCGGGGTCCAGCTGGAGCACCTGGTACGTCGCCGCCGCCGGGTCCGCCGTCCACAGCAGGTGCGGGACGCCGCCCTCGTACGTGATGTGCGCGCCCTCGGGCGCCTTCGGCGGGACCGTGTCCCACAGGGTGAACGTCGTCGCGGCCGAGTACGCCGACCAGTTGCCCGCCGCGTCCCGCGCCCGGCCCCGGTAGGTGGCCACACTGCCGTCGGCCGGCTGGCCCGGGTCGCAGAAGGGGCCCTTCGTGCCCTCGTACACCGTGGTCCACGCACCGGTCGCCGCGTCCTTGCGCTGCGCCTGGTAGAGGGCGATGTCCGCCTTGTTCTCCGCCGTGGTGACGAGCTCCGGACCGGCGAGCCGGTCGTCGGTGGCGCACACGTCCTGCTCGACGAACGGCGCGGCCGGCGGCGTCTTGTCGACGGTCGTGACCGCCTGGTCCGCCGTCCCCGCCGACTCGTTGCCCGCCTTGTCGTACGCGCGGACCTCGTAGTAGTACGTCTGCCCGGTCGGGGGCGGGGTGTCGGAGTACGAGACGGCCGTGGCCGACGTCAGCTTCGTCCAGGCGGTGCTGCCCTTGAGACGGCGGTAGACGCGGTAACCCGCGAGGTCCATCTCCTTGTTCTTCGCCCAACTCACCTTCGTCTTAAGGGTGCTCTTGTTGTACGCGACCGACACCCCGGTCGGCGTCAGGGGCTTGACCTTGTCGACGGTGGCGGAGGTGCGGGGTGTGTACGTGAATTTGACCTTGGCGGCGCCGGTCCAGTTGGCGTAGTCGACGCGGAGGGTGTGTTTGCCGGAGGGGACGGTGAGGTTGAGGGTCTTGCTCACCGTTGTGGTGGTGTTCTTCCAGAGGCTGATCTTGCGGGTGCTGTCGAGGTAGACGCGGATGCCGTCGAGGCCGGAGGCGGTGAGGGTGAAGGGGCCGCCGGAGCCGAAGTCCCTGGTCGTGCTCCAGCGGACGCCGAAGTTGTTGGACGGGAGGCCGGAGGCGGGGGCGCCGGACCAGCTCTGGTCGATCGCGCTGTCGCAGTCCGTCTTCTTCGGGGTGCCGGAGAAGGCGGTGTTCGCGAAGAACTGCCGCTTGAACACCGGGGAGGCGCAGGACGTCGCCGCCGAGGCGGGGGTGACCGTCAGGAGCGGGCCGGTGAGGGCCAGTACGAGAGCGGTCGCCGCCGTCGTACGTCTGGCTGGGTTCATTCGATCCTCTGAACGAAGTGGGAAGGGCAGAGGGGAGCCGTCATGATCACGACTCGCGACGAATGCAGTTGGTTGTACGGATCTTCGTCTTCGCGCGGGCTCCTGCTGGATGGAGGGTCCGTAAAGAGTGTTTGAGGGCGGTTCCGCGTTGTCTCCACAACTCCAGCGGAGAGTGGCGTTGCGCACTCGTTAAGTGATTCCGCTTGACGCCCCGGGCATGGGCCGCGTTGGCTTTTTCAGACACCTGGGGGTGCTCTGCCGCACCCTCGTCCGGAAGGCACCAGAAGTGAGCTCCTCAATGCGCCGTCGTACCGCCATATGCCTGGCAGCGTCCTCCATGGCCTTCTCGCTGACCGCCTGTGGCGCGCTCGGTGCGTCGAGCACGAGTGCCGACGCGAGCCCGACGAAGGGCGACGACATCACCGTGGGCGTCCTGATGCCGGAGGCGACGAACACGCGGTACGAGAACTTCGACTACCCGATCATCCAGAAGAAGGTCGAGGAGCTCACCGCGAAGCAGGGCAAGACCGTCTACGCGAACGGTGAGGCGGACCCCAAGAAGCAGGCCTCGCAGATGGAGAAGATGATCGCCGACAAGGTCGACGTCATCCTCCTGGACGCGGTGGACTCGACCGCGATCGCCTCGACGGTGAAGAAGGCCAAGACGGCCGGCATCCCCGTCATCGCCTACGACCGGCTCGCCGAGGGCCCGATCGACGCCTACGTCTCCTTCGACAACGAACTCGTCGGCGAGGTCCAGGGCCGCAGCCTCATCGAGTCGCTGGGCTCGGACATCGACACCTCCGACAAGATCGTGATGATCAACGGCTCGCCCTCCGACCCGAACGCCGGACAGTTCAAGGCGGGCGCCCTCTCCGAGCTCAACGGCAAGGTGACGATCTCCCAGCGGTACGACGTCGACGGCTGGAAGCCGGAGATCGCGAAGAAGGACATGGCCGAGGCCATCGCGGCGATCGGCAAGGACAACATCTCCGCCGTCTACTCCGCGAACGACGCCATGGCCGGTGCCGCGATCGAGGCGATGGAGGAGGCGGGCATGACTACCATCCCGCCGATCACCGGCCAGGACGCCGAACTGAGCGCCGTGCAGCGGATCGTGAGCGGCGAGCAGTACATGAGCGTCTACAAGTCCTACCCGCTGGAGGCCGAGGCCGCCGCCGAGATGGCCGTCGCCAAGGTCCAGGGCAAGGACATCCTGTTCGACTCGCTCACCCAGGACCGGGTCGACAGCCCCACCGACAAGGAGATCCCGGCGCAGCTCGTGTCGGTGTCGGCGCTGACGCGGGCCAACATCAAGGGCACGGTCGTGGCCGACGGCATCTTCACCGTCGACCAGATCTGCACCGCGAAGTTCGCCGCCGCCTGCGCGGCCATCAAGCTGAAGTGACGTTCCAGCTGAAGTGACGTTCCAGCTGAAGTGACCTCCACCCACCGCGGGGCCGGACCATGTCCGGTCCCGCGGTGGCGTACCGGCGCTCAGACCACCCGGGTGAACTCCACCGTCACCTCCGGCGGTCCGCCCGCCACACCCCGGTAGACGCCCTTGTGCGGGGTGACGTCGTCGTAGTCCCGGCCCCGGCCGACCACGACGTGCGACTCGTCGGCCCGGGTGCGGTTGGTGGGGTCGTAGCCGCACCAGTCGCCCGCCCAGTACTCGATCCAGGCGTGGCTCTGCCCGGCGACCGGCCGGTGCAGTTCCGCGTCCCGCTCGGGGTGGAGGTAGCCGGAGACGTACCGGGCGGGCAGCCCCACACCCCGCAGCAGGGCGATGGTGAGGTGCGTGATGTCCTGGCAGACGCCCGCGCCCTGCTCCCAGGCCTCGGTGGCCGAGGTGTTCACCCCGGTCGTGCCGGGAAGGTACGCGACCCGGTCGGCGACCAGCGCGGACACGGCGAGCGCCGTCTCGTGCGGGTCGAGTCCCGCGGACGCCTTGCGCGCCTTCTTCACGAGCTTCGCCGGGACCGTCGTACGGCCGGTGGGGCCCGCGAACTCCAGCAGCCGGGAGCGGGCGGTGCGGTCGGCGATCGCGTCCCAGGCGGGGGCCCGCGGCAGGGGTTCCGGCGGGGAGGTCTCCACCAGGCTGGAGGCCGTGATGGTGAGCCGCTCGTGCGGGTCCAGCAGGTCGAAGCCGGTGACCTGGGTGCCCCAGTAGTCCCAGTACGCCCAGGTCGTGGCCGCCGGGCTGACGGTGACCCGGGCGTCCAGGGTGGTCTGGCCGGGCAGCGTCAGCGGGGTCATCCGGACCTCGTTGTGGGACGAGGCCGCGGGCTGGGCGTACGCGACACGGGTGGTGTGCTCGATCCGGAGGCGGCGCGCCATGGCTCACGCTCCTTCCTGGGCCCAGACCACGGGCCCCTGGTACGGGAAGAACCGCTCCGCGACCGCCTCCGCGCAGGCCATGCAGGCCTGCTGGAGATCCCCCAGCAGCGCGGGGAGCTGATCGGCCAGAGCGTGCGAGTCGAGGTATTCGAGGCGGGTGCGCAGGCGTCCCACGGGCCGGCGCGCGGGGTCCTGGCGGGGCCGGCCGAGCGCGCTCAGGCACTCCTCGGCGGTGGTCAGCGCGTGCAGCGCCGACCGCGGGAAGTCCCGGTCCAGGAGCAGGAACTCCGCGACCCGGGGGCTGTCGCCGAAGCCGCTGTGCACGCGCGCGTACGCTTCGTCGGCGCCGGACGCGCTCAGCAGGGTGGGCCAGTCGGGCGCGTGGGCGGCGTCCAGGACCCGCACGGACAGCAGCCGCACGGTCATGTCGACGCGCTCCAGGCTGCGGCCGAGGACGACGAACCGCCAGCTGTCGTCCCGGCTCATCGTGGAGTCGGCGAGCCCGAAGAACAGCGCGGCGCGGGCCCGTACGAGCTCCAGATAGGCGTAGGGGCCGGTGCGCCGGGCCGCGCGGCGCCGGTCGGCGAGGGCGTGCCAGGTGGAGTTGAGGCACTCCCACATCTCGGAGGAGACGGCCTCACGGGCGCTGCGCGCGTTCAGGCGGGCCGCGCCGAGCGCGCCCTCGATGGACCCGGTGGAGCGGGAGTCGAAGGCGAGCTGGTCGAGGACCTGCTGCATGTCCACGCGGTCGGCGCCCGCGTCCATCCCGAGGATCGCGTACAACGAGCGGCAGGCCGCGTCCTCGTCGCGCCAGGGGTCCTCCAGCATCCGGTGCAGATAGGCGTCGAGGATCCGCCCGGTGGCGTCGGCCCGTTCGACGTAGCGGCCGGTCCAGGTCAGCGCCTCGGCTATGCGGGAGAGGATCACGTCGTTCACTGCTGGTGCGCCCCTTCCTGTACGAGGGTGGGGGTGCCGTCGGGTCCCAGCTGGCGGGGCGCGACGGCCGGGAGGGGGTCGCCGGCGGGCGGTGCGGGGTGCTCGGCGGGCCCTTCGGCGAGCACCCAGGTGTCCTTGGAGCCGCCGCCCTGGCTGGAGTTGACGATCAGGTTGCCCTCCTGGAGCGCCACCCGGGTGAGGCCGCCGGGCAGGACCCAGACGTCGGTGCCGTCGTTGACGGCGAAGGGGCGCAGGTCGATGTGGCGCGGTGCCATGCGTTCACCGGCGAGGGTGGGGGAGGTGGACAGGGCGACGGGCCGCTGGGCGATGAAGCCGCGGGGGTCGGCGAGGACGGCCGCGCGGGTCCGCTCCAGGGTCGCGCGGTCCGCCTTGGGGCCGATCACGATGCCCTGTCCGCCGGCTCCGTCGACGGGCTTGACGACGAGCTGGTCGAGCTGGTCGAGGACGGCGTCCAACTGCCCCGGTTCGTCGGGCCGGAAGGACTCGACGTTGGGCAGAATCGGTTCCTCTGAGAGGTAGTAGCGGATCAGGTCGGGGACGTAGGTGTAGAGCAGCTTGTCGTCGGCGATGCCGTTGCCGACGGCGTTGGCGAGGGTGACGTTTCCGGCCATCGCCGCGCCCATGATGCCGGGGCAGCCGATGACCGAGTCGGGCCGGAAATGGAGCGGATCGAGGAAGTCGTCGTCGAGTCGCCGGTATACGACGTGGACCGGCATCTCGCCGCGGGTGGTGCGCATCCACACCCGGTTGCCGCGGCAGACGAGGTCGTGCCCCTCGACCAGTTGCACGCCCATCAGCCGTGCGAGCAGGGCGTGTTCGAAGTAGGCGGCGTTGCTCGGGCCGGGTGTCAGGACGACGACGCGGGGGTCCTGGCCGCCTCCGTCGGGCGCGGCGGCGCGGAGCGCGGCGAGCAGTTTCTGCGCGTAGCCGTCGACCGGGAGCACATGCTGTTCGGCGAAGAGGGAGGGAAAGATTCGCGTCATCGCGCGCCGGTTCTCGATGACGTACGACACCCCGCTGGGCACCCGTACGTTGTCCTCCAGCACCCGGAAGTCACCGGCCTCGTCGCGGACGAGGTCGATGCCGGAGACGTGGATGCGGACGCCGCCGGGGGGTTCGACGCCGTGGGCGGCGCGGTGGAAATGGGGGGAGTTGAGGAGCAGCCGCCAGGGCACGACGCCGTCCTCGAAGGCCCGGCAGTGCCCGTAGGCGTCGGCGAGGTAGGCCTCGAGCGCTCTGACCCGCTGGGCCACCCCGCGCTGCACGAGGTCCCATTCGAGGGCGTCGAGGATCCTCGGCACGAGGTCCAGCGGCCAGGGGCGTTCCTCGCCCGCGAAGGCGTACGTCACGCCCCGGTCGGTGAACGCCCGGGCCATCTGGTCGGCCCGGAAGCGCAGTTCGCTCGGTTCGATCGGCTGGAGCGCCGCCAGTACCGGCTCGTAGGCGGTCCTGACCTCACCCGGCCGTACAAACATCTCGTCCCACGCGTCGGCCAACGCGTACGCGTCAAATATGTCCGCCATGAGGGGACGTTAGAGGCGGTGCGTAACGACGTGATCACCGGGAGATTTCCGCGTGGTGGCGCCCGGAACGGCCGGGTCCGCGGCAGGCCGTCTTCGCTTCAGAGAAGGGTGGCGCACCATCAGCTTGTTGCAATTCAACGGGCGGAGGCGCGGGGATAGTGGTGCATACCGGTGGTTTCCCACGGTCACGGCGGCAGCAGCCGTGTTGCGGAGCAGGTACCGTCCGCGCATAGTTGCGGAGCCGAAGGGGTGTGCCTGTGCCACGAGCGCGGCCCACCGGGCACGAGAGGCTGGAACCGGGGGTGGACTGGGCGATGGCCGGGCACGGGACGGACGAGCATCCACACGGTGCTGACCGACTGTGCGGGGCCGGGGATCGCGTGTATTCCCGGGCCGTACGGCGCGGGCGGGTGCGCCGCGAGGACGCCGAACCGGTGCCGTGCCTGCTGGAGCTGGCGCTGCTGCACCCGGACCCGGACGACATGGACTGGCTGGTGCCGACCTCCCCGCAGGAGGTCATGACCAGGCTGCTGCGCGGGGTCTACGACGAGGTCAGCGCGAGCCAGCGGCGCATGGGTTCGGCGGTCGCCGCCTTCGAGTGGTACGCCGGTCTGGGGCCGCAGGTCAGCGCGGGCGGCGAGGGTTCGTCGATCCGCGTCCTGGACGGGCTGTCGCGGATCCAGGCCGCCATGGACGCGGCGACCGATGCGTGCACGACCGAGGTGCTGACCGTCCAGCCGGGCGGTATCCGTCCCGAGCACGAACTGACCGAGGGACTGCACCGGGCGCTGGCGCTGCGCGGCCGGGGCGTCCGGATGCGGGACCTGTACACCCATGTCGCGCGGCACGGACAGGGCCTGCTCAACTACCTGGAGCTGATGGGCGGCGCCGTCCAGGCCCGCACCCTGGACGAGGTCATCGACCGGCTGATCCTCTTCGACCGCACGGTGGCCTTCATCCCGGCGAACGCGGACCGCACGCTGGCTCTCGAACTGCGGCATCCGGCGCTGGTGGACTATCTGTTCACCGCCTTCGAGCGGCTGTGGCGGCTCGCGATCCCGCTGACCGCCCCGCTGCCGGACACGGGCATCGAGGGCATCTCCCACCGGGAGCAGTCCATCGCCGCGCTGCTGGCGGAGGGCCACCAGGACGCGGTGATCGCGGAGCGGCTCGGGATCAGCGTGCGCACCTGCCGGTCGCACATCGCGCGCCTGTCGGAGACGCTGGGCGCCGCGAGCCGCACCCAACTGGGCGTGCGCATCGCCCAGGTCGGCCTCGACGGCCCCCGGGACACCGGCCCCTACCTCAGCGTTCCCGACCAGGGGTCGCCGACCGCCCTGTGAGGCGGCCGGGCCCGGTACGGAGTCAGGAGCCCTCCGGCGCCCCCGGTCCCGGCTGCGGCTGGTCGGAGTCGAGGATCCCGGACTGGGCGATGAGGAAGCCGAGCTGGGCCCGGCTGCCGCTGCCCAGGGCCGCGGCCAGCTTGGCGATGTGGGCCCGGCAGGTGCGCACGTTCATCCCGAGGCGGCGGGCGATGGCCTCGTCGACATGGCCCTCCACCAGGAGCTTGGCGATGGAGTGCTGGATGTCGGTGATGCCGTCGGGGGCCGTCTCGTAGGGGGCGCCGGCGCTCAGCGGGACCGAGCGGCCCCACATGAACTCGAACACCTTGATGAGGTAGCGGACGAGACCGGGGTGGCGCAGCTCCAGGGCGACGTTCTGGTCGTCGCGGGTGGGGATGAAGGCGACGGTCTCGTCGCAGATGATGAGCCGCTCGACCAGCTCGTCGATGGTCCGGTACTCCACCTTGCCCTTGGAGAGCTGTTCCACGTAGGCCAGCTTCTCCGGGCTGTAGCGCGCGGTGTGCTGGTACAGCGTGCGGATCCCCACACCACGTTCGATCAGCGTTCTGTCGCGTTCGAGTCCCTGGACGAGGCTGCGTTCGGTGCGGCGGTTGCTGGGCTGCACCGTGAGCATCTCGCTCTGGCACTGGTCCGCGGCCAGGTTGAGCGCCGCGTTGATGCGGTCCCGGCCCTCCAGCACGGTGATGGAGTGCGTCGCCGTCGACGTCTGGGCGCTGAGCGCCATGAAAGGCTTGAAAGCATCTGCCAGTTCGATCGACAGACGCCTGCGTTCGGTGATCTCGTGCTCTATGGGGTTGAGCCGCTGGGCCAGCGCGATCGCCGGCGCAACCGGGCGCAGCCAGCTCGGATCGTCGGGATCGGGGTGGAGCAGGTCGAACTCGATCAAGCAGGGAGCAGCCTCCACGGCCGAGCGTGCAATGCGTCCCGTGCGCAGAGCGTTCGCATAAAGCAGGCCACCCTCCTCACACAGCATGGTCACCGCGTGCGGATGTGTCCTGTTAGTCCCCTTTGCTGTCAAATCTCCACCCCCCAGGGTCCTGAACGTGCAGGAACATGATGCATCGATTGTGTGGCCACGACGTGCCCGAATGAGCCATCGTCTTATCTGACGGGGTGAAGAGGGGACATTCAAGTGAGGACGAAGCCGACTATGCAGAAGAAATTGCTTCGCTCGGTGCTTGCCGCCGCTTTTTCCGCCGTTGTCGCCTTCGGAGCGCTGAGTGCCGCCTCCGGTACCAAGGGTGACGCTCAGGCGGACAGTGCATGGCTGGTTACGAACGCCGCCGTGCCGGGTGACAGTGCCTGGGTGGTCGCCAACGGCACCGACGACAGCGCCTGGGCGGTCGAGAGCTGACATGACCACTCCCCCCGACGACCGGTCCTTTCGCCGAGAAATGGCCACCGCCTACCGCTCCGGCTGGCACTTCATCGACCTGGTCACCGCCATCCCCCACGCCGGTGACTCGCTGATGGTGACGGTCTTCGGTGAGCCGGTCGTCGTGACGAGGGACGAAGAAGAGGATGTACGGGCATACCGGTGTCTGCGGCGGCCTCGGGGGGCGCCGCAGCCTGTGAGGTGTGCCATTCGGTACGGGATGATCTTTGTGAATCTCGACCAACGAGACCATCGGCTGGTGGAACCGGAATCCCCCACTCAACGGACCATCTCAGCCACCCCCCGCAGTGCCTGACGCGATTCCCCCGTCGTAACAGATCGCTCAGGTGCTTCCCCCCGCAGCGGCGTCACCGTGACCTGAACACGGTGACGCCGCTGCAGTTTCTGGGGACATTTCCCGCCATGGACCGTATTGGGCTGTGATCCGGCCATGACCGAAAATCGCCACTCCAGCCCGCTCGGCCCCGCCCGTCCCGCCCGTCAGCCCCGCCCGAGCACCCGGGTCACCTCGATCTCGATCACCACCCGGTCCGGGTTGGGGCGCGGCGCCCGCTCGTAGCGCTCCGCGTACCGCCGCTCCGCCTCCGCGACGCGCTCGGGCTCGCTGCGCACCCGCGCCCGCCCCTCCAGCGTCGCCCAGCGCCGGCCGGACACCTGGCAGACCGCCACCGGGGCCCCGTCCGCCCCGGCCGCGCGCACGTGCCGCGCCTTGGCGCTCGCCCTGTTCGTGATCACCCGAGCCAATCCGGCCTCCGGGTCGTATGTCACTCCGACCGGTACGACGTGGGGGGTGCCGTCCGGCCGGAGGGTCGTCAGCGTGCACAGGTGCCGCTCCCGCCAGAAACCGAGGTAGGCCGCGTCGATCGCCGACGGGTCCTGGGTGTAGGTCGCCATGGTCCGGAAGGTAACCCCCGAAAGACCCCCCGCTCGCACCTTGAGCGGAATAGACTCAACTTTATGTACGCTGGACGGGTCAGACAGAGGAAGACCCGGAAGACCCAGAGGAAGAACCCCAGGGCGCCAAGGAGGACCGAGCGAACGTGGACGCCGAGCTGACCAACCGGAGCCGGGACGCGATCAACGCGGCCGAGAAGCAGGCCACTGCCGCGGGGCATGTCGACCTGACCCCCGCCCACCTGCTGCTTTCCCTGCTGCAGGGGCAGGGCCCGCAGCAGGCGCACGAGAACATCGTCGATCTTCTCGCCGCCGTGGAGGCCGACCAGGCCGCCGTGCGCGCCGGTGCCGAGAAGGTGCTCGGCTCGCTGCCCAGCGTGGCCGGGTCCACCGTCGCGCCGCCGCAGCCCAGCCGCGAGCTGCTCGCGGTGGTCAACGACGCCGCCGCCCGCGCCAAGGCCCTCGGTGACGAGTACCTCTCCACCGAGCACCTCCTCATGGGCATCGCCGCCGAGGGCGGGGCCGCCGGTGACGTACTCTCCGCGCAAGGGGCGGACGCCAGGAAGTTGCAGGACGCCTTTCAGCAGGCGAGGGGAGGACGCCGGGTGACCACACCCGACCCGGAGGGCTCGTACAAGGCCCTGGAGAAGTTCGGCACCGACTTCACGGCAGCCGCGCGGGAGGGCAAGCTCGATCCCGTCATCGGACGGGACCAGGAGATCCGGCGGGTCGTGCAGGTGCTCAGCCGCCGCACCAAGAACAACCCCGTCCTCATCGGCGAGCCCGGCGTCGGCAAGACCGCCGTCGTCGAGGGGCTCGCCCAGCGGATCGTCAAGGGCGATGTGCCCGAGTCCCTGAAGAACAAGCGGCTCGTCTCCCTCGACCTCGGGGCGATGGTCGCCGGGGCCAAGTACCGGGGCGAGTTCGAGGAGCGGCTCAAGACCGTCCTCGCCGAGATCAAGGAGTCCGACGGCCAGATCGTCACCTTCATCGACGAACTGCACACCGTCGTCGGCGCCGGGGCGGGCGGCGACTCCGCCATGGACGCGGGCAACATGCTCAAGCCCATGCTGGCCCGCGGCGAACTGCGCATGGTCGGCGCCACCACCCTCGACGAGTACCGCGAGCGGATCGAGAAGGACCCGGCACTGGAGCGCCGCTTCCAGCAGGTGCTGGTCGCGGAGCCGTCCGTCGAGGACACCATCGCGATCCTGCGCGGCCTCAAGGGACGCTACGAGGCGCACCACAAGGTCGTCATCGCCGACAGCGCGCTCGTCGCCGCGGCCACCCTCTCCGACCGGTACATCACCTCCCGCTTCCTCCCCGACAAGGCCATCGACCTGGTCGACGAGGCGGCGTCCCGGCTCCGCATGGAGATCGACTCCTCTCCCGTCGAGATCGACGAACTCCAGCGCTCCGTCGACCGGTTGAAGATGGAGGAGCTGGCGCTGGAGAAGGAGACGGACCCCGCCTCCCGGCAGCGCCTGGACAAGCTGCGCCGCGATCTCGCCGACCGCGAGGAGGAGTTGCGGGGCCTGACCGCCCGCTGGGAGAAGGAGAAGCAGTCCCTCAACCGGGTCGGCGAGCTGAAGGAGAAGCTCGACGAACGGCGCGGCCAGGCCGAACGCGCCCAGCGCGACGGCGACTTCGACACCGCCAGCAAGCTGCTCTACGGCGAGATCCCGACCCTTGAGCGGGACCTGGAGGAGGCGTCCGCCGCCGAGGTGGAGGCCGCCTCGGACACCATGGTCAAGGAGGAGGTCGGCTCCGACGACATCGCCGACGTCGTCGCCGCCTGGACCGGCATCCCGGCCGGCCGGCTCCTGGAGGGCGAGACGCAGAAGCTGCTGCGCATGGAGGAGGAGCTGGGCCGCCGGCTCATCGGACAGGCGGAAGCCGTGCAGGCCGTCTCCGACGCCGTGCGCCGCACCCGCGCCGGCATCGCCGACCCGGACCGGCCCACCGGCTCCTTCCTCTTCCTCGGCCCGACCGGCGTCGGCAAGACGGAACTGGCCAAGGCGCTCGCGGACTTCCTCTTCGACGACGAGCGGGCGATGATCCGCATCGACATGAGCGAGTACGGCGAGAAGCACAGCGTCGCCCGGCTCGTGGGCGCCCCTCCCGGCTATGTCGGGTACGAGGAGGGCGGCCAGCTCACCGAGGCGGTCCGGCGCCGCCCGTACAGCGTCGTCCTGCTCGACGAGGTGGAGAAGGCGCACCCGGAGGTCTTCGACGTCCTGCTCCAGGTGCTGGACGACGGCCGCCTCACCGACGGGCAGGGCCGCACGGTCGACTTCCGCAACACGATCCTCGTCCTCACCTCCAACCTGGGCAGCCAGTACCTGGTGGACCCGGTGACCACCGAGGCGGAGAAGAAGCAGCAGGTCCTGGAGGTGGTCCGCACCGCCTTCAAGCCGGAGTTCGTCAACCGGCTGGACGACCTCGTCGTCTTCTCCGCGCTGAACCAGGAGGAGCTGGGCCGGATCGCCCGGCTCCAGATCGACCGGCTCGCCAGGCGCCTCGCCGAGCGCCGGCTCACCCTGGAGATCACCGACGAGGCCCTGGCCTGGCTCGCCGAGGAGGGCAACGACCCGGCCTACGGCGCCCGCCCGCTGCGCCGCCTGGTGCAGACCGCCATCGGCGACCGGCTCGCCCGGGAGATCCTCGCGGGCGAGGTCAAGGACGGGGACACGGTCCGCGTCGACGCCTTCGGCGACGGCCTGATCGTGGGCCCGGCGACCGGCAAGACCCTCTGAGCGGGTGCCCCGGCGGCCCCCGGCGGCGGGATCGAGTCAGCTCACGGCTGACAGGCCCCGTCGGGGGTTGCCACCCCCCTCCCCGGATGGGAGAGGATGGCGGAATCCGTACGAAGGGAAAAACACGGTGAGCATCGACCCGTCCTCGATTCCGAACTTCGGGGGCCAGCCCGAGCCGCAGCCGCAAGGGCCTGCGGGCCCCGTGGTCCCGGATCAGGACCTTGTGAAGCAGCTCCTGGAGCAGATGGAGCTGAAGTACGTCGTCGACGACGAGGGTGACCTCGCGGCGCCGTGGGAGCAGTTCCGTACGTATTTCATGTTCCGCGGTGAGGGCGACCAGCAGGTCTTCTCGGTGCGGACGTTCTACGACCGGCCGCACCAGATCGAGGAGAAGCCGGCGCTGCTGGAGTCCATCGACGACTGGAACCGGCGCACCCTGTGGCCCAAGCTCTACACGCACACCCACGACGACGGCACCGTCCGTCTCATCGGTGAGGCGCAGATGCTGATCGGCACCGGGGTCAGCCTGGAGCACTTCGTCTCCTCCACGGTGAGCTGGGTGCGGGCCGCGATCGAGTTCGACAAGTGGCTCGTGGAGCAGCTCGGCCTGGAGGACGACGTCAACGACGCCGAGAAGCCCGAGGACGACGAGGAGTAGCCGACCCCGGTCGCCCCACAGCGAGAGCCCGGCCCCGGAAGACGGGGGCCGGGCTCTCGTCGTTGCGCCGCCGGCTCAGCCCGCGAGCGTCTTGAGCCGCCCCACCGCCTCCTCCAGCACCTCCGTGCGCTTGCAGAACGCGAACCGTACGAACGGGGCGCCCGCCTCGCGGTGGTCGTAGAAGACCGCGTTCGGGATGGCGACGACCCCCGCGCGTTCCGGCAGGGCGCGGCAGAACGCGAAGCCGTCGCTCTCGCCGAGGGGGCGGATGTCGGTGGTGACGAAATAGGTGCCGGCCGGCCGGTAGACCTCGAAGCCCGCCTCCGTGAGACCCGTCGCCAGCAGGTCCCGCTTGGCCAGCATGTCCGCGCGGAAGTCGTCGAAATACGAGTCCGGCAGGGCGAGGGCCTTGGCCACGGCGTACTGGAAGGGGCCCGAGGAGACGTACGTCAGGAACTGCTTCGCCGAGCGGACCGCGCTGACCAGGGAGGGGCTGCCGGTGACCCAGCCGACCTTCCAGCCGGTGAAGGAGAAGGTCTTGCCGGCCGAGCCGATCGAGACCGTGCGCTCCGCCATCCCCGGGAAGGACGCCAGCGGCAGATGCTCGGCGTCGTCGAAGACCAGGTGCTCGTAGACCTCGTCGGTGACGACCAGCAGGTCCCGCTCGACGGCGAGTTCCGCGATCGCGGTCAGCTCCTCGCGGGTCAGGACCGTGCCGGTCGGGTTGTGCGGGGTGTTGACGAGCAGCAGCCGGGTGCGGTCGGTGACCGCGTCGCGCAGCTCGTCGAGGTCGAGGCGGAACCGCCCCTCGTGCGGGCGCAGCGTCACCGGCACCCGGGTGCCGCCCGCCATCGCGACGCACGCCGCGTAGGAGTCGTAGTACGGCTCGAAGGCGACGACCTCGTCGCCCGGCTCCAGGAGCGCCAGCAGGGTCGCGGCGATGGCCTCGGTGGCGCCCGCCGTCACCAGGACCTGGGTGTCCGGGTCGTACGACAGCCCGTACCGGCGCTGCTGGTGCGCGGCGATCGCGGTGCGCAGCTCGGGCACGCCGGGACCGGGCGGGTACTGGTTGCCGTGGCCCTCGCGCAGGGCCCGCACGGCCGCCTCCCTGATCTCCTCGGGGCCGTCCGTGTCGGGAAAGCCCTGGCCGAGGTTGATCGAACCGGTCCGCACGGCCAGGGCGGACATCTCGGCGAAGATCGTCGTCCCGAACTCGGCGAGCCGGCGGTTGAGGTGCGGTCGTGCGGTGGAGGTCATGCCGGTCATCCTGCGCCGAAGCTCTGGACTTCCTCAACTCTGCTTTGGCAGGTGAGACGACGGGGCATCTCCCTCGCACGCAGGACCCGGGACGCCCACGGGGGGTCGTTCCGGGGGACACGGAAGGAGGATGACGCATGACCATTGCCATCATCCTGGCTCTCGTCTTCATCGTCTTCGTGATCGCGGTCATCGTTGCCGCGACCAGCAGGAGCTCCGCCCGCCGCAGGCGCGGACGCCGGGGCGCGTACAGCAGTGGCGGCGGCAGCTGGTGGGCCGGCGGCGGGGGCGACAGCGGCACCTCGTGCGGCGGCGGCTCGTCCTGCGGGAGCAGTTCCTCCTGCGGCAGCAGCTCGTCGTGCGGCGGCGGGTCCTCGTGCGGCGGGGGCGGCGGCTGCGGGGGCGGCAACTGAGCCGCACCGGGAGACCGGGGGCGGACGCGGCGGCGGAGACGGCTGACACGGGGCAGCCGAGCCGTGCGGCACGCGTCCGGCGCGACCGAGGGGCCGGGCCCGCACCGACGGGGTCCGGCCCCTGGGCTGTCCGCGGCCGTCCGCCGCGATGTCCCCTGTTCCGGGGAGGTGTCCCCACGTATGTGCGAGGCCGAGACGCGCGCTGTCGCGAGACCGGCGTACGCCGTGGTTGAACAGTTGAACTGTGCAGCCCTCTGAGGGATGGAAACCCCACGAAGTTGGGTAAAAACGCTGTGGCGGCGCCATGGTTCATGATTCCCTCTAAATCACCAGGCGGCCCCTCGGACGTGCCATCGGAAACTCCTTGCCGTGACCCCGAGCCGTGACCCCCCGACTGGGCCGACCGGACCGTGTTCCCCGGTGTCGACCCGGGTGCGCCGGACCCCACACAGCCCCTTTTCTTCTGCGTGCTAGCGGAGCCGATCCATGCTCACGACCCTGACAACCTCCTACACCGACACGCGCGCGGCCGACCTCGCCTGGGCCCTGGGGCGTGAGCCGCTGCCCGCTCTGGCCACCCTCGATCTGGAGCTGGCGGGGGCGGAACTCCAGCTGAGGCTGCTCGGCGCCTCCCACCAGGTGCTCTTGGAGGAGGAGCGGGGCACCTGTTCGGAGACGGTCGCCTGCATCCCCGGCAGCAGCACCCCGTTGCCGCTCGGCGTCGCCAAACGGGTCGGCGACTGGGAGTACGAGTTCGCGGCCCGGGTCGAGGTGCTGACCCCGGGCCAGTTCGCCGGCCGCGCCCAGGAACTGCTGGCCCTCGTCTGCGACCACCCGCACGGCCTGGCCGGGGTCTTCCCCGGCAGCCCCCACGCGTTCACCGCGCTGCTCGCCCAGCGTCAGGAGGGCCAGGTCCTGTGGCGGACCTGGCACGCCTACCCGCAGGACGGCCAGCTGGTGGCCACGAGAACCCGCGTCGGCGTACGGGTGCCCGCGGCGCTTTGAGGCGGGCCCGCACCTGGGGACCCGGCCGCGGGACCCCGGGCCGGCGTAAACCCGGGTCGCCTCAAGGGGCGTCAGTTCCACACGTGTGGGTGACGAAGCGTGCCGATCCAGTGACGTACGGTCGCAACGTGATCGATCCGCACGCGCCCGCCCCACCCGGCGCACCGCCGCCCTGGGCCGGTCCCGCGCGGCTGCCCGTGCGGCCGTCGATCGGCCGGTTCCTCGTCCTCGCGGGCGTCTTCGTCTGCGCCGCGTGCGGACTGGTGTACGAACTGGAACTGGTCGCCCTCGCCTCGTACCTGATCGGCGACTCCGTCACCCAGGCGTCCGTGGTCCTGTCGGTCATGGTCTTCGCGATGGGTGTCGGCTCGCTGCTGGCCAAGCGGCTGCGCTGGCACGCGGCGGCCGGGTTCGGCGCGATCGAGGCGGCGCTCGCCCTGGTCGGCGGGTGCAGCGCCCTCGCGCTGTACGCCGTCTTCGCCTGGACCGGCGGCTGGGGCGGACTGTGGGCGGCCGGGCCCCGCTGGCTGCTCGTGGCGTTCTCGCTGGCCATCGGCCTGCTCATCGGCGCCGAGGTACCCCTGCTGATGGAGCTGATCCAGCGGATCCGCCGCCAGGACGCGGGCGGCGCCGTGGCCGACCTCTTCGCCGCCGACTACGTGGGCGCCCTGGTCGGCGGGCTCGCCTTCCCCTTCCTGCTGCTGCCGCTCCTCGGCCAGCTCACCGGCGCGCTCATCACCGGCACGGTCAACGTCGTCGTCGGCGGCGCCCTCGTCCTCGGCCTGTTCCGCGGCGACCTCACCCGCCGCGCCCGCTGGAGCCTGCTGGCCGCCAACCTCGTCGTGCTCGGCCTCCTCGCCTCCGCCGCCGTCCTCGCCGACGACTTCGAACGCGCCGCCCGGCACGCCGTCTACGGCGACGACATCCGGGTCGCCGTGCAGACCGACGTCCAGGAGGTCGTGCTGACCGGCGGCACCGCCGGCCGGCCCCTCGACCTCTTCCTCGACGGCCGGCTCCGGGTCAGCGGACGCGACGAACGCCGCTACCACGAGGCCCTCGTCCACCCCGTGATGAACGGCCCCCACGCGCGCGTGCTCGTCCTCGGCGGCGGCGACGGACTCGCCGCCCGCGAGGTCCTGCGCCACCGGGACGTGCACCGGGTCGACGTCGTCGAACTCGACGCCGGCCTCGTGGACCTGGCCCGCCGCGACCCGGCCCTCGCCGCCCTGAACGGCCATGTGTACGACGACCCCCGCGTGCATGTCGTCACCGGCGACGCCTTCCAGTGGCTGCGCGGGGTACGGCCCGCGGCGTACGACGTGGTCGTCACCGACCTGCCCGACCCCGGCATCACCGCGAGCACGAAGCTGTACTCCCAGGAGTTCTACGGCCTCGCCCGGCGCGCGCTCGCCCCGGGCGGACGGCTGGCCGTCCACGCCGGCCCGGTCCGCACCCGGTCCCGGGTCTTCTGGACCGTCGAGACGACCCTGCGCGCGGCCGGCCTGCGCACCGTCCCCTACCGCGTCGGCGGCCGGGACGGCGCCTTCGCCGCGGGCCCCGACCGCACGACCGACGCCAGCCGGGCCCCGCAGGACTGGGGTTTCGTCCTGGCCGCCGCCCGCGCCGCCCCGCCCCTCGGCCTGGACCCGCACGCGCCCCGCCCCCGCACCCTGACCGCGGCGACCCTCGCCGCGGACGCCCGCGACGCCCGCCGCCACCGCCTCACCGGCCTGCCCCCCTCGACCCTCGTGCACCCCCGGTACGCCGACTGACCGCCGCGCGCACGGAGCGGCGGCCCGCCCCCTTCCCCGTGGAGGACGGACCGCCGTTCTTCCCCCGCCGCCCCCGCGGCGGTGCGGTGTGGCTCAGACGACGTTCAGCGTGGTGTACGAGGCGAGCTTCCAGCCCCTGCTGCCGACCTTCAGGTAGTACTTGCCGGCGGCGGTGCGCTTGAGCGTGAAGTTGTGCTTCCACCCGTAGTACGTGACGGTCCCGTCGGAGTGGGCCAGCAGCGAATCGTCGGCAACCCCCAGGGTGAGCTTTCCGGCCTTGCCGTCGACCACCAGACCGGCGCCCAGCCTGCTGTTGTACAGCTTCTGCAAGGACTTGACCGCGGCCGTGGTGTTGGAGCCGTACCGGCCGTCGATGTCCGCCCAGTCGAACGTGGTGCCGTTCTTCTCCTTGGCGCCGTCCGCCCACAGCGCCATCTGCACCAGCGCGGTCGCGTTGCTGTTCGCGTGGCTGGTCGAGGAGAGGGTGCCCTCGTCGCCCCAGTCGTTCGTCGGGCTGTTCGTGCCCGAAACGTACCCCTGGGCGACGGTGGCGGAGGCCGGTCCGGCGAACGTGAGCGCGCCCCCGCCCAGCGCGGCCACGGCCACGGTGACGGCGACAGCCTTGCGGTGCCAGGTCCTCTGTGACATCAGGTGTCCCCTTTCGGTCGCGGGCCGGGGTCCCCCCGTCGGGCCCCGTGTGCCCCGCGGTCGAAAACGTACGGGCGCCGGCCGTCCCGCCGAATCCGCCACCGGTTTGATCCGGGCGCCAACTCCCGTGGCAGCCGGGCGGTTTCTACGACTTCCGCGGTACCGCGGAAAGGGGACGCCCCGCCCCGCGCACGGGGGCTACGCTGCGGCGATGCGGATCCACCCCCTCGTCGTCGACGGGTTGATCACCGCGGCGCAGACGACCGTGGCCGTCCTGCTCGGCAGGGAGTCCCTCCACCAGGGCCGGCCCGCGCTCGACACCCTCGGCTGGACACTCGTCGCCCTCGCCAACCTCCCGACCCTGCTGCGCACCCGGTTCCCGGTCCCCGTCTGCGGGTTCGTCATCGGCGCCTCCACCGTCTACGCCGGCCTCGGCTACTGGCCCGTGGTCAACTCCCTCGGCCCGATGCTCGCGTTCTACACCGTCGCCTCCCTGCGCCCCGCCCGCACCACCGCGTCGTGCGCCGCGCTGATGGCCGGCAGCTGGATCTACGCGGGACTGGTCACCGAGGGCAGTTCCATGGCCTCGGTGCTCGCCCAGTCCGTCGCCTACCCCATGGTCCTGTGGTGGTTCGGCCACACCGCCCGCCGAACGGCCGACCTGACCAGGCAGTTGAGAGCCGAACAGGCCGAACGGGCCCGCCGCGAGGTCGCCGGGGAAAGGGTCCGCATCGCCCGCGAACTGCACGACGTGGTCGCCCACCACATGGCCGTCATCAACGTCCAGGCCGGCCTCGCCCGTTTCGTCTTCACCTCCGACGCCCCCACCGCGCGCGGCGCCCTCGACGCCATCGAGGGCGCGAGCGCCGAGGCCCTCGCCGAACTGCGCCGCATGCTGGGCCTGTTGCGGGCCGACGGCGTCCAGGGCGCCCCCGACGGCGGCCCCGCCCCCGGACTCGACCAGCTCGCCGGCATGGTCGAGCGCGTCCGGGCCGGCGGCGTCCCCGTCACCCTCACCGTCAGCGGCGACCCGCGCCCCCTGCCCTCCGGGGTCCAGCTCTGCCTCTACCGCGTCGTCCAGGAAGCCCTCACCAACGTCCTCAAGCACGCGCCCGGCGCCCACGCCACCGTCGAACTCGCCTACCGGGCCGGGGAGATGACGGCCTCGGTCACCGACGACGGCGCCCCCGGCGGCGTCCCCCACGGCGGGAAGGGGGTGAACAAGGGGGCGGATCCGGCCAGAAGGCAGGAGCGCGGCGGCCACGGCTTGATCGGGATGCGCGAGCGGGCCAAGCTCTACGGCGGGACGATCGTCGTCGGCCCGCGCGGTGAGGGAGGTTACGGCGTGCACCTGACCCTGCCGACGTCGGTACGGACCGCACGCCGGGGAGACACCGTCGCGGAATGACCGACACCGACACCGGCAACGGCCCGGCGCCCATCAGGGTCCTGGTCGTCGACGACCAGTTCCTCGTCCGCGGCGGACTGGTCGCCCTGCTGCGCGCCGCGCCCGGCATGGAGGTGGCCGGCGAGGCCGCGGACGGCGAGGAGGCCGTCGCCCTCGCCGCGCGCACCCGCCCCGACGTCGTCCTGATGGACATCCGCATGCCCGGCACCACCGGCATCGAGGCGACGGAACGCATCCTCGCCCAGGCCGGCGACCCGCCGCCGCGCGTCCTCGTCCTGACCACCTTCGACCTGGACGAGTACGTGTACGGCGCCCTGCGCGCCGGGGCCTCCGGGTTCCTCCTCAAGGACGCGGGGCCCGAACGCCTCCTCGCCGCGGTGACCGCCGTCCACGGCGGCGACTCCCTGTTCGCGCCCGCCGTCACCCGGCGTCTGGTCGAGGCCTTCACCCGTGCCACCGACGCCCCCGGGCGTCCCGCCGGGCTGGAGGCGCTGACCGGGCGCGAGGTGGAGGTCCTCAAGCTGGTCGCCCGGGGGCTGACCAACTCCGAGGCGGCCGACCGTCTCTTCATCAGCGAGGCCACGGTCAAGACCCACCTCAACCGGACCATGACCAAGCTGGGGCTCGCCAGCCGGGCCCAGGTGGTGGTGGTCGCCTACGAGACGGGGCTCGTCACGCCGGGGGGCTGAAGCCGGGGGGCTGAACGGGCCGCGTCACTTTCCTCCAACGCGGGTGCGGGAACCGGCGGCCTGGGTAGGCTCGGCCGACATGGAGCATGACGTGTTCGTTCCGGTTCCGGCCTCGCGGTTGAGGGACGCCCTCGCCGACCCCGCGAGGGTGGCCCGGGCGGTGCCCGGACTCCAGCAGGACGCCGGCGCGGAGCCCGTCTCCGGACGGCTCAAGGTCCGCGTCGGCAGCCACTCCGTGACGTACCGGGGGTCCCTGCGGGTCACCCGGCGCGACGGCGACGCGTTCGCGGTCGAGGGCGACGGCACCGAGGCCCGGGGCAGCGGCGCGGTCAAGGTCGCGCTCACCCTGCGGGTGAGGGACGCGGAGGGCGGGTCCACGCTCGCCGTCGAGGGGACCGGTTCCGTGGACGGCCGTCTCGCGGAGCTGCCCGCCGACGCGGTCGCCTCCGCCGTCGCCCGGTTGCTGGAACGGTTCGCGGAGAATCTGGGAGCGGCACCCGCCGACACCTCTGCCGCCCCTGCCGACACCCCTGCGGCCCCCGCCGACACCCGTGACACGGCCCCGGAGCCCTCTGGAGAATCCCCGGCAGCACCCGGGGAGTCCCCTGAGGAGATGCCCGGGGAATCCCCGGCGGCGCCCGGCGAGGTTCCGGTGGTGCCCGAGGAGTTTCCGGGTCAGGCGCCCGGCGAAGCTCCCGCTGAGCCGGGGGAGGCCCCGGCTCAGATGCCCGGGGAGGCCCCGGAGGTGCCCGAGGAGCCGGTGGAGCCCGAGGAGCCCGAGGAGCCGGTGGCCTCCGCGCCGCAGAACGCGCCCGAACTCCCCGTCGAGGCCGCGCACGCGCGCCGCACGATGATCGGGCGCAGTGCCGAGGAGGTCGACCACGCCCCGCCGCGCGGCCGGTACGCCCCCGTGCCCGCGCCGCAGACCGTCGCGTCCGGCATCCCGCTGCGCTGGGCGGCCCCGGCGGCGGCCCTCGCGGTGGCCTCGGTGATCGTGGTGGGGCGGGCACTGCGCCGACGGCGCTGAGCGTGTCGCGTCCGGGCCGGAAGGACACCGGACGGACGCCGGGCGGGCCGGAAGACTAGGGTCGTCCCGTGAGTGACGAAGCGATTGTGCTGGCCGCGGGTGACGCGGAGGTGACCGTGCTGCCGGGCAACGGCGGCCGGGTGGGTGGGCTGCGGATCGGCGGGACCGAACTGCTGCGGCAGGGCGAGCGGTTCGGCTGCTTCCCCATGGTGCCGTGGTGCGGCCGGACCAGGGACGGACGGTTCCTGGACGGGGCCACCGTGCGGCAGATGCCGCTGAACTCCCCGCCGCACGCGATCCACGGCACCGCCCGCGACGCCGCGTGGCGCACCGCGCGGGTCACCGCCGACGAGGCCGTGATCACCTACGACCTCGTCGAGCCGTGGCCGCACCCCGGCCGGGTCACCCAGAGCGTGGCGCTCACGCCGGACTCGCTCACGCTGACCATGGCCGTCGAGGCGTACGGCTCGTCGTTCCCGGCCCAGATCGGCTGGCACCCGTGGTTCAACCGGAACCTCGGCGGCGAGGACGTGCGAATGGCCTTCGAGGCCGCGTGGCAGGAGGAGCGCGGCGACGACCACCTGCCCACCGGGCGGCGCGTCGATCCGAAGCCCGGGCCCTGGGACGACTGCTTCGGCATGCCCGGCGGTGTCGACGTGACCCTGACCTGGCCGGGACAACTGGAGCTGAAGGTCGCCTCCCGCGAGGAGTGGGTGGTCCTCTACGACGAGCAGGCCGCGGCCGTGTGCGTGGAGCCGCAGACCGGGCCGCCGAACGGACTGAACACCCTGCCCCGGCTGGTCACGCCCCTCGAACCCCTCGAAGCCGCCACGACCTGGACCTGGCGGCACATCTAAGCTGACCCGCATGACGGACGTACGCGGCGCGCTGCTGCAGCAGATCAAGGACAAGGCCGTGGTGCACGGCAAGGTGACCCTGTCGTCGGGGCTCGAGGCCGACTACTACATCGACCTGCGGCGGGTCACGCTGGACGGGGAGGCCGCCCCGCTGGTCGGGCAGGTGCTGCTCGACCTCACCGAAGGGCTGGAGTTCGACGCCGTCGGCGGGCTGACCATGGGCGCCGACCCCGTCGCCGGGGCGATGCTGCACGCCGCCGCGGCCCGGGGCCGTCGGCTCGACGCGTTCGTCGTGCGCAAGGCCGCCAAGGCCCACGGCATGCAGCGGCGCGTGGAGGGCCCGGACATCGCGGGCCGCCGTGTCCTGGTCGTCGAGGACACCTCCACCACCGGCGGCTCCCCGCTGACGGCCGTCGAGGCGGTACGGGAGGCGGGCGCCGAGGTCGTGGCCGTGGCGACCATCGTCGACCGGGCCACGGGCGCCGACGTGAAGATCCAGGAGGGCGCGGGCGTTCCGTACCTGTTCGCGTACTCCAAGGACGAACTCGGCCTCGACTGAGGCCCGTACGCGAGCACCGGAGAACCGGGACGCACGGCCGCTCCGACCATCCCGGTTCGTCTGGAAAGATGGGGCGCGACGACGACGTCACACACCCCCACACAAGGTCTAGGTCAGGGCCGAGCACGTAGTCACGCCAACCCGCACACTTCAAGGAGCGGACAGATGCCCATCGCAACCCCCGAGGTCTACAACGAGATGCTCGACCGGGCGAAGGCAGGCAAGTTCGCCTACCCGGCCATCAACGTCACCTCGTCCCAGACCCTGCACGCGGCACTGCGTGGCTTCGCCGAGGCCGAGAGCGACGGCATCATCCAGATCTCGACCGGTGGCGCCGAGTTCCTGGGCGGTCAGCACAGCAAGGAGATGGTGATCGGCGCGACGGCCCTGGCCGAGTTCGCCCACATCGTCGCCCAGAAGTACGACATCACCGTCGCCCTGCACACGGACCACTGCCCCAAGGACAAGCTCGACGGGTACGTGCGCCCGCTGCTGGCGATCTCCGAGGAGCGCGTCGCGCGCGGCGAGAACCCGCTCTTCCAGTCGCACATGTGGGACGGCTCCGCCGAGACCCTGGCCGACAACCTCTCCATCGCCCAGGAGCTCCTCGCGCGCGCCCACGCCGCGAAGATCATCCTCGAGGTCGAGATCACCCCGACCGGCGGCGAGGAGGACGGCGTCTCGCACGAGATCAACGACTCCCTCTACACCACCGTCGACGACGCCCTGCGCACGGCGGAGGCCCTCGGCCTCGGCGAGAAGGGCCGCTACCTGCTCGCCGCCTCCTTCGGCAACGTCCACGGCGTCTACAAGCCGGGCAACGTCGTCCTGCGGCCCGAGCTGCTCAAGGACCTGAACGAGGGCGTCGGCGCCAAGTACGGCAAGGCCGCCCCGTTCGACTTCGTCTTCCACGGCGGCTCCGGCTCCACCGCCGAGGAGATCGCGACCGCGCTGGACAACGGCGTCGTCAAGATGAACATCGACACCGACACCCAGTACGCCTTCACGCGTCCGGTCGCGGCCCACATGTTCCAGAACTACGACGGCGTCCTGAAGGTCGACGGCGAGGTCGGCAACAAGAAGACCTACGACCCGCGCACCTGGGGCAAGCTGGCCGAGGCGAGCATGGCCGCCCGGGTCACGGAGGCCTGCACCCACCTGCGCTCCGCGGGCACCCGCCTGAAGTAGCCGTACACGTTCCTCGGCGGTGAGCCCGGTGCCTCTCGGCACCGGGCTCACCGTTTGCGCCGGGGCGCTGTTTACTGGGGTCATGCCCGACGTCCGGCTGGCCTCACCGCAGGGCAAGTGGATCCTGCTCACCACCGTCCTCGGCTCCAGCATGGCGATGCTGGACTCGACCGTCGTCAATGTGGCGCTCCCGCGCATCGGCCGTGACCTCGACGCCGACCTCGGCGCGCTCCAGTGGACCGTCAACGCGTACATGCTGACCCTCGCCGGTCTGATCCTGCTCGGCGGATCGCTGGGGGACCGGTACGGGCGGCGGAAGGTCTTCGTCGTCGGGGTCGTCTGGTTCGCCGCGGCCTCCCTGCTGTGCGGGCTCGCCCCGAACTCCGGGGTGCTGATCGCCGCGCGCGCGTTGCAGGGCGTGGGCGGCGCGCTCCTGACGCCCGGCTCCCTCGCCCTCATCCAGGCCTCCTTCCACCCCGACGACCGGGGCAGGGCCGTCGGCCTGTGGTCCGGCTTCGGCGGGATCGGGGCCGCCGTGGGGCCCTTCCTGGGCGGCTGGCTCGTGGACGGGCCCGGCTGGCGCTGGGTGTTCCTGCTGAACGTCCCCCTCGCCCTGCTCTGCGCCCCCATCGCCGTACGGCACGTCCCGGAGTCCGGCGACGGGCGCGCGCACGCCGGGTTCGACGTCCTCGGGGCCTTCCTGGGGGCCGCGGCGCTCGCGCTCGTGACGTACGCGCTGATCGAGGCGGAGTGGGTCGCGGCCGTCGCCGGCGTGGCCGCCGGCGTCGCCTTCGTGTACGTCGAGAAGCGGCGGCCCGACCCGATGATGCCGCTCGGGATCTTCGCGTCCCGCCAGTTCACGGCCGTCAACCTGGTCACCCTGTGCGTGTACGCGGCGTTCAGCGGGTTCTTCTTCCTGGCCGCGCTCCAGCTCCAGGTGGTGGCCGGCTACTCCGCGCTCGGCGCGGGCACGGCCCTGCTGCCCACCACCGTCATGATGCTGCTGTTCTCCGCCCGCTCCGGCGAGCTCGCCGACCGGATCGGGCCGCGCGTCCCGCTCACCGCCGGTCCGCTGCTGTGCGCGGGCGGGATGCTGCTGATGCTGCGGGTGGGCCCGGACGCGGACTACCTCACCGACGTCCTGCCCGCCCTGCTGGTCCTCGGCCTCGGCATGGTCACCCTGGTGGCCCCGCTCACCTCGACGGTCCTGGCCTCGGTGGACGTGGCGCGGGCGGGCCTGGCCAGCGGCATCAACAACGCGGCGGCCCGCGCGGCGGGACTGATCGCGGTGGCCGCGCTGCCCCTGGTCGTCGGGATGGGCGAGGAGGCGTACCGCACCCCGGGCGCCTTCGACGACGCCTTCGGGCGGGCCATGCTCGTCTGCGCCGGCCTGCTGACGGTGGGCGGAGTCCTTGCCTTCGCGACCGTCCGCTCCCTCCCACCGGACTGCGCCCGCCCCGAGTGCCTGCACCACGGCTCGGTCACGGCACCGCCGCTGGAGGGCCGCCCGACCCGGGGGAAACTGGCGTAGGCCCGGCCCGGCGGACAGCGCGGCGGGCGCCGGTGCGTGCGTCTGCGGCGTTGCCGTCGGTCGCCGACGTTCCCGCGCCTTCGGCCGGGAGGCGCCCCACCGCGTCGCGCGGGCGCGACAGCAACTGATCGGCCCCGCCCCCTGCGGCAGTGCTGCCGCACGCACCGGACCCCGGTTCACCCGCGTCCCCACGCACCCCCTGCGGCCCGATCCGCCGGACGGCGTCCGCGCATGGAGGAGACTTGGGGCATGTCGATTCACGAGAACCTCCTCGGGGGACCGCCCCCGACCCACCTGCCCGACGACCCCGAGCCCCGCGAACTGCTGGCCGGCGGCACCGCGCCCGCCGACGTCGCCGCGAAGTACCCGACCTCCTCGCTGGCCTGGGCCCAGCTCGCCGACGAGGCCTTCGAGCGGGGCAGCGTCGTCGAGTCGTACGCCTACGCCCGCACCGGCTACCACCGGGGTCTGGACGCGCTGCGCCGCAGCGGCTGGAAGGGCCACGGGCCGGTGCCGTGGGAGCACGAGCCGAACCGCGGCTTCCTGCGCGCGCTGCACGCCCTCGCCCGGGCCGCCGGCGCGATCGGCGAGCAGGCGGAGTACGAGCGCTGCTCGCAGTTCCTGAAGGACTCCTCGCCGGTGGCGGCCCAGACCCTGGGCTAGGGCGCACGCTCCGTGTGCGGGCCCGGCCGTGATCGGTGTGATCCGGCCGGGCTTGCGCCGCTTCGGGGTCTCGGCCGAGGATGCCGGTGGGGACCGGGGCCCCCGTGTCGGTAACGGCAGGGGCGGACCGCTACCCGGATACACAACAGGAGACAGCGATGTCCCAGTCGGCTCATGAGATACAGGAGCCCGAGACCCCGCATCTCGACTTCGCCGGTACGACGCCCTACGAGGACTACGTCAAGGCGGATGTGCTCACCCACCTCCAGCACACCCTCTCCGAGGACCCCGGAGAGATGGTCTTCCTGGTCACGACCCAGGTCATGGAGCTGTGGTTCACCGTCATCGTCCATGAGTGGGAGACCGCGGCCCGCGCGCTGCGCTCCGACGACGTGCCCGTCGCGATCGACGCCCTGAAGCGTTCCGTACGGGAGCTGGAGGCGCTGAACGCCTCCTGGAGGCCGCTCGGCCAGCTCACCCCGGCCCAGTTCAACTCCTACCGGGCCGCCCTCGGCGAGGGCTCCGGCTTCCAGTCGGCGATGTACCGGCGCATGGAGTTCCTGCTCGGCGACAAGTCCGCCTCCATGCTGGTGCCCCACCGCGGTGCCCCCCGGGTCCACGCCGAGCTGGAGAAGGCCCTGCACGAGCCCAGCCTGTACGACGAGGTCCTGCGGCTGCTCGCGCGGCGCGGGCACCCGATCCCGGCGGCCGTCCTGGAGCGGGACGTGGCCCTGCGGTACGAGCCGTCGGCGCAGGTCGAGGCCGCCTGGACGGCGGTCTACGCGGGCGACGCGGGCACCGAGGTCGCCCGCCTGGGCGAGGCGCTGACGGACGTCGCCGAACTGGTCTGGCGCTGGCGCAACGACCACCTGGTCGCCACCCGCCGCGCGATGGGCGCCAAGGCGGGCACCGGCGGCTCGGCCGGGGTGGCCTGGCTGGAGAAGCGTGCCCGCAAGAACGTGTTCCCCGAGCTGTGGACGGCCAGGTCCTATGTCTGAGCGCGCCCCCGAACTCGCCTTCAAGGCGGCAGAGTTGGATGCCGGTGACCAACTCGCCCCGGTCCGGGGCCGGTTCGTCCTCGACGACGCCGTCTACCTCGACGGCAACTCGCTGGGCGCCCTGCCCGCCGCGGTCCCCGGACGCGTCGAGGACGTCGTGCGGCGGCAGTGGGGCGAGCTGCGCATCCGGTCCTGGGACGAGAGCGGCTGGTGGACCGCGCCCGAGCGGATCGGCGACCGGATCGCCCCGCTTCTCGGCGCGGCGGCCGGGCAGATCGTCGTCGGCGACTCGACGAGCGTCAACGTCTTCAAGGCCCTCGTGGCCGCCGTCCGGATGGCGCAGGAGGACTCCGGCGACGCGCGGGACGAGATCCTCGTCGACGCCACCACCTTCCCCACGGACGGGTACATCGCCGCCTCCGCCGCCCGGCTCACCGGCCGCACCCTGCGGCCGGTGACCCCGCGGGAGGTGCCCGGCGCGCTGTCGTCGCGGACCGCGGCCGTGCTGCTCAACCACGTCGACTACCGCACCGGACGGCTGCACGACCTGCCCTCGCTCACCGCGGCGGTCCGCGAGGCGGGCGCCTACGCCGTCTGGGACCTGTGCCACAGCGCGGGCGCGCTGCCCGTCGGGCTCGACGCGCACGGCGTCGACCTGGCGGTGGGCTGCACCTACAAGTACCTGAACGGCGGCCCGGGTTCACCGGCCTACCTGTATGTGCGGCACGGTCTCCAGGAGCGGTTCGACTCGCCGCTGCCGGGCTGGAACTCGCACGCGGAGCCCTTCGGGATGCGGCCGTCGTACGAAGCGGCGCCGGGCGCGGTGCGCGGGCGGGTCGGGACGCCGGACATCCTGTCGATGCTCGCCCTGGAGGCGGCGCTCGACGTGTGGGACGGGGTGACGATCGAGGCGGTGCGCGCCAAGTCGCTCGCCCTGACCGACTTCTTCCTCCAGTGCGTGGCCGCCCAGGTGCCCGAGGAGCGGGTGGAGTCGCTGACCCCGCTCGCCCACGCGGAGCGCGGCAGCCAGGTCGCGCTGCGCTGCGCGGACGCCGGGGACGTGATGGAACGGCTCGTCGAGCGGGGCGTGGTCGGCGACTTCCGCCACCCGGACGTGCTGCGCTTCGGGTTCACGCCGCTCTACGTCGGGTTCGGGGACGTGGAGCGGGCGGCGCGGGTGCTGGGCGAGGTGCTGGCGCGGTGACCGGTTCCCGGGGCCGGCCCGCGGCCGGTCCCGGGACCAACTCGCGGTGCGCGCACGCGAGATCCTCCGCCGGGTGGCGAACCGTTTAAGCCTCACCGAGCGTGACATCCCGGTGTCGGCGCACGTCATCGGCCTGATACCGTCCCGCACACACGGCTGGATTCCTCCTGGTCCCTCGCACGTGTCTCGTTCAAACCTGTTTCGCCACACCTGTTTCGTCGCTGAGAGGTTGGAGCATGCCGGACGACTCCGCAGCAGCCCGGTCCGCCGCCGAGGAGGAGTCGGCCTTCTCCCACCCGCCCGTCGACGCGGACGTCAGCGCCGCGTACGGGGATCACCCCGACCAGGTGATCGACTTCTACGCGCCCAGGGGCGACGGCTCCGACGGCCCGGCGCCGCTGGTCGTGGTCCTGCACGGGGGCGCGTGGCGGGCCCCCTACGACCGCGCGCACATCACCCCGTTCGCGGACGCGCTGGCCCGGCGCGGGTTCGCCGTGGCCAACGTCGAGTACCGGCGGGGCGCGATGCTGCCCGCGCAGGGCGGTGACGGTCCGGTCGCGGGCCGCTGGCCCGACACCTTCGACGACGTGGCGGCGGCGCTGGACGCGCTGCCGGAGCTGGCCCGGCGGTCCCTCCCGCGCGCCGATCCCCGCCGGACCGTCCTGACGGGGCACTCGGCGGGCGGCCACCTGGCGCTCTGGGCGGCGGCACGGCACGTCCTGCCGGCCGGCTCGCCATGGCGCACGGCGGGCCCCGCGCCGCTGCGCGGGGTGGTCGCGCTGGCGCCGATCGCGGACTTCGCGGTCGCCGGGAAGCTGGAGGTGTGCGGCGGCGCCGCCCTCCAACTCCTCGGCGGCGAGGAGCACTTCGCCGAACGTCAGCCGCACGCGGACCCCGCGCTGCTGCTGCCGACGGGCATCGCGACGACCCTGGTCCAGGGCCGCACGGACGACGTCGTCCCGCAGGCCGTCGCCGAGGCCTACGCGGACGCGGCGGCGAAGGCGGGCGAGGTCGTCGGGCTGACGCTGCTGGAGGACGTGGGGCACTTCCCGCTGATCGACCCGGTGGCGGACGCGTGCGCGGTCGTCGTGGAGGAGATCGCCCAACTGGCCTGGTGAGCCCGGGTGGTGACGCCCCCTCCCCGCGGATTCGCCCCGCCCCCGTCGTACCCGTCACGCCTGAGAGCTACGGCCGAGGTGAGCTCCGCAGCGTGACGCGGACTGCCTGTGCGTCTCCGTGACTTCCCCGTCGGTGAGGCCCGATGGCCGGGCGGACGGCCGGGGAGGAGCGGGGCATGGGTGCCGAGGCACGGGGTGAGAGGGACCGGCGGGCACCGCGACCCCGGAGCCGCGCCCGGCGTCCCTTCCCGTCCTCCCGGCCCGTCCGGCCCTCACGGGACCCGTAGTACTTGAGAGGGAGGGGGAAGGACCCTTCTCACAGGTGACGACGGGATCGGGGGGTCCGGCCTACGGTTTCACCGTGACCGACACGACGACCGACACCCACGCCACACCCTCGCGACCCGGGTCCGGGTCCGGGTCCGACCCGTACGAGCCGCGCAGCCCCGAGGTGCGGGCCGCCCTGGACGCCCTGCGCGGGATGCGCCAGGACCTGCTCCAGGACGTCCTCGCCTACCGCCCGCTGCCGCCCATGGCGGTCGACGGACCGGTCACCCGCCGGCTGGGCGGCCGGCTGCGGGAGTGCGCGGCCTGGACGCCGCACGCGCTGGTGGCGGCGGCCGGGCTGATCGCGATGCTCGCCGCCTGGGGCAGCGCGACGGGCCAGGTGCAGGCGCTGCTCTGCGGCCTCTTCACCCTGGGCCCCGTCCTGCTCACGCTGGTCAGGCCGGTCGCCGCGTTCTGGCTGTCCCTCGGCTCGACGTCCGCGGTCGCCGTGCTGAGCATGACCTGGTCCAACTGGCCCTGGCTGCCGGGCAGTTTCCTCACCCACCTCACCGTCCTCACGGTGGTGGCGATACGCACCCGGCCCCGGACGGCCGCCTGGATGTGGGTGGTCACGGGCGTGTACGGCCTGCTCGTCGAGACCGTCTTCGGCGGCGGCCACTACGTCACCAACACCGGCCCCATGCTGGTCGTCTCCGCGATGTCCCTGCTGCTCGTCTCGGTCCGGCACATCCGCAGCCAGGCCCGCCAGGAGGTGACCGCGCAGCGGACGGTGACCGCGCACGAGCGGTCCCGGCGGACCCTGCTGGAGGAGCGCTCCACGATCGCCCGTGAGCTGCACGACGTGGTCGCCCACCACATGTCCGTCGTGGCCATCCAGGCGGAGGCGGCGCCCTACCGGGTGGAGAACCCGCCGCCCGAGCTGGAGCGCGCCTTCGTGACGATCCGGGAGAACGCGGTGGCGGCGCTCACCGAACTGCGCCGGGTCCTGGGCGTGGTGCGCGCCGAGGACTACGAGGCCCCCGACGCCCCGCAGCCCACCCTCGCCGACCTGGACGCGCTCCTGGCCAACGTCCGGGACACGGGCCTTGAGGTGGACAGGACGGTGACGGGCGCGGTCCGTGAGCTGCCGCAGGGCGTGGAGCTGTCGGCGTACCGGATCGTGCAGGAGGCGCTGAGCAACACGCTGCGGCACGCGCCGGGGGCGAGCGCCCGGGTGGAGATCGGCTATGTCCTGGGCGGTCTGGGCCTGCGGGTGGTCAACACGCCGATGCCCAGGGGGTCGCTGGTCAAGCCGTCCCCCGGGGCCGGGCACGGTGTCACGGGCATGCGGGAGCGCGTGTCGATGCTGAACGGCGAGATGACGGCGGGTCCGACGGACGACGGGGGCTACGAGGTGACGGTGTTCCTGCCGGTGCCGTCGGCGAGCGAGGCCGACGCGTGAGCGCGCCCGCCATCCGGGTGCTGATCGCCGACGACCAGATGATGGTCCGCGAGGGGTTCTCGGTGCTGCTGAACGCGATGCCGGACATCGAGGTGGTCGGCGAGGCCGTCAACGGCCGGGAGGCGGTGGCCAAGGTCCGTGAACTGGCCCCGGACGTCGTCCTGATGGACATCCGGATGCCGGAGCTGAACGGCATCGAGGCGACCCGGGAGATCGTCGCGGCCGACGGCACGGCGAAGGTCCTGGTCCTGACGACGTTCGACCTCGACGAGTACGTCTACCAGGCGCTGCGCGCGGGGGCGTCGGGCTTCCTCCTCAAGGACGCCTCGGCCCGCCGGCTCGCCGAAGGGGTGCGGGTGGTGGCCTCCGGTGAGGCGCTGCTGGCCCCGTCGGTGACCCGGCGCCTGATCACGGAGTTCTCCAGGCTCTCCGAGACGGCCCGGCTGATGCCCTCCGCCCACGCGGCCTACGGCGAGCTGACCGAGCGCGAGACGGAGGTCCTCGTCCTCATCGCCCGCGGCCTGTCCAACGCCGAGATGGCCGAGCGTCTCGTGGTCGCCGAGTCGACCATCAAGACCCATGTCAGCCGCGTCCTGGTGAAACTGGGCCTGAGGGACCGCACCCAGGCGGCGGTGTTCGCGTACGAGGCCCGGCTGGTCACGCCGGGCTAGCCATGAGACGGCCCTGGTCAGATGGGGGAGCGGCGGCATACCGTCCGTCCATGGCAGCCTTCGATCCGTGGGACCCGGACTTCCTCGCCGACCCCAGCCCCGCCTACGCCGAGCTGCGGGGCCGGGGCCGCGTCCAGTACTTCGAGCCCACCGACCAGTGGCTGGTCCCGCACCACGCCGACGTCTCGGCCCTGCTGCGCGACCGGCGCCTGGGCCGGACGTACCAGCACCGCTTCGCGCACGAGGAGTTCGGGCGGACCGCCCCGCCCGCCGAGCACGAGCCGTTCCACACGCTCAACGACCACGGCATGCTCGACCTGGAGCCCCCGGACCACACCCGGATCCGCCGCCTGGTCTCCAAGGCGTTCACCCCGCGCACGGTCGAGCGGCTCAAGCCGTACGTCACCCGGCTCGCCGGGGAGCTGGTGGAGCAGCTCGTGGAGAAGGGCTCCGGCGATCTGCTGGGCGATGTCGCCGAACCGCTGCCCGTCGCCGTCATCGCGGAGATGCTCGGCATCCCGGAGGCCGACCGCGGCCCGCTGCGCCCCTGGTCGGCGGACATCTGCGGGATGTACGAGCTGAACCCGCCGCAGGACGTCGCCGACCGGGCCGTCCGGGCCTCCGTCGAGTTCTCGGAGTATCTGCGGGACCTCATCGCCGTACGGCGTGAGCGTCCGGGGGACGACCTGATCTCCGGGCTGATCGCCGCGCACGACGAGGGCGACCGGCTCACCGAGCAGGAGATGATCTCGACGGCCGTGCTGCTCCTCAACGCCGGCCACGAGGCGACCGTCAACGCCACGGTCAACGGCTGGTACGCGCTGTTCCGCAACCCCGGCGAGCTCGCACGGCTCCGCGCCGACCACTCCCTGATCCCGTCCGCGATCGAGGAGCTGATGCGCTACGACACCCCGCTCCAGCTCTTCGAGCGCTGGGTCCTCGACGACGTCGAGATCGACGGGACGACGGTCCCGCGCGGCGCCGAGATCGCGATGCTGTTCGGTTCCGCCAACCACGACCCGGCCGTCTTCCGGGAGCCGGAGCGGCTGGACCTGGGCCGCGCGGAGAACCCGCACATCTCGTTCTCGGCGGGCATCCACTACTGCATCGGCGCGCCCCTGGCCCGGATCGAGCTGGCCGCGTCGATGACCGCGCTCCTGGAGAAGGCGCCCGCTCTGGCCCTCGCCGAGGAGCCCGTGCGCAAGCCGAACTTCGTGATCCGTGGGCTGGAGGGGCTCGCCGTCACCGTCTGAGGCGCCGTGCGAGGGCCCACAGCCCGAGGGCGGCCATGGTCCCGCCGAGCACCGCGAGCGGCAGCTCGGCGTAGAGGACGCTCCAGTCGGGAGCGGCCTCGAACCGCCAGAATCGCCCCTTGAACCCGACACACCACACCGCGAGCCCCGCACCCGCCCCGACCACCGCCGTCAGACACCCCGCGGCGGCCTCCCTTCGTTGCCCCATGCCCGGCATGGACGCGCGCGGACGGTCGCGGGGTTCCCGGCGGGAGCCAGGCGGTGAGGTCGGGGTGGCGCGGCCGCGTCGGGCGTGCGGCCAGTGTGGTCAGGTGGTGAGGTCGCGGTGGCGTAGCCGCGTCGGGCCTGTGGCGGGCAGTGTGGTCAGGTGGTGAGGTCGCGGTGGCGGAGGCCTGTCAGGCCTGCGGCGACCAGCGCGATCGTCAGGGCGGTCAGGGTGAGGACCGGGGGCCAGGTCATGGTGTGGCCGGGGAGCTTGGGCAGGTGGGTGAAGGGGGAGAGGTCCAGGACGGGCTGGGGGGCGTCCAGGGCCGGGCCCACCCAGCCGATCAGCAGGACCGCCCCGGCCACGCCCCACGCTGCGGGGGCCGCCCGCGGGAACAGGCCGTACAGGGCGAGCGCCAGGCCGCCGATCACCCACACCGCGACGACCTGCACCAGGCAGGCGGCCAGGATCGCGCCGCCCCGCCGGCCGTAGCCGACCGTGAAGCCGAGGCCGGTGGCCAGCATGAGCAGCACGGACCCGCCGAAGGCGACCGTGAGATGGCCGGCGGCCCAGCGCAGCCGGCCGACCGCGGTGGCGAGGACCGGTTCCGCGCGCCCGGAGGTCTCCTCGCCGTGCAGCCGCAGGACGGAGCCGGTGATGTACAGACCCGCGACCAGGCCCATCATGCCGACCATCGACGCGAGGAACGCGTCCGTGAGGCCGCCGTGGCCGCCCATCCGCTCGAAGATCTCCCGGGCGCCGTCGTTGTCGCCGACCAGGTCGGCGACGCCGTCCGTGAGCCCGCCGTAGACGACGCCGACGACGAAGAAGGCGAGCCCCCAGCCGTACACGGAGCCGCGTTGCAGCCGCCAGGCCAGGGCGCCGGCCGTGCCCATGCGGCCCACCGGGCGTCCCGGGCGGGTGGGGAAGAAGCTCATGCCGACGTCCCGGCGGCCCGCCAACGCGTAGGCGGCCCAGGCCTGGAGGGCGATCGCCGCCGCGAACAGGCCGAGCACCCACCAGCGTTCGTCCGCGTAGGGGCGCAGGTTCTCCAGCCAGCCCAGCGGGGACAGCCAGGTCAGGGCCGAACTCCCGTCCGCCGACGCCGAGTCGCCCGCCGCGCGCAGGACGAAGGCCGCGCCCAGCGCCCCGGCGGTCAGGCCCCGGGCCGGCCGAGCGCTCTCGGTGAGCTGGGCGGCGACCGCCGCCATGGTCGCGAAGACCATGCCCACGGCCGCGAGGCCCAGCCCCAGCGCCAGCGCGCCCGCCGTGCCCTGGGCGGCGAGGCCCGCGGTCACCAGCAGCGCCAGCGCGGTGTTCGCGACCGCCGCGGTCAGCAGGGCCGCCGTGAGGGAGGCCCGGCGGCCCACCGCCCCCGACGCGACGAGTTCCTGACGTCCGCTCTCCTCCTCGTCGCGGGTGTGCCGGACGACGATCAGCAGGCTCATGGCCGCCGCGACCAGCGCCGCGTACACCCCGACCCGCCAGGCGGTCAGCGCGCCGAGCGAGGTGTCGAAGACGGGGCCGATCAGGGCGCGGAAGGAGGCGTTGGTGCCGACCTGGTGGACCAGGGAGGCGCGTTCGGCGGCGGTGCCGTACAGGCTCTCGAGGGTGTTCGGCATCGACAGCACCATCAGCGCGTCCACGGCGACCCACAGGCTGATGGTCAGGCGGTCGCGGCGCAGGGCGAAGCGCAGCAGGACGGGGGTGCCCGCGAGGGTGTTCACCGGGCGGTCGCCTCCGGCTGGTAGTGGCGCAGGAAGAGCTCCTCCAGGGTCGGCGGCGTCGACGTCAGCGAGCGCACGCCCGCCTCGCTCAACTGCCGCAGCACCGCGTCGAGGTGGTCGGTGTCGACCTGGAGGCGGACCCGGTTGCCCCGGACGTCGAGATCGTGCACGCCCGGCAGTCCGTCCAACCCGTGCGGCGGGCCCGCGAGTTCGGCGGAGACGGAGGTACGGGTGAGGTGGCGCAGGTCGGCGAGGGAGCCGGTCTCCACGGTGCGGCCCCGCCGGATGATGCTGACGCGGTCGCACAGCTCCTCGACCTCGCTGAGGATGTGGGAGGAGAGCAGGATCGTGCGGCCCCGGTCCCGTTCCTCCTCCACGCAGGCCTGGAAGACCTCCTCCATCAGCGGGTCCAGGCCCGACGTCGGCTCGTCCAGGATCAGCAGGTCCGCGTCGGCGGCGAACGCGGCCACCAGGGCGACCTTCTGCCGGTTGCCCTTGGAGTAGGTGCGGCCCTTCTTGGCGGGGTCGAGCTCGAAGCGCCCGATGAGGTCGGCGCGCCGCTTCGGGTCGAGGCCGCCGCGCAGCCGGCCGAGCAGGTCGATGGCCTCGCCGCCGGTGAGGTTGCGCCACAGGGTGACGTCACCGGGGACGTAGGCGATCCGCCGGTGGATCTCGACCGCGTCCCGCCACGGGTCCCGGCCCAGCACCCGGGCCGTGCCGGAGCCGGCGCGCAGCAGGCCGAGCAGGACGCGGATCGTGGTGGACTTGCCGGAGCCGTTGGGTCCGAGGAAGCCGTGCACCTCGCCGGTCCCGACCTCCAGGTCCAGCCCGTCGAGCGCGTGCGTCGTACCGAACGACTTGTGGAGCCCCGAGACGCTGATCGCCGTCGTCATGGCTCACGAACGTACGCTTCTTTCAGAAATTTGTGAAGTTAAGGAAGAGTGAAAACGGTGGGTAGGGTGGAGGCATGAGCGCGACGGGTGGTACGGCCGACGGGAAGACGCCCGACGGGACGACGGGCGGCGCGGCGACGGGCGGGGCGGCGACGGGCGGGGCGCGGGACGCCGAGGCCGTGTCGAGGTTCGTGGAGGCCTTCGCGGCCCAGCTCGTCGACGCCGGGATGCAGCGCATGGCCGCCCGGGTCTTCGCCGCGCTGCTCGCCTCCGACACCGGGGCGATGACCTCCGCGGAGCTCGGCGAGCAGCTCCGGGTCAGCCCCGCCGCCGTCTCCGGCGCCGTCCGCTACCTCTCCCAGGTCCACATGGTCTCCCGGGAGCGCGAGCCCGGCTCCCGGCGCGAGCGCTACCGCGTCCACTCCGACCAGTGGTACGAGGCCCTCACCAACCGGGACGCCGTCCTCAAGCGCTGGGAGCACACCCTGCGCGACGGCGTCAGCAGCCTCGGCTCCGAGTCCCCCGGCGGCCGGCGTCTGGTCGAGACCCTCGCCTTCTTCGAGTACCTGGAGGGCGAGCTGACGGTCCTGATGGAACGCTGGCGGGTCCACCGGGCGGAGACGTTCGGCGACTGAGCGCACCGTCCGCGGCCCGGCGCACCGGCGCGTCGGTCAGGCCCGCGGCAGCGTGAGCCCCAGCGCGCCCTCCCACACCGTCCAGGTGCGCCGCCGGACCGGGCCGGCCTCGGCGGCGTCCGCGCGGTAGCGGAAGTCCGCGCCGGACACGGTCACCGTGCGGCCCCGCGCCAGCAGCGGGCACGCCTGGGCGCCCGCGGTCAGCGGTCGCACCTCCACCTCGGCGAACCCGCCCCGGCCGGGCGTGACGGACACCGTCTCGACCGGCTGGTCCAGGTCGACCACCGTCGTCCCGTCGACCTCCACCCGCAGCAGGGCGGGCCGCGGCGCGGGCCCCGGGGCCTCCCGGGTCGGCACCAGGGTGCGGACCCGGGAGAGCCAGGGCCGCCGGGCGTCGGACGCCGTCGCCTGCGGCCCGGCCACCGCCGGGATGCGCAGCGCGCCGAGCACCACCCCGTCGCTGTCGTCGACGAGCAGGTCCAGCCGCCGCTCCGCGCCGTCCAGCACGGCCCGCGCGGCGGCCACCGCGCCCGTGGGCACGCCGAGCGAGCGCGCGGCCGACAGGGCCGCGCCGACGGGGACGTACGAGAGCACGCATCCGGCCAGTTCCCGGCGCCGGTGCAGCAGGGACACCGTGCGCACCAGCGCCTGGTCGTCACCGACGACCACGGGGCGCCGCGCGCCCCGCCGGGCCAGCATCCGGGCGAAGTCCTCCGGGTCCTCCGGCAGGCACACCTTCGTCCCCGCCGCACCCGCGCTGAGCACGTCTTTCGCGATCCGGACGGACTCGCCGTCCGTCCGCCGGGCGACCGGATCGATGACCACCAGCAGTCGATCGGAAGTCGCTGAAGTCGCCACCTCGGTCCTGCCTCGCTTCCTCGGGTAGCATCTTTGTGCAAGAGCCCCTTGCGCTATTGCGCCAGGGGCTTCGTCTATTCCGGGGCATCCGGGTCCGACGGGTTCGCGGCCGAAGACGGCCGTCGGCGGCCGACGCAGGCCGCCGGTGTGCGCACTCACACAGGTGTGACGTACGCCCCTGACCTTGGACATGCCCCGCCCGGAAGGGGTGTACGCGCGTGCCCGCACTTGTGCTGCTCGGTGCTCAGTGGGGTGACGAGGGTAAAGGTAAGGCCACTGACCTGCTCGGCGGATCCGTCGACTACGTGGTCCGTTACCAGGGAGGCAACAACGCCGGCCACACCGTGGTCGTCGGCGACCAGAAGTACGCCCTCCACCTTCTGCCCTCCGGCATTCTCTCCCCGGAGTGCACCCCGGTCATCGGCAACGGCGTCGTCGTCGACCCGTCGGTCCTGTTCTCCGAGCTGAACGGGCTGAACGAGCGAGGCGTAGACACGTCCAAGCTCCTGATCAGCGGTAACGCACACATCATCACGCCGTACAACGTCACCGTGGACAAGGTGACGGAACGCTTCCTCGGAAAGCGCAAGATCGGCACCACCGGACGCGGCATCGGTCCGACCTACGCGGACAAGATCAACCGCGTGGGCATCCGCATCCAGGACCTGTACGACGAGTCGATCCTGACCCAGAAGGTCGAGGCGGCTCTCGACGGCAAGAACCAGCTCCTGACCAAGGTCTTCAACCGCCGTGCCATCGAGGTCGGCCAGGTCGTCGAGGAACTGCTGTCCTACGCGGACCGGCTCAAGCCGTACGTCGCCGACACGGTCCTCGTCCTCAACCAGGCCCTCGAGGCCGACAAGGTCGTCCTCTTCGAGGGCGGTCAGGGCACCCTGCTCGACATCGACCACGGCACGTACCCCTTCGTGACGTCGTCGAACCCGACCGCGGGCGGTGCCTGCACCGGCTCCGGCGTCGGCCCCACGAAGATCAGCCGGGTCATCGGCATCCTCAAGGCCTACACGACCCGCGTCGGCTCGGGCCCGTTCCCGACCGAGCTGCTCGACGAGGACGGCGAGGCGCTGCGCCGCATCGGCGGCGAGCGGGGCGTGACCACCGGCCGTGACCGGCGCTGCGGCTGGTTCGACGCGGTGATCGCCCGCTACGCGACCCGCGTCAACGGCCTGACGGACTTCTTCCTCACCAAGCTGGACGTCCTGACCGGCTGGGAGCAGATCCCCGTCTGCGTCGCCTACGAGATCGACGGCAAGCGCGTCGAGGAACTCCCGTACTCGCAGACCGACTTCCACCACGCGAAGCCGATCTACGAGACCCTGCCGGGCTGGTCCGAGGACATCACCCAGGCGAAGTCCTTCTCCGACCTGCCCAAGAACGCCCAGGCGTACGTCAAGGCGCTGGAGGAGATGTCCGGCGCCCCGATCTCCGCGATCGGCGTGGGCCCGGGCCGGGACGAGACGATCGAGATCAACTCGTTCCTGTAGGACCCCGCAGGACCGCAGGACCGCAGGACACCCCTCCCTGTACGTGCCCGTGCCCCCGGCCGCCGATCGTGGCCGGGGGCACGGGTGTGTCCGCGGGGGTTCGCGTGGGCCGGGGTGTGCGTCCGGCGGGGCGGTTCACCCGACGGCGCCGTCGAGGACGACCTTCCCCGCCACCGTGCCGGACTCGGCCAGCCGCATCGCCCGGGCGGCCTCGGTGAGCGGGAGCCGGGCCGCGATGCCCGGGGTGAGGTCGCCGCGCCGCAGGGCGTCGAAGACCTGGGCGAGGTCGGCGCGCAACAGGGACCGGAACCGGTTCTTCGCCAGGGCGCGCCCGGCCCACACGTTGTAGAAGTAGGCGCGGCGGCGGTTGGGCAGCGCGTTCCACAGCCACACCCGGCCGAGCAGCTTCAGCACGGGCAGCTGCTTGGAGCCCTCGTCGTCCCGGGTGGAGGCGCTGCCGTACGACACGAGCGTGCCGCCGGGCGCGAGCAGCCGCCAGGAGTCGACGACACCCGGGCCGCCGACGTGGTCGAA
Organism: Streptomyces sp. NPDC090106; assembly: GCF_044747265.1. NCBI lineage: Bacteria > Bacillati > Actinomycetota > Actinomycetes > Kitasatosporales > Streptomycetaceae > Streptomyces > Streptomyces sp. NPDC090106. Next base: position 212,127 of record NZ_JBIVDS010000004.1, on the reverse strand, counting down.
CACGGCGTCCACGCCGCCGGGGGCCAGTGCGCGGACGCGCGCGGGGACGTCCTCGGTGCGGTAGTCGACGGGCTCGACGCCCTGGGCGCGCAGCGCGTCGTGGTGGCGGGCGGACGCGGTGCCGATGACCCGTATGCCGGCCGCGCGGGCGAGCTGGACGAGGACCGTGCCGACGCCGCCGTTCGCGCCGTGCACCAGGACGGTGCCGCCCGCGCGGACCCGGGCCTTGCGGTGCAGCATCTGCCAGGCGGTGAGGCCGTTGAGGACGAGGGTCTCGGCCGCCGCCGCCTCGACGCCCGCGGGCACCGGCACGGCGTCCGCCGCGTCGACGAGGACATGGCTGGCCCAGCCGCCCGTCTTGACCAGCGCGGCCACCCGGGCGCCGGTCAGCTGCGGGTCGACCCCGGCGCCGGTGGCGCGGACGGTGCCGACCAGGTCGTAGCCCGGCACGAAGGGGAAGGCCGGCTGGTCGTAGTACTTGCCGCGGCGCATCTGCTGCTCGGCGAAGGAGACGCCGGTGGCCTCCATCCGGACCAGGACCTGTCCGGGGCCGGGGGTGGGGACGGTGCCGCGGCGGATACGGAGGCCCTCCGGCTCGACCTTGCCCGGGAGGACGATCTCGGTGAGCTCTTCGGCGGACGGGGTGGGCTCAGTGATCTCGGCGTTCATGGCGGCCTCCGTGGCGATCGCGTTCATTAGTGGTGCTCGTGTTCGTTACAGGCTCTAACTCCTGGGCTCAGTTGTAGCCGTCTCGTCCGGTGACTGTCAATAGCTTCAGTGATAACCTCTAACAATGGTGAACGAAGAGAAGGCGACTCCGCGGGAGCGCTACCGCGCCCAGGTCCGCGCCGAGGTCAAGGCGCACGCGTGGGAGCAGATCGCGACGGCGGGGGCGTCCGCGCTCTCCCTCAACGCCATCGCCAAGAAGATGGGGATGAGCGGTCCCGCGCTGTACCGCTACTTCGCCAGCCGCGACGACCTGATCACCGAACTGGTCCGGGACGCCTACCGCAGCCTCGCCGACACCCTCCGCGCGGCGGCGGCGTCCGGCCCCGCCCCCGACCCCGCCGTCCTGGCCCACGCCCTGCGCGAATGGGCCCTGGCCGACCCGCAGCGGTACTTCCTCGTCTACGGCACCCCCGTGCCCGGCTATCACGCGCCGGACGACATCACCGGCATCGCCCGCGAGATCATGGAAACCCTCCTCGACGCCTGCGTGACGTCGGCGCCCGCCCCCACGACCCCGTTCGACAAGCACCTCGCCTCCCACCGCCAGTGGGCCGCCGACCATCCCGCCCCGCCCCGGATCCTGCACCGCGCGCTCACCTTCTGGACCCGCCTGCACGGCCTGCTCTCCCTCGAACTCGCGGGCCACTTCACGGGGATGGGCTTCGACGCGGGCCTGCTGTTCGAGGCGGAACTGGACGAGCTGCTGCGCGGCTGAGCGGGGCGGGGCCGGGCGGGGCGCGGCCACTCGGTGGTGTGAACTTCCCCCGTAATGGCGGCAATCGTCACCCTGCGCGTGCTTTTGGGGTGTTGCGGCCGATCTAGACTCCGCGCACATGTCCCTATGGCTGCTCAACCACTTCAGCTCGTTCACCCTGGCCGTCGTCATCGTCGGCGGAACCGCGCTCCTGGCCGTCACGGGGAGCCTGCTGCTGCGCCGCAGGTACCCGTCGCTGGCGGCGGGCGAGCACAACGAGATGGTCGGGGTGACGCTGGGGATGTTCGGGGCGATCTACGGGATCATCCTGGCGTTCGTGATCGTCACCCTGTGGACGCAGCTGGACGACACCCAGACCGTCGTCGCCACGGAGGCCACCGACGCGGCGCTCATCGCCCGGGACGCGGCGGCCTTCCCCGCGCCGGTGCGGGCGCGACTGGACGAGGCGATGAGCGGGTACGTGCACGCGGTCGTCGAGGACCAGTGGCCCAGGATGCGCGAGGGTCGGCCCGGTTACGGGGCGACGGAGACCCATCTCCGGTCGGCGTTCGAGGTGCTCCAGGCGTACGACCCGAGGACCCGGACGGAGCAGGTCTTCTACGAGCAGGCCGTCGGACATCTCGACGACGTGGCCTCGCAGCGCCGCGCCCGGCTCACCATGGCCCGGCAGGAACTCCCGCCGCTGCTCCAGGTGCTGGCCGTCGGCGGCGCGCTGATCCTGGTCCCGCTCACGTTCCTGTACGGCATGCGCAAGCTCCGGGTGCAGTTGCTGTTCGTCGCCTCGGTCGCCGGGCTCGTCGGGTTCAGCCTGCTCCTGGTCGTCGTCCTGGACCGCCCCTTCGCCGGCGATCTGAACGTCAGCCCGGCCCCGTACAAGGAGGGAGCGCTCGCCCGGTACTGGGTGAAGTGAGGCCGTGGGGAGGCGGGTTCAGGCGGTGCCCGGTCCGGTGCGGCGCGCGAGGTAGCCGTTGAGCTGCCGGTACCCCTGTCCGAGCACCGCCGCCTGGACGACCGCCCCGATCACGACCCCGGTCCACGCGAGCGGCGCCGGAAGCATCACGAAGAGCAGCGAGGTCGGCGCGGTGACCAGGAAGGCCCACACCCCGGCGAGGCTCACCCCCGCGTGCTCGACGAACAGCACGTCCACCGCGGCCCACACCGACACGGCCGCCACGATCCCGAGGTAGCCGAGGGCGACGGGGGTGCGCAGGGCCGGGACGAGGGACGAACGTATGCCGCTCATGGGAGTGCCTCCTGGGACCGGGTCGGTGCTCTTCGTGGCCTCCACGATGGCGTCCGGGCGCGGTCGTCCGCCTGAGTAGCCGTACTCAGCTTCGCCCGCCCGGGTACCCGGGCGGGAACGGGATTACGCTGTATGCGTACGCGTATGCACCGAGGAGAAGAAGGTGAGTGCGATGCGCGTGATGCTGAGGGCGACCCTGGACACGGCGAAGGCCAACGAGGTTCTGGGCAGCGGCAAGATGCAGGACCTGATGGCCGAGATGATGGAGCACATCAAGCCGGAGGCCGCGTACTTCGGCCCCGCGGGCGGGCGGCGGACCTGCTTCCTCGTCTTCGACATGCAGGAGAGCGCGGACCTTCCCCCGATCGGCGAACCGTTCTTCTCCCAGCTCGACGCGGAGGTCGAGATCTTCCCGGTCATGAACGCCGAGGACCTGAGGACGGGCCTGTCCCGGCTCCACTGAGCCCGGCCGGGCCCGGTCAGCTGAAGATGATCATCGAGCCCTGGGCCAGGCTGCGGGTCGCCGCCGCGTGCAGACCCAGCCAGACGTGCCGTTCCCGGGCGAAGGGGCTCGGGTCGTACGGGGCGGGGACGGCCGGTTCCTCCAGCTCGGTCGGGGCGAGCGGGGCCTGCGGCGGGGTGGGCGGGTTGGCGGCGTCGATGCCGATCGACGCGGCCACCAGCTCCAGTTCGCGCAGCAGGGTCTGCGAGGAGCCCAAGGGGCCGCCGCCCGCGAGGAGTTCGTCGTTGGCCAGCGGGTGCGGGAAGTCGACGGGGACGTACGCCCCGGCGTGGTCGTAGTGCCAGACCAGATGCGACTGCTGGGCCGTCGACTCGAACATCTCCAGCAACTGCTCGTAGTCGCCGCCCAGTTCGTCGACCGGGGTCACCGGCAGACCGCACACCTGCAACAGGTAGGCGCGGCGCAGGAAGTGCAGCGCGTCGTAGTCGAAGCCCGCCACCGGGGCGACCTCGCCGGACAGGCCCGGCATGTACTGGTACACCGGCACCGGCGGCAGCCCGGACTCGGCGAGCACCTTGTTGTACTGGGCGAGTTCCTCGGCGAACGGATTGTCCGGCGTGTGGCACAACACGTCGACGAGCGGTACCAGCCACAGGTCACAGGCCAAAAGAGGGCTCCTCGGGTCGGTCAGGACGTCCGGCCGCATCGCTGGGCGTAGCCATGCGGTCTGGGAAGCGTAATCGCTGCCGTGCCCCAAGGCCTCCCCCCGGTCGGGGTCAGCTCGTTGTCAGCCGCTCGATGACCGAGAGGGAGTGGGTGTTGTACGCCGCGACGATCGCCCGCGCCTCACCGGTGTCCCGCAGCACCAGCGCGTCGACCAGGTCGGTGTGCCCGGACCACAGCTCGCCCCGCAGGTCGGTCAGCATCCGCAGATGCTGCACCGCGCACACCCAGGACTGCACGCGCAGCCGGTGCAGGAAGTCGGAGAGGTAGGTGTTGCCGAACAGGGCGCCCAACTCCCGCCAGAAACGCAGGTCGTAGCCGATCAGCACGGTCAGGTCGCCGGCCAGGGCCGCCCGCTGGGCCTCCTCGGCGCGGCGCCGCACCCCGGCGAGGGCCGCCGCGATCCGCGGGTCGTCGGGGTTGTCCTTCAGGCCCCGGTGGCCGTCGTCCAGGGCCTGGAACATGCCGTCGGTGACGAGGCGGCGCGCCTCGACTATGCCGCGGTAGTCGGCCATGGAGTACTCGTGGACCCGGAAGCCGCGGTGCTGGTCCGCCTCCAGCAGACCCTGCGCGGACAGGTCGACGAGCGCCTCGCGGACCGGGGTCGCGGAGACCCCGTACTGCTCGGCGATCTCCTTGACCGTGAATTCCTGACCGGGTTGCAGCCGTCCGGCCAGCACCTCGTCGCGAAGCGCGTCGGCGATCTGCTGCCGCAGGGTGCTGCGGGTCACGGCGCCGCTGCCGCTGCTGCCGGACATGGTCGGCTGTCTCCTCCGAGGCGTTGGGGTGGCGTGCACGTATATGTCTACGAGCACGCCACCTTACGCGTTCGGCATTTCGCCGCTCATTTCCGGAGCAGGGGTCACACGGTGTGTTCGTCCGCCACGGTCAGCGCCGCGTCCAGGGCCGCGAAGCCCTCCTTCAGCTCGGCCTCGGAGACGTTGCAGGGCGGCACGACATGGGTGCGGTTCATGTTGATGAACGGCCACAGGCCGTGCCGCTTCGCGGCGGCGCCGAAGGCCGCCATCGGCGCGTTCGCCTCGCCGGCCGCGTTGTACGGCACGAGGGGCTCGCGGGTCTCCTTGTCCTTGACGAGGTCCAGCGCCCAGAACATGCCGACGCCGCGCACCTCGCCGACCGAGGGGTGCCGTTCCGCCAGCTCGCGCAGGGCGGGACCGACGACCGTCTCGCCGAGCGTGCGGGCGTTCTCGACGACGCCCTCCTCCGCCATGGCGTTGATGGTCGCGACGGCGGCGGCGCAGGCCAGCGGGTGCCCGGAGTAGGTGAGGCCGCCGGGGTAGGGGCGCCGGGCGAAGGTCTCGGCGATCGCGCCGGAGATCGCGACGCCGCCGAGCGGCACGTATCCGCTGTTCACGCCCTTGGCGAAGGTGATCAGGTCGGGCGTCACGTCGTACAGGTCGGCCGCGAACCACTCGCCGGTGCGGCCGAAGCCGGCCATGACCTCGTCCAGGATCAGGACGATGCCGTACCGGTCGCACAGCTCGCGGACGCCGGCGAGGTAGCCGGGCGGCGGGACCATGATCCCCGCGGTGCCCGGGATCGTCTCCAGGACGATCGCGGCGACGGTGGCGGGACCCTCGAAGACGATCGTCGTCTCCAGGTGCTCCAGCGCCCGCGCGCACTCCTGCTCCTCCGTCTCGGCGTAGAAGCGCGAGCGGTACAGGTAGGGCGCCCAGAAGTGGACGACCCCGGCGGAGGCGCTGTCGGAGGCCCAGCGGCGCGGGTCGCCGGTGAGGTTGATCGCCTGCTGGGTGCCGCCGTGGTAGGAGCGGTACGCCGAGAGGACCTTCGGGCGGCCCGTGTGCAGCCGGGCCATGCGCAGCGCGTGCTCGTTGGCGTCGGCGCCGCCGTTGGTGAAGAAGATCTTGTCCAGGTCGCCGGGTGTCCGCTCCGCGATCAGCCGGGCCGCCTCCGAGCGCGCCTCGACGGCGAAGGCCGGCGCGAACGTCGTCATCCGGGCCGCCTGCTCCTGGATCGCCGCGACGACCTTCGGGTGCTGGTAGCCGATGTTCGTGTAGACGAGGCCGCTGGTGAAGTCGAGATAGCGCCGGCCGTCGTAGTCCCAGAAGTACGACCCCTCCGCACCGGCGACGGCGAGCGGGTCGATGAGCTCCTGGGCGGACCAGGAGTGGAAGACATGCGCACGGTCCGCGGCCTTCACTGCCGCGCCGGCCTCGGGGTCTGGCTGAGGGGTCATGGCGCCGAGCGTAGAAGTCCGCGATCCGGAAAAGGTATGGGCGTCCTGTCTGCGCTCGGAGGCTTTACGCGACAGGTTGTCGCGTGTCGGACGGCGGGGTCGGCGCGGCGCCGGGCGGGGCCCCGGGGCCGGGGCCGGGTCCGCCGGAGGTGCCCGGTCCGCCTGTTACGGAACCGTCGACGGTGGGGCGTCCGGCGGGTCGGGGCGGCGCACTATCGTGGGCCCGACGCACAGGCACGTATCGGGGGAGGGCCTGCGATGGAGAGGCTGGGGGCCGGGGACCCGCCGCGGATCGGGGCGTACAGGCTGCTGGCGCGGCTCGGGGCCGGCGGGATGGGGCAGGTGTACCTCGCGCGTTCGGAGCGGGGCCGTACCGTCGCCGTGAAGCTGGTGCGTGAGGAGCTCGCCGCGCAGGAGGAGTTCCGGGACCGGTTCCGGCAGGAGGTGCGGGCCGCCCGGCAGGTCGGCGGGTACTGGACCGCGCCCGTGCTGGACGCCGACACCGAGGCCGCGGTGCCGTGGGTGGCCACCGGGTACGTCGCCGGGCCGAGCCTCCAGCGGGTGGTGGGGCATGACCACGGGGCGCTGCCCGAGCGGTCGGTGCGGATCATGGCGGCGGGTCTGGCGGGCGCGCTGGAGGACATCCATGCCGCCGGGATCGTGCACCGGGACCTGAAGCCGTCCAACGTGCTCGTCACCATCGACGGCCCCCGGGTGATCGACTTCGGGATCGCCCGGGCCCTGGAGACCGTCACCGACGGCGGCCTCACCCGTACCGGCGCCCTCGTCGGTTCCCCCGGGTTCATGGCGCCCGAGCAGGTGCGCGGCGACCGCATCACGCCCGCCTGCGACGTCTTCTGCCTCGGCTCCGTGCTCGCCTACGCGGCGACCGGCCGGCTGCCCTTCGGGACGGGCGGGAGCGGCGTGCACGCGCTGATGTTCCGCATCGCCCAGGAGGAACCCGACCTCACGGGCGTGCCCGAGGGCCTCGCCGACCTCGTACGGGACTGTCTGAGGAAGGATCCGGCGGCGCGGCCGAGCCTCGCGCAGGTGCGGGCGCGCACCGGGGCCTCGGACACGGTGGCCGACGGACGCTCCCGCGATCCGTGGCTGCCCAGCGCGCTGGTGGCCCAACTCGGGCGGCACGCCGTGCGGTTGCTGGACACCGAGGACCCGGAGGGGGCGGTGGACGAGGAGACCTCGCCGGAGCACGCGCCCGTCGCCGAGGACCCCTCGGGGGTGCCGGTCGCGGCCCCGCCGCCGCAGCAGCCGCCCACGGTGCCGGCGGCCGGTCATCCCCCGGCGCAGGCGCCCGCGCTCGCCCCCACGCCGGTCGCCCACCCCGCCTACGGCTATCCGCAGCAGCACCCTCAGCCGTACCCCCCGCACCCTCAGCAGCAGTCCTGGGCACCCCCGCCCGCGTACAACCCGTACGGCGGAGGCGGGCCCGGTGTGACGCAGCCGTACGGGCCCGGGGCCGCCCCGCAGCCCTCCGGCCGCAGCGGCCGGACCACCGCCGCCCTGATCGCGGTGGCGCTCGTCGTCGCGCTCGGCGCGGGCGGTTCCGTGTACGCGCTGATGAGCAGCGGCGACGAGGACCGCGGTGACGGCAAGGGCGGGGGCGACCGCACACCCGTGGCGAGCGCGCCGACCACGCCCGGGCCGACGTCCCCGACGCCCACGCCGTCCCCCACCCCGACCACCTCGGCACCCGCCGAAGGGGCCGTGCCCGAGGGGTACTTGGGCACCTGGGCGGCGTCGATCGACAACGCGGACGGCCATCACACCCGTCAACTCACCGTCCAGGAGGGCGAGGTGGGGGACACGGTGCTCTCGCTCGTCGCGGACGGCCCCGACTACCACTGTGTGTTCCAGGCCGCGCTCACCGAAGAGCCCTCCGCCGAGGGGCCGTTGGAGATCGGCCCGTCCACGGTGAGCGTCGGCGAGCCCGCCTCCTCGTGCAGCCCCGGCGGGGCCTCCCGGATCACCCTGCTCTCCGACGGCACGCTGGAACGCGTCAACAGCGGCACCGGGGAGAAACTGGCGTACACCCGGCAGTGAGCCGTCCCGCTCCGGTTGAACGTACGGCGAACTTTCGCCCGCGGGCCGTCGCACGGCCGTGCGACGGCCGCACGATCGACCCGTGGACTGGCTGAACGCGGAGAACCTGGTGGCCGTCGGCACGGCGGTGCTCGGCATCGCCGCCTCCGGGGTGATGGTCTGGTACGAGCGGCGGGTGCCGCGCCGCAAACGGATCGGGTACCGCGTCCAGATGGACGCCCCGGTCGGCGACGACATCCGCCTGGGCCGGGCCAACGTACGGCTCGGCCTGTTCAGCGAGGCCCCGATGATGGCGGACGCCACCCTCGTGCTGATCCGGGTCGAGAACGACGGCTCGCAGGGCGTCGACCGCGACGACTACACGAGCCCCACCACGCACGGACTGACCGCGGTCTTCACCGACCGCACGATCATGGGCGTCTCGGTCACCCAGCCCAGCGACCGCGACCACCTCATGGACCACTTCACGCCCGAACGCGGCTTCGGCTACGAGGACAACCGGCTGCGCATCCCGCGCGTCCCGCTCAACCGCGGCGACCACTACAAGCTGCTGGTGCTGCTGTCCGGCGGCGCGGTGGGCCGGGACGTCCGGCTGATGGGCGGGCTGCGCGAGGGCGTCGTCCACCCCAACCGCAGCGCCACCCCCGACGAGACGCCGCCCCTGCTCAGCGGCCCGGCACGGATCTTCACCGCGCTGCTCACGCTCTCCGTGGTCGTGCTCGCCGGGATCATCCTCGCCGGGGACGACAGCCGTCCGCCGCTCGGCTGCGAGACGGGCAGCCTCAGGATCGCCGGTTCGACGGCGTTCGCGCCCGTGGTGACGACCCTCGCGAAGGAGTACGAGAAGGACTGCGAGGGCGCCGACATCACCGTGGACGCACGCGGCAGCGAGGCCGGGGTCGCCGAACTCGCCGCCGCCGAGGGCGAGTCGGAGGTCATCGCGTTCTCCGACGGCGCCATGGGCGACCGGCTCGGCCTGCACGGCGAGAAGGTCGCCCTGTCGGCCTTCACGCTCGTCGTCAACGACGGCGTACGGCTCGGCGCGGACGGCCTCACCCGTGCGCAGGTGCGGCGCCTGTACAGCGGCGACGTCACCCGCTGGCGGCAGCTCGACCCCGCCCTGCCCGACCTCCCCGTCGTCCTGGTCAGCCGGGACGCCGACTCCGGCACCCGCCAGACCTTCCAGCAGCGGGTGCTGGGCACCTGGGAGCGGGTGCCCAGCACGTCCCTGGACTGCCTGCGCAAGGACGACCGGTCCGCGGCCGTCGTGCGCTGCGAACTCGGCTCCACCCAGGAGGTGCTGGACAAGGTCGCGGCGGTGCCCGGCGCCGTCGGCTACAGCGAGACGACCCTCGCCGCGGGCGAGAACGGCGTGCGCACGGTCCCCCTCGACGGGGTCGCCCCCTCCGTGCGGACGGACCGCTATCCGTACCGGGGCGTCGAGTACGCCTACACCTACCGCGCGCCGAAGCCCGGTTCGCTCACCGCGGCCTTCCTCGCCTACCTGGACGAGACGACCAGCCAGGACGTCATCCGGGAGAAGGGCCACCTGCCCTGCGCACGCGAGGAGGAGCTGTGCGGGTAGCGGCCCGGGCGGACGGAGCGGCTCAGCGGGGCTCGGGCGGCCTCTGCCGGGGCATGTTGGGCCGGGTCCCGTTCTGCGGCGGCAGCGGGAACCGTCCCGGCACCGCCACCCCGTCCTGACCGCGCCCGCCGCCGCTGACGGCGGCCTGGATGCCGAGGGGCGCCGACCCGGTGCGGAACTCCACCATCCAGTCCGCGGTCTCCACCCGCACCAGCTCCGTCACGTCCTCGGAGAACCTCCGCAGCACCGCGAGGCATCGTTCCGCCGCCTCACCGGCGGTGCCGTCCGTGGGGCCGAGCACCTCCCGCACGCTCTCCGAGGCCCAGTCGAACTGGAGCACCTGGAGCCGCCGCTGCACGGCCTGCGCGGTCGCCACGTCCCTTATCCAGCCGGACGTGACGCCGAAGAACCGGTCGACGGCCACGCACGCGACCGCGATCATCAGCGCCAGATACCCCCAGGGGGCGACCCCGCCGACGACACCGGTCAGGTCGAGCAGGGGCAGCGCCGCGCCGGTGGCGGCTCCCGCCGCGGCCCCGGCGCGCAGCGCGCGAGCGCCCCGCCGCTTCCAGACCCGGTCGGTGAGGTACCAGGACGCCGTCTCCAGCGCCCCGCTCTCCACCCACCGGTACAGCTCGTCCAGGCGGAGCGCGGGCTCGCCCCAGTCACCGAGCGGAAACGTGCGCCCCGCCAGATCGCCGGCCCGCGGCCCGGCCGCCGCCTCCTCGCCCCGCCCGTCCTGAGGCGGACCCTCGGGCTGCATCTCCGGCTGACCCACCCGGCACTCCCTCCACGACCGATCACGTACCCCTCGCGCGCCCATCACGCTGCGTCATGCGCGTGTGACGCATGATGCCGACGTGCCGGACCTTTCCTACCTCCCAATGGGTGGCGAAGAGATGGGTTTCGCTCCTTTTCCGCCCGGAAGTGGGGCTTGATCAGGTATAGGACTCGACGTCATCTCACTCGAAAGAGTGCTGGGGCGACGGCTGCGTCGAGCACGTAGGCTCAGCACAGAGCACGAAGCGGACGAAGACGCAGAACCAGAACGCGGACCGAGAACGCGGAACCAGAACGCCGATCTGAGATTGGGAGCTGATCGTGATCCCCGGTGGTGGCCAGCCCAATATGCAGCAGCTGCTTCAGCAGGCCCAGAAGATGCAGCAGGACCTGGCGAACGCGCAGGAGGAACTGGCGCGGACCGAGGTCGAGGGCCAGGCGGGCGGCGGCCTGGTGAAGGCGACGGTGACCGGCGCCGGTGAGCTCAGGGCGCTGAGGATCGACCCGAAGGCGGTGGACCCGGACGACACCGAGACCCTCGCCGACCTGGTCGTCGCGGCCGTGCAGGCGGCCAACGAGAACGCCCAGAACCTCCAGCAGCAGAAGCTGGGCCCGCTGGCCCAGGGGCTGGGCGGCGGCGGCAGCGGTATCCCCGGTCTGCCTTTCTAATCAGGGCGTTCGCCGACTACCGTACGTACCCAAGGCACCCAGGAAGGACGGCAGTCCGTGTACGAAGGCGTGGTCCAGGACCTCATCGACGAGTTGGGGCGGCTGCCCGGCGTCGGTCCCAAGAGCGCGCAGCGGATCGCCTTCCACATCCTTCAGGCGGAACCCACGGACGTACGGCGTCTCGCGCAGGCTCTCCTCGAAGTGAAGGCGAAGGTCCGCTTCTGCGCGACCTGCGGGAACGTGGCGCAGGAGGAGCTGTGCGGCATCTGCCGCGACGCGCGCCGCGACCTGTCGGTCATCTGCGTGGTCGAGGAGCCGAAGGACGTGGTGGCGATCGAGCGGACCAGGGAGTTCCGTGGCCGCTACCACGTGCTCGGCGGGGCGATCAGCCCCATCGAAGGGGTGGGACCGGACGACCTGCGGATACGAGAACTTCTCGCGCGGCTGGCCGACGGGACGGTCACGGAACTGATCCTGGCCACGGATCCGAACCTGGAGGGCGAGGCCACGGCCACGTACCTCGCCCGCATGATCAAGCCCATGGGCCTCAAGGTCACCCGCCTGGCCAGCGGCCTCCCGGTGGGTGGCGACCTGGAATACGCGGACGAGGTGACCCTCGGCCGCGCCTTCGAGGGGAGACGACTCCTAGATGTCTGACGCCACGCTGCACGCGACCAGCCAGAACCCGGACGACTTCGCCGTCCAGATCGCGGACCAGATCGAGAGCTTCCTGGTGGCGGTGACGGAGGTGGCCAAGGGCGACGAGCCCGAGGCGGCCGTTCCCTTCCTCCTCCTGGAGGTCTCCCAGCTGCTCCTCGCCGGCGGCCGTCTCGGCGCCCACGAGGACATCGTCCCCGACGAGCGCTACGAGCCCGACCTGGGCCCGGAGGGCGACGTGGACGAGCTGCGCGAGAACCTCGCCCGCATCCTGGAGCCGATCGACGTCTACTCCGAGGTCTTCGACCCGTACGCGCCCCGTACGGCACCGGTCCCGGCGCGCATCTCCGACGACCTCACGGACGTCATCACCGACCTGCGCCACGGCATGGCCCACTACCGCTCGGGCCGCACCACCGAGGCCCTGTGGTGGTGGCAGTTCTCCTACTTCTCCAACTGGGGCACGACGGCCTCGGCGACCCTGCGCGCCCTGCACTCCGTCCTGGCCCACGTCCGCCTCAACCAGCCCTTGGAGGAGCTGGACGGCCTCGACACCGACCAGTCCGTCGGCGACGAGACGCTGGAGTTCGAGGCGGGCCGGGTGATGGCGGAGGAGATCGCGGGCCCGCTGGGCCTGCGCCCGGCGAAGTAACCGGCTCACTTCGTACGGCGCGGGGCGCGGCGATCAGGCCGCGCCCCGCGCGCCCGGCCTACACCTCCAGCGTCGTCCACAGCTTCGCCGCCTCCACGAACGGTGCCGTGTCCGTCGGAGGTGCGTCCTGTGTCAGGTCGGTACAACTCCCCCTCGCCGGCGCCGGTGGCCTGGCGCTACAGCGGCAACCAGCTCAAGCGCTGGCGTACCAAGGCGAGCGTCAGCCGTGAGGAACTGGCCGCCGCCTCCAACTACTCACCGGACACGATCAAGGCCATGGAACAGGGCGTACGGATGCCGACGCCACGCGTGCTGGACGTCGCCGACGAGCTGTGCGGGGCGCAGGGCATGCTGAGCTCGGCCAAGGAGTACTTGCAGCGGGAGAAGTTCCCGAAGCGGGCGCAGGACTTCATGGAACGGGAGGGGGAGGCCATCAGCCTCTGGTCCTACGAAGCCATGTACATCCCGGGCCTGTTGCAGACAGAGGCCTATGCGAGGGCTCTGATCGAGAACCACGTCCCGCCTCTCGACGACGAGACGGTGGAGCAGCGGATCGCCGCGCGCATGGAAAGGCAGTCCATCCTCACCGGACAGAAGCCCCCAGTGGGGCTGAGCTTCGTCCTCTACGAGGCGGTTCTGCGTCCTCCCCAGGTGGACGGGGAGCAGTTGCGGCACCTGCTGGAGGTGTCCCGTCTGCGTAACGTCGTCGTGCAGGTGCTGTTGTTCGAACAGGTCGTCCCCGCCGCCCTCATGGGGCCGATGGTGTTGCTGGAGACGCGAGATCACGAGCGATTCGCCTTTGTGGAAGGCCCGTTCGCCAGTGAACTCTTGGCCGATCCGGACGTTGTCAATCGGGCATCCGAGCGACTTAGCATGATCCGCACGCAGGCGCTCAGCCCTGTCGAGTCGGCCTGTCTCATCGAGCGGATGGTGGATCAGCCATGAGCGACCAGTTGAAGTGGTTCAAGTCGAGCTACAGCGACTCCGAGGGAGGCAACTGCGTCGAGGTCGCGTTCGCCACCGCGATCCACATCCGGGACTCCAAGTTCCCCTCCAGCCCCGAGCTCCAGGTCCCCGCCCCCGTCTGGTCGGCGTTCATCGCCGCAGTTCAGCCCGGGGCTTGAGCCCAGAGCCTGAAACAGCATGAAGGCGGAGAAGACGACCACACAGACCGACCGCGTCGACCACGAGCTGATCTGGGCAGCGGCGCACGTCGCGGCCACACGCTGCCAGGGCGACAACCACACCATGGCGGCTGCGGCCCGCGCCCGAGACGGCCGGATCATCACCGCGGTGAACGCCTACCACTTCACCGGAGGCCCCTGCGCGGAGCTGGTCCTCATCGGCGCTGCTGCCGCCCAGGGCGCCTACCACCTGGACACCATCGTCGCCATGGGCGACCGTGACCGAGGCGTCGTGCCCCCATGCGGCCGCTGCCGCCAGGTACTACTTGACTACTTCCCAGCCCTGAAGGTCATCGTCGGGACAAGCGACGGCCTCCGGATGGCACCCGTAACCGACCTGCTTCCCGAAAGCTACATCTGGGCGGACCACCAGCTCGACGCTGGGGAGAGCGCACCACTCAGCACGAGCTGACGCCCCAGGCGGCGACAGGGCAAACGTTGCCTGCTACGGCATTGGCATGATCCGCACGCAGGCGTTCGGCCTTGCCCAGTCGGCCTGCTTCATCGAACGGATGGTGGATCAGTCAAATGAGTGACCAGCTGAAGTGGTTCAAGTCGAGCTACAGCGACAACGAGGGCGGCGACTGCGTCGAGGTCGCGTTCGCCACCGCGATCCACGTCCGGGACTCCAAGCTCCCGACCGGCCCCGAGCTCCACATCCCCGCACCCGCCTGGTCGGCGTTCATCGCCGCAGTTCAGCCCGGGGCTTGAGCCCCGAGCCCCGAGCTCTTCCATGGGGTTCTGGTTTTGGGTTTGGTTGAAATTCCAACCCAACTGACCAAGTTTGAACCGGAGTTAGGGAGCCATACCTCGAATGGGTGACGTTCCGTGACCGGCTTGCGTTGCAGCGTGAAACCGCTCTAGGTTCGCCGCAAACACCAGCAAATAGTTCGACCCCGGTCGGTGCGCCAACACCGGCTCCGGGGCCTGACCTACCATCGAATACGAGGTTCGATCGTGGCTGACGCCCAGCCTAGCCCCGCTCTCCCCTCCCCGTCCCACCCGATGGCCAAAACGGGTTACGGGAAGCGCCCCGCAGGTGACGAAGACCCGCACGCCGAAACGGACTTCGCACATCTGAGCCCCCGTGAGCGCGAGATCGCAGTCTTCGTCGACCATCTCGAAGAGGGCCACGCGATGGGCTACAAGGCGATCGCGGCGGCACACCCGATGTACGGCCAGCAGGCGGTCCGCTCCGCGATGGGCCGCATCACCCTCGCCGGTCATCTGCGCTGGATCAAGGAGCACATCACCGTCGAGGACAACTCGATGCGGTGGGTGACCCGGACGTACTGGTCGCGAACGCCCAGGTCACCGGAGTGGTGGGCGGACTTCGTACGGGACCGGGACGGCAAGGACGTGACCGAGGACCACCTGCCGGGACTGGCCCGTGCGGAGGACCGGCCGTCGGAGCCGGACGAACCGCTCGCCGAAGAGCCCAGCGAGGCCTACCGGACCCTCGCCGACGTGCAGTCCGTCGACTCCCGTATGCCGCTCTCCGAGCAGGACTGCCAGAACCTCGAACACCTCGTCGTCCGGTGGCTGGACCTCGGTGCCACGCCCCAGGAGATCACCCAGGCCCTGACCGACGGGCTCCCGTCGGTCGTCAGCAACCCGGGCGGACTCGCCCGTACCCGGTTGGAGACCAAGATGCCCCCGAAGAAGGCGAAGATCCGGCAGAAGCCCGCCCGCCGCGCCCGTGTGACCCGCGCCCTCATGGCCTGCGGCCTCTGCGACGCCGACGAGCGGACGGCCGAGATCGTGAACGGGCTGTGCGGCGAGTGCCTGGCGTTGGTCGAGGCGGACGGGCCGGTGTATGTCCACCAGAACCCGGTTCCCCGCACGTTCCTCCCCGCCCAGCGCGACGGCGGCGCGCTGCCGGGTGCCGACGAGGTCATCGACGTCACCGACCGCGTGGACGCGCTTCGCCGCGCGGCGGGGTTGTTGTGAGGGTGCGGGAAACGGCGGCCGGGGCAGTATGGGGTCGAGGAGGCGACGCCATGACCCCCAGGATCGAAGACCGGCCGCAGATGTCCGTCGAGGAGTTCGAGGAACTGGAACGCCGTGCCCCGGACACCGTGCGGCTGGAGTTCATCAAGGGGAAGGTCCAGGTCAAGGGCGTGCCGGACGGCAACCACAGTGAGATCTACATGTGGCTTCTGGAACAGTGCATGCGGTTGCGCCCTGACCTCCGCCTCCATCCCGAGCGGGGCCTCAAGACGGAGTCGTACCGGAAGGGACGCGCCCGGGCGGACGCGGTACTGGTTCCCAGGCGAAGCCTCAAGGGGCATGGAGAGTGGTCCGAGGCCGAAGGGGTGCTCATGGCCGTAGAGATCACCTCGTACGACTCCGACACCAACCAGCGCGACCGCATCGACAAACCCGACGGCTACGCCGCCGCAGGCATCCCCGTCTACCTCCTCGTCGACCGCGACGACTGCACCGTCACCGTCTTCACCGAACCGAAGGACGGCCGCTACCGCCGTCAGCTCAACGAACCCTTCGGCGCCACCCTCACGCTCCCCGACCCGGTGGACATCAGCCTCGACACCGAGCCCCTCAAGGAGTTCGCGGACTGACCGCGGTCACCACATTCCCCACAGCCCCTTGCCCAGGGTCGTGATCCCGCCCGTCAGGGCCAGCAGCAGGACCAGGGTGCGGGCCCGCCGCTCGGGGACCCGGGAGGCGAGCGCCCTGCCGATGAGGCCGCCCACGGACATCGCCGCGAGCACCGCGACCCACCTCGGAGGGCTCAGCTGCGGCAGCCCGTTCGCCGCCACGGAGAAGACGTTGACGAACACGCCGTAGAACATCGCGTTCGGCACGAACTCCCGTACCGTCCATCCCGCGTTGAGGGCGTAGAGGGAGACCGGCGGGCCGCCGACCCCCGCCGCCGCGTTCATGAAACCGCCGGTGGCACCCGCCGCCACCGCGCCCTTGGTCCCGCCCAGGGCGGGCACCCGCAGCCCCCGCATGACCAGCAGGACAGCGCAGGTGACGAGCCCGCCCATCAGGAGCAGCAGCCACGCCTGGGGGAGGTGCCGGGTCGTCCAGGCGCCCGCCGGCACCGTGCAGGCCGCCGCCGCGCAGAGCGGGAGCATCGCGGCGGGGCGGACGAGGCGCCAGCCGCTCGCGAGGCCCACCAGGCAGATCGCCCCGGACGCGCAGTTGGCGAGCACGACGCCCTGCGCCGGGCCGAGCAGCAGGATCAGCGCCGGTACGGAGACCAGCGCGAAGCCCATGCCGGTGAGCCACTGCACGGAGGAGCCGAGCAGCACGATCGCGGTGAGCAGGACGTCGCCGGGCCAGCCGTTGGTCGTCATGATCACGCATCCTCCGCCATCCGGGCGGGCCGCGACAGGGCTGCGACAGGGGCGCGTGGGCGGCCGTCCGCGCACGTCCGAACGCCCCCCGGAAACCCCCGCTGTGACGCTCCGCACTTTTCCCGGCGTTCATTCCTGGGCATGCGCTGACCTGGGCGCCGGGATCTCACGATGCGATACCGCGGAGGCGATATTCGGGCGCTCGTTAAACTGAGCCGACACACACGGACTGAGCGAGGAGCGCACGTGGGCCTTGTCGTGCAGAAGTACGGAGGCTCCTCCGTAGCCGATGCCGAGGGCATCAAGCGCGTCGCCAAGCGGATCGTGGAAGCGAAGAAGAACGGCCACCAGGTGGTCGTCGTCGTTTCCGCGATGGGCGACACGACGGACGAGCTGATCGATCTCGCCGAGCAGGTATCCCCGATGCCTGCCGGGCGTGAGTTCGACATGCTGCTGACCGCCGGAGAGCGTATCTCCATGGCCCTGCTGGCCATGGCGATCAAAAACCTGGGCCACGAGGCCCAGAGCTTCACCGGCAGCCAGGCAGGCGTCATCACCGACTCGGTCCACAACAAAGCCCGGATCATCGACGTCACGCCCGGCCGTATCCGCGACTCCCTGGACAAGGGCAACATCGCGATCGTCGCCGGGTTCCAGGGCGTCAGCCAGGACAAGAAGGACATCACCACGCTGGGCCGCGGCGGTTCCGACACCACCGCCGTCGCGCTGGCCGCCGCCCTCGACGCGGAGGTCTGCGAGATCTACACCGACGTCGACGGTGTGTTCACCGCCGACCCGCGGGTGGTGAAGAAGGCGAAGAAGATCGACTGGATCGCCTTCGAGGACATGCTGGAACTCGCGGCCTCCGGTTCCAAGGTGCTCCTCCACCGCTGTGTGGAGTACGCCCGCCGCTACAACATCCCGATCCACGTCCGGTCCAGCTTCAGCGGGCTCCAGGGCACCTGGGTCAGCAGTGAGCCCATCAATCAGGGAGACAAGCCGGTGGAGCAGGCCATCATCTCTGGTGTCGCGCACGACACCTCCGAGGCCAAGATCACGGTCGTCGGCGTGCCCGACAAGCCGGGCGAGGCCGCCACGATCTTCCGTGCGATCTCGGACGCCGAGATCAACATCGACATGATCGTGCAGAACGTGTCCGCCGCGTCCACCGGTCTGACGGACATCTCCTTCACCCTCCCCAAGGCCGAGGGCCGCAAGGCCATCGACGCCCTGGAGAAGCGCAAGGACGGCATCGGCTTCGACTCGCTGCGCTACGACGACCAGATCGGCAAGATCTCCCTCGTCGGCGCCGGGATGAAGACCAACCCCGGGGTCACCGCCGCGTTCTTCGAGGCGCTCTCCGAGGCCGGTGTGAACATCGAGCTGATCTCGACCTCCGAGATCCGCATCTCGGTCGTCACCCGTGCCGACGACGTCAACGAGGCCGTGCGCGCCGTGCACAGCGCCTTCGGACTCGACTCCGACAGCGACGAGGCCGTCGTCTACGGAGGCACCGGACGCTGATGGCGGGAACCGACCGACCGACGCTCGCGGTCGTGGGGGCGACCGGTGCCGTCGGCACGGTCATGCTCCAGATCCTGTCCCAGCACGCGGACATCTGGGGCGAGATCCGACTCGTCGCCTCCCCGCGCTCGGCCGGCCGCAAGCTGGCCGTGCGCGGCGAGGAGGTCGAGGTCACGGCCCTGACGGAGGACGCCTTCGACGGGGTCGACGTCGCCATGTTCGACGTGCCCGACGACGTCGCCGCGCGCTGGGCCCCCGTCGCCGCGGCCAAGGGTGCCGTCGTCGTGGACAACTCGGGCGCCTTCCGGATGGACCCGGAGGTGCCCCTGGTGGTGCCCGAGGTCAATCCGCACGCCGCCCGGGTCCGGCCGCGCGGGATCATCGCCAACCCCAACTGCACGACCCTGTCGATGATCGTGGCCCTCGGCGCCCTGCACGCCGAGTTCGGGCTGCGCGAGCTGGTCGTCTCCTCGTACCAGGCGGTCAGCGGTGCGGGCCGGGACGGCGTCGAGACGCTGCGCCGGCAGCTGAACCTCGTCGCGGGCACGGAGCTGGGCACCCACCCCGGGGACGTGCGCCGCGCCGTCGGCGACGACACCGGGCCCTTCCCCGAGCCCGTCGCGCTGAACGTCGTCCCGTGGGCCGGGTCGCTGCGCGAGGACGGCTGGTCCTCGGAGGAGATGAAGGTGCGGGACGAGACCCGCAAGATCCTCGGGCTGTCCGGCCTGCCCGTCGCCGTCACCTGCGTCCGGGTGCCGGTGATCACCACGCACTCCCTGACCGTCCACGCCCGCTTCCAGGGCGAGGTCACCGTCGACGGGGCGCGCGAGATCCTCGCGACCGCGCCGGGCGTCGTCCTGTTCGACAACCCCGCCGCCGGGGAGTTCCCCACCCCCGCCGACGTCGTCGGCACCGACCCGACCTGGGTGGGCCGGGTGCGCCGGGCGCTCGACGACCCCACCGCCCTCGAACTGTTCGTCTGCGGCGACAACCTGCGCAAGGGCGCCGCCCTGAACACCGCTCAGATCGCCGAGCTCGTCGCCCGCGAACTGGTCTGACAAACCGGACACGACGGCCGCCGGGTCTCCGGCGGCCACTCCTCCCCGCCGAAAAACCCCTGGCCCGGGAAGCGCGCCTTTGTAGGATCTTTCAGAAAACTGTGGCGCGCGCGATGGCCTGGACCACTTGATCCGAGCCGTCTCCGCGACCGAAAATTTGCTCTCCGCTCTCCGCAACCGCGTGACGGGCGGGGAGCGTCTTTGCGAACGCCCTTCAGGGGGTGCGCGGATGCTTGAACGGGCGTGGGGACGTCCGGATCCTTCAGGACACAGGGGAAGAGCGGGTAGGCATGAGGGCGCTTGACGCAGGGTCGGTTGTGCTGCCTGACACCAGACGGTCGGCCGGGTCACGGGGGGCGGCGGAGTCCGGCGCGAACGTGACGCCCGGCACGTACAACCCTCATGGGGTCAGCGGTGTCCAACAGGCGTGGCAGAGGTTCTCGAGTTCAGTTCGGCACGCGGCGGTACGGCCCTCCGGCCCCGCCCGGCGGGCCTGCGACCCCGCATGCCCGGCGCGTCCGGCGGCATGCCGGTGATCGCGCCCATGCCCGCAGCGCGGCCCGCCCGCATACCCGGTCAGCGTGACGGTGCGGAGGAGGCCGTCACGGCCGGCACCACCGTCGACCACCTCACCGAGACCTACCGGGCGCACTACAGCTCGCTGCTGCGGCTGGCCGCCCTCCTCCTCGACGACACCGCGTCCTGCGAGGACGTCGTGCAGGAGGCGTTCATCCGCGTCCACTCCGCGCGCAAGCGGGTCCGGGACCGCGAGAAGACCCTCGCCTATCTGCGCCAGACGGTCGTCAACCTGTCCCGCTCCGCGCTGCGCCGCCGCATCCTCGGCCTGAAGCTGCTCTCCAAGCCGATGCCGGACATGGCGAGCGCCGAAGAGGGCGCCTACGACCAGCTGGAGCGCGACTCCCTCATCAAGGCGATGAAGGGCCTCCAGCGCCGCCAGCGCGAGGTCCTCGTCCTGCGCTACTTCGCGGACATGACGGAGGCGCAGGTCGCCGAGACGCTCGGGATATCCCTCGGCTCGGTCAAGGCGTACGGCTCCCGCGGTATCGCCGCCCTGCGCGTCGCCATGGAGGCGACGGCATGAGCGAGGACCGGGACGGACGGCCGCAGGACGTTCCCCACGAGCACGAACCGGGAACGGACGAGCAGCACCATCCGAAGCAATCGCACGCTGGGAACGCAACTGTGAACCACGGCCCAGACGACCAGAACCCCCTCGGGTTCGACTCGGACGAGCTGGCGCTGCGCCGCCTGCTGCACCAGGCGGTCGAGGAGATCGAGCCACGGGACGGCACGCTGGACCACCTGCGCCAGGCGGTCCCCGCCCGGCGGGCCCGCAAGCGCCAGGCCCTCGTCGGCATGGCCGCCGCCGCGCTCTTCGTCGGCACCGCGATCCCGGCCCTGGTGCACGTCTCCGGCGCCACCGGGTCCGACGCCGACCCCTCGATGGCCGGCCACTACTCGCAGGCCCAGGGCGGCGCGAGCCAGGGCAAGGGGCCCGACGGCGGCGAGTCGACCTCCGGCGGCTCCTCCGGCAGGAGCCAGGACGAGGGCAAGGGCGAGCACTCCGGCGGAGACTCCGGCAAGGGCTCCGGCAACGGCAACGGCTCCACCAGCACCGACCCCTCGACCAGCACCACCGCGGGCGTCGCCGCCTGTACGGCCGCCGAACTGGGCTCGGCCACCGCGTACGCCGCCGCCGCCGACTCCACCGGCGTCGTCTACGGCACCTTCCACTACACCAACACCGCCACCGCCGCGTGCACGGTCACCGGCCCCGGCACCCTGAGCTTCGCCACGGGCGGCGCGGCGGACGCCACCCGGATCGGCGTGAACCGGCACGTCTCCGGCGACGCGGCGGTCTCCCTGCCCGACCCGTCCCTGGAACTGACCGCGCTGGTCCTCCAGCCCGGCTCGTCCTACGACGTGAAGTTCGCCTGGGTGCCCTCCGCGACCTGCCCCACCGACACCAGCACGCCCACCCCGACGCCGACCCCGACGCCGACCGGCGACAGCAGCGGCAGCGAGGGCACCTCCACGGGCGGCGACACGGGCACCACGACGCAGCTCCTGGTCGCCGAGGGCACCCTCGACGGCAGCGTCTCCCTCACCAACTCCGCCGAGGGCGGCGTCGCCGCCGCGTCGACGACGGTGAGCAACGCGTGCGCCGGGGCGATCTACTGGACGGGCGTGCTCGCCGGTTCCTGAACGGCCGCCGCCGGTCCCTGGACGGGGCCGGCGGCCCGCTCGTCCGGGATCAGCCCCAGCTCCGCGTCCCGGACGAACTCCACCTCGCGGCGCAGCAGCCGGAACCACATGAAGACCACGAACCCGGCGAAGACGAACCACTCGCCGGTGTAGCCGAGGTTCTGGAAGGCCTTCAGGTTCAGTCCGCTGTCGGCGGGCGCGGTCGCGGGCACCGCCTTCATCCCCGCGTCCGCCGTGTCGAGGGTGATCCACGCGTCGTACACGTCGTACGGCACCAGATTGACCAGGGACGCGGCGCTGATCGCCGCCGTCTGCCCGGCCGGCAGGCCGCCGCGGGCGCTGACGCCGTTCTCCCCGGGCTGCTCGGAGGACTGGAGGGCGCCGGTGACGGTGACCTCGCCCTTCGGGGCGGCCGGGGCCTTCGCCGCGTCGGCCGTCCCGGGCAGCCAGCCGCGGACCACGGGCAGAGCCCGGCCGTCGTCGGTGCGCAGCAGGGTCAGCACGTAGTAGCCGCTGCGGCCGTCGAGCGTGCGGTCCGGCACCAGGAGCTGTTCGTCGTAGCGCCCGCTGACGGTGGCCTGGCGGCCGGTGGTCGCCTTGTCCACCGGCAGCAGCTCGGCCAGCGGCCGGGCCGGCTCCGTCTTCGCGGTGCTCGCCTGGGCGGTCGCCGCGTCCTGGTCCCGCATCCGGTCCTCGAACCGGCCGAGCTGCCAGGAGCCCATGAACACACAGAACGGGATGGCGAGCAGCACGAAGACGTTGATGCCCCACCAGCGCGGTGTCAGCAGAAACCGGTACACACCTCAACGGTACGGGGCACTCCACCGCCCCCCGCGCCCGGCCCCTGGCAACCCGCGTTGACCTGCTGGGTAAGGGGAGCGCGAGAAGTTGTCCACAGGCAGGGGACCTCGCCTGCGGATCAGCTGTGAGGACGGGCAGTATGGGGCCATGACTGAGAGCAACGAGTCCGCCGAGGCCGAGCGGAACGCATCGATGCCCGACTGGGAGAAGCGCTTCAGGGCGCCACGGGTCTCCCTGCCCGACTGGGCCGAGGACGCACCGGACCACTCCCTGTTCGTGTCGAACGCGACGGGCACGTACGAGCTGTACGCCTGGGACCGCGCCACGGGCGAGCAGCGCCAGGTGACCGACCGTCCCAACGGCACGACGGACGGGGTGCTCTCCCCGGACGGCGCCTGGATCTGGTGGTTCGACGACAAGGACGGCGACGAGTTCGGGGTCTGGCGCCGCCAGCCGTTCACCGGCGGGGAGAACGAGCTCGCCGCCCCCGGCCTGGACGCCTCCTACCCGGCCGGTCTCGCGCTCGGCCGGGACGGCCGCACCGCGGTCGTGGGCCGCTCCACGGACGAGGACGGCACGACGATCTACGTCGCCCGCACCGGCGAGGCCCCGGTGGAGATCTACCGCCACCCCGAGTCCGCGGGCGTCGGCGACCTCTCGCACGACGGCTCCCTGATCGCCCTGGAGCACACCGAGCACGGCGACGCGATGCACTCGGCGCTGCGCGTGGTCCGCCCCGACGGCACGACCGTCGCCGAACTGGACGACACCCGCGGCGGCAGCGAGGAACTGGGCCTGGAGGTCCTCGGGTTCGCCCCCGTCGACGGCGACACCCGGCTGCTCATCGGCCATCAGCGCCGGGGCCGCTGGGAGCCCCTGGTGTGGGACGTGGCCACGGGCGTGGAGAGCGACCTCGCCCTCGACCTGCCCGGCGACGTCAGCGCGGAGTGGTACCCGGACGGCTCGGGCCTGCTCATCGCGCACAGCTTCGAGGCCCGCAGCGAACTGTTCCGCTACGACCTCACCGTCCGCGAGCTGGAGCGCATCG
This sequence comes from Streptomyces sp. NPDC090106, assembly GCF_044747265.1. Classification (NCBI taxonomy): domain Bacteria; kingdom Bacillati; phylum Actinomycetota; class Actinomycetes; order Kitasatosporales; family Streptomycetaceae; genus Streptomyces; species Streptomyces sp. NPDC090106. The sequence continues at coordinate 188,468 of NZ_JBIVDS010000004.1, read as the reverse complement.
ACACCCCGCCCGGCTCGGTGTCCGGGGCGACGGCCCGGCCCGACGGCAGCGTCGAGTACCTCTGGTCCTCGTCGGCACAGCCCTCCGCGGTGCGCTCCACCTCGGGCGGCGTGGTCCTGGACCCGCCCGGTCTGAAGTCCCCGGGCTCGGTGGCCGTCGAGGACGTGTGGGTGGAGGGTCCCGGCGGCCGGATCCACGCCCTGGTGCAGAAGCCGGCCGGCGCGAGCGGCCCGCTGCCCACGGTCTTCGACATCCACGGCGGCCCCACCTGGCACGACAGCGACGCCTTCGCCGCGGGCCCGGCGGCCTGGGTGGACCACGGCTACGCGGTCGTCCGCGTCAACTACCGGGGCTCCACCGGCTACGGCCGGGCGTGGACGGACGCGCTGAAGGTGCGGGTCGGCCTGATCGAGCTGGAGGACATCGCGGCGGTCCGGGAATGGGCGATCACCTCGGGTCTGGCCGACCCCGACCGGCTCGTCCTCACCGGCGGCTCCTGGGGCGGCTACCTCACCCTGCTCGGCCTGGGCGTCCAGCCCGGCTCCTGGGCGCTGGGCATCGCCGCCGTCCCCGTCGCGGACTACGTCACGGCGTACCACGACGAGATGGAAGCCCTGAAGGCCATGGACCGCACCCTGCTGGGCGGCACCCCGGAAGAGGTCCCCGAGCGCTTCGAGGCGTCCTCGCCCCTGACCTACGTCGACCAGGTCAAGGTGCCCGTCTACATCTCCGCCGGCGTCAACGACCCGCGCTGCCCGATCCGTCAGATCGACAACTACGTCGACCGGCTGGAGACCCGCGGCGCCGTCCACGAGGTCTACCGCTACGACGCGGGCCACGGCTCCCTCGTCGTGGACGAGCGGATCAAGCAGGTGGGACTGGAACTGGACTTCGCGGCACGGCACCTGGCCTAGCGAGGTGCGGAGGGTGCTCTGTCACCGCAGGGCATCCTCCCGGCCCCGCCGGCCCAGCAGCTCGGCGAGGCCGCGCCGGGTGGCGGCGAGCACCACACGGTCCGAGGCCTTCAGCACATACGTGTCGGGAAGGTCCCAGAGCAGCCCGGAGGGCGGCGCCAGCTCCTCCTGCGCCCCCTGCGCGGCCGGTTCCCCGCCGGAGGCGGCCGTGTCCAGGGCCAGCACCCGCCAGGCTCCCGGCCGGAACGCCTCGCCCACGGTCCGGCCCTCCAACTGGGAGTGCGCGCCCACCTCCAGGGCCGCGAAGAGCAGCACCCGCCGCTCGACCGGGATCGCCCCCAGGATCTGCCGGCCCATCATCGCCCCGGCGAAGGCGGGCGCGGCGAGATGGGTGACGCTGCGGCTGCGTGTGGAGGCCTGCGGATGGGCGGCGCGCAGGGTGCGGTACACGGCGGTCGCGAAGTCGTCGTCGTACAGGCGCAGCACGACCCGCAGATCGGGCCGCACCGTGCGGGCGTACAGCGCGGCCTCCAGGTTGGTGGTGTCCGAGCTGGTCACCGCGAGCAGGGCGTGCGCGCGGTGGATCTTGGCGGCCTCCAGGACGCCTTCCTGGGTGACGTCGCCGAGGACGACCGGCACCCGCAGCCGCCGGGCCGTGGCCAGACCGCGGGCCTCCGCCCCGGCCTCGACGCAGACCACCGGGATGTCCAGTTCCCGCAGCCGCACCAGCACCCGTGTCCCGATCTTGCCGAGCCCGAGGAGGACGACATGACCGCCGAGCCCGCGCGGGGGCTTGCGCACCCCGGACGCGGTGCGGAAGGTGCCGAGCGCCTCCAGGACCGCGGCGAGCAGCACCGGCAGCAGCAGCAACCCCAGCAGTCCGGCGAGGAGTTGGAGGATCTGCCGGCCCAGCGGCTGGTGCAGGGCGGGTTCGTTGATGGCGAAGAGGTCGAGGAGGGTCTGGTAGGTGGCGTAGAGCGGGTGCTCCCCGGTCACGAGGGTCAGGGCCACCGCGAGCGCCGCCACACAGCCCACCACGCCGGCCAGCGACCAGCGCAGCCGCCGCGAGAACAGCGAGGCGAACGGCGGCACCACACCCCCGCCCCCGCCGCGTCCGGCGGGCAGCGAGGGCCCCGCGTAGGACACCTGCTGGAGCACGACGGTCCCGCGTCCGGCGGCCTCCCGGACCGCGTCCGCGTCGGGCAGCAGCTCGGGCCCGCGCTCGGCGCCGTCGCCGGTGCTGTCGGAGAGCAGCGCCAGTGTGGCCAGGCCCGGGTCGCCGGACTGTCCCGGCAGCCGTTCCGCCGCCCGCAGGAGCAGCCCGTCGGTCTGCAGGACCTTGCTCGTCCCGGCGACTGCGGACGCGACCAGCGCGGGCGCGGCGGTGTCCGCGTCGGACAGCACGGTCGTGGAGGCGTCCGCCCCCGACCCGCCCGCCCCCGGCCCGCCGGCCCCGGAGCCGTCGCCGGAGGCCAGCGCGGCGGCCTGGTCGAGGAGCGCCTCGATGTGCTGGCCGAGCCGCCGGTTGTAGAGCCGCAGCACGATCCGCAGCCGGGGGTTGAGCCGCCGGGCGGTCAGCGCGGCCCGGATGTTGGTCTCGTCGTCGTCGTACACGAGCGCCAGCGCCGCGGCCCGGGCCACGCCCGCGTCCGCGAGCACCGCCTCGGTGGCTTCGGCGGCCTCCATCTGCCGTTCGCCGCCGACCGGTTCACCCGCGCCGCCCCGCCCGGCCGCGGCGACCATCCGGTCCAGCAGCGCCGCCGACGCGGCCCGCGCCCGCCCCACCACCGGGGTGCGCACCCCGCGCTCGGCGGGCGGCACGACCAGGGTGACCTGCTCGCCGTAGACGCCGCGCAGTTCGGCGGCCAGCCGGTGCGCGAGACCGTCGTCCCCGCACACCACCATGTGCGCGGACGCGTCCGCCGCCTGTCCTTGATTCGGAACGCTCGCCACGAGGGAGAAGACTGCCTCAACGTGACGGGTGGTTCCAGGAGTTGACCGGAGGAGTCGATCACACGGTGAACGGGCGGCCGGATCCCGCCGTAGGAGAGGGGAGGCGACCGTACGCACCGCTGGAGGTGACCCGCCCGTGGCGATGACCAAAGAGGCGCCGGACCGGAAGGCGGGCGCGCAGCCGCCGCCCGAGGACCAGGGCCGGCACCTCGACTCGCCGCTGCTGCTCACCATGGGCCTGCTCGTGGTCCTGCTCGCGCAGGGCCCGGTGCGCGGGCTGCTGTCGACGCCGGTGATGCAGAGCTGGATGACGGTGTTCGTGGCGGTGACCGTGCAGGCGCTGCCGTTCCTGGTGCTCGGGGTGCTGCTGTCGGCGGCGATCGCGGTGTTCGTGCCCGCCTCGTTCTTCGCCCGGGCACTGCCCGCCAACCCGGTCCTCGCGGTGCCCGTCGCGGGGGTGGCCGGGGCGGTGCTGCCGGGCTGCGAGTGCGCGTCGGTGCCGGTGGCCGGGGCGCTGGTGCGGCGCGGGGTGACCCCGGCGGCGGCGCTGGCGTTCCTGCTGTCCGCGCCCGCGATCAACCCGATCGTGCTGACGGCGACCGCCGTGGCCTTCCCGCGCGACCCGGAGATGGTCCTCGCCCGGCTCGTCGCCGGGCTGCTCACGGCCTGCGCCATGGGCTGGATCTGGCTGCGCCTGGGCCGCACCGACTGGCTGAAGCCTCCGGCCCGGCACTCCCACGAGGGGCAGGGCAAGGGCGCGGCGTTCTGGGGTTCGGTGCGTCACGACACCGTGCACGCGGGCGGGTTCCTCGTCGTCGGGGCGATGGCGGCGGCGACGCTGAAGGCGGTCGTCCCGGAGACCTGGCTGCGCACGGCGGCCGACAACCCGCTGGTGTCCGTCCTCGCGCTCGCCGTCCTCGCCGTGCTGCTGTCGATCTGCTCGGAGGCGGACGCGTTCGTCGCCGCGTCCCTCACCCAGTTCTCCCTCACCGCCAAGCTGGTCTTCCTCACGGTCGGCCCGATGATCGACCTGAAGCTGTTCGCGATGCAGACCGGCACCTTCGGCCGGGGCTTCGCGCTGCGCTTCGCGCCCGCCACCTTCGTCCTCGCGATCCTCGTCGCGGTCCTCACCTCGGCGGTGCTCCTGTGAACCGGCACGCGCAGTCCGCCGTCCTCTTCCTGCTCGGCGCGACCCTGCTGCACGCGGGGTTCACCGATCTGTACCTGCGGTACGTCAAGGCGGGCCTGCGCCCGCTGCTCCTGCTCGCCGGGGCCGTGCTCATCGCGTCGGCGGTCGCGACGCTCTGGTACGAACGACGGGCGCCGAGGACGGAGCACCGGCACCACGAACCCCGGGTCTCCTGGCTGCTGGTGCTGCCGCTGCTCGCCCTGGTCCTCGTCGCCCCGCCCGCCCTCGGCTCCTACAGCGCCATGCGCGCCGGAACGGCCCTGCAACAGGCCTACGGCTACCAGAAGCTGCCCGCCCAGGGGCCGCTCAGGCTCGGGGTGGCCGACTACGCGGGGCGCGCGGTGTACGACCACGGGCGGGAGCTGCGCGGCCGGGAGATCAGGGTCACCGGGTTCGTCGCCCTGGACGGCGCCGGCCGGCCCTACCTGGTGCGGATGGCCCTCAACTGCTGCGCCGCGGACGCGCAGCCGGTGAAGATCGCCCTCACCGGGGACATCCCCCCGGTGCTGCGCCCGGACGCCTGGCTGGAGGTGACCGGCGTCTACTCGCCGAAGCGGACCGAGGACCCGGTGAACAGGGGCCCGATCCCCTATCTGACGGTCACCTCGTCGCGGCCGGTGGCGACACCCGCCGACCCGTACGACGAGACGTGGAACAACTGAGCCGTCCGGCCGGCGACCGCGGAGCGACCGTCAGTTCTGGTAGGGCTGCCGGGCCTGGCCCGCCGGGCCCCCGGCGGCCTGCGCCTGGAGCTGCTCGGCCTGCTCCCGCTCGACCTTGACCTCGGTGCCGCAGAACGTGCACTGGGTGGCGTACTTGGTGGAGAACGGGAACAGGGGCACGAAGAACAGCGTGAACTTGGTGACGCGCTTGCGCAGCGTGTGCGCGGCGGGATTGCCGCAGCTGCCGCAGACGAGCGTGAGGATGGCGAGCTGGTACAGGTAGCCCTTGGTGCCGAAGACGATCACCCGACGGTGCCCTTCTGTGAATGCGAAAGCGCCCGGTCGCTGACGACGGGGGATGCGTCAGCGACCGGGCTGCGGCCAACCCTAACAAGGTCGCCGTCCGGACGGGAGGGGGTGCCGGTTTGTCCTACGTCTCGCAGGGCGGTTCGTAGGACAGCCTCGGCAGGTACTCGTGCCACTTCTCCTCGGTCAGCACGCCCCGGGTCGCCGCGCAGATGTGCCGGACGGCCCGGTCCACGTCCAGGTTCCACAGCCGGATGGTGCCGGCGCCGCTGGAGACGCCGAGCGTTTGCCCGTGCGGGCTGAACGACAGGAACTCGCCGGTGCGGGCCCCCGGACTCATCGACTGGCCGATGGGGGAGGCGTCGGCGGGGTCGGAGACGTTCCACAGCCGCACGGTGTTGTCGTTGCCGCCGCTCGCCAGGGTCCGGCCGTCCTCGCTGTACGACAGCGACACGATCGCCTCCGTGTGCCCGGTCAGCGGCGAGCCCAGCAGCCGCGCCGCCGCGGGATCGGTGACGTCCCACAGCCGCACCTTGTCGTCGTCGCCCGCGCTGGCCAGCGTCGAGCCGTCCGGGCTGAACACGAGGTCGCTGACGGTGCCGTGATGGTCCAGCAGCACGTCGCCGAGACGCCCCGGGCGGGCCGGGTCGGCGGTGTCCCACAGCCGGACCGTGCCGTCCGCGCCGCCGCTCGCCAGCGTCCGGCCGTCCGGGCTGAAGACGAGCGCGAGGACGTACCCCTTGTGCCCGGTGAGCCGCTCGGCGTACGGCGCGGGCCGCGCCGGGTCGGTCACGTCCCACAGCTGGACGGTGTGGTCGTCGTAGACGGTGGCCAGCGTCCGGCCGTCCGGGCTGTAGGCCAGCGCGTCCGTGTACCGGGTGCGCAGGGCGACGGGCGGGCGGTGGCGCACCGGGTGCGCGGGATCGCCGACGTCCCACAGGTACAGCGCCTGATTGCCGGCCACGATCGCGAGGGTGCGGCCGTCCGGCGAGAACGCCAGCGCGCGGTTGCCGCCGTCGGCCTCCATGAACGGGGCGCTCAGCGCCACGGGCCGGTCGGGGTCCGCCACGTTCCACAGCCGCACCCGGCCGCCCTGCGCGGCCGTGGCCAGCACCTTCCCGTCCGGGCGGAACGCGCCCTTGCGGCCGGCCATGTCGGACCCCGCCACCGACCACAGCCGGACCTCGCCGTCCCCGCTGCCGGTCGCCAGGGTCCCGCCGTCCGGGCTGAACGCCAGCGCGAACATCTCCCCGCTCGCGCCCGCGAGCGGCTCCCCGACCTGCGACGCGTACGCCGGGTCGGCCACGTTCCACAGGCTCGCCGTGCTGTCCGCGCTGGCCACAGCCAGCGTCCCGCCGTCGGGGGCGAACGCCACCGACCACACCGGCCCGGTGTGCCCGGTCAGCGGCGCCCCCACCGCGGACGCCCGGCCGGGGTCGGAGGTGTCCCACAGCCGCACCGTGGTGTCGGAACTGCCGCTCGCCAGGGTCCGGCCGTCCGGGCTGAACGCCAGCGAGTGCACGGTGGCCGTGTGCCCCCTCAGGACCCGGCCCAGCGGCACCGGCCGGCGCGGGTCGGCGGTGTTCCACAGCCGCACCCCGTCGTCGTCCCCGCCGGTGGCCAGCGTCCGCCCGTCGGGGCTGAACGCGACGGCCCGTACGGGCGCGGTGTGCCCGGTGAGGGGCTTGCCGAGGGCCCGGGGGCGGGACCGGCCGGACACGCTCCACAGCCGGACGGTCTCGTCCTCGCCGACCGACGCCAGCGTTCTGCCGTCCGGGCCGAACGCGAGCAGGTACACCGTGCCGTGGCCGCTGGTCACGGGCGCGCCGACGGGCTTCGGCGCGGCCGGGTCCCGCACGTCCCACAGCCGGATCGTGCCGTCGTCGCCCGCACTGGCCAGGGTGGTGCCGTCGGGGCTGAAGACGGCGCTGCTCACCCAGCTCGTATGGCCGGTGAGGGGCTTGCCCAGGGCCTGGGGACGGGAGGGGTCGGACACGTCCCACAGCCGCACCGTGCGGTCGTAGCTCGCGGTGGCCAGGGTCCGGCCGTCCGGGCTGAAACCGGTCAGGTAGACCGCCCCGGTGTGGCCCAGCAGCGAGGTCGCCAGCGGGGTGTTGACGATCGAGGTGAGCCGGTTGTCCGTGGCCTCGTCGTCCGGGCGCAGCCGGTGCGCCACCAGAGCGAGCTGGGCGGAGAGCGAGGGGTCCGTGTACTGGAAGCGGTCCGTCTCGGCGGCCACCTGCTCGAACACGGCGTCGTTGCGCTGCTCGCGGGCGATCCAGGCCGCGCCCACGGCCAGCATCGCCAGCACGACCAGCGTCGAGACGGCGGCCCGCCGTACCCAGGTGGTGCGCCTGCGCAGCCGGGCCGAGGCCGCCAGGAACTCCACGGCGCCCCGGGTCAGCACGGTGTCCGCGGCGGAGGCCGCCCAGGTCCCGGCCTGGTCGAGGCGCGAGCCCCGGTACAGCAGCGCGGTGTCCCGGCCGGACTCCTGCCAGGAGCGGCCGTCCTCCTCCAGGCGCTGGCGCAGCAGATGGTCGCCGCGCCCCTCGTCGATCCAGTCCCGCAGCCGGGGCCAGGCGTGCAGCAGCGCCTCGTGGGTGATCTCCACGGTCTCCGCGTCCAGGGTCACCAGCCGGGCGCGCACCAGCGCCTCCAGGGACTCCTCCGTCTTGCCCGGGTCCGCCGACTCCTCGGCGAGCAGGCGCCGCGTCCCGCGCCGCCGGGTCGCCTGGGTGTCCTCGCCCAGCCGGACCAGCCTGAGCAGCAGCCGCCGTGCCGCGTCCCGTGCGGCCGGGTCCAGCTCCGACCAGGCCTGCTCGGCGGTGGCCGCCACCGCGCCCTGGATGCCGCCCGCCGCCCGGTAGCCGGCCAGGGTGAGCCGTCCGGCCCTGCGCCGCTGCCAGGTGGACAGCAGCGCGTGCGACAGCAGCGGCAGCGCGCCCGCGTCGTGCCCCCCGCGCGAGCCGTCGCCGCCGACCTCCCGCACGATCAGCTCCGCGAGCCCCGGCTCCAGTTCGAGGCCGACGGCCCTGGCCGGACCGGTCACCGCCTCGCGCAGCTCCGCCGCCGTGAGCGGTCCGAGCACCATGTGCCGGTGCTGGAGGGCGTCCGCCAGCTCCGGGTGGGCGAGGCACTGCTCGTAGAAGTCGGCGCGCACCCCGAGCACCACCAGCGCGGGTGCCGGGTCCCCGGAGGAAGAGGACGTGCTCGCGGCGTGCAGCAGCCGGACGAAGGCGCGGCGGGTGGTCTCCTCGGCGGAGAGGGTGAAGGTCTCCTCGAACTGGTCGACCAGCAGCACGGGGCGGCCGACTCCCGTGGCGGCGGGCCCGGGACCGGCCCAGGCGGAGAACGCGGCCCGTACGGCGTCGTCCCGCCCGGGATCGCCGTCCGCGAGGGCGGCGAGATCCGCGGCCTCCGCGACCAGGTCCGTGAGCCCGGGTATGTGCCGGCTCAGCTCCTTGACCGGATCGGCGCCCGGGACGAGCTGCACCACGGTCCGCCCGGCCCGCCGCAGCGCCGGCACCAGCCCGGCGTTGAGCAGCGAGGACTTCCCCGCGCCCGAGGCCCCGACCAGCATCACCAGGCCGTCGCCGCCGCCGTCGCCTTCGTCGCCGGCCTCCAGCCGGCGCGCCAGGTCCCGGGTGCTGCGCTCCCGGCCGAAGAACCAGCGGGCGTCCTCCTGCCGGTAGGACGCCAGCCCCCGGTAGGGGCAGACCCCGGCGACCACGGACTCCTCGACGGCGGTCTGCTCCGCCTCCTCCCCGGCCGGATCGGCCACGGCCCGCTCCCACAGCCGCTGCCAGCGGCCGAGGTCGTACAGCCCCGCCGCCACGGGAGTCGGCCGCGCGCGCCGGGCCGCGGGAACGAGCACCTGGAGGACGGCGGCGAGGGCGGCGAACTGGGCGGGCACGTTCCGGGCCCGCCGCCAGTCGCTGATGCGCTGCGCGGACACCCGCACCGGACGCCCGCGCTCGTCGACCCGCTGAAGCCGTACGACCGCCTCGGACACGCTCTTCAGCGGCGGATTGCCAGCCTCCTTGTACAGCAGCGCGAGCCGTTCCGCGAAGGCCGTACGTGCCGTCCCCGAGCCCTGACCCAAGGCCCCCACCCCTCACTTCCGCCGCCTGGACATCCGGACCGGAAAACTCACCTTATATGCCTGACCTGCGGTTTCACCCTCCGGATGACCATCGGATCTCCTCGCCGGACGACCCGGCTGGCAGGATCACGCCCCATGGCCACCGCGCCACCGCCACCGCCCACACCATCCGGCACCGGTCCCCACGAGGGGAGGGACCGGCGCCGGAACGGGCCGGGGCCCGGGCCGACGCGGGACTGACGCGGGGCGGTCGCGGGACTCATGCAGGACTCACGCACGACTGGCACACGGCTGACGCAGGGCGGTCGCGGGGCGGGCAGGGTCGGGGCAGGGGCGGGCAGGGTCGGGGCAGGACCCCACGTTCGGATCGTGCCGCGGTTGGCCGCCGGGGCGGGTCGAGGGTGCGCGGCGCCGCGCACGACCACGAGCGCCCCTGAGATTCCCGTCCCCCGGCTTCCAGCCCCCGGCCTCGCGCCTTCGGCCTCTGTCCATCGGCCTCGGCTTCTGTCCATCGGCCTCGGCTTCTGTCCATCGGCCTCGGCTTCTGTCCATCGGCCCCGGCTCCTGGGTTCCTGTCTCCGGCCCTCGGATTCCCACTGCCGACTGTCTTCCTCCGGCCCTCGGCTTTCCGTTTCCGGCCTCTCGGCTGGCCTCCTCCTCCCGTTGGAAGCCTGCCCCGTCCGTCGCCCGCCGCGGCAGCGGCTGATCGCCCGCGGCTGCCCTGCGCCGCCAGGCAGTCGTGCCCCTCACCCGGCTTCTGGCCCCCGGCTCCGTGCCTCGCTCGGCGAGCGCGCCCGTCACTCGCCCCCCTGGCTCCGCGCCCGGCGGCCATGCCCGTCACCCGCCCCTCCCACCGCCCCGGGTTCGTCCCCGGCCGCCTCGGTTTCAGGGCGGCTCTCCCGTCCCCGTGGGCTGAAACCGGGTTGAAGCCGTTCTGAAGGCGGGCGCCCGCACCGTACTGCCCATGACGACGACATCCGAACGAGAACTCGCGATCGAGGCCCACGGGCTGCGCAAGTCCTACGGGGACAAGACCGTCCTCGACGGCATCGACTTCCAGGTACCGGCCGGCACCGTCTTCTCCCTGCTCGGCCCCAACGGAGCGGGCAAGACCACGGCGGTGAACATCCTGTCCACGCTGGTCTCCGCGGACGCGGGCCACGCGCGGATCGCCGGCCACGACCTCAGGGCCGAGGCCCAGGCCGTACGGGCCGCGATCGGCGTCACCGGCCAGTTCTCGGCGGTGGACGGTCTGATCACCGGCGAGGAGAACATGCTGCTGATGGCGGACCTGCACCATCTGCCGAAGGCGGAGGGCAGGCGGGTCGCCGCCGAGCTGCTGGACCGCTTCGACCTGGTCGAGGCGGCGAAGAAGCCCGCGTCCACCTACTCGGGCGGCATGAAGCGCCGCCTGGACATCGCCATGACCCTCGTCGGCGCCCCCCGGATCATCTTCCTCGACGAGCCGACGACCGGCCTGGACCCGCGCAGCCGTCACACCATGTGGCAGATCATCCGCGAACTGGTCTCCGGCGGGACGACCGTCTTCCTCACCACCCAGTACCTGGAGGAGGCCGACCAGCTCGCCGACCGGATCGCGGTCCTGAACGGCGGCAGGCTCGTCGCCGAGGGGAGCGCCGAGGAACTCAAGCGCCTCGTCCCCGGTGGCCACGTCCGCCTCCGCTTCTCCGACCCCGGGGCCTACGAGAGCGCGGCGACCGCCCTGCGCGAGGTGACCCGCGACGACGAGTCCCTCACCCTCCAGATCCCCAGCGACGGCAGCCAGCGCGAGCTGCGGGCCGTACTCGACTGGCTCGACACGGCCGGGATCGAGGCGGACGAGCTGTCCGTGCACACCCCGGACCTGGACGACGTGTTCTTCGCCCTGACCGCGAGCCCCGCGACCACCGCCACCAGCCCCGCGACCACCGCCACGTCCTCCGAGAAGGAGTCCGCCCGATGAACGCCACCGCCCTCCAGGACAACCTGACGATGCTGCGGCGCAGCCTGCTGCACGCCCGCCGCTACCCCTCCCTCACCCTGAACCTCCTGCTCACGCCGGTCATGCTGCTGCTGCTCTTCGTCTACGTCTTCGGCGACGTGATGAGCGCCGGCCTCACCGGCGGCGGCGCGGACCGCTCCGCGTACGTCGCCTACATCGTCCCCGGCATCCTGCTGATGACCGTCGGCATGACCTCGCTCGGCACCGCGGTGTCGGTGTGCTCCGACATGACCGAGGGGATCATCGCCCGCTTCCGCACCATGGCGATCTCCCGGGCCTCCGTCCTCACGGGCCATGTGATCGGCAGCGTGATCCAGACGCTGGTGGCGCTCGTGGTGATCCTCGGCATCGGGGTCGCCATCGGCTTCCGCCCCGACGCCTCACCGCTGGAGTGGCTCGCGGCGGCCGGACTGATGACGCTGGTCAGCCTCGCCCTGACCTGGATCGCCGTCGGCATCGGCCTGGTGAGCCCCAACCCCGAGGGGGCCAGCAACCTGGGCATGCCGCTGACCCTGCTGCCGCTCCTGTCGAGCGCGTTCGTCCCGGTGGACGCCATGCCGGACGGCTTCCGCTGGTTCGCCGAGTACCAGCCCTTCTCTCCGGCCATCGAGACCCTGCGCGGACTGCTGATGGGCAGCGAGATCGGCGACCGCGGCTGGATCGCCGTCGCCTGGTGCCTGGCGCTGGCGGTCACCGGATACCTCTGGTCCAAGGCCCGGTTCGAGACCGAACAGCAGAAGTGAGGCCTCAGAGAACGGGACTCGGGTGCGGCCCGGCGGTGAGCTCGCGCAGCGCCGCCGCCCGCAGCTCCTCCCGCCCCAGGGCGGCGTACGCCGATCTCGCCTCGGCGTACGCCGCCCCGTCGGCGTCCTCGGCCGCGGCGCGCGAACGCGCCGAGGTGAGCGTCGGGAACTCCCGGATCACCGGCATCCGTTCGGCGAGCGCGACCAGCCGTACGGCACCCCGGTCGCCCCGGGCGATCCCGGCGAAGCCCAGCGCGAGCAGGACCGTGCCGTACACCGGGACATCCACCGGGGAGTCGTCGTCGCCCGCGCCGGACAGCTTGGCCAGCAGCCGCTCCCGCAGCCGCGCGGCGAGCCCGGCGACCGGCTCCAGGCGCCCGTGCTGGGCGTGCGAGGCGACCGTCGCCGCCTGCACCTGGAGCTCCCACGACTCGACGAACGGGTCGTCGGTGTGCCGGGCGCGTTCCCTGCCGATCTGCTCCACCGCCCGCCGCCACACCCCGAGTCCGACCTCGGTCAGCCCCCGGGCCAGCGCGATCTCCGCGCGGGCCGGCAGATCAGGGGTGAACACCTGCGACGACTCCGACGGCGTCTCCAGGGCGGCCAGCTCCAGCCAGTACTCCGCCTCGTCGAACTCCCCGCGCTGGAGCGAGGCCAGCACCAGCCCCCAGCGCACACCGATCGAGTCCGACCAGTCGCCGTACTCGTCCAGCGCGTCGAGCGCCGCGCGCAGATGCTCGTACGCCTCCTCCGCGCGCTCGGACTGAAGGCACAGCTCGCTGATCCGGCCGTGGGTGAGCAGCAGCATCGGCGGATTGCCCAGCGGCACCAGCGTGCCGAGCATCCGCCGGGCGTACTCCAGGGCCCGCTCGGTGTCGTGCCGCGCCTCCCACACATAGCTGGCGACACAGGCCGCCGTGCCGGCCAGCAGCGGCTCGCGCGCCTCGCAGAGCTCGGTCAGCCGCGCGTACTGGGGCGGCCGTATCTCCGGGATCGCGCACAGCACGATCGACACCGCCCGCATCAGGGTGTCCGGCGCGGCGGGCGGCAGCCTGCGCAGGGTGGCGAACTGCCGTATGGCGTGCGGCCCGTGGGCCATGAAGAGGCTCGCCGCGCACACCGCCGCCGCACTGCGCGCCGGCTCGACGTCCTCGGGCCCGGGCCGGAACCGCGACAACGGCTCACCGGTCTCCCGCGCGAGCGCCGCGAGCCGCCCGAACTCGGTGTCGGTGGCCCACAAGGAGGCCAGTACGGCGGTCAGGGCGGCCAGCGCCGGCAGGTCGCCGCGCTCCTGGGCGACCCGCAGCGCGAGCACGAGGTTGTCCCGCTCGGCCCGGATGCGCAGCCAGGACGGCACGGGATCCCGCCCGAACAGCACGTCATGGTGCCCGCGCCCGAACTCCCGCGCCCAGTCCATGAATCGGCCGGTGACCGCTTCCTCCTCACCGGCCTCGGCACGCTGCCCGGCGCTGAACTCCCGCAGGGTCTCCAGCATGTGGAACCGCACCCCGGCGGGAGTGTCGTCCGCCTTGACCAGCGACTGCCCGGCGAGCTGCTCCACCAACTCCAGCGCGTCGAGGGAGTCGTCGGGGGAGCTGTCGGGGGAGCCGTCGAGCGGGCCGTCGAGCGGGCCGGCGAGCAGGAACTCGGCCGCGGCGACGTCGAACCCGCCAGGGAAGACGGACAACGCCCGCAGCGCGGCCCGCCCTTCCGGCTCCAGCAGGTTCCAGCTCCACTCCACGACGGCCCGCAGCGTGCGATGCCGCTCCGGCGCGTCCCGCGCACCGCCCCGCAGCAGCGCGAACCGGTCGGAGAGCCGCCGCCCGATGTCGGCGACGGACAGCACCCGCACCCGGGCCGCGGCCAGCTCCACGGCGAGCGGAAGCCCGTCCAACTGCGCGCAGATGGCGCTGACTTGCTCGCGCGGCAGCTCGACCCCGGGACGGGCGGCCCGCGCCCGCTGCTCGAACAGCTCGACCGAACTGTCCGGCGACAACTCCGGCAGCGCGTAGACGGATTCGAAGGACAGCCCGAGCGGAGCCCGGCTGGTGGCCAGTACCCGCACGTCCCTGGCCCGCGCCACCAACGCCTGCACGAGGTCGGCGGCACCCCCGACGACCTGCTCGCAGTTGTCGAGCACCAGCAGCGCGGGCCCGCCGCCGAGCGCCGCGGCGATCCCGCCGACGGCGTCCTCCCCGGCCGCGCCGACCGCCGAGGCCACCTCCCGCGCCACGGCCTCGTCCTGCGTGACACCGGTCAACGCGACGAAGTGCACGAGCGGTTCCTTCGCGGCCCGGCTCACGGCATGCGACAGCCGCGTCTTCCCCAGCCCGCCGGGCCCGACGACGGTCACGACCCGCGAGCTCCTCAGCAACGAGGAGACGGCGACGACATCCGCGTCCCGCCCGAGCAGCGGATTCACCTCATGGGGCACCCCGTGCCGCACCAGCGGAGCGTCGTCCCGGAGCAACTCCTGATAGACCTGCCGCACTTCGGGCCCCGGCTCGGCCCCCAGCTCATCGCGCACCCGCCGCCGGTAGGAGTCGTAACGGCTGAGCGCCGCGGCCCGTCCGGCCGTCCCGGCCTCGCACCGCAGCAGCGCGACGAGCACCTCCTCGTCCCGGGGCGCCCGCTTGGCCAGCTCGACGAGCGGCGCGACCGCTTCCTCCCCCCGCCCGACCCGGGCCAGCGACAACGCCCGCACCCGCACCAGCGCCCGCCGCGTCTTCGCCCGCTCGGCCCTCAGCGCGGCGACCGGATCATGCAACTCCTCCCCGACGCCCCCTCCCGACCCCCCGTCCCACAACCCCAGCCCGGCCTCGGCCTCGGCGAGCGCCCCGCGATGATCCCCGCCCCGCCCCAGCTCAAGAGCGCGCGCGTACCTCGACACGATCGCGGAGCTGTCGACCTGCTCATCACTCAGCTGGAGCCGGTACCCGGTCGCGGTACTGACGACGACCCCGTCCCCCACGATCCCCCGCAACCGGGACACGAGCACCTGCACGGCTTTCCCCGGCCGCTCGGGCAGTTCGTCCCCCCACAGCCCCTCCACCAGCCGCCCCGTACTGCACCCACCCCGCAACTCCCCGGCAAGCAGAGCGAGCAGCCCCCGCAACCGAGGCGCGGTGACCTCCTGCCCACGAACAGCCACACGAGGCAGCAGCACGAGCACGGGCGCCTCAGGGGCCACGGAAGATTCAACGAGGGTCACGCCGTGCAGCGTAGCCAGCGGGGACATGACAGGCGACGCGATACACACCCCCACGCCCCCTCCGAGCAGGCCCCGAACCACCGGTCACGCATACCTGCACACACAGAAACAGGAAAGGCCCCCACCGAACCCGGTAGGAGCCTCACCTGCTGTTTCAACTGTCGGGGTGGCGGGATCTGAACCCACGACCTCTTCGTCCCGAAGCAACTTTGGTGAGGGCTCTGCCTTGGGCTGCTCTACCTGTCACCTGCGGTGATGGTCCGTAGGCGTCCGTGCCCGTCCGCCGTTGTGCGTCGGCGTTGTCACGCAGTTAGACACGCACACAATCGGCGTGACACGAGTTCCAGTCACCCTCTGCCTAGCGATCGTCGTCAGCCGCTGCCAAGCGGTCTATCGGACGGCTCAACAAGCACGTAGGACTAGGATGCCCGATTAGCCCCTACCTCACGTCGCCAGAGGCGAGCACGATGAAGTGCTCCAGCGAACTTGTGGCCTCAGCGTCCTTGGCACGAAGCTGCTCGGCGCTTGCTGCACGATGCATGGCGGCCGTGGCTTCCAGCGCGCAACGAGCCGACTCGATCAGCGCTGGTTTACTGGCTATGAGTTGAACTCGAAATCCGACGTGCTGAGCGATACCCCTGGCCCGACGAGCTTCTAGGACTGCTTGAGAGCCCCCGCCATCAGGAGATCCGTGATCGCTGTGCCACCGACTGTACTGGCATCTCCTGAATTCGGTTACTGCTCCGGCAAACTCACTATAGATCGCCATGCGATCTGACCTCAACTGTCGCTGATGGGCGTGGACCTCCGCTTGTTTCGATGACTTGAGCTGGAAAAGGTACGTCACAGCTGAACCAAGCAGCGTGCCCAGAACCGCAACTAGAACGGGTAGCGTGCTATCCATGTCGACGAACAGCACTCGCAGCAGTGCTAATGGAAGGGTCTAGCCGCCCAAGAACACCTGTCGGCCAAGGCTGGCACTGTGCGCTCAGCTTGGGAAGCCGTGGGCATTCGGAGGCGGTTCGGGCTCTGACCTGGGCTGACGGCCGCCCAGTGGCCTGTTTGGCCTGAGTAGCTTTCACCGTGTTTCCCCGCTCGATCTGGTGCGGTAGTTGTGCGGTCGCCCTGAGAGGTAGACGACACAGCAACAGTTTCAAAAGGGTGCGCGTAGCCGTCGGATTGCTTTGAAGGACAGCACGGTGAAGACGGCTGCGAATGGCCAGGCAGATATTACCATCCAGAAGGATACGTTGGGTTGATGGCCGCCTACTCGACCGCCCCACACGATAGAAAAGACGGACAGCAGTGAAATGATGGATATCCCAGGAAAAAGTAAATAATACGGGTGTGTCATTTTTTGCACTTCGCTGGTTGGTTTCTGATGAACCAGCCACGACTCCCAGCCTAAACCACCAGGAACCTTAGGGTTAAGTTCCTCGTCTATGTATTTTGCTATTCCTTCCACTGTACGGAAGAGCGACGCCAGGATCTCGCTTGATGTGTACGCAATAAAAGGGATCACCAACAGGACTGGCCATCGAGATTTCCCAGACAATGCCACGGATAGCACAACACTAACGGCGGTCATGTGGAGGGCCAGCACTTGATGCTGCAAGCTAATTCTGGTATTTATCTCGCTTCTGAGTGCGGAATATTCCGCCAGGTGACTTGCCCACGCGTCCTGATCGGCTTGAACCATCACAGCTCCTGACAAGTGCTCTGGTGCTGCCATCCGTGGCAGACGAGGCAAGCTAGCGAGTGACGATGGGGCGCATCACGGGCGCACGTGCGCACGACTGCCGAATTGCGCCCCGCCTGCCTCAGAGCGTGACTGGCTTGACGGCCGAGCAGTGCACGCTTTCCAACTGTGATGGTGGCCTCTCATGTCGGGTTCGGGGGCGTTCACCTGCGTTCACAAATGGCTACCTCTCGTGTGCCACCGGGTTCGTAGTCCCACCTGAACGGCCGTGAATGCTGATGAATGAGACGGAAAGTGAGACGGTGACCGTCCTCCGGCCCCGCGGGTTGTGGCAGTCAGCGCCGGCCCGCAGGCCACGGGTAGGGGCCCCTCGTACACCTCGCTGTGCAACCAGTCCTGTCGGGTAACGGTGTTGACCGCGGCTGTTCCCTGCATCTGAGGACGAAGGCAGTACGCGACCTGAGTCCAGAACTCCCGGTCAGGTGGTCATATCGCGGAGGCGAGTTGGCCGGTTGTGATGGCTACCGAGGAGGCGGCCCCGGGCAAGGTGCACTCAACTGGGACCCCAGCCGGGCTTGCGGTGGGTTGGCTTGAGGCGCGTTGACTTGAGGCACGTTACTGGACTCGTGAGTTGGGCGATTTCATGCACGATTCGGTCGAGCTCCCCCTTCCTCTCTTGACGGACTCCTCGCGCGAGGTCGTTGATCAGGGATGTACAGAAGGCACCGGGAATGGCAAGTTGGCTGTTCACCACGCACCAGAGGGCGTCGTCGAGTGCTTTCGCCTCCCAACCGACCGCTCCGCAAGCTTGCAGTCCTAGGTAGGCGTATCCGACTTCTTCGGCGGTCGTCGCTTCCGTCAGAGCCGGCCGCTCCGGTGGCAACTTCTCCCGATGTCGCAAGATGGCCCACG
The DNA here is from genome assembly GCF_044747265.1 of Streptomyces sp. NPDC090106. NCBI lineage: Bacteria > Bacillati > Actinomycetota > Actinomycetes > Kitasatosporales > Streptomycetaceae > Streptomyces > Streptomyces sp. NPDC090106. Next base: position 170,775 of record NZ_JBIVDS010000004.1, on the reverse strand, counting down.
AGCCAGAGCGGATGAGCGTAGCGAGGTGCCTACAAAGACGTGCCAGCGCGAGCGCATCTCGCGCGTCCGCGCGACGATCCCAGCCCACTAGATCTGCTAGCTCGTTGAAGCACGAGAGAAGTCCACTTGTATCAGAGCGCTCATTCTGGATGAGACGGCTCTGGCGGAGCATCTCGCGGGCAGCGTCGTCTACGGCGTTCATGTTCGGCCCGCCATGCTGCTGCACGTTGTCGGTCACAGGTTGATCCCCCTCGTGTCGACCGGCAGGGCTTCATGATGGTGAAGTAAGCGGGTGATCGCCAGACGGCCGTACCCTGTAGCGTGCCAGGTATCTGATGCCGCAGCCTCATCCCGTATCTGCACACAGTTGAGCTATCAGCTTGGGAAGCTTGGGTCTTCTGGGTGCAGTCAGTGCACTGACCTGCGGCGGAGTCACGTTGGAGCTTAGGTTGCGCCCGCGAGTGGTCCCCCGCTGGTCCCCGTGGTTTCCCGCCTTATCTGGCATGCGAATGGCACGACGCCCTACCGCTGGGCTCGGTTCGCGAACACCGCCGCTAGGCAGGGCGGCGCTCGTATGATCAAGCATGCATCTCGACGGCTTGTCCGCAGCTTGGTTCCATCCCAACACCGACAAGGCCCAACGGTTCCTGGCGTCGGCCTACGACTCGGTTGAAGCGGTTCTGACGAACCTGGAGATCGTTCGGTTGGCGCGCCGAGAGGAAGGAGGCGACCTACGAGGGCGCCTGACATCCAACGAGGAAGACCTACTACGCGCTGCGCTCACGTTCGCTGGAGCCGGCATTGACTCGGCGCTGAAGCAACTCATTCGAGACACCTTGGCTGCGCTGTTGCCGGTCAACAAGGAGTCTGCATCCAAGTTTCAGGCACATGCAGAAGCTCGCTTGGCCCAGGAGCAGGCTCCGAAGCACCTGGCTAGGTACCTGACGAGCGGTGATCCGCGGGGTGCCTTGATCGATGACTATGTGTACGAGCTGACCGGTTCATCGCTGCAGTCGATAGAACAGGTCCAGAAGGTTGCCGGCGCGCTGGGAGTGACAGATGCGAAGTTGCGCAAGCGGATCGGCGAGCTAAAGCCCCTCTTCGTTGCACGCAACGAAATCGTGCACGAACTCGACCTCAAGGCGCCAGAAAAGCCAGGGGACCGGCACCGTCGGGTCCGATCCATCGGCAAGACCAAGGAGATGACACACCACGGCCTGGAGACGACCCAGCAGATAATCAACTCTGTCGCCAAGACCTTGGGGAGCCCGGGCCCCCACGGTAAGCCAGACGCGTGAGGTCGCCTGTCTTCTTGCCCTGGGCCTTGCCGGAGATCTTGGCGATCTGTGTTTTCGCTGCTCAGAAGCGGTGGTGGGTTCGGGCGCCTGGCCGTCGCCGTTGGTCGTCATTGGCCACTGTCGAGCAGCCTCGGACGACCCAGAGACGGCCCAGCTTTGGCGCGCTCGTCTGACGGCCAGCACCCTCCATGCGCGCTGTCTGAACCTCAGCCGAAGACAGTCAGCCACGACAGCGGGTGCGCCGACCAACCACGCACGCGTATGTCTCGCTTAGCCCCCTGCGGGCCTCGGCCACGCTACCGATGTTGTCGACCAAAGCGAGCCACGGCGGCGGACGAGTGGTGACGAGAGCTTGAGGCCGTAAACCGTTTCACCACTGCCGCTCCAGGGTGAGGACAGCGGCAGAGATTGCCAAAATTCGTTTTGGGCTGCATCGGGCTTTGCGGAAGATCCCCAGGAATTCAGTCGTGCGAAGCTGCGCTCAAACGGTGCCCCTGCTGCGGATAGCACGCGGTTGGCGGCCTGCTGTCGCGACCGGTTACTGCAAGTTGTGCGAGGTCAAGGGACAGCCCAGAAAATAGCCCCCAGCCACACTGGCCCGAAACACAGATCACCTCGATATCACCCTCTCCATCGCGCCCTATGCGCCATCCTGGGGGTGGCACAATCATGACTTTCTCAATATTCTTTTTGTAAGGCCGAAGGGCTACTCTTGGAACATCTGGCGTATCCCGTACATCGAATCACACACGAGTACCTTTTTTACTGGATTACTCGATGTCGATAAGGAAAGAGCATGGTCGAAGGCATAGCCTGGGCGGCAGCGGGGCCAGGGACTGGAGCCGCCTGAAGTCCACAACGGCCTTCCTGGCATCAAATGAATGCTTTAACCACACCAGCCACAGCAGGCACACTTTCGCGGTCTGGACGCCCAAGCGGCGAAGTCATACTCTGTGAAGATGAGCGTCGATGTATTTGCGGAAATCGGAGGATTCGTTGTAGCCGTCAGCACTGCTTTAGTCGCTTGGCTGCAGTTGCAGCAGACCCCTTCATCTAGCAGAGACGCATCACGGAGGCGGCTTACAGGCGCCAATCCGACTGCTCCCCTCCGCCCTCCAAATGGAAGGCTCCAGATCAAAATTCAAGGAAGGGACGCAATCCTCGAACAGTTGCGCGACGCGATAAGGAGGCCCGACGGTAAAGTACAAGTTCTGACAGGGATGGGGGGAGTTGGAAAATCGGCCATCGCACTCAAGTTGGCAATTGAAGCCAGCAAAGAAGGTCGACAGGTCTGGTGGATCGAAAATTCTCAGCAAAATGACCTAGCTTCATCCCTGCTCGGGCTGTCGGCACACCTAGGTGCATCAAGCATCGAAATACAAGAGTGCATTTCAGGCATTCGCAATCCATCAGATGTGTTTTGGTTTAGGCTGAATCAAAGAAAAGGATGGGTATTAATTCTAGATAACGTGGATAATTTGAATGCGCTAGCGCCAGGTGGCCGTTCCCCGGGGGACGGCAATGGCTGGTTGAGGTCAACAAGGAAGGGTCTAGTAATCGTAACCAGCAGAAACGAAGATCCCGCCCTGTGGGGTTCCATTTCCAGGATCCGCAAGATTGGGACTCTGCCTAAGGAGGATGGAGGAAAGCTACTTCTGGAGCTAGCTCCATCGGCTGGAAGCTATGATTTAGCCCAGAGGGTATCGGCAGAATTAGGAGGACTGCCGCTGGCTCTTACCCACGCTGGTCGCTATCTGTCAACTCTATCCGTCGCTGAACAGTCCTTCAGCGCGTTCTTGCAAGAGTTGGGTAACGACATGATCGGACTCTTGGCCGGCCAAAGCGGTGTTTCGCAAAGTCGGAGAGTGGATATTTGTAAAACCTGGGACTTGTCGCTTGAATTGCTAGTTTCTTATGGAATACCGGAGCCGAGGCAGACTGTACTTTTGCTTAGTCTGCTCTCTTCCCCTAATCCGATACCTGTTCTCATGTTCCAGGCGGCGGTTCGGAAGAGTGTTTTGCCACGCACTTTCCTCACATCCACGTTACCGGCCCTAGCCGTGGTTGGGCTTTCTACCTTCCAGACTGCAGGAGTTCGGGCAGTGAACTCTGCCAGTGGCGTGCAGATTTCTCTACACCCTGTAGTGGCGGAGATTTTTGAAAAATCTGCCACTCTGTCACAAATACTCCACTCTAACCGAATCCTACTTTCATGTTTCGAATCCTTAGTTGCTGAGCTCGACAGGGAGGATCCTGAGACTTGGGAAACGTGGACTTATCTTGTTCCGCACCTTGTGAAAATGCTAGAAAGCTCTCTTAGTCAGGAGGAGGAATCTGCGAGCAGTCTGCTACACGTTACAGCTCGCGTTATATCTTCTCTGGCCATTGCTTCGGAGCATCCAAAGTCAGAAGACCTAGTAGAAAGAGTCAGGAGGTACGTTTCCCTGTTTCCGTCAGACAGTGTCGTTAACGTGACTGCTCGATATTGCATAGCGCACGCGATGAGGACGCGAAGCCACTCTCAGGCGGGTGAAGGAGATTTCAGGGAGATACTGGCCACTCAGTCAACTATCCTGGGGCCAGCGCATCCGGATTCATTGCACACGAGGCATAACTTAGCGCACACTTTGGCGGCAAATGGCAGGATCGAAGAATCCATACTTGAATTCACCAGAACCATTGAGGATCGCACTCGGGTTCTCGGGTCGGCGCATCACCTAACTATCTCCAGTCGCCGTGCTCTGCTGTTTTATCTAATAAGAGCAGGCCGCCTGGAGCAGGCGAGGGATCAACATGAAGCAGCGCTAATTTTGGCGCGGCAGGCATTCTCCTCGGATCATCCTGCCATTCTTTCGCTGCGGCAACGACGGGCGGAACTCGATATTTTGGAAGAGGCGCTTACAGGTCTCGAAGAGGAGCTGCAAGACATATTGAGGCTGCAGCGAATGAAATTAGGCTCTAGTCATAGCTGTACCATAGATACGCTCATATCCCTTGGGGACCTGTTTGAAAAAAGAGCTCAGTTCGGTCGAGCCGCGGAAAGCCTGGTTGAGGCATTAGAGCTCCTGCAGATAGCGCTTGGGCCCTGCCATTCACGGGTCGTAAGCCTGGACTCAAGGATCTCTAGTCTGCGCAGACTGCACCAGTTGTAGGGGATTCGGCCATCTGGAGGAAGTTTATCCAGCATAATTTTCCGAATTGCAGCACAGGGCTCTGCGTTTTCTTGCTGTCTCGGACAAAGATTATTTTGATTTCGGAGCCCGTGCGCATCCCCGCTTCGAGGCATTCACTAGCGGCAGCGCTAGAATAACTACTCTTTTTCCATGTTATAGATGGTTGCATTATTCTCCCCTTGATTCTCCTGTGCGGTCGAGCGCTGTCTATCCTTTGCAACAGGCCAAGCATGGTGACCCCAGCTTGTGAAGAATGCAAGGCCCACGCTCTACATTTTGGGCTCGTCAAGCTATTTTTGCGTCCTTCGTCAAGGGCATCGATCCGGTTGCAAGTGGCGCCACGAGGCCGGTAAAACAGGTCGCCTCGGCCACTAATGAGCGTGGCACGGGCGCCGGCCGGGCTGGAGCGGGGCGGAGACAGGAGCGCAGGCTCGGCCGGGGGCCGTGCCGCGCGCGGGGAGCGGAGCGAGCCGCCTTGAACCCGTGAAGAAGGTTGTTACGCAGGTTGAGTCGTGATGCGCCACAGGGGTGCGTCGTACTGCTCCGGTCGGCTGTTGATGAGTAACTCGCGTAGGTCCTGGCGCTGGTTGCCGTTGAGGTTCAGGGCCTCGGTGAGGTGGCGGAACGTGGTGTGGGTGACTCCGCGGCTGCCGGCTTCGGCCTCGAAGGTGTCCAACTCGGCCAGGACTGCGTCTGGGTCCAGCTTCACCAGCGGCTGTTCGCTGAGCCAAGTGGCCTTGTTGCGCTCGTAGTCGATCTCCGAGTAGCCGCAGATTTCGCGGCTGTAGGCCTCGACCTCGTCCAGGGTGGCTGTCGTCATGATCGCGCGGGCCAACTGGTTGCGGCTCAACGCCTCGTCCATGTCGACCTCATGGACCTTCGGCCCTTCATCCGTGAGTGGCACGGGGAGTCCCGCGTCCCGTACCTCGCAGGTGCCGCGTACCCCTCGTGCAGTAGCCGCGAGCATCCCCGTTGCTTCTGACGGATGCCACTCCAGGACTGTGCTGACCGGCTCCGTGTCCTTCGCCGTAAGAGGGTGGACGACCGGGCCGAGCAGTCCGCGCAAGTCGTCCAGTGGGAGTTCGCCGTCCAGGCCGGGGCCGGCGACCAACAGGCGGATGGGGGCGTTCACCTGGCAGCACGCTGCCAATGTCAGAGCATCGGCAAGCGGGCTCTTCAGCGTTGGCTCGTCGCCACGAGCCAGGATGTCGCCGCCGACGTCCAAGAGGTCGATGGACTCGGGCTCCAAGCAGCGGATCAGCTCTTCGAGTTGCCGCGTGGCGCCTTCAACGCCCCGGTACGGGTCGAGCAGTGCAAACGTGTGTGGGAGCTCTGCCGCGAGTCGCGGGAGCGTGGAGCCTGCTGGAGCGATTGGCCTGGCCTCGGCTGGCACCACAGACACGGACGGGGTGAGTTGCTCCAGGTCCGTGAACTCGTGAGGGCCCCGGGGCCCCGGTACCGGGTCGATGAGCAAGCGATCCCACGCGTACGTGAGGATGACTGCTCGGGACGCATCGCCGTACAGGGCGGCGTCAAGCATTGCGGCGGCGACAGCGTCGCCCCCTCCTCCTGCTGCGACGATCAACCGCGTCATGCCGACAGCGTACGGGGTCGACCATTTGCCACTCACCCTATAGTGGCTAGAGGCCATAGCCACTTGGACAAGGAGGGGGCATGCCTCAGATCGAGGAGGCTCAGCCGAAGTATCTCCAGATCGCGCACTTCATCCGGGACCAGATCCTGCGGGGAGATCTGCGACCTGGTGACGAGGTGCCGTCGGAACGGCAGCTCGCCGCGGACTGGAAGGTGTCCAGGCCGACGGCGGCTCGTTCGCTGGAGGCGCTGAGTCATCAGGGCCTGGTCGAGAAGCGGCAGGGGTCCGGCACGTACGTGCGGAGTCTCGAAGTCAACCGACGGGCGCGGGAGTTGTACGGGCGTGCTCGCCAGACGGGGAAGATCTACACCCCTGGTGAATACGCGGTCATCACGTCGGCCGGCTGGCTGGACGCTCCGGATCATGTTGCTGAGGCGCTGGGTCTGACCAAGGATCGACGAGCGGTGCACCGCCAGCGCATCACGAACAACCAGGACGGCCCCATCACGCTGTCGACTTCGTGGTTCGCTCCCGATGTCGGTCAGAAGGCGCCGAAGCTCCTTGATCCTGAGCGGATTCAGGAAGGCACCCTGATGTACGTCGAGAACATGACGGGTCGCCAAGGGAGCTACGCCGAGGACCGCATGTGCGCCCGTGCTGCAACGGACGAGGAGGCTGCGGATCTGAAGTTGGCCTCTGAATCAGCGGTGTTGATCGTCCACCATGTCGTCTTCGACCTTCAGGACCGGCCGTTGGAGTTCGCCGAAGCCACATACCCGCCGCATCGCTGGGCGTTCGAGCAGGGCTACCCGCTCACCTGACGGCACGGCAGTTCCGCCGAACCGCTTGCACATCGCGAGTGGCTAATGCCACTATCCAGTAAGTGGCTAAGGCCACTTACTCGGAAGGGGGCACGGCGTGACGAGTCAGCGGCCGGACCAGGGCGCGCACTTAGCCTGCCGAGCATGCCGGGGACGTGGCTGGAAGCGTGTCAGCTCGCGTACCGCGCTGGCGCTCTCCGCCGTCAACGACCGTGCCCGTGCCACATCGAAGCGACGGTGCCTCGATTGCGACGGCACCGGCAAGGAGTGAGCACGGATGGGCGACAGCACCCATGAACGTGGCCGGCCTCAACGGCACTCCCTCGGCGCGATGACCTTGCACCCGCTTCCGGACTCCGTGTCGACGGCTCGGCGCTGGTTCCGGAAGTTCATCGCTCCGTACAACCCTGCCTGCTCGATCGACGACTGCGCGCTGATGATCTCTGAACTGGTCACGAACGCGATTGTTTACGGGCGGTCGGATGACACCTGGGTCGTACGGGTGGAGTGGTTCCGTGAAGGGAGGTCCCTCCGTGTGGAGGTGCACAACCCTGGGTTCCCGGCGAACGTGCGGATGCGTCGGCCGGATGCCAGCGACGCACACGGGCGCGGCCTCCTCCTGGTCGACTCCATTGCCGACTCGTGGCACGCGGGCCCGAGTCGCCACGGCGGTACGGTCGTGTCCTTCGTGATGGCCGATGCCTGGCGGTCCTGAGGGGGCCCTGAGCCTCGTCTACTCCTGCGGCCGGACAGTCGCTAGTCTGGTTGACCAGTTGACTTGGCCAATCCCGACGGGCGGCGTTCATGGCGTATGAAGTGGAGCCACCGAAGTACGTGCGCCTCGCGCAGACGATTCAGCGTCGCATCGAGGACGGCACGTACGCGCCCGGCACCCGTGTTCCGAGTGAGAACCAGTTGGTGCAGTCCTTCGGGATGTCCCGTCCGACCGTCGTGCGGGCGCTGGAACTACTCAAGCGGGACGGCTGGCTGGAGTCGCGACAGGGCTTCGGCACGATCGTGCGCGGTCGGCCGGCTGTCGTCGCCGAGAAGGATCGCCGGGGGCGTGAAGCGCTGGAGCGCGACGAGACGATGACGTCGGGGCGCTTGCTCGATGTCGGTGAGGAGTCGGTTCCCGCCTGGGTCGCGTCGGCGCTTGGATTGCCCAAGCAGGCCAAGGCGTTGGTGCGGCGGTTCCTTGTCGAAGAGGATGGCGAACCGGTCGAGTTGGTTACTTCCTACTTCCCTGCCGACCTGGTCGACGGGACACAGTTGGCGGTCGATGAGCCGCTGATCGGCAGTGGGCGCGAGCACCTCGAAGCGCGGAAGAAGGTCCGCTTCGACCACGTGACGGAGCGGGTGTCGGCTCGACTTCCTGACGCTGAGATCGCGCAGCTGCTGGATCTGCCGGACGGCGTGCCCGTGCTGAGCGTTCTGGTGATCGCCTGCGATGCTTCGGGGCGAGCGCTGCAAGTCTCTGACGTGCTCCTTCCTGCTGATCGGCAGGAGCTTGAAGACACCTACCGCTTGAACTGAGCCCGATGCGGGGATAGTTGCCGCCAAAGCTCACTTGACAAGTCAACTTGTCAACTCTAACTTCGAACTTGCTAAGTCAACCTGTCAGGTGACAGGTTGATCGACTCCCTGAAGGAGAAATCTCTGTGCGTGTCATCCGTATCGACACCTCGTCCGCGACGATCCTCCTGACCGAAGCGCCGGCGCCGAAGGTGCGCGACCGGCAGACCGGCGAGATCGCCAAGGACGCGATCACCGGTGAGGGTCTGATGACGGTCGGCGTCGTCTTCATCGACGAAGGTGAGTCGTCCCTGATTCAGGTCACCGTTCCGGAGAGCGGCGTCACGGACGGTCTGAACGTCGGCGCTCCCGTCTCGCTTCCGGGTCTGATCGCCCGGCCCTGGGAAAGCGTCTTCAATGGCCAGCAGCGGCACGGCATCGCCTACCGTGCCTCCGCCCTCGCCCCGGGTGCCTTCCCGCTGGCTGAGGCGGTCTGATCGTCGTGACCGATCTGACGACGGTGGCCGAGCTGGGCGGGGCCCTCGGTGCGATGAGCGGCGCTGCCTACGCCCGGCACGCCCACCCGGCGGCGTACTGGTCCACGATCGGCCTGCCCGTCTCGGTGGTCCGGTTCCTGGCCTCGTACTCCTCGACCATGGACGCGTGCGGCCTCACGGTCGAACCGCCCCGTTGGCGGGCGCTGGCCCTCAGGGCGACCACTCGCCGCGAGATCCGGCCGGTCCCGCCCCGCCGGGGCCTCATCCGCCCCACCTCGACCGGGCTGCGGATACGCCTTCGCCTGGCCCCCGGCCAGGAACCGGCAGATGTCGCGGCCTCGGCCGAACGCCTCCGCCATGCCTGGGGCGTGCACGCCGTGTACGTGCGGGACGTCAAGCCGGGCGTCGTCGAACTGCGCTTGGTCGGCTTCAACGTCCTGCGGAAGGTCCGGATGCCTCGCCGCACCCGCGGGGGTTTCCTAAGGGTCCCGGTGGCACTGCGGGAGGACGCGACAGCGTTCTTACGCGACTACCGCGCCGTGCCTCACGAACTCGTCCTCGGCGCCACGCTGTCCGGCAAGTCCATGTACCTGCGGAACCTGCTCACCGGTCTCGCCGCTCAGCCCGTGGTCCTGGTCGGAATCGACTGCAAGCGCGGTGTCGAGCTGGCGCCCTTCGCGCCCCGCCTCTCCGCGCTCGCGACCGATCCGACGCAGGCGGCCGAGCTGCTGCCCGTACTCGTGCAGGAAATGGAGGACCGCTACGACCTGATCAAGGCCCGACAGGGCGTCGTGCCCGGAACCCCGGACGAACTGATCACCTCGGACGTCTGGGGCCTGCCGGAAGGCGAACGCCCGGCCCCCATCGTGATGTTCATCGACGAGGTGGCCGAACTCTTCCTCGTTGCTTCGCGGAAGGACGAGGAACGGCGGGACGAGATGGTCACTCACCTCATCCGTCTCGCCCAGCTCGGCCGTGCCGCCGGAATCTACCTGGAGGTGTGCGGGCAGCGCTTCGGCGCCGAACTGGGCAAGGGGGCGACCATGCTCCGGGCCCAGCTCACCGGCCGCGTGTGCCACCGAGTCAACGACGAAGCCTCCGCGAAGATGGCGCTCGGTGACATTGCCCCTGAGTCGGTGTACGCGGCCTGCGCCATCGCCGCAGAGACGCCCGGCCTGGCCGTGGCGGGGGACACCTCCGGCGGCTGGTCCCGGATGCGTACTCCGCACCTGTCCCTCGCCGACGCTGCTGCCATCTGCCGCGAGACGGCTGATCTCGCCCCGCACGTATCGTCACTCGCCCCGTTCCGCCCTTACGCGCGGCCCGTGTCCTCGGGCGACTCCGGGACGCTCCCTGCCCCGCTCCCCGTGACTGAGTAGCCACCACCGATCCAACGGCTGGCGCGGCCGTACCGCGCCAAGTCCCTACCCCCGCCATGCCTATACCGGAGAGGAACGCTCATGACGGCCTCCATGGCCTTCTACGCCGACGGCAACACCACGGTCCGCCTCAACCAGTACGGCACGGACCGAACCCCGATTCTCACGCTCGACGGTGAGGGGCACTCCCTGGCGGTTTCGGCCTTCGCCCGGGTGCCGATCGCCGATCGCCTTCAGTTTGCGCGTGAGCTGTCGGCGGCCTGCGCCGAGTACGTCAGGGTCTTGGAGGCGCACGCCGCGGCCCTGTCCGACAGAGTGACGGTCGAGGGTCCGTGATGCGGCTGCCTGTCCGCTTGGACGCCATACTCGTCCAAGCTCTGATCGCTGCTGCTCTGTCGTTCGCCCACCTGCACGACCTCGCCGCCGCTGCCGGACAGGACGGCTGGAAGGCGTGGGCCTATCCGATCAGCGTGGATCTGCTCCTGGTCGCCGCGTGGCGGCGGCTCCGGTCCGGTGGGACCAAGGCGGGCGCCTGGTGCTGGTTCCTCGTGGCGTTGACGGCGTCGCTCGGCGCCAACATCGCCACGGCCGGACTGCTCGACCTGGACGCCGTACCGGCCTGGCTGCGCATCCTCGTCGCCGGATGGCCGGCCGTCGCCTTCCTCGGCGGAACCCTGCTCGTCCACGGAACCCCCGGGACGGACACCGCGCCAGCGCAGGAAGAGCCCCAGCCGGAACAGGTCAGCGCTCCGACGGTGACTCCTTCCGTTCCTCATCCCCCCTTCACGCCAACGGCATCGCCTTCGCCCGCTGCGACTCCCGTGCCGCCTGCTCTCGTCACCCACGCACGCAAGGTCGCCGACGACCACCGAACGCGGACCGGAACCCCCATCGACACTCCGACACTTCGTGCCCGGCTCGGCGTCCCACTGCCGCTCGCCGAAGCCATCGCAACCCAACTCAGCTGATCTCAGGAGATCTTCCGCCCATGCGTCCCTCTACGCTCCGCGCGCTCAACCGGGCCGCCGAGCTGACTCGACAGAACCGCTTCACCGAAGCCGTGCTCGTCGCTGAACCGGTGATCCTCGCCGCCGACAACGCCGAGGGCGCCGAGATCCGCCGCTGGCTCATCGACCACGCCACCGACTTCACCGACCACCCCTCACGAAAGGAAACCGCCTGATGTCCGCTGCCAACCGCCGCTTCCGCCGCGTTGTCCGTATCGGCCCGGTCCAGGTCGGCACGTCGTACGACGGCCGGGGCCGCGAGAAGCACACCGCCGCCTGCACCGCTCCGCGCTGCGGCTTCTCGACCGAGTACGACAGCCGTGCCGCCGCCGAACTCGCCGCCCGAACCCACCGTTGCGCCGCTCGCTGAGGAGGAGCCGTGACTGTCTCGCTCCCGCTGGTCTTCGTCCTGGGCGTCGTCGCCTGGGCCGCGATCAAGTTCCTCGGCATCCGCCTCTGGGTCGCCGTCGTGATCGCGCTGTTCGGTTTCTGGCTCTCGCACACCTTCCTCGCCCCGGCCATCGAGTCCGGCACCCGCTCAGGGGTCGGCGTGGTCAACGGCACCGACAAGTGACAAGGAGGCAAGCCGTGTTACGTCCCAAGCTCCCGGACGTTCCCACGCTGCCGACGGCACCCGTCGTCCCGCAGCAGCAGACGCAGGCCCCGGCACCCTTCGCCGGCCGGTCGCTCACGCCCTACGCGGGCGCCGTCGCTGCCGTGGTGGTCGTGGGGGTCGTCCTGACCGCGCTCCTGGCGGCCGTCGCCATCACGGCCGTGTCCGTGGCCATCGCCGCCGTGGTCCTGCGCTCGCTCCTCAACGACCTCAACAGGCGCTGACCGGCCGCCGGGGCGGCAACAACGCCGCCAAGCATCCCGCCGCCCCGGGGCCGTCCCTCCCAACTGCTGAACAGCCGAAAGGAACCCCCATCATCACCCGGCAGACTTCGCCTCCGCTGGCGGAACTCTCCATGCTGGCCTCCCTCGGCACCATGCCCGAGCTGGGCCGCCAACTCTCCGGCCTGGGCGGCTGCACCCATCCCGTCCGCCTCGACGGCCACCGCACCGAGTACGCGGTCGACAGGACGACCGGCGAGATCGGCAACGTCCTGCACCACCTCGACTCCTCCACGCTCCCCGCCGGTCAGCTCCTGGTCCGCTGCAACAACCGCCGCGCGACTCGTTGCCCCGCCTGCGCCGAGACCTACCGCCGTGACACCTACCACCTGATCACCGCCGGACTGCGCGGCGGCAAAGGCGCCTCGGAGGAGGTAGCCACTCACCCGCGCGTCTTCGCGACTCTCACCGCCCCGAGCTTCGGCCCGGTCCACAACCGCCCCAACGGCGTCGGCCGTAAATGCCGTTGCGGCACCGGCCACGACGAACACGATCCCGCCCTGGGCACTCCCCTCGACCCCGACACCTACGACTACGAATCCGCGGTCCTCTGGAACGCACACGCCGGTTCCCTGTGGCGGCGCTTCTCGATCTACCTCCGCCGAGAGGTGGCCAAGCGCGCCGGCCTCACCCAACGGGCCTTCCGCGACCACGCCCGTATCTCCTTCGCGAAGGTGGCCGAGTACCAGAAACGTGGCGCGGTCCACTTCCACGCAGTCATCCGCCTCGACGGCCCGGAAGGAGGAGAGACGACACCCCCGGCATGGGCCTCAACCACGCTCCTCGCCGACGCCATCCAGGCCGCTGCCACCGCCGCCCGCGTAACCGGCCCCGACGTCGACAGCCGGTCCCACCGCTTCACCTTCGGCCGTCAGCTCGACGTACGCCCGATCCGCTCCGCCGACTTCGACGGCGGCCAGGAGCTCACCGAGCGCGCCGTAGCCGCGTACATCGCCAAGTACGCGACCAAGGGGGCGGAGACGGCAACCGGCACCCTCGACCGCCCGATCCGCTTCCTCGCCGAACTCGCCCAAGCCCGGATCACCGACCACGCCCGGCGCCTGATCCGAGTGGCCTGGACCCTCGGTGCACGCGCCGACCTGGCAGACCTCCGCCTACGCGCCTGGGCGCACATGCTCGGCTTCCGCGGCCACTTCTCCACCAAGTCCCGCCGCTACTCGACCACGCTCGGCGCCCTCCGTGACGCCCGTGCCGAGTGGCGTCGTGCCCAAGCACCACGGCCCACCCCGCAGGACGGCGAAACCACGCTCGTCCTCGCCCACTGGGTGTTCGCCGGAACGGGCCTCAGCGCTGCCGAGACCTGGCTAGCGGCCTCTCTCGAACCCGCCCCCGGAACGGAAGGAGAACCGACCACATGACTGAGGCATCGCCCGAACTGCTCACCGTTCCCGAGGTCATGACGCGGCTCAGACTCGGCCGCACCAAGGTGTACGACCTCATCCGCACCCGGCGCCTGGTCTCCATCAAGGTCGACGGCTGTCGCCGCATCCCGGACACCGCCGTACGCGCCTTCATCCGGGGCCAGTTGGGAGAAGCGGCCTGATGACGAAGCGCCGTAGCCGCGGTGACGGCGGCCTGCACTGGGACGAGAAGCGACAGCGTTGGATCGCCACGGCCAATCTCGGCTTCGCCCCGAGCGGCAAGCGGATCGTGAAGCGGGGGAGTGGCAAGACCAAGACAGAGGCGAAGAACAAGCTGAAGGAGGTGTTGCGGGACCACGAAGACGGTCTTGCCATCGCACCCACCAACTACACCGTGAAGGACGCGGTGACGGACTGGCTCACCTACGGCCTGGCCGGCCTCGACCCCAACACCGTCGAGACCACGACTCTCCTCAGCCGGAAGCACGTCATCCCGTCCCTCGGCGCTCGCAAGCTTCGTGACCTCAGCGCGGAGGACGTGGACCGTTGGCTGGCCACCAAGGCGAAGACGCTCAGCACACGCACACTCCAGGGCCTTCACTCCTGCCTGAACCGCGCGGTCAAGCGGGCCATGGCGCGGGACAAGGTCAAGCGCAACGTCGTCGAGTTGTGCTCGGTGCCTCAGGGGCAGGCCGGGCGCCCGTCCAAGGCGCTCACGTTCGCTCAGGCTGAGGCTGTCCTCAAGGGGGCCGAAGGGACCTCGATGTACTCGTACATCGTCGTCGCGCTGTTGACCGGGGCCCGTACCGAGGAACTGCGTGCCCTCACGTGGGATCACGTCTTCCTGAAAGGGCGCCCCGACTTCGATCCGCCGCAGCCTCCGCACATCGCCGTGTGGCGCTCGGTCCGGCGGAGCGGGGACACCAAGACACGGAAGTCCCGGCGCACGCTCGCTCTGCCGGCGCGCTGCGTCGAAGCTCTCTGGCAGCAGTTCGAGGATCAGGGCTGGGATCGGCTCGCCGCCGATGACTCCTGGGAGGAACACGGCCTCGTCTTCTCCTCGGCCGTCGGCAAGCCTCTCGACGCGGCCAACGTCCGCCGCGCCTTCCGCCTGGCGCTCAAGGACATCGACGGGGTCGACGCGGCGGAGTGGACGCCCCGGGAGCTCCGGCACAGCTTCGTGTCTCTGCTCTCCGATCGGGGCGTCCCGCTGGAGGAGATCTCCCGGCTTGTCGGGCACTCCGGTACGGCGGTCACCGAGGAGGTCTACCGGAAGCAGATCAGGCCCGTGATCCAGACCGGCGCCGTGGTCATGGACGGCATCTTCAAGCGGGACCCAAAGGGATAGTCACGCAGATATACACGCACGCATAAACAGGTGAGGCGCCTACCGAATCCGGTAGGCGCCTCACCTGCTGTTTTGGCTGTCGGGGTGGCGGGATTTGAACCCACGACCTCTTCGTCCCGAACGAAGCGCGCTGCCAAGCTGCGCTACACCCCGATGTCGCTGCTGGTGGAGCTTGTCGCGGCGACGTCGTTTACTTTAGCCCACCGGTGGCCGAGGACGAAATCCGGTTTTGGCGCGGTGGTGGGTGCGGTGGCGGAGGGGGTTGGGGCGGATGTGGTCGAGGGCCACGAGGAGCACCGCGAGGGCGTAGAAGGAGAGGCCCAGCAGGAGGGCGTTGCCCAGGACGGTCTTGTAGCCGTGGAGGCCCACGTCCAGGAACGGGTAGAGGTAGCGGGCCGGTGTCCCCGGGAGGAGCAGCTCGCCCCGGGTGAGGGAGAAGGCCAGGTAGACCGAGGGGTAGATGAGCCAGGTCGCCGCCCGGCGCAGGCTCAGCCGGCCCGGGGCGGTCAGCAGGAGCCAGTCCAGGACCGCGGCGGCCGGGACCACCGTGTACAGGGCCGCGTTCGTGATCCGGGCCCACCCCGATGCCGCCGCACCGCCCGGCGCCTGCGCGAACATCGAGAACGGCGTCGTCATGTCCGCCAGCAGCAGGTGGTACACCAGCCCCGCGATCACCGCGTACAGCAGCGTCGCCCCCGTGAGGGTGGCCGAGAGCGGGCGGCGGGCCGTCCAGGCGCGTCGCGCCGAGGCCGTGAAGACCAGGGCCAGCAGCACGCCGCTCTGGATCGTGAAGTAGCTCAGGACGCGGCTGGGGCTGTCGAGGAGCAGGGCGAGCGTGACGGCCGTGGCCGCCACCAGCGCGACGAGGAGGCGGTACGCGGCCGTCAGGGGGCGGCGTACGGGGGCCACCACCGCCGTCGCGGGGACGGCGGAGCGCAGCAGTGAGGGCACGCCCGGGACCGCGGGAAGGTCCGGGATGTCCCTGGGTATCGGGGCGGTCATGCCCTCACGCTAGGCAGGCGCCGCAAAAGGGGCGATACGGGCGAGCCGTGTGGGTTACCCCCGCGGCGTCAGAGTCATCAGTGTCACTTCCGGCGGGCACGCGAACCTCACCGGCGTATAGCGGTTCGCGCCGCAGCCCGCCGAGACGTGGAGGTACGACGTACGGCCCTCCGCCGTGTGCGTGGACAGGCCCTTCACGCGGTCCGTGTCCAGGTCGCAGTTGGTGACCAGGGCGCCGTAGAACGGGATGCAGAGCTGGCCGCCGTGGGTGTGGCCGGCCAGGATCAGGCCGTAGCCGTCGGCGGCGAACGAGTCCAGGACCCGCAGGTACGGCGCGTGCACGACCGCCATCGAGAAGTCCGCCGAGTCGGACGGACCGCCGGCGACCTCCGCGTACCGGTCCCGCTTGATGTGCGGGTCGTCCAGGCCCGTCAGCTCCACCGACGCGCCCTCGATCTTGAGGGTGCCGCGGGTGTTGGTGAGGTTGAGCCAGCCGGCCGTGTCGAAGCCGTCCCGCAGGTCCTCCCACGGGTTGTGGACGACGTTCACGGCGGGCGGGTTGCCGTTCAGGCCGTGGCGGCCCTGGACCTTCTCCATGAGGTAGCGGGCGGGGTTGCGCAGCGCCGGGCCGTAGTAGTCGTTCGAGCCGAAGACGTACGCGCCCGGGAACTCCATCAGGGGGCCCAGCGCGTCCAGGACCTCCGGCACGCCCTCCGGATCGGAGAGGTTGTCGCCCGTGTTGATCACGAAGTCGGGGCGCAGGCCCGCCAGCGAGCGCAGCCAGCGCTGCTTCTTGCGCTGGCCGCCCACCATGTGGATGTCCGAGACCTGGAGTACGCGCAACGGGCGCATCCCGGCGGGCAGGACGGGGACCGTCACCCGTCGCAGGCGGAAGGAGCGGGCCTCGAAGCCCGCCGCGTACACCACTCCGGCGGCACCAGCCGCCGCGATCGACAGAGGTACTCCGTATCGCGCGCGCATACGCCCATCGTGTCAGACCCAAGCCCCTTCAAAAACAAGCTCCTTACAACCTCCCTACACCGGCACCCGGGACCGGCACGCGTCACAAGCGCCGGCACCGCCGCCGCCCACTACCGTCCACCGCCGCCCACCGCCGTCCCGCGCGCCGAAATCAATGGACGCCGCCTCCACCGCACCTGAGACAATCGGTCCCATGACCACCACGCTCAAGTCGAAGCTCCAGGAAGACCTCAACTCCGCGATCAAGGCGCGCGACGAGCTCCGCTCCTCGACGCTGCGGCTGACGCTCGCCGCGATCACCAAGGAGGAGGTCGCGGGCAAGGAGAAGCGCGAGCTCTCCGACGACGAGGTCCTCAAGGTGATCACCAAGGAGGCGAAGAAGCGCCGCGAGGCCGCCGACGCCTTCGCCCAGGGCGGCCGTGCCGAGAGCGCCGAGCGGGAGAAGGCCGAGGGCGTGATCCTCGCCGCCTACCTGCCCCAGCAGCTCGGTGACGAGGAGCTGGAGCGGATCGTGGCGCAGGCCGTCGAGGAGGCGAAGGCCGCCGGTGCCGAGGGGCCGCGCGCGATGGGTCAGGTCATGAAGATCGTGAACCCGAAGGTGCAGGGCCAGGCCGAGGGCGGCCGGGTGGCTGCCGTGGTGAAGAAGCTGCTCGCGGGCTGAACTCGCCCTACGGTGAGCCCGCTTCATCACTGACCGGCCAGAACGGAGGAGGGGCCCGCGCAATCCGCGGGCCCCTCCTGTCGTCGGTCGATCGCGTCCGTAGCCGCGTCCGTCAGCCGCGTCCGCCGCCCCCGTTCCCGTTGTTGCCCTGGAACAGGTTCTCCGGGATGGAGAACGTCGGCGTAGGGAAGGTGGCGCCGTCGTCGTCGCCGTTGTCCCCGTCGTCACCGCCGTTCCCGTTTCCGTTCCCATTGCCGTTCCCGTTTCCGTTGCCGTCACCTTCGTCCTCGTCCCGGTCGCCGCCGGGGATCGTGACGATGTTGAACTGGGGAGCGTCCTTGCCGGCGAGGGCGCCGGTCATGGCGTCCTTCCAGATCGGCCCGGGGACCTTGCCGCCGTAGACGAGGTCGTTGTAGACGCCGCCGATGGTGATGTTGCGCATCTCGACGTCCTGCTTGGCGCTGCCGACCCACACGGCACCCGACATGTTCGGGGTGTAGCCGACGAACCAGGCGTTCCTGCGGGAGTCCGTCGTACCCGTCTTACCGGCGTTGTCGCGGTCGCTGAGGCCGGCCGCCTGGCCGGTGCCGGAGTCGACCACGCCCTGGAGCAGGGTGTTCACGGTGTCCGCGGTCTTCTCGGACATGGCGCGCGAGCAGGTCGACTTCGGGACCTCCAGCGACTTCGACTCCTCGCCGACGCGCTGGGTGGTCGACTCGATGGCGACCGGCGTGCAGTACATGCCCCGGGAGGCGAAGGCGGCGTACGCGGTCGCCATCGTCAGCGGGGTGAGGCCCTTGGAACCGAGGGCGATGGCGGGGACCTCGGGCAGCTTGTCGCCGTTGCCCTGCACGACCTGGAGCTTGTTGGTCATGCTGACGACCGGGCACAGCCCGATGTCGGAGATCATCTGCACGAAGTACGTGTTGACAGAGAGCTCCATCGCCTTGCGCAGCCGGTAGGGGCCGCGCTCCGACTCGGACTCGTTCTCCACGGTCGCGCCGTCCTGGTTGACCCAGGGCTTGCTGTCACAGGTCTGGACGGGGCTCGGGTAGTCCATCTCGTACGGCGACGAGTACTCCTGGTTCGCCGGACGGCCCTCCTCCAGGGCCGCGGCGGCGACGAACGGCTTGAACGTCGAGCCCGTCGGGAAGCCGAAGTTGGAGCCGCCCATGCCGCTGCCGACCGAGTAGTTGATCACGGTCTCGTTCTGCTTGGCGTTCGTGCCGTACGGCTTCGACTGGCCCATCGCGACGATCTTGCCGGTGCCCGGCTCGACCAGGGTGGCCGCGGCGGCGACCTTGTCCGACTTGTAGACGTGGTCCTTGAGCGAGGCCTGGACCGAGTCCTGCGCCTGCGGGTCGAGGGTGGTCTTGATGGTCAGACCGCCCTGGTTCCACAGCTTGGCGCGGGCCTCCTTCGTCTTCCCGAAGACCGGGTCGGTGAGGAAGATGTTGCGCACGTAGTCGCAGAAGAACCCGGCGCTCTTCACGGCCGTGATGCAGCCGTTCTTGGGCTGGCTGACCTTCAGGCCGAGCGGCTTCTCCTGGGCCTCGGCGGCCTGCTCGCGGGTGATGTCACCGACCTCGGCCATGCGCTGGAGCACGGTGTTGCGCCGCTTGGTCGCCTCGGCCTCGTCGTTGACGGGGTCGTAGCGCGAGGGGGACTGCACGATGCCGGCGAGGAGCGCCGACTGCTGGAGGTTGAGCTTCTCGGCGGAGGTGGAGAAGTAGCGCTGGGCGGCGGCCTCGATGCCGTACGCCTGCTGCCCGAAGAACGTGATGTTGAGGTAGTTCTCCAGGATCTTCTTCTTGCCGAGCTCCTCCTCGACCTGGATCGCGTACTTCAGTTCGCGGATCTTGCGGCCGAGGGTCTGCTGGGTGGCCTGGGCGACCTTCGTCGGGTCGTCGCCGGCCTCCTCCACGAAGACGTTCTTCACGTACTGCTGGGTGAGCGTGGAGGCACCCTCGGCGACCCCGCTGCTCTGCACGTTCTTGTTGAGGGCGCGCAGGATTCCCTTGAGGTCCACGGCGCCGTGCTCGTAGAAGCGCGAGTCCTCGATCGCGACGATCGCCTTCTGCATGTACGGCGAGATCTCCGAGAGGCCGACGACCGTGCGGTCACGTGAGTAGACCGTCGCGATCTGGCCGCCCTGGGAGTCCAGGATCGTGGTGCGCTGACTGAGCGGGGGCGTCTTCAGGTTGGCGGGGAGCTCGTCGAAACTCTCGACCGAGCCCTTCGCCGCAAGCCCGAGCGCGCCGAAGGCGGGCAGGGCGAGCCCCGCCAGCACGGCTCCCGCGAGCACACTGACACCGAGGAACTTGGCGGCCTGCTGCGTGGGCGACAGACCACCGCCGGGGCGCTTCTTTGGCATGGGGGCAGCCTAATCCGTACTCATGAGCGTTCGACGTGTGGCAGGGGCCGTTTCGAGCGCATGGCAAAGAGAGCGCCTACCTTCTCATTCGCCGGACACGCGCGCAGGCCTTGGCCTAAGCTGCTCTCAACTGTCACAGCAGTGCGGCCACGTATCAATACGTCCGGCGACCCCGAATCGTTCCGGAGGTTCCCCAACTTTCTGTTGGCTGCGTGTCCGAATCCGCCTTCTGTGTCATCCGGTGTCCGTTGTGGCCCAGGAGAACTGTCCCGCTTTGCCGGGATGATCACGCATGTCGCAGGCTCACTCCCCCGGGTGATCTGCCGCTTACGCATAGTCCGTTCGGGCCATTCAAGATTGGGCCCGAAGGGGGTGTTGCGCTGTGCCCACCTTCCGTAACGTCCTCAACTGGCGGCGGTGAATATGCCGCTGCCGCCGTGGGGGAGCCTCGATTCGGGAGAGGACGGCGCCGGTATGGGCTGGGTTACCGACTGGAGTGCGCAGGCCGCCTGCCGCACTACCGATCCGGATGAACTGTTCGTGCAGGGAGCAGCGCAGAACCGGGCCAAGGCGGTGTGCACCGGATGCCCGGTGCGGACCGAGTGCCTGGCCGACGCGCTGGACAACCGCGTCGAGTTCGGCGTGTGGGGAGGCATGACGGAGCGGGAGCGCCGCGCACTGCTGCGCAGGCGACCGACCGTCACTTCCTGGCGCCGGCTGCTGGAGACGGCGCGTACGGAATACGAGCGAGGGGCCGGCATCCTGCCCCTCGACGACGACGAGGTGTACGAGAACTACGCGGCGGTGGGCTGAGCCTCACCGCTCGGCGCCTCACCGCTCGGTCTCGCAGCTCCGGTCACTCGGGCAGCTCCGGCCGACCGGCCGCGAGCCGTTCCCCGATGTCCCGCAGCCCCGCCAGGTCATGGACGTCACCGGGCAACGCGGCCACCTCGGCCACGGCCACCTCGGGGTGGCGCGCGGTGAAGCGGTCGCGTGTGCGCTGCTCGCGGGAGAGCAGCTGCATGCGCTCGGCGTGCAGCCGCAACAGACCTGCGGTGAGCTGTTCGACGGTCGGGTCCGTGGCGGCGGCGGAACCGGGCGCGGGGGAAGACGCCGGGTCGGTCTCTGCGCTGCCGTCAGGTTTCGGTGAACTGCCGTCTGTGTCGGGAGAGTTACGAACTCCAGCTTTCCCGCCCTCCTGATCGACAATGCGGGCTTCCTCAAGATTTTCCGCACTTTCCGCGGCGGCGAGTTCGAGGTCCTCCGCGGCGGCCAGCGCCCGCTCGGCCGACAGCCGGGCGGCGCCACTGCCGTGGACCCGGTTCAGCACCAGCCCGGCGAGCGGCATGTCCTCGGCGGCCAGCCGCTCCACGAAGTACGCGGCCTCCCGCAGCGCGTCCCGCTCCGGCGCCGCGACCACCAGGAACGCCGTCCCGGGCGCCTGGAGCAGCTTGTACGTGGCGTCCGCGCGGGTACGGAATCCGCCGAACATCGAGTCCATCGCCGCGACGAACGTCTGTACGTCCTTCAGCAGCTGGCCGCCGAGCAGCTTGCCGAGGGCGCCGGTCATCATCGACATCCCGACGTTCAGGAACTTCATCCCGGCCCGGCCGCCGACCTTCGCCGGAGCCAGCAGCACCCGGATCAGCTTGCCGTCGAGGAACGAGCCGAGCCGCCGGGGCGCGTCCAGGAAGTCGAGCGCGGAGCGGGACGGCGGGGTGTCGACGACGATCAGGTCCCACTGGTCCTTCGCCCGCAGCTGCCCGAGCTTCTCCATCGCCATGTACTCCTGCGTGCCGGCGAAGCCCGCGGAGAGCGACTGGTAGAAGGGGTTGGTGAGGATCGCGGAGGCCCGCGCCGGGTCCGCGTGCGCCTCGACGATCTCGTCGAAGGTGCGCTTCATGTCGAGCATCATCGCGTGCAGTTCGCCGTCGCCGTCGACGCCCTTGACCCGCCGGGGGGTGTTGTCGAGGGAATCGATGCCCATGGACTGGGCGAGGCGCCGGGCCGGGTCGATGGTGAGCACGACGACCTTCCGGCCGCGCTCGGCGGCCCGCAGGCCCAGCGCCGCCGCCGTCGTGGTCTTGCCGACCCCGCCCGAGCCGCAGCACACCACGATGCGGGTCTGCGGGTCGTCGAGCAGCGGGTCGAGGGCGAGCACGCGCGCGGGGGAGAGGCGGTGGGACCGCTCGGCGTCCGGGCTCATGACATCCCCTGCTTCCGCCCCGGCACCCAGGATGTGTCCGGGCTCATGACATCCCCTGCTTCCGCCCCTGCTCCCGCGGTGTGTCCCGGCTCATGACATCTCCTGCTTCCGCAGTTCCGTGGCCAGTTGGTAGAGACCCGCCAGGTCCATGCCCTCGGCGAGCAGCGGCAGTTCGTGCGTCGGCAGGCCCAGCTCGCCGAGCACCGCCCGCTGTTCGTGCTCCAGCGCGTGCCGCTCGGCGTACTCCTCGGCCTGTGCCAGCAGCGGGTCCACCAGCCGCTCGGCATGCCCGCCGCGCCGCGCCCCGCCGAGCCCCGCGGCCGACAGCGACTGCGCGAGGGAGGAACGAGCGGTGCCGTGCACGAGTTCCAGTTCCGCGGCGTCCAACACCTGCGGCCGGACCATGTTCACGATGATCCGCCCCACCGGCAGCTTCGCCGCCCGCAGCTCGGCGATGCCGTCCGCGGTCTCCTGGACGGGCATCTCCTCCAGGAGCGTGACCAGGTGCACGGCCGTCTCCTTCGACTTCAGCACCCGCATCACGGCCTGCGCCTGATTGTGTATCGGCCCTATCTTCGCGAGGCCCGCGACCTCGTCGTTGACGTTCAGGAAGCGGGTGATGCGGCCGGTCGGCGGGGCGTCCATCACGACGTAGTCGTAGGTGAACCGCCCCGACTTCTCCTTGCGCCGCACCGCCTCGCACGCCTTGCCGGTCAGGAGCACGTCCCTGAGGCCCGGGGCGATGGTGGTCGCGAAGTCGATGGCGCCGAGCTTCTTGAGCGCCCGGCCCGCTCCACCGAGCTTGTAGAACATCTGTAGATAGTCCAGAAGGGCCAGCTCGGGATCGATGGCGAGGGCGTACACCTCACCGCCGCCCGAGGCGACCGCGATCTTTCTCTCCTCGTAGGGCAACGCCTCCGTCTCGAAGAGCTGTGCGATGCCCTGCCGGCCCTCCACCTCGACGAGAAGCGTGCGCTTCCCCTCGGTGGCGAGGGCCAGCGCGAGGGCCGCGGCCACCGTGGTCTTACCGGTTCCGCCCTTGCCGCTGACGACCTGGAGCCTGCTCACGTCTTCGAGCGTAACCACTCCGTGTGCCGGTCAAGCGGCAGGCTGTGGATAACGTGGGCCGAGCCGGTGCGCGGGCAGCGGCTAGAGTCGCCCACATGACCAAGAAGTGGGAATACGCGACCGTTCCGCTGCTCGTCCATGCCACGAAGCAGATCCTGGACACCTGGGGCGAGGACGGCTGGGAGCTCGTCCAGGTCGTTCCCGGCCCGAACAACCCCGAGCAGCTCGTCGCCTACCTCAAGCGGGAGAAGGCGTGAGCGCCGTCGAGGCCCGGCTGGCCGAGCTCGGTCTGACCCTGCCGGAGGTCGTCCCGCCGCTGGCCGCGTACCAGCCCGCCGTGCGGTCCGGGGTGTACGTGTACACGTCCGGTCAGCTCCCCATGGTCGAGGGCAAGCTTCCGGTCACCGGCAAGGTGGGCGCGGAGGTCACCGCGGAAGAGGCCAAGGAACTGGCCCGCACCTGCGCCCTGAACGCCCTCGCGGCGGTCAAGTCCGTCGCCGGTGACCTGGACCGCGTCGCGCGCGTGGTGAAGGTCGTCGGCTTCGTCGCCTCGGCCGCGGACTTCACCGGCCAGCCCGGTGTCGTCAACGGCGCCAGCGAGCTGCTCGGCGAGGTCCTCGGCGACAAGGGCGTGCACGCGCGCAGTGCCGTCGGTGTGGCGGTCCTGCCGCTGGACTCGCCGGTCGAGGTCGAGATCCAGGTGGAGCTGACCTCCGAGTAACCGCCGCCGAGCGGGGCCCCGGCCACCTCTCGAACATTCGCGCGCCACGGGATAGCCTCCGGCCATGGCGAATGGGCAGTGGTTTCCCGAGGACTGGCCGGCCCGCATCCGCGCGCTGGCGGAGGGCACGCTCACGCCGGTCGTCCCCCGGCGCGCGGCCACGGTCATGCTGCTCAAGGACTCCGCCGCCGGTCCGGTCGTCCACATGCTGCGCAGACGCGCCTCCATGGCCTTCGCCGGGGGCGCGTACGCGTATCCGGGCGGCGGCGTCGACCCCCGCGACGACGATCACCGCATCGGCTGGGCTGGCCCCCCGCGCGCGTGGTGGGCCCGGCGGCTCGGGGTCGGGGAGTCCGAGGCGCAGGCGATCGTCTGCGCGGCCGTGCGCGAGACGTACGAGGAGGCGGGCGTCCTGCTCGCCGGTCCCTCCCCGGAGTCGGTGGTCGGCGACACCACGGGCGCGGACTGGGAGGCCGACCGGGAGGCGCTGGTCGCGCGGGAGCTGAGCTTCGCCGAGTTCCTGGACCGGCGCGGCCTGGTCCTGCGCTCCGACCTGCTGGGCGCCTGGACCCGCTGGATCACCCCCGAGTTCGAGTCGCGCCGCTACGACACCTGGTTCTTCGTGGCCGTGCTGCCCGAGGGCCAGCGCACCCGCAACGCCTCCACCGAGGCCGACCGGACGGTGTGGATCCGCCCCGAGGACGCGGCGTCGTCGTACGACAAGGGCGAGCTGCTGATGATGCCGCCGACGATCGCGACACTGCGCCAGGTCATGCCCTACGGCACGGCCGAGGAGGCGCTCACCGCGGCCCCGGAGCGGGATCTGACGCCCGTCCTGGCGAGGGCCCGCATGGAGGGCGACGAGATCGTCCTGACCTGGCCGGGCCACGACGAGTTCACCAAGCACATCCCGACCGGCGGAGCGACGGCATGACGGACGCGGCGGCCCTTCCCGGACGGCCGAGGGGCGGTGTCCTCTCGGGCCCCGCCACCGCGCGGGCCGTCAACGTCCTGGCGCCCAACGCGTCGCCGATGACCCTGGACGGCACCAACACCTGGATCCTGGCCGAGCCGGACTCGGAGCTGGCCGTGGTCGTCGACCCGGGGCCACTGGACGAAGGGCACCTCCGCACGGTCGTCGACACCGTCGAGAAGGCCGGCCGGCGCGTCGCCCTGACCCTGCTGACGCACGGCCATCCCGACCACGCCGAGGGCGCCTCCCGGTTCGCCGAGCTGACCGGCACGCGCGTGCGTGCCCTGGACCCGGCGCTGCGGCTCGGTGACGAAGGGCTGGCCGCCGGGGACGTCGTCACGGCCGGCGGGCTGGAGCTGCGGGTCGTGCCGACCCCCGGCCACACCTCCGACTCCCTGTGCTTCCATCTCCCGGCCGACGGGGCCGTCCTCACCGGCGACACCGTCCTGGGCCGCGGTACGACGGTCGTGGCGCACCCCGACGGCCGCCTCGGCGACTATCTCGACTCGCTGCGCCGGCTGCGCTCCCTCACCGTCGACGACGGCGTCCACACGGTCCTGCCCGGCCACGGGCCCGTCCTGGAGGACGCCCAGGGCGTCGTCGAGTTCTATCTCGCCCACCGGGCCCACCGCCTCGCCCAGGTCGAGACGGCGGTCGAGGACGGCTTCCGCACCGCTCCCGAGATCGTCGCCCACGTGTACGCCGACGTCGACCACTCCCTGTGGCCCGCGGCGGAACTCTCGGTACGGGCCCAGCTGGAGTACCTGCGCGACCACGGACTGATCCAGCGCCCGTCCCTGGACGGCTGACGCGCCCCCACGCGCGCGTGGACGCCGCAAGGGCCCCCTCTTCGAGAAGAGGGGGCCCTTGCGGCGTCGTACGGGTGTCTGAGGCGTCAGCGGGAGCGCTTGGCGAGGCGTTCCACGTCCAGCAGGATCACCGCGCGGGCCTCCAGCCGGAGCCAGCCGCGCTGGGCGAAGTCGGCGAGGGCCTTGTTGACCGTCTCGCGGGAGGCGCCGACGAGCTGGGCCAGCTCCTCCTGGGTGAGGTCGTGGACGACGTGGATGCCCTCCTCGGACTGCACGCCGAAGCGGCGGGACAGGTCCAGCAGGGCGCGCGCGACGCGGCCGGGGACGTCCGAGAAGACCAGGTCGGACATCTGGTCGTTGGTCTTGCGCAGCCGGCGGGCGACCGCGCGCAGCAGCGCGGTGGCGACCTCGGGGCGCACGTTCAGCCAGGGCTGGAGGTCGCCGTGGCCGAGGCCGAGGAGCTTGACCTCGGTGAGCGCGGTGGCGGTCGCGGTGCGCGGGCCCGGGTCGAACAGCGACAGCTCGCCGATCAGCTCGCCGGGACCGACGACGGCGAGCATGTTCTCGCGGCCGTCGGGGGAGGTGCGGTGGAGCTTGACCTTGCCCTCGGTGACCACGTACAGCCGGTCGCCCGGGTCGCCCTCGTGGAACAGGGAGTCGCCACGGGCGAGCGTCACCTCACTCATGGAGGCGCGCAGCTCGGCGGACTGCTCGTCGTCGAGTGCCGCGAAGAGCGGGTTGCGCCGCAGGACGTCGTCCACGAGTTCTCTCCTTGTCGACCTGCTCAGGGGATCTTGCTCCCCCTTGGTACCAGGGGACCGTGTTCCCCATTTTGCCGGACGGTCCAAACAGTGTGATCTGTCACAAGGATGCCGCACAGGTGTCCTGAGGTAAGCGGCAGGGGTCCAATCGGGGGCCGGTTCCCGGGGTCCGAGGCGATTGTCGGTGCCGGGCTCTAGGCTGGCCGAGTGTCCAAAACGCCGGTGAGAGCACAGGCCAAGGGGGCTGGGCAGGTGGCTGTACGTCGGGATTCCGCTGTGGGCGAACAGAGCCCCAGTGGCGGAAAGAAAGCGGCAAAAGCGACAAAGAAGGCTGCGCTGGTGAAGAAGGCCCCCGTCAAGAAGGCCACCTCCGGAAGGGCCGCCGCGAAGAAGGCGACAGTCCCGGTCAAGAAGGCCGCGGCATCCGCCAAGAAGGCCGTGGCATCGGCCGAGAAGGCGACAGGGCCGGTCAGGAAGGCGACCGCCACGGCAAAGAAGGCGACGGCTGCGGCCAAGAAGACTGCCGCCACGGCCAAGAAGACTGCCGCCACGGCGCCCGGGAACGAGTCGCCCACCGCCCTCGTCCGCCGCGCCCGCCGGATCAACCGCGAACTCGCCGAGGTCTATCCCTACGCCCACCCCGAGCTGGACTTCGAGAACTCCTTCCAGCTCGTCGTCGCCACCGTCCTGTCGGCGCAGACCACCGACCTGAGGGTCAATCAGACGACCCCGGCGCTGTTCGCCAAGTACCCCACCCCCGAGGACCTGGCCGTGGCCGACCCCGAGGAGGTCGAGGAGATCCTGCGCCCGACCGGTTTCTTCCGGGCCAAGACCAAGTCGGTCATAGGGCTCTCCAAGGCCCTGGTGGAGCAGTTCGGCGGCGAGGTGCCGGGCCGGCTGGAGGACCTCGTCAAGCTGCCCGGCGTCGGCCGCAAGACCGCCTTCGTCGTCCTCGGCAACGCCTTCGGGCGGCCCGGCATCACCGTGGACACGCACTTCCAGCGGCTCGTGCGGCGCTGGCGGTGGACCGGCGAGAGCGACCCCGACAAGATCGAGGCGGCCGTCGGCGCGCTCTTCCCCAGGAGCGACTGGACGGACCTGTCCCACCACGTCATCTGGCACGGGCGCCGCATCTGCCACGCCCGCAAGCCCGCCTGCGGCGCCTGCCCCATCGCCCCGCTCTGCCCGGCGTACGGCGAGGGCGAGACGGACCCGGAGAAGGCGCGGAAGCTCCTCAAGTACGAGAAGGGCGGCTTCCCCGGCCAGCGGCTCAACCCGCCCCGGTCGTACCTGGACGCGGGCGGCAAGGCGGCCCCGCCCCTGGCGGCCGGATGACGGGCGGCTCGGACGGGATCGGCTCGGACGGGACCGGCTCGAACAGGACCCCGACCTCGCCCCGGGGCCGGACTCGGGGGCGATCTCAGGGTTCCCGGGAGGAACGATCAAGGACCTGCCGGGCGTTGGACGGGGCAGAGCGACGGGGGTGGCGATGAGTCGGACGAGCAACGCGGAGGGCGTGACGCTCAGCAAGGAGGGTCTGCCGCACTGGCTGGACCCGGTGGTGCGCGCGGTGGAGACGGTCGAGCCGCGCCAGCTCAGCCGCTTCCTGCCGCCCAAGGACGGCGCGGGCCGCCAGTCGGCCGTGCTGATCCTGTTCGGCGAGGGCGAGCGGGGCCCCGAACTGCTCCTCATGGAGCGGGCGAGCTCGCTGCGGTCGCACGCCGGGCAGCCCGCCTTCCCCGGCGGCGCCCTCGACCCGGAGGACGGCGACCCGAAGGCCGACGGGCCGCTGCGGGCCGCGCTGCGCGAGGCCGAGGAGGAGACCGGCCTCGACCCGGCCGGGGTGCAGCTCTTCGGCGTGCTGCCCAAGCTGTACATCCCGGTCAGCGGGTTCGTCGTCACCCCCGTGCTGGGCTGGTGGCGTGTGCCGACGCCGGTCGACGCGGTCGACCTCAATGAGACGGCGCGTGTGTTCACCGTCCCCGTGGCGGATCTCACGGATCCGGCCAACCGGGCCACCACCGTCCACCCCAGCGGCCACCGAGGTCCGGCATTCCTGGTCGAATCGGCCCTGGTCTGGGGCTTCACGGCCGGAATCATCGACCGGCTGCTGCATTACTCCGGCTGGGAGCGCCCCTGGGACCGGGACAAGCAGGTCCCGCTCGACTGGCGGTCATGACAGGGTGTCTGCCGTGCTGTGTCATGTGATGAGGCGAGGCTCGAACCGGTGAACGTGCTGGACATCCTGTTGCTGGTCGCCGCCGTGTGGTTCGCGATCGTCGGCTACCGCCAGGGATTCGTCGTAGGCATCCTGTCGGTGATCGGTTTCCTCGGCGGCGGTCTCGTCGCCGTCTATGTGCTCCCCGTCATCTGGGACGCCCTGACCGACAACGCGGAGGTCAGTACGACCGCCGCAGTCGTCGCCGTGGTCGTCGTCATCGTCTGTGCCTCCGTCGGCCAGGCCCTGACCACCCATCTGGGCAACAAGCTGCGCCGCTACATCACCTGGTCCCCGGCCCGCGCGCTGGACGCGGGCGGCGGCGCCGTCGTCAACGTCGTCGCGATGCTCCTGGTGGCCTGGCTCATCGGTTCCGCCCTCGCGCAGACCACCCTGCCGACGCTCGGCAAGGAGGTCAGGGGCTCCAAGGTGCTCCTCGGGGTCTCGTCGGCCCTGCCGGACGCGGCGGACACCTGGTTCAAGGACTTCACCTCGGTCCTCGCGCAGAACGGCTTCCCGCAGGTCTTCAGCCCGTTCTCCAGCGAGCCCATCAAGGAGGTCCAGCCGCCGGACCCCGCCCTCGCGAACAGCGCCGTGGCCACGAACTCCAAGAAGTCCATCGTCAAGGTCATGGGCACCGCGCAGAGCTGCGGCAAGGTCCTCGAAGGCACCGGCTTCGTCTTCGGCGAGCGCCGGGTCATGACCAACGCGCATGTCGTCGGCGGCGTCGACGAACCCACCGTCCAGATAGGCGGCGAGGGCCAGAAGTACGACGCCACGGTCGTCCTGTACGACTGGAAGCGGGACATCGCCGTGCTCGACGTACCCGAACTGAACGCGCCCGCGCTGAAGTTCACCGCGGCCGACGCCGAGAGCGGGGACGGCGCGATCATCGCGGGCTTCCCGGAGAACGGCGCGTACGACGTCCGTGCCGCGCGGGTGCGCGGGCGCATCCCGGCCAACGGCCCGGACATCTACCACCGCGGCACCGTGCACCGCGATGTGTACTCCCTCTACGCGACGGTCCGTCAGGGCAACTCGGGCGGCCCGCTGCTCACGCCCGAGGGCGAGGTGTACGGGGTCGTCTTCGCGAAGTCCCTCGACAACGCCGACACCGGGTACGCGCTGACCGCCGACGAGATCCGGGAGGACATCGCCAAGGGGCGCACCGCGAACGAGCAGGTGGACAGCGACAGCTGCGCGCTCTGAGGTCCGGCGCGGCGGGTGCCGCGGTGTGTCAGCCCCGAGGGTGGCGCAGGCGCACCGAGACCCAGCGGGCCCGGCGGCGCAGGATGCGCGGGATCCCCACCCGGAGATCCGCGCCCGGTTCCTGCGGGGCGCCGCCTCGCTGATGGGGGCTCAGGCCGTGGCCCGAGCGGCGGTTTCGTGCTGCGTCACTGTAGTCGTGCGTCCAGCCCATACCCCGACGTCTGCCCCTGCCCCAAGGTCGATAACCGCCCCCAGGGCCCCCAATTGGCCTATGCGCCAGGCAAGTGGCCGTTCGAAGAACAGGTGTTCCGATCCGGACACCGGACGCGTTCGTACGGTCACCGATCGGGTTCGGAATCCTTCAGCCAACTGATCAGTTCGGTGGAGAAAGCGACCGGATCCTCCTCGTGCGGGAAGTGGCCGAGCCCGTCGAACAGCCGCCAGCGGTAGGGCGCTTCGACGTACTCGCCGGACCCGGCGGCGCTCCGGGTGCGCAGCACCGGGTCGAGCGAGCCGTGCAGGTGGAGGGTCGGTACACGCACCGGGCGCTTCATGCGCCGGTGGAACTGGACGCCGTCCGGGCGGGCCATCGAACGCACCATCCAGCGGTACGGCTCGATCGAGCAGTGCGCCGTCGAGGGGATGCACATGGCCCGGCGGTAGGTGTCCACCGTGTCGTCGTCCGGCAGGACGGGCCCGGACCACTCCCGCAGCAGACGGCCCACCAGCGCGCCGTCGTCTGCGGTCAGTTGCCGCTCCGGGAGCCAGGGCCGCTGGAAGCCCCAGATGTACGACCCGGCGCGGGTCTGCTTGACGTCGGAGAGCATCGCCGAGCGCCAGCGCCGCGGATGCGGCATCGAGGAGACCGCGAGCCGCCGGACGAGCTTGGGGCGCATCGCCGCCGCCGTCCAGGCGAGGAACCCGCCCAGGTCGTGGCCGACCAGCGCGGCGTCCGGCTCGCCCAGGGAGCGGATGACCCCGGTGATGTCGAGGGCCAGGTTGGCGGGGTCGTAGCCGCGCGGGGTGCGGTCGCTGCCGCCGACGCCGCGCAGGTCCATGGCGACGGCCCGGTAGCCCGCGTCGGCGAGCGCGGGCAGCTGGTGCCGCCAGGTCCACCAGAACTGCGGGAAGCCGTGCAGCAGCAGGACGAGCGGACCGTCGCCCATCTCGGCGATGTGGAAGCGCGCGCCGTTGGCGGCGACGTCCCGGTGGGTCAGTCTCCGCTCGCCGAGGACATCGGGCCGTACGAGGGAGGCGGCCGGGGGAGTGGCGGGGTCGCTCATGACGTCGAGCGTGCCACAGCCTCGATGGCCTCGGGCGCGCGGTCCTGCGGCAGCTCGGGGCGCGGGTGCGGCTTGGCCTTCTGCAGGACGCCCGCCGTCTCCTTCACGGAGGCGGCCACCTTCTGCGGGCCGCCGCCCTTCCGGGCCTTCTTCGCGAAGACGACGCCGATCAGCGCGAGAACGATCGCGATCAGCACGTTCGCCGCGAAGGACAGCAGGAAGCAGAGCGCGAGGTTCCAGTCGCTCCAGGTCCGGATGCCGTACGCGAGGGCGAAGTTCAGCATCGGCAGCGAGAACACCAGTACCGCGCCGGCGACCAGGAAGGCGCCGCCGCTGGTCGCGCCGCGCTTCACGTCCTGCTTGAGCTGCGCCTTGGCCAGCGCGATCTCGTCGTGCACCAGCGCGGACATCTCGGTCGTCGCCGAGGCGAACAACTGGCCGATGCTGCGTTCGGCGCCGACCGGGCTGCCGTCGGGTGCGCTCATCGCGGACTCTCCCTCTCATGACCGGGTTCTGTGGACGTGGTCCGGTGGACCGTCGACCGGGTGTGACCGACCGTTCGACCGGGTCTGATCGACCGGTCCTGATCGACCAGGTTTTGTACCGTCCCGTCAGATCATGCCCGACGGTCGTCCTCGTCGCCTGCCCCGCCCGCCACTTCCGCAAGCGCGTGGCGTTCCGCGGCCTGGCGTTCGGCGATCCGGCGGTGCTCGGCGGCCTTGCGTTCGTGGATCGCGGCCATGCGCAGGTGGTACTCCGGTTCGTCCTGCTCGTAGACGTCGGGGATGCCGTCCTGGTCCTCGTCCCGCTCCTCGGCGTCCACCAGGCGCCGGTACTTGGCGTTCCTGATCTTCAGCAGGGTCGTCGCGAGGACCGCCGCGATGAGCGAGCCGAGCAGCACGGACGCCTTGACCTCGTCGGTGAGGGCCTGGTCGCCGTCGAAGGCCAGCTCGCCGATGAGCAGGGACACCGTGAACCCGATGCCGGCCAGGGTGGCGACGGCGAACACGTCCGCCCACGCGAGGTCGTCGCTGAGCGAGGCCCGGGTGAAGCGGGCCGTCAGCCAGGTCCCGCCGAAGATGCCGGCGGCCTTGCCGACGACGAGCCCGAGCACCACGCCGAGCGTCTCCGGCCGGGTGAACACCTGCCCCAGCGCCCCGCCGGACACCGAGACACCGGCGCTGAACAGCGCGAACAGCGGCACGGCCAGGCCCGCGGACAGGGGTCGTACGAGGTGCTCGATGTGCTCGCCGGGCGACACCCGCTCACCCTCGCGGGTGGTGCACCGCAGCATCAGGCCCATCGCGACCCCGGCGATGGTGGCGTGGACGCCGCTGTTGTACATCAGCGCCCACACGACCAGGGCGAGCGGCACGTACACGTACCAGCCGCGGACGCCCTTGCGCAGCAGCACCCAGAAGACGGCCAGTCCGGCGAAGGCGCCGCCGAGGGCGGCGAAGTCGATGTCGGAGGTGAAGAA
Organism: Streptomyces sp. NPDC090106; assembly: GCF_044747265.1. Lineage (NCBI taxonomy): Bacteria > Bacillati > Actinomycetota > Actinomycetes > Kitasatosporales > Streptomycetaceae > Streptomyces > Streptomyces sp. NPDC090106. The sequence goes on along the minus strand of NZ_JBIVDS010000004.1, from coordinate 138,124 downwards.
GACCGCGATGATCAGGATCGCGAAGAGGTCGTCGACGACGGCGAGGGTGAGCAGGAAGGCGCGCAGCGAGGACGGCAGCGAGGTCCCGATGACCGCGAGGACGGCCAGCGCGAAGGCGATGTCGGTGGCCGTGGGGACCGCCCATCCGGCGAGCGAGCCGCCGCCGGTCAGGTTCGTCAGGGTGTAGACGAGGGCCGGTACGGCCATGCCGCACAGGGCCGCGACGACCGGCAGCGCCGCCGCCCTCGGGTCCTTGAGGTCACCGGCGACCAGTTCGCGCTTGAGTTCGATGCCGGCGACGAAGAAGAAGACGGCGAGGAGCCCGTCGGCGGCCCAGTGCGCGACCGAGAGGTCCAGGCCCAGGGCGGCGGGGCCCAGGTGGAAGTGGCTGACGCTCTCGTAGCTGTCCCCGAGGGCGGGGAGGTTCGCCCAGACCAGCGCGGCGACGGCCGCGAGGAGGAGCAGGACACCGCCGACGGTCTCGGTGCGCAGCGCGTCCGCCACGTAGGTCCGCTCGGGCAGGGTGAGCCGTCCGAGGGCCTTGCGGGAGTGGGGGGCGCGGGACGCGGCCATGAGGGGGACCTCCGGTCGGTGGGCAGGACGAGGCAGCTCGCCGACCAGACTTCCCGGCACACCTGTGGGGTCACGCTTGTTTTGTTTAGTTTAGCTAAAAGGGGCGCCCGGCGCGTCTCCGCACCGGGCGCCCCTCTCGAACCAGGGCTCAGTCCTCGCTGGGCGCCGCGGGCAGCTTGGCCTGGATGAGGTCCATGACCGTGGAGTCGGTCAGCGTGGTGACGTCACCGAGCTGACGGTTCTCGGCGACGTCCCGCAGCAGCCGGCGCATGATCTTGCCGGAGCGGGTCTTGGGCAGCTCGGCCACCGGCAGGACGCGCTTGGGCTTGGCGATCGGGCCGAGGGTGGAGCCGACGTGGTTGCGCAACTCGTCGACGAGCCCCTCGTCCTCGGCGTTCGCCGTGCCGCGCAGGATCACGAAGGCGACGATCGCCTGACCGGTCGTCTCGTCGGCGGCGCCGACGACGGCCGCCTCGGCGACGGAGGGGTGCGAGACGAGCGCGGACTCGACCTCGGTGGTGGAGATGTTGTGCCCGGAGACGAGCATGACGTCGTCCACGCGCCCCAGGAGCCAGATGTCGCCGTCGTCGTCCTTCTTCGCGCCGTCACCGGCGAAGTACTTGCCCTCGAAGCGCGACCAGTAGGTGTCGAGGAAGCGCTGGTCGTCGCCCCAGATGGTGCGCAGCATCGACGGCCACGGCTCGGTGAGGACGAGGTAGCCACCGCCGCCGTTGGGGACCTCGTTCGCCTCGTCGTCGACGACGGTGGCGGAGATTCCGGGCAGCGGGGTCTGCGCGGAGCCGGGCTTGGTCTCGGTGACGCCCGGGAGCGGCGAGATCATCATCGCGCCGGTCTCGGTCTGCCACCAGGTGTCCACGATCGGGGTCAGGTCGGCCCCGATGTGCTTGCGGTACCAGATCCAGGCCTCGGGGTTGATCGGCTCGCCCACGGACCCGAGCACCCGCAGGCTGCTGAGGTCGAACTTCGCGGGGATGTCGTCGCCCCACTTCATGAACGTGCGGATCGCGGTCGGGGCGGTGTAGAGGATCGTCACCCCGTACTTCTGCACGATCTCCCAGAAACGCCCCTGGTGCGGGGTGTCCGGCGTGCCCTCGTACATGACCTGGGTGGCGCCGTTGGCGAGCGGCCCGTAGACGATGTACGAGTGCCCGGTGACCCAGCCGACGTCGGCCGTGCACCAGTAGACGTCCGTCTCGGGCTTGAGGTCGAAGACGGCGTGGTGGGTGTACGCGGCCTGGGTGAGGTAGCCGCCGGAGGTGTGCAGGATGCCCTTCGGCTTCCCCGTCGTCCCGGACGTGTAGAGGATGAACAGCGGCTGCTCGGCCTCGAACGCCTGCGGCGTGTGCGCGGCGGACTGCCGGTCGACGATCTCGTGCCACCACACGTCCCGGTCGCCGTCCCAGGCGACCTCCTGGCCGGTGCGGCGCACGACGAGCACGTGCTCGACGGTGCCGGCCTTGGCGACCGCCTCGTCGACGGCGGGCTTGAGCGCGGAGGGCTTGCCGCGGCGGTAGCCGCCGTCGGAGGTGATGACGACCTTGGCGTCGGCGTCCTGGATCCGGGTGGCGAGCGCGTCCGCGCTGAACCCGCCGAAGACGACGGAGTGCGCGGCGCCGATACGGGCGCAGGCCAGCATCGCGATCGCCGTCTCCGGGATCATCGGCATGTAGACCGCGACCCGGTCGCCCTTCTGCACGCCCAGCTCCAGGAGCGCGTTGGCGGCCTTGGACACCTCGTCCTTGAGCTCGGCGTAGGTCAGCGCGCGGCTGTCGCCGGGCTCGCCCTCGAAGTGGATGGCGACCCGGTCCCCGTTGCCCGCCTCGACGTGCCGGTCGACGCAGTTGTACGCGACGTTGAGCTCGCCGTCCTTGAACCACTTGGCGAACGGCGGGTTCGACCAGTCCAGCGTCTCCGTCGGCTCCTTGGCCCAGCTCAGCCGGCGGGCCTGCGCGGCCCAGAACCCGAGCCGGTCGGCCTTGGCCTGCTCGTACGCCTCCGCGGTGACGTTGGCGTTCGCGGCCAGGTCGGCGGGCGGCGCGAACCTGCGTTCTTCCTTGAGCAGGTTGGCCAGGCTCTCGTTGCTCACGGCATCTGCCTTTCCCAGGGTGTCCGTTGTGTCCCAGGCCACAGCTCATCAGACCGACGGCCCTGCTGACAAGGGTCGTCGGAAAATTGGTTTAGACCTGTGGGGTGCATCCGTGCAGGTCTCCCGCTGTGGCCCGCTCCACCCGTACCCACGGACGCCGACCAGGCGGAGTTCAGCCCGTGTGTCGCCTTTCGCCCGGGAGACGCCGTCGCGCGGGGTGCGGGCCCGGTGCGGACCGCACCCCGCGCGTGGACGGCCTCAGGCCGGCAGGTCCGCCGCCTCCACGTCCACGTGGTCGAACAGGTCGTCCCCGTTCGCACCGGTGAGCAGATAGGCCTGAGCCTCGCCCACGTGGAAGTACATGCCGTGCAGTTCCAGCCGGTCCTCGCGCAGGGCCCGGGCCACCGATTCGTGGGCCCGCAGATGCTCCAGCTGCGCGATCACGTTGGTCAGGGCCAGCTGCTCGACCGCGTCGGCGGGCGCGCGGCCCGAGAGCCGGGCCCACGGACGGCTGTCGTCGGCCATCCGCTCCAGGCTCGGCAGCCCGTGCCGCAGCCACCGCTTGAGCGGCGTTCGGGCGCCGCCGGGCTCGGAGTTGAGCAGCGCCTGCATGGCACCGCACCCGGAGTGGCCGCACACCGTGATGGACCGCACCTCCAGGACGTCCACCGCGTACTCGATGGCCGCCGCCACCGAGTCGTCGCCGCTCTCCTCGCCGGGCAGCGGCACGAGGTTGCCCACGTTGCGCACCACGAACAGGTCGCCGGGGCCGCTCGAAGTGATCATCGAGGTGACCAGACGGGAGTCCGCGCAGGTCAGGAAGAGCTGGGAGGGACTCTGGCCCTCACGGGCCAGCCGGGCCAGCTCGCCCCGCACCAGAGGGGCGGTGTGGCGCTGGAACGCGCTGATCCCGCGCGCCAGTTCATGCCCGCTGGGGGCGGGCCCGGCGGTCTCCTGGGCGGGCCCCTCGGCGGGCGGGGCCGACCGGGGCCCCTCGCACTGGTGGTTGCGCCAGGGCGTCCAGGGGCGGCAGCGGCAGCCGGTGGCGGCGGCCGGGTCGGCCCCGCCGAGGCCCGCGCCCGGGGTGGTGAGCGCCTCGGGCGTCGCGGGCATGCGACGGCCGGTGATCTCGACGGTGCCGCCCTGCGCGGTGTGCGTGTTCTTCCAGTCCTGGAGCGCCTCGTAGGCCGCGTGGTCCATGAACGAGCCGTCGAGTTCGACGACGGCCCGGTCGCCGTGCGGCACGAGGTGCAGGGCGCGGCTGAGCCGGGGGACCGCGAGGAACGTCAACTGGCCCCGGACGTGGATGTGATGGAGGCCGTCCTCTTCCTCATGGGTGATGCGGGTACGGGCCAGGCGGTGCAGGGCGACGGCGACGGCCACGGCGACGCCGAGGACGACGCCCTCCAGGACGCCGAGGACGACCACGCCGAGGGTGGTGACGGCGTAGACCAGCACTTCCCGGTGGCGGGTCACCGTACGGATGTGGTGCAGGGACACCATCTGGATGCCGACGGCCATCACCAGCGCGGCGAGCGAGGCGAGCGGGATCAGCTCCAGCAGCGGGACCATCAGCAGCGCGGCGATCACCACCAGAACGCCGTGCAGCATCGTGGAGTTCCGGCTCACGGCGCCCGCGTGCACGTTCGCCGAGCTGCGGACGGCGACCCCGGCGACCGGGAGCCCGCCGAGCGCGCCGGAGACGATGTTGGCGGCGCCCTGGCCGAGCAGCTCCCGGTCCAGGTCGGAGCGGCCGACGCGGGCGGTCAGGCCCGGCCGGGCGGCGGCCATCTTGTCGACGGCGACCGCGCCGAGCAGCGACTGCACGCTGCACACCAGCGTCGTGGTGAGCACGGCGGCCAGGATGCCGAGCACCGGGCCCTCGGGGAGTCCGGCCAGGGCGTGGCTGCTCCAGGAGGGCAGGTCGACCATGGGCAGGGTCAGCCCGGCGAGCGCGGCCGTGACGCTGGCCCCGGTGACGGCGACCAGCGCGGCCGGGATCCTGCGCAGCAGGTGTCCGGCGCGGCCCGGGATGCGGGGCCAGAGCAGCAGCAGGGCCAGCGTGAGCGCGCTCACGCTCGCGGAGGCGGGAGTCAGCCGGGCCAGCTGGGCGGGCAGGGCGGCGAGGTTGGCGAGCACGGAGCTCTGCGGGGTGCCGCCGAGGACGATGTGCAGCTGGGCGACGGCGATGGTGACGCCGATGCCGGCCAGCATGCCGTGCACGATCGCGGGGCTGACGGCGAGCGCGGTGCGCGCCACGCGCAGACAGCCGAGGCCGAGCTGGGCGAGACCGGCGAGGACCGTGATGGCACAGGTCGTGCGCCAGCCGTAGCGGTGGATGAGGTCGGCGGTGACGACGGTGAGTCCGGCGGCGGGTCCGCTGACCTGGAGCGGGGAGCCGCCCAGCCGGCCGGCGACCAGGCCGCCGACGGCGGCGGCGACCAGTCCGGCCTGGAGGGGCGCGCCGGTGGCGAGGGCGATGCCGAGGGACAGGGGCAGGGCGATCAGGAAGACCGCGATCGAGGCGGACACGTCGGCCCCCGCGACGCGCAGGCGTCGGGGTCGGCGCGGCGGCGGGCTGTGGGGTGGGTGCATACGCTCCGTCCGATTCGATTCGGCGGTGCGGGTGGGGACGCAGGCGGACATGTTTCCCGTCTCCTCCGGGGCGGCGCGGTCGCGGAACAGGTGGTCCCCGTCGAGCGGGGGTCGGGTCGCGGCCGTGGGTCACGGCGTACAGCGGCGGGATGAATCAACGCTGAGTAAACAGATCGTAATTCAGAGTAAAGGCCAGGCATAGACTTTCCTGGCAAATGGGTGCAGAAGTCACCCATCAGTGTGATGCGGATATTTCATCGGCTTGTCGTACTAATTCCTTCCGGGTCCCGTGCGAGCTTGACGGCGCTGTCGTTGACCCGAGACCAGAAGGAAGTAGGTGGGCGGAAGATGGCCGCCAACCAGAGGATCGCCCCCGCCCGCAGAACCGCGGCCGGCCGCGTGGCCGCTCCCGGCCGCAGGATCGTCGTGGGCGCCGTCGTCGCCGCGCTCGGCGCCGCGTCGCTCGCCGGCTGCGCGATCGGCGCCGGCGGTGCCGAGAAGGACGGCGCCGCGGGCCCGCAGAAGGCCAAGCCCGTACAGGCGCCGCCCAAGAGTCCCGTCCGCCTGATCGGGGACGGTTCCACCTCCTACACCGGTGCCCAGCCGCACCTGCCCCGGCCCGAGCGGCTCAAGCCCGGCCAGAAGCCGCCGCAGTTCGTGGTGTTCTCCTGGGACGGCGCGGGCGAGGACGGCCAGAGGCTGTTCTCGCACTTCCGCGAGGTCGCCAAGAAGAACCACGCGACGATGACGTACTTCCTCAGCGGCGTGTACATGCTGCCGGAGGGCAAGAGCGACCTCTACCGGCCGCCGCAGCACTCCCCGGGCCGCTCCGACATCGGCTTCAACGACGAGCAGGGCATCGCCGACACCGTCAAGCAGCTGCGCCTCGCGTGGCTGGAGGGCAACGAGGTCGGCACCCACTTCAACGGCCACTTCTGCGGCAAGGGCGGCGGGGTCGGCGAGTGGTCGGTCGCGGACTGGAAGGACGAGATCGCCCAGGCGAAGCAGTTCGTGAAGTCCTGGAAGACCAACACGGGCATGACCAAGGCCGCCGCGCTCCCCTTCGACTACGACAAGGAGCTGATCGGCGCCCGCACCCCGTGCCTGGAGGGCCAGAAGAACTTCATGAAGGCCGCGAGCGAGCTGGGCTTCCGCTACGACACCAGCGGCGTCAACGACCAGCTCTGGCCGAAGCGGAAGGAGGGCCTGTGGGACCTGTCGATGCAGCTCGTCCCGTTCATCGGGCACTCCTACGAGCAGCTCACCATGGACTACAACTTCGCCGTGAACCAGTCCGGTTCGATGCAGGGCGACCCGGCCAAGCACGAGTTCTGGGGCGACCAGATGCGTGACAGCCTCCTCAAGGGCTTCGACCGGGCCTACGACGGCAACCGCGCGCCCTTGATCATCGGCAACCACTTCGAGTCCTGGAACGGCGGCACCTACATGCGCGCCGTCGAGGAGACCATCGAGACGGTCTGCAACAAGTCCGACGTGCGCTGTGTGTCCTTCCGGCAGCTCGCCGACTGGCTGGACGCCCAGGACCCGGCGGTCCTGGACAAGATGCGCACCCTCGGGGTCGGCCAGGCGCCCAAGGAGGGCTGGGCGACCTTCCTGTCCGGCCACCCGGCCCCGGCACCGAAGGGGGTGCCGGGAGCGCCGGCGGCCAAGCCGTAGCCCTCAGGCACTCACCGTGAGGTGCTCGCCGAGCACGAAACCGGGGTCGACCTGCGCCGCCAGGTCGGCCCCGGTGCGTTCGTCGCCCCACGACTGCGCGTTCTTGACGTGGAACTGGACCATCTGGCGCGTGTAGCGCTCCGGGTCGCGCAGTCCGTACGTCGCGTCGACCGCCGTGTGCATCTGCTTCAGGGCGCCGCGGTTGGCGTCCTCCAGGAGTGCGAACCGGGGCGGCCGGCCCTTCTCCATGGCGCGCACCCAGTCCGAGTGCCCGACCGTCACGAGCAGGTCGTCGCCGACCTCGGCGCGCAGGAAGTCGAGATCGTCCTGCCCCTGCACCTTGTTGCCGACGACCTTCAGCGTGACGCCGAAGTCGCGCGCGTACTCCTTGTACTGGCGGTAGACGGAGACGCCCTTACGGGTCGGCTCGGCCACGAGGAACGTGAGGTCGAAGCGGGTGAACATGCCGGAGGCGAAGGAGTCGGAGCCCGCCGTCATGTCCACCACGACGTACTCGTCGCGCCCGTCCACCAGGTGGTTCAGGCACAGCTCCACCGCTCCCGTCTTGGAGTGGTAGCAGGCGACCCCGAGGTCGGCGTCGGTGAAGGGGCCCGTGACCATCAGACGGACGGAGTCGCCGTCGAGGTCCACCGGCCGCGCGCAGGCGTCGTAGACCGGGTTGCCCTCGGCCACCCGCAGCAGACGGGAGCCCTCGCCCGGCGGAGTCGTCTTGATCATCGTCTCGGCGGAGGCGATCCGGGGGTTGGAGCCGCGCAGATAGTCCTTGATCAGCGGCAGTCGCGCGCCCATCGCGGGCAGCGCGGCGGCCACCGCCTCGTCCAGGCCGAGAGCGGCGCCCAGATGCTGGTTGATGTCGGCGTCGACCGCGATCACCGGCGCCCCGGTCGTCGCGAGATGCCGGATGAACAGGGACGACAGGGTGGTCTTGCCGCTGCCGCCCTTCCCGACGAAAGCAATTTTCATGTTCACCAAGCGTAGTCGGACGCGTGCTGTGCGTGGCAGGAGTGCGTGAAGAAGACCACTCCATCGTGGGGCGCGGGCCAGGGTTGCGTAGGGTCGTACTCATGAGTACGACAGGCGCGACCGCCGATCCGCTCGCGGCCCTGGGCTCGCTGCCCGGTGTGGCCGACTCCGTGGAGTCCGTGCGCAAGGCCGTGGACCGGGTCTACGGGCACCGGGTCATGCGGCGCCGCAGCACCGCCGTCACCTCCGAGGCCGCCCTGCGCGGGGCCCGCGGCTCGGCCGCGCTGTCCGGTGCCGACTGGGCCCTGGAGGAGGTGCGCCGCCGCTCCGACTTCAGCGGCGACGACGAGGCGCGTGTCGTGGGCGCGGCGCTCAGGCTGACCGCCGAGGCGGGCCAACTGCTGTCCATCTGGCGCCAGTCACCGCTGCGCGTCCTCGCCCGGCTGCATCTGGTGGCCGCGGCCACCAACGGCGACGAGGTGGGGCGTCCACGCGCACAGGGCGAGCCGGTCCGCGAGCCGCTCGTCGAGCTGCCGCTGCCGGACGCGGCGGAGGTCCACGGCCGGCTGGAGGGCCTGTCCGAGCTGATCATCGCGGGCAGCTCCGCCCCGGCGCTGGTGACGGCGGCCGTCGTGCACGGCGAGATCCTCGCCCTGCGCCCCTTCACCTCGCACAACGGGCTCGTCGCGCGCGTGGCCGAGCGTGTCGTCCTGATCGGCAGCGGCCTCGACCCCAAGTCCGTCTGCCCGGCCGAGGTCGGCCACGCGGAACTGGGCCGGGCCGCATATCTGGCGGCGCTGGACGGCTATGCCTCCGGCACGCCCGAGGGGATGGGTGCCTGGATCGCCCACTGCGGCCGGGCCGTGGAGTTGGGCGCGCGCGAGTCGACGGCGGTGTGCGAGGCGCTCCAGCGCGGCGCGGCGTAACGGGGCCCGGGACAAGCAAGAGGGCCGGGCAAAGAGGGCCGGGGCAAAGGGGTGCGGCGGTACGAGGATTCGTACCGCCGCTGGCATGCCCACCGGGTTACCAAGCGTCCTCGAGATGTTGCCCATCAGGTCGGGAGCTTCGCCCGTCACCTGGTGCGGCTGGCCCGTAATCGACGGGTCGACGTCGCGTGGGTGCCCAGTGTCCATGCGCGGTCCGTGGGGCCAAATGCGTTGTTAAGGTGATCCTTTCGGATGTCCTTGGTCTCGCGGGCCGTTGAATCCTTTGTACTCCAGGACCTGGGCAAGCGGAAGCCCTGGCCGCAGTTCTTTACTTTTACTCTCAAACAGGTGGTAAACGGACCCCGCGCGGGTCAGAGCGCCGCCGCCCTGCGCCGGTTCGCGTACCAGACCAGGCCCGCGGTGGCCGCCGCCGCTCCTATCGCCGCGGCGGCGACGAGCGCCGGACGCGGCGGTACGGAGAACGCGGGGAGCCGCTGCTTGAGCCGGACCGGACGGTGGAAGTCCAGAATCGGCCACCCGCGCGCGAGGGCCTCACGGCGCAGCGCGCGGTCCGGGTTCACGGCGTGCGGGTGGCCGACGCTCTGGAGCATCGGCAGGTCGGTCGCCGAGTCGCTGTAGGCGTAGCAGCGCTCCAGGTCGTAGCCCTCGGACTCGGCCAGCTCCTTGATCGCCTCGGCCTTCGTCGGGCCGTACGCGTAGTACTCCACCTCGCCGGTGTAGCAGCCGTCCTCGCCCACGACCATGCGCGTCGCCACCACCCGGTCCGCGCCGAGCAGCTCGCCGATCGGCTCGACCACCTCGGAGCCCGACGTGGACACGATCACGACGTCCCGTCCCGCGGTGTGGTGCTCCTCGATGAGGGAGGCGGCTTCGTCGTAGATGATCGGGTCGATCAGGTCGTGCAGGGTCTCGGCGACGATCTCCTTCACCTGCCGCACGTTCCAGCCGCGCACGAGTGCCGAGAGGTACTCGCGGGTCCGTTCCATCTGGTCGTGGTCCATACCGCCGACGAGGAAGACGAACTGGGCGTAGGCGGTGCGCAAGGCGGCCCTGCGGTTGATCAGACCGCCTTGGTAGAACGACTTGCTGAAGGTGAGCGTGCTCGACTTCGCAATGACCGTCTTGTCCAGGTCGAAGAACGCCGCTGTGCGGGGCAAGGAGTGGTTTTCCACGACCCCGAGCATAGGCGCAGCCCATTCGGCGTAAGGTGTGGCGCGTGGGTTTGCCTGAGAGGGCTCTCGGGTACACCATGGAAGTCACGGATCGTTCGCGACCGTGCTAACCCGGTCCGGCTCCTCCCCCCCCCGAGTCGGCCGTGGGGACGACCCCCGCTCTCCCCCCCGGCGGGGGTCGTCGCATGTCCGGATGGGTTTTCGCCCCTCCACGCACCGCGGAACGACCCTTACGAGGCGGCTCAGGCCGCCTCTTTTCTTTGCCCCCGATTCGTCACTGTGCGTAGCCGTCGCGCTGCTCCGGGAGAGTCGCGCGGGGCGGTACAGGGGGTCGTACAGGGGTCACCGGCAAGGGTGACGGCGATATTCACAACCACTGAGTTGTCCACAGTTTTCGACCAAGATCCACTTGTTTTCCGTCTTCCCCGCACCGTGATTCCAGCGCGGCTCGCCGACGGCCATCCCTTGGCCGGATCCGGTTAGTCGGGCGAGTTCGGCCGGTTCGTATCGGCCGTTCATATGCGCGATGCAACGAAGGGGGACGGAAAACGTGACCGCAGCCGTCACACACGAGCCTCCTGCCGCCGCAGGGCGACAGGACGGACCGCTCATCGTCACCGAGGACCCGGGGCTCCTCGACGACCTGCTGCGCCTGTGCGCCGCCGCCGGAGCCACACCCGAGGTGCACCCCGCGCTGCCGCGGCCGAGGGGCCGCTGGGAGACCGCCCCGCTGGTCCTGGTCGGCGACGACGCCGTCCACCGGGTGCGGGGCGCCGCCCGCAGAGGCGGTGTGGTGCTCGTCGGACGGGACCAGGACGACTCCGGGGTGTGGAAGAGGGCCGTCGAGATCGGCGCCGACCATGTCCTGCTGCTCCCCGACGGCGAGCAGTGGCTCGTCGACCGCATCGCCGACGTCGCCGAGGGCGTCGGCCGGCCGGCCCTCACCGTCGGCGTCATCGGCGGACGCGGCGGGGCCGGAGCGTCCACGCTCGCCTGCGCCCTCGCCGTCACCTCCGCGCGGGAGGGACGGCGCAGTCTGCTCGTGGACGCCGATCCGCTGGGCGGCGGACTCGACGTACTGCTCGGCGGCGAGAGCGCCGAGGGACTGCGCTGGCCCGCCTTCGCCGCCTCCCGTGGACGGGTCGGCGGCGGCGCCCTGGAGGAGTCCCTGCCCGAACTGCACTCCCTGCGGGTGCTGAGCTGGGACCGGGGCGACTGTGTCGCCGTCCCGCCGCAGGCCGTCCGCGCGGTCCTCGCCGCGGCCCGGCGGCGCGGCGGCACGGTCGTCGTCGACCTGCCCCGCCGCGTCGACGACGGCGTCGCCGAGACGCTCGCCCAGCTCGACCTCGCCGTCCTCGTCGTCCCCGCCGAACTGCGGGCCGTCGCGGCGGCCGGACGGGTGGCCTCGGCGGTCGGGATGGTCGTGCGCGATCTGCGGGTCGCGGTCCGCGGGCCGTACGCGCCCGGCCTCGACGACCGGGAGGTGGCGCGGCTGCTCGGGCTGCCGCTGGTGGGCGCGGTGCCGGTGGAGGCCGGTCTGCTGAAGCCGCACGAGAGCCGGGTGCCGCCCGGAGTGGGGCGCGGCCCCCTCGGACGGTTCTGCGAGGGGTTCTGGGACCGGGCGCTGGAGGCGGCGGCATGAGGACGGTTCAGAGGCCCGAGCGGGCCCGCGCGCGGGACCTGCCGGCCGGTGGGGGCGAGCTGCCGGTGGACCTGCTCGACGGGGTGCGGCAGTGGCTCGCCGAGAGCGGGGCCGAACCGACGCCCGCGCGGGTGGCACAGGCGCTGCGGGAACAGGGGCGGGTCCTCGGGGACGCCGAAGTGCTGGGCGCCGCCGAGCGGTTGCGCTCCGAGCTGGTCGGCAGCGGGCCGCTGGAGCCGCTCCTCGCGGACCCGACCGTGACCGACGTGCTGGTCTCGGCGCCGGACCGGGTCTGGGTCGACCGCGGCGGCGGGCTCGAACTGACCCGCGTCGCCTTTCCCGACGCCGCCGCCGTACGGCGGCTCGCCCAGCGGCTGGCCGCCGTCGCCGGGCGCCGCCTCGACGACGCGCGGCCCTGGGCGGACGCCCGCCTGCCCGACGGGACACGGCTGCACGCGGTGCTGCCCCCGGTGGCCGTCGGCTGCGCCTGTCTGTCGCTGCGGGTCGTACGGCCCCGCGCGTTCACCCTCGACGAACTGGTGGCCGCGGGCACCGTGCCGCCGGGCGGGGACCGGGTGCTGCGGGCGCTGGTCGCCGGACGGCTGTCCTTCGTCATCAGCGGCGGGACCGGCAGCGGCAAGACGACGCTGCTCAGCGCGCTGCTGGGACTGGTCGGGCCGGGCGAACGGATCGTGCTGGCCGAGGACTCGGCGGAGCTGCGCCCCGACCACCCGCACGTCGTCCGGCTGGAGAGCCGCCCCGCCAACCAGGAGGGCGCCGGGCTCGTCACCCTGGAGGACCTCGTGCGGCAGGCACTGCGGATGCGGCCGGACCGGCTCGTCGTGGGCGAGGTGCGAGGGCCCGAGGTCGCCCACCTCCTGGCCGCGTTGAACACCGGCCACGACGGCGCCGGGACCGTCCACGCCAACGCCGCCGCCGATGTGCCCGCTCGGCTGGAGGCCCTCGGCACGGCCGCCGGGCTCGACCGGGCCGCACTGCACAGCCAGCTGGCGGCGGCCCTGTCCGTCGTCCTGCACCTGGCACGGGACCGGCACGGGCTGCGGCGGATCGCCGAGGTGCACGTCCTGGAACGGGACCCGTCGGGGCTCGTGCGGACCGTGCCCGCGCTGCGGTGGGGCCCGCGGGGCTTCCTGCGCGAGGCGGGCTGGGAGCGGCTGCGGGGGCTGCTCGGGGCCGAGTACCGCGAAGGAGGGTCCGGTGATGAGTGAGACGGCTGTGACGCCCGGGCTGACGGGCTGGGCGGCCCTGGCCTGTACGGGCGTGGCCCTGTGGCTGCTCGGCGGTGGGAGTTCCGGGAGCCGGCGGGCGCGGGCGCTGCTCGCCGGGACCGGCGGCCCCGCCGGGGCCGGGCCGCCCGGCTGGGGTCGGCTGGCCCGCGAGGCGCGGCGGTTGCGGGGGCGGCTGGGCGCCGAGTGGTGGGCGCCGGTCGCCGGGCTCGTCCTGGCCGTGCTGGGGGCGTCGGTGCTGCCGTTCCTTGCGGGGGCGGCCGGGGTGCCGGTGCTGCGCCGGGTACGGCTGGCCCGGGCCGCACGGCGCGCCGAGGAGCGGCGCGGGGACGCGGTCCTCGCCCTGTGCGGGGCGCTCGCCGGGGAGGTCCGCGCCGGACGGCAGCCGGGAGAGGCGCTGCTCAGGGCCGCACGGGACGTCGACGGACTCGCGGACGCACAGCCCGCGGTGCTCGCGGCGGCGCGGTTCGGCGGGGACGTGTCCGGCGCGCTCACGGCGGCGGCACGACAGCCGGGGGCCGAGGGACTGCTGGGCCTCGCGGCGTGCTGGCGGGTCGCCGTGGACCGGGGCGCGGGGCTGGCCGCCGGACTGGACCGGCTCGAAGGGGCATTGCGGGCGGAGCGGGACCAGCGCGCCGACCTGCGTGCCCAGTTGGCGGGCGCCCGGTCCACCGCCCTGATGCTCGCCGCGCTCCCCGCCCTGGGGCTCCTGCTCGGCACGGCACTGGGCGCCGATCCCTTCCACGTCCTGCTGCACACCGGCCCGGGACTGGGCTGCCTGCTCGTGGGCGGCGCGCTGGAGGGAGCGGGGGTGTGGTGGGCGGCCCGGATCGTGCGGGGAGCGGAGGCGGGGTGAGGAGGCGCGGTGAGGGACGGAACCGGTCGGAGCGGGGCTCAGGAGGAGCTGTGAGCGCGGAAGTTGTCCACAGGGTGGGGGTAGTGGTGGGGATCGTGCTGCTGCTCGGGTGGCTGGCGGGGTGGGGTGCGCAGGCGCGTCGGGAGCGGCGGCTCCGGCGGCGGACGGCCCGGCTCCTGCCGCGGGAGCCGGTCGCCGCCGGTGCGCGGCGCGTGGGAGCGCGGGACGTCCGGCGGTGGCTGCCCCTGCTGGGGGTGGCGGCCGGAGGGTGGGTGCTCGTCGGCGGGATCACCGGGCTCGTGATCGGGACGGTCGCCGCCGCGGGGCTGTGGTGGTGGCGCGCCCGGCGGCGGGACACGGTGACCGGTGAGCCCTACGGCGCCGGTTCGCCCCGTGACGCCGGTGAGGCGCTGCGCCAACTGCCGCTGGCCGCCGATCTGCTGGCCGCGTGCATCGCCGCCGGGGCCGGTCCGGTGGTCGCCGCGCAGGCGGTGGGCGAGGCGCTGGACGGGCCCGTCGGACGGGCACTGGCGCGGGGTGCGGCGGAGGCCCGGCTGGGCGGTCCGCCGGGGGAGGCGTGGCGGCGGCTGGCCTCGATGCCGGGTGCCGGGCCGCTGGCGCGGCTGCTCGCGCGGGCCGACGAGTCGGGGCTCCCCGCGGCCGTGCCCGTCGCCCGGCTCGCCGCGGAGGCCCGCGCGGATCGAGGGCGCGCCGTCACGGCTCGGGCGCGGCGGGCCGCCGTCATGGTCACCGCACCGGTGGGGTTGTGCTTTCTGCCGGCGTTCGTCGCGGTCGGGGTGCTGCCCGTGGTGATCGGGCTGGCGGGCGGGGTGCTGGGAGGGGGTGACGGATGACGGAGGTGCGCGCGGGGCGGTCGTGGTGACGCGCCGGTGTGTGTGCGGCGGTCGTGGTGGCGCGCGTGGGCGTGCGTGCGGTGGTCGTGGTGGCGCGGGTTCGTGCGCGTGCGGTGGTCGTGGTGATCGAGAAGCAGTGGTCGACAGAGCTGATCCTTACGGGGGTTGAGATGTACCAGGTGTTCAAGGTGTTCAAGGTGTTCAAGGCGGTCAAGGTGGCCGGGGCGGTCGCGGCGGGAAGGGCGGTCCGGGCCGTGCGCGCGGTCGGGGCGGCAGGGGGAGTGGCGGCGCGGCTGCGGTCCGCGCGGGCCGACGGCGGGATGGTGACCTCGGAGTACGCGGTCGGGATCGTCGCGGCGGTGGCGTTCGCGGCCGTGCTCTACAAGGTGGTGACCAGCGGAGCGGTCAGCGCGGAGCTCCAGGCCGTGGTGAAGCAGGCGCTCGATGCGCGGATGTGAACGGCCGCGCGGGGACCGGGGGTTCGTGACGGCGGAGTCGGCCGTGGTGCTGCCCGTGCTGCTGCTGTTCGCGACGTCCCTGGTGTGGGTGCTGCTCGTGGTCGCCGCGCAGATCCAGTGCGTGGACGCGGCCCGGGCCGGTGCCCGCGCGGCGGCCCGGCAGGACCCGCCGGAGGCGGTCGTCGCGCTGACCCGCGAGGCGGCGCCGAGCGGCGCGACGGTCACGGTCGTCCGTGAGCGGCAGGAGACGGGGGACCGGGTCAGGGTGGCGGTCGTGGCGAGACCGCCGCTGCTGGGCGGCCTGCCGTTCGACGTCCGCGAGGAGGCCGTCGCGTCGGTGGAGGGCACGCCGTGAGGGGGCGCGGCGGAGGCGCGACGGGACGGGGCCGCGGGGCCGGGCGGGGTGCGGGTCTCGGGTCCGACCGGGGTTCCGCCACCGTCTGGAGTCTGGGGGCGATCGCCGTGCTCTGCGTGGTGTTCGGCGTGGTGCTGGCGCTCGGGCAGGCCGTCGTGGTCCGGCACCGTGCGGCGGGCGGGGCGGATCTCGCGGCGCTCGCCGCGGCGGACCACTGGGCACAGGGCGCGACGGTCGCCTGCGCCCGCGCGGACCGGGTGGCCCGGGCCCAGGGCGCCCGGCTGGTGCGGTGCGCGGTCGTCGGCGAGGTCTCGGACGTGACGGCGGCGTCGGGCCGGGGGCCGTTCACGGCGGAGGTCAGGGCGCGGGCGGGACCTGCGCAGGAGCCTCGGGCGGAGCTTCCTCCTGTGGCGCGGCCTCCTGCGGCGCACCCCGCAGCAGCGCCGTGAGCAGCCGTACCGCCCCGCGTTTGTGCAGTGGCTCGTTGCCGTTGCCGCACTTGGGGGACTGGATGCAGGACGGGCAGCCGGCGTCGCACTCGCAGGAGGCGATGGCCTCGCGGGTGGCGGTGAGCCAGGCGCGGGCGGTGTGGAAGGCGCGCTCCGCGAAGCCCGCGCCGCCCGGATGGCCGTCGTAGACGAAGACCGTGGGCAGCAGCGTGTCCGGGTGGAGCGGGACGGAGACGCCGCCGATGTCCCAGCGGTCGCAGGTGGCGAAGAGCGGGAGCAGGCCGATGGAGGCGTGTTCGGCGGCGTGCAGCGCGCCGCCGAGGATCTCCGGGTTGATCCGGGCCTCGTCGAGCTGGTCCTCCGTGACGGTCCACCACACGGCGCGGGTGCGCAGCGTACGGGGCGGGAGGTCGAGTTTCGTCTCGCCCAGGACCTCGCCCGTGATCAGGCGGCGGCGCAGGTAGGAGACCACCTGGTTGGTGACCTCCACGGAGCCGTAGCAGAGGCGGCCGTCGCCCCAGGGGATCTCCTGGTCGGTCTCCAGGACGGAGATGGCGGTGGTGTCGCGGGCGATCGTCGAGTAGCTGGGGTTCGCCTGTTCCACCAGGGCCACCGAGTCGTCCAGGTCCAGGGAGCGGACGAGGTAGGTGCGGCCCTGGTGGAGGTGGACCGCGCCCTCGTGGACGCTCGTGTGGGCGGAGCCGGCGTCGACGGTGCCGAGGAGGCGGCCCGTGCCGGACTCGACGATCTGGACGGGGTCGCCGCCCTCGCCCCGGATGTCCGCGAGGTCGGCGGCGCGCTCGCGGCGGGTCCAGTGCCACGCCTTGGTGCGGCGGCGCAGCAGCTTCGCGGCCTCCAGCTGGGGCAGCAGGTCGGCCGCGGCCGGGCCGAACAGCTCCAGGTCGTCCTCGGTCAGCGGGATCTCGGCCGCGGCGGCGCACAGGTGCGGGGCCAGGACGTAGGGGTTGTCGGGGTCCAGGACCGTGGACTCCACGGGGCGGTCGAAGAGGGCCTCGGGATGGTGGACGAGGAAGGTGTCCAGCGGGTCGTCGCGGGCGACCAGGACGGCGAGGGAGCCCGCGCCGGAGCGGCCCGCCCGCCCGGCCTGCTGCCACAGGGAGGCGCGGGTGCCCGGGTAGCCGGCGATGACGACGGCGTCCAGGCCCGAGACGTCGATGCCGAGTTCTAGGGCGGTGGTCGCCGCGAGGCCCAGCAACTCGCCCGAGTGGAGAGCCTGTTCCAGGGCGCGGCGCTCCTCGGGGAGATAGCCGCCCCGGTAGGCGGCGACACGCCGGGACAGGGAGCGGTCGATCTCGGCCAGTCTCTCCTGGGCGATGACCGAGATCAGTTCGGCGCCGCGCCGGGAGCGGACGAAGGCGACCGAGCGGACGCCCTGCACGGTGAGGTCGGTCAGCAGGTCCGCCGTCTCCGCGGTGGCCGTGCGGCGCACCGGGGCACCCTTCTCGCCCTGGAGTTCGGTTAGTGGGGGTTCCCACAGTGCGAACACCAGCTCGCCGCGCGGGGAGGCGTCGTCGGCGACCTCGACCACCGGCAGGCCGGTGAGGCGGCGGGCGGCCACCGCGGGCTCCGCGGAGGTCGCGGAGGCCAGCAGGAAGACCGGGGAGGCGCCGTAGCGGGCGCAGAGGCGGCGCAGCCGGCGCAGCACCTGGGCCACGTGGGAGCCGAAGACGCCCCGGTAGGTGTGGACCTCGTCGATGACGACGTACTTGAGCGCCTTGAGGAACGAGGACCAGCGGGTGTGGGACGGGAGGATGCCGCGGTGCAGCATGTCCGGGTTGGTCAGGACGTAGTTGGCGTACTGGCGGATCCACTCGCGTTCCTCGAACGGGGTGTCGCCGTCGTAGACCGCCGGGCGCACGGAATGGCCCAGTGGTTGTGAAAGTTCCTTCACGGAACGCCACTGATCGGCCGCCAGGGCCTTCGTGGGCGCCAGGTAGAGCGTGGTGGCCCCGCGGCCGTTCGGGGCCTCGGAGCCGTCCAGGAGGGCCGTCAGGACCGGCGTGAGGTACGCCAGCGACTTGCCCGAGGCGGTTCCTGTGGCGACGATCACTGATTCGCCGTCCAGCGCGTGCTCGGCGGCGCGTGCCTGGTGGGCCCAGGGGTGTTCGATACCGGCCGCCGCGACGGCCGCGAGCACCTCCGGACGAATCCGGTCAGGCCAGACGGCATGGCGGCCCGCGCGCGGGGGCAAGTGCTCCGTATGAGTGATGCGCGAAGCACGGCTCGGCCCCGAGGCGAGCCGGCCCAGCACCGTGCCCGGGTCCACCCGGGAGGCGGCGTCCGTCGGCTTGTGATCGGGTCGGAGATTCTTGGCCATCGGCACCGAGTCTGTCACCGGCGTGACGGACAATGGGACCAAGGCGTCGTGCACGCCTGCCGGTAAGTGATTGAATGCCATCGCGGCTGGCGAACCGTCATGGGGGCTCCGCCGAGTGTCCTGCGGGACGACCGCTCGATAGCAAGGTGCTGGAGGATCCGTGGACCTGTCCCTGTCGACCCGTACCGTCGGCGATCGCACGGTCGTCGAGGTCGGTGGTGAAATCGACGTGTATACCGCGCCCAAGCTGCGCGAGCAGTTGGTCGAGCTGGTGAACGACGGGAGTTTCCACCTCGTCGTCGACATGGAGGGCGTGGACTTCCTCGACTCCACCGGGCTCGGCGTACTGGTCGGTGGCCTGAAGCGGGTGCGTGCCCATGAGGGCTCGCTGCGCCTGGTCTGCAACCAGGAGCGCATTCTGAAGATCTTCCGCATCACCGGTCTCACCAAGGTGTTCCCGATCCACACCTCGGTGGACGAAGCGGTGGCGGCCACCGACTGACCCCGCTGCCCCGGGCGGACCGTGCCCGGGGCGGCCGTAGTACAGCGGGGGTCCGGGCGTTCGGCGGTCCGGTCCCCCGACAGCACGCCCGTAGTTCCGAGGGGGATGCATGGCCACCGTTGAACTCCGCTTCAGCGCGCTGCCCGAGCACGTCCGGACCGCCCGACTGGTGGCGGCAGCGGTGGCGCGCAGGGCCGGAGTGGACGAGGCCGTTCTCGACGAGGTCAGGCTCGCCGTCGGCGAGGCCTGCACCCGTGCCGTCGGACTGCACCAGAACGGCGGGATCACCGCTCCGGTGAAGGTGCTGCTGATCGAGGAGGAGAAGCAGTTCTCCATCGAGGTCGGCGACGAGGCACCGCGTGCGGCCCCGGGAGACCGGGCGCCCGGCGCGGCGGCCGAGAATCCGGACGCGGAGGCCGAGGAGGACGAGATGGGCCTCGCGGTCATCAGCGGGCTCGTCGACGACGTCGAGGTCACCGCGGGAGAGCACGGCGGGTCGATCCGGATGACCTGGCCGGCCGCCCCGCCGATCGCGCCGCTCCCCTGATCCCAGGCGCCTCACGGCGCCCGTGCGCCTCACCCGTACGCCCGGTTCCGGGCGCGCAGAACATCACGAAGGGCCCCGCCGAGCGGGGCCCTTTGCATTGTCGGAATTCGTGAAGCGATTCACGATCAATGGGCAGATAATTCGATCAAGAGGCCATGCGGGGGCCCTGCGTGCGTGAATGCCTCAGAAGCATTAGCCTATTCGGGTCCGATGGCGCCGTCCGGATCTTTTGCTGTAGGGCATGTGAAGGCTGAATTCGTTTACCGCGCCCTGTTTTGATCAGAGCCGGGTACCTACAATCCGTCCACATCTTGAGCTCAGCCCAAGCGTCAAGGAGGACGAATGGCGGGGCTTTCTACCCCTCATCAGCTGGACCATCCCACTTCCCTCGCGGCAGCGGTGCTGACCGACGACAACCGGATCATCGTCTGGGTGATCGCGGCCGTCGCCGTGGCGGCACTGGTGGTCGCGGGCGTCCTGGTGCGCCAGGTGCTCGCGGCGGGCGAGGGCACCGACAGCATGAAAGAGATCGCGGCGGCGGTCCAGGAAGGCGCGAACGCCTATCTGGCCCGGCAGTTGCGCACACTCGGCGTATTCGCCGTCGTCGTGTTCTTCCTGCTCATGCTGCTGCCCGCGGACGACTGGAATCAACGCGCAGGCCGATCGGTGTTCTTCTTGATCGGCGCGGCCTTCTCGGCGGCCACCGGTTATATCGGTATGTGGCTCGCCGTGCGCAGTAATGTGCGCGTCGCCGCCGCGGCCAGGGAAGCGACCCCGGCGGAAGGCGAAGCAGAAAAGGATCTCACCGCCGTCTCGCACAAAG
This sequence comes from Streptomyces sp. NPDC090106, assembly GCF_044747265.1. Lineage (NCBI taxonomy): Bacteria > Bacillati > Actinomycetota > Actinomycetes > Kitasatosporales > Streptomycetaceae > Streptomyces > Streptomyces sp. NPDC090106. The sequence goes on along the minus strand of NZ_JBIVDS010000004.1, from coordinate 117,998 downwards.
CAATGAAGATCGCTTTCCGCACGGGCGGCGTCGTCGGCATGTTCACGGTGGGCCTCGGTCTGCTGGGCGCCTCCTGCGTGGTGCTGGTGTACGCGGCCGACGCGCCGAAGGTGCTGGAGGGCTTCGGCCTCGGCGCCGCCCTGATCGCCATGTTCATGCGGGTGGGCGGCGGCATCTTCACCAAGGCCGCCGACGTCGGCGCCGACCTGGTCGGCAAGGTCGAGCAGGGCATTCCGGAGGACGATCCGCGCAATGCCGCGACCATCGCCGACAACGTGGGCGACAACGTCGGCGACTGCGCGGGCATGGCGGCCGACCTCTTCGAGTCCTACGCCGTGACCCTGGTCGCCGCGCTGATCCTCGGCAAGGCGGCCTTCGGCGACGCCGGGCTCGCCTTCCCGCTGCTCGTGCCCGCGATCGGCGTCCTGACCGCCATGGTCGGCATCTTCGCGGTCGCCCCGCGCCGGTCCGACCGCAGCGGCATGTCCGCGATCAACCGAGGGTTCTTCATCTCCGCGGTGATCTCGCTCGTGCTGGTCGCCGTCGCGGTCTTCGTCTATCTGCCCTCGTCGTACGCCGACCTCGACGGTGTCACCGACGGCGCCATCGCCGGGCACGACGGCGACCCGCGGATCCTCGCGCTCGTCGCCGTGGCCATCGGCATCCTGCTGGCCGCCGTCATCCAGCAGCTCACCGGCTACTTCACCGAGACCACCCGCCGCCCGGTCAGGGACATCGGCAAGACCTCGCTCACGGGGCCCGCCACCGTCGTCCTCGCCGGGATCTCGGTGGGCCTCGAATCGGCCGTCTACACCGGCCTGTTGATCGGCCTCGGTGTCTACGGGGCGTTCCTGCTCGGCGGTACGTCGATCATGCTGGCGCTGTTCGCGGTGGCGCTGGCCGGCACGGGTCTGCTCACCACGGTCGGCGTGATCGTGGCGATGGACACCTTCGGGCCGGTCTCCGACAACGCGCAGGGCATCGCCGAGATGTCCGGCGACGTCGAGGGGGCGGGCGCGCAGGTGCTCACCAACCTGGACGCGGTCGGCAACACCACCAAGGCCATCACGAAGGGCATCGCCATCGCCACCGCCGTCCTGGCGGCGTCGGCGCTCTTCGGGTCGTACCGGGACGCCATCATCACGGGCGCGCAGGACGTCGGGGAGAAACTCTCCGGCGACGGCGCCCCGATGAGCCTGATGATGGACATCTCCCAGCCCAACAACCTCGTCGGGCTCATCGCCGGCGCGGCGGTCGTCTTCCTCTTCTCGGGGCTCGCGATCAACGCCGTGTCGCGGTCGGCGGGTTCGGTGGTCTACGAGGTGCGGCGGCAGTTCCGCGAGCACCCCGGGATCATGGACTACTCGGAGAAGCCGGAGTACGGCAAGGTCGTCGACATCTGCACCCGGGACGCGCTCAGGGAACTGGCGACCCCGGGGCTGCTGGCCGTGATGGCGCCCATCTTCATCGGGTTCACCCTCGGCGTAGGCGCGCTCGGCGCTTATCTCGCGGGCGCGATCGGCACGGGCACCCTCATGGCGGTGTTCCTGGCCAACTCCGGAGGCGCCTGGGACAACGCCAAGAAGCTCGTCGAGGACGGTCACCACGGCGGCAAGGGCAGCGAGGCCCACGCCGCGACGGTGATCGGCGACACCGTCGGCGACCCCTTCAAGGACACCGCGGGGCCCGCCATCAACCCGCTGCTGAAGGTGATGAACCTCGTCGCGCTGCTCATCGCGCCCGCGGTCATCAAGTTCAGCTACGGCGACGACGCGAGTGTCGGGGTGCGCGTCGGGATCGCGGTGCTCTCGCTGGCCGTGATCGTCGTCGCGGTCTACGTCTCCAAGCGGCGCGGGATCACCGTGGGCGACGAGGACGACGAGAACGCCGGGAAGAAGGCCAACTCCTCCGACCCCGCGGTGGTTTCGTAGGCGGTCTTACCGCTGTGCCGCGGGGCCGTTCGGGGACGTCCGGCCCAAAGAGCGGGCGGGAGACGCGCATTGGGCGCGTCGCCCGCCCGTTCTGTTTGTGGCCATGCCCTCATCGTGAGCCTTCTCTCTCTTGGTGCAAATGGATATAAACGCCGCCTTCCGGTCGTTCGGCTCGCGAAGGCGGGCGGTCCGGCGTGTATCTTCCGGGGCCGAGAGCCATGGAAGGGACCCATCCGGTGAACAAGAAGCTCGCGGCCGCGGTGTCCGGCGGTGCGGTACTGGTACTGGCGCTGTCGGGATGCAGCAGCGACGACAACAGCGAGGCGCTCAACTCCTGGGCCAAGCAGGTCTGTGACGCGGTGCAGCCGCAGGCCAAGAAGATCGAGGCCGCGAACGCCGCGATCCAGAAGCAGACCTCGGACAACAGCACGCCGGAGGACGTCCAGAAGACGGACTCGCAGGCCTTCCAGGACATGTCCGACGCCTACAAGGCGATCGGGGCCGCCGTCACCAAGGCGGGCGCCCCGGACGTCGAGGACGGCAAGAAGAAGCAGCAGGACGCCGTCAAGGAGCTCAACAGCATCTCCGCGTCCTACGCCTCCCTGAAGAAGCAGGTCGACGACCTGGAGACCAAGGACCAGGCGGAGTTCGCCGACGGACTCAAGGACGTGGCGACCGAGCTCGACAAGCTGAGCACGAGCGGCAGCGACGCGCTGGCGAAGCTGGAGGAGGGCGACGTCGGCACGGCGATGGCCAACCAGGAGAGCTGCAAGAGCGCCTCCGCGTCCAGCGCGGCCACGGCGAGCTGACCCGCGCGGGGCACGCCGGTTTGCGGCCACAATGGAGGGTGTGAGCGATTCCAGCCTTGCCCCCCTGCCCTCCGCCGACCGTCCCGAGGCCGCGGCGCGTCTGCGCGACGCGCTGCTCGCGGCCTCCTTCACCGCCGACGGGCTGCTCGAACTGCTCGGCGCGCCCGCGTACGCGGCGCTCGCCCGCAGCGAGACCGTGCCCGCCCTCCGGGCGACCCGCGGGGACACACCGCTGGAACTGCTCGTCCGGCTGTTCCTGCTCCAGCAGCCGGTGCCCCGCGCGCGCGTGGCGGACGTCCTGCCGGTGGAGCAGTGCCTGGAGAGCGGCTGGCTGACACCGGCCGGGGACGACGAGGTCGCCGCCGCCGTGGACGTCCGGCCCTACGGCGGGCCCGGCGGCGAGGACTGGTTCATCGTGTCCGACCTGGGCTGTGCCGTGGGCGGCGCGGGCGGCATCGGCAGCCGCGAGGAGTGCGTGGTCCTCGGCGTCGGCGGCGCCTCCACCACCCTCGCCGGCATCACCGTGCGCACGCCCGTGGCCGCCGCCCTCGATCTGGGCACCGGCTCCGGCATCCAGGCGCTGCACGCCGCGCAGCACGCCACGCGCGTGACGGCCACCGACCTCAACCCGCGCGCCCTGCACATCACCGCCCTGACCCTCGCGCTGTCCGGCGCGCCCGCGGCGGATCTGGCGCAGGGGTCGCTGTTCGAGCCGGTCCCGCGCGGGACGTCGTACGACCTGATCGTGTCCAATCCGCCCTTCGTGATCTCGCCGGCGGCGCGGCTGACGTACCGGGACGGCGGGATGGGCGGGGACGACCTGTGCCGCTCGCTCGTCCAGGGCGCCGGGGAGTGGCTGAACGAGGGCGGGTTCGCGCAGTTCCTCGCCAACTGGCAGCACGTGGAGGGCGAGGACTGGCAGGACCGGCTCCGCTCCTGGGTGCCGCGCGGGTGCGACGCGTGGATCGTCCAGCGCGAGGTGCAGGACGTCACGCAGTACGCCGAGCTGTGGCTGCGGGACGCCGGTGACCACCGGGGCGGGCGGGCCGAGTACCAGGCGCTGTACGACGCGTGGCTGGACGAGTTCGAGGCGCGCAAGGTGCGGGCCGTCGGGTTCGGCTGGATCACCCTGCGTCGGACGGACGCCGCCGAGCCGTCGGTGACCGTGGAGGAGTGGCCGCACCCGGTCGAGCAGCCGCTGGGCGACACCGTGCGGGCGCACTTCGAGCGGGTCGACTATCTGCGCGCCAACGACGACGCGGCGCTGCTGGCAGGGCACTTCAGGCTCGCGTCCGAGGTCGTGCAGGAGCAGGTCGGGCTGCCGGGCGCCGAGGACCCGGAGCATGTGGTGCTGCGTCAGAACCGGGGCATGCGGCGGGCGACCAAGGTGGACACGGTCGGCGCGGGTTTCGCGGGCGTCTGCGACGGTTCGCTGAGCGCCGGGCGCATCCTCGACGCGATCGCCCAACTGGTCGGCGAGGATCCGGTGTCGCTGCGGGACCGCACCCCGGCCCAGATCCGGCTGCTGGTGGAGCAGGGCTTCCTGGACCCCGCCTGAGTGTGACGGCGGGGGCGTCAGCGCACTCCTGAGACGGATGGGCCCGTTCTGACGGGATTGGTACGGAAAAGCTCTCCTGTCAGTGGCACGTGCGAAGCTACCTTCGAGAGACGGACTGCACGCGCTTCGGGGGAGGCGCGCTGTCCCGGCTCTCGGGGGGAGACGTGATGGCGGGGGATACGCCGGAACAGGGTGAAGGCAGGGTCATCAACGGCCGTTACCGGCTGGTGCGCACGCTCGGCGCGGGCGGCATGGGCCGTGTGTGGCTCGCGTACGACGACGAACTGGCCTGCGAGGTCGCGATGAAGGAGATCGCGCTCCCGGACGTGCCGATGGACGCGGGCGAACCCGCCCAGCGCATCGCCCGCGCCCGCAGCGAGGCCCGGCACGCGGCCCGGCTGCGCGGTCACCCCCATGTGGCCACCGTGCACGACGTGGTGGTCCACGAAGGGCTTCCGTGGATCGTCATGGAGTACGTCCCCGACTCGGTCGACCTCCAGGCGGTCGTGCGGCGTTCGGGTCCGCTGCTGCCCGCCCAGGTGGCCCGCGTCGGGCTCGCCGTCCTCGACGCGCTCACCGCGGGACACCGGATCGGCATCCTGCACCGGGACGTGAAACCGGCCAACATCCTGCTCGCGTCGGACGCTTCGGGCGACCCCTACGCGCGCGTGCTGCTCACCGACTACGGCATCGCGCTCCAGCCCGAGTCCCGCGAGCCCCGGCTCACCTCCACCGCGGGCATCCTCGGCACCCCCGGCTATCTGGCCCCGGAGCGGGCGCGCGGCGAGCCGCCGACACCCGCGGCCGACCTGTTCTCGCTCGGCGCGACGCTGTACTCCGCCGTCGAGGGACGCGGCCCCTTCGACCGGCACGGCGACTACGCGACGCTGACCGCCCTGCTCGGCGAGGAGCCCACCGCGCCGGTGCGGGCCGGTGAACTGGCGCCCGTGCTCCTCGGGTTGCTGGTCAAGGACCCGGTGCGCAGATCCTCCCCGGAGGCCGTGGCGCGCGGTCTGGAGCGGGTCGTGCAGGCGGCGTCGCCCGCGTGGCCCCCGCCCTCTCCGCCGACCCCGAGCGGACCCGCGTGGCCCCCGCCCTCCCCGCCGACCCCGAGCGGGGCCGGCGCGGCACGGACGCCGGGCTTCGGGCCGCCGCCGGACGGGTTCGCGCCGTCGCACACCCCGGGCGCGACGCCGTCCCGCACCCCGCACACGCCGCCGGGCGCGCCGCTGACGCCCCACACCCCGCAGACCCCGCACACCCCGGGCGCGGCGCCGCCCGGCCCCGGCCCGCTCACGCCCGCCGGGGCCCCGGGGACGCCCTCGGCGGCGTACGACCCCTGGCGGCAGCCGCCCGCGGCCCAGCACTCCGCCGACCCCGGCAACCCCTACGCGCAGGGCCCGTACGCGAGCGGCGGCCCGACGCCGTACGCCGGGAGCCCCTACGGCACCTACGGCACCGGCATGCCCGGGGGCGGTCCCCCGCCGCCCTCGCGGGACCGGCGGCGCCTCGCGATCGTGGCGCTGGTCGTGGCCGCCGTGCTCGTCGTCGCGGGCGGCACCTGGCTCGCCGTGTCGCTGAGCGGCGGCGACGGCGGGAACGAGGACACCACCGCGAAGAAGCCGCCCACCTCCGGCGTGCCCAAGAGCTCCGCGCCCCCGACCGGGCCCGTGCTGCCGTACGGCGATGTCGTGGGCCTCAGCGAGCCGTTGCGGGCCGGGGACTGCGTCCAGGCCGTGTGGTCGGGGGCCGAGTTCGAGTCGGTGCCGAACCTCGGCGTGGTGAGCTGCACGGAGGACTGGCCGGACGGGCAGGTCGTCGCCGTCGACACGGCCACCGACTACGCCGACGCGAGCACACAGGGTCCCGCGCGGTGCGCGAACCAGGCGCGCGAGGTCGCCGAGGCGCTCCCTGACGCGGCCGTCTACGCCGTCGTACCGACCAAGGAGGGCTTCACCGCGGCGAACAGCGGTACGGCATGTCTCGTACTGGGCCGCCATGCCGCGATCGGCGGTGAAGTCGGCCGGTTCCGTGACGACGGTGTGGATCTTTGGGTGGGACAGATGAGTGTCGGTGACTGCTGGGTCTACGAAGAACTGGAGGACAGTTACAACGCTCCGCTCACCGACTGCGTGAATCCGCATACGGACCAGGTTGTGGGAGTGGTCCAGGCGCCCGGTGACATGGGTTACGAGAAAGGCACCGACAACGCGACCAAGCTGTGCCGCAACAAATTCGAGTCGGCCTGGGCGCCGGGTTCGGAGCGGTCCGTGTTCGGCTGGGTGGCCGACGAGGACGACTGGAACGCGGGGTTCAACAAGGCCGTGTGCACCGTGGGCAGGGCCGACAACGGCAAGACGACCGGAAAGATACCCGCGCCCGGCGCCGTGTGAGCCGGGGCGCGGCCTCCCGCGCCCCCTGGGCCCGTCGGCGTGTCGGCCCCGCGTTCACCTCGGGTTCGCCTGGCCGCCGCCCGCGCGTGTCAACCTCCCGGGGCTGGGCTGACACGGACCGGAGAAAAGGGGCACGGGGAGCCATGGAGACTGGGCCGGCGATCTTCGCGGGGGTCGTGTTCGCGCTGTTCGGAGCCGGGCTGCTGACGTGGACGGTGGTCCGTCTCCAGCGCCGCGAGCCCGTCGCGCACGGTGTGAGCCCGGTCGCATCGGCGACCCTCGCGGGTCTCGCCGCGCTCACCGCACTCGTGGTCGGCGCATGGTGTTTCACCCGGCTCCGGTGATCTGAAGGGATCATGAAAAGGCCGAGGTCCCGGTAATTGGGAGGCCACCCTCCGCAAAGGCTCGAAATGGCTGGTGGGTACTCCGGGCGGCAGGAATGGCGGTAGTCGGGTTACCGTTCGAGTGGCCGTTGCGGGCTTTTCCCGTTTGACACGGGGGCGGGATGTACCGTCACACTCCGCAGCGTCACCAGTACCCGACCCCGGGCGACCTTGCGGAGCCCGGGGAGGCCCAGCGTCGACCGGAGAGAAGAGCGAAGTTGTCCCCGACCAGCGAGACCGCAAAGGGCGGCCGCCGACTCGTCATCGTCGAGTCGCCTGCCAAGGCGAAGACCATCAAGGGCTACCTCGGTCCTGGTTACGTCGTCGAGGCGAGCGTCGGGCACATCCGCGACCTCCCCAACGGCGCCGCCGAGGTGCCGGAGAAGTACACCGGTGAGGTGCGCCGGCTCGGCGTGGACGTCGAACACGACTTCGAGCCGATCTATGTGGTCAACGCCGACAAGCGGGCCCAGGTCAAGAAGCTCAAGGACCTCCTCAAGGAGTCCGACGAACTCTTCCTCGCCACCGATGAGGACCGCGAGGGCGAGGCCATCGCGTGGCACCTCCAGGAAGTGCTCAAGCCCAAGGTCCCGGTCAAGCGGATGGTCTTCCACGAGATCACCAAGGCCGCGATCCAGGCCGCCGTCGCCAACCCGCGCGAGCTCAACCAGAAGCTGGTCGACGCCCAGGAGACCCGCCGCATCCTCGACCGTCTCTACGGCTACGAGGTCTCGCCGGTCCTGTGGAAGAAGGTCATGCCGCGGCTGTCGGCGGGCCGCGTCCAGTCCGTGGCCACCCGGCTCGTCGTCGAGCGTGAACGCGAGCGCATCGCCTTCCGCTCCGCCGAGTACTGGGACCTGACGGGGACCTTCGCGACCGGCCGCGCGGGGGACTCCTCCGACCCGTCGTCGCTGGTCGCCCGCCTCCAGACCGTCGACGGCAGGCGCGTCGCGCAGGGCCGTGACTTCGACTCCCTCGGCCGGATCAAGGGCGCGAACACCCTCCACCTCGACGAGGCGAACGCCCGCGCGCTGGCCGCCGCCCTGGAGCAGACGCAGTTCGCGGTCCGCTCGGTCGAGTCCAAGCCGTACCGCCGCTCGCCGTACGCCCCGTTCCGTACGACGACCCTCCAGCAGGAGGCCAGCCGCAAGCTCGGCTTCGGCGCGAAGGCGACCATGCAGGTCGCGCAGAAGCTGTACGAGAACGGCTTCATCACCTATATGCGTACGGACTCCACGACGCTCAGCGAGACCGCCGTGAAGGCCGCCCGCGCGCAGGTCACCCAGCTCTACGGCGCCGAGTACCTGCCGTCCGCGCCGCGCACGTACGCCGGGAAGGTCAAGAACGCGCAGGAGGCGCACGAGGCGATCCGCCCGTCGGGTGATCGTTTCCGCACCCCCGCGGAGACCGGGCTGACCGGCGACCAGTTCAAGCTGTACGAGCTGATCTGGAAGCGCACCGTCGCCTCCCAGATGAAGGACGCCACCGGCAACAGCGTCACCGTGAAGATCGGCGGCACCGCCGTCGACGGCCGGGACGTCGAGTTCAGCGCCTCCGGCAAGACGATCACCTTCCACGGCTTCCTCAAGGCCTACGTCGAGGGCGCCGACGACCCGAACGCCGAGCTGGACGACCGCGAGCGCCGGCTGCCCCAGGTCGCCGAGGGCGACCGGCTGACCGCCGAGGAGATCACGGTCGACGGGCACGCCACCAAGCCCCCGGCCCGCTACACCGAGGCCAGCCTCGTCAAGGAGCTCGAAGAGCGCGAGATCGGCCGCCCCTCGACGTACGCGTCGATCATCGGCACGATCCTCGACCGCGGCTACGTCTTCAAGAAGGGCACGGCACTCGTCCCGTCCTTCCTGTCCTTCGCCGTGGTCAACCTCCTGGAGAAGCACTTCGGGCGGCTCGTCGACTACGACTTCACCGCCAAGATGGAGGACGACCTCGACGCCATCGCGCGCGGCGAGGCCCAGTCCGTGCCGTGGCTGAAGCGGTTCTACTTCGGCGAGGGCACGTCCAACGGCAGCGGCGGCGCGGCCGACGCCGGCAACGGCGACGGGGACCACCTCGGCGGCCTCAAGGAACTGGTGACCGACCTGGGCGCGATCGACGCGCGCGAGGTGTCCTCGTTCCCGGTGGGCAACGACATCGTCCTGCGCGTCGGGCGCTACGGCCCGTACATCGAGCGCGGCGAGAAGGACTCCGAGAACCACCAGCGCGCGGACGTGCCGGAGGACCTCGCCCCCGACGAGCTCTCCGTCGAGCTCGCCGAGGAACTGCTCGCCAAGCCGAGCGGCGACTTCGAACTGGGCGCCGACCCGGTGAGCGGCCACCAGATCATCGCCAAGGACGGCCGCTACGGCCCCTACGTCACCGAGGTGCTCCCCGAGGGCACCCCGAAGACCGGCAAGAACGCCGTGAAGCCGCGGACGGCCTCGCTGTTCAAGTCGATGGCGCTGGACACGGTGACCCTGGAGGACGCGCTCAAGCTGATGTCGCTGCCGCGGGTCGTCGGCGCCGACGACGAGGGCCAGGAGATCACCGCGCAGAACGGGCGCTACGGGCCGTACCTGAAGAAGGGCACGGACTCCCGGTCGCTCACCGCCGAGGACCAGCTCTTCACGATCACCCTCGAAGAGGCGCTGGCGATCTACGCCCAGCCCAAGCAGCGCGGGCGGGCCGCCGCCAAGCCGCCGCTGAAGGAGCTGGGCACCGACCCGGTCAGCGAGAAGCCGGTCGTGGTCAAGGACGGCCGCTTCGGGCCGTACGTCACCGACGGGGAGACCAACGCGACCCTGCGCTCCGGCGACAGCGTCGAGACGATCACCCCGGAGCGCGGCTACGAGCTGCTCGCCGAGAAGCGCGCCAAGGCCCCCGCCAAGAAGACGGCGAAGAAGGCCCCGGCCAAGAAGGCCACCGCGAAGAAGGCGGCCCCGGCGAAGAAGACGGCCGCCAAGAAGACCGCGGCGAAGAAGACGACGACCGCGGCCAAGAAGACGACCGCCACGAAGACGGCGGCGAAGAAGACGGCGGCCTCCAAGGCAGCGGCCGAGGACTGACCGCCGCGCGGCCGAGGACTGGCCGCCGCGCGGCCGAGGACCGGCCGGCGGTGGCCGGGAACGTCCGGTCGCGCGGGGAGCGGGTCCACGCCGTTCCCTCACATCGGCTTCGCATTGCGAACGCCCCGGCATCGGTTTGGTGTCGGGGCGTGCGCACGTTCGGACGGAGGCCCCGGGCTGTCGGTACCGCCCGATAGGCTGAAAGCATGACGCGAGCAGAGCAGCCGACGGGCCCCCACCCGGCCCCCGACGACGCCCTTGTGGCGGACTCCCGTGAGCGCGCCGTCCGCGCCCTGTTGCGCCAGCCGCAGCTCAAGCGGCTGTGGAGCGCACAGCTCGTGGGCGGTGTGGGTGACGCCCTGGCACTGCTGGTGCTGGTCCTCCTCGCCCTCCAGGCGGCCATCTCCCAGGGCTCCTTCGGGGGCGGCTACCGAGGCGTGGCGTTCGCAGTGGCGACCGTCTTCGGGGTACGGGTTCTGGCCACCCTGCTCTTCGGGGCGGTCCTCCTCGGCCCGCTGACCTCGCTCACCTCGCAGGACGGTCCCCTGGACCGCCGCTGGACGATGGTCGGCGCGGACGGCGTGCGCGCCGCGCTGCTGATCATCGCGCCGCTGTGGATCGACTGGACGCCCGAGAACGCGCTGGCCGTCCTCCTCGTCACCGTCTTCGTCACCGGCGTCGCCGAGCGCTTCTGGACGGTGTGCCGCGAGAGCGCCGCGCCCGCCCTGCTGCCCGCCCCGCCGCCGGAGGGCGCCACGGTCCGCCCGCTGCCCGACCACCTCGACGCGCTGCGCCGGCTCTCGCTGCGCACCGGCTTCGCGGCGATCCCGCTGGCCGCCGCCGGGCTGGTCGCGGCCGGGCTCGTCAACAACCTGCTGGGCGCCGGGATCGACTGGTTCGCCGTCCACCAGGCCGCCCTCGGCTCGTACGTCGCGGCCGGACTGTTCGCCGCGTCCCTGTCCGTGCTGACCTTCCTCGAACTGCCCGGCACCCGCACCCCGCGCGCGCGGTCGCCCCTGGAGGGGCTGCGCCGCCCCCGGACCGGCAGCGGCGAGGACAAGGGCCGCACCGGTGTGCTCCCGCTGCTCGTGCTCGCCTGCGCCGCCGTCGCCGGGTCGGTCGCCGCGGCCGTCGCCGTGTCCGTGCTGCACGCCAAGGACCTGGGCGGCGGGCCGGTGACGTACGGCCTGCTCGTGCTCGCGCTGACCGGCGGTGTCGTCGTCGGCATCCGGACGGCGCCCAAGGTGCTCGTCGCCCTCTCGCGCCGCCGGCTGCTCGCGCTCGCGATCGCCTTCACCGGCATCGCGCTGCTGGCCGCCGGTCTGGTGCCGGACGTCTCCACCGTCGTCCTGATCGTCGCCCTCGCCGGGGCCGGCGCGGGTGTCGCCGCCAACACCGGGCACGCGCTGCTCGACCAGGAGACCGAGGACCACCGCCGCCCGCGCACCACCGAGCATCTGCACGCCGTCGTACGGGTGTTCGTGGCCCTCGGTGCGCTGCTCGCGCCGCTGGTGGCCGCGCTGATCGGCCCGCACCGCCTGGAGAGCGGCAAGTTCGTCTTCGCGCACGGTGGCGCCGCGTTCACCCTGATGCTCGTCGGCGCGCTGCTGCTGCCCGTCGCCGCGCTGGTGCTCGCCAAGGTCGACGACCGGTCCGGGGTGCCGCTGCGCCAGGACCTGCGGGACGCGTTGCTCGGCGGCGACGACCCGGTGACCGCGCCCGCGGCCAACGGCTTCTTCATCGCCCTGGAAGGCGGCGACGGCGCCGGCAAGTCGACCCAGGCCGAGGCCCTCGCCGAGTGGATCAGGGCCAAGGGCCACGAGGTCGTCGTCACCCGCGAGCCGGGCGCCACGCCCGTCGGCAAGCGGCTGCGGTCGATACTTCTCGACGTCTCCTCGGCCGGGCTGTCGCACCGCGCGGAGGCGCTGCTGTACTCGGCGGACCGCGCCGAGCACGTGGACACGGTCGTACGGCCCGCGCTGGAGCGCGGCGCGGTCGTCATCTCCGACCGGTACATCGACTCCTCGGTCGCCTACCAGGGCGCGGGCCGCGACCTGTCGCCGACCGAGATCGCCCGCATCAACCGGTGGGCGACCAACGGCCTCGTGCCCCATCTGACGGTCCTCCTGGACGTCTCCCCCGAGGTCGCCCGCGAGCGGTTCACCGAGGCGCCGGACCGCCTGGAGTCGGAGCCCGCGGAGTTCCACGCGCGCGTGCGCTCCGGCTTCCTGACGCTGGCCGCCGCCGACCCCGGCCGCTACCTGGTGGTCGACGCGGGCCAGGAGCCCGAGGCCGTCACCACCGTCGTCCGGCACCGCCTCGACCTGCTGCTGCCGCTCTCCGAGCAGGAGATCCGGGAGCAGGAGGAGGCCCGCCGCAAGGCCGAGGAGGAAGCGCGCCGCAAGGCCGAGGAGGAGGCCGCGCGCAAGGCCGAGGAAGAGCGGCTGGAGCGCGAGCGCCAGGAGCAGCTGGAGCGGCTGCGCCTGGAGGAGGAGGAGCGCAAGCGCCGCGAGCTGGAGGAGGCGCAGCGCCGCGAGGCCGAACGCCAGGCGGAGGAGGCCCGGCGGCGCGCCGAGGAGGCGCGGCGCCGCGCGGAGGAGGAGCAGGCCCGTCTCCTCGCCGAGGAGAAGGCCCGCGCCGAGGCGGAGACCCGCCGCAAGGCGGACGAGGAGCGCCGTCGCAAGCAGGCCGAGGACGAGGCCCGGCTGCGCGCCGAGGCCGACGAGCGCCGCGCCGAGAAGCAGCGCAAGGCCGAGGAGGCGCTGCTGCGCGCGGAGGAGGCGCGTCGGCTCGCCGAGCGCGCGGCCACCGCGGCCGAGGTTGGACCGCGGGCGACGACCGCGCCCGAGTCCTCGCCCGGGGCGGACGTGACGGCGACCGTGCCCACGCCGGTGGTCAAGCCGCAGGACCTGCCGGGGCGTTCGGCCGACGAGACGACGGTGCTGCGTCCGGTGCGGGACGAGAAGCCCGCCGGGCGGACGCCGGAGCGCGCGCCCTCCGACAACGAGGTGACCACCGAGCTGCCCGTGCCGCCGGCCCCGCCCGCCGGTGCCGCCGACGAGACGGCCGTGCTGCCCGCGGTGGGTGCCGCGGACGAGACGGCGGTGCTCCCGCCGGTCACCGACGCGCCCGCCGACGCCGAGGAGACGGCCGTACTGCCGCCCGTCGCCGGGGAGAAGCCCACCGACCGGGTGCCGCCCGGCTTCTTCCGCGAGGAACGCGAGGAACGTGAGGAGCGCGGTGAGCGCGGCGGGCGCGGCGAGCGGTCGGGCCCGGACGCCGAGGACCGTACGCGCGAGATGCCCCAGGTCGACGAGGCCGGGACGCCCCGGCGCAGGCCGCGGCCGGACTGGGCGGAGGAGACCCCGCTGGACGACCTGCCGTCGCTGGCGGACGAACTGCTCGGCCCGCGCGACGGCGAGGAGTTCGGGGACGGGCGCGGAGGCGGCCGACGGGGCCGCGGACGCCGGGGCTGAGCGGTTCCTGAGGAAGTGAGCTGAGCGGTTCCTGAGAGAGTGAGCTGAGCAGTTCCTGAGAGAGTGACGGGGTTCGGGCCGTTCGCGGCCCGGGCCCCGTTGTCAGTGGGTGCCCCCACAATGGATCCCGTGACCACCACCGTGACGAAGAGGGAAGGGCGGCGCACCGCATGACCGTCTGGGACGACCTCGTCGGCCAGGAGAAGGTGAGCGAGCAGCTCGGGGCCGCCGCCCGGGACGCCGACGCGTTCGTCACCGCCGCCGCGACGGGCGCGCCGCCGCCCGAGGCGTCGAAGATGACGCACGCCTGGCTGTTCACCGGCCCGCCCGGAGCGGGCCGGACGCAGGCCGCGCGGGCCTTCGCCGCCGCGCTCCAGTGCGTGAGCCCGGATCGCGCGCTCGGCGGGATCCCCGGCTGCGGCTTCTGCGACGGCTGCCACACGGCGCTGGTCGGCACCCACGCGGACGTCACCACCGTCGCCGCCGTGGGCACGCAGATCCTCGCGGACGACATGCGCGACACCGTCCGCAAGTCGTTCACGTCCCCGGCGACCGGCCGCTGGCAGGTGATCCTCGTGGAGGACGCCGAGCGACTCAACGAGAAGTCGGCCAACGCGGTCCTGAAGGCCGTGGAGGAGCCCGCCCCGCGCACGGTGTGGCTGCTGTGCGCGCCCTCCATCGAGGACGTGCTGCCCACGATCCGCTCGCGCTGCCGTCACCTGAACCTGCGCACCCCGTCCGTGGACGCCGTCGCCGACCTCCTCGTCCGGCGGGACGGCATCGAGCCCGCCGTCGCCCACTCCGTCGCCCGCGCCACGCAGGGCCACGTCGACCGGGCCAGGCGCCTGGCCACGGACCCCTCCGCGCGCGAGCGCAGGGCCGCCGTGCTGAAGCTGCCGCTGCGCGTCGAGGACATCGGCGGGGCGCTCAAGGCCGCGCAGGAACTCGTCGACGCCGCCGCCGAGGACGCCAAGCTGCTCGCCGAGGAGCGGGACGGCAAGGAGACCGAGGAGCTGAAGGCGGCGCTCGGCGCGGTCCAGGGCGGGCGCATGCCGCGCGGCACGGCCGGGGTGATGAAGGACCTGGAGGACAAGCAGAAGCGCAGACGCACCCGGACCCAGCGCGACAGCCTCGACGTCGCCCTCACCGACCTCACCGGCTTCTACCGTGACGTCCTCGCCCTCCAGCTCGGCTCCCGCGTCGCCCTCGCCAACGCCGACGCCGAGGACACCCTGGAGCGGCTGGCCCGCGGCGGCTCCCCGGAGGCCACACTGCGCCGCATCGAGGCGATCGCCGCCTGCCGCGACGCGCTCGACCGCAACGTGGCGCCGCTGCTGGCGGTCGAGGCGATGACGATGGCACTGAGAGCGGGCTGAACGCCGTACCGGCGGATTGGGTCCCGGTGATCCTGATCCGTGATCCGTGATCCGTGATCAACGGGAGTTGACGGAGTCCCTCGTACGAGCCGCAATCCCTACGGATTGCTACGGATCGTATGCGCGCGGTTACGCTCGGCTGATGTACTTCAGGCGCACTCCCCGTCCGGCGGACCCGACCGGCCCGCCCCGTCACCGGCGTACCCGTACCGCCGGCGGAGCCCTTCTCGGCGTCGCGGCGCTGCTCGTGACGGCGTGCTCCACGGCGAGCGGGTCCGCGAGTTCGACGACGGACGCGGCGGCGCTGGCCGCGCTGCCGAAGGCGACTCCGTCCTCCCTCGCCTCGTACTACGCGCAGAAGCCGAACTGGCGCAGCTGCGGGGTGCCCGGCTTCCAGTGCGCGACGCTGAAAGCACCGCTCGACTACGACGAGCCAGACGGCGGTGATGTACGGCTGGCCGTCTCGCGGAAGAAGGCGACGGGGCCGGGGGAGCGGATCGGGTCGCTGCTGGTGAACCCGGGCGGACCGGGCGGCTCGGCGGTCGGCTACCTCCAGGCGTACGCCGGGATCGGCTACCCGGCCGAGGTGCGGGCCCGGTACGACATGGTGGCCGTCGACCCGCGCGGCGTCGCCCGCAGCGAGCCCGTCGAGTGCCTCGGCGGACGTGCCATGGACGCGTACACGCAGACGGACACCACGCCCGACGACGAGGGCGAGGTCGGCGAACTCGTCGACGCCTACCGGCAGTTCGCCGAGGGGTGCGGCGCCGACGCGCCGGAGCTCCTGCGCCATGTGTCGACCGTCGAGGCGGCGCGCGACATGGACATCGTGCGGGCGGCGCTCGGCGACCGGACCCTCACGTACGTGGGTGCCTCGTACGGGACGCTGCTCGGGGCGACGTACGCGGGACTGTTCCCCGACCGGGTCGGGCGGCTCGTCCTGGACGGCGCGATGGACCCCTCGCTGCCGGCCCGGCGGCTGAACCTGGACCAGACGGCCGGCTTCGAGACGGCGTTCCAGTCCTTCGCGCGGGACT
Source organism: Streptomyces sp. NPDC090106 (assembly GCF_044747265.1). Taxonomy (NCBI): domain Bacteria; kingdom Bacillati; phylum Actinomycetota; class Actinomycetes; order Kitasatosporales; family Streptomycetaceae; genus Streptomyces; species Streptomyces sp. NPDC090106. The sequence continues at coordinate 101,973 of NZ_JBIVDS010000004.1, read as the reverse complement.
GCGTGCAGCAGAGCGACTGCCCGCTGGGGACGAAGGCGGACCAGGTGGGCCCCCGGCTCAAGGCCTTCTTCGGCCGGCTCGACGCCCGGCCCATCCCGGCCGGGGACGCCGACGGCCGCAAGCTCGGCGAGGCGCTCGCCACCACCGGCGTGATTGCGGCGATGTACGACGAGGGCGCGTGGGCGCAGCTGCGGGAGGCGCTGACCTCGGCGATCAAGGAGAACGACGGCGCCGGCCTCCTCTTCCTCTCCGACAGCTACTACGAGCGCGACGCCGACGCCCGCTACTCGAACCTGATGTTCGCCAACGCCGCCGTGAACTGCCTCGACCTGCCCGCCGCCTTCTCCACGCCGGACGAGGTGCGCGAGGCGCTGCCGTCCTTCGAGAAGGCGTCGCCCGTCTTCGGCGAGGGCCTCGCCTGGGCGTCGCTGAACTGCGCGTACTGGCCGGTCAGGGCGACGGGTGAGCCGCACCGGATCACCGCGAAGGGGGCCGCGCCGATCGTCGTCGTCGGCACCACCCGCGACCCCGCCACCCCCTACCGCTGGGCCCGCGCCCTCGCCTCCCAGCTCTCCTCCGCCCGCCTGCTCACCTACGAGGGCGACGGCCACACCGCGTACGGGCGCGGCAGCAGCTGCGTGGACTCCGCGATCGACGCGTATCTGCTCCGCGGGACCCCGCCGGGCAAGGGAAAGCGCTGCTCGTAGCGGTACCGCCGGCCCCGGTGGTGACCTCCCCGGGGCCGGTTCGGAGCACCCTCGGAAACTGTGTAGACTTACCGACGTTGCTGATCGCACCATGGTGTGGACAGCGCGCCGCCTTAGCTCAGATGGCCAGAGCAACGCACTCGTAATGCGTAGGTCTCGGGTTCGAATCCCGAAGGCGGCTCTTTTCGGACCCCAGGTCGGATCTCATCCGGCCTGGGGTTTTTTGTCGTGTCCGGGGGGTGGTGGTCCCGTCACACCCGGGGGGGCTTCGGTGGGGGCGAGCGGGGGCCGTTCGGGGGTGGGGGTGGTGGGCGGGGCACCGTTTTGCGGGGGAAGTGGGTTGGCGGTGCACCTCCCCGGCCGGGGGGCCGCGCGCGGATGGTGGAAGCGCGCCGGCGGACGGCCGGGTCGACGGGGAGGTTGCGATGGCGGGGTTCGTGCGGGAGCAGCAGGCCGAGGAGTACGTGCGGGGGCTCGTCACCGCCGAGGGGCGCAAGTCGATCCGGAACGTGGCCCGGTGGGCCGGCGGTGAGGGGACCGAGCAGCGGCTGCACCACTTCATCAGCGCCTCCACCTGGGACTGGACCGCGCTCCGGCAGTCCTTGGCGCGTCAGCTCCGGACGACCACCCTGGCGCAGGCCTGGGTGCTCGACCCGCTGAGCATCCCCAAGGTGGGCGAGCACTCGGTGGGCGTGGCCCGGCGGTTCGTGGCCGAGCGGGGGCTGTCGGCCAGCGGGCAGCAGGCGTTCGGGGTGTGGTCCGCCTCCGAGGAGTCCGCCGTGCCCGTCAACTGGCGGCTGCATCTGCCCCGAGTACATCGTCGCCAGATGCCCCACCGGATACGACACATGCGTGTGCTCCACCAGCTTGGGCCGCGACGTCGTCCCCGACGTGAAATACAGCATCAACGGATCATCCGCACCCGTCACCCTGTCCGCGGCGAACACCGAAGACGCCCCGGCCGAGTCCTCGAACCGCAACCAGCCACTGCCCGCCCCGCCCCCGACCGCGATCCGCGTGTAACCCCCGGGCACCTCATCGAACTTGCCCGTGTCCTGCGCCCGCACCAGCACATGCGCCACCTGCCCGCGCTCCACCCGGTCCCGCAGATCCCCCGGACCCAGCAACGGCGTCGCCGGGATCACGACCGCCCGCAGCTTCATCGCCGCCAGCGCCGTCTCCCACAACTCCACCTGATTGCCCAGCATCACCAGGACCCGGTCCCCGGCCGCCACGCCCCGCGCCCGCAGCCAGTTCGCCACCCGGTTCGAGCGCTCGGCCATCTCCGCGAAGGAGACGCGGACCTCGGTGCCGTCCTCCTCGAGGATGTGCAGCGCCGTGCGGTCATTGCCCTCGGCGATGACGTCGAACCCAGTCCAGCGCCCAGTTGAACTCCGCGGGCCGGGGCCACACGAACCCCGCACAGGCCGCGGCATGGTCCTCACGGTGATCCAGCAGGAAATCCCGCGCATCGCGGAAGAGTTCGGTGACCGTCATGAGTCCTCTCCAAAGGGGCGATCCGGTGACTGGGCGGCACGGGCCGGCACGGGCCGGCTCACCCCATCCCAGCAGCTCGCCCCGGCCGAGTTCCAAGTGCCGGTACGGACTCTGTCAGTTACCGGCAAGGGGACCGGGGAGGTGCCGGGGTGAACGGATAGCATCCTGGCGGTGGCTTTCCGGCCAGGATGGGGTGAGGTCATGGAGGACGGGCTCAGGGTCGCCGTCGCGGTGGTGACCATGGGGAACCGGCCCGTCGAGGTGGACGCGCTGCTGGAGTCCGTCGCCAAGCAGGACCTCGCGCCGGCCCGGATCGTGATCGTGGGCAACGGCTGCCGGCTGCCGGAGTTCGCCGGGCGGCTGCCGCTGCCGGGCGAGGTGACCGTCCTGGAGACGGACGAGAACCTCGGCTGCCCCGGCGGACGCAATGTCGCCCTGGCCCGGCTGCGCGAGTTCGGGGACGTCGACGTGGTGGTCGAGCTGGACGACGACGGCCTGCTCGTGGACCCCGGAGTGCTGCGCCGGGTGGCCGAGCTGTTCGCTGCCGACGAGCGCCTCGGCATCGTCGGGTTCCGGATCGCCGACGAGCACGGCGAGACCCAGCAGCGGCACGTGCCGAGGATCGGCGCCTCCGACCCGCTGCGCGGCGGATACGTCACCGGCTTCCTCGGCGGCGGGCACGCCTTGCGGTCGGCGATGCTGGACGCGATCGGCGACTGGCCCGCCCGGTTCTTCTTCGCGCACGAGGAGACCGACCTCGCGTGGCGGGCGGCCGACGCGGGCTGGCGCATCCTGTACGCCCCCGAGCTGCTGCTCCAGCACCCGAAGACCTCGCCCGCCCGGCACGCCGTGTACTACCGGGTCAACGCCCGCAACCGGGTCTGGCTGGCGCGCCGCCGGCTGCCGTGGCCGCTGATCCCGGTCCACCTGGGCGTGTGGACGCTGCTCACGCTGGTGCGGATCCGTTCGAGGGCCGGGCTGCGCGCCTGGTTCGGCGGGTTCGCGGAGGGGGTGCGGAAGCCAGCGGGGCGGCGGCGGCCGATGCGCTGGCGGACCGTGTGGCGGCTCACCCGCCTCGGGCGCCCGCCGGTCATCTGAGAACGGTGGCCGCGAGCGGGCGGCGGTGACGTTCCCGGACCCGGCCGCGACGGCGACACTCCCCCGAGCGACGCGATGTACGCGCGCACCCTCGGGCCGGGTCCGATGATGTGATCACATCAGGTGGCGCCAACGGATCGCCAACATGTGGCCAATGGATCTTCGTGGCGCGCCCGGTCGAATGGCGTGAACTCAGCGAGCGAAGTCGTGCGTCGGCCGGTACGGTAGCGGGTTCCGGCGGGAATCCCGTCGACAGTGGGTGGCGGGAAACCGTCGTACGGAGGGCGGAATCCCGCCATACGCGGTGAGATCCCGTCGAGGAGCGCGGCTGACACGGCCGCGCCGGGAAGGCAGTGGGTTCGGCGTGGAGCGGTGCGAGCTGCGGTTCGGACTGCTGGGACCGCCGGTCCTGTACGACGCCGGGCACGGCGTCGGGGACAGGGACACGGTCCGGGTCGTCCAGAGCCCCAAGGTGCGCGCGCTGCTGGCCGCGCTGCTGCTGGACGCGGGCCGCACCGTCTCGGTCGAGACCCTCAAGGACGCGCTGTGGGGCGCCGCCCCGCCCGCCTCGGCGCAGGCGTCCCTGCACAATCACGTCACCCGGCTGCGCCGCCTCCTCGACGACTCCGAGCGGCTGCGCGCCGTACCGCCCGGTTATCTGCTGCGGGTCGAGCACGGCGAGCTGGACGTGCACGTGTTCGACACCCTGGTCGCCGAGGCGCGGTCCGCGCACGCGGCGCGGGACTGGGCGGGCACGCTGCGCGCCTGCGCGGCGGCGCTCGCGCTGTGGCGCGGCACCCCGCTCGGCGGCCTCACCTCCGAGCTGGGCGGCTACGCCTTCGTCCAGCGGCTGCGCGAGGCCCGGCTGCTGCTCCTGGAGTGGCGCCACGACGCCGGACTCGCCCTCGGCGGTCCCCGGCCCGACGCGCTCGTACCGGAGCTGACGGCGCTGGCGGCCGGGTATCCGCTGCGGGAGGCGTTCCACCGGCAGCTGATGCTCGCCCTGCACCGCACCGGGCGGCGGGCGGAGGCCCTCGCCGTCCACCGCGACCTGCGCACCCGGCTGGTGGAGGAGCTCGGGGTGGAGCCGGGGGAGGGGGTGCGGGAGGCGCACGCCGAGGTGCTGCGGGGCGCGGCGGAGGAGGCCCCGGAGCCGGTCGCGGCCCCGCCTCCGCGACCCGCCCAGCTCCCGCCGCCCCCGCCGCACTTCACCGGCCGCGCCACGACCCTCGCCGACCTGCGGCACGTGCTCGCGGACGGTGACCTCAGCCCCGTCGCCGTCCTCAGCGGCATGGCGGGCGTCGGCAAGAGCGCGCTGGCCCTGCACACCGCGCACGCCCTGCGCGACGGCTTCCCGGACGGGCAGCTGTACGTCAACCTGCACGGCGCGACCCCGGGGATGACCCCGCTCACCCCGGGCCAGGCACTCGCCGCGCTGCTGCGGGACGTGGGCGCCGACCCGCGCTCCATCCCCGAACACCCCGACGCCGCCGCCGCGTTGCTGCGCTCCCTGCTCGCGCCGACCCGCACGCTGATGGTCCTCGACGACGCCGCGAACGCCGCCCAGGTACGGCCGCTGCTCCCCGCCGGCAGCGGCTGCGCGGTGATCGTCACCAGCCGCTCCCCGCTGACCGCCCTCGACGGTGCCCGCCGCTTCCCGCTGGCCCCGCTCTCGGCGGACGAGAGCGCGGAGCTGCTGCGCGCGGTGTCCGGCCGCGGCGACTCCGACGCCCCCGGCGACGCCGACCGCATCGACGCCGGCCACCCGCTCGTCGACCTCACCGGACGGCTCCCGCTCGCCCTCCGGATCGTCGCCGCCCGGCTGGCCGCGCGCCGGGCGCTCACCCCGGACGTGCTCGCCGACCAACTGGCCGCCACCGAGGACCGGTTGGCGCATCTGGAGTACGACGACCTGTCGGTGCGCCGCTCCCTGGCCGTCGCCCACGACGCGCTCGCCGCCTCGGGCCGCCGCACCGACCGCGACGCCGCCCTCGCCCTGCGCCGCCTGGGCGCCGTCGACCTGCCGGCCTACGGTGCCCCGCTGATCGCCCGGCTCCTGGGCAGCGACGGCGCGGGCGCGGAGGCGGCGCTGGACCGGCTCGTCGACGTGGCGCTCATCGAGGAGTGCGGGTACGGCCGGTACGTCCCGCACGACCTGGTCCGCGACTTCGCCCGGGAACTGGCCGACGCCCGGCACGCCGGCCACATCGCCCGGACCGCCGTGCGCTGGTACACGGCGGTGGCCGAGCGCACCCTCACCGCGATCGTCGAACCGGGTGTGGACCAGGACGACCGCCGCCGCCCGACGCCCGCGCAGCCGCCGGAGCACACCGCGCACGTGCTGTCGGTGCCGGCGTTCGCCCGTGCCGAGGACGCCTTCGCCTGGATCGGGTCGGAGCTGGACAACATCGTGGCGCTCGCCGAGCGGTACGCCGACACCGCCGACGACCGGACCGCCGCGCACCTCTCCACCCTGCTGCGGCTGCTCTTCCCCGGGCTCCAGCGCAGCGGCCGGGTCGCCGAGATGGAGGTCCTCGGCCAGGCCGCGCTGCGGGTCGCGCGACGGCTCGGGGACGAGGTCGCCGAGGCGTACGCGCTGGGCGACCTGGCCGGTCTGCACTTCCTCACCGGCCGTCAGGGCGAGGCCCTCGCCCTCAACGACCGGGCCCTGGAGCGGTGGCAGCGGCTCGGTGCCCGCTCCCGCGTCCGCCGCGCCCTCAGCAACCGGGGCCTGCTGCTGGAGAACCTGGGCCGCTACGCCGAGTCCGAGGACGCCCTGTGCCGCAGCCTGGAGCTGTCCCGGGAACTGGACGACCCGTGGGGCGAGGCCGTGACGTACGGCCATCTCGGCAACCTGTACGAGCACACCGACCCGCGGGCCGCGATCGGGCAGCACCGCCGCTCGCTCGCCATCGGCGTGGAGATCGGCAACGTCATCGTGCAGCACGCGGCGCACTGCAACATCGGCTACGCCCACCTCACCCTCGGTGAACCGGCCGCCGCCCTGCCGCACTTCGAGGAGAGCCGGCGCATCCTCGGCGGCCACGGCGACTGGCACGGCGAGTCCCAGTCCCGGCTCGGCCTGGTCCGTGCCCTCGGGCTGTTCGGCCGCACGGAACGCGCCGAGGGCGAGTGCGCCGAACTGCTGCGCCGCGCCGACGCCCGCGCCGACGGCTACGTCGGCGGTCTCGCCCGCCACCAGCACGGCCTGCTGCTGCACGCCCGGGGCCGCACGGAGGAGGCCCGCGCCCAGTGGCGCGTCGCGCTGTCCGCGCTGGAGGGGACGGACAAGAGGTCGGTCGTCGACGAGCTGCGCGCGCTGCTGGAGGCCTGACCCGGACGCCGGTCACCCGGGCGTCCCGGCCGGGCGGCCCCGTTCACTTGGCGTCCGCGTAGCACTCCACCACCGACGTCGTGAACGGCATCCGTACCGGGGTGTCGCCGAAGGTGAGCCGGGCGGCGAGGGCCGACGCGTCGCGGATGGCGGCGACGACCCGCTCGGCCTCCTCCTCGGGGCAGTGCACGATCACTTCGTCGTGCTGGAAGAAGACCAGTTCGGCGGCCATCCCCGCGCAGGAGCGGCGCAGCGCGGCGAGCAGCAGCAGGGTCCAGTCGGCGGCGCTGCCCTGGACGACGAAGTTGCGGGCGAAGCGGCCCCGCGCGCGGGCGTCGGTGGACGCGTACCCCGGCACCCACTGCCGGTCGGCGCCGTCCTCCTGGGGCATGCCGCCCTCCTCGGAGCCGTCGTCCCCGCTGCCCGCGGCGGGCGGGCAGGTGCGGCCCAGCCAGGTCCGTACGAGGCGTCCCTCCTCGCCCGCGCGGGCGGCCTCGTCGACGTAGGCGACCGCCTTGGGGAAGCGGCGGCGCAGCGCGGCGAGGTTCTTCAGGCCGTCGCCCGAGGTCTGGCCGTAGACCGCGCCGAGGACGGCGAGCTTGGCCTGGTCGCGGTCGCCGGAGAAGGCGCGGTCGGAGACGGACTGGTACAGGTCGCTCTCGCGTCCGGCGACCTCCATCAGCCCGGGGTCGCGGGAGACGGCCGCCAGGACCCGGGGTTCCATCTGGTCGGCGTCGGCGACGACGAGCCGCCAGCCGGGGTCGGCGACGACGGCCCGCCGTATCACCTTGGGGATCTGCAACGCGCCCCCGCCGTTGGTGACCCAGCGCCCGGTGACCGTGCCGTGGCAGAGGAACTCCGGGCGGAAGCGGCCCTCGCGCACCCAGTCCTGGAGCCAGGACCAGCCGTGGGCGACCCAGATGCGGTACAGCTTCTTGTACTCGATCAGCGGCTTCACGGCCGGATGGTCGACGGACTCCAGCTCCCAGCGGCGGGTGGAGGCGACCTTGATCCCGGCCTGCGCGAACGCCTTGACGACGTCGGCGGGCAGATCGGGCCGCACCCGGCGGCCGAAGGCGGCGGACACGTCGTCCGCGAGTTCGGCGAGACGGCGGGGTTCGCCGCCGCCCGCGTACCGCTCGCCCAGCAGTTCGTGGAGCACCGCGCGGTGGACGTCGGCGCTCCAGGGCAGGCCCGCGCGGTTCATCTCGGCGGCGACCAGCATCCCGGCCGACTCCGCGGTGATCAGCAGCCGCATCCGGTCGGGGTGCGCGGTGGCGTCCTGGCGGCGCTGCTGCCCGGCGTAGACGGCGAGGAGGTCGGTGAGCGGGAGGTGCGCGGCCTGCGGTTCGAAGAGGGAGGACTGGGAACCGGGCGCCGCGGAGCGCAGCGGCGGGTCGGGCGGTTCGGCGGTGCCGCGCAGCCGGGCCAGGGCGGCGGCGGCCGAGCGGGGGCGTCCGTACCGGCCCTCGTGGCCGAGGAGGAGCAGCTCCGCGTCCTCGATGTCGTAGCACCGCTCCACGCGCACGCCCGCGGCGAGCAGGCGCGGGTAGACCTCGGAGGTCGAGCGCCACACCCAGCGCGTGACCTCGGGCCTGCGGCGTACGGCCTCGGCGAGGTCGCCCTCCCGCAGGACCGGTCCGGCGGGCAGCCCGTCCGGGCCGAGGGCGGCGAGCTCCACGCCCCCGTCCTCGGCCGGCGCGAGCGCCCAGCGGTCGGTCATGTCCGCGAGTCTCGCAGGAGGGTCTGACATCGGCCTCCGGCCGGGCCCTAGCCGGTGATCGCGCTGAGCATCTCGGCGATCCGGGACTCCGTGGCCTCCTTGGTGATGCCGAGCTCCGCCAGGACGCCCTCGCCGTTCTCGAACTCCAGCAGGGCCAGCAGGATGTGCTCGGTGCCGACGTAGTTGTGGCCCAGGCGCAGGGCCTCGCGGAAGGTGAGTTCCAGGACCTTCTTGGCGTCGGAGCCGTAGGGCACCAGGTCGGGGGCGTTCTCGGCGGCCGGGGGCAGGGCGGCGCCGGCCGCCTGGCGCACGGTGTCCAGGAGGACGCCCTGGGAGGTGATCGCCTTCGCGGCGAGGCCCTCCGGTTCGGCCAGGAGCCCGAGGACGAGGTGCTCGGGGCGGCCCTCGGCGTTGCGGGCGGCGACGGCCTCGTTGTGCGCGGCCATCACCGTGTTGCGGGCCCGCGGGGTGTAGCGGCTGAAGTCCTGGGCGGAGCCCGGGTCCGTGCCCTCCTTGGGCACGAACCGCTTCTGCGCGGCCTGCCGGGTGACCCCCATGCTCTTGCCGATCTCCGTCCAGGAGGCGCCCGAACGGCGGGCCTGGTCCACGAAGTGGCCGATCAGGTGGTCGGCGACGTCGCCGAGGTGATCGGCGGCGATCACCGCGTCCTGAAGCTGGTCGAGGGGCTCGGGGTGGACCTTCTTGATCGCCGCGATGAGGTCGTCGAGGCGTACGGATGACGTGACGTTCGGGTTCGTCGACATGTGTCAACCTTAGGTTGACACCCCTGCACTGTCAACCCGAAGTTGACACCTGGTGCGGGCGCCCGCCCCCCGCCCCGCACGAGGTGCGACGATCGAGGCGTGACCACCAGCAGTACGGACAGCACCGTCGACCGCGCCTTCCGGGCCGCCCTCTACGCCGACGACGACACCGCCCTCGACACGGCCGCCTCCCTGCTCGCCGCCGACCAGGACGCCGACGCCGAACTCGACCGCCGGGGACGCGAGTTCGTCGCCACCGCCTGGCGCCGCGGCTGGCAGCCCGCCGACGTCGTACGACTGGTGCGGCGCGAACTGGACGACGTGCACGTACGGCTGGCCGCCGCCCTCGTCCGCGCCCAGGCGCCGGACGACCGCGCGCGGGGCCGGCGCTGGACGGAGCAGCTCGCCGCACTGCCCGCGGAGGGGGCGCGGCAGGACCGCTTCTCGCACGCCACCGCCGTACTGGAGCTGTACCGCCTGCTGCTGCGCCTGCCGACGCTGGAACCGCTGGAATCACCGGACAGGCCCGCCGCCACCCGGCATCCCCGGCCGGAGTCCCGCATGCTCACCCGGATCCGCGCCCTGCTCGCCAAGGCGGAGGCGACCGGCTACCCGGAGGAGGCGGAGGCGCTCACCGCCAAGGCGCAGGAACTGATGGCCCGGCACAGCGTCGACGAGGCGCTGCTGGACGCCCAGGCGCCCACGCACGACACCCCGGGCGCCTGCCGGATCGGCGTCGAGCCGCCCTACGAGCAGGCCAAGGCGGTGCTGCTGGACGCGGTGGCCACGGCCAACCACTGCCGGGCGGTGTGGAACGAACCCTTCGCCTTCTCCACGGTGGTCGGGTTCGAGGCCGACCTGGAGGCGGTGGAACTCCTCTACACCTCACTGCTCGTCCAGGCCACGACCGCGATGACGAAGGCCGAGGCGGCCCAGCGCAAGGGCGGCCGCAAGCGCACCAAGACCTTCCGCCAGTCCTTCCTCGCCGCCTACGCCCACCGCGTCGGCACCCGGCTGCGCGCCGCCGCCGGGACCCAGGTCGCCGACGACCTGCTCCCGGTCCTGGCCACCCGCGAGGTCGCGGTCACCGACCGCGTGGACCGCATGTTCCCCGAGACCACGACAACCCGCCTGCGCGGCGTGACCGACGAGGCGGGCTGGGTGGAGGGCGCGGAGGCGGCGGAGCGGGCCCAGGTGGCCGGCCGCCCCCGCCTCCCGTAGGCGAGGCCCCGGACCTACTGGTACGTCACGTCCGACTCGCTGTAGAGGCAGTTCGTGCCGTCGGGGCCGCTGCCGAGTTCGGTCGGCTCGGCTCCGCTGCTGTTGCCCTTGAAGCGCTCGCAGACGGTGATGTCCTTGTCGCTGTCGCCCACCACGGTCAGCCCGGACAGCGTGGCCGTGTCACCGTAGTTGGAGTTGATGCCGACGACGACCTTGCCGGGGCTGGTGACCAGCACGTCGCTGACCACCACGTGCCGGGTGTACTGCGTCGAGCAGTTGCCGCACGAGCGGTAGAGCTTGCCGAAGTCGGAGACCTGGAAGCCCTTGATGGTCAGGGTGCCGGCGCCGTTGTGCTGGAAGACCTTGTCGTCCGCCTTGCGCGCGCCGCCGCCGTCGACCAGGTAGGTCGCCGAGGCGGACTTGCCCTTGAAGGTGGCGGCGTCCTCGCCGACGTCCTCCCACCACACGTTCTGCAGCGTGCAGCTGCCGGAGCAGTGGACGCCGTCGGCGGCCGGGGAGCCGAGGATCACGTTCTTCAGGACCGCGCCGTCGGCGAGCTTGAAGATCGGGTCCTGGCCCTCGTCCTGGCCGTCGCCGCCCAGGTCGCCCGAGCCGTAGAACCGCTTGAGGGAACCGTCGTAGGTGCCGCTGACCTCGATGGTCTCGGAGACGGCCTGCTCGCCGGTGGCCGTGGGCCAGGACGCGAAGGTCGTGCCGCCGGACGTCGAGGTGGCGGACGCCGACGCGGAGGCCGACGCGGACGAAGAGGCGGACGCGGAGGCCGACTTGGTGGCCGACGCGGACGCCGAAGCCGTCGCCGAGGCGGACTTGGTGGCGGACGCCGACGCCGACGCGGACGCCGAAGGCGAGGCGGAAGCGCCGCTCGCCGTCTCCAGCGTCCAGCTCTTCGCGGCGTTGTTGTCGCAGGAATTCTGCTGTGCCAGGGCCGACTTGACGCTCAGGCACTTGGCGCTGTTCGCGTTCGTCAGGTGAAACGTGTCACCGTTCGCGGCGACCCGCCAGTTCTGCGCGGCGCCCTCGTCGCAGGTCTGCTGCTGCACGGCCTTGCCCGCGGACGTGGAGTCCCCCTTGACCCCGGCGCACAGCCCCGAGGCGGCGGACGTCACCGTGAACCCGTCGTCGGAGGAGGCCAGTTGCCAGGTCTGGTCGCGGCCGCCGTCGCAGGCCGCCAGCGCCAGCTGGACGCCGTCCGCGGTGGACGGTGCCTGGAGACAGGTGCCGTCCGCGTTGACCAGCCGGTAGGTGCCCGCGCCCGGCACGGCGGCGGAGGCCGTCATCAGCACGCCGCCGACGACGGCTCCGCCGACCAGCGAGGTGGCCAGTGCGCCGATCAGGACGGCACGCCGGCGCCCGGTTCGGCGGCGGTGCCCGGAGAGCGGGGTTCTCTCTGTACTCATGCCACAGCTTTCGTTCGGTGTCCGATGGCTCTCGCGTCCATCTGCCACCAAGTCGCCGCCGCCCGCCGTGAGGTTGCCGTGCGAGGAGATCTTTCTCAGTCGCCGGTCTGCTGGAACCCGGTCACCGAGGCGTCCGGTGTCTTCCCGTCGCTCTTCGACGCGATCTCGCCGTAGGACCACGTGAAGCCGTGCGTCTCGTCCGACCCCGGCAGACCGAACGTCCCTTCCGTCACGGCGAGGCTCCCGTCGCCGCCCTGCTCGCCCCGGACGTAGGAGACGGCGAAGGAGGTCGTGGCGCCCTTGGTGAGGGTGGTCGTGCCGGCCTTGGCGGACGGGTCCGCCGCCACCGCGGTCGTGCCGAGGGTGACGGACGGCAGGCCCTCGATCGTGCAGGCGGCGCCGCTGTCGTTGGTGAGCGTGATCGGCAGGTTGCCGCTGTCCCCGGCGGCCGGGGCGGCGTTGGCGGGTCCGACCTGGACGGTCAACTCGCCCAGGGAGCAGGCGGCTTTCTCGTTCTTCGCCGTCTTCCCGGCGTCGCCGGCGCCGTCCCCGTCGTCGGAGCAGGCGGTGAGGGTCAGGGCCGCGACGAGCACGGTGGCGGCGAGGGGCAGGACGCGCATGGAGATCCTTGGGTACGGGTGGCGGTGCGGGTGGTGAAGGAGCACAAGGGCTGAAGAAGGCTACGGCTCAGCCGAGACCCGCCGTGGGCAGCCCCGACGGAAGCTGCCCGCCCTCCGCCTTGGTGTAGGTCTCCTGGCCGAGACCGCCCTCCCAGGTCACCTTCAGGGTCTCGGCGCCGACGGAGTCGACCATCCCGGTGGCCCGGTCGTCACTGCCGTCCGTGCAGGTGAGGTGGATCATCTCCATGCCGGACTCCTCGCCCGCCGTCCCGCTGCACGTCGTCCCGCCGGTGGTGAACACCGCCGCCTGGGTGCCGTTGACGACGAGGACGACGGCCTTGCCGTCGGTCGTCGCCAGCCAGCTGCCCGCGAGGTCGTCGGAGGCGGACGCGGAGGCCGACGCACTGCCGGAGGCACTGGCGGACGCGCTCGCGCTCGGCGTGGAGTCGTCGGAGTCGGAACCGTCGTCCGCACTGCACGCGCCGAGCGCGAGCGCCCCCGCGAGAGCCAGGGACGCGGCCATGGCAACGCGCCGGAGGTTCGCCGAAGCCGAAGCCGAAGCCGGAACCGAAGCCGAAGTCATGGAAGCTCCCTAGCTCGCTCTGCTGTGGTCGGCCCCTGGCCGCGACGACCGCAGCAAGCTACCAGGACGACTTGCGGACCCCCGGAAGGTACCCGGCGTGCGCCTGCTCCCGGAGCCCCACCCGGGACAGCCCGAAGGTCCGGAAGTAGCCGCGCGGACGGCCGTCCACCTGGTCCCGGTTGCGTACCCGGGTGGCGCTCGCGTCCCGCGGCTGGCGCCGCAACTCCCGCTGGGCGGCGAGCCGTTCGGACTCCGTCGACGCGGGGCGGCGGATGATCTCCTTCAGCTCCGCGCGCCGCTCGGCGTACCGGGCGACGATCCCGCGCCGGGCGTCGTTCTTCGCGATCTTGCTCTTCTTGGCCATCAGATCCTCACTCCGCGGGCGCGGATGCGCGCGACGGCCGCCTCGACGCCGATCGCGTCGACGGTCCTGATCCCCTTGGTGCTCAGCCGCAGCCGTACGTACCGGCCCTCGCCGGGCAGCCAGTAGCGCTTGGACTGGATGTTGGGGTCGAAGCGGCGCGAGGTGCGCCGGTGCGAGTGCGAGATGCGGTTGCCGAAGCCGGGGCGGGCTCCGGTCAGCATGCAGTGGGCGGACACAGGTGACGTACCTCTCTCGAAGCGCTTGTGTAAATGGAATTCATTTTCAGTAAGATACACGGCATGGCACGCAACGAACTCCGCCCGGTCGTCAAGCTCCGGTCCACGGCCGGCACCGGCTTCACCTACGTCACCCGCAAGAACCGCCGCAACGACCCGGACCGCCTGACCCTGCGCAAGTACGACCCGGTCGCCGGCCGGCACGTCGACTTCCGAGAGGAGCGCTGAGCCATGCGCGAGGGCATCCACCCCGCCTACGGCCCGGTCGTCTTCCGCGACCGCGCCGCGCAGTACGCCTTCCTGACCCGCTCGACGATGACGAGCGAGAAGACGATCGAGTGGGAGGACGGCCGCACCTACCCGGTCGTCGACGTCGAGATCTCGAACGTCAGCCACCCCTTCTACACGGGCACCGCGCGCGTCCTGGACACCGCGGGCCGCGTGGAACGCTTCGAGCGCCGCTACGGCCGGCCCGGGGAGCGGGGCTGATGCTCTCGGTCGTGATCGTCGGCGGGCTGCACGCCGACGCCCGCCGGGCGGCCGTGGCCCGGCTGCTCGCCGACGTCCCCGGGAGCGTCGCGCTCCACCACGACCTGGCGACGGCCGCCGCCGGCACGGTCGTCCGCACCGTCCGCGACGCCTCCGGGGTCCTCGACGCGGGCGAGACGCCGCTGGTCGACGACTGCGCGTGCTGCGCGCTGCGCGAGGACCTGGTCCCGGAGCTGCGCCGCCTCGCCGACGGCGGGACGACCCCGCTCGCGATCGTCGAACTCTGGGACTCCGTCGAGCCCAAGGCGATGGCCGAGGTCGTCGTCGCGGGCGGGCTCACCCTCACCGGCGTGATCACCGCCGTCGATCCGGCCCTCGTCCTGCCCTGCCTGGGCAACGGCGACGACCTCGCCGACCGCGGCCTCGCCGCCGCCGCCACCGACCAGCGCACCGTCGCCGACACCTTCGCCCGGCAGCTCGAATACGCCCCTGCCCTCGCCCTCGCCGACTCCCCGGAAGCGGACGAGGAGGACCACGAGCTGCTGACCCAGCTCCACCCCACGGCCCGGCAGGTGCCGATCGAGGGGGCCGGTCCCGCCTCGTCCCCCCTGGTCCGCGAGGCGTTCGCCGGGTTCGACGTGGAGGCCGCCGCGGCGGCGCAGCATCCCGCGTGCGCGCTGCTGCCCGCCGAGGCGGACGCCCACGGTGTCGCCACCCTCGTCTGGAACCGCAGACGGCCGTTCCACCCGGAGCGGCTGTACGAGGCGCTGGAGGACATCACGTGCGCGGCGGCGCGCAGCCGCGGGCGGTTCTGGCTGGCCGACCGGCCGGACACGCTGCTGCACTGGGACGCGGCCGGCGGGGCGCTGTGCGTGGAGAGCGCCGGGCCGTGGCTGGCCTCCCTGCCGGACGCCGCCTGGGACATGGTCCCGCCGGTGCGCCGGGCCGCCGCCGCCCTCGACTGGCACGCGGAGCACGGCGACTGCTGCCAGCACCTCGTGTTCACCTCGCCCGCCCTGGACCGCGACGGACTCGAACGCCTGCTGGAGTCCTGCCTGTTGACCGACGCGGAGTACGCCGCGGGCCGCGAGGCCTGGAAGCGGCTGCCGCCCGCGTTCGACACCCTTCTGGAGGTCTGACCCGCCCATGCCCCGCAAGCCCGAACGCAAGCCCGCCAAGGACCGGCCCAACCCGCTGGACGCGGCCGGGATCACGTACATCGACTACAAGGACACCGACCTGCTGCGGAGGTTCGTCTCGGACCGGGGGAAGATCCGCAGCCGCCGTGTCACCCGGGTCAGTGCCCGGCAGCAGCGGCAGCTCGCCCGCGCGGTCAAGAACGCGAGGGAGATGGCGCTCCTGCCCTACAGCAGCGGCAAGTGACGCCGGGCGGAGCCCGGCGGCGGACGGTGGACAGGTGATCCCCCGCGCTCGACGCGCGGGGGATCACCTGTCTGTCCCGGGTTCCGTCACATGACCGGCACCCCGCCGACCGGACTGAGGGGACGATCACGGGGAAGCTGGAACAGGAAGGGCGCGATGCGCGTCTGTTCCTAGTACACGAGGGGTTCGGACCCGGCGACCCCGCCCGGTTCGCGGCACGCGATCATGGACGGCGGTCGGCGGACACAGGTGACGCGGGCGCCCGCCGGCGCGCTGGAACGTTTGTAGTACCCCGTACGTCACATCTGTAACCATGGGAACACCCCGCGTGCACGTGCATCTGCTCATGCATCTGCACGTGAACAGAGCTATGATCCGGACCAGTTGACCACTGCATCTATGGCCCCAACGGCCACCGCACCACCGGGGAGCGACCTGTGGACCTGGACGTGTACAACGGCCTGGACGTGCACAACGGCATGGCTGCCGCAGAGCTGCTCGGGGTGGTCTGGCAGAAGAGCAGGCACAGCAACTCCCAGGGTTCCTGCGTGGAGTTCGCGCGGCTGCCCGACGGAGGCGTTGCCGTGCGCAATTCGCGCTTCCCCGACGGCCCGGCCCTCGTCTACACGCGCGCGGAGATCGAGGCGATGCTCCTCGGCGTCAAGGACGGGGAGTTCGACCATCTGATAGCGGGGTGAGTCGCGCCGGGACGCCGTGAAGGGTCCCGGCGACGCGCGTAGAACCGCGGCGCGGAAAAACGCCGCGGTCCCTCACTCCGAGGACTCCCTCAACTGGAGCCGGAACAGCGCCCAGACGACCTTGCCGTTGAGCGTGCCCGCCAGCGGGTGCCAGCCCCAGCTGTCGGCGAAGGAGTCCACCAGGAACAGACCGCGCCCCGACTCCGCGGAGAAGTCGTCCGACTCCTGCGGCAGGGGGCTGTCGTGGCTGGGATCGCGCACCGCGCACACCAGTCGCTCGGTCCAGCGCATCAGATGCAGCCGCACCGGCGGGACCTGGCCGTCCTGGCGCGCGCACCCGTTCTGCTCGGGCACGCGGACGCCGTCCGCCGGCAGTCCGTGCCGCAGGGCGTTGGTGACCAGTTCGGAGACCACCAGACAGACGTCGTCGAAGCGGTCGCCTATGTCCCACTGGTCGAGCGTTCTGCGGGTGAACTTCCTTGCCTCGCGCACCGCTTCGTAGCGGGCGGGAAGGGCGCAGGAGGCGGCGTTGGACACGGCGGTGGGGTCCAGTGGTGGAAGGCCCTGCCGTAACGGCTCGAGCATGGTCGATCCATTCATCCCCATGCGAGGCACTCCCGGGAACTCGCGGTCGTTGCGATGCAGCGGTTGCGCGGGACCATGGTTTCGGATGAGCGGTGCAGATGCAAGGTGCAGATGCACGTGCACGTGACCGAATTGGACGCTCCCGTACCGCTTGTTGGTTATTTTTTCCGCCAACTTCCTCCTCGCTCTTGCCTTCTCCTCCTCATCTCCTGTGTGGAATCTTTGGCTTCTTTCCATCTCTGTAATCGGACGAGTACAGCTCGAAGTGTTTTAGTGGCAGACTTCGGCCCCGGAAGACGGTTGGGGAGGCTGACGAACGTGAGCGCGGGAGAGCCCGGATCGGTGGTGCGGCGCATGCTGCTCGGCTCGCAACTCAGGCGGCTGCGAGAGGCGCGCGGGATCACCCGGGAGGCCGCGGGCTACTCGATCCGCGCCTCGGAGTCGAAGATCAGCCGGATGGAGCTGGGCCGGGTGAGCTTCAAGACGAGGGACGTCGAGGACCTGCTGACGCTGTACGGGATCACGGACGAGCAGGAGCGCGCCTCCCTTCTCTCCCTGGCCCGGGAGGCCAACGTGGCGGGCTGGTGGCACAGTTACTCGGACGTCCTGCCGAGCTGGTTCCCGACGTACGTCGGCCTGGAGGGCGCCGCGTCCCTCATCCGCGCCTACGAGGTCCAGTTCGTGCACGGTCTGCTCCAGACCGAGCAGTACGCCCGCGCGGTCGTGCGCCGCGGCATGAAGGGCGCGAGCGAGTCCGAGGTCGAGAAGCGCGTCGCGGTGCGGCTGGAGCGGCAGAAGTACCTCGTCTCCGAGAACGCCCCCGACTTCCACATCGTGCTCGACGAGGCCGCCCTGCGCCGGCCGTACGGCGACCGCGAGGTGATGCGCGGCCAGCTCCAGCACCTCATCGAGATGTCGGAGCGCGCCAACATCCGGCTCCAGGTCATGCCGTTCAGCTTCGGCGGCCACTCGGGGGAGTCCGGCGCCTTCGCCGTCCTCAGCTTCCCCGACACCGACCTCTCGGACGTCGTCTACATGGAGCAGCTCACCTCCGCGCTCTATCTGGACAAGCGCGAGGACGTGGCCCAGTACGAGAAGGCGCTGGGCGAGCTCCAGCGGGACAGCCTCGGCACCGACGAGAGCCGTGATCTGCTGCGGGGCCTCCTCCAGCTCTCCTGAAGCTCCCCCGTTCCTCCTGAAGTTCTCCCCATAAGTTCGCCCTCTGTCCCCAACTCGCTTATCACGCCAGTACGATGACGCGTGATCAGGTCGTGACATCGGTCGCGGGCCTGCAAGCGATCGCGTTCGCTAGTGATTTGGGGATCACATGTCGTCGTACTTCACCGACCTGGCCCAGCAGTACATCGACGGTGAGTGGCGCCAGGGCAGCGGCTCCTGGGACATCATCGACTTCAACCCGTACGACGGCGAGAAGCTGGCCTCGATCACCATAGCCACGGTCGAAGAGGTCGACACCGCCTTCCAGGCCGCCGCCCGCGCCCAGAAGAAGTGGGCCGAGACCAACCCCTACGCGCGCCGCGCGGTGTTCGAGAAGGCGCTGCGGCTGATCGAGGAGCGCCAGGCCGAGATCACCGAGGTGATCATCGCCGAACTCGGCGGCACCCACGTCAAGGCCGGTTTCGAACTGCACCTCGCCAAGGAGTTCCTGCGCGAGGCGATCCATCTGGCGCTGGCCCCCGAGGGCCGGATCATCCCCTCGCCGATCGACGGCAAGGAGAACCGCGTCTACCGCGTGCCGGTCGGTGTCGTGGGCGTGATCAGCCCCTTCAACTTCCCGTTCCTGCTCTCGCTCAAGTCGGTCGCCCCGGCGCTGGCGCTGGGCAACGGCGTGGTCCTCAAGCCGCACCAGAACACCCCGATCACCGGTGGCTCCCTGATCGCGAAGATCTTCGAGGACGCGGGCCTGCCGGCCGGTCTGCTCAACGTCGTCATCACCGACATCGCGGAGATCGGCGACGCGTTCCTGGAGCACCCGATCCCGAAGGTCATCTCCTTCACCGGCTCCGACAAGGTCGGCCGCCACGTCGCCACGGTCTGCGCCTCGCAGTTCAAGCGCGCGGTCCTCGAACTCGGCGGCAACAGCGCGATCGTGGTCCTCGACGACGCCGACATCGACTACGCCGTCGACGCCGCCGTCTTCAGCCGGTACGTCCACCAGGGCCAGGTCTGCATGGCCGCGAACCGGGTGCTCGTGGACCGCTCGATCGCGGACGAGTTCACCGAGAAGTTCGTCGCCAAGGTCAAGTCGCTGAAGGTGGGCGACCCCAAGGACCCGACGACGATCATCGGCCCGGTCATCAACTCCTCGCAGGCGGAGTCGCTTTCGGCCACCGTCGAGCAGGCCGTCGCCGAGGGCGCCACCGCCCTGGTGCACGGCGAGACCCGCGAGAACCTGGTCGCCCCCTCGGTCCTCGCCGGCCTCCCCGCCGACTCCGCGCTGCTGCGCCAGGAGGTCTTCGGCCCGGTCGCCTTCCTGCTCACCTTCGACGGCGAGGAGGAGGCCGTACGCCTGGTCAACGACACCCCGTACGGGCTCAGCGGCGCCGTCCACACCGCTGATGTCGAGCGCGGCGTCGGCTTCGCCAAGCAGATCGACACCGGCATGTTCCACGTCAACGACGGCACCGTCCACGACGAGCCGATCGTGCCCTTCGGCGGCGAGAAGAGCTCGGGCGTCGGCCGCCTCAACGGCGAGACCATGCTCGACGCGTTCACCACGCTGAAGTGGATCTCCGTGCAGCACGGGCGCAGCGGCTTCCCCTTCTAGTCGTCCGGTCGCCGTCCCGTACCGGGACCGTTCGTCGCCACGGGCCATTGAGGACAGGATCTGACCTCGATGGCCCGTAGCTTCGTCGGTGTCAGGGGGAGACCCTGGCAGGAGAACCGACGAAAGGCGGCCGGTCATGGTCACTCACGTTCCCGCGGAGGCCCAGGGCGACGAGCGCGGAGCACTGCTCGCGTTCATCGAGGAGCAGCGCGGCGGCATCCGGCGCGCCCTGCTCGGACTGACCGAGGAGCAGGCGGCGAGCAAGCCCAGCGCGAGCGATCTGTCCCTGTCCGGGCTGCTCAAGCATGTCGCCGAGGTCGAGCAGGGCTGGCTGGCCCGGGCGAAGCAGGAGCCGCCGGCCATCCAGCGGGACGAGACGAACTGGCACGAGACCTTCCTGCTCGTCGACGGCGAGACCGTCGCCTCCCAGCTCGCGTACTGGGAGAAGGTCGCCGCCGAGACCGAGGCGTACGTCCGGGCCGTGCCGAGCCTCGACGACACCTTCCCGCTGCCGGACCAGCCCTGGTTCCCGCCGGAGGGCCGGGTCTCGGTGCGCTGGCTCTGTCTGCACCTGATCCGGGAGTTCGCCCGGCACGCGGGCCACGCCGACATCGTCCGCGAGTCCCTGGACGGCGCCACCGCGTTCGAGCTGGTCGCCAAGGAGCAGGGCGCGAGCTGGGGCTGACGCCCGCAGGCAGGGCGCGGGCGAAGGCCGGGGTCCGGGGGCGGGGCACGGGCGGGGGCCGACGTCAAGGGCCCTACGCTGGGCCCATGTCAGCGATCCGTCTCCTCGTGCTCGGCGCGGTCCGCCAGCACGGGCGGGCCCACGGCTACCAGGTCCGCAACGACCTGGAGTACTGGGGCGCGCACGAGTGGTCCAACGCCAAGCCCGGCTCGATCTACCACGCGCTCAAGCAGATGGCGAAGCAGGGCCTGCTGATCGCGCACGAGGTCGCGCCCTCCACGGCCGGCGGCCCGCCGCGCACGGAGTACGAGATCACCGAGGCCGGCGTCGAGGAGTGCTTCCGGCTGGTGCGCGAGGCGCTGACCTCCTACGACCAGAAGATGGACATGAAGTCGGCCGCCATCGGCTTCATGGTCGAGCTGCCCCGCGCCGAGGCGGTGGCGCTGCTGAAGGAGCGCATCCGGGGCATCGAGCAGTGGCGCTCGTCCGTCACCGAGCACTACGTGCCGGCCGACGGCCCGGAGCAGCTCGGCCACATCGGCGAGATCATGAACCTCTGGATCCACACGGCCGACGCGGAGGCCGAGTGGACCGAGGGGCTCATCGCCCGGATCGAGGGCGGTGCCTACACCTTCGCGGGAGAGGGCGAGCCCTTCGTCGGCATCCTCACCGACGACCAGGAGAACCCCTACGCGACCGGGGAGCGGCACCCCGGCGACGCCCGCTGAGCCAGGTCGACCGAGCGAGTCACGTCGGCCGAGCAAGCTAATCAAGTTTGACTAAAGACCCCGGCGGCGTTAACTTCGAGCCAGTAGTCAAGTTTGACTAACGGAGGAGTGTCAGTGGCCGACACGGCGATCACCGTCGAAGGCGCACGCAAGACCTACGGCGACACACCCGCACTGGACGGCCTCGACCTGCGGGTCGCGCGCGGCACCGTCCACGGAGTGCTCGGCCCCAATGGGGCGGGCAAGACAACCCTGGTCCGCGTCCTGTCCACCCTGCTGCGCCCCGACGCGGGCCGGGTCGAGGTGGCGGGCCACGACGTCGTACGGCAGGCCCGCGAGGTCCGCTTCCGGATCGGGCTCCTCGGCCAGCACGCGGCCCTGGACGAGGAGCTCGGCGGACACCAGAACCTGGAGATGTTCGGCCGCCTCCACCATCTGGGCGCCCGCCGGGCACGCGCGCGTGCCGGCGAACTGCTCGCGCGCTTCGACCTGGCGGACACCGGCCGCAAACCGGTCCGCGCCTACAGCGGAGGCATGCGGCGCCGGCTCGACCTCGCGGCGTCCCTGATCACCGAACCGGAGGTGCTGTTCCTCGACGAACCGACCACCGGCCTCGACCCGCGCGGACGCGCCGAGGTGTGGAGCTCCGTCCGCTCCCTGGTCGGCGGCGGTACGACGGTCCTGCTCACCACCCAGTACCTGGAGGAGGCCGATCAGCTCGCCGACCGGATCGCCGTCGTGGACGCCGGACGCGTCATCGCCGACGACACCCCGGACGCGCTCAAGGGCGCCGTGGGCGGCGACCGCATCGACGTCGTGCTGCGCGAGGCCGGCCAACTGGGCGCCGCGGTCGCCCTGCTGCCGGTCACGGACGTCTCCGTCGACCCCGACCGGCGGCTGCTCAGCGCACCGGTCACCGACCGGATGGCGGCCCTGACCGGGGTCGTGCGCGCACTGGAGGAGGCCGGGATCGAGGCGGAGGACGTGGCGCTGCGGCGGCCCACGCTGGACGAGGTGTTCCTGAAACTGACCGGCGGGAGCCGGACCGACCGCGTCGAGAGGGAGTCGGCATGAGTACGGCGTACGCGGTGACCGACTGCTGGACCATGACCCGGCGTGAACTCGCCCACTGGGCGCGGCAGCCGGTGCAGCTGATCGTGGGCCTGGTCTTCCCCGTGATGCTGCTGCTGATGTTCGGCTACCTCGTCGGCGGCGGCCGGGGGATCACCGGCGAGTACCTCGACTACCTGGTCCCCGGCATGCTCGCGCTCACCATGGCCTTCGGCCTGGAGGGCACGATGCTCAACGTCACCCGGGACCTCGACAAGGGCGTCATCGACCGCTTCCGCTCGATGCCCATGGCCAACGGGGCCGTCCTGGTGGGGCGTTCGGCCGCCGACATGCTCCAGTCGGCGGTCGGCCTCGCGGTCCTCGTCGGCGTCGGGTACGCGCTGGGCTGGCGGACGCACGGGTCGGCGGGCGCGTTCCTGGGCGCGATGGGACTGCTGCTGCTCTTCCGGTTCGCGATGCTCTGGATCGGCATCGAACTCGCCCTGGTCGCCGGGAGACCCGAACTCGTCCAGGCCGTGCAGATCCTCGTCTGGCCCGTCGGCTTCCTCTCCAACGCCTTCGCCACCCCGGACTCCATGCCGGGCTGGCTCGGCACGGTCGTCGACTGGAACCCCATGTCCCAGACGGCGACGGCCGTACGCCACCTCCTGGGCGGCCCCGGCGGCGAACCCGGCCACACCTGGGCGGCCCTGGCCTGGCCGTTGGCCCTGCTGGCGGTCTTCTTCCCCTTGGCGGTACGCCGCTTCGGGGCGTTGGACCGGTAGATCGGAGCGGCGCTTCCGGCGGCAGGAGCAGTGACCGGGGCCGTGGCCGAAAGAAGTCGTCGTGGCGGAGTGGGAACCCTCGGGCGGTGAGCGGTGTACCAGAGGTGTCGGTGCGGCGCGCAGCGACGAGCGGTGCGACGGGGGAGGCCGGGGGTGGCGGGATCGAGGGTCGTGGAGAGGGCGGTGGCCGCCCTGCTCGTGGCTGTGGCTGTGGCTGTGGCTGTGGTTGTGGTCGTGGTGCTCGGTGCGCCGGCGGCGGCCTCGCGCGCCGCCGCCATCCGCACGCTCCGCGGCGCCCCGCGCCCATGGCCGTCGCCCCGCCCGCGACCGGCGGGCGCCCCCACCGGGCCGCCCGCCGCGGCAGCGGCTGACCGGCCCCGCCGCCCCCTCCTCGCCCCGCACCCGCACGCCCCGCACCCGCACCCGCACGCACCCGACCCCCGCGCGGCAGCACCACCGGTGCTCGCGCGGCGCACCGTCAGTCGGCGCTCGCCCTCAGTGGTGGAAGCCCGTCGCCGCGCTCTTGTCGCGGATCGCCGGGTGCTGCTGGCGGCGGAGTTCGGGCAGCAGGCGGGCCAGGTCGTCGAGGAAGAGTTCGGCGAGGTCGGAGGAGAAGCCGTTGCGGCAGACGACCCGTACGACGGACAGGTCCTCGCGGTGGGGCGGGAAGGTGTACGCCGGGACGAGCCAGCCGCTCTCGCGCAGCCGCCGGGACACGTCGAAGACGTCGTAGGCCGTCACGTCAGGTCCGGTGGTGAACGCGAAGACGGGCAGCTGGTCGCCCCGGGTCAGCAGCCGGAAGTCGCCGAGGGCCTCGACGCGTTCGGCCAGACCCATGGCGACGTCCCGGGTGGACTGCTGGACGGCCCGGTAGCCCTCGCGGCCCAGCCGCAGGAACGTGTAGTACTGCGCGACGACCTGCGCCCCCGGCCGGGAGAAGTTCAGCGCGAAGGTGGGCATGTCGCCGCCCAGGTAGTTCACGCGGAACACCAGCTCCTCCGGCAGCGCCTCCTTGTCCCGCCACAGCGCCCAGCCGACCCCGGGGTAGACGAGGCCGTACTTGTGCCCCGAGGTGTTGATGGAGGTGACGCGCGGCAGCCGGAAGTCCCAGACGAGGTCCTCGTCGAGGAAGGGCGCGACCATCCCGCCGGAGGCCCCGTCGACATGCACGGGGATGTCGAGGCCGGTGCGCTCCTGGACCGCGTCGAGGGCCGCGCACAGGTCGGCGACCGGCTCGTAGGAGCCGTCGAAGGTGGAGCCGAGGATGCCGACGACCCCGATGGTGTTCTCGTCGCACAGTTCGGCGGCGGCCTGCGGGTCGAGATGGAAGCGGTCGCCCTCCATCGGCACCAGCCGGGCCTCCACCTCCCAGAAGTTGCAGAACTTCTCCCAGCAGACCTGGACGTTGACGCCCATGACGAGATTGGGCCGTACGTCGTGCGCGGGGTAGCGGTCCGCGTTGCGCTGCGCCCAGCGCCGCTTGAGGGCCATCCCGGCGAGCATGCAGGCCTCGCTGGACCCGGTGGTCGAACAGCCGACGGCGGCCGAGGGGTCGGGCGCGTTCCACAGGTCGGCGAGCATCGCCACACAGCGTCGCTCCAGCTCGGCGGTGCGCGGGTACTCGTCCTTGTCGATCATGTTCTTGTCGCGGCACTCGCCCATCAGCACACCGGCCTGCGGCTCCATCCAGGTGGTGACGAAGGTGGCGAGATTGAGCCGGGAGTTGCCGTCCAGCATCAGCTCGTCGCGCACGAGCTGATAGGCGGTCGACGGCGGCAGGGGAGTGTCCGGCAGCCGGTGCTTGGGCGGCGCCTCGGCCATGCCGCCGACCGGGTTCGTCTCCCCGAAGAAGGGGTTGACGGACATCGGGCGCTCGTCGGGCTTGTCGGGACCTTTGTGGAGCGGCATGGGCGTTCTCCTGGGAGGGGTGGTCAGCGGACCGGGGTTCCGTCGTCGCGCAGCTGCATCTGGGGACGGCCGGTCACCAGCAGCCAGGCGGGCAGGGAGGCGAAGCAGAGCAGGGCGATGATCGAGGGGGAGGCCACGAGCACGGCGGCCGTGAACAGGCTGATCCAGCCCTGCCGGGTGACGGCGAGGAGCATGCCCAGCACCCCGGCGGCGACACCGACGGAAGGATGGACGCCGGGGACGAGGGCGTGCGCGCACAGCCCGAAGGCCGCGCCGACGAACACCGCGGGAAAGATCCGCCCGCCCCGGAAACCGCAGGACGCGGCGACGAGCAGCGCGGCCAGTTTCACCACCGTCATGGTGGCGAACTCGCCGGCCGACCAGCCGTCCGGATCGGCGGCGATCTCCCCGACCTCCTCCAGCCCCTTGAACAGCGTCAGATGCCCGCCCAGCGCACCCAGCAGCCCCAGCACCAGCCCGCCCGCCGGCAGCACGAGCATCGGATGCCCGAGACGGGCGAACGCGCCGTGGACGTACGGGAAGGCCCGCACCGCGGCCATCCCGAGCAGCGCCGCCGCCGAGGCGATCACCAGCGAGGCCAGCAGATCGCCCCAGCCGGGCCGCCCGAACGAGGGCAGATGCAGATCGAAGCTCGGGTGGGCCACCAGGGTGGTCGTCAGCGCACCCGTCGCGGCGGCGGCGAGCGGCGCGAAGACGCTGTCCCACAGCGGCCCCTTGAGCTGCTTCCCGGCGAGCGCCTCGGAGATCACCAGCGCCGCCGCGACGGGCGTGCCGAACAGGGCGCCGATGGTCGCCGCCTCCGCCAGCGCCGGCCACAGCACGCCCGGCGCCCGGGGGACCAGCCGGCGGCCCAGCCAGAACGCGAGGCCCACGTTGACGGCGATGATCGGGTTCTCGGGGCCGAGACTGGGCCCGCCGGCCAGCATCAGCGCGGTCGCCAGCACCAGCCCGGGCAGGACGACGGGCGGCAGGACGGGGGCGTCGAGCCCGGTGGTGGCCGGATCGGGCCCGGCGTGCCCGGGCACCTTCCACACCACGAGGCCGACGGCGACCCCGGTGGCGGTGAGCATCACGACCGTCCACAGCACCGAGTACCGGCCCACGCCGAGCGCGTCCGGCAGGTTCCGCCACAGCACGTCCTGGAGCGCCTCGGCCGCCGAGCTCACCCCGAGGAACAGCAGACTCGCGCCCACCCCCACCGCGACGGCGGGGAGGATCAGCGGCAGCAGGGCGCGCGCCGGGGTGGAGGGCGCAGCGGGCTGCGCGGTGTCCTGGGCCACGGGCTCACGATAAGCGGACAAAAGGTGCGCTACACCCTGAGGGTGCCCGGAGAACCCGGCGAGGGAAACGGGCTTGCACCTCACGTGGCGTGAGGACGCACTGTGGAGCGCGTACCGAGAAGGGAGCGGACGAAGTGAGCTACTCCGTGGGACAGGTCGCCGGTTTCGCCGCCGTGACGGTGCGCACGCTGCACCACTACGACGAGATCGGTCTGCTCGTGCCGGGCGGGCGCAGCCGCGCGGGGCACCGGCGCTACAGCGACGCCGACCTCGACCGGCTCCAGCAGATCCTGTTCTACCGGGAGCTCGGCTTCCCGCTCGACGAGGTCGCCGCCCTGCTCGACGATCCGGACACCGACCCGCGCGTCCACCTGCGCCGGCAGCACGACCTGCTGACCGCCCGGATCGACCGGCTCACCAAGATGGCGGCGGCCGTCGAACAGGCCATGGAGGCACGCACGATGGGGATCGACCTGACACCGCAGGAACGCTTCGAGGTCTTCGGCGACAAGGACCCCGAGCAGTACGCCGAGGAGGCCGAGCGCCGCTGGGGCGGCACCGAGGCCTACGCCGAGTCCCAGCGCCGCGCCGCCCGCTACACCAAGGAGGACTGGCAGCGCGTCCAGGCCGAGGTGGCCGACTGGGGCGAGCGCTACGGCGCGCTGATGGAGGCGGGCGCGCGGCCGACCGACGAGGCGGCCCTGGACCTGGCCGAGGAACACCGGCGGCACATCTGCCACTGGTACTACGAGTGCCCCCACGAGATGCACCGCTGCCTGGGCGAGATGTACGTCGCCGACGAACGCTTCAAGGCGTTCTACGACGCCATGCGCCCCGGCCTCGCCGAGCACCTGCGGGCCGCGATCGACGCGAACGCGGCCCGGCACACCTCGTGAGGGACCTCCGGCGATGCCTGGCCCGGGCTCACTCCCGGGTCAGGATCACCGCCGTCCCGTAGGCGCACACCTCCGTCCCCACGTCGGCCGCCTCCGTCACGTCGAAGCGGAACGCCAGGACCCCGTTCGCGCCGCGCGCCCGTGCCTGCTCGACCAGCCGTTCCATGGCCTGGTTGCGGGTCTGCACGAGCGTCTTGGTGAGGCCCCTGAGCTCACCGCCGATCATCGACTTGAGCCCCGCCCCGATCTGACTCCCCAGATGCCGGGAGCGCACCGTCAACCCGAAGACCTCACCCAGCACCTGATCGACCCGGTAGCCGGGTACGTCGTTGGTGGTCACCACGAGCACATCGGGCTGGGGCCCCTGCCCACCGCCGTATTCGTCGATACCCATGGCTCACAGCATTCTCCCGGGGAGCCCACAGCGCATCCTGTGCGGGCCCATGGAACCTGGGTCACGAGGGCTGCGTTGATACTTTGGGCAGCCAGCCCTCTGCCAGTCCCCCAGCCCCTGGAGCCACAGTCCCGTGACCACGACGCTCGCGCTCGCCCCCGAGTGGCTCAGCCCCGACTATCTGATCGAGACGTTCAGCCTCCCCGGCATCCTGCTGATCGTCTTCGCCGAATCGGGTCTGTTCGCGTTTCTGCCCGGCGACTCCCTGCTGTTCACGGCGGGTCTGTTCGTGGCCGAGGGGAACTTCATCAGCCAGCCGCTGTGGCTGGTCTGCACCCTGATCGTGCTCGCCGCCGTCCTCGGTGACCAGGTCGGCTACATGATCGGCAAGTTCTTCGGGCCCAAGCTCTTCAGCCGCCCCAACTCCAAGCTCTTCAAGCAGGAGAACCTGGAGAAGGCGCACGAGTTCATGGAGAAGTACGGCCCCAAGGCGATCGTCCTGGCCCGCTTCGTGCCCATCGTCCGGACGTTCGCCCCGATCGTGGCGGGCGCGGGCCGGA
The DNA here is from genome assembly GCF_044747265.1 of Streptomyces sp. NPDC090106. NCBI lineage: Bacteria > Bacillati > Actinomycetota > Actinomycetes > Kitasatosporales > Streptomycetaceae > Streptomyces > Streptomyces sp. NPDC090106. The sequence continues at coordinate 74,158 of NZ_JBIVDS010000004.1, read as the reverse complement.
TGAAGTACCGCACGTTCCTCACGTACAACGTGATCGGCGGCATCGCCTGGGGCACCGGCGTCACCGTCGCCGGCTACTGGCTCGGCCAGATCGAGGTCATCAACAAGAACGTCGAGGCGATCCTCGTCCTCATCGTCTTCGTCTCCGTCGTCCCGATCCTCATCGAGTACCTGCGCGAGCGCTCCAAGAAGAAGAAGGCCGCCGCCGCGGCCCCCCAGCCGCAGGCCTACCAGCCCCCGCCGATGGACGACGCCACCACCCAGCTGCGCCGCATCGAGCCGACCGACCCCGACCCGTACGGCGACCAGGGCGGCCGGCAGCAGTACGGCGGCTACGACCAGCAGCACTACGACCAGCAGCACTACGGTCAGCAGCCGCAGGCCCAGCAGCCCTACGCGCAGCAGTACCCGCAGGGTTACGACAACCAGCAGCAGTACCCGTACAACCAGGGCCGCTGAACCGCCCCTGACGAGGGGCGGCGGGTTCTGGGGCGTGTGTGCCCTAGAACCCCCGCGTCCGCTTGGCCGCCCGCCGCCCCGCGGCCGAAGCCCCGCCGGGCACCCGCAGGAACAGCCGGGAGATCTCCGACCCGAGGTTCACCCCGATCGCGATGGCCATGGCCAGGGACGCCGCCGTGGCCAGCGACACCAGCCCCTTGTCCACCTCGTTCTGCGCGATGGACAGCAGCCCGAAGTACGTCGCCGAACCGGGCAGCAGCGGACCGATCGCCGCGGTCGTGTAGGGCAGCGCGGAGGCGAACCGGTACCGCGACAGCATCTGCCCGAACAGCCCCACCAGCCCCGCCGCGACGGCCGTGGAGGCGACCGGCGAGATCTCGCCCACGTAGTGCATCGCGCCGTACACGCTCCACGCGACACCCCCGTTGAGCGTCACCGCCAGCACGGTCGACCGCTCCTGCTGGAGCAGCACGGCGAACGTCAGCGACAGCAGCATCGACGCGGCGATCTGCCAGTACGGCCGCTGCACGGAGCCCAGCGCGACGTCCGGGTTGAGATCGGCGCCCAGCTGCACGCCGAAGTACAGGACCAGCAGCACCCCCACCACGATCCCGACGAAGAGGTACATGACCTCCAGCAGGCGCGCGGACGCGGTGATGTAGAAGCCGGTCAGTCCGTCCTGGACGCCCGCGACCAGCGCCCGCCCCGGCAGCAGCGCGAACAGCCCACCGGTGACGACCGCGGACGCCTTCACGTCGACATGGGTCAGCGTCAGCGCGACACCGATCGCCGCGGGAGGCATCGCCGCGACCGTGAACTGGTAGAACTCCGGCAGCCCGCGCCCCGCGCACAGCCACGCCAGCCGGTCGCCGAGCATCGCGCCGAGCGCCGCGGCCACGAACACGATCACGTCACCGCCGACGAGCACCGACGCCGCCCCCGCCAGCAGCCCGCCCGCCGCGGTCAGCACCCAGCCGGGGTAGGGGTGCCGGTTGCGGCGGATCTCGGCGAGCCGCCGGTAGGCCTCCTCCAGGGAGATCGCGGTCTCGTCGTCGCTGAGGTCGTCGACCAGCTGGTAGACGGCCGCGAGCCGGGTGTAGTCGGTGCCGCGCCGCCGTACGGTCCGCGAGGCCGTCACCGGGTCGTCGACCAGCGAGGGCTGGTAGGAGATCGACAGCAGCGTGAAGGTGACGTTGGGCTCGCAGCGGTCCAGGCCGTAGGAGCGGCAGACGGCGAACATCGCCGCCTCCACGTCCTCCGCGCCCTCGCCGCCCGCCAGCAGCAGCTCACCGATACGCAGGGTCAGGTCGAGCACGCGCGGCACGGCGGGGCCGCTCTCGCCCTCCTTGTGCACCGGCTCGGGCGCGGGCCGCTCGGCCACCGGCATGCGCAGCATCGTGCGCATCCGGTCCTGCCAGGGCACGTCCTTGGTCAGCGAGACGACGGGCACCCCGGCCGCCGGGGTGAACGCGGGCGGGGCCTGTCTGGCGCTGTAGGTGCGCGGAGTGTTGAACGCCGATCCCTCCGGCTCCACCGCCGGCCCCCCGGGTGCCTGGAACCCCTCCGGCACGGCGAACTCCGACGACGTCTCCGACTCGACGGCCACGCCGCCCTTCGGCACGGCCAGCCCGTCGGGAATCGCGAACTCGGACGTGATCTCGGGGTCGTAGACACTCCTCGCCTCGTCCGACTGCGGCTTGCGGTCCTCCGCCTCCGTCACTGACGCAACGCTCCCTGAACGACACCTTCCGGAAACCTCAGTATGCGCAGGCATGCCAACGGGCCGCACGCGTGTGCGTACGGCCCGTCGGCGAAGGCGGGGCTCAGTGGCCGCCGCTCTCCTTCAGACGCTTGTACGAGCGCTCGATCTCCAGCTCGGCGTCCACGCGGCCGACCCAGTTGGCGCCCTCGACGGACTTGCCGGGCTCCAGGTCCTTGTAGACCTCGAAGAAGTGCTGGATCTCCAGGCGGTCGAACTCGGAGACGTGGTGGATGTCGCGCAGGTGCTCCTGGCGCGGGTCCGTCGCCGGGACGCACAGCAGCTTGTCGTCGCCGCCGGCCTCGTCCGTCATCCGGAACATGCCGATCGCACGGCACTTGATGAGGCAGCCCGGGAACGTCGGCTCGTCCAGGATGACGAGTGCGTCCAGCGGGTCGCCGTCCTCGCCGAGAGTGTTCTCGACGAAGCCGTAGTCGGTCGGGTAGGCGGTCGAGGTGAAGAGTCGACGGTCCAGGCGGATCCGACCGGTCTCGTGGTCCACCTCGTACTTGTTCCGCGAACCCTTCGGAATCTCGATCGTGACGTCGAACTCCACCGGTGGCTCCTCCATGATCAGCACATAGTTCTGGTGGTTAAGTGTCCCTCACGCAGGTGTGTGATCGCGAAAGGGGCTGGTGGTCGTGCCTGAACTGAGGCCTTGGCGGGCCGCGAGACCGTATGTGACGCGGCTCGCGAACGCCGTACGACCGCGCCTGGCCGCCGTACGCCCTCAGCTCGCACGAGCCGCGAACGCCACGAAACCGCAGGTCAAGCGTCTGTTGTCGGTCAAGACCCAGCAGTTCGCCGCGGGCGCGGCCACCGCCGGTGTGGCACTGACCGCCGTGGTGGTCACCGCCGCCGGGCCCTGGGACTCCTCGGGTCAGCGTACGGCCGAGCGGGACCGGGCCGTCGCCCTGGAGCACGCGGGTGGCACAGATCACGGCGGCGGAACCGGCACCTCCGGCACGGCTCAAGGGGAGCCCGAGCCCGCCCCGAGCGCCTCCTCGGTCCTCGCCGGCCTCGGCGGCGCCGCCAACACGGTGAAGTCCGCGCCGGACTCCCAGGCCCTGGCCGGCCTCCTCGCCCCGCTCCTGAAGGACCCCGCGCTCGGCACCGGCCGCGGCGCCTCCGTCGTCGACATCACCACCGGCAAGCGCCTCTACGGCACCGGTACGGGCACCGCCCTCACCCCCGCCTCGACCACGAAGATCGCCACCGCCGTCGCCGCCCTGACGGCCATGGGCCCCGACCACCGCCTCACCACCCGCGCGGCCCTGGAACCCGACACCCGCGAACTCGTCCTCGTCGGCGGCGGCGACCCCACCCTCACCGCCCGCGAGGACGCCGAGGGCTGGGCGAGCCTGCGCGAGCTGGCCACCGAGACCGCCGCCGCCCTGAAGAAGGCCGGCCTGCGCGAGGTGACCCTCTCCTACGACACGACCCTCTACTCCGGTTCCGAGATCCACCCGATCGGAGCCGACCCCAACCTCGCCCCCGTCAGCGCCCTGATGACCGACGAGGCCCGCACCGACGACTCCACCAGCGGTACCGCCGTCCGCTCCACCGAGCCCGCCGAGGACGCCGCGGAGCAGTTCGCCGCCCTCCTCAAGGCCGAGGGCGTCACCACGACCTCCCCGGGCCCCTCCAAGGCGACCGGCCGCGCCGAGACCCTCGCCGAGGTCTCCTCCCCGCCGCTGACCACGCTCGTCGAGCGCATGCTGACCAACAGCGACAACGACATCGCCGAGCACCTCGCCCGCCAGACCGCCGTCGCCACCGGCGCACGGGCCGACTTCGCGGGCGGCGGCGACGCGATCCGCGCACAGCTCAAGAAGCTCGGACTGCCGCTCACCGGCGTCGACTTCGCGGACGGCAGCGGCCTCGACCGCGACGACAGGCTGACCGCGAACCTGCTGACCTCCCTGCTGGTCAAGGCCGCCGACCCCGCCCACCCCGAACTCCGGTCCGTCCTCACCGGCCTCCCGGTCGCCGGCTTCACCGGCACCCTGACGAGCCGTTACACCGACGGCGCCGCCGGTGTCGTACGCGCCAAGACGGGCACCCTCACCGGAGTGAACTCGCTGGCCGGAACGGTCGTCGACCGGGACGGGCACCTGCTCGCCTTCGCCTTCCTCGCGTCGGGCACGACCGACCGGAACGCCGCGCAGTCGGCGCTGGACCGGACGGCGACGGCCCTCGCGGGATGCGGCTGCGGGTGACGGCCGCCGCCCCCGCGGTTCTCCGCGGCCTGCCCCAAAAGGGGCGCCTCACGTACGGTTGACGCATGACGAGCATCGGTGGTGCGGAGATGGTCGACTGGAACCTCGCGGTGGCGACCGCGACCCGGCTGGTCCGGCCGGGCCCCGAGGTGAGCCGTGACGAGGCCCGGGCCGTCGTCGCCGAGCTGCGCCGGCACGCCAAGGCCTCCGAGGAACACGTCCGCGGATTCACCCGGATGGGTGGCGACGAGATCCACGACACCCCGGTCCTGGTCGTCGACCGCCCCGGCTGGGTGCGGGCGAACGTCGCGGGCTTCCGGGAACTCCTCGGACCCCTCCTCGACAAGATGCAGGAACGGCGCGGCAACACCCCCGGCGGCGCGGTCCTCGGCGCCGTCGGCGGCAAGGTCACCGGCGTCGAACTGGGCATGCTGCTGTCCTTCCTGTCCTCCCGCGTCCTCGGCCAGTACGAGACGTTCGCCCCCGCCACCCGCGAACTCCCCGCAGGCGGACCCCCGGACGCGCCGAACGGCGGCGGACGGCTGCTGCTCGTCGCGCCGAACATCGTCCACGTGGAGCGCGAACTCGACGTGCAGCCGCACGACTTCCGCCTCTGGGTGTGCCTGCACGAGGAGACCCACCGCACCCAGTTCACGGCGGTGCCCTGGCTGCGGGACCACCTGGAGGGCGAGATCCAGTCGTTCCTGGGGGAGACCGAGGTCGACCCCATGACCGTCCTGGAACGGGTCCGGGAGGCCGCGCAGTCCCTGGCGGGCGGCCGGCCCGAGGGCGAGGAGGACGACGGCGGGCGCTCCTTCGTCGAGATCGTGCAGACCCCGGCCCAGCGGGAGATCCTCGGCCGCCTCACCGCCGTGATGTCCCTCCTGGAGGGTCACGCCGACTTCGTGATGGACGGCGTGGGCCCCGAGGTCGTGCCGACCGTCTCCGAGATCCGCGAGAAGTTCCAGCAGCGCCGCGCCAAGGGCGCCTCCCGGCTGGACATTGCCTTGCGCAAGCTGCTGGGTCTGGATGCCAAACTGAGGCAGTACCGCGACGGCGAACGCTTCGTGCGGGCCGTCGTCGACCAGGTCGGCATGGACGGCTTCAACCGGGTGTGGACCTCGCCCAACACGCTCCCCACCAAGTCGGAGATCGCCAAACCGGCGGACTGGGTCGCGCGGGTGCACCGGAAGACCGAATCGTGAACGGCACGACCGGATCGTGAACGGGGGCGTTCGCCGCGCCCCCGGCGCTCCGCTGGTGGAGGAAACGGGCCGAAGGCAGGCGAACGCCCCTTCAATCACCCGTCCGAGGGACCGTGAGCCCTCAGGAGCCGTGCAATGCTCGGGGAACGGCCCGGTTCTGTCACCATCTACACACTCTGCGTGACCGAACTCGGGATCACCCCCCGAAAACTTCATGAAGGGAACCGGACATGGGTCCCCATCCTGCGGTCGCGGCGATACGCCTGGCGGTCCGCCGCGTCCTCCACGACATCCTCAGCGAACACACCAGCTCCCCCGACGATCCCTCCGCCTCCCCGCACGAGCGCCCGCCGACACCGCTCGTGCTCGTGGCCTGCTCCGGCGGCGCCGACTCCATGGCCCTCGCCTCCGCCCTCGCCTTCGAGGCCCCCAAACTCGCCATCCGCGCCGGCGGCGTCACCGTCGACCACGGCCTGCAGCCCGGCTCCGATCTGCGCGCCGACGAAGTCGCCCTGCGCCTGCGGGACATCGGCCTCGACCCCGTCGAGTCCGTGGCCGTCACGGTCGGCCGCCAGGGCGGCCCCGAAGCCGCCGCGCGCGACGCCCGCTACGCCGCCCTCGACGCCGTCGCCCAGCGCCACGGCGCCACCGCCGTCCTGCTCGGCCACACCCGCGACGACCAGGCCGAGACGGTCCTGCTCGGGCTCGCCCGCGGCTCCGGCATCCGCTCCCTGTCGGGCATGGCCGCCGTCTCCGGCGGCCCGGGGGCCGCCCGCCGCTACCGCCGCCCCTTCCTCCAGCTCGACCGGCAGACCGCCCGCAAGGCCTGCATGGTCCAGGCGCTGCCCGTCTGGGACGACCCGCACAACGCCGACCCGGCCTACACCCGCTCCCGGCTGCGTCACGAAGGACTGCCCGCCCTGGAGAAGGCGCTCGGCAAAGGAGTCGTCGAGGCGCTCGCCCGTACGGCCCAGCTCTCCCGGGACGATGCCGACGCCCTCGACGCCTGGGCCGGCCAGGCCGCCACCGCCGTCACCGACGCCGCCGGCCTCCTGGAGTGCGCCAAGCTCTACGCGCTGCCGCCCGCCGTACGCCGCCGGGTGCTGCGCCGCGCCGCCATCGACGCGGGCGCTCCGGCCGGCTCGCTGTTCGCCCGCCACATCGAGGAAGTGGACCGGCTGATCACCGGCTGGCGCGGCCAGGGGGCCATCAATCTCCCGGGCAAGGTCGTCGCCCAGCGCCAGGGTGGCAGACTGGTGATTCGGCAAGGCTGAACCCGTGCCCCCGTCCGCGGGGCGACGGACAGCCGGTGGGACGACCGAAAGTGATGCGGGTGGACGCGAACGACATGGGTGCCGACCTCGAGAAGGTACTCATCACCAAAGAAGAGATCGACGCGAAGCTGGTGGAGCTGGCCGCGAAGATCGACGCGGAGTACGCGGGCAAGGACCTGCTGATCGTCGGCGTCCTCAAGGGCGCGGTGATGGTCATGGCCGACCTCGCCCGGGCACTGTCCACCCCCGTCACCATGGACTGGATGGCCGTGTCCTCCTACGGCGCGGGCACCCAGTCCTCCGGCGTGGTGCGGATCCTCAAGGACCTCGACACCGACATCAAGGGCAGGCACGTCCTGATCGTCGAGGACATCATCGACTCCGGGCTGACCCTGTCCTGGCTGATCAACAACCTCGGCTCCCGTGAGCCCGAGACCCTGAAGATCTGCACCCTGCTGCGCAAGCCGGACGCCGCCAAGGTCGCCATCGACGTCGAGTGGGTCGGCTTCGACATCCCCAACGAGTTCGTCGTGGGCTACGGCCTCGACTACGCCGAGAAGTACCGGAACCTCCCGTTCGTCGGTACGCTCGCGCCCCACGTCTACGGCGGCTGACCCGAAGGGCCCAGTGCCGTAGGAAGATCGGGAACCCCGGCGGGCACCGCGCCGTTGGAGCATGCAGACGGGTTCGCAGCCGGTTCGTCGGCCGTCCTGTGCGGCTTTCGGCGACGAAGCTGGGGTACCGTCAGAAGAACTGTCTTATCAAACTCACTATGGCAGGAGGGACGGGGCGACATCGCTCCGTATGGATGGACGTGAAGCGATACTTCCGTGGGCCAGTCATGTGGATCGTGCTGGCCGTCCTTGCCGTGGTCGTGTTGATGCAGGTCGTCGGCTCGTCCGGCGGCTACAAGACGGTGGACACCGGCCAGGTCGTCCAAGCGATCAATGAGAACAAGGTCGAGTCGGCCAAGCTCACCACCGGCGACGAGAACACCATCAAGGTGCAGCTCAAGGACGGCGAGAAGGTCGACGGCAGCTCGAAGATCCAGGCGAGCTACATCGGCGACCAGGGCGTGACCCTGGCCAGCAGCCTCCAGAGCAAGTTCGAGCAGAAGCAGATCCCCGACGGGTACACCGTCTCCCCGACGAAGCAGAACGCCTTCGTCTCGATCCTGCTCTCGCTCCTCCCCTTCGTCCTGATCGTCGTCGTCTTCCTGTTCCTGATGAACCAGATGCAGGGCGGCGGCTCCCGGGTCATGAACTTCGGGAAGTCCAAGGCGAAGCTCATCACCAAGGACACCCCCAAGACGACCTTCGCGGACGTCGCCGGGTCGGACGAGGCGGTCGAGGAACTCCACGAGATCAAGGAGTTCCTCCAGGAGCCGGCGAAGTTCCAGGCCGTCGGCGCCAAGATCCCCAAGGGCGTCCTGCTCTACGGTCCGCCCGGAACCGGCAAGACCCTGCTCGCGCGCGCCGTGGCGGGCGAGGCGGGCGTGCCGTTCTACTCGATCTCCGGTTCCGACTTCGTCGAGATGTTCGTCGGTGTCGGTGCCTCCCGGGTCCGTGACCTCTTCGAGCAGGCCAAGGCGAACGCCCCGGCGATCGTCTTCGTCGACGAGATCGACGCGGTCGGCCGCCACCGCGGCGCCGGCCTCGGCGGCGGTCACGACGAGCGCGAGCAGACCCTGAACCAGCTGCTCGTCGAGATGGACGGCTTCGACGTGAAGGGCGGCGTCATCCTGATCGCCGCCACGAACCGACCCGACATCCTCGACCCGGCCCTCCTGCGCCCCGGCCGCTTCGACCGCCAGATCGCGGTCGACCGCCCGGACATGCAGGGCCGTCTGGAGATCCTCAAGGTCCACCAGAAGGGCAAGCCGGTCGCGCCGGATGTCGACCTGTCGGCCGTCGCCCGCCGCACCCCGGGCTTCACCGGCGCGGACCTGAGCAACGTCCTCAACGAGGCCGCGCTGCTCACCGCCCGCTCGGACAAGAAGCTCATCGACAACCACATGCTGGACGAGGCCATCGACCGCGTCGTGGCGGGCCCGCAGAAGCGGACCCGGATCATGTCCGACAAGGAGAAGAAGATCACCGCGTACCACGAGGGCGGACACGCCCTGGTCGCGGCGGCCTCTCCCAACTCCGACCCGGTGCACAAGATCACCATCCTGAGCCGTGGCCGCGCGCTCGGCTACACGATGGTGCTCCCGGACGAGGACAAGTACTCCACGACCCGCAACGAGATGCTCGACCAGCTCGCCTACATGCTGGGCGGACGCGCCGCCGAGGAACTGGTCTTCCACGACCCGACCACGGGCGCCGCGAACGACATCGAGAAGGCCACCACCACGGCCCGCGCGATGGTCACCCAGTACGGCATGACGGAGCGTCTCGGCGCCATCAAGTTCGGCGGCGACAACACCGAGCCGTTCCTCGGCCGTGAGATGGCGCACCAGCGCGACTACTCGGAAGAGGTCGCGGCCCTGGTGGACGAGGAAGTCAAGAAGCTCATCGAGAACGCGCACAACGAGGCCTGGGAGATCCTGGTCGAGAACCGCGACGTCCTCGACAACCTCGTCCTGCAGCTGCTGGAGAAGGAGACGCTGGGCAAGGAGGAGATCGCCGAGGTCTTCTCCGCCATCGTCAAGCGTCCGGCCCGCCCGGCCTGGACCGGCTCCTCGCGCCGTACGCCGTCCACCCGTCCGCCGGTGCTCTCCCCCAAGGAGCTCGCCCTGACGAACGGCGCCAACGGCTCCACCCCGGCGATCAGCACCGCCAAGGTCACGGCCACGGACTCCGCCCCCGTGACCGAGCCGGCCCCCGAGGACCGCTCCGAGAGCTGACCTCATTGGCCGCATCTGGCCCGGAATGGATGCCGCGCCCCCCAGGATTTAGCCTGGGGGGCGCGGCGTTTTTATGCCGACTTGGCTGAACACCTAGGAACGAGGCACCCCAGATGACCGATCCCGTGACCCTGGACGGCCAGGGCACCATCGGCGAGTTCGACGAGAAGCGCGCCGAGAACGCCGTACGCGAACTGCTCATCGCGGTGGGGGAGGACCCCGACCGTGAGGGCCTGCGGGAGACGCCGTCGCGGGTGGCGCGGGCGTACCGCGAGATCTTCGCGGGCCTGTGGCAGCGCCCGGAGGACGTCCTGACGACGACGTTCGACCTGGGCCACGACGAGATGGTGCTGGTGAAGGACATCGAGGTGTACTCGACCTGCGAACACCATCTGGTGCCGTTCCGCGGGGTCGCCCATGTCGGGTACATCCCGTCCGTGACCGGCAAGATCACCGGACTGTCCAAGCTGGCCCGGCTGGTGGACGTCTATGCCCGTCGGCCGCAGGTGCAGGAACGACTCACCACGCAGATCGCGGACTCCCTGATGGAGATCCTGGAGCCGCGCGGGGTGATCGTCGTCGTGGAGTGCGAGCACATGTGCATGTCGATGCGCGGCATCCGCAAGCCGGGCGCGAAGACCCTCACCTCGGCGGTGCGCGGGCAGCTGCGGGACGCGGCGACCCGCAACGAGGCGATGAGCCTCATCATGGCCCGCTGACGCGTCCGGCGGCTCAGGCCGCCGAGGCCGCGCCCGTGTTGTGGTCGTCGTCCTCCGGGAGGCGGCAGACACGTTCCAGGAAGATCGCGGCGACTATCACCGCGATGCCGGCGAGGACGGAGAAGCCGGCGTAGATGGCCTGGTCGCGGCGGGCGGAGTCGTCGAGGGAGCCGAGCAGGAAGACGCCCGTGCCGCCGTACATGCCGGAGACGAGGGCGGCGACCAGGGCGCTGGCCTGGCCGAAGACGACGGCGCGGGCGGCCATCAGCGGGTCGACGCCCTTGGCTCCGGGGCGGCGCTCGCGCTGGGCCCGCAGCCGGGCGCGCAGGGAGAGCGCGGTGGCCAGCAGGACCACCGCGATCAGGGCCAGGACGATGGGGGCGGCCAGAGGGACGCTGGGGAGGGTCCCGATCGAGTTCCACAGGCGGGCGCCCGCCCAGGACAGGACTCCGGCGACGACGAAGACGCCGGCCAGCAGCCTGATGCGCAGCTCTCTCACGGTGACCCTTCAGCTCCCCCGGACTCCGCCGGACGGCGGCCCTGTGCTGACCTTAACGACTATTCCGGCAGCCGGAGTTCCAGGTCGGCGCGGGGCGTCACGCCGTCGTCGGCCAGCGCCGTCAGGAGGCCGGCCACCGGGCCGTGGCCGGGCAGCTGGGCCTGGGGGTCCACGTCGTGCCACGGGACGAGGACGAAGGCCCGCTGGTGCGCGCGCGGGTGAGGCAGCGTGAGATGCGGGTCGGCGGAGACGACGTCGGCGTAGGCGACGATGTCGACGTCGAGGGTGCGGGCGCCCCAGTGCTCTTCGCGGACCCGGTGGAAGGCCTCCTCGACGGCGTGCGCCCGCTCCAGGAGGGAGGACGGGGGGAGCGTCGTCTTCACCACGACGACCGCGTTGAAGTACGAGGGCTGGCTGTCGGGTTCGACGCCCCACGGCTCGGTCTCGTAGACGGGGGAGACCGCCTTCACGCGGACGCCCGGGGTGTCCTCCAGGGCGTCGATGGCGCCCTGGAGGGTCTCCAGCCGGTTGCCGAGGTTGGAGCCGAGGGCGATCACGGCGCGCTGGGGGTTGTGGAGGGTGGTGTCCGCGGCGTCGACCTGCTGCACGACGGAGGCGGGCACCGGCTGTACGGTCGGGTCGCTGGGACCCGCGGCGAAGGACGCGCTCATGCTCGGCTCCGGGTGATGGTGATCGTGACGTCGTCGAAGGGGACCGTGATCGGCGCGTCCGGTTTGTGGACGCAGACCTCGACCTCCTCGACCCCCTCGTGCTTCAGACAGGTCTGGGCGATGCGCTCGGCGAGGGTCTCGATGAGGTTCACCGGCTCGCCCTGGACGACGGCCACGACCTCCTCCGCCACGATGCCGTAGTGCGCGGTCTTCGCCAGGTCGTCGTCGGCGGCCGCCGGCCGGGTGTCCAGGCCGAGGACGAGGTCCACGACGAAGGTCTGTCCCTCTTCGCGTTCCTCGGGGAACACGCCGTGGTGCCCACGGGCCTTCAGGCCGCGCAGCGCGACACGATCCACGCGAATCACTCCTGCAATCGTCGGTGACGGCCGGTCCGTACCGTGTGCGGGCGGTACTCCGGCCACGAACGAATCTACCTGCGAGCACGGACAGGACCGGGCCACGAGGACGCGGCCGGGCCCTGGGCCAGGAGGATTCACCGGGTGTTTCCCCCGGGGAACCCGGCGGCTCACGGGTAGGTAGCCGCCCCTACCCCCGGTTCGTGATTCCAACCACGTGCCGCCGGTCCTTGGTGCCGATGGCGGGCGCTCCGCCGCTCAGGAGGGTGATTCGTCCCCTTCGTCCTCATCGGTCTCGGCCAGTACGGGAGAGGCGTGATGGGACCAGAGCTTCCAGCCGGAGTCGGTGCGCCGGAACACGTTCGTGGCGACGACCAGCTGGCCGACGAGCGGCCCGGGACCCTCCTCGCCCTCGGCGGCCGGACCGCCGCTGAGGATGTTCTCGGTGCAGTTCACGAGAGCGGTGTCGCCGGTGACGGAGACGTGCACGTCAGTCAGGAAGAACTGGATGTAGTCCGTGTTCGCCATGATCAGCGCGTACGACCTGAGGACCTCGCCGCGGCCGGTGAGGGCCGGCCAGCCGGGGTGCACGCAGGAGATCACGCCGGTGTCGGCGGGGTCGTGGTACTCCTCGTCGACGCCGAGGTCGGAGGGGGACAGCCACAGCGAGGACAGGTCCTCGAAGTCGCCGCGCTCCAGAGCGTCGTAGAAGGCGGTGTTGGCGGCCTCCACCTGCTCGACGTCGGTGTGGGGGGCGCTCATGAGGCATCGCCCTCCGGCGTGCGGCCGGCTGAGCGCGCCCCTTCGGCCGGGCGCGCTCCCTCGGCGGTGCGAGCCCCTTCCACGGCGCGGGCGACCCGTACCGCGTCCGCCGTCGCGCGCACCTCGTGCACGCGCACCGCCCAGGCGCCGGCGTGCGCCGCGAGCGCGGAGACGGCGGCCGTCGCGGCGTCGCGCTCGCGCGCAGGCGGGGGAGCCGCCGCGGGGTCGCTGGCCAGGACGCGGCCGAGGAACCTCTTGCGGGAGGCGGCGACGAGCAGCGGGTGGCCGAGGCCGAGCAGGCGGTCGAGGTGGGCGAGGAGCACGAGGTCGTGCTCGGCGTCCTTGGAGAACCCGAGGCCGGGGTCGACGACGATGCGGTCGGGGGCGACGCCGCCCTCCAGGACGGCCTCCACGCGCGCGTGGAGCTCGTCGACGACCTCGGTGACGACGTCGGCGTAGACGCCCTTGACGTTGCCGCCCTCCAGGAAGCCCCGCCAGTGCATGACGACGAAGGGGGCGCCCGCGTCGGCGACGACCGGGACCATCGCGGGGTCGGCGAGGCCGCCGCTGACGTCGTTGACGAGCGAGGCGCCGGCGGCGAGGGCCTGCGCGGCGACCGAAGCGCGCATGGTGTCGACGGAGATCGTCACGCCCTCGGCGGCCAGCCCCCGGACCACGGGGACGACCCGCTTGAGCTCCTCGTCCTCGTCGACCCGGGTGGCGCCCGGGCGGGTGGACTCGCCGCCCACGTCGACCAGGTCGGCGCCCTCCGCGACCAGGGCGAGGCCGTGCTTGACGGCGGCCGTCGTGTCGAACCAGCGGCCTCCGTCGGAGAAGGAGTCCGGGGTGACGTTCACGACTCCCATGACCGCGCAGCGGTCCCACTCCGGAAGCCCGGTGACGTACCCGCGTCCGCTCTGCTTGCTCATACGTTCAGCCTAGGCCCCGCCGGGGACCCGCACGCCGTGCGGTCGGGTGCGGCGCGAGCGGGAGCCCCGGGGCTGGGGTCGGAGCTCCCGCTCCCGCCTGTCCGGGGCGTGGCGATCAGGCCGCGCGGACGTCCGCCTCGCCCACCACGTGCGCGCACGCGCGTGCGGCGGGCCCGCGGCGGCGCAGGAAGCGGGGCAGGGGCAGGGCGAGGGTGACGAAGCCCTCGGCCTGCATGGCGGCGAAGCCGATGCGGGGCAGGTCGGCGGAGGCGCGGTAGACGACGAAGCGGGGCTCCCAGCGGGGCTGGAACTTCGCGTTGAACTTGTACAGGGACTCGATCTGGAACCAGCGGGAGAGGAACACCAGCAGGCCGCGCCAGGCGCGCAGGACCGGGCCCGCGCCGATCTTCTCGCCGCGCGCCAGGGCCGAGCGGAACATGGCGAAGTTCAGCGACACGCGCGCGATGCCGAGCTTCGGCGCCGCCTGGAGGGCCGCGACGATGAGGAGTTCGTTCATGCCGGGGTCGGCGGAGCGGTCGCGGCGCATCAGGTCGAGCGAGACGCCGTCGTCGCCCCAGGGCACGAAGTGCAGGACGGCCTTGAGGTCGCCGTAGGGGCCGGGCTGTTCGTCGGCCTTGTGGGCGGTGGCGATCAGGCAGTCGCCGTCGAAGGCGTCACCGATACGGCCCAGCGCCATGGAGAAGCCGCGTTCGGTGTCGGTGCCGCGCCAGTCCTCCGCGGCCTGCCGTACGCGCCGCAGCTCGGCGTCCCCGAGGTCACGGACGCGCCGTACGCGGGTCTCGTAGCCGGCCCGCTCGATGCGCTTGACCATCTGGCGCACGTTGCGCATCGCGCGTCCGGCCAGGGAGAAATCCGCGACGTCCACCACCGCCTCGTCGCCCAGTTCGAGGGCGTCCAGGCCGGTCTCGCGGGTCCACACCTCGCCGCCGGTCTCGGAGCAGCCCATGACGGCGGGTGTCCAGGAGTGGGCGCGGGCCTCGTCCATGAAGCGCTCGATGGCGCCGGGCCAGGCCTCGACGTCGCCGATGGGGTCGCCGCTGGCCAGCATCACGCCGGAGACGACGCGGTACGTCACCGCCGCCTTGCCGCTGGGCGAGAAGACGACGGCCTTGTCGCGGCGCAGCGCGAAGTGGCCGAGCGAGTCGCGCCCGCCGTGCCGCTCCAGGAGGACGCGCAGCCGGTTCTCGTCGTCCTCGGTGAGGCTCGCGGCGGGGTGCTCGGGGCGCAGGGCCAGGTAGATCGTGGTGACGGCGGTGAGCAGCCCGAGGGCGCCCAGGGAGAAGGCGACGGTCCAGGAGGTGGTCCCGTGGTAGTCGACGGGCCCCTCGAAGCCGACGAGGCCGTACAGGACGTGGGTGATCCGGTCGGCCAGGCTCGGGTCGCCGACGAGCGTCTTCGGGTGGACGCTGACGATGACCAGCCCGAGGACGAGGGAACCGGCGCCCATGAGGACGAAGTTGGCGAGCGCGCGCCACCTGCTGCGCGGATCGGGCAGTGCCTTGAACTGGTCGCGGTGGATCAGCAGCGGCGCCAGGAGGGCGAGCGAGATGAGCACGCCCACCAGCGAGTGCCGGTACGTGAGCTGGGCGACCGCGCCGGCCGGCAGCAGGGCGACGGCGGCCCGCCAGGCCCGCCGCTTGCGGCGCCTGAGCCCGTGGGCGAGCAGGAGCAGCAGCACGCCCACGCTCAGCGAGAGCGCCGCCGCGAAGGGGCCGAGGGCGCCCGGCAGCACCTCCGCGAGGGTGTGCATACGGCTGTGACGGAAGCGCGGGAACACACCCGCGGCGATGTCCAGGAGACCTACGACCGCGCAGGCCCTGGCGACCAGGACGGGGACGGCCTCGGGGCGCGGACCGCGCGGCACGCGCCGCGCTCCACGCGAGCGGCCAGGAACCCCACCCGACATTTCCACATCTGTCCTGACAGACATCGCATCCCGTAGTTCCGCGAGAGACCTTGGATCCGGACCCGATTCGGGCATCCGGCGACATTGCGCCCTCTAGGACGGTGTCTCGGGGAGAGAGGTTCACTCACTTCCCCAAAGCCGGTTCAAAGGCCGGGAAAAGGGCCGGACAAGCCCTCGCGAAGATCCGCGGGCGGCGCTCCGGCGCGGGGAGAGAACACAGGCAGGAAGCAGGCCATGGGTCTTACGGACAACAACGTGCTGGTGCTGGCGATCACGGCGGCCGTGCTGCTGTTCATCGGCACGGTGTGGCTGTGGCCGCGCCTCGCGCGACGCGGCTGGCGGGCCGTCGGCGGGCGCGTGGGAATGCTGCTCGCCACCCAGACGGCGCTGTTCGTGGCGTTTGGTCTCGGTGCCAACCAGGCCTTCGGGTTCTACGCGAGCTGGGCCGATCTGTTCGGCCAGGAGGACCAACAGGGCTTCGTCGTCGACCATTCCGCGCACGGCAGCCCTGTCGAGGTGACGGACGTCCGGCGGGTCAGGGACTCGGGCACCGCGCCGCCCCGGACGCAGGGGCAGATCCAGCAGGTCGACATCGCCGGCCGCACGACGCGGATCTCGACCTCCGCGTTCGTCTATCTGCCCCCGGAGTACTTCCAGCCGCAGTACCGCACGCGTACGTTCCCCGCCGCCGTGGTCCTCACCGGATATCCCGGCACCGCGCAGGCACTGGTCGACAAACTCCACTACCCGCGCACCGCGGCCGACCTCGCCGGGAAGGGCCGTATGCAGCCGATGATCCTGGTGATGCTGCGGCCCACGGTGGCGCCGCCGCGCGACACGGAGTGCGTCGACATTCCCGGTGGACCGCAGAGCGAGTCGTTCTTCGCCAAGGATCTTCCCGAAGCCGTCGAGAAGCACTACAGGGTGGCCCGTGAGCCCGGCGGCTGGGGTGTCATCGGTGATTCCACGGGCGGTTACTGCGCACTGAAGCTCGCCCTGCACCATCCCGATGTGTACGCCGCGGGCGCGGGCCTTTCCGCGTACTACGACGCGCCCCGGGACCCCACCACCGGCGATCTCTTCCACGGCGACGAGGACCTGCGTCACCGCGCCGACCTGCGCTGGTACGTCAAGCACCGTCCCGCGCCCGACACTTCACTGCTCGTCACCAGCAGCAAGGTCGGCGAGTCGAACTACAAGGACACGCTGAAGTTCATAGCGGAGGTGAAGGCGACCGGGCGCACCCGTATCTCGTCGATCGTCCTGGAAAGCGGCGGACACAACTTCAACACCTGGCGACGGGAGATTCCGGCGGCGCTGGAGTGGATGAGCGCGAGGCTCGGTGACGGGGGTTCGGCGGCGGACGACAAATGATCTTGTGTGCCGATTTCCGGGGGCGGTCACGCATGCGCGCCGCCGTTGTGCGCGCTTCCTCTTGTCGAATTCTGTGGCGGGTCTGATTCCTGATGTCGCGTGAAGGCTTCGGTATGGCTGCGTTTTTACGGCCCGGGGCACCACGATTCGCCTACGCGCGGTAAGTTTCTGGCCATGCCACGTGGACGTCACCGCCATTCCCCGCCTCTGCACCGGCTGCTGCCCCCGTCGTCGGTCGCTGGCGTCTCCGCTGTGTGCGCTCTCGCGCCCTGGGTGTTCTCGCAGGCCACGTTGTTGCGCGGGCTGGCCGCGGTCGCCGCCGTGACGGCGGTCACCGGTGCGTTCGTCATGCGCCGTTGGGACGCGCAGGCCGGCAAGCAGGTCGCCGACCTCACGCGCGCGCGGGCGAGCGACGAGTGGCGCTTCGAGGAGCGGGTCGCCGAACTGGAGACCGACCTGGAGGAGTCGCGCGAGCTGCGCGGCAAGCTGGAGCAGCGTCTGCGGGCCAAGCGCGGTGAACTCGCCGGTCTGCGCAACGAACACGCGGCCCTGCTGCGCCGGTACGCCACCGCCGAGACCGAGCGGGCCACCGCTCTCGAAGGCCGCCGTCTGCTGGAGATAGAGGCGGCTCCGGCACACGAGCTGCCGCCGGGGCCGGGGTCGGTCGACGAGGACGACGACCTCGTCGAGGACGAGACGGAGACCGTGGCCGCCGAGTCCGAGGGCGAGTCCGAGGGCGAGACCCCCGGGTCCGACTCCGATGCGGACTCCGCATCCGACTCCGCATCAGACTCCGATTCCGAGGCTGTGGCTGCCTCGGACGAGGAGACTCCGGCCATCTTCTCGCCGGAGGGTTCGAAGCTGTTCCTGCGTGCGAAGGCGGCGCTGTCGCGGCTGGACGAGAAGGCCGAGGGCGCCGGAGCCGGCGAGGACGAGGCCCGCGACGGTGACGCCGAGGTGGTCGAGGAGCTGGACGGGCCCGGTGACGAGCCCGATGAGGTCGTCGAGACCGCCGAGGCCGCCGAGAGCGAGGCTTCCCGGGACGACGATCCCGCCGACGAGGCTTCCGCCGAGGAGACTTCCGGCGTGCCATCCGACGGGGCTTCCGCCGAGGAGACGCCCGAGGACGACGGTTCCCCGAAGGACGACGGCTCTCCGGACGGTGGCGGCGGCGGTCCCCGGGGCGACGCCCCCGTGAAGGACATCCCGGCCCAGGCCGGCCCGGTCGCCGCCGAGGTCGTCGAGGCGCCCGGCACCGCCGACGCCCCGTCCTCCGCGAGCGTGTCCGCGCTCCCGTCCGTTTCCGCTTCCGCTTCCGCGCCCGCTTCCGGTGACGGCGCCCCGGAGGCCGCGCGGGAGGATGACGTCCAGGGGAAGCCCGGGGCGGTCGACGAGCACGAGCACGAGCGCGCGGCCGCCGGTACCACCACGACGGCGAAGCCGGCCCAGCCCGCGCGCCAGCCCTCCGGCCACTTCGTGGCGCCGACCGCGGTGGCCGTCGTACCGGCCGCGCCCGTGCGGCGTCCGGCGGTCGAGGGCGGATTCGACTTCTTCGGCACGCAGAAGGAGTCCGGCGCGACGGAGTCCGCCGCGATGGAGGCCGTGCAGAACGAGGACCTTGCCGACGTCGTCGGCCAGGAGGCGCTCGCGCTGCACAAGGCCGAGGCGGAGGGCCGCTTCAAGCCGGTCGACGAGGCGTCCCGCGGTGTGGGTCAGGTCATCGACCTGACCGAGCACGACGAGACGGAGCAGATCGACCTCAAGGGCCTGCGCAGCGCCGTCTCCTGAACCGGGAGCGCCCCGTCCCCCGGAACCGCGGCGCGCCGCTCAGGCCATCCACCGTTCAGGCCATCCACCGGTCGGGCAGCGCGTCCCGTCGGCCGGTGCGCGAGCGCTCGGACTGGGCCCGCAGCAGCGCCGCCGCCTCCTCGGCGTCCCTCAGACGGGCCGTGACGGTCTTGTTGGCCCCCGTGTCCACATGGACCTCGGCGAGCCGCCACAGCCGCTGCCAGGGCCCCTGACGCAGCCGTACGCTCTGGACCTTCGCGTGCGGGACGAGCGCGAGACTGCGGCGCAGCAGCCCGTGCCGGGCGGCGAACACCGCGTCGGTGACGGCGAGTCCGTAGCCGCGCCACCACAGGGGCACGCACCGGCCGGCCCGGCGAGGCGGCCGGGACAGGGCCGCGGCGGGCGGCACCGTCACCCCGGGCAGCACGCGCGCGACGACCGCCTCGGCGACCTCGCGCGGCGCGACCGGCACCAGGACCGAGTTGGACGATCCGGCCACGTCCAGCTCGACCCGCACCCAGCCGCGCCGCCGCCACAGCAGCGGCTCCACGATCCGCACGGTCTGCACGCGTCCCGGGGGCACCGTCTCGTGGGTGCGGTCCAGGAGCCCGTGGTCGATGCGCAGTCCGTCGGGCGACTCGCCCACCGTCCAGTCGTACTCGCCGACGAACCGGCCCACGCTGCTCGCGCCCGCGGCGCCCAGCAGGGGGAGACCGGTCGCGAGGACCGTCCACACGCTGTGGGTGGCGAACCAGAGCAGCGCGGGGACGACGAGGGCGGCGGCCAGCGTGCCCCAGGTGGCGCCGGTCAGCACGACGGCGATCGCGAGGTCACCGGGGGGCGTGCGCAGCAGCTCGCGCGCCGGTGCTTCGCCGACTTCGTGCGCCGTCTCAGGCGCGAACCCGGCGGCGCGCGCCAGGAGTTCCGCGCGCAGCGCACGCGCCTCGCGCTCCCCGAGGAAGGCCAGCTCGTCCTTCTTGTCGGTGCCTATGACGTCGAGTTTCAGCTTCGCGACGCCCGCCACGCGCGCGAGGAGCGGCTGGGTGACGTCGATCGCCTGGATGCGTTCGAGACGGATGTGCGCGGTGCGCCGGAACACCAGGCCGGTACGGATGCGCAGTTCGCTCTCGGTGACCGCGAAGTGCGTGTACCACCAGGTGAGGAAGCCGTAGAGGGCGGCGGCCGGGACGAGGACGGCGAGCGCGAGGAGCAGGGTCGTGGTCGTCAGCCGTGTCAGCTGCCGCTGCGCCTGGTCCGGGTCGTGCAGCGCCCAGCCGATGATCACGGTGACGGGCGCCCACGCGCGCCTGAGCGGTGTCACGGGGTGCAGCCGGTGCTCGGTGACGGGCGGCTTCTCGCGCACCGCGCCGTCGACGCCCGGGGCCGTCACAGGCCGGCCGATCGGGCCTCGCCGAGCTCGGTGAGCCGGTCGCGCAGCCGTTCCGCCTCGGCCGGGTCGAGGCCGGGGATGGTCGCGTCGGTCGCGGCGGCGGCCGTGTGCAACTGGACGCTGGAGAGCCCGAAGTGGCGCTCCACCGGCCCGGAGGTGACCTCGACGAGCTGCATCCGCCCGTACGGCACGACGGTCTCCTCGCGCCACAGCACGCCCCGGCTGATCAGCAGGTCGTCGGCGCGCTCGGCGTAGCGCCAGGAGGCCCAGTTGCGGCCCAGCATCACCCAGCCCCAGGCGAGGAGCGCGAGCGGCAGCAGCGCGAACGCGGCCCACACGGGGCCGGCGAGCAGCCCGAGCAGCAGGGCCAGCCCCACGGCGAGCAGCCCCAGCCACACCACCAGCAGCAGCCGCCGCATCCGCAGCAGCCGCGGGGGGAGCCCGGTCCACGCCGGCTCGCCCTGTGCCCTCACCGTGTCCAGCCCGCTCCCCGTCTCCATGAGGCCAGCGTACGTACGACAGACTGTGCGCATGACTCCCACGACGGAGACCACGGTCGGTATCGGCGGCGCCGCGGAGAGCACCGACATGGTGCTGAACATCGGGCCCCAGCACCCGTCCACGCACGGGGTGCTGCGCCTGCGGCTGGTCCTGGACGGCGAGCGCATCACGCGCGCGGAGCCGGTGATCGGCTACATGCACCGGGGCGCGGAGAAGCTCTTCGAGGCGCGCGACTACCGCCAGATCATCATGCTCGCCAACCGCCACGACTGGCTGTCGGCGTTCTCCAACGAACTGGGCGTGGTCCTCGCCGTCGAGCGCATGCTCGGCATGGAGGTGCCCCCGCGCGCGGTGTGGACCCGCACGCTCCTCGCGGAGCTCAACCGGGTCCTCAACCACCTGATGTTCCTGGGCTCCTATCCGCTGGAGCTCGGCGGCATCACCCCGGTCTTCTACGCGTTTCGTGAGCGCGAGGTCCTCCAGAACGTCATGGAGGAGGTCTCCGGCGGCCGGATGCACTACATGTTCAACCGCGTCGGCGGCCTCAAGGAGGACCTCCCGGCCGGGTGGACCACGCGCGCGCGGGAGGCCGTCGCGGCCGTGCGCTCGCGCATGGACGTCTACGACGACCTGGTCCTCGGCAACGAGATCTTCCGGGGGCGCACCCGGGGCGTGGGCGCCCTCGCGCCGGAGGCCGTGCACGCGTACGGCGTGAGCGGGCCCATCGCGCGCGCCTCCGGCGTCGACTTCGACCTGCGCCGCGACGAGCCGTACCTCGCCTACGCGGACCTTCAGGACACCCTGGAGGTCGTGACCCGCACCGAGGGCGACTGCCTCGCCCGCTTCGAGGTGCTCCTCGGGCAGGCGCACAACGCCCTCGACCTCGCCGACGCCTGCCTGGACCGGCTCGCCGACCTGCCGCCCGGGCCGATCAACCAGCGGCTGCCCAAGGTCCTGAAGGCGCCCGAGGGGCACACGTACGCCTGGACCGAGAACCCGCTCGGCATCAACGGCTACTACCTCGTCAGCAAGGGCGAGAAGACCCCGTACCGGCTCAAGCTGCGCTCGGCGTCGTTCAACAACATCCAGGCGCTGGTGGAGCTGCTGCCGGGGACGCTGGTCGCGGACATGGTGGCGATCCTGGGGTCACTGTTCTTCGTGGTCGGGGACATCGACAAGTAGCGCCCCGAGGGCCTCGGCCCCGTCCGCGAGGGCCACGGGCTGGAGCAGCCAGCCGAAGTCGCCCAGTCCGCCGGGCGCGGTGAGTTCGGCGGCCTCGCCCGCGCTCGCGAGGGCGCGCACATAGGCGGCGGGGTGCGTGGTCGCGAGGGTGAGCGGGGGGCGTGCGCCCCTCACGCCCAGGGCGTGCAGCGCGGTGCGCTGGGTCAGCACGCGCCCGCCGGGCAGGGCGCACGCGTCCAGCGCCACATGCGCCGTGATGTCGCACGAGCCGTCCGGCACGGGCATCGTCCCGCGCCCGCCGCGGAAGCCCGTGAGCGTGCCGAACGGGGGGCGCGCGGCCCTGGAGTGCGCGTAGTCGACCGCCACCGCGAGCCCCCGCGCGACCGTCGCGACCGCGTCCGCCCACGCCTCGTCCCGGGGCAGCCCGATCTCCGCCCGCAGCCCCTCCTCGGGCGGCAGCGGCCACCAGCGCGCCAGCCAGTCCGCCTCGGCGCCCGCGACGGCCTCCCCGAGCAGCTCGGTGCCGTCGCGCCGCACGAGCACCCGGCGGGCCACGCCCGCCCGGTCCACCTCGGCGACCTCCACCGGCACGTTGTCCAGCCACTCGTTGGCGAACAGCAGCCCGTCGATCGCGCGCGGGGGCTCGCTCAGCCACTCGATGCGGTGGTCGAGGCCGGGTGGGCGGGAGGCGAGTTCGACGGCGCACGCACGCGTGCGGGCCGCGACCTCCTCGGGCAGCGCGGCGAGCACCCCGGTGACCAGTTCGCCCCGTCCGGCGGCCATGTCGACGAAGTCCAGCGCCGGCGGATGCCCCAGGGCCGCGTCGACACGGCACAGCAGCCCGGCCACGGCCTCGGCGTAGAGCGGCGAGGCGTGCACCGACGTCCGGAAGTGGCCCGCCGGTCCCTCGGGGCGGCGGTAGAAGCCCTCAGGGCCGTACAGGGCGGCCTCGGCCGCGGCCCGCCACCCGCTCCAGTCGTCCTTCATGCCGTCCGTCACGTCGTCCGTCACGTCGTCCCTCACGCGGTCAGCGTAGGCGCACCGGGGAACGCCGCCTCCACCTTGGGGAGTACGCCGGGGGCGCATGGATCGGTCCTCCGGTTGACCCCTGCACACATCACGCTTCCCTACGCTGGGTCACGTGCAGCGCCTCTATGACTTTCTCCGCAGGCACCCGACAGGGGTCGACAGCTTCTGGGCCGTCTTCCTGTTCGGGATCTCGCTGCTGAGCGGCACCGCCACGTCGGCGGTTCGGGGCAACGACTCCCCGGCGCTGGTCGTCCCGATCGCGTTCCTGCTGTGCCTGGTGATCGCGCTGCGCCGGCGCGTCCCGGAGAAGATGCTGCTGCTGACGATCGGGATCGGTCTCACGCAGCTGGTGCTGAACGTCCAGACGATGGCCGCCGACTTCGCGATGCTGGTGATCGTCTACACGGTGGCCGCGACGGGCTCCCGCTGGGCCTCCCGGCTCGCGCTGGCCGTCGGGCTGGGCGCGGCGCTCGTCGCGCAGCTGCGCTGGCCGCAGGACGGCAGCGCGCTGGGCAACGCCGCCAAGGCGGTCTTCATGACGGT
Source organism: Streptomyces sp. NPDC090106 (assembly GCF_044747265.1). Classification (NCBI taxonomy): domain Bacteria; kingdom Bacillati; phylum Actinomycetota; class Actinomycetes; order Kitasatosporales; family Streptomycetaceae; genus Streptomyces; species Streptomyces sp. NPDC090106. The sequence continues at coordinate 50,725 of NZ_JBIVDS010000004.1, read as the reverse complement.
GCCGTTCGCGCTCGCCTGGGTGCTCGGCGACTCGATCCGCACCCGCCGCGCGTACTTCGCGCAGCTGGAGGAGCGCGCCGCCCGGCTGGAGAAGGAGCGCGAGGCGCAGGCGAAGGTCGCGGTGGCCGCCGAGCGCGCCCGGATCGCCCGCGAGCTGCACGACGTGGTCGCCCACAACGTGTCCGTCATGGTGGTGCAGGCCGACGGCGCCGCGTACGTCCTGGATGCCGCGCCCGACCAGGCCAAGAAGGCCCTGGAGACCATCTCCTCCACCGGCCGCCAGGCCCTCGCCGAGATGCGCCGCCTGCTGGGCGTGCTGCGCACCGGAGAGCACCAGGAGGGCGGAGAGTACGTCCCGCAGCCGGACGTCGAGCAGATCGACGACCTGATCGAGCAGTGCCGCACCTCGGGACTGCCCGTCGACTTCAAGGTGGAGGGCACCCCGCGCCCGCTGCCCAGCGGCGTCGAGCTCACGGCGTACCGCATCGTGCAGGAGGCCCTGACCAACACCCGCAAGCACGGGGGGCCCAACACGGGCGCGAGCGTGCGGCTGGTGTACTTCGACGACGGACTCGGCCTGCTGGTCGAGGACGACGGCAAGGGCGCGCCGCACGAGCTGTACGAGGACGGCGGCGCCGACGGACAGGGGCACGGCCTCATCGGGATGCGGGAGCGGGTCGGCATGGTCGGCGGCACTCTGGATGCGGGACCGCGTCCGGGCGGAGGATTCCGTATCAGTGCGCTGCTCCCGCTCAAACCAGCGCACTGACATCGACGCACGCCCTCTGTTGACACCTGTCACGCCCCCGGCGAAGCGACCACAAGAGCCAGCCCCCGAAGAGAGACGGAAGAGGACCCTCGATGACGATCCGCGTGATGCTCGTCGACGACCAGGTGCTGCTGCGCACCGGGTTCCGGATGGTGCTGGCCGCACAGCCGGACATGGAGGTCGTCGCGGAGGCGGGCGACGGCGTCGAGGCGCTCCAGGTGCTGCGCGGGAGCGCCGTCGACGTCGTCCTGATGGACGTGCGCATGCCGAAGCTGGACGGTGTCGAGACCACCCGGCGCATCTGCCAGGAGGACGACCCGCCCAAGGTGCTGATCCTGACCACCTTCGACCTCGACGAGTACGCCTTCTCGGGGCTGAAGGCGGGCGCGTCCGGCTTCATGCTCAAGGACGTGCCACCCGGCGAGCTGCTCGCCGCGATCCGCGCGGTGCACAGCGGCGACGCGGTCGTCGCGCCCTCCACCACGCGCCGCCTGCTGGACCGGTTCGCGCCGATGCTGCCGAGCGGCGCGGGCAAGGAGCCGCGGCACAAGGAGCTGGAGCGGCTCACCGACCGCGAGCGCGAGGTCATGGTGCTGGTCGCGCAGGGCCTGTCCAACGGCGAGATCGCGGCCCGGCTGGTGCTGTCCGAGGCGACCGTGAAGACCCATGTGGGCCGCATCCTCACCAAGCTGGGGCTCAGGGACCGCGTCCAGGTGGTCGTGCTGGCCTACGAGACGGGGCTCGTACGGGCCGGAGGGCACGGCTGACGACCGCGGCGAGCCCGTGCCGGCCGCCGGGCCGGCGCCCGTGCTCAGCGCAGGACGCCCTCCAGGAAGTCGCTGCCGAGCCGGGCCACCACGGCGATGTCCAGCTGGTGCTGCACGTACCGGCCGCGGCGCCGCGTGGTGATCAGGCCCGCCTTCTTCAGCACGCCCAGATGCCGGGATATCTCCGGGGCCGTCATCCCGTGCGCCTGCGCCAGCTCGCTGGTCGTGTAGGCGCTGCGCGCCAGATGACGGCAGATCCGCATCCGCACGGGGTGCGACAGGGCGGTCATGCGCAGGGCGAGCTGCTCCACGGAGGCGGGCGGGGTGAGTTCCGGGGCGCCGACCGGGTAGTGCACCACGGGCTGCCAGCCGCGCCGGTACAGGACCGACAGATGGGGCCAGCCGACGCTGGTCGGGATCAGGAGCAGGGTGCCGTCCTGCGTGGCGGTGCGTCCCACGGTCAGTTTGTCGACGGTGATCTCCCGCGCGGCCCCGTCCAGCGTGACCACCGGTGACACGGCGGCCAGCGCCTCGGCCAGGCCCTTGCGGCGCAGCAGGTCCGTCTTGTGCCGGGCGTCCGCCACCAGCTGGGGGCGCAGCCGGGACCAGGCCTCGGCGAAGAACATCTCGTCACAGTCCGTGAGGAACTGCCGCAGCCAGGCCCGGATCCGCGGCGGATCGGCCAGCAGCAGCTCGCTGAACCGCTCCTGCTGCGGTCCGCGTCCGGCGGCCAGGTCCAGCGCGCGCCGCCGCACCCGGGCGTCGACCAGCGGGCTCGGCCCCTCCCCGTAGGGCATCGCGCAGGAGAACTCCAGCGCCGCGTCCACGAACTGCTCGTCCGTCAGCTTGTCGAGCTGGTCCAGTTCCTCGGCGAGCGTCGCCCCGGGCAGCGCGGCGCCGCCGGGGATGCCCGCGAACGGCAGGAACAGGTCCGAGAACGTCGACCGCCACAGGAAGTCGGCCTCGCACATCCGGTCCGCGAGCTGCGGGTCGAGAGCGGCGGTCACGCCCGTCACCCAGCCCTGGAGCCCCGGATGGTGCCCGGGCTCCGCCAGCGCGTGCAGCGCCATGCCGAGCTCGGCCAGGGGCGAGGGCACGACGGTCACCCTCTCCGGCCGCAGCCCCGCGATGTCGATGCGCACGCTCATGTCCCCATGGTGCACCCCACCACCGACAACGCCTTCGCCGATTGACGGCCCCCGTCAATCGGCGCGACGCCGGCGCCGGACCGGCGCAGCCTGGAAGGACCGGGGCAACCGCGGAGCCCGACCCACCTCCCGTCCCGAGAGGCGATCCGTCATGAGCATCACGCAGCAGTACCTCCTCGACACCTACCGTGCGCAGCGGCTGGGCGTTCCCGCCCCGCCCGCGCCCGGCTCCCAGGACTGGCAGGTGGTGCGCGAGTGGCGTGAGCAACGGGAGTTCCGCGCGGTGCTCGCCGGACGCCCGGTCCACGGGCGGATCCGGCGGCTGCTCGCCCGCCTCCTGCGCCCGGCCCGCTGAACCGCCCGGCCCGCTGAACCGTCCGCCCGCCGAACCGTCCGCTCGTCGGCGCCGATCCGCCTGGCGGCGCCGATCCGCCTGGCGGCGCCGATCCGCCTGGCGGCGCCGATCCGCCTGGCGGCGCCGATCCGCCTGGCGGCGCCGATCCGCCTGGCGGGGCGATCCGTCCGCCGGGGTTGATCCGCCCCTGAACCGCTACGGCAGCCGGGCCACGAAGGCCGCCACCGCCGCGCGCACGTCCTCGGCCGTCCACTCCAGGCCGGCCGCGCGGACGACGACCTCGGTGACGCCCAGGCCCGGCCCGCCGCGGTCCCAGGGGTTCGCGAACAGGAACGTGCCCGTCTCCTCCGCCTGCCGCACCGCCGTCTCGGCCAGGACCTCGCTGTCGTAGGGCAGCCAGACCTGGAACTCGTGCGTGTGCGGTTCCTCGGGGTGCACCCGGGCCCACGGCAGGCCCGCCTCGGTGAACCCCTCGCGCAGGGCCGCGGCCACCACGCGCGCGTGGCGCACGTACGACGGCAGCCGGGGAAGCTCGCGCTCCAGGCCCGCCAGCGCCGACAGGGCGGTGGGGAACTGCTGGAAGACCATCCCGCCGTACCGGTGGCGCCAGGTCCGCGCCTCCTCCACCAGGCTCCTCGGACCGGCGAGCGCCGCGCCGCCGAAGCCGTCCAGCGACTTGTAGAACGACACGTAGACGCTGTCGGCCAGGGACGCGATCTCGTCCAGGGGGCGGTCGAAGTGGACCGTGGACTCCCACAGGCGGGCGCCGTCGAAGTGCACCACCGCGTCACGCTCGTGCGCCGCCTCCACGAGCTCGGTCAGCTCCTCCCAGGACGGCAGGACGAAACCGGCCTCCCGCAGGGGCAGCTCCAGCATCAGCGCGCCGAAGGGCTCCTCGAAGTCGCGCACCTCGTCGGCGGTGGGCAGCCGCGGCTCACTCGTGAGGCGGACCGTGCGCAGACCGCTGACCTGGCCGAACGCGTTCCGCTCGTGCACCTCGGGGTGGGCCAGGGCGTGCAGCGCGACTGTCGGGTCGCCGGTCCTGCCCGCCCAGCAGCGCAGGGCCACCTGCTGGGCCATCGTGCCCGTCGGGAAGAACGCGGCGGCCTCCGTGCCCAGCAGGGCGGCGACCCGCTCCTCCAGGGCCTCCACCACGCCGTTGCCGTACATGTCGGCCTGCTCGTCCAGGTCGTACACCGAGGGCGCGGCCTCGGCGAGGGACGCCAGCCGCTGCCCGAGGGTGCCGGTGAAGCCGCCGCGGGACAGGACCCGGTCCGCCGTCCGGAACGCGGCACGCCGCCGTTCGCGCACCTTCTCCTTCGGGGACCGCTCGTCGCTCTGTTCAGCCGTATCGCTCATGACCGGGATGATGCCGCCCGGCCGACCCCGAGAGCACCCTGATTTCCGTGCCGCCGCACCCCCAGGTCCCACCCACAGCCTGTGGACGACCGACCGCCCCCGGAACCGATCGCGTTAACATGACGAGAAATCGTCCGGTACCCGGAGCGGACTGGAACGGGAAGGCCGCCGTCGCGTGAGTACAAGCCAACAGCCAGACCCCAGGGACCGTCCCGCGCGGCTCGCCGTCGGCGTCGTCGGCGCCGGACGGGTGGGCCCCGCGCTCGCCGCGTCCCTCCAGCTCGCCGGGCACCGCCCGGTGGCCGTCTCCGGGGTCTCCGACGCCTCCCGCAGGCGGGCCGCGACGATGCTCCCGGACGTCCCGCTCGTCCCGCCCGCCGAGGTGCTCCAGCGGGCCGACCTGGTCCTGCTGACCGTCCCGGACGACACCCTGCCCGGCCTGGTGCAGGGCCTCGTCGAGACCGGCGCCGTCCGTCCGGGCCAGCTCCTCGTGCACACCTCCGGGCGGTACGGCGCGAAGGTCCTGGACCCCGCCCTGCGCGCGGGCGCCCTGCCGCTGGCCCTGCACCCGGCGATGACGTTCACCGGCACGCCCGTGGACGTCCAGCGGCTCGCCGGCTGCTCCTTCGGCGTCACCGCGCCCGAGGAGCTGCGGATGGCCGCCGAGGCGCTCGTCATCGAGATGGGCGGCGAGCCCGAGTGGATCGCCGAGGAGCGCCGCCCGCTCTACCACGCGGCGCTCGCGCTCGGCGCGAACCACCTGGTCACCCTCGTCGCCCAGTCCATGGAGCTGCTGCGCGAGGCCGGGGTCGCCGCCCCCGACCGGATGCTCGGCCCGCTCCTCGGCGCCGCCCTGGACAACGCCCTGCGCTCCGGCGACGCGGCACTGACCGGACCCGTCGCGCGCGGCGACGCGGGCACGGTCGCCGCGCACGTGTCCGAGCTGCGCAAGCACGCCCCGCAGACCGTCGCCGGCTATCTCGCGATGGCCCGCGCCACCGCCGACCGGGCCCTGGCCCACGGACTGCTCAAGCCCGAACTCGCCGAGGACCTCCTCGACGTCCTCGCCACCGGCGGCGAGGACAGCCGCGGCACCGAGGGAGACGACGCATGACGATCACCTTGCTGCACACCGCCGCCGAGCTCCACGCGCGCGTGCCCGACGGCCGCCGTGCCGTCGTCATGACCATGGGCGCCCTCCACGAGGGCCATGCCACCCTGATCCGCGCCGCCCGCGAACTCGCGGGACCCGGGGGCGAGGTCGTCGTCACGGTCTTCGTGAACCCCCTCCAGTTCGGCGCGGGCGAGGACCTCGACCGCTACCCGCGCACCCTCGACGCGGACCTGAAGATCGCCGAGCAGGCGGGCGCCGACGTGGTGTTCGCGCCCTCCGCCGACGAGGTCTACCCCGGCGGCGAACCCCAGGTGCGGATCACCGCGGGACCCATGGGCGAGGTCCTGGAAGGCGCCTCGCGCCCCGGCCACTTTGACGGCGTCCTCACCGTCGTCGCCAAGCTGCTGCACCTCACCCGGCCCGACGCCGCCCTGTTCGGCCAGAAGGACGCCCAGCAGCTCGCCCTGATCCGCCGCATGGTGCGCGACCTGAACTTCGGCATGGAGATCATCGCCGTGCCGACCGTGCGCGAGGAGGACGGACTGGCCCTGTCCAGCCGCAACCGCTACCTCTCGCCCAAGGAGCGGACCACCGCGCTCGCCCTGTCCCAGGCGCTGTTCGCGGGCCGCGACCGGCACGCCGCGCAGGAGGCGCTGCGCGCCCGCGCCCGTGAGGTGCCCGCCACGCACGCGCGTGCCGAACAGCTCAGCGCCATAGGGGAGTCCCGCGCCGCCGCCGACGCGCACGCCGTCGCCAAGTCCCTCCCGGGCGCCCCCGCGGCCGTCCGCGCCGCCGCCCGCCTGGTCCTCGACGACGCGGCCCGGCTGACACCGCCGCTCGAACTGGACTACCTCGCCCTGATCGACCCGTCCGACTTCCGTGACGTGGACGAGGACTTCACCGGCGAGGCCGTGCTCGCCGTCGCCGCCCGGGTCGGGGCGACCCGGCTGATCGACAACCTCCCCCTCACCTTCGGAGCCGCCTCGTGACCACCACAGGCATACGCCCGCCCGTCGCCCACGACCGCCCTGGAGCGGGAGCGCTGCGCGCCCACCCCCGCCTCCACGCCCCCGCACCCGGCTGGTCCATCGACGCCGACGTGGTCGTCGTCGGGTCCGGGGTCGCCGGTCTCACGGCCGCCCTGCGGTGCGAGGCCGCCGGGCTGCGGACCGTCGTCGTGACCAAGGCGAGCCTCGACGACGGCTCCACGCGCTGGGCGCAGGGCGGCATCGCCGCCGCCCTCGGCGAGGGCGACACCCCCGAGCAGCACCTCGACGACACGCTGGTGGCGGGCGTGGGCCTGTGCGACGAGGACGCCGTCCGCCTCCTCGTCACCGAGGGCCCCGGCGCGGTGCGCCGCCTCATCGAGACCGGCGCCCACTTCGACGAGTCCGAGGAAGGCGGCCTGGAGCTCACCCGCGAGGGCGGCCACCACCGCCGGCGCATCGCCCACGCGGGCGGCGACGCCACCGGAGCGGAGATCTCCCGGGCGCTCGTCGAGGCGGTCCACGCGCGGGGCCTGCGCACCTTCGAGAACGCGCTCGTCCTGGACCTGCTGACCGACACCGAAGGCCGGACGGCGGGCGTCACCCTGCACGTCATGGGCGAGGGCCAGCACGACGGCGTGGGCGCCGTGCACGCCCCCGCGGTCGTCCTCGCGACCGGCGGCATGGGCCAGGTGTTCTCCGCGACCACCAACCCGTCCGTGTCGACCGGCGACGGCGTGGCGCTCGCCCTGCGCGCGGGCGCCGAGGTCAGCGACCTGGAGTTCGTCCAGTTCCACCCCACGGTGCTCTTCCTCGGCGCCGACGCCGAGGGCCAGCAGCCCCTCGTCTCCGAGGCGGTCCGCGGCGAGGGCGCCCACCTGGTCGACGGCGACGGCGTGCGCTTCATGCTCGGCCGGCACGAACTGGCCGAACTCGCCCCCCGGGACATCGTCGCCAAGGGCATCATGCGCCGCATGCAGGAGCAGGACGCCGAGCACATGTTCCTCGACGCCCGGCACTTCGGCGCCGACATGTGGGAGCACCGCTTCCCCACGATCCTCGCCGCCTGCCGCACCCACGGCATCGACCCGGTCACCGAGCCGATCCCGATCGCCCCGGCCGCCCACTACGCCTCCGGCGGCGTGCGCACCGACTCCCTGGGCCGCACGACGGTCCCCGGCCTGTACGCGTGCGGCGAGGTCGCCTGCACCGGCGTGCACGGCGCGAACCGGCTCGCCTCCAATTCCCTCCTGGAGGGCCTGGTCTACGCCGAGCGCATCGCCGCCGACATCACCGAGGGCCACGCCGCCGGCGCCCTCCCCGCGCGCGTGCCCGCACCGGTGGAGCACCAGGAGCGGCCCGCGCACCCCCTGCTCGCCCCCGAGGCCCGGTTCGCGATCCAGCGGACCATGACCGGCGGCGCCGGCGTCCTGCGCTCGGCACGCTCGCTCTCCGGAGCCGCCGACGCCCTCGAACGGCTGTACGCCGACGCCCGTGACACCCTCGACGAGCACGGCAAGACCGCCGAGCCCGGCGTCGACACCTGGGAGGCCACCAACCTCCTGTGCGTGGCCCGTGTCCTGGTCGACGCGGCCCTGCGGCGCGAGGAGACCCGGGGCTGCCACTGGCGCGAGGACGCACCCGACCGCGACGACACCACCTGGCGCCGCCACATCGTCGTACGGCTGAATCCCGACCGCACACTCGCGGCGCGCACCACCGATACCGCAGACTTCCCCCCGACCCGGCAGTCCCCTCAGGAGCAGTGACAGCAGTGAGCACCGACGACCTTCCCCTTGTCCCGTCCGACGGCTGCGGCGACGGCTGTGCCTGTGGCGCGGACGACGGCGGGGAATACCTGGAGTGCGGGCTCGACCCCGCGCTCGCCCAGCTCCTGGCCGACGCGGGGCTCGACCCCGTCGAGGTCGAGGACATCGCCAACGTGGCCATCGCCGAGGACCTCGACAACGGCGTGGACGTGACGACCGTCGCGACCATCCCCGAGGACGCCGTCGCCACCGCCGACTTCGTCGCCCGCGAGGCGGGTGTCGTCACCGGCCTCAGGGTCGCCGAGGCGGTCGTCTCGGTCGTCTGCGAGGACGAGTTCGAGGTCGAGCGGCACGCCGAGGACGGCGACCGGGTGGAGGCCGGGCAGAAGCTCCTGTCGGTCACCACGCGCACGCGCGACCTGCTCACCGCGGAGCGCAGCGCGCTCAACCTGCTGTGCCGGCTCTCCGGCATCGCGACGGCCACGCGCGCGTGGGCGGACGCGCTGGAGGGCACCAAGGCGCGCGTGCGCGACACCCGCAAGACGACCCCGGGGCTGCGGTCCCTGGAGAAGTACGCGGTGCGCAGCGGCGGCGGCGTCAACCACCGCATGTCCCTCTCGGACGCGGCGCTCGTCAAGGACAACCACGTGGTCGCCGCGGGCGGCGTCGCCCAGGCCTTCAAGGCCGTGCGGGAGGCCTTCCCGGACGTGCCGATCGAGGTCGAGGTCGACACCCTGCACCAGCTGCGCGAGGTCGTGGACGCGGGCGCGGACCTGATCCTGCTCGACAACTTCACGCCCGGCGAGTGCGAGGAGGCGGTGGCGATCGTCGACGGCCGCGCCGCCCTGGAGGCCTCCGGCCGGCTCACGCTCGACAACGCGCGCGCGTACGCCGACACCGGCGTCGACTTCCTCGCCGTAGGCGCCCTCACCCACTCCTCGCCGATCCTCGACATCGGCCTGGACCTGCGCGAGGCGGAGTAAGAGCGATGCTGCTCACGATCGACGTAGGGAACACGCACACCGTCCTCGGTCTGTTCGACGGCGAGGAGATCGTCGAGCACTGGCGCATCTCCACGGACGCCCGCCGCACCGCCGACGAACTGGCCGTCCTGCTCCAGGGCCTCATGGGCATGCACCCGCTGCTCGGCGAGGAGCTGGGCGACGGCATCGACGGCATCGCGATCTGCGCGACCGTGCCGTCCGTGCTGCACGAACTGCGCGAGGTGACGCGGCGCTACTACGGCGACGTGCCGGCGGTCCTCGTCGAGCCCGGTGTGAAGACGGGCGTGCCGATCCTGACGGACAACCCCAAGGAGGTCGGCGCGGACCGCATCATCAACGCGGTCGCCGCGGTCGAGCTCTACGGCGGGCCCGCGATCGTCGTCGACTTCGGCACGGCGACGACGTTCGACGCGGTGTCCGCGCGCGGGGAGTACGTGGGCGGCGTCATCGCGCCCGGCATCGAGATCTCCGTGGAGGCGCTCGGGGTGCGCGGGGCGCAGCTGCGGAAGATCGAGGTGGCCCGGCCGCGCAGCGTGATCGGGAAGAACACCGTCGAGGCGATGCAGTCGGGCATCGTGTACGGCTTCGCCGGGCAGGTCGACGGGGTGGTCGGGCGGATGGCCCGCGAGCTCGCGGACGACCCTGCCGAGGTGACCGTGATCGCGACGGGCGGACTGGCGCCCATGGTGCTGGGGGAGTCCTCGGTGATCGACGAGCACGAGCCCTGGCTGACGCTGATCGGCCTGCGGCTCGTCTACGAGCGCAACGTGTCGCGGATGTAGCCGGCGGAGCGGGCCCGGCCCGCCGGCCCGCCCGGCCTGCCTGCCCGCCGGCCCGCCCGGCCTGCCTGCCCGCCGGCCCGGCAGGCAGGCCACGGCGGCAACCGGGTGGTTCGGCCGCGCCACGCTCCTCCACGGTGTCGAATTTGTCTGATTAGTGCGTATCGTCGCCGCATGCCCACGCCCTATGGATCCCGCGGCGGCATGGCGTTCGGAGCGGAGGAGCTGCGTGTGCTCCGCCGCGCCCTCGCCCTCGCCCTCCACCCCGGCCGGACCTCGGCCGCAGACGTCCAGGACTGCCTGCGGCTCGCCGAGTCGCTCGACGAGGCGGTGCACGAGGGGGCCCGGCTGCGCGCCTTCCTGGTCGCCGACCTCGCCCGCTACCGCGCCGCCCTGCCCGGCACCGCCGCCGGCTACCTGACCCTCCTGGAGGAGGCGCTGGGGGCCGGATACCGCCCCGACGCCGACGACCTGGCCGCCCTCAGGGCGCTGCGCGGCAATCCTGTCGCCGCCGCGCTGCTGGACCGCTGCTGGACGCTGGCGGAACAGGACGTACGCGCCCGTCTGGCGCGCGGAACGAGCGCCGCGGCCCGGCGGGCCGTCCCGGCCGTCCCGGCGTCCCGTACGCGCCTCCTGGCCCTTCCCGGGGGCCTCGGGGAGGCGGGCCGGGAGGCCGAACGCCCGCCGCAGCCGACGGCGCCCGAGAAGGAGCCCGCCGACAAGCCCGCCCGGCCCGCACCGGACGCCCCGAAGCCCGGCCGCCCCATCCCCACCCCCGGCGAGGTCTTCCCGCGCCGCAAGCCGAGCCCGCCGCAGCAGCTCGCCGCGGGCTGACGCCGCCCCGCGCGGGCCGGCGCCGGTCACCCGCCCCTCCCGCGCGGGGGGCGGGTACGGGACGTATCGGGCCCCGTGGCTACCCTTGCCGCATGGACTACGTCTCCGCGCTGCTCCCCCCGGTCGTCATGGCCGTGTTCTTCATCGGTGTGATCCGCGTGATCGTGAAGACCCAGGGCGGGGCCAACAAGGCCAAGGAGGACGCCGTCGTCGACGCCGCCCTCGCGCGCGCGGAAGGCGGCCCGAAGGCCCCCGCCACGACCGACGGCTGACCGGCCGGCGGCTGGAGAACGACGGCCCCGGCACTTCGCGGGGCCCGCACCATCGGCGTACGACTCACCTTTTTTCCACGAGTCGTACGCCCTTTTTGTCGCTGTTGAAGTGATCTCCCACTATTGTGCTGAGCTGTGCCTCGCCCATTGGGAGAACTCGAAGACGCGGTCATGACGCGGGTGTGGAAGTGGAACCGCCCGGTGACCGTTCGGGAAGTCCTGGAAGACCTTCAGCAGGAACGGTCCATCGCGTACACCACGGTGATGACCGTTTTGGACAATCTCCATCAGAAGGGCTGGGTCCGCCGCGAGGCCGAAGGGCGCGCCTATCGATATGAGGCGGTGTCCACCCGGCCCGCCTACGCGGCGGCCCTGATGAACGACGCCTGGGCGCAGAGCGACAACCCCGCCGCCGCTCTCGTCGCCTTCTTCGGGATGATGAGCGACGAACAGCGACAGGCGCTGCGCGACGCCGTACGCATCGTCCAAGGACCGGAAACCCCTGATGTCCCCCCGGATTCGATGCCGGAGGGCGACGGGCGATAGCGTCCGCACATGTCAGCAGAGAGCTCGCCGGCCCGGAGTCCCGAAGTCACCGCGAAAGCCATCACCGTCCGACGGGCCCGCACCTGCGATGTCCCGGCCGTGCGCCGACTCCTGGACGCGTACGTCGGTGACCGCATCCTGCTCGACAAAGCGACGGTCACGCTTTACGAGTCCCTCCAGGAGTTCTGGGTCGCCGAACGCGACGACAACGGTGAGGTCGTCGGCTGCGGCGCACTGCACGTCATGTGGGAAGACCTCGCGGAAGTGCGCACTCTCGCGGTGAAGCCCGGACTGAAGGGCGCCGGTGTCGGTCATCAGTTGCTGGAGAAGTTGCTGCACACAGCGCGCTGGCTCGGCGTTCGCCGGGTTTTCTGTCTGACCTTCGAAGTGGACTTCTTCGCCAAGCACGGCTTCGTCGAGATCGGTGAGACGCCGGTCGACACCGATGTGTACGCGGAGCTGCTGCGTTCCTATGACGAGGGCGTCGCGGAGTTCCTCGGTCTCGAACGAGTGAAACCGAACACCTTGGGCAACAGTCGGATGCTTCTGCATCTGTGATCGTCATGTGCTATTCCGCCCGACGGCCCTGCCCAGGTTCCCTATGTCCGAAACGCGTATGTTTCCCGGCTGTGGGTGTCCAGTCGGTCTCCGCCAGGGGTTTGTGTTTTCCCAGCAAAAGCGGTTTGCTTTCCGACGTACTGCAGTACTGCATATAACAAGGGGCGGCGAAACGGCGGACGCCGCGGACTCCAGGCCCTCAAAGTTTCGATGAAAGGAAATCCGGTGGCACAGAAGGTTCAGGTCCTTCTTGTCGACGACCTCGACGGCGGCGAGGCGGACGAGACCGTGACGTTCGCGCTGGACGGCAAGACCTACGAGATCGACCTCACGACCGCCAATGCGGACAAGCTGCGTGGTCTTCTCGAGCCGTACGTGAAGGGTGGCCGTCGCACCGGAGGCCGCGCTTCGGGTGGCCGTGGAAAGGCGCGCGCCGCGTCCGGCGGCAGCCAGGACACCGCGCAGATCCGCGCGTGGGCCAAGGAGAACGGCCTGGAGGTCAACGACCGCGGCCGTGTTCCCGCCTCCATCCGCGAGGAATACGAGAAGGCCAACGCCTGAGCACGACCCGTCGGCTAGTGGAGCGAGCGCGGCCGGGAGGCACACTCCCGCAGCCGCATGCGGTGACACCGCGTCGCCACTGTGTCCAGCAGTCGTACGAGATCGGGGGCGTCCCCACCGCCCCCCAGCGCCGACAGCGTCGGCAGCGAGACCTCGACCTCGCACCCCGGCCCGGGGGGCCGCAGCCATACGGCGGCCCCCTGAACGGCCCCGGCGGGCCGCCCGGCACCGGCAGGCACCGCCCAGGGAGGCGCGGGAGCCTCCATCAGACCGCCCGCGCCGAGCACCGTGAGATCGAGGGCCAGCGGGCCCCACTCCAGCCACTCCAGGACCCCGGGCACCTCCTCCGCGCTGCCCGCGGCCACCAGCAGCCGCATCCGCCCGCCCCGCACGGCCACCGGAGAGCCCGGCGCCAGATGGCGCAGCGCGGCCCCGCCCGCCTCGGCCGGCACGTCCAGGACGTCGAAGAGGCGGCCCACCACGAGCCGGACCGATGCCCCCGGACCGCCGGGCGCCACCGGCCAGCCCAGCTCGTTCTCGTACCACCGGCGGACCTGATCGCTCGCGTCGAGCGGCCGGCGGGGGAGCGGGACCGTGGCAACCATGCCAAGTGCAACCGCCCGAAGAGCCCGCGAGTTACGCTGAGTCCCTTCGTGATTGCGCAGAGTGCCGAACCGGTGGGCGTTCGGAGGTGTGACGGGGCGCAAGGTTGTTCGCCCGTAGCGGAGGGACGGGGGGCCTACGGCATGGACTGTCAGTCCGAGCGGGTAAGACATCCCTAGTGGGAGGGGGCGACACGCAGGCCGAGCCGTCTCACGTTCGCCATCGGCGTACTGGAGACAGGGGTAACTGTCTGGCCTGCGGGAACATCGTCTCGCACCATCAGGTTGGAGCAGATGTCGGCGTCACGGGTCAGGAGGCCATCGACGGTGTCGGCAGTTGGAATGAGCGGTCCCCGCTTGCGGGACTAAGCTGCGGAAGGACAGGGAGGGGAAGTTCCCCCCACTGCCTGACCGCTCTGAGGAGCGATTAACGATGTTCGAGAGGTTCACCGACCGCGCGCGGCGGGTTGTCGTCCTGGCTCAGGAAGAAGCCCGGATGCTCAACCACAACTACATCGGCACCGAGCACATCCTCCTGGGCCTGATCCACGAGGGTGAGGGTGTCGCCGCCAAGGCCCTTGAGAGCCTCGGGATTTCGCTCGAGGCGGTCCGCCAGCAGGTGGAGGAGATCATCGGCCAGGGCCAGCAGGCCCCGTCCGGGCACATCCCCTTCACCCCCCGTGCCAAGAAGGTCCTGGAGCTGTCGCTCCGCGAGGCCCTTCAGCTCGGCCACAACTACATCGGCACGGAGCACATCCTGCTCGGCCTGATCCGCGAGGGCGAGGGCGTCGCCGCCCAGGTCCTGGTCAAGCTGGGTGCCGATCTCAACCGTGTCCGCCAGCAGGTCATCCAGCTGCTGTCGGGCTACCAGGGCAAGGAGACCGCCACCGCCGGCGGGCCTGCCGAGGGCACTCCCTCGACGTCCCTGGTCCTCGACCAGTTCGGCCGGAACCTCACCCAGGCCGCTCGTGAGTCCAAGCTCGACCCGGTCATCGGGCGCGAGAAGGAGATCGAGCGGGTCATGCAGGTGCTGTCCCGCCGCACCAAGAACAACCCGGTCCTGATCGGTGAGCCCGGTGTCGGCAAGACCGCCGTCGTCGAGGGTCTCGCCCAGGCCATCGTCAAGGGCGAGGTGCCCGAGACCCTCAAGGACAAGCACCTCTACACCCTGGACCTCGGCGCGCTGGTCGCCGGCTCCCGCTACCGCGGTGACTTCGAGGAGCGCCTGAAGAAGGTCCTCAAGGAGATCCGCACCCGCGGCGACATCATCCTGTTCATCGACGAGCTGCACACGCTGGTCGGTGCGGGTGCCGCCGAGGGCGCCATCGACGCCGCTTCGATCCTGAAGCCGATGCTGGCCCGCGGTGAGCTGCAGACCATCGGCGCCACCACGCTGGACGAGTACCGCAAGCACCTGGAGAAGGACGCGGCCCTCGAGCGCCGCTTCCAGCCCATCCAGGTCGCCGAGCCCTCGCTCCCGCACACCATCGAGATCCTCAAGGGTCTGCGCGACCGCTACGAGGCCCACCACCGTGTCTCGATCACGGACGAGGCCCTCGTCCAGGCCGCGACCCTGGCCGACCGGTACATCTCGGACCGCTTCCTCCCCGACAAGGCGATCGACCTGATCGACGAGGCGGGCTCCCGGATGCGCATCCGCCGGATGACCGCGCCGCCGGACCTCCGCGAGTTCGACGAGAAGATCGCGGGCGTGCGCCGCGACAAGGAGTCGGCGATCGACTCCCAGGACTTCGAGAAGGCGGCCTCTCTCCGCGACAAGGAGAAGCAGCTGCTGGCGGCGAAGGCCAAGCGCGAGAAGGAGTGGAAGGCCGGCGACATGGACGTCGTCGCCGAGGTCGACGGTGAGCTCATCGCCGAGGTCCTCGCGACCGCGACCGGCATCCCCGTCTTCAAGCTCACCGAGGAAGAGTCCTCGCGACTCCTCCGCATGGAGGACGAGCTCCACAAGCGGGTCATCGGCCAGGTCGACGCCGTCAAGGCGCTGTCGAAGGCGATCCGCCGTACGCGTGCCGGTCTGAAGGACCCGAAGCGTCCCGGTGGCTCGTTCATCTTCGCCGGCCCGTCCGGTGTCGGTAAGACCGAGCTGTCCAAGGCGCTCGCCGAGTTCCTCTTCGGTGACGAGGACGCGCTGATCTCCCTCGACATGTCGGAGTTCAGCGAGAAGCACACGGTCTCGCGTCTCTTCGGTTCGCCCCCCGGATACGTGGGCTACGAAGAGGGCGGCCAGCTGACCGAGAAGGTCCGTCGCAAGCCGTTCTCCGTCGTCCTCTTCGACGAGGTCGAGAAGGCCCACCCGGACATCTTCAACTCGCTGCTGCAGATCCTGGAGGACGGTCGTCTGACCGACTCCCAGGGCCGGGTCGTGGACTTCAAGAACACGGTCATCATCATGACGACCAACCTCGGCACCCGGGACATCTCCAAGGGCTTCAACCTGGGCTTCGCGGCCTCCGGTGACAAGAAGTCCAACTACGAGCGCATGAAGAACAAGGTCTCGGACGAGCTCAAGCAGCACTTCCGGCCCGAGTTCCTCAACCGCGTCGACGACGTGGTCGTCTTCCCGCAGCTGACGCAGGAGGACATCCTGCGGATCGTCGACCTGATGGTCGGCAAGGTGGACGAGCGCCTGAAGGACCGGGACATGGGCATCGAGCTCTCCCAGTCCGCGAAGGAACTGCTGTCCAAGAAGGGTTACGACCCGGTGCTGGGTGCGCGTCCGCTGCGTCGCACCATCCAGCGCGAGATCGAGGACACGCTGTCGGAGAAGATCCTCTTCGGCGAGCTGCGTCCCGGTCACATCGTGGTCGTCGACACGGAGGGTGAGGGCGAGACCGCCACGTTCACCTTCCGCGGCGAGGAGAAGTCGGCACTGCCGGACGTCCCGCCGATCGAGTCGGCGGCCGGCGGGGGCGGGCCTACGAATCTGAGCAAGGACGCGTAGCCCTTCGGGGATTGCGCGGTGAAGGGGCCGGTGCCTTTGGGCACCGGCCCCTTCCGTCGTTCAACGGGTGTCCGGGTTGATCTCGACGTCCGGGAAGAGGTGCCTGTGGAGGTCGGTGGAAAGGGGCTCGCCATGCTGGTCCGACAGGTGCAGCATGTTCAGTCCCGGTAGCCGCGTGGCGAGTACGGACAGGTCCTCGGTGCCGTTCACGTAGAAGATGTGCACGACGTTGATGCCGGGCAGTTCGGGCATCGCTTCGATGGACTGCGGGAAGTCCCTGATGACGTTCACGCTCAGGAGAAGGGAACGCAGCTGCGGCAGTTCACTGACTGCCTGCCAGTCGGCGACCGTCAGCTCGATCGTCAGCCGGCCGAGGCTGAGTGTGCGCAGGCGGGACCAGTGCTGTACGCCTTGCAGCCCGGTGGTGGAGATGCTGTCGCTTCCCAGATTGAGAAATTCCAGGGAGGCGGCGATCGGCAGTGCGTACGTGAGGTCGGTTCCTGGCAAGGCTTGGCCCTCGTAACTGAAGTGGGTGAGGGGCAGCGCCGACAGGTACCGCAGTGCGTTCGGGTCGGTTGGCAACGGGTTCCCTTGGAGGTGGAGCGCCCTCACGGCCTCCGGCGAGGGCAAACAGGCGAGGACGTCCGGGATCGCGTGCGGGCCTCGGAAGGTCAGGCGGGGCCAAGGGCGCATTCTGGTGAGGGCTCTGCGCTGTTCGGCCGTTTCGCAGACGAGGTAGAGAACGTCGCGGTCCAGATGGTCCAGTACCTCCGTGGCGTACTCCTCGGTGTCGAACCGATGCCAGGTTCCCGCCAGTTGACGCCGTACGTCGAAGTCGGAGTGCTCGCGGAAACGCCGCAATACCGCCAATGCGCCTGCTGGCTCCTCGCCGCCGAGGATCGACGCGGTGACCGTGACGCCCAAGGCCTCCTCGTCCGTCAGGCCCTCCGGGCCGGGTAGCAGCTCCAGTACCAATGGGCCCGCCTGGGCCAGGGTCTTCGCCTCGTCCTTCGAACGCGGCGGGATCAGTGCCGCCGCCTGGGACTCGACCTCCGCCCGTACCGCTGGGTCCAGTGCAGTGACGTGCTCCAGGCAGGCCAGGGCCAGCAGGGTCAGCCGGGGGGTGTCCCGGGCCAGCAGCCGCTGGAGCAGCGAGCCCCGTTCGCGCGGCCGGGCATGTGCCACCGCCAGGCGGATGACGTCCTCCCACTGGGTGTCGTCGGCGTGGCTGAGGAGGACGTCGAGGTGGCCTTCCTCGACCGCGTACCGGGCACCCAGGTAGTCCTGGAAGGTGCGGTGGACGAAGTCGATGACACCGTGGGCCGGTTGGCGGAGCAGACCGCTGCGGAGCAGGAGCGCCTGGAGGGCGGTCCTCGCGTCGGCCGTCACCGCGAGCGACGGCAGGCAGCGGTCCACGAGGGACTCGGCCGTCTCGGCGTCCATCTCCGTGCGACCGCTCAACACCAGCGCGTACGCGAGGCGTTGGAGGACCTCCAGCTGGGCCTCCTCGGCGAAGCCGACCTCCGTCTCCATGCCCCGCTCCCGGTCCCGGCGGGCGAGCAGCATCGTGAGGGCGGCGTCGTACAGCTCCTTGCGGCCGGTGGGGAGGTAGCCGCGGCGTTCGCGGTGCAGGGCGCAGATCAGGCCGCACATCAGGGGGTTGGTGGCGAGGCGGGCGAGGTCGCGTTTGGTGCGCAGGGAGTCCAGGAGGGGTGCTTCCAGCTCCGGTGCGCGCGCCGCCGTGTGCCAGCGGTGGACGAACGTGGCGACCTCGGGGCGGCGCATCGGGGCCAGGAGCAGTTCCTGGAAGCCCTCCGCGGCCAGCCAGTCGGGGCGTACCGCCGTCGGCCTGGACGTCAGCAGCCAGCGGTTGCCGGGGAACGCGTGGACGAGGGAGGCGAGCCAGTCGCGGGTGCGGGCGCGGTCGGGCGCCGGGATCTCGTCCAGGCCGTCGACGAGGATCAGGCCCCGGCCGGAGGCCAGCACGCGTTCGGTCCAGCCCTCGGGCGGGGTGTGCGGGCAGCTCACCGCCGGCAGGAAGGCCGCGGGGGCGGGGAGCGCGCCCGCGCGGATCAGGGTGCGCAGGGGGAGGACGTACGGGATGCGGGTGCCCTCCCGTGCCGCCGTCACCGCGAGCCACTGGACCAGGGTCGTCTTCCCGGAGCCCGCGTCGCCGCGCAGCAGGACCCTGTCGTGGGTCAGGAGGGCTTCCTCGGCGGGGAGTTGGACGGTCAGGGGGCCGGTGAGGCCCTCCTCCGGGAGCAGGCGCTCCTCGGTGGCCGTCGCCTCCAGGCTCAGGTACGCCACTTCCAGGGGCCAGCGGTCGGGGGAGTCGCGCAGGTCGATGCCGTAGATGGTGATGTGGTTGTGGCGGTCGGCGACATGGCGCAGATAGCGCTGCTCGAAGGCGCGGTCCGCGGTGCCCGGGCGGGGTGTGCGGGACAGCAACTCGTCGGTCTTCGCGATCAGTTCGGCCTGGTGGCGGGTCTGCTCGACGAGCGTGCGGGCCACGAAGGTGGACCGGCGGGTGAAGAACTCCAGGATCTGCAGGCAGGCCCACTCGGTGGCGGAGTCGAGGAAGTGGCCGGCGTCGGTGGAGAGGTCGGCCCGCGGTGACCGGTCGCGCAGGGTCCGCGCGAGTGCGAGGTGGCCCAGCCCTACGGCCTGGACGTCGTCCATGTCGAGGTCGCCGAGGGCGAGCAGCCGGGCGGCGAGGGCGTCGGTGACGGCGGTCTCCTCGTCGGGCGGGAACGGGGGTTCGCCGGGGGAGGAGGCCGCCGCCCGCACCAGGTGGTGGGCCAGCGTGCGGACCTCCTTCTCGCCCAGCGTGCGCCGCTCGCCGCGGAAGGAGACCAGGGCCTTCAGGCGCACGGGCCTGTCGACCAGGCCCGCGCCCGGGGCGTCCGGCGCGAAGAGCTTCCGGACCAGGGAGGCCATCAGGCCGGACGCCAGTTTGCTGCCGAGTACCGCCGGGTCCATCCGACTCACCCCCGTGATCGTGCGAACGGGGCTGAGATTACCCGCGGTTGGACCGGTTGGACCGGTTGGACCGGTCGGACCGGTCGATCAGGAGAGCTGGCCGTCGTAGTCCGGCAGCTTGTACGTCTTCTCGGCGTGGCCGCCCGAGAGGTCGGTGGCGCTGTTGCCGATGTTCGCGATGATCGTGTAGCCCTTGTTCTCGATGGCGACGCGCTGGGCGGTCTTGTAGGCGGCGACGTCCTTGAAGAGGTCGATGAAGTTCCGGACGTAGAGGCCGGAGACGTCGTAGCCGACGTGGTCGAGGTTGTAGTCGGTGACCGCGTAGATGATGCCGGGGCGGGCCGTCACGAAGAACAGGGCCACCCCGTGCTCCTGGGCGTACAGCGCGACGTCCAGGACGGGCTGGTTGGCGGGCTGCGGGTAGCTGAAGCCGAAGTCGGTCTCCAGGGTGGTGTTGTCGATGTCGAAGACGATCGCCTGCTTCTCGCCCGGCTTCGTGGCGGCGATCCGCTGCTGGAGGTACGGCAGTGCCTGGTCCATCACGGTCTGGCAGTCCGTCTGCCAGGTGGTGTAGTCGACGTCTTCGGTGCTCGCGGCGTGGGCCGGCGTGGCCAGTGCGGCGAGTGCCGTGGCGGATACCGCGGTGACGGCCAGGCGGCGCGCCAAGGGGCGTCGGTTGCTCATGGGTGTGGGGGTCCTCTCGGGTCGTCCTCGCGCTGCCGTTGTCGGGGGCATGCTCGTCGGCGTGGATGGCGGGAGAGGAACCGTAGGGTTACTGGGTGGTAGGTGGCCAGAGACGTGCGTCACACGGACAAGGGCTGGACACGCGGGGGCAGTTGGGAAGGGCGGCCGAAGGCCGGCGGTCGGTCCATCTGGTGGTTCCGGAGCCCTGGAGGCCCTCGTCGGCGTAGCCCCCGTCACATCGCGCCCGTTCTCGATCTCCGCCCCCGGTGACATGACGCACAGGCCCCGCGGGCCCTACTAGGGCGGGTAGTGGATACGCCCAAGCGGGCAAAAAGGACTTTTGCCCTGGAACCTCGATGCGGCTTTCGCCGTCTTGGGTGGATTCGTTCGAGATGGGGCCTCTGTCAAGAAGCGGGAAGTTTCAGGCTTAAGTACTAGCTTCCGTCGTAGATCACACGTTTGGGCGATACGGGACCCGGGGGTTACCAAGGGATGGCCCACCCGGCAGCCGACCGTGCGCCGGGTGGCCTTCTGTTCCGCCTCTGTCCCCGATCACCCCGAGGTTCCGATGTTCCAGCGCGTCTCGTCCCGTTCTTCCCGTACGACCCGTCTCCGCACCCGTGCCGCCGTGGTGGCCGCCGGTCTGGGCGTCACGGCCGTCGTGGGGTCCGGGGTCGCGTCGGCCGCCGGGAGCAGCGCCTCCTGGGTCGACCCGGTGAAGAAGTACACGCTCAGCGCCGGCTTCGCGCAGTCCGGCGCGATGTGGCAGTCCACCCACAGCGGCCAGGACTTCGCCGTGTCCAGCGGCACGAAGGTGTTCGCCGCGCACGGCGGCACCGTCGTGAAGGCGGGCTCCAACGGTGCCGGTGACGGCTCCGCGTACGGCAACGCCATCGTCATCAAGCACGGCAACAAGACGTACTCCCAGTACGCCCACCTCTCGAAGATCCAGGTGAAGGTCGGCCAGGTCGTCAAGACCGGTCAGCAGATAGCCCTGTCCGGCAACACCGGCAACTCCAGCGGCCCGCACCTGCACTTCGAGATCCGCACGACCGCCAACTACGGCTCGGCCGTCGACCCGGTCGCGTTCCTGCGCGCCAAGGGTGTGACCGTCTGAGCGTGACCGTCTAAGGACGGGCGCTGCCCCGATGGGCCTGGGTGACCAGGTCCGTCGCCACTTCCAGGACCGCCTCGCGCTTCTCCTCGGGGGAGCCGGTGACCTCCTGGAGGAAGAACATCCCGGCATGCAGGGTGAAGATCGCGCTGGTGTACCGGACCTGGTCGACGAGTGCCGCCTCCGGGTCGACCATGATCTCGCGCAGACCCTGCATCCGTGCCTTGAACGTCTCGCCGACGCGCAGTTCCCGTACGGCCGCCTGGTTCTCCTGCATGAAGCGGAACAGCGGCGTCGCGTCCGCGAGGATCGTGCTGTAGCGCCGGACGATCTCCTTCTTCGTCTCCAGCGTGTGCGGCTGCCCCTTGCCCCAGTCGATCAGGTCGAGGATCGGCTGGGTCAGATCGTCGAAGATGCTGACCAGGATCTCTTCCTTGGTCTTGAAGTGGTAGTAGAGCGCCGCCTTCGTGACGTCGAGGCGCTCGGCGATCTCCCGCAACGACGTCTTCTCGTAGCCCTGCTCGGCGAAGAGTTCGAGGGCCACGTCCTGGATGCGCTGGCGGGTGTTCCCGCGGCGCCGCTGCCTGGTGCCGTCCATGTCGCCGCCCATCCTCGTGCTCCCCTGTGCTTTGAACAAAACTTACTTGACGCCCGGCTAGTTACGGGTCTACCTTCCCGAAGTGTAGTCAACTAGCCGGGCGGCAAGTAAGTGGCCGGGGAGTGGGGATTGTGATGGCGGACACACAGGCAGTGCGGACGGGGGCGGAAGCCGACGTGGGCGAGGACAAACAGCCCCGGAGCGTGCGGGTCGTCCTGCTCGCGCTGATGATCACGATGATGCTGGCGATGCTCGACAACATGATCGTCGGCACCGCGATGCCGACCATCGTCGGCGAACTCGGGGGACTGGAACACCTGTCGTGGGTCGTCACGGCGTACACGCTGGCGACCGCGGCCTCCACCCCGCTCTGGGGCAAGCTCGGTGACATGTACGGGCGCAAGGGCGCCTTCATGTCGTCGATCGTGATCTTCCTGATCGGGTCCGCGCTCAGCGGCATGGCCCAGGACATGGGCCAGCTCATCGGGTTCCGGGCCGTCCAGGGCCTCGGCGCCGGCGGTCTGATGGTCGGCGTCATGGCGATCATCGGCGACCTGATCCCGCCCCGTGAGCGCGGCAAGTACCAGGGCATGATGGCCGGCGTCATGGCGCTCGCGATGATCGGCGGACCGCTGGTCGGCGGCACCATCACCGACAACTGGGGCTGGCGCTGGTCCTTCTACATCAACCTGCCGCTCGGTGTCGTCGCGCTCGCCGCGATCAGCGCCGTGCTGCACCTGCCGAAGAAGCGGGCCAAGGCGCGCATCGACTATCTCGGCGCCGGTCTGCTCACCGTCGGCATCACCTCGATCGTCCTCGTCACCACCTGGGGCGGCTCCGAGTACGCCTGGACCTCCGCGCGGATCATGGAGCTCACCGCCATCGGCGTCGCCTCCCTCGTCGGGTTCGTGTTCTGGCAGACCAAGGCCGCCGAGCCGGTGGTGCCGCTGCACATCTTCCGCAGCCGCAACTTCACCCTGATGTCGCTGATCGGCTTCATCACCGGGTTCGTGATGTTCGGCGCCACGCTCTTCCTGCCGCTGTACCAGCAGTCCGTGCAGGGCGCGTCCGCGACCAACTCCGGGCTGCTGCTCCTGCCGATGCTCGGCGCGATGCTCGTGACGTCGATGGTCGCCGGGCGGGTCACCACCAACACCGGCAAGTACAAGGTCTTCCCGGTCGTCGGCAGCGTGCTGATGGTCATCGGGCTGTACCTGCTGTCCACGATGGACACCGGGACCTCGCGGTTCACCTCCGGTGTGTTCATGGCCGTCGTCGGTCTCGGCATGGGCTGCCTGATGCAGATCACCATGCTGGTCGCGCAGAACAGCGTCGAGATGAAGGACATGGGCGTCGCGTCCTCGTCCACCACGCTCTTCCGCACCCTCGGGTCCTCCTTCGGCGTCGCCATCATGGGCGCCCTGTTCAACAACCGGGTCCAGGACGTCATGTCCGAGCGGGCCGGGGCACTGGGGTCGAAGATCACCGAGCAGTCGGCCCAGCTGGACGCGGCGAGCCTGGCGAAGCTGCCGGCGGCGGCGCGGGAGGCGTACCAGTACGCCGTGTCGGCGGGGACGCACTCCGCGTTCCTGCTCGGGGCCGTGGTCGCGGTGCTCGCGCTGGTCGCGGCCGTGTTCGTCAAGGAGGTCGCGCTGCGGGGGGCGGGGCCGCAGGGCGATGACGAGGCGGCTGCGCCGATGCAGGTCGCCGAGCCCGTCTGAGCCACGTCCCACCCTGACGCGTCCCACCCTGAACCGAAGGCCCCCGGCTGGTGTCCGCCCCGGGGGTCTTCGCCTTTTTTGCCCGCCCCCGCCCCCGCCGCCCCTTCCCGTCCCTGGGGGTTGCCGCCCTCGGACCCCCGCTGTCGGCCCTGCGGACCTCGTCCTCAAACGTCGGACGGGGCTGAAAGAAGCACCCGCCGCCGGGCCAGGACCGGGCGGCGGGGGCGAAGGAAGGCCCTGGCCTCACGGCATCATCGGGTAGCTTCCCGTGTTCGTCGGGGCGTGTTCCGGGAGCCAGAGGACGGCCACCGCGCCCTCGGCCGGGCGGTGGGGAGGGGCTCCTGCCGCGCGGATGTTGCGGAAGGTGAGGCGGGCGCCTAGGACGCGGGCCTGGCCGGCGGCGATGGTCAGGCCGAGGCCGTGACCGTGGCCGGCGCGGTCGGCGCTCCCGGTGCGGAACCGGCTGGGACCGTCGGCGAGGAGGTCGTCGGGGAAACCGGGACCGTGGTCGCGGACCCGGATGACCCGGCCCTCGACCGTCACCTCGATCGGCGGCCGGCCGTGCCGGGCGGCGTTGGCCAGGAGGTTGAACAGGACGCGCTCCAGGCGCCGGGGGTCGGTCGTGACCTCCGACTCGTGGACGATCCGCACCTCGATGTCCGGGTCCTTCGCCGCCACCCGCCGGGCCACGAACTCGCCGAGCAGGATGTCCTGGAGCTCCGCCCGCTCGGACGCGCTGTCCAGCCGGGCGACCTCCAGGACGTCCTCGACCAGGGTGCGCATGGCCTTCGCCCGGTCCAGGACCAGTTCCGTGGGGCGGCCGGGCGGCAGGAGTTCCGCCGCCGTCAGCAGGCCCGTCACCGGGGTGCGCAGCTCGTGCGCGATGTCGGCGGTGACCCGGCGCTCGGCCTCGATGCGCTGCTGGAGCGCGTCGGTCATGGCGTCCATGGCGGTCGCCAGGTCGTCGGTCTCGTCCCGGACGACGCCGCCGATGGCGTCCCGCACCCGGACGTCCGTCTCCCCGCTCGCGACCTGCCCCGCCGCCGTCGCCGCCTTGCGCAGCCGGCTGGAGAGCCGCCCGCCGATCAGGACGCCGAGGGCGCTGCCGCCGAGGACGACCGCGATCGAGCCGATCACCAGCGCCTGGTCGAGGTCGTTGAGGATGTCGGTGCTGCGGTCGGTGAACCCGGTGTGCAGGGACAGCACGCTCCCGTCCTTGAGCGGCACCGCGGCCCAGATGTCCGGCCTGCCGCCCGGCTCGTCGGTCACGAAGGTGGCCCGGCGGCCGTGGTCGACCTTGTCGCGCAGCTCGGCCGGCAGGTTCTCGTCGTTGAGGTCGACGCCGGGGAAGTTCACCCGGCCGATCTGCTCGTAGTTGCGCTGGGCGATCTGGATACGGTCGTCCGCCAGGTCGCGCGCGTTGTCCAGCATCGAGACCCGGGCGGCGTTGTGCACCACCAGGCTCAGCGCGATCGCGACCAGTGCCCCCACGAAGGCGATGGCCGCGCTGAGCTTCCAGCGCAGCCCGGTCCGGATGCCCGTCTGCTCCAGCCGCGCCGGGAGCAGACGTCGAAGAGTCCCCCGCATGTCCGCTCCGCTCAGGCCTTCAACTTGTAGCCGAAACCACGGACCGTCTCGATCCGGTCCTGGCCGATCTTCGTGCGCAGCCGCTGCACATGGACGTCGACCACCCGGGTGTCGCCGCCCCAGCCGTAGTCCCACACCCGCTCCAGGAGCTTGTCGCGGGACAGGACCGTGCCCGGCGCGGAGGAGAACTCCAGCAGCAGCCGCATCTCGGTCGGGGTGAGCGCCACCGGCTGCCCGGCCCGGCGCACCTCCATGCCCTCGGTGTCGATCTCCAGCTCGCCGAAGGTCAGCACCCCGTCACCGGCCCCCGGACCGCCGGCCTCGGAGCGGTCGCCGCCGCCCGCGTGCCCGAAGCGGCGCAGCACCGCGCGGATCCGGGCGACCAGCACGGCCCCGTCGAACGGCTTGGTGACGTAGTCGTCCGCGCCCGCCTCCAGGCCCAGCACCACGTCGATGGAGTCGGCGCGCGCCGACAGCATGATCACCGGCACGGTCGACTCGTCCCGGATACGGCGGCACAGGCTCACCCCGTCCAGGCCCGGGACCATCACGTCCAGCAGGGCGATGTCGGGGCGGTCCGCGCGGAACGCCTCCAGGCCCGACAGCCCGTCGGGCATGGCGGTGACCGCGAAGCCGTCCCGCTCCAGGGCGAGCTGGGTGGCCTCGCGGATGACGTCGTCGTCCTCGACGAACAGAACGTGGGTGTGGTCTGCCATCCCGCTGCTCTCTGTCCTCGTCCTCGTGGTGCCGGTCCGGGCCTCGTGGTGCCTGTCCGGCTGTCTCGACTTCATCGGTCCCGGGGGCCCGATCGGTTCACCCCGCCCGGCTCAGGCGCTCGGCGCGGGCGAGGGCGCCTCGGCGGAGAGCCCGGTGGTGTACTCGTTGTACTGGTCCCACCGCTTGACGAAACGATCCGACGTCCAGCGATACGTGATCACGTACTCCCCGGACGGCTTCGCCACCGCATCGCCCCTCTTGTACACCTGCCGGGTCACCACCAGGTCGCCGCGGTCTATCTGCGCGTACACCGGGGACTCCTCGGCCTTGAACACATTCTCGTACGAGCCGTCCACCAGGCGGTACACGTACGAGCCGATGCCGATGAGATCACCGCAGGTCACGACGTTGACGACGACGTCCCGCGCGGAGCCGCCGGTCAGCTCGCCGGAGGTCACGTCCACCGGGTAGTCGTCGCCCGAGCAGGGCCGGAGGTCGCTCTTGACCTCGGCGGAGACCGAGGGGTCGTCCTTGACGAGCCGTGCCGCATCGCTGAGGGAGACGGAGGCGTCGGGGGAGGGGACGGACGCTCCGGCCGCCTTCTCGGCGCCGCTCGACGCCGCCGTCTCGGCCCGCGCCGGGCCCTCGTCGCGGGCGCCGGTGCCGCCGGTGGCGCACGCGGAGACGAGCAGGGCGACGGCGACGAGGACGGCCACCGCCGTCATCGCCGCCTGGAAGGTGCCCGGACCGGAGGAGGGATCCTCGTCGTCGGTCAGGCTGCCGCCGTGCAACGCTCCCGCTCCTCACGCTCCAGCGCGCGTGCGTCCAGATCGCGGTTCTCCAGCTCCTCGCGGAGCCGTGCCAGCGCCCGGTGCAGCGTGCTCTTGACCGTTCCGGCCGACATGCCGAGGGCGGCGGCCGTCTCCTCCGTGGACATCTGCTCCCAGTGTCGCAGGACGACCACACTGCGCTGCTTGGGGGCGAGGACCTTCAGGACGTCCATCAGAAGGGCGCGGTCCGCGTGCTGCTCGGTGGCGTCCTCGACCCGGGCGTCCGGGAGCTGCTCGGTCGGGACCTCCTCCAGCTTCCGCGCCCGCCACCACTCGGTCCGCGTGTTGATCATGACCCGGCGCAGATAGGCGTCGGCGAGCCGCTTGTCCTCGATGGTCTCCCAGCGGCCGTACGTCCGGGCCAGCGCGGTCTGGAGCAGGTCCTGGGCGTCCACGGGGTCCGGGACCAGACGGCGGGCGCTGCGCAGCAGCGCGTCCTGCCGGGTGCGGACGTACTCCTCGAAGTCCAGCACCTCGGCCACCTCGCCCTGCGCCATGATCGACCGCCTCCATCCCCGTTTCCGGCCCGCCCGTCATGGGCCTCGCCGGTTCTCCGTCGTCTGCGTCCCGCGCTGTGTGCGGTACGCCAATGAAGCTACGGAGCGGTTGTCACGGGGCTGTGCGGAGCAGCGCGCGGCTGGCACTCGGCTGTCCGTCGGTTGTGTAACGGAAGGAGGAAAGGGGTGAACCGGCGCACCGAATTGCGCCGGTTCGAGGTGATATGTCCCCTGGGTCAGGTCAGGGGCAGCCGATACAGAGCGCCGGGCAGCGGCTCGACGAGACCGTCCGCGACGAGCCCGTCCAGGGCGCGCGCCCGCTGCACCGGCTCGTGCCACACCCGGTCCAGGGCGGCCTGCGGCACCGGGGCGTGCGCCTCGCGCAGGACGGCGAGCAGCTTGCCGCGCACCTGCCGGTCCGTACCCGCGTACGTCTGGCCGCGCCGCGGCGGGCCCTCGTGCTCCGGCTTGCCCGCGAGGCGCCAGGCGCACTGCGCGGCGATCGGGCAGCGGTGGCAGGACTCGTTCTTGGCGGTGCACACGAGCGCGCCGAGTTCCATCGAGGCGGCGGCCCAGCGCGAGGCGGTGGACTCGTCCTCGGGCAGCAGGGTCCGGGCCAGCCTGCGTTCGGCGGCGGTGGTGGCGTTCGGCGGGTACCGCACCCCGCTGACCGCCCGCGCGAAGACGCGCCGCACGTTGGTGTCGAGGACCGCGTGCCGCTGCCCGTACGCGAAGGAGGCGACGGCCGCCGCCGTGTACTCGCCGATGCCGGGCAGCGCGAGCAGCTGGGAGTGGTCGGTGGGGACGTCGCCGCCGTGCCGTTCCGTTATCGCCACGGCCGCCCCGTGCAGCCGCAGCGCGCGGCGCGGGTAACCGAGCCGGCCCCAGGCGCGCACGGCCTCGCCGGGTGCGTCGGCGGCCAGGTCGGCGGGGCGCGGCCAGCGCGCCAGCCACTGCTCGTAGACCGGCAGGACCCGGTTGACGGGTGTCTGCTGGAGCATGAACTCGCTGACCATCACCCCCCACGGTCCGGCCTCGGCGTGCCGCCACGGCAGGTCGCGGGCGTGTTCGTCGAACCAGTCGATGACGGGGGCGTGCAGATGGTCTCCGGCCGGGGACGCTCCGTCCGGGGACGCGGTCCGGGCCTCGGCCGGGGAGGGGTCGGGGGACTTCGTGGGCGCAGTCATTTCCGTCCGATCCTGCCAGACCCGACCCGGCGCGCGGGGGGAGCGCCACTCCTCAGGGGGAGTCCTCGGGTGCACGGGCCGGGCCCCTGGGGACACGGGGGGCTCGTCGGGCGCACGGGCCGGAATCGGGCCGCGGAAGGTGCTTCCGGGATGATGATCCGGAAAAGTTGGCGCCGTGGCGGCGGGTAGGGGCAGTCGGGGCGCCGATCTCTCGTACAGTTTGCGCCGTGGGATCTATGCGCAATCCGGTCGGGCCGCTTCCCTCCTCCATCTACTGGCGACGGAGGGTCGTACTGCTGTCCGTGCTCGCCCTGTTGGCGCTGCTGATCGCCTGGGTGGTCACCTCGGGCGGCGGTGGCGGGAAGAACGGCGCCGACGGTTCGAACGGCAAGAATCCCGCCTCCTCCATCACCCCCGGTCCCTCGGGTTCCGGCCCGGCGATCAGCCAAGCCCCGGGCGGACGCGACGAGTCGGGCGGCGGAGGCGACTCAAGTGGCTCCGGCTCGGACGACGGCTCCGGCTCGGGCGGTTCGGACGACGGTTCCGGATCGACGTCCGGTACGGGCGCGGGCTCCGGTGACTCCGACGGTTCCGCCGGAGGCGGTTCCGGCAGCGGCGTCGGCCAGGGCGACACGGTTCCCGCCGGGTCCGGTCTCGCCAACTGCACGCCCGGAGCGGTCAAGTTGACGGTCCGCAGCCTCCACAACGGCTACGGGCCCGGAGAGACGCCGACCCTGCTGATCACCGCCGCGAACTCCTCCGGCGCCGCCTGCAAGGTCGATCTCGGGCCCAAGAACGCCGTGGTGACGATCACTCAGGCCGCCGAGGACGACGAGTACTGGTCGTCGGCCGACTGCCCGAAGACCGCCGGGAACCTGTTCTTCGAGGTGCCCGCCGGCGACAGCATCACCTACACCCTGAAGTGGGACCGCAAGCCGAGCGCCCCCGAGTGCGCGACGCCCCCGGCCGGTACGGCGGGTGCGGACACGTATCTGGTGGAGCTGGCCACGCCCGGGTTCGGCCAGGCGCAGACGTCGTTCGTGCTGGAGAGCGACTGAACCCGGTGACCGGGCGGGGACCGGCCCCGGTGTGACACCGGGCCGGGTCGCCGGGCGGGTCAGACGTAGCGCTCCAGGATCGAGCTCTCCGCCAGCCGGGACAGGCCCTCGCGGACGCTGCGCGCGCGGGCCTCGCCGACGCCGTCCACCGTCTGGAGGTCGTCCACGCTCGCCGCGAGCAGCTTCTGGAGGCCGCCGAAGTGCTCCACCAGGCGGTCGATGATGGCGCCCGGCAGCCGGGGCACCTTGGCCAGCAGCCGGAAGCCGCGCGGCGAGACCGCGGAGTCCAGCGCCTCCGGGGAACCGGTGTAGCCCAAGGCGCGCGCGACCGTGGGGAGTTCGAGGAGCTCGGCGTGGCTGAGGGCGTCCAGCTCGTACAGCGCCTCGTCGACCGTGCGGGAACGCTTCGCGGTGGGCTCGGGGACGTAGTCCCGTACGACCAGCTCGCGTTCGGGCTCCACGCCGGCGATCAGCTCGTCGAGCTGGAGGGCGAGCAGGCGGCCGTCGGTGCCCAGCTCGACCACGTACTCGGCGATCTCCGTGGCGATCCGGCGGACCATCTCCAGGCGCTGGGCCACCGCGGAGACGTCGCGGACCGTCACCAGGTCCTCGATCTCCAGCGCCGACAGCGTTCCCGCGACCTCGTCCAGGCGGAGCTTGTAGCGCTCCAGGGTCGCCAGGGCCTGGTTCGCCCGGGACAGGATCGCCGCCGAGTCCTCCAGGACACGGCGCTGGCCGTCGACGTACAGGGCGATCAGCCGCATCGACTGGGAGACGGAGACCACCGGGAAGCCGACCTGTTTGGAGACCCGGTCCGCGGTGCGGTGACGGGTGCCCGTCTCCTCCGTGGGGATCGTCGGGTCCGGCACGAGCTGGACGCCCGCGCGCAGGATCTTCGACAGGTCGGACGAGACGACGATGCCGCCGTCGAGCTTGCACAGCTCGCGCAGACGGGTGGCCGAGAACTCGACGTCCAGGACGAAACCGCCCGTGCACATCGTCTCGACGGTCTTGTCGGAGCCGAGGACGATGAGACCGCCGGTGTTGCCGCGGAGCACCCGCTCCAGGCCGTCCCGCAGGGCGGTGCCCGGTGCCACGGCGCTCAGGGAGGCGCGCATCAGGCCATCGGAACCGGCACTCCCACCGGACTTTCCGGGAGCTGCTGCCCGGTCGTTGGCTGCCACTGCACTCCTCCGGTCGCAGGTTCTGGGACGCTCCCGTTTCGTACTTTCGGTTCGTACGGACGGGCGAGACCAGGGCAAAGTCTACCGGCGCTCCTCCTCGTCCCGTGGGGCGTCTCGGCGACGCGAGCGCGGAAGGACCCTCAGGGCGTCTCCTATGTCGGCGACTTCCAGGACCTTCATCCCCGCCGGGACCTTGCCCGGGTCGCCCGGGACGAGCGCGTGCGTGAAGCCCAGCCGGTGCGCCTCGGCCAGTCTGCGCTGCACTCCGGTGACCCGTCTGACCTCGCCCGCCAGGCCCACTTCGCCGATCGCGACGAGGTTCTTGGGCAGCGGGGTGTCACTGGCCGCGGAGGCCAGGGCGAGCGCGATGGCCAGGTCCGCCGCCGGTTCCGACAGCTTCACGCCGCCGACCGTCGCGGAGTAGATGTCCCTTTTGCCCAGGGCGCTGATCCGGCCCCGCTGTTCGAGGACGGCCAGCATCATCGAGACCCGGGAGGTCTCCAGACCGGACGTCGTCCGGCGCGGGGAGGGGATCTGCGAGTCGACGGTGAGCGCCTGGACCTCGGCCACCAGGGGGCGGCGGCCCTCCAGGGTCACCGTCAGACAGGTGCCCGGGACCGGTTCGTCACGTCGCGTCAGGAAAAGTCCGCTCGGGTCGGCGAGGCCCGTGATGCCCTCGTCGTGCAGCTCGAAGCAGCCGACCTCGTCCGTCGCCCCGTAGCGGTTCTTGACGCCCCGGACCAGGCGCAGGCGCGCGTGCCGGTCGCCCTCGAAGTGCAGGACGACGTCCACCAGGTGCTCCAGCAGACGGGGGCCGGCGATCGCGCCGTCCTTGGTGACATGGCCCACCAGCAGGGTGGACATGCCCCGGTCCTTCGACGCGCGGATCAGCGCGCCCGCCACCTCGCGCACCTGCGCCATGCCGCCGGGGGCGCCGTCGATCTCCGGGGAGGCGATCGTCTGCACCGAGTCCAGGATCAGCAGGGACGGCTTCACCGCGTCCAGGTGACCGAGCACGGCGGACAGGTCGGTCTCGGCGGCCAGGTACAGATGGTCGTCGAGGGCGCCGATGCGGTCGGCGCGCAGCCGGACCTGGCTCGCCGACTCCTCGCCCGTGACGTACAGCGTGCGGTGCTCGTCGCTCGCGGACTTCGCCGCCACGTCCAGCAGCAGCGTCGACTTGCCGACGCCGGGTTCGCCCGCGAGGAGGACGACCGCGCCGGGGACGAGACCGCCGCCGAGGACACGGTCCAGTTCGGGCACGCCGGTGGTGCGGGCGGTGGCCTGCCGGCCGTCGACCTGGCCGATCGGCACGGCGGAGTGGGTGACCCGGCCCGGGGCCGTGGTGCGGACGGCGGGCGTGCCGTATTCCTCGACCGTGCCCCAGGCCTGGCATTCGGGGCAGCGGCCGAGCCACTTCGCCGTCTGCCAGCCGCACTCGGTGCAGCGGTAGGCGGGGCGGTCCTTGGCGGTCTTCGTACGGGCAGCCATGCCGAGAACCGTAGCCGCCCGCACTGACAACGTGTCCCCGCCCCGGCTACCGCGCGACCCCGGAGCAGTCGGCGTCGGGGCCCGCGCCGTACGGCTCGACGACCGTGCGGCCCGCGGTGGCGGTCCCGTCCAGGCACAACCGGCCGCCCATGAGCCGCAGGTCGAGGGTGAACGCGACGCCCCCGCCCGACCGCCGCGGCCCCTCGATCCGCTCCTCGATGTACCCGAGGCGGCGCAGGGCGGCGCCGACCTCGCCGGGCGCCGGGTCGGCCGTACCGTCCAGCTCCGCGGTGATGCGGCGGATGTGCTGACGGGCGTCGCACTCCTCGACGGAGCTCAGCTCGGCCTCCGCGCGCGGGTCCACGGGGCCACCGGGCGGAGGCTCCTCGGGGAGCGCGGGCAGTTCCGGCAGGGGCGCCTCGCGCGGTCCCTTCTCCAGCGCCTCCGGGTCCAAGGTCCCCGGTTCCGGCGCGCCCTCCCCCTCCGGCGCGGCCGGGGGCGGCGGGGCGGGCAGGTCGGGCAGGCACGGTTCGGCGACCTCGTTGAGGAGCTCCATGAAAGCGATGAACTCCGAGCCCCCGGAGGCGTCGTCGCCCTTCCCGGACTCCTCGGCCTGCCGGGCCGCCTCGGCCCGCGCGCGGGGCGCGGCGGACGCCTCCGGCCCGGCCCCGGAGCCACCGGCCCGCTCGGTCCCGCACCCGGCGAGCGCCATCGCGCACAGCCCCGCCAGTGCCACCGACAGCCCGCTCTTCAGCGGGTTTCCCCCACGCGTTCGACTCATGTCCGAAGTCTGTGCCGGGGCTGTGGCCACGCCATGAGTACCGCTACTCAGAACAGGTGCGCGTCACACCCAGGGCGCGGCTGCCCGGCGTTCCTGTCCCCTTATGAGGGATCGTTTCACCCGTACGGAGTAAATGTCCTCAAGGTGCGGGAAGGGGCCGACGCGGGCGGCCTACGGTCCACGAGTGAAGAGCAGCAGTCCGCAGACCCCGACCCGCACCACCGGCGCACACCGGGCGCACCGGGAGGCGCGTGACCGTGGTGCCGCGCGCACGCTCGCACAACGGCCTCCCGCACGCTACGAGGCCTATCTGGACGGCCTGTTCACCTACTGCCTGTCCGTGCTGTGCGACCACGACGCGGCCACCGCCGCCCTCGGAGACGTCCTCGCCCTCGCCGAACGCCGCAACGGCCCGGACGCGGCCGGTGACCGCCGGGCCTGGCTGTACGCGCTGGCCCGCTGGGCCTGCCTGCGCAAGCTCGCCGAGGCCAAGCAGAAACGTCAGGCCACGCACGCGGCGGGCCGGCCCGGCGTCCCCCAGCAGCCGCCGGTCCCCGAGCACACCCAGCAGGAGCGGCGCCGCGAACTGGCCCTGCTGGCCTGGCCGGAGGCGGCCGGCACCACCCCCGAGCAGCGCGAGGCGCTCGAACTCGCCGTGCGCCACCAGCTGGCCGCCCACGAGGTCGCCGCCGTCCTCGGCCTGGAGCCGGCCGCCGCCCGCGAACTGCTCGCCTCCGCCGCCTGCGAGGTCGAACGCACGCGTGCCGCGCTCGCCGTCGTCGAGACCGGCACCTGCCCGAGCGTCGCCCGGCTCACCGACGACCACCAGATGGTCCTCAGCTCCGCCGTACGCCGTGAACTGGTCCGGCACGTGGACGACTGCCCGCGCTGCCGCCGCACCGCCGAGCGCGCGGTCCCCGGCCACTGGCCCGGCGCCGCCGTCACCCCCGCCGAACTGCCCGTCCTGGAGGCCCCGCGCGCGGGGCTGTGCACGGCGATGGGCTCCTTCTCGCGGGCCACCGCGCCCCGCTTCGACCGGCGCGGCTTCCCGATGGACCCCAAGGACCGCGCGGCCCGCCGCGACCGCCTCCGCGCGCGTGCCGTCACGACGACCGTCGTCGCCACCGTCGTCGCCGCGCCCGTGCTCGCCCTGTGGGCCGCCTACCGGGCCACCCCCACGGCGGAGGGCGCCGACGGCCGGGCGACCTCCGCCGGCGAGGAGCAGGGCTCCGGCACCCTGGACGGCGAGTCGGGCGGCGGGTACGAGAACGCGGGCAACGCCAGCACCCGCCCCGGCGACCGCTTCACCGAGGGCGGCAAGGCCGACGTGTCCGTGGAGGTCGTCAGCGTCACCGGCGCGGGCCGCAAGGGCGCGGGCCATCTGGCGGTGAGCGCCGGACACAGCGGCGACACCACGCTCATCACCCTCACCGCCACCGGCGACGCCTCCGTCCGCTGGTCCGCGACCACCGGCGCGTCCTGGCTCTACCTCAGCCACTCCGCCGGAACCCTCGCCCCCGGCGAGACGTTGACGATCAAGGTGTACGTCGACCACCTGCGCGAGCCGTCCGGCTACTGGAGCGCACGGGTGGCGATCGCACCCGCCGGCGCCGTCGTCTCCATCGAGGGCTACGGCACCGCCACCGGCACCCCGACCGACCCCGGCCCGACCACCCCCGGCGACCCGCCGCCCTCCGACCCCGAACCCACCCCGACGGACCCCACCCCGAGCGACCCGCCCGGCGGGACCCCCTCGGGCAGCCCGTCCGACCCGCCCTCGGGCAGCCCCAGCGACAGCCCGTCCGACCCGGCGGGCTCGCCGCCGCCCGGCAGCGGCGACCCGAGCCCGGCCTCGTCGTGACCGGCGCACAGCCGCGGGGCGGTCAGGCCACCGGGTCCGCGGGATGAGGTGCCAGCAGCGGCAGCTGGGAGGCCAGCCGCTGCTCGCACAGCTCGACCAGCCGGTCGTACCCGGCCTTGCCCATCAGCTCGACCAGCTCCGCGCGGTAGGACACGTACACCGGGTCGCCCGCCCCGTGCGCCGACGTCGCCGAGGTGCACCACCAGTGCAGGTCGTGGCCGCCCGGACCCCAGCCGCGGCGGTCGTACTCGCCGATGGACACCTGGAGGACCCGGGTGTCGTCCGGCCGGTCGATCCACTCGTACGTCCGGCGCACCGGCAGCTGCCAGCAGACGTCCGGTTTCGTCTCCAGCGGCTCCAGGCCCTCCTTGATGGCCAGGATGTGCAGCGAGCAGCCCGTGCCGCCGGCGAAACCGGGGCGGTTCTGGAAGATGCAGGAGCCCTTGTACGGACGGGTCTGGCGCTCGCCGTCCTCGTCCTCCGAGATCCAGCCGTGCTCGGTGCCCTCGTCGTGGAACTGCCAGATCTCCGGCGTGAGCCGCGCCACGTGGCCCGCGACCCGCTTCTCGTCGTCCTCGTCGGAGAAGTGCGCGCCCAGCGTGCAGCACCCGTCGTCCGCCCGGCCCGCCCGGATGCCCTGGCAGCCGCTGCCGAAGATGCAGTTCCAGCGAGAGGTCAGCCATGTCAGATCACACCGGAAGACCTGCTCGTCGTCCGCGGGATCAGGGAACTCCGCCCACGCACGGACGAAGTCGAGCCCCTTCTCGTCCGCGGCCCGGGCCTTCTTCGACTTCTTCGGTGACGCCACCTCCGTCATCACCGTCGACTTCCCCTGCAAGGCGTCGACAGCCTCCGTCGCGCCCTTGGCCGGCTTGGGCGCCTTATCGAGGTTTGCCTTATTCGTCTTTGGCACGGGTCAAGGGTAAAGCGCCCAGGACAGCCTCGGGGACGGCGTACGGCTCCGCTGGCAGTAGCGTTCCGTACATGAGACTCGGTGTCCTCGACGTGGGATCGAACACGGTGCATCTGCTGGTGGTGGACGCACACCCGGGCGCGCGCCCGCTGCCCGCGCACTCGCACAAGGTGGAGCTGCGCCTCGCCCAACTCCTCGACGGGAGCGGGGCGATCGGCCCCGAAGGGGTCGACAAGCTGATCGCCGTGGTCCAGGAGGCCCTCCAGGCCGCCGAGGACAAGGGCGTCGAGGAGATGCTCCCGTTCGCCACCTCCGCCGTGCGCGAGGCCAGCAACGCCGACGACGTCCTCGCGCGCGTGCAGGCCGAGACCGGCGTCGAGCTCCAGGTCCTCACCGGCGCCGAGGAGGCCCGGCTCACCTTCCTCGCGGCCCGCCGCTGGTTCGGCTGGTCGGCCGGGAAGCTCCTCGTCCTCGACATCGGCGGCGGCTCCCTGGAGATCGGCTACGGCATGGACGAGGAGCCCGACGCGGCCGTCTCCCTCCCGCTCGGCGCCGGCCGCCTCACCGCCGGCTGGCTCCCGGGCGACCCGCCCGACCCCGAGGCGATAAGGGCCCTGCGGCGGCACGTCCGCGCCCAGATCGCCCGCACGGTCGGCGAGTTCAGCCGCTTCGGGGCGCCCGACCACGTCGTCGCCACCTCCAAGACCTTCAAGCAGCTCGCCCGCATCGCGGGTGCCGCGCGCTCCGCGGAGGGCCTCTACGTCCAGCGGGAGCTGAAGCGGGAGTCGCTGGAGGCGTGGGTGCCGAGGCTCGCCGGGATGACCGAGACACAGCGCTCCGAGCTGCCCGGCGTCTCGGACGGCCGCGCGAGCCAACTCCTCGCGGGGGCCCTGGTCGCCGAGGGCGCGATGGACCTCTTCGGCGTGGAGAACCTGGAGATCTGCCCGTGGGCGCTGCGCGAGGGCGTCATCCTGCGCCGCCTGGACCACATGGCGACGGCGTAGGGGCACATGGCGCCGCCTGGACCACATGGCGACGGCGTAGAGGGCACATGGCGACGGCGTGGGGACACGGGCGACGGCGCGGGGAGAGGTGCCGGTGCGGGGGGCGTGAACGGCGAGGACGTACGCGCACCCGCCCGTGGCGAACACCACAACGGCGCATAGGCGCCCCGCAGCACCCCGTCCGTACGCCGTAACCTGTCCCCGTGGCAGAACCAGTCGTACGGATCCCGGACGCGAAGGTCGCCCTCTCGACGGCCTCCGTGTACCCGGAGTCCACCGCGACGGCCTTCGAGATCGCCGCGCGCCTCGGCTACGACGGCGTCGAGGTCATGGTGTGGACGGACCCGGTCAGCCAGGACATGGAGGCACTGCGCCGCCTCTCCGACTACCACCGCGTCCCCATCCTCGCGGTCCACGCGCCCTGCCTGCTCATCACGCAGCGCGTGTGGTCCACGGACCCCTGGGTCAAGCTCCAGCGCGCCCAGGCCGCGGCCGAGAAGCTCGGCGCGTCCACGGTCGTCGTCCACCCGCCGTTCCGCTGGCAGCGCCAGTACGCCCGCGACTTCGTCGAGGGGATCTGGCGGATGGCGAACGAGACGGACGTGCGGTTCGCCGTCGAGAACATGTACCCCTGGCGCTACCGCGACCGCGAGATGCTCGCCTACGCCCCCGACTGGGACGTCACGCAGGACGACTACCGGCACTTCACGATCGACCTCAGCCACGCGGCGACCTCCAGGACCGACGCGATGGAGATGGCCGACCGCATGGGCGACCGGCTCGGCCACGTCCATCTCGCCGACGGGCGCGGTTCGGCCAAGGACGAGCACCTCGTCCCGGGCCGCGGCACCCAGCCCTGCGCCGAGCTGCTCGAACGCCTCGCGCTGTCCGGCTTCGACGGCCATGTCGTCATCGAGGTCAACACCCGGCGCGCGATGTCCAGCGCCGAACGTGAGGCCGACCTCGCCGAGGCGCTGGCCTTCACGCGGCTGCATCTCGCGTCGGCGCTGAAGGTGCCCCGGCCGTGACCGGCGTCACCTCCCGGCGCCGGGGGCGGCCCCCGCGCAGCGAGTCCGCGGACACCCGGGACCGCATCCTGGGCGCGGCCCGCGAGGAGTTCTCCCAGCGCGGGTACGACAAGACGTCCGTGCGGGGCATCGCGAAGGCCGCCGGGGTCGACCCGGCGCTCGTTCACCACTACTTCGGCACCAAGGAGCAGGTCTTCGAGGCGGCCGTGGAGGTCGTGTTCGCCCCGGCCGTGAAGGTGCGCGACGCGGCCTTCGACGGGCCGCTCGACGGGATCGGCGAGCGGATGACCCGCTTCGTCCTCGGCCTGTGGGAGAACCCCGTGAGCCGGGCCCCGCTGCTCGCGGTCGTCCGCTCGGCGGTGACGAACGACGCCGCGGCGAGCGTCTTCCGGCGGCTGATCTCCGCCCAGCTCATGCGCCGGGTCGCCGCCGAGCTGGACGTACCGGACGCGGAGCTGCGGGCCGAGCTGGCGGCGGCGCAGCTGGTCGGGGTGGCGATGCTGCGGTACGTCATCAAGATCGAGCCGATCGCGTCGGCGGACGCGGAGGAGATCGTCGCGCGGGTGGCACCGGTGGTGCAGGGCCACCTGACGAACCCCTGAACCCTGACGAACCCCTGAGCCCCGCCGGGTCCGTCAGCCGGCCCGGTCGCGAGACGCGCGTCCCGGATTCCGGACACCCTGTCCGGCCTGTGGATGACGGGCGTACGCTCGATAGCAGCCACAACTGTCTGAAGGAGCGAGCGACGATGCCCGAGCTGAGGTCCCGCACAGTCACCCACGGCCGCAACATGGCGGGCGCCCGCGCCCTTATGCGCGCCTCCGGTGTACCCGGCGCGGACATCGGCCGAAAGCCGATCATCGCCGTCGCGAACTCCTTCACCGAGTTCGTGCCGGGCCACACCCACCTCCAGCCGGTCGGCCGGATCGTCTCCGAGGCGATCGTCGAGGCCGGAGGCATCCCGCGCGAGTTCAACACGATCGCCGTCGACGACGGCATCGCGATGGGCCACGGCGGCATGCTGTACTCCCTGCCCTCCCGCGACCTGATCGCCGACTCGGTCGAGTACATGGTCGAGGCCCACTGCGCCGACGCCCTGATCTGCATCTCCAACTGCGACAAGATCACCCCGGGCATGCTCAACGCGGCCCTGCGCCTGAACATCCCGACGGTCTTCGTCTCCGGCGGCCCCATGGAGTCCGGCCGCGCCACCCTCGTCGACGGCACGGTCCGCACCCTCGACCTGGTCGACGCGATCTCCGACGCCGTGAACGACAAGATCTCGGACGAGGACATCCTCCGCATCGAGGAGAACGCCTGCCCGACCTGCGGCAGCTGTTCCGGCATGTTCACCGCCAACTCGATGAACTGCCTCACCGAGGCCATCGGCCTCTCCCTGCCGGGCAACGGCTCGGTCCTCGCCACGCACACCGCGCGCAAGGGCCTGTACGAGGACGCCGCCCGCACGGTCATGGACATCACCCGCCGCTACTACGAGCAGGACGACGAGACGGTCCTGCCGCGCAACGTCGCCACCTTCGCGGCCTTCGAGAACGCCATGGCCCTCGACATCGCCATGGGCGGCTCCACCAACACGATCCTGCACCTGCTGGCCGCCGCCCAGGAGGCGGGCGTGCCCTTCGGCCTCGACGAGATCAACGAGGTCTCGCGCCGGGTGCCGTGCCTCGCGAAGGTCGCCCCGAACGTCGCGAAGAACCGCACGTACTACATGGAGGACGTGCACCGCGCCGGCGGCATCCCGGCCCTGCTCGGCGAACTGCACCGCGCGGGCCAGCTCCGGGAGGACGTCCACTCCGTGCACAGCCCGTCCCTGGCGGACTGGCTCAAGACCTGGGACGTGCGCGGCGGCTCCCCCTCGCCCGAGGCCGTCGAACTGTGGCACGCGGCCCCCGGCTGCGTCCGCTCCGCCGAGGCGTTCTCCCAGTCCGAGCGCTGGGACACCCTGGACCAGGACGCCGAGGGCGGCTGCATCCGCAGCGCGGAACACGCGTACTCCAAGGACGGCGGCCTCGCCGTCCTCAAGGGCAACCTGGCGGTCGACGGCTGCGTCGTGAAGACGGCCGGCGTCGACGAGTCCATCTGGACCTTCGAGGGCCCGGCCGTCGTCTGCGAGTCGCAGGAGGAGGCCGTCCAGAAGATCCTGACCCAGCAGGTCAAGGAGGGCGACGTCGTCGTCATCCGCTACGAGGGCCCCAAGGGCGGCCCCGGCATGCAGGAGATGCTCTACCCGACCTCGTACCTCAAGGGCCGCGGCCTCGGCAAGAGCTGCGCCCTGGTCACCGACGGCCGCTTCTCCGGCGGCACGTCCGGCCTGTCCATCGGCCACGCCTCCCCGGAGGCCGCCGCCGGCGGCACCATCGCCCTCGTCGAGGACGGCGACCGCATCCGCATCGACATCCCGGGCCGCACGATCGAACTCCTCGTCGACGACGCCGAACTGGCCCGCCGCGAGGCCGCCCTGGGCGGCGTTTACGCCCCCAAGAACCGCGAACGCAAGGTCTCCGCAGCGCTGCGCGCCTACGCGGCGATGGCGACGAGCGCGGACAAGGGCGCGGTGCGGGACGTCTCCAAGCTCGGCTGACCCACACACCCGAAAGGGGCCGCCCCGACGGGGGCGGCCCCTTTCGCCGTACCGGGCCGCAACGGGCTTCGGCACTACGGGCCTCACCAGGCGGCGGGGCTGCGGGCCTTACCAGGCGGCGGGGCTGCGGGCGTCGAGAGCGAAGACGGTGCCGTCGGGGGCGGTGGCGTAGACGCGGCCTCCGACGACCAGCGGTTCGGGGACCGACCCCGCGACCCGGTCCGAAGCGGCACCGAGCCGCGGTGAGGTCTGGCCCAGCAGCTTCCCGCCGTCGGCGGACACGGCCAGCAGCCGTCCGTCGGGGGCGCTGAAGTACACGTGTTCGCCGGAACGGACCGGTACCGAGCCGCGGAACACCGCCGTCTCGAGATTCCACAGCTGCTTGCCCGTGCCCAGGTCGATCACCTCCAACGAGCCGCCCACGGCCAGCAGATAGACCCGGTCGCCCGCCACGGACGCGTGAACGGCCTGGCGCGGGAGGGGCAGTGCCACCCGGCGGGACTTCTCGGAGCGCGGGGAGTAGCGCACCACCGCGGCCGTGTCGTCGTAGGCCTTGCCGGCCGCGAGGAAGAAGACGGATCCGCCGTGGGAGCCTACGGGCTGGAGAGAGCCCTTCAGCCGGGCCGCCCACCGCACCGCGCCCGATGCCGGGTCCACCGCGGAGACCTCGGTGCTCGACTGGTCGTCGGAGACCGTCGTCGCGTACAGCAGCCGGTCCCCGGCGAACGAGCCGAGATACGGGGCACGTTGGCCCGGAATCCGGCTGCTCCACTCGATGTCGCCCGACTGTGCGTCGACGCCGGTGATCCTGCCGTCGGCGTGGGCGAGCAGCAGCATGCCGTCCGAGTACCCCATCGCCTGATGGGCGGGCAGGGTCCGCTCCCAGCGGGTCTCACCCGAACCGGTGTCGAGTGCCTCGACCCGCTTCTCCTCGTCCGCGGTGATCAGCACGAGTCCGCCCGCCACGACCGGGGGCTCACTCCTGAGCGACTCGGCGACCGGGTGCCGCCACAGCAGGGTGCCGTCGGCCGGCGAGAGCGCGTAGAGCACACCGGACTGCGCGCAGAACAGCTTTCCCGCGCCGTACGCACACTGCGGGGTGCCTCCGCCCTCGGCCACCGCGGGGGCTTGCCAGGGCGTGAACCCGGACGACGTCGCCTCCGGTCGGGAGCCCGCCGCGGCGGGTTCGTCGTCGCCGAGCACCTGGACCGAGGCGAACGCGCCTCCCGCGATCAGCGCGACCGCCCCGGCGATCAGAGCGGACCGTTTGCCGAAGCGGGGTCGGGACCGCCGTGGCGGGGCCGCGGCGGGCGGCTCCGGCAGGATGTCGTCGCCCGTGCGCTGGGCGGGTATGAACGCCTGGGTGTCGTACGAGGCCGCCACGGACCGAAGCGCCCGCATCAACTCGTCCGGAGTGGGCCGGTCCTCCGGGTCCTTGGCGAGGCAGCGCTCGATGTGCGGCGCGAGATTCTCCGGTACGCCGGTCAGGTCGGGCTCGTCGTGGACGACCTGGTAGGCCACGATGTACGGGCTGTCGGAGTCGAACGGTCCACGCCCGGTGGCCGCGTGCACCAGGACCGACCCGAGCGCGAAGATGTCGGCGGCGGGCCCCACCTCGCGCGGGCGCCGGAACTGCTCGGGCGCCATGAACGGCGGCGTGCCGATCAACTTTCCGGTCTCGGTGCGGAGTTCGCTGTCCTTCGGCCGGGAGATCCCGAAGTCGATGACCTTCGGCCCGTCCTCGGCGAGCAGCACGTTGCTCGGCTTCAGATCCCGGTGCACGACACCGACCCGATGGATGTCCCGCAGCGCCTCGGCCAGACCGGCCATGAGACGGCGCAACTGGGCATGGTCCATCGGCCCGTTCCGCTTCACATGATCGGCCAGCGTCGGTCCGGGGATGAACAGCGTGGCCATCCAGGGCCGTTCCGCCTCCGGATCCGCGTCGACGACCGAGGCGGTGAAGGCGCCGCTGACCCTTCGTGCCGCGGCCACCTCCTGCCGGAACCGGCCCCTGAACTCGGGATCCTTGGCGAACTCGCCGTGTACGACCTTGACCGCGACCTTCATCCCGGACGTGCTCCGCGCGAGGTGCACGACTCCCATGCCGCCGGAGCCCAGACGGGACTCCAGACGGTAGTGACCGGCGTACTCGGGAAGTTCCGCTTCCGCGCCCGCTCCGGTGTTCCGCTGTGGCGCCATGGGACCACCCCCGTGCTGTTCGTCCGCGCGCGCGACGCACGGAGCCTAGTCGATTACCCGTGCGAGACAGAGGCGACTTGCTAGTGTCCCTGCGCGAGTTGCGTACATGTGTTTCATGTCGTGCTTTGAGGGAATCAACGGGGCCCATGGCGCTGGAGGCGCTCATGGGATCCGAACGGGGGGATTTTCCATGTCTGTTGAACGCACCGAGGACGTCGAGAGCGTGTCCGAGGCGGAGAGCGTCACCACCGCGGTCGCCGCGACCGCGAGCGTGCGCTACTACCCGGTCGCCCCGGGCGTCCGCCTGAACGTCCGCAGCGGTCCCAGCACCAGCTACCGGGTCGTCCGCGTCCTGCCCGAGGGCGCCAAGGTCCCCATCTACTGCCAGACCCCGGGCCAGTCGGTCGCCGGTCCGTACGGGACGTCGAACATCTGGGACAACATCGACGACGGCCAGTACGTCTCGGACGCCTACGTGCTCACCGGAAGCGACGGATACGTCGCGTCCCGCTGCGCCTGATCCGCTTCCTGCCCACCCGACACCGGGGGAATCCCATGACGTCTCCGAGACGTAGGTCCGTTCTGCTCGCAGCTGCCACCGGGGCCTTTCTCCTGGCCCTGTCACCGGTCGCCCAGGCGGAGTCGGTCCGCTACTACCCGGTGGCCCCGGGATACC
Organism: Streptomyces sp. NPDC090106; assembly: GCF_044747265.1. Lineage (NCBI taxonomy): Bacteria > Bacillati > Actinomycetota > Actinomycetes > Kitasatosporales > Streptomycetaceae > Streptomyces > Streptomyces sp. NPDC090106. Next base: position 7,626 of record NZ_JBIVDS010000004.1, on the reverse strand, counting down.
AGCTGAACGTCCGCAGCGGCCCCGGCACCGGCTACTCGATCGTCCGGGTCCTCCTCGCGGGGGCCCAGGTGCCGATCTTCTGCCAGGCGCCCGGCACCACCGTGACCGGTCCCTACGGCACCTCGAACATCTGGGACAACATCGACGACGGCGAGTTCGTCTCGGACGCGTACATCCAGACGGGCAGCGACGGCTACATCCGTCCGCGCTGCTCCTTCTGACCTCGCAGGGGCCCGCGCCCACCCGCCCGCCATAATCGAAGCGTGAGCGAGACGAACGGCACCCCGGATCCGGTCGCGGGCCCCCGCCCCGAACCCCTGCGTTTCTTCGGTACGACCTGGCTGCACCACGACGGCCGCTACCCGCTGCGCCGGGTCGGCGCCTCCGTGGGCTCCCTCGCGGCGGCCGTGGCCGCGTGCCTCGTGCTCAGGTTCGCCTACCAGGGCCTCGCCCTCGCGGACATCGGCAGCTTCGTCACCGTCCTCATGGTCGTGATGTTCGCGATCTGCAGCGCCCTCGCCTTCCGCCACACCTGGGACGGCTTCGGCAAGCGGCCCGACCCCGACCGCCAGGCGTCCCTGCGCGGCCTGCTGGCCATCGGCTTCGTCGGCTCGCTGCTCGCCTACTTCTTCCGCTCCCTCACCGAGGCCCCGGGCGAGAAGCTGCGCCGCGAGGAGTACGAGACCGCCGTCCGCCAGTACGAGAAGCGCGGAGCCCGCCGCACCGGCAACCCCTCCAAGAAGCGCCGCCGCCCCTCCTGACCTCGCGGCCCTGCCGGCTCTCACCGAAATCTCACCGCACCCCGCGGCCACCTCGGCCACCATGGCCGTATGACGGCCGTCTCGCGCACCTCCTGTATCCACACCTCCCGCGCCCAGTCCTTCAACTCCGCCGCGGCCGAGTACGCCGCGCACCGCCCCTCCTACCCGCCGGCCCTCTTCGACGCGATCGAGGAACTCGCGGGCCGCCCCCTCACCGGCGCCCGCGTCGCGGACGTGGGCGCGGGCACGGGCATCGGGACCGCCCTGCTCCAGGAACGCGGCGCGGACGTGATCGCGGTCGAGCCCGGTGACGGCATGGCCGCCCAGTTCCGCCTCGGCCACCCCGGCCTGCCGATCGTGCGCGGCACCGGCGACGCCCTGCCGCTGGCCGCCGCCTCCCTCGACGTCCTCACCTACGCCCAGGCCTGGCACTGGACCGACCCGGCCCGGGCCGTCCCGGAGGCCCGGCGGGTGCTGCGGACCGGCGGCGCGCTGGCCCTGTGGTGGAACACCTCCCCGCTCGACGTGCCGTGGATCGCCGACCAGGCACGCCGTATCGCCGCGGGCTTCGGCGACCTCGGGGGCCTGCCGACCGTCGAACTGAACGGCGACGGCGCCCGCGCCGCCCTCGCCGACCCCACCGGCACCCTCGACTTCGCCCACCGCCTGGTCCGCTGGAGCCGCCACGTCCCCCTCGACACCCACCTCGCCAACCTCGCCAGCCACTCGATCTTCCTGGTCGCGGGCCCCGAACGCGCCGACGTCTTCTTCACCGACGAGCGCCGCCACCTGCTGGAGACGTTCCCGGACGGAACCGTCGAGGAGATCTACGACGTCGAGCTGCTGGTCGCCATCACCGCCTGACCCCGCTTCGCGGCCCACCCCTCCAGCGCCGCCGCGCACGCATGGTCCAGATGCCGCAGCCCGCCCAGCTCCAACCGCACCTCCCGGTCCCGCGGCAACGCCTCCAACGCGTCCAGCAGCTTCGGCAACCGCAGGAACGTCGCATGCCCCAGCACCCGTACGACGAGCCCCGCCGCGCCCCGGTCCTCCGTCTCCACCTGCACATGGCTGGCGTCCCACGCGGTCTTCGCCACCGCCAGCGCCAACCCGACCAGCACCCCCTCGAACAGGTTCCCGGCGACGATCGTCACCGCCGTCACCGCCAGCACGACCACCTCCCCGCGATGCCCGCGCCACAGCACCCGCACCTCCCGCACCGGCACGAGCCTGCACCCGGCGTGCACCAGCAGCGCGGCCAGCGCCGCCACCGGGATCACCCCGAGCGCCCCGGGCACCACCACCGTGAAGAGCAGCAGCCACACCCCGTGCAGCACCCGGGACGCCTTCGTCCGCGCTCCTGCCCGCACTCCCCCGGAGGGGGTACCGCCAGCCGCGCTCAGCACGATCACCGCGGTCAGCGGCAACGCGCCCAGCAGCCCGCACACCGTGTTGCCCGCGCCCTGCGCCATCAGCTCACGGTCGTAGTCGGTGCGCCGCCCGTCGTGCAGCCGCTCCACCGCCGCCGCGCTGAACAGCGACTCGGCCGACGCGATCAGCGCGAACGCCACCACCGTCCCCAGCACGCCCACGTCCGCCAGCCGCCCGACGTCCGCCGCTTCCGGCAGCCGCACGGCATCCAGCAGCCCGCGCACCTCCACCCGCCGCACCTCCAGGCCGAAGACCCCGGTCACCGCCGCCGCGAGACCCACCGCGACCAGCGGCGCGGGCACCAGCCGGGCCCCCCGCCGCCACCGCGGCCACAGCAGCAGGACGACCAGGGTGGCACCCCCCACCGACAACGCGACCGGGTCCAGCAGCCCCGGCAGCCGCACCAGCCCGGCGAGCTTCCCGAGCCCGTCCCCGGGCGCGGTCGCGTCACCCAGCGCGTACACCTGACCGGCGATCAGGACCAGCCCGATCCCGGCGAGCATCCCGTGCACGACCGCCACCGACACGGCCCTGAGCCACCGCCCGAGCCGCAGCGCACCCAGCCCGAGCTGCACCAGCCCGGCCGCGAGCACCAGCACCCCGAGGGCCTCGATCCCGTACCGGTGCACGGCCTCGTACACCAGCACCGTCAGCCCGGCCGCCGGCCCGCTGACCTGGAGGCTGCGGCCGGGCAGCGCCCCGGCGACCAGCCCGCCGACGATGCCGGTCACCAGCCCCAGCTCGGCCGGCACACCGGACGCCATCGCCACGCCCACACACAGCGGCAGCGCGACGAGGAACACGACCAGAGAAGCGAGCAGATCGTCCTTGGGCACGACAGAGCGCATGAGCGGAGCACCTCCGGCAGGTGAAGCCATGAACGGATTCGGTCGGTCCGGCCCATCCGGCCCATCCGGCCGAGTGGTTCGGGTCGGGAGATGCGTGGGGTGCCGCGTCGGGGGAGTACACGGCACTGAAATCCATTGTCAGGAAAGGAAGTTGATCGCGCAGCCCCTTCCCGCCGCCGGTGGAGGCATCCGGGGGCACGGGTACCGGACCGGACCCTTCCGATCACACCGACGCGCGCCTGCGCCGCCGTGCGCACCTCGCTTGACGGCCTTTGTCCGCGAGAGCATTATTCATCGCATGATGAATTACTCGCCCCGGCTCCCCGAACCGGACCCGGACGCGGACCCCGACCCCGACGCCTCCCACACCCCTGACACCGCTGACGGTCCGGCCGTCCACGCCGAGAACCTCACCGTCGCCCGCGGCCCCCGCACCGTCCTGCGCGGCATCGGCTTCACCGTCCCGCGCGGCCAGGTCACCGGCCTCCTCGGCCCCTCCGGCTGCGGCAAGTCCACGCTCATGCGCGCGATCGTCGGCACCCAGGCCAAGGTCACCGGCACCCTCGACGTCCTCGGCCACCCCGCGGGCCACCCCGCCCTCCGCGCCCGCATCGGCTACGTCACCCAAGCCCCCTCCGTCTACGACGACCTGACCGTCCGCCAGAACCTCGCCTACTTCGCCGCGATCCTCGCCCCCGGCCGCGCCGCCGCCGACCGCCGCCACACCGACGTCACCCGGGTCATCGCCGACGTCGACCTCACGAGCCACGCCGACTCCCTCGCCGGCAACCTCTCCGGCGGCCAGCGCAACCGCGTCTCCCTCGCCGTGGCCCTCCTCGGCGCCCCCGAACTCCTCGTCCTCGACGAACCCACCGTCGGCCTCGACCCCGTCCTGCGCCGCGACCTGTGGCGGCTCTTCCACGACATCGCCGCCGAGCGCGGCGCCACCCTCCTCATCTCCTCCCACGTCATGGACGAGGCCGAGCGCTGCCACCGCCTCCTCCTCATGCGCGAGGGCGAGATCCTCGCCGACGACACCCCGGACGCCCTGCGCACCCGCACCGCCTCCGAGACCGTCGAAGCCGCCTTCCTGCACCTCGTGGACGAGGCAGCCGCAGCCGGACGCCACAAGGAGCCGACCCGATGACCACCACCCCGGCCGCCGCGACCACCACCCCGGTCCCCACCGGCGCCCTCAACGCCTCCCGCACCCTCGCCACCGCGGCCCGGGTCCTGCGCCAGCTCCGCCACGACCCGCGCACGATCGCCCTGCTGGTCCTCATCCCCTGCGTGATGCTGTTCCTGCTCCGCTATGTCTTCGACGGCAGCCCGCGCACCTTCGACACCATCGGCGCCTCCCTCCTCGGGATCTTCCCGCTGATCACGATGTTCCTGGTCACCTCCATCGCCACCCTGCGCGAACGCACCTCCGGCACCCTCGAACGCCTCCTCGCCATGCCCCTCGGCAAGGGCGACCTCATCGCCGGCTACGCCCTCGCCTTCGGCGCCCTCGCGATCGTCCAGTCCGCCCTCGCCACCGGCCTCGCCGTCTGGTTCCTCGGCCTCGACGTCATCGGCAGCCCCTGGCTGCTCCTCCTGGTCGCCCTGCTCGACGCCCTGCTCGGCACCGCCCTCGGCCTCTTCGTCTCGGCCTTCGCCGCCTCCGAGTTCCAGGCCGTCCAGTTCATGCCGGCCGTGATCTTCCCCCAGCTCCTCCTCTGCGGCCTGTTCACCCCGCGCGACAACATGCACCCCGTCCTGGAGGCCATCTCCGACGTCCTGCCCATGTCCTACGCCGTCGACGGCATGAACGAGGTCCTCAGGCACACCGACATGACCGCCACGTTCGTCCGCGACGTCCTGATCGTCGCCGGATGCGCCCTGCTCGTCCTCGGCCTCGGAGCGGCCACCCTCAGGCGCCGCACCCAGTGACCCCCCTCACCGACCCGCCCGCCACTCACCCGCCCCCGTCACTCACCCGTCCTCCGCATCCCGTCCAGCGGACAGCCGCGCCCCGCACCCCTCCCCGGTGCGAGGATGAACCCCGGACGACGCACACCCCGGAGGGCACCCGCAGCCATGACCCAGAAAGTCGCAGTCCTCGGCACCGGCAAGATCGGTGAGGCCCTGCTCAGCGGAATGATCCGAGGCGGCTGGGCCCCCGCCGACCTCCTGGTCACCGCCCGCCGACCGGAACGGGCCGAGGAACTCCGCACCCGCCACGGAGTCAGCCCGGTCACCAACGCCGAGGCCGCCAAGAACGCCGACACCCTGATCCTCACGGTCAAGCCGCAGGACATGGGCACCCTCCTCGACGAACTCGCCCCGCACATCCCCGCCGGCCGCCTGATCATCAGCGGCGCCGCGGGCATCCCCACCTCCTTCTTCGAGGAGCGCCTCGCCGAGGGCACCCCCGTCGTCCGCGTCATGACGAACACGCCCGCGCTCGTCGACGAGGCCATGTCCGTCATCTCCGCCGGCAGCCACGCCACCGCCGAGCACCTCGCCCACGCCGAGGAGATCTTCGGCGCCGTCGGCAAGACGCTCCGCGTCCCCGAGTCCCAGCAGGACGCCTGCACGGCCCTCTCCGGCTCCGGCCCGGCCTACTTCTTCTACCTGGTCGAAGCCATGACGGACGCCGGCATCCTCCTGGGCCTGCCCCGCGACAAGGCCCACGACCTCATCGTCCAGTCCGCGATCGGCGCCGCCATCATGCTCCGCGACAGCGGCGAGCACCCGGTCAAGCTCCGCGAGAACGTCACCTCCCCCGCGGGCACGACCATCAACGCCATCCGCGAGCTGGAGAACCACGGCGTCCGCGCCGCACTCATCGCCGCCCTCGAAGCCGCCCGCGACCGCAGCCGCGAGCTGGCCTCCGGCAACAGCTGACCACTCCGGGTGCCGCCCCCCACGGGCGGCACCCGCAGGTCCTAGGCGGTCACCCCGATATCCGCCCCCGAGACCGCCGGCAGCAGCCCGATCGCCCGATACGCGGCATCCACGACCGGCCGGGCCATCGCCCTGGCACGTTCCGCACCATCCCGCAGCACTCCTTCCACATAACCAGGATCCGCGCACAACTCCTTGTGCCTCTCCTGCACGGGCCTGAGGACCTCGACCACGGCCTCGGCGGTGTCCGTCTTCAATGACCCGTACGACTCGTATACACCGCTCAGCTCGGATGGGTTCCCACCCGTGCACGCCGCGAGGATGTCCAGCAGATTCGCGACCCCCGGCCGCTCCTCCCGGTCGTAGACGACCTCCCGCCCGCTGTCCGTGACGGCCCGCAGCACCTTGCGCCGCACCACGTCCGGTTCATCGAGCAGATAGACGATCCCGGGCCCGACGTCCTCGCTCTTGCCCATCTTCGAAGCCGGGTCCTGAAGATTCATGACCCGGGCCGCCACCGAGGGATGCGTGGCCCGCGGCACTACGAAGGCCTGCCCGTACCGCTGGTTGAACCGCACCGCGAGATCCCGCGCCAGTTCCACGTGCTGAGTCTGGTCGTCCCCCACCGGCACCTCGTCGGTCCCGTACGCCAGGATGTCCGCCGCCATCAGCACCGGATACGTCAGCAAGGACAGCCGCACGCTCCCGCCCCGCACCCGCTCCCGCGCAGCCTTCTCCTTGTACTGGACCATCCGCCGCATCTCACCGTCCGTGGCCACGCACTCCAGCAGATACGACAGCCGCGCGTGCTCGTCCACATGACTCTGTACGAAGACCGTGCACAGCTCGGGATCCAGCCCTGTGGCCAGCAGCAGCGTCGCCGCCTGCCGGCTCAGCCGCCGCACGCGCGCGGGGTCGTGCTCGACGGTCAGGGCGTGCAGGTCCACCACACAGAACAGCGCGTCCGCCCGGTGCTGATCGACGTCGGCCCACCGCCGCATGGCTCCCAGGTAGTTCCCCAGCGTCAGATGCCCGGTCGGCTTGACCCCACTGAAGACCCGCGTCATCTCTTCTCCACTCCTCGTCCGCTCCTGGTCGACACCGTCGTCCCGGCGGGCCGCCCCCTGGAGCTCCGGAGGGAGAAACAAGAACGGCCGCCGAGGCGGCGGCCGTTGAACGCATACGTCAGTCCGGCCGCCGTCAGGCGGCCCACCACTGCTGGGTGTACGTACGCGTCATCATGGGGCCAAGGGTACGCCTCAGGGGTTCGGTCCGGGCGGGAGTTGACACACCCTGGCCTCGTCCGTAGTGTTCTCCGAGTTGTCCGACGTGAGAGCCGACCTCGGTTGGTCCCCGGACAGCCATTCCGCAGGTACTCAGCAGCATTCGACGACCCGTCGTCGTGCGCCTTCGTGCGTATTGCCATGCGTATTTGCGAAATGAGGAATCCGCGTTCGAAAGGACGAGGGCCCCGATTAGCTCAGGGCCGAGGAATCCGCTAAAGTCTCACTCGTCCGAACGGCCCAACAGCCGCGAAGGCGAAACCCGCTGACTGGGAGTCAGGCCCGAAAGGATCTGATAGAGTCGGAACCGCCGGAAAGAGAAACGCGGAAGCGGAAACCTGGAAAGCACCGAGGAAATCGGATCGGGAAACGGTCTGATAGAGTCGGAAACGCAAGACCGAAGGGAAAAGCCCG
>NZ_JBIVDS010000003.1:621672-864358 GCF_044747265.1 Streptomyces sp. NPDC090106 | reverse complement strand
CACACGATCGGGTAGGCGACCAGGTCGCGCAGGGTGACCCGCCGCTGTTTCGCGAGGGGGTGCCCGGCCGGGACTGCCACGGCGAGCCGCTCGCTAATGATGGTCAGCGCGTCCAGCCCTTCGGGGGTGGCGGCTGCGGCCCCGATGAGTGCCAGGTCGACTGCACCGGTGCGTACCCCCTCGACGAGCCGGTCCGAGCTGTCCTCCAGCAGCGAGATCTCCACACCGGGATGTGCCTGGTGGAACGCGGCGAGGGCGTCGAACAGCGGGGTTAGGGTGCAGCCGATGACCATTCCGACGGTGAGCCGACCCCGGATCAGGCCGGTCACCTCGCCCACCGCCTGGCCGACTGCCCCAGCGGCGGCGAGTGCGGCGCGGGCGTGTTCGAGTGCGGCCTTGCCCGCGACGGTGAGGGTGACGGTGCGGGCCGACCGGTCGAACAACTCGGCACCGAGTTCCCGTTCCAGTTGGCGGATCTGGGCGCTGACGCCGGACTGGCTGATGTGCACCCGGTCTGCTGCCCGGGTGAAGTTCTGCTCCTCGGCGACCGCGACGAAGTATTCCAGTTGCCTCAGCTCCATGACTGCAGATTCTAGTTCTCAGAAGATTCATCTGTTGGACTTCTGATCAGTCGGCGGCCACGCTGGGAAGCGTGGAAGCCCGACGTCAGGAGGAATTCATGCCGGAGTACGAGAAGGCCATGCGCCCTGAGGACATCACCCGCTTGTTCGTCGAACGATCCAACGCCGGTGACGCGGCCGGGGTCGCCGTACTTTACGAAGAGGGTGCGGTGATGGCCTACCCGCCCGGCGACCAGACGGTGGGCCGGAAGGCGATTCGCGCACTGTGGGAGAAGGTGCTGGCCAATCGTCCGCGTTTCGAGCAGGAACAACCGCTGCCGACGCTGATCAGCGGTGACATCGCCCTCACCTCGACCCCGCCGAAGGACGGGGCCGGTGCCCGGGCGCAGGTCGTCCGGCGCCAGCCTGACGGAAGCTGGCTGCGCCTGCTCGACCAGCCCGAGTTCGTCCCACCCACCCACTGATCCCTCGCCTCCGTGAGTTCGCGGAACGGAAGGCTGTCGGGCGTGACCCCGAAGGGTCGGTACCCCCCGTGTCAAGGAGTTGATCCGTGGGTTCGTGTGAGGTTGCGGGGTCGGTTTCCAGGGGCCGTTCCAGGAGAGCGCGAGCGGAGTCCGCGTAGCGCATAGCGGTCTCCTCGTCGAGGCCGAAGACCTCTGCGAGATGGAGTGGGTCAGGGCCCTTGACCATGGCCTCTTCGAGTTGGCGGTCGACGCGGAGTTTCTCCAGGGTCGCGTCCTGGCCACGCTGCAGAGGTGCCCCGGCCTTGCTGCGTCGGCAGGAGAGCGGCGCGGCAAGGCGGCTTCTATGAAGGCTAGGGGGCTACTGCAGGAAGTTGAACTCGGCGATGGACCAGTAGTGGTTGGCCTAGGTTCGGGTCTGGTGGACGTTGATGTAGCGGGCGGTAGTGGATGGCAGGGGGATGGTCACGGCGTTGCCGTGGGGTGTGCCTGAGGCGGCGAGGGTCCAGCCGTCGCCTGTCGAGGTGTACACCTGGTAGCCGCGTGGATAGTCGCCCTCGTCGTTGTCGATCGAGCCGGCGGCGATCAGCTGGACTGCGGTGATGGTTCTGGTGGAGCCGGGGTCGACCTGGAACCACTCGTTGCCGCTCTGTGCGGTGCCGTCGCTCCAGCGGGTGTTGAGGAGTCCATCGATCGCGTTGGAGACGTCGGCGCCGGCGGCGGACGCGTCGGTGCTCCATCCCGAGTGGGACAGTGAGCTTCCGGCCGGTGCGGTGACGGGCTGGGTCTGCAGCCGCGCCTCGGTGATCGACCAGGAGGTGGCGGCGCTGTAGGCGCCTGTAAGGGTGACGCGGACGTAGCGGGCGTCCAGGCTGGGCCAGGACGCGTCGTCTCGCCGGCCAAGCCGTTCCCGGCATAGACGGTGGCGTGTTCGATGGAGCGCACGCCGCATTCCACGGCGCGTCTCATCGCAGAGGGTGAGTAGGCGTGGGCGCAGACGTACGTGCCCGAGTCGGCGGCCGCCAGCACTGCGGCACTGATCTCCTCCTTCGTGTACTGGAGGCTGTCGAAGGGTGAGTCCGGGGAGGCCACTCCCCCCTGGACAGCGATCTTGATGTGGTCGGCGCCTTTGCGGAGTTCGTCCCGCACGGCCTGCAGGACGGCCGGGCACCGTCCGCCACGCGGGCGGACATGTCGAGTCCGTTGCAGCACCCGCAGCGGGTCTGATGCAGGTTTGGGGACAGGTCAAGATGTCACCCGATCGTGCATCAGACCCGACCGACAGCTGGCCATCCAGTCGATGTACGGAAATCCTCGCGGTGATGAGCCTTGCCCTTGACCCATGGGTCAAGGTTTAGCGTCCGGCTATGAATGCAACGCATCGCCTTGTACGCCTGGCCCGCCGACCCGATGGATTGCCGACCCCGGACGACTTCACCCTGGTGCAGGAACCCATCCCTGTGTCTGACGCCAGCCATGTACTTGTGCGCAACACTCATTTCCTCGTCTTCCCGGGCTTGCGCACCCTCATCGGGGGCGAGACGCGCGATGTTCCGCTGCCACCGCTGCACCCCGGCGACACTCTGTTCGGCCCCGCGATCGGCGAGGTGGTCGATGGCGGGCTGCAGAAGGGTCAACTGGTGCTGCACCTGCAGGGCTGGCGGGAGTACGCGACGCCGGCGGCTGCTGAGTGCCGGCTGTTGGACGGCATCCTGCCCGAACCGGTGGCCCATCTCGCCCAGGGCTCTGCGGCGTACGGCGCGCTGACCCGACTGGCCGAGGTCAGGGAGGGCGATACCGTGTTCGTGACCGGCGCCGCCGGTGCTGTGGGCACCATGGCGGGCCAGGTCGCCCGACTGCTGGGCGCTGCCCGGGTGGTCGGGAGCACCGGCTCACCGGACAAGGCTCAGCGCCTGGAGCGGGACCTCGGCTACGACGCCGTCGTCCTGCGGGGAGCAACTCCGGTCGGCGAACAACTCGCGGAGGTGGCACCGGACGGCGTCGACGTCGTCTTGGACACCGTGGGTGGCGAGCAGTTGACGGCCGCCGTGCACGTAGCGAACCGGGGCGCCCGGTTCGCCCTGGTGGGTGCGTTGGACGGTCAGCTGTCTCCGGACCGGGCAGGCGGGAGCGCGCCGACTGTGCTGGACACCTATCGTTTGCTGACTCGGGGCATCACGGTCTCCGGCTACAACGGCGTGGACCACCCGGATGTCGAGGCGGAATGGGAAGCCCGCTTCGGGGACTGGCTGCGGGCGGGCGACATCCGTTTCCCGTACACCCCGGTCCGCGGAATGGAGCGTGCTCCGGGAGCGTTGCCTGCACTGATCGCGGGGCGCTCCTTCGGAGCGTCCATCGTGGAGTTGTAGGACAGGGCGGAGCGGGCATGCGGATCGGCGAGGCAGCAGCGGCGGCCGGGACCACACCACGTGCTCTGCGTCTTTACGAGGCCCGCGGCCTACTGCGACCCCTACCACGCACCTCGTCCGGCCAACGTGAGTACGACTCCGCCGCGGTGGCCCGCGTCCGCGTCATTCGCAGCCTTCTGGCTCTGGGCCTCACCCTGGAGGATCTCCGCCGCCGCGCCCACCGCCTGGACCTCCTGGACCAGCCGTCGGTTTCCTGTGCCAGCCGTCCCGGTGAGTTCAGCGACGTGGTGGCCGATCGCCTGGCGGCCCTGGACGCCGAGATCGCACGCCTCACGCACCTACGGCAAGGTCTCGCCGCAGCCGCAGGAGAGGCCGAACACGCCCCGAGCTCACCGACACCTGAAGGGCGTAGGCGTTCGAATCTCGGAAGTTGAGACTCAGCCTCAGCGGTTGACCTGGGCCATCAGTTCGCGGTTGGCCGCCCGTGCCACGGCGAGGTCCTCGCCGCGAACATCGTTGCGGGATACCGGGCCAGCAGGTCCAGGTAGGCGCGCGCAGACTGGTGCCGGTTTCGGCGCAATAACGCGGCGACCTGCTCCACAGCCAGGTACCCAAGTTCCTCACAGACAGAGTCGGTGCCCCAGTTGTCGCAGGGCCTTCGAAAGATCAGTAAAAGGCGGCGACGCACCGGAGCCGGCAGGAAGGCGGCGAAGTCGGGCTCCTGCCCTTCCGAGCTGAACTCAGGTGAGGTCGAAGGTGACGCTCACCGAGCCGTCACCGTCCGGTGCCTCCAAGAGCATGAGGGTTCCATCCTCGGCCTCGACGACTCGCACCGTGATCCCGCCACGGTCCTTACCGGGAAACGCGATGGAGAAGTGGGGGTCCATCTCCATGAGGAAGTCCCAGCCCTCGCGTTGGGCCGCGTCAAGGACACTCGCCTACTGGGGAGGTCTCATCCCGAATTGCCACAGCACACAGCAACATTGAAACGTTCCGTTCATATTCAGCGCAAGGGAGTGAGGCCAGAAACTCCGTTGACACCCGACGCATGGCCTACTAGCGTGATCCAGGAATAGATTTGATCACGTTTCGACAAGCAGCGCAGCAATCGCGTGGCGGGAGTTGAGGTCGGCGTGCATCTGCATCCGGAATCGGCATTGCGATGTCCGTGGCGTTCCTCAAGGATCGCACCATGAGCAACTTCCTTTGAATTCTCCCTTGTTCCTGCTTCTTATGCTGTCGTTGCTGGGGTGACAATGCCGACCGTTCAGCTGCAGGGGACCTATGTCCCGGTCATGTGATGTCGCCATCGTCGGGCTCGGAATCATGGGTAGTGCCGCAGCAATGGTGCTGGCTCGTACGGGACGGCATGTCATAGGCCTGGAGCGCGGCTGTCCCAGACCCGTAGACGGGGCCCCGGAGCACTGGTCCACACGTGCTGCGGCACGTCCATCCCGGCTTCCGCGAATACGGCCCCACTTGCCACCTCCGCGCATACAGCGTGGCGCACCCTGGAATCCGAGAACGATACCGACTTGTTCCTCAAGACCGGCGGGCTCCTCGTCGGAAGTGTCGGCTCCCGCACACTCGCGGCGGCGGCGAAAGCAGCCACCGGCACTGCCCACCACAGGCTCTCCGCGGCCGAGATGCGCACGGCGTTCCCCGCGCTGCACTTCGCTGACGACACCGAGGGTCTCCTCGACCAGGAGGCGGGCATTCTGCTCGCGGAGCCGAGCGTTCGCGCCTTCCGGCGCCAGGCCGAGCGAGCGGGGGCTGAGCTGTGCTTCGGAGCCGACGTCGATCTGCACAGCGTGCTCACCCGCTGGCGGAGCGATCACGCCGTCATCGGCGGCGGGAGAAGGATCGGCGCGGACATCCTGGTACTCGCCCTCGGCCCGTGGCTGCGATCGTTACCGGCAGGGTCCCGCTGGCCGCGCGTGAGCGTCGAACGCGCCCTCTCTCACTGGCTGGACCCCGCCGAACACCGCACAGCACTCGCCCCAGACCGAACACCCTTCGTGACCTGTTCCGATACGCACGGAGACTTCCACATGCAGCCCGCCCTGGCGGGTGGGGTGAGGGTCGAGTCGCACTCGAACGGCGAAAGCGCCGATCCCGACAAGGGACCTCGGGCCGTGGACGAGGCCGAGTGCCAGGCCGCCCAGACCCGGCTGGCGGAACTCGCGGGCCTGAAGCCGGCCCATCGCGCAGCGCGCGTGCAGATGCGCACCACCACCCGGGACGGCCAGTTCGCCGTCACGCGTCATCCGTGGGCAGAGGACGTCGTGATCATCTCCGCCTGCTCGGGCACCGACTTCGCCTTCGCCCCCGTCATCGCGGACCGCGTGGCTGTCACCGTCGGCACGTGAGAACCGGCAGGCGGGCCCACTCCGAGGACGAACACCACGGACACCGCGGACACCGCATGGACAGGAGTCTCCCCCGATGCCGTTCACGGTGGACCCCGGCGGTTCGTGCCACCCGCAGGAGCCGCCGAGCCGGACGAACTGGTGGCATCTGAACCGGGCAGGTCTCTTTCCCCGTACTGCCGAGTGCCCCGCACTCGGCCAAGAACCGCAAAGGAGCATGAGCTGATGACCGCGTTGGGCCGATACGCCGAGATCCGCAGAATCCCAGGACTCGCGTCATTGCTCGCGCTGGGACTCGTCGCACGGCTCGGCAGCGGTATGACGCCGCTCGCCCTCCTCCTGCTCATCGAGCACTCGACCGGGCGTTACGCGTACGCGAGCCTCGCGGTGGGTCTGTACGCCCTGGCCGGGGTGTCGATCAGCCCGGTGATAGGACGGCTCGCCGACCTGTCGGGGCCCTCCCCGGTGCTGCTGAGCGCGGCGGTCGCTCACGCGCTGGCCCTGGGTGGGCTTGTGCTCACGGCCGACAGCGGTGCCCCGCTGCCCTGGATGTGCGCGGTGGCAGCCGGGGCCGGCGCGACCTACCCACCGCTCACGCCGGCGATCCGCGGTGCGTGCAACCGGCTCACCGCTTCCGGAACCGGCTGGGAGGAGCTGCGGGGGACCGTCCTCGCCGCGGACACCGCCTTGTACGAACTCGTCTTCGTCGCCGGACCTCTGCTGGTGGGTGTGTTCGGGGTGATCGCCACTCCGGCCGCGGCGATCATCGCGGCGGCCGCAGCCACGCTCGCCGGAACCGTGTTGGTTGCCTGCGGCAGCGCGCTGCGCGCCCAGCGTCCCCATCCCTCGCATACAAGAACAAGCGGTCTCGGTCCGCTGCGCTTCTCCGGCTTCACGGTGCTGCTGGGGTGCGTCGGGGCGCTGGGAGCGGGGTTCGGGGCGGTCAGCGTGGCGGTGCCCGCGTATGCGGACGCGCACTCCCACGCCGACTCCGCCGGGCTGGCGGGCCTGCTCCTGGCGGTGTGGGGGCTGGGCTCCGGCCTGGGCGGTCTGTGGTACGGGGCACGACCTCCGCGCAGCCCTCTGCCGCGGCAGTTCGCGTGGCTGCTCGGGTGCGTGGCGGTCAGCCTCGCGGTTCTCGCCGTGCTGCCCGGTCCGACGGCGCTGGGTGTCGCGCTCGCCCTCGGCGGGGGCGTCATCGCGCCCGCCCTCACCGTCTACATCTCCATCGTGGGCCGGATCGTGCCCTCGAGCATGCTCACCGAGGCCCACACGTGGATCGCGACCGTACCGGTGGCCGCCAATTCGGTGGGCGGCGCGGTGGCGGGAACCGTCGTGGACCGGCCGGGCGGTGTGCCGTGGGCGTTCGTGATGGCGGGTGCGATCGTGGCCATCGCCTCGGTCGCCGCCGCGTGGCCCTCGGGGCCCATCACCCGGGCGGACGCCGCGGCCGAGCAGGTGACACTGGCCGGGACGGACGGCGACGCCGCCCGCCCGGCCGTGTGATCACCGCTCGCCCGCGGCGCCGGGGCGAAATTCAGGACGCCAGGGCGAACGTCACCACATAGACCGGCGCATCCGCATCATCCACGTCGGCCAGTCGCCATTCGGTACCGCTCAGCAGCTTCTCCAGTTCCTCTATGGAGCACTGCAAGTAGTCGATGTAGGGGGTGGCGAGGCGAGATAGCGCACCCGCTGGTGATAGTGGCCTCCGAGCCTGCCACGCTCCTTGTTGCGCTCCTGGTATTCCAGGTGGATGGGGTCTTTCGTGGCATAGGGATCGGTTCCCTGGGCCACGATGCGTGCTCCGGGGCGCGCGCGAGCGGCCAGTGTGCTGAGGAATCCCGGAGCCTGCTCGCGTGATCCCAGCAGCCCCAGATTCTGTCCGAAGAGCGCGAGGACGTCGTAGCGCTGCCCCGACTTGAGGTGTTCTTCCGTGGTCGCGCGCACCAGGTCGTTCACACCCAGCGCACGGGAGACCTCTATGGCCCCCGGGGTTCCCGGCGATGAATCCGTCGTCCCGCTCTACGATCTCGATGACCGGGCGCCGCATCCTCGGCCCGGTCGTCGGCGGCGCTTCGGAACTTGCCTGTTGGGATAATTCGGCCTTCAGGATTTCTCCGAAGGCATCTCCGATTTTCGGCGCTTCTCCCATGATTCGATCATACTCATCCCGCACCACCGAATACCAATGAGCTATTCTGTAATTTCTTTCCCGCGCGTGAATGAATCCATTTTCGGGCACGCCTGAAAACGAATCCGTGAAATCCATGAAATCCGCGAAGAGTTCCCGAAAGACCGGTTCGCCGGCCGCCACAGTGGCGGCCGGCTCCTCTCAGCGTGATCGGACCGGCGTGCCGTCAGCTGGTGGCCGGTCGGCCGCGCTGTCCCAGACGCCGTTCACGGAAGGCCTTGGAGGGGTGGTCGGGGCGGAGCGTCCGCCCACGCTTGGAGACGAGGTAGGAGCCGATATACAGGTGGTCGATCTCGGTGTTGAGGAAGGTACGGACGGCATCCCGGGGGGGGTCTCCACGATGGGTTCGCCGGCGTCGTTGTAGGAGGTGTTGAGGACGAGCGGTACGCCGGTCAGCTCGTGGAAGGCCGAAATCACCTCGTGGTAGAGGGGGTTGACCTGGGCATCGACCGTCTGGACGCAGGCTGTGCCGTCCACGTGTGTGATGGCGGGGACGAGCTCACGCCGTTCGTCGCGCAGTCGGGGAACGAGGAGCATGAACGGGCTCTCGCCGATGAGTTCGAACCAGCGCCCGGCGTGCTCGCGCAGTATCGAGGGGGCGTACGGGCGGAACGGCTCGCGGTGCTTGACCACCACGTTGAGATAGTCGCGCATGTCGGGATGACGGGGGCGGCCAGCAGACTGCGCTGGCCCAGGGCACGCGGGCCGATCTCGGAGCCACCTTGCACCCAGGCCACGACGTGGTGGGACGCCAGCAGTTCGGCCACTTGGGCAACCGGCGCGCGCTGGTAGGTCAGCTTTGCCGCGGCGTCGTCGAGGGCGGTTCGGATCTCTGTGTCGGTGTAGGTGCGTCCGGTGGCGGCGCTGGCTGCGTGGTGGCGTTCGGTGCCGCCGAGGATCTCGTAATAGCCGTAGGCGGCTGCTCCGATCGCGATGCCGGCGTCACCCGCGGGCGGCGCAATGTAGAGGCCGTCGAAGCCTGCTTCTGCCGCAATGCGCTGGTTGGCCACGGAGTTGAGGCCGACGCCGCCGTTCAGGCACAGGTTGCGGGCTCCGGTGATCTCACGGGCCTTGCGGGCCAGATACAGCATGGCGTCTTCGAGTTCGTCCTGCGCCTTGCGCGCGACGTCCTTTGCGAACTGGCTCCTCCAGGCGTCGCGGGCCCTCGGGTCGAAGCCGTCCCCCTCTGCTGCGTACCACTCCTCGTACGACCGTTCCAGCATGGACAGTTTGACGCCGACGTCGGCGCCGTCGTACTGGAGCAGTTGCCCCCAGTCGGGGCACGGCCGCCCGTAGGGGGCCAGGCCCATCGTCTTGCCCGCTTCCAGATAGCCTCCGCAGCTGAACAGGCCGAAGTTCTCGTGACCCCATTTGGTGATCGATCCGAGCTTGGCGGTGAAGAACTCGTAGAACAGGCCCAGGCCGATGTCTGAGAAGTCCTCCGCGTACGACGTGGCCTCGGCCAAGGTGATCTTGGTGCCTTCGGCGGCGAAGACGGTGTGCTTCTCAAGGCGGCCGGAGCCGGGGATGCGGCTGCCGATGCCGTCCACAACCAGTACTGCGGCGTCATCGAAGGGTGAGGTGTAATATCCTGCGCCGGCGTGCGCCAAGTGGTGCGAGGGCAAGGGCAGTTCGCGGATCTTGGACTTGTCCTTGATGGGCAGTTCACCCAACAGGCAGCGGACGGCGCCGTCGTGCAGAGGACGGTTTCCGACCACCAGATCCAGCTCGTCCAGACCCACGCCAACAGCGGCTAAGCAGTTTGAGCTTGACTCTGAAGCTTCCACAGATCGTCAAGCTGTAGGAGTTGACCTGACCGCGCCGCTGAAACCGCTGGTGAGATGGCGGTAGACCCTGCGCACCCCGCCGACCACGACCCGTCCATGGACGAGCCGACCCGTGTCAGCCGACACCAGAGCCAGGCGGGGACCGCGTCGGGGCTCGTGGGGTCGATGCCGATGGCGGCGAGCAGGACGGGGTCGGCGTCGGTCAAGCTGGGCACTCCCCTGCCAAGGCGGACGAACTCGTCTCCACACTGGAGGCCGGGGCGGTGACCGGGGGGTCACACAAGGGTCTGCGAGAACAGCCCTCCGCACGATGCCGAGCAGACCTTCCACAGCGGCTGGTCCAAGGGCCTACGGGCGGCCTCCAGCCAGCTCCTGCACATCACCGACACCACTGCCGCCCAGCACGGACGTGCCCAGACCAACACCCTGCTGGCGGCGCCCGGACCTGCCAGGACCCCGGGCGCGGACCGCAGTCGTAAAGATGGCCCCACGGGTGAGTAGCGGCCCCGCTTGGCCGCAGGACACGGCTTGATCACCAGTAAGTTTCGGCCCCACCGGAAAGTAGCCGTGAGCCTTCGGCACCTGTTTCTGACTCAGGTCTGAGATGCGGCTGATGATGTCTTGATCACGGGGTGGTGGCTGGTCTGGGTCACTACGCTGAGCGCCTTCACGCCTGGGGAGGTTCGGTTGGTACGGCGGAGCACGCTCGGGCAGGATTTCCGTCGGTTGTGGGGCGCCTACGCGGTCAGCGCAGCGGGCAGCGCCGTCGGCATGGGGGCCTTGCCGTTGGTTGCCCTCCTGGTGCTGGATTCCTCTGCCTTCCAGGTCTCTTTGCTCGCCGCGTTGTCCGCGGTGGCCAGTGGACTGATCGCTCTGCCGCTCGGTGTACGTATCGAGCACCAGTACAAGCGGCCGGTCATGATCACCGCCGACCTGGCCCGCTGCGTTGTGCTGGGGAGTGTTCCGCTCGCCATGGCTTTCGGCAGGCTCACCTACACCCAGCTGTGTGCCGTCGGCGTTCTCCAGACGGCGGCGTCCGTCGCGTTCGAGGCCGCGAGTGGCGCACATCTGAAGGCACTTGTCCTGCCCGAGCAGCGTCTTCGTGCCAACAGCCTGTTCGAGACGACCAACTGGATCAGCGTCAGCGCCGGCCCGCCCGTGGGCGGACTTCTCATCGGGGCACTGGGCACGGCCGCCACGATGGTGGTCGACGCGCTGTCCTTCCTCGGATCGGCCCTGGGCATCCGCCGCATCCGGCAGCCTGAACCCGCGCCACCGGACCGCGCCGTCACCTCTCACCCGGGCCGCGACATCGCCGCCGGCTGGCACTGCCTCCTGCGGCACCCGGGACTGCGGCGGCTGTTCTTCAACGCGCTGCTCTTCGGCGGCTCCATCATGATGACGTCACCGCTGATGGCCGTCCTCATGCTGAACTACCTCGGCCTGGCACCGTGGCAGTACGGACTCGCCCTGGGACTGCCGTGCCTGGGCGGCGTGCTGGGCTCACGCCTGGCCCCGCTGCTCACCCGGCGATACGGACAGCGCCGCATTCTGCTGCTCTCCGGTGCCGCACGCACGCTCTGGACGATCATGCTGCCACTGACGCCCTCCGGAGCCCTCGGAGTGTCCGTCATCGTGGCCGCCGACTTCGGCCTGCTCCTCTCCGCCGGGGTCTTCAACCCGACGTTCACCACGTATCGCATGGCAGCCACACCAGACGCGTTCATGTCCCGCGTCAGCACATCCTGGTCCGTCGGCTCGAAGGCCTGCCAGGCCGCCTTCATGACCGCCGGCGGCCTCATCGCCGCCCCCCTAGGGGTACGCGGTGCCCTGCTCATCGCCGGACTGCTGTGCATGGCGAGCACACTGCTCCTGCCATGGAGACAGGAACACCTCTCCACGGACGATGTTCCGGCGCCCACGACGGAAACGGCTCCGCCCGCGGTCACGGACACTCCCCCCGCATAGCGGATACGCCGGATTCCTGGAGCGGCCATCCCGGGGTGGGAGAGTGGAACTCAGGGGCTGCGGTCCGGGCCCGGCGATGGGCTGCCGGCTCGCTGCGCAGGGCGCGGCGATCAGGATGACTTGGTGGTGTCCTTTTGGTTGGGTCTCGGTTCGGGCATTCGTAGGTAGAGGTTGGTGAGTGTCTTTCCGGCTCTGAGCCAGTCGAGTTCTTGCGCCTCCAGCGCGGCGATCGCTTGCGTTTCGCCGGCGAACTCTTGGGCGAGCTGGGCGTGCTGGAGTCCCGTCGTCCAGTTGCCGCCCCACACTCCGATGGCGGACTCGCCGCTGTACTTGCGCATGACGGAGCCACGTCTGGGGTCCGACCAGATCGGAACCCGCCGGAACGACCGTGGCAGTGAAGCTGCGAAGTCCTCGACCAGCCCCGCCGCTTCCTCAGCTGTCGGCGGGGACAGCCAGACCGAGTGGTTCATCTCGGCCTGACCGCGAGACGAGTAGTAGGTGCCCTCAACCAGCAGCACGTGGCGCCCGTAGCGCTGCGCCGCTCGGTAGTTGTGCTTGCCGGAGAAGGCCACGATCCGCTGGTCACATCTGGTCGCGTCGGCGACGAAATCGAGGTCGCTCTCGGGATTCAGGGTGAACGGCACGGGCGCGGCGGCGATGGACCGGCCGTCGAACACGACCACACTTGCGCGAAATGGGTCGATGTACCAGACCCGGTCGGCATCACGCTGGGCGAACAGCCGAGAGTGCGGATGACGCTGTGCGGTGACCCAGGCGACCTGTTTGACCGCCTGCTCCGGCCACTCGCCGGCCGGACCACCCTCGTCAAGCAACTGGGCGGCGCTCCGGTCGAAAGCGCCGTCGGCAAGCCGGTCCATGTCGCGAACGCAGTCCGGGCAGTCGTCGACGCCGCCATCCATGAACGTGTAGAACCCGCGGTGCTTGCGAAGCGGCCGACCAGTCTTGCACCGACGCCACAGTGCGTACCACGCAGCCGCCCGGTCTCGGTCGTACTGACGCACCGCAGCCCCGACCCCGTATTCGAGGATGCTCGCGGCCAGCTTGGAATCGGTCCCTTCCACCCAGCGTTCAACCCAGAAATCGGTGGCCTCCACGACCTCCCGATCGTTGCGCAGCTCAGTGCGCCGTCCCGACCTGTACGTCCCGGGCGTTTTGTGGATACCGACAACGTACTTGTAGACGCTGCACGTCATCGGCCCGGACCCGGCCCGCAGCCGGGCCATCACCGACCGATGAGACCCGGGCGTCCATGCCTCCCCCATACCCGCCGGCATGGGGGCGCTGTCATCGAACAGCGCCTCGGCACAGCGGCCCAGATCACTCATCGGCTCCTCCGACCACGCCCAGGACCAGGTGTATCCCCCGACGGACATCCCGCAGAAGGGGACAGCCCGCCCCGCACGAAGCCCAGCGGGAACCCCAGATCCGTCAGCAACCCGTCCGCCCGGGCCGGCTCCCCGCCCCACCCGCCATCCTGAAGATCACCAGACATGACCGGCACTGTAACCGTGCCCACCGACACCTCCCCCTGCGGACCCCCGAAGCCAATCCCCTTAGGAAGACACGCAAGACACGTACTTCCACCTACTCGTACGTTCTGCGCCGCTCTTGCGAATGGTGCGAAATCGGCTATTGAATACCACTTCCGGCGCTCGTACCACGTCCGCGCCGTCGATCATGAGCGTTGCCTTTCTCCCTGCCTGAAGGAACTCCGAAGATGACTCAGACCGGAGCAGTTGTTCTGACCAAGGCGTCGCCTACGGTCTCGTTGGACAAGAGCGGCGTGACGTCAGGTCTGATCCGCGTGAATCTGAACTGGACGTCACCTCGGGCGGTCGCAGAACGGGAAGCCCAGCAGGTACAGGGTGGGTGGTTCCGCAGGATGAGGGCTTCCTTGCGGGCGAGCGCGGCCAAGGACGTGGATCTCGACCTTGGCTGCATGATCAGATGCAGCGATGGCAGCAAGACTGTCGTGCAGGCCCTCGGCAACGCCTTCGGCGCAGTGAATCGCTTCCCCTACGTCGCGCTTGACGCGGACGACCGGTCCGGTGCCCGAGCCGCGGGCGAGAACCTGGTGATCAATCTCGACCACCAAGCCGAGTTTTCGAAGCTCCTGCTCTTCGTCTACATCTACAACGGCTCCGGGGACTTCCGCGGTCTCGACGCAGTGGTGACGCTCACTTCTGATCGTGGCGACAGTTTTGCCGTGCACCTCGACGAGTGCCCACCGCAGGGCCATGCCTGCGCGATCGCTTTGATCAAGCGCCAGAAAGGGGAGCTCGTCGTGGGGCGCGAGGTGAGGTGGTTCACGCCGCAGGACGGTCCAGGCATCCAGGACGTGATCTCGCGGGCCTACCGGCTCGGCATGAAATGGACACCCGGCCAGAAGTAGCCCTCGACCATGCGCCCTATGCAGCTTTCCGCAGTCACAGTCGCCGATCGCCTGCGCTTCTCGTCTGCTCATCGCAGGCCGTGAAGGTGACCGTCAGCCGGCAGTCCAGCGCCACGCCGATCCGTTCCGGCAGAGCCAGGGACGGCAGATCCGTCCCGGACCCGATCCGCGAGATCGCGTCCGGCAGAGATCTCCGCCGACCTTCTGAACAGCGGTGATGCGCTGACCGCTTGAGCTCGCCATCGTTCGACGACAGGCAGGACGCCCAGGACTTGGCGGTGCGGCTATTCGGGCAGCGGTCTGTCCTGGACGACGTTCTTCATGACGAGGGTGGAGGTCAGGCGCTGGACACCGGGGAGCCGGGCGAGTTGCTGGTCGTACAGCTCCTGGAACGAGGCCAGGTCAGCGGTCGCCACCCGCAGCAGGTAGTCGGGCTCACCGAACAGGCGCTGCGCCTGGAGCACGTGCGGGACGGCGGCCACGGCCTCTTCGAAAGCGGTGACGGTGTCGGGCGTCTCCCAGCGCAGCGTGGCGAAGACGAGGGCCTCGAAGTTCAGGCCGACAGCCGCCGGGTCGATGACGGCGCGGTAGCCGCGGATCGCGCCTTCGCGTTCGAGGTCGCGCAGCCGGCGGTGGCAGGGCGAGACGCTGAGCTGCACGCGGGCGGCCAGCTCGGTGACCGTCAGGCGGCCGTCGAGCTGCAGCTCGGTAAGAATCTTGCGGTCCAGGGCATCCATGGAGAAGATTCTTCCCCACATTCCACGATCTTGGGGTAAATACGCAAACACCTTCGGATGTATCCGGCCTAGCCTTCCCTCCTGAGCACAACAGCGTGAGAGGGAACGAACGATGGACGCGACGACGCTGGCGGTCTTCCTGGCCGTGGACCTGCTGCTGGTGTTCACCCCGGGCGCGGACTGGGCCTACGCGATCTCCGCCGGGCTGCGGGGGCGCTCGGTCGTCCCGGCCGTCACCGGACTGATCGCCGGACACGCCCTCTACGCGCTGGTGGCCGTGGCGGGTCTGGCGGTGATCGTGGCGGGCTCCCCGGCCGCGCTCACCGCCCTGACGGTGGCAGGTGCCGGGTACCTGCTGTGGCTGGGCTGGGGCGTCCTGCGCCAGCCGGCCGTTCCGGCGGCGGCTGCAGACAGCGCAGACGCCTCCCGAGTGCAGGCCGTGCTGAAGGGGTTCGGGATCAGCGGCCTCAACCCGAAGGCGCTGCTGCTGTACTTCTCTCTGTTCCCGCAGTTCATCGACCCGGCCACGGGCTGGCCGGTGGCCGCGCAGACCGGACTGCTCAGCACGGTGCACCTGGCCGCATGCGCCGTCGTCTACCTCGCCGTCGGCGTCCTGGCCCGCACCACCCTGAGCACCCGGCCCTCAGCCGCCCGGCTCGTCACCCGGATCAGCGGCGCCATGATGATCGCCATCGGCTCCCTCCTGCTGGTGGAACGCCTGGCCGGCTGATTGAGCGTTTGGTCCTGTCCCGGTCGAGTCGGTGTCGTTGCCAGAGCCCAGAGGTCGCCAACTGTCCCGCGGATCGTGGGTTGTTGACCATGACTTGACTACAAGTCATCAGCTCAGGGCCCACTTCTGCTGTGTCTGACCATTGCAGTCCCACAGTTGCAGCCGGGCCCCGTTGGCCATGCCCTTGTCGACCACGTCCACGCATCTGTCGGCCTTCACGCTGACCAGGTCGTGGCCGTCGGAGGGCAGGAAGAGCTGGGCGCTCGAACCGTTGCAGACGGCCACCTGGATCGCCGTGCCGTTGGCCGTCCCGCCGCCCGCCGCCGTCATGCAGAGATCGCCCATCACCCGGACCGTGCCGTCCG
Organism: Streptomyces sp. NPDC090106; assembly: GCF_044747265.1. Lineage (NCBI taxonomy): Bacteria > Bacillati > Actinomycetota > Actinomycetes > Kitasatosporales > Streptomycetaceae > Streptomyces > Streptomyces sp. NPDC090106. The sequence continues at coordinate 848,384 of NZ_JBIVDS010000003.1, read as the reverse complement.
ACATGAAACGCCACTGCTGCTGGGGCGAACCGTCGCAGGTCCAGATCTGGAGCCGGGTGCCCGCGCCGCCGCCCGCCGGGTCGTCGACGCAGCGGCCCGAGGCGTAGCCCTTGATGGACGACGTACGCCGCACGGTGACCGTATAAGCGGCGGTGCCGCCGGACGACGAGGACGTGCCGCCCGAGGAGGAGGTCGAGGAAGAGTCGCTGCCGGAGGAGGCAGAGCCTGTGGAGGAACTGCCCGAGGAGCCCTTCGTCGTGGACGGTGAACCGCCGCCCTGATCGGAGCCGTTCACCGCGGTGCTTCCGTCGGCGCCGCCCTCCGTCTTCGCGCCCTTGGTGTCCACCCGCTCGGTGCTCCCGCCCGACGGACCGGCCGACGGTTTCCCGGAGGGGCTCCGCGCCACGCCGGTGCCCTGGGCGCCCGCCGTCGGGGAGGCCGACCCGATGGCGCCGAACCCGCCGCCGTCCTCGCCTCCGCCGAGCACCGAACCGGGGGTGGCGGCGGCCGAGGGGCCCGAGCCCGTCCCGTCCTCGCCGGTCACCAGGAACGGCACGGCTATCAGCAGCGCGCCCACGACTGCGGCACCGGCGAGCACGCTGCGGTGCGGTCTGCCGGGCGGTACGGAACCGTCGTCCGCGTCTCCCCGCCCCTTGTCCTCCCCGGAACCGTCCGCCGTGGCCGCGGTGGCGGCCTCCGGCTCGTCCGCGCCTTCGCTCTCGCCCTCCCCGCCGACCGTGGGCACCGGCGTCGCACCCGCCGGGGGCTCGGCCACCGGTTCCCTTACGGCGGTGACGGGAGCGGCCGTTCTGGCTTCCGGCGACGGGACGGCGGGGGTCCCGGAGACCTCCGGGGTCCCGGGAATCTCGGGGGCCTCGGGGGCCTCGGGGGCCTCCGGGGTCAGGGCCGGTCCGGTGGCGGCACTGGCCGAGGTGTCGCCCGGCGGTGTCGCCTCCCCGGAGGACCTGGGCGCGGGGGTGTTCTCGGGGCTCGACGGCTGTCGGGGGGTCATCGCCCGCTCTCTCTTCGATGGTGGCCAGGGGAAAACTCTGACGGGGTCGGCGCCGCCCCGGGGACAACAGGTCCGTCGGCCGTGCAGGCCGTCGGCACCGCGGGGACCGACGACTGGGCGTCGGCATCAACTCGGTTGTAGGTCAAGGGAGTTCACCAGCGGCCGGTAGATCGTAGTGGATCGGCCGAGGCGGTGCGTCCCGCAGCTCTTCGGGAAGGAGGTCGGGCCGTTCCGCCACCAGTTCCAGCAACTCCTCTTCGCTCATGCCGAGTTCTCCGAGCGCGATGCCGTGGTCCGGGACGAGCGCCCAGGTCGCGTCGGCGGCCGGGGAACGGTACGTCCGTCCCCGGACGTCCTCCTGCCGCACGATGACGGCCGACAACTCGGCCGCGGACAGCGGTCCGGCAGGTTCCCGCTCCGTCCGCCCGACGGCGACGGCCGGGGTGTGGTCCTCCCCGGGACCGGCGGCCGGGGTGGCGTTGGCGGTGGGGCGGGCCAAGAGGTACTCGCGGCCCCTGCGGTACAGGACGGGGCCGCCGTCCTCACCGGCTCCGGCGGCCGGGGTGTGGGTCGTGGCCGTGCCGTCCTCGCCGACGACCGTGACCGGAGTGCCGATGATCTCCGCCGCCCTGAGGGCGGTCTCCCGCTCATGGTCCCGGTCGCCGGGGCGGATCGACGCCGTGGTGTCGAGGACCCGGGCCCGGTGCTCCTCGCTCAGGCCGGGCACCCCCGCGACCAGGGCGGGGCCGAAGCCGTTCCCGTCGGCAGCCGGGGGCACCAGCGTGTACCGGGTCCCGTCCGGGGCGGCCAGCTCCGTACCGGCCCCGGTCACCACGGGACGCCAGCCGGAGGGGTTGTCCGCCCAGGGGGATGCCGGGTACGCGGGCCGGAGCGGCTCAGCGGACGTCACAGGTGGCGCAGGCTCCGCCGGGTCGGCCGGGACGGGCAGGTTGGGCTGGGGCAGCACCGTGCCGAGGGGAAGGGCCGCCTGGAAGCGCCGGTCCGCGAGCCGCACGACCACCCGGCCGGACCCGGGCGTCCCGTCGCCCGTCGCCGCCGGGGCGTACTCGTCGTAGGCGCCGTTCTCGTGGATCACCGTGACGCGGACACCGAAGGTCCGGGCGGCGAGGGCGGGAAGGAGGTCCGCCGCGCCGTGGTCGCGGCCCGTGTCACCGGACACGCCCCCGGGCCGGGTGAGCTGGGCGGCGGCGAGCGTGGCGCGCTGGGCGGCGGTGAGGCGGGCGTGCAGCGGCATCCGGCCGGAGTCGTCGAACTCCCGGCGCTCGGCGGTGCCCTCGGCGAAGTCGACGCCACCGGAGCGGAGTTCAGCGGCGTCGAAGGAGTCCCCGGTGTCGGGCGAGGTGAAGTCGAGCAGGTCGGCGTTGGCGGGGTCGGTCAGCGCGGAGGCAAGCAGGCCGCGCAGCCCTGTGATGGTGGCCGCGCGGTCCGTCGTGTCCACCCGGTCGGCCAGGGCGTCGGGGGCCACCCGGTGCAGCCCTTCGGTCAGCGCGTGCAGGAAGCCGTCCCCGTCGGCGGGCACGTCGTAGAGGGCGTACGGCCGGCCCTCGGGTGACTCCAGTACGTCGGTGGTGCCGGCGAGCCGGGTGAATCGCGGGGCGGGGGTGGCGGCTGGGGTGCCGGTGGCGGCGGGCCGGTGGGTCACGGGCGGGGGTTCGGGCAGGCCTCGGCGGGTCTCCGGTTCCCCGTTGGAGGCCGGTTCGGCGGGCAGGCGGTGCCAGTGGGTGAGCCGGTCGGCCGCCGCCCGCACCCGGTGCAGTTCGGCGGCGGCGTCCTCGGCCGCCGCGAGCAGCGCCGACAGTTCCGTGTCCTGGCGGCGGACGGCGGCGGCCGGTCCGGCGGGCGGGGCGGTGTCGCCCAGGGCGCGGCGGCGGGACCAGTACGCCGTGTCGGCGGCGGCCCAGGCCCTGTCGGCCGCGACGACCGCGTCCCAGGCGTCCGCGACCCGCCGCGGGAAGGTGGTGTCGTCGAGCAGACCCCAGGCGCGGGCGGTCCGTTCGTCGATCACGGCGAGGAGGCGGGCGGAGGTCTCGACGGCACGGGTGCCGGTGGTCCGGCCGAAGACGGTGCGCCGCTCGACGTCGGCGACCCCGAGCCAGTCGGTGGGCAGCGCGAAGACGAAGGCGCGCCCGGTGGTCTTCACGGTGGTCTGGAATCCGTCGCCGCCGGAACCGGCGGTCCGCTCGCCCCGGACCGCGCCGGGTCCCGCGGCGGCGGCGCTCACCGCGGCGGTGCCGACGGGGGCGGCGTCCAGGACCGGCTGGCCGCCGAGGGCGCCGTCGATCCCGGAGACTCGGCCCGTCGAGGCGGACCGGGAGCCGGTGACGCGTTCGGCGGTCTCCATCGCGGAGTCGGCGAAGACGGCGAGGAGTTCGGCGCGGCCGAGGTCGGGCCGGGCGTAGAGGCGGTAATCGCCGTGGGTGGTGCCGTCCTCGCCGGTCAGCGCGGGCACCTGGTAGCCGTCGGGGCCGCCGCTGTCGGCGAGGAAGGCGGACAGGGCGGCGTCGCCGAGCGCGTTGTCCAGGGCCAGGGCCGATCCGGTGCCCGGCACCGCGAGCCCGGTCCGGCGGGCGCCGGCCACCGCGGCGGCCAGCGCGTCCCCGGTCAGCGCGGACTCGGGCCTTGCTGACCTGGGTGCCGCTGCCGTACCGCCGGCGGTGGCCAGGGCGAGGGCGGCGGCGTCGCGCAGGGTGCCCAGGCCCTCGATCCGGCGCGGGTGGAAGCCGGCCGCCGGTGTCCGCAGCGGCCCGGTCGTCCCGTCGGGCAGCGGCACCGAGCGCCAGGCGTCGATGGCCGCCCGCGTGGCCGCCCCAGGCGCCCACAGGGTCACCGGCGCCACGGGCGTGACGGCTGCTGATGGAAGGGCCGGGGCGGTGTCCGGGACGGCCAGGCTGAGCGGGAGCAGCTCGCGCAGGGTGCCCACGTCGCCGCGCAGGGAGGCGAGTTCGGTGCCGTCGGCCTGTTCGAGACCGAGCGCCAGCGTGTAGCGGGTGCGGGTCACGGCGTACGACTCGCGGGGGATGAAGGTGCGGCGCACGGTGACCGAGCGGGTGCGGGTGGCGGACTCGGTGCGCGAGCGGGTCCCCGTCCCCGAGTACGGCGTGCGCACCGCGGTCAGGTTGCCCGCGCCCGTGGCGAGTGCGTGGGTCACCGCCGGGCCCGCGGAGCGCCCCGTGGTCCGGGAGGTGACGTCGGCCTCGGTGGTGGAGGCGATCCGGCTGTCCTCGATCGCCGCGTCGTGGTCGATGCCGCGGAACTCCCGCTCGGCGGGTTCGAGGCGCAGCCGGAGAACCCCGGCCCGGCTGCGCAGCCGGGCCTCGGCGAAGGAACCGCCGAGGCGGGCCCGCGCGGTCGTGCCCGCGGGGTCGGTCAGCTGGTCCAGCAGGGCGCGCAGGGCGCGTGGGGTGACCAGGGCGCGCAGGTGCCGCCGGTCGTCCGCGTCCACCCCGGCGGCCCGCAGCCGCAGGTCGAAGGCCGCCAGTACGGCACCGGCGTCCAGGGAGTTGACGGCGTACGACCCGAAGGGCAGCCGCTGTGACCAGTCGGCGCGCCGCCAGGTCCGCGCGTCGTAGCGCGGCACCTCGCCGAGTCCGTCGTCGAGGAGGCCGAGCCGGTGCGCCGCCTTGAGCGGGAGGTGGGCGAGGTGACCGGCCGGGACGGTGATCCGGAAGCCCTCCGGGGCGCCGGTGGCGAACAGCGCGGCGATCCCGCCGAGCGGCCCCGCGGGGGTCACCCGGCCCGCGATGTCGTGCACGGCGTCGGTGCTGACGAGGAGTTTGGGGCTGCCGTCGTCGAGGTTGGTGTCCGTGGTGACGGTGCGGGTGACCGCCGTGGCGCCGGTGCGTGAGCGGGATGCGCCGAGCTGGACCCCGGCCAGGGTGACCACGTCGGTCACGCCCCAGGAGGCGGAGTCCCGGGCGCCGACGTTGAGGCCGACGGCCTGGGTCGTGCCGTCGGCCGACGAGCCGCCGAAGCGCCGGGCCAGGCCGTAGCCGGACTCGCTGCCCATCGGGGCGGCCGGGGCGATCACCTGAGGGCGGGTGAGCCGCAGCCGGTGCCCGACCTCGGCGACCCGGTGGCGGAGCACTCCCCCGGCGAAGAGGTCGAGCCGCCCGCCGAACCCGGTCGTACGGTCGACGCCGGAGGTCAGGGAGTGCGCCTGGAAGAACCGGGTCAGGGCCTCGTGGGGCAGGGCTCCGGTGCGGGTGAAATGCCAGGACGCGCCGCTCAGCGCGGCGAGGACGTCCTCGGCGGCCCGGGCCAGCCGGTCGGGCGCGGCCACGGCGATCGTCTGCACGAACTCTTCGCCGAAGACACCGGATGCCCGCCCGGCGGCATCGACGGTCCCGGCCCCGGCATCGGCGTCACCGGGGCGGCTGTCGCCTTCGGCGGCGGGGGCCTGCGCGGGTTCGCCCGCCAGGACCGCCGCCGCCTGCTCGCGGGTCAGCGCGTACGCCTCCCCCGGGGTGGGGGACGGCTGTCCGGGCGCCTGGGCCGGGGTGTGCGCGTCGGGCACCGCCAACAGCACCCGGCCCACGAGCGGTGCGCCCGCCGCGCCCCCGACCAGGTCGATGGTGTGCTCGGGACCGCTGCCCAGCACGCCCAGGGAAGCCAGCCGCAGCCCGGTGCGCGCCCGGCTGAAGCGGTGCAGGACCGCGGTCAGGGCGATCCGGTAGCTGTGCAGGTGGGAGGGGCCGGGACTGGCGGCGAGCTGCTCGGCCGAGGCCGTGCCCCCGAAGTACGTCTCCCGGCCGCCGCCCCATCCGGCGGACGGCCCCAGGGTGGCGTGGGTGGGGTTGGGCCCGTCGCCGCGCAGGGACATGCCGAGCCCCACCGTGCCGGAACGGGTCGTGGCGAGGCTGGACTCGGCGCGTTCGGCGCCCGGGTTGCTGCTGCGGAGCATCAGGTCGTTGTCGGTGCCCTCGTAGCGCCGCCCGGTGAGCGTGCCGTGGATCCGCAGCGTCACCCGGGTGTGGTGGAACAGGCCGGACGGCGCCTCCAGCGGGACGCTGATCCCGGTCGTGGTGAGGACCGCGAGGTCGGCGGCGAGGGCGTGGTGCGAGAGGGCGTCCATGACCCGCAGGGTGTTGCGGAGCGCCATGGCGTGGTCGTGGATCCCGCTCCGGCGGGCCGCGGCGGCGTCGCCCAGTTCCGTGAAGGGTGCCAACAGCCCGGGGTGCCGTTCGGCGGCGGCCCGCAGCACACCGTCGGTGAACCCGACGAGCAGCCCGCCGTCTGCGACGCCGCCACCGTCGTGGCCGTCGTCGTGGGTGAACGCCTCCGTGCGGCTCATGCCCAGCAGGGCGGGCCGGTCGTCGGCGAGGTACGCGGGCGGGTGCGGGGGGTGCGCGGCGCGCAGGGCGGTGCCGTCGTCCCACCCGGCCAGGCGGCGGGCCTCGCCGACGGTCATCCGGTCCAGGCTCCAGGTGTCGAACCGGCGCGCCTCGGTCCAGCCGGTCCTGCGGACCAGGACGGTCTTGCGCACCAGGTAGAGCGCCGTGGGCACGCCCTTGGCCCGGCCGACGCTCCTGAGGCCGCCCGACCCACCGAGCCCGATGCCGTACGTCAGTCCCCGGTCGGCGCCCGCCGAGAGCCCGAGGGCGGCGCTGCCCACGGTGCCCAGGGACGCGGCGGGTCCGACGGTGACGCTCGCGCCCCGGGTGGCGGACCGGGACACCGTCCACTCGTTGCCCGCGGTGTGCTGGACGGCGGACCGCAGCTCGACGGCCTCGCTGTCGGAGATCCGTACGGCCTCACCGGGGACGGTCCCTTCCACGGTGAACGCCCCGAGCACCGCGCCGGTGGCGTCGGTGAGCACTCCGGTGCTGACGCCGCCACGGGCCAGGGCGTCCGCCGACCGCTCGAACGCGCCGGTGCCGAAGAACTCGGTGAGCCGCCGGTGGGCGGGGTCCCCGGGTACGACGCCCAGCTCCTCGGCGAGGGCGTCTCGGACATGGCGGAGCGGGCCGTAGCCCTCGGTGTGCACGAGGCGGTAGTCGACGCCCGCGTCCATCAGCATCCGCTCCGGGGCCCGGCCGGCCGGGTCCGTCGCACGCGCCGGGCGGGACGCGGGGTCGGCCGTGAGGCTGTCGGGGAGCCGGACCAGCAGGCCGTTCCGGACCGCGATGCCGAGCGCTGCGCGGCCCTCCGGAGGCGCGCCGGGTCCGGTCACCGTGAACTCGTAGTGGACGTCGGCCAGATGGGGGTGGGAGGGCTCCGAGAAGCGCGACTCGACCTGGCCGGTCGTCTGGTCGGCGAGGTCGGCCCGGTGCGCCCGGGTCACCCCGCCGCTGAGGGTGCCGCCCGCGACGCCGCTGAGGGTGCCGGGCGCGGTCAGGTTGACTCCGACCGTGAGCCGGACGCCGGTGCTCGCCGTGCCGCCCCAGGTGGTGCCGAGGTCGCCCCGGTGAGCGGTGTCGGTCTTCACCGGGGTGCCCGGCAGGTCCGTGAACCGCTCCCAGCCGCCGTACGGGCGGGTGGTCACCCGGAGGACCAGGGGGGCGCCCGCGGGGCCGAAGGAGGAGGTCTCGTAACCGTCGCCGTGGAAGTCGCGCGGGGTGTCGGCGAGCGCCGCCCGCAGGTCGTCCAGGGCCGCCGCGAGTCCGGGAACGGTCGCGGGGTCGCCGTCGCCGTACCGGTCGCCGAGCCAGGCGGCGGCCCGGTCCACGGCCAGGTCGGCGCCGGGCAGCCGGACGGTGTCGTGCCCGTGGCCGGTGCCGCCGGGCCCGCCGGACGGCAAGCCGCCCGGGGAGCCGTCGAGGAAGCCGGTCAGGTGCTCCGGCAGCACCGTGCCGTCGGCGAAGCGGATCCGGGCGGAGGCGGGCGCGGGCGGGGGCAGGGAGGCGTCCAGACGGGGCGGGCGGTGCAGGCGGAGCGCCTCCTCGACGCTCGTCAGGCCGGGGCCCCAGCCGCCGTCGGGGGCGGGGGCGGCTGCCGCGCCTGTGGTGACGGCGGACCGCTCGCCCGCAGGGGCGGACGGGGTGGATCCGACAGGGGCGGACCGGGGGACGGGGTGGAGGTCGGCCACCTTGCCGTCCTCCAGGACGACGTCCAGCGTGAAGCCCGCGAGAGTGTGGCGCAGGGTGCGGGAACCGGAGACGTCACCACCGGCGCCGCTCTCCCGGGTCACCGCCTGGTAGGCGGCGAACCGGAGGTCGTCCGCGGTCCACGCGGCGGGGAAGGCGCCCTCGGGGTAGGCGGTGCGCGGTGCGCCCTCGGCCCACACCGCGTCGGCGCGCGAGCGGAAGAACTCCGTCAGTCGCCGGCCCTCCCCCGCCGGGGCGTTCCGGTCCGCGGGGTCGGGCACGGTGAGCCGCATGTCCTCGTCGGCCGGCAGCGCGAGGGCGTCGGCGAGGGCCGCCAGGGCTTTCGGCGAACCGTCGGTCAGCCAGCGGTCGGCGGGGACTGCTGTGGTGGTGGCAGCGGCGGTCTCGACGCCGGGGTCGGTGCCGGGGTCGGCGGCCCAGGTGAGGGCGAGGGGCAGGAAGTGTTCGGTGTCCGGGGTCACGCCCAGGGCGAGGACCAGGCTTTCGAGGCTCCGCGTCCGCTCGTCGTCGTCCGCGAACATCCCCGGCCACAGGGGCACGAACAGGGGGGAGTCCAGCTCCTCCGGGTCGGGTTCCAGGGACAGGCGTACGGGGGGAGCGCCCGGGATCCGTCCGATCGGGCCGTGGGCCTCGGCCGCCAGCTCAGTCAACCGACCCCAGAGGGCGTCCCGTTCCTCCGGAATCAGGGCGTCGTCGGCGGAGACGGGGACACGGACGGTGAAGTGGAGACCGCGCCGCCCGTCGGCGAACAGCTCGACCCGGTAGGAGAACGGGCTGTGCTGCCACCAGCCGTCCGCGCCCGTCCCCGGGACCGCGGTGTCCTCGGTGACGGCGACCGGCGGCTCGGTGGGCCAGTCCGGCCAGGGCTGGTCGGCGGTGGGCCGGTAGACGAGGTGGGTGCCCGCGATCCCCGGCGCCGGAGGCAGCCCGTCCGGCCCGCGGGAGGCCGGACCGTCCTGGACCAGTCCTTCGGCCCAGACGCCGTACGGCCCCTGCCCCACCCAGTGGTAGACCCGGCCGTCCCCGAGCGGCCGTACCGACCCGGTGGCGACGGCGTACGCGTGGGCGTACTCGACGGCGTCGAGCACGTGGTGGGGCTGCCACTGACTGGGGAACAAGGTGTGCCGCCCGCCGTCGCGGTGCCGCACCAGCCGGGAGGGGAGCGCGGCCAGGGGGTCGGTGACCTTCACGCCGGGCTCCAGGAGGTACACCTCGGCGCGGAAGGTGCCGTTGGAGTGCGGCGCGGTCGGCGGGCCCGCCCACAGCCCGTGGTCGCGCAGGACCACCGCGTCGGCCCACTGGTGAACCCCGGTCCGGGTCCGTCGGTCGCCGAACCGGGCGAGGTCCTCGGCCCGGCGGCCGAAGAGGGGATCGGGGAAACCGGCGGCCTCCGAATCCTCCGGGTCCGCCACAGCTTCCGGGTCCGCCGGGCCCTCGGGGCTGTCGGGGTCCTCGGAGGAAGGGCTCACGGGCGCGGGGGCCGGGGGTACATGGCCTGGATCGGGCCCAGGTGCGGGGGCGGTGGGCACCGGCTGGCTGTCGGCGGGCCGGAAGGAGCGGAACACTCCCCCGCTCAGCCGCCCCTCGATCCGCACCCCGGCGTACTCGCCGACCCAGTCGTAGACGCCGCGCCCGCTGTCGACCGGGACGACCCCGCCGGTGCGGAGCGCGTGCAGCCAGGCCTGCTCGGCGGCGTACACGGCGTCGTCCTCGGTCCAGTGCGCGGGGAACATCGTCAGCCCCGGGTCGCCACCGGGCGCCCGGGCGGGCACGAAGACGTCACCGGCGTCCCGGAGGGTACGGACCGACGTGCCGCCCAGGAGCGGCGCCGACCCCTCGTAACGGGCCCGGTAGGTGCCGTTGGCGTTCCTGCCGCCCGGCACCTCGACCGGCCGCGCCCGCTGGACGCCGGTGGACGGGGCGAGCAGGGCGCCGACCCCGGTGCCCCGCTGTCCGTGGAGCGCCCGGCCCCGCACGTCCAGGGAGAAACGGGCCCGCTCCGGAAGCCCGTCGGCACGGGAGCCGACTGGAGTGGCCGTGTCCGGCGTGCCGGGGACGGCGGGGGTGGCGGTGTCGGCCGGCTCCGGGCGTGTCGCACGTGGTGAACCGAGCGCGGTCCCGGCGGCGGAGCCGATCTGCCGGAGGTGGCGCGGCGGGACCCAGTTGCGTCCCGCGGCGACGCCGAGCCCGGCGACGGAGTCCGCGAAGTCGACCAACTGGCGTCCGCGCCGGTCCAGTTGCACGGGACCGCTCATGAGCGCTTGGTCGTCGTAGACGATCCTGCCGTTGTCCGGGCCCTCCCGGTACTCGTCCTCCAGGCCGAGCAGATGCCCGACCTCGTGCGCCATCACGTCGGCCGGGGTGTCGGCGGTCCACCGGTCGCGGTCGAAGCGGTCGGCGTCGACCACCAGGGCGACCGTGTGATGGGCGTCCCCCTGATCGCGCACGAAGTCCAGGTCGACCCGCAGCAGACTCCCGTCGGGCAGCCGGGAGGACGTGTCGAAGTGGGCCTCCACACCGGCCCGGGCCCGCTCGGCCAGCTCCCGCACCTGCTCGGGCGCGACACCCGACCCGTCCTCGGCGCGCTGGACGTCGAAGAAGATCCGGACCACGGCACGGGTCCCGGTGTCCCCGCCGGGCAGCGTGTACCGCCGGGCCTCGAACCGCCTGAGCCGCAGCGCCCACAGGAAGGATCCCGGCCGCAGGGCCTGCCCCGCGAGCGGCAGCACCTCGGCCCGCGCCGTCTCCACCCCGCCGGGGAACCCCGTCGGATCGAGCGCGGACAGGCCGTCACCCCACCAGGAGCCGGCCGGGGCCACAGGGGCGGGCGAGGTCGTACCGCCGTCGCCGATTCCGTCTCCGGACAGGTCCTCGCCGTCGGACAACGTCATCGGGGCCCGACGCGGCTGGACATCACCGGGATACGGCGGAGGCGGCAACGGCACATCACCCGCCCCGGGACCACCCGGGTACGGCGGAGGCGGCGGCACGGGATCACCCGCACCACCGGGATACGCCGGAGGCGGAGGCAGCACATCGCCGACCGCGGAACCACCCGGGTACGGCGGGGGCGGTGGAGGCGGGGGCTCTGCCGAGGGGTGGGTGAGCCTGCCGTCCGGGAGGCGGGTCGCGAGGACGACGCCGGTGATCTGGTGGTCCCGCACCGTGACGCCCAGCGGGGTGCCGAACAAGTGGCCGAAGTGGGTGACCGTCAGTGGGTCGTCCGGGTCCGGCTCGCTGTACCGGGGTGAGCGGGCGATCCGGAAGGCCCCGGCGTCGAGGAGCACCCGGGTCCACTGCCGGGGGAAGCCACGCGGCACCCCACGGGCACGCCGGAACGCCGGGTGGAGGCTCAGCTCAGCGGGGCTCTCCAGCTCACGGTCGGCGCCGGGGAGGGAGAGCCGCAGCGGGACGTCCCGTGCCAGCGGATCGGCCAGCCGCAAGGCCTCACCGACGGCGTCCGGGTCCATGCCCGGCTCCGGCTGCCAGGCGTCGTCGTCGGGGATCAGGCGGCGGTGGTTCGCCAGGAGCCGGTTCAGTGCCTCGGGTTCGGCGCGGAACCCCGCGAACTCCGCCAGCTGCCGGTCGAGCCGCTCCGGGTCGAAAGCGCCCGACGCGGGAGCGGCGATCACCTGGTGGGCGGTCGCGGGGTCCTGGACGAGTTCCACGCGAAGCCGCACCAGCGGTTCGCCGTCCGCCCTGCGCGGGGAACCGTACGCCCGTTCCGTCTCGGCCAGGAGCGTCCCGGCGAAGCGGTCGGCGTCGGCGCCGGTCAGCCCGGTCACATGGATCCTCCGGACGACCTCGACCCCCAGCTGCCCCCGGTCGAGGAGGACCACCCGCCGGGTGAAGCGCACGACCGTCCTGCCGCCCCGGGTGATCCTCTCCTCGCGCGAGGGCCCGGCCGCGACCGGCGTCTCGGCGGGCCAGCTCCGGTAGGGCTGCACCGGGGTGGGGCGGTGGGCGATCTGGCGTCCGTCCCGGACCTCGCCGACGATCCTGACCCCGGCGGCCTCGCCGACCCAGCGGTAGCCGGCGGCCCCGGTCCGCTCGACCGTGTCCGCCGCCAGCGCGGCCTCGTGGGCGCGCATCACGGCCTCCGCCACCCAGGAGGACGGCCAGTGGGCGGGGTACATGGTGTGCTCGCCCTCGTCCGCGTGGGGCTTCCAGGCAACCGGTGAGGGGGCCGGGTCGTCACCGCCCGCGTCCGGGGCGGGGTCCGGCGCCGGGTCCGGGCCGAGGAACCAGACGGCGGCCGGGTAGGTGCCGTTGTCGAACCGCTCTCCCCGCGTGACCCGCAGGCCGTACCGGGCCGTCGCGTCGGGGTCCGCGGCGGGCAGGTGGTAGGCGCCCGTCGCGGTGACCGGGTCCCCGGCGCCGGTGGCCGTCTCCAGGCCCTCCGCGAAGGCGGGGCCGAGGGCCAGCGGCTCGTTCCACAGGGCCCGCGGCGCGGCCGACGCGGGGTCGGGCTCGCGCAGGGTGGTGGGCTGCTCCAGGGGGTGGGCAAGAGCGTGCGCCCGGTCGACTACCGCCCGGCGCTCTGCGCTCGTCGCGGTCCAGTCCTCCCGCTGTACGGGAGTGAGGCGCCGGGTGAGCGCCGCGAGCCCCGCCCGGTCGGCGGCGATCCCGGTGAACTCCGCGGAACGGGCGCGCAGTTCCTCCCGGGTCAGGGGCACCGGGCCGGGGTCGACCACCCGGTGGGCCCGCTCGGCGTCGTCGGTGAACTCCACCAGCAGCCGCACCAGGGGAGCGCCGTCGGCCCGGCCCGCCATGGCGGTCCCCGTGGACGCCACGCTGGGAAGCTGGTTCCTCAGTTCCCGGCCCGCCTCGGTGTCCGCGGTGTACAGCCGCACCCACAGGGTGACACCGACCTGGCCGTGGTCGAACAGTTCCCACCGGTGGTCGAAAGCGGCGTCCTCCGCCTCCGTGGCCGTCCGCATCTCGGTGACCGCGACCGGCGGCGTCTGCGGCCAGCGGCGCTGGGGCTGGCCCGGCGTGGGGCGGTGGGCGACATGCTGCCCGTCGCGGACGAGGCCCTCCATCCGGATCCTGTTCCGCTCCCCGACCCAGCGGCGGGTCCGGCCGTCCGCCGAGTCCGTGCAGGAACCGGCCTCGACCGCGTTCGCGTAGGCGCGCCGGACCGTGTCCGCGAGTTCCTGGCCGGTCCAGCCCAGGGGGAACATGACATGGTCCGTTCCGTCCACATGCGTCCGCCAGCCGAGCGGGAAGACGCCGTGGGGGTCCCGGCGCCGGTCGTCCGGGTCGAAGAACGAGACCGAGGCCGGGTAGGTGCCGTTGGGATGTGCCTTGCCGCGGACGACCCGCAGCCCGTGGAAACCCTCCTGGCCCGGACGCGGCTCCAGATACGCGCCGGTACGGGTGCGCCGGTCGCCGTACCGGGTGACGTCCTCGACCAGCCGGCCGAAGCCGGGACCGTCCTTCCGGGCGGGTTGCGACGGTGTCGGCAGGTAGGCGGGGGCGGGGGTGTCCGGCTGGGTGGCGGAGGGCCGGAAGGAGGTGACCCGGTCGCCCCGGGTCTCCCCCTCGACCCGTACCCCGCCGTACTCGCCGGTCCAGCGGTGGCCGCCGGGGAACGCGGTGACAGAGGCGCCGTCCTCGCCTCGCAGGGCCTGGAGGTAGGCCTGTTCGGCGGCGTAGACCGCGTCGTCCTCGGTCCAGTGCTCGGGGAACATCATCAGGCCCGGTGCCGGATCAGGGGTCGCGCCCGTCCGCAGTTCTCCCGCCACCGAGGACAGCAGGATCCCGGACGCCGGCCTGTCCTCCGCTCCCGGATACGTCGCCCGGAAGGTCCCGTTCTCCTTGCGCGTGCCGGAGATCTCGATCGGCCGGACCCGGGCCGACAGCCCCGCCGGCGGCAACGAGCCGCCCGTGCCCGCGGTGCCGTGGAGCATGTCCTGACGGGTCTCCAGGGTGATCCGGGCCCGCGGGGGCAGTCCGTCCGCGCGCCGGGGCTCCTCCACCGTCACCACCGAGTCGTCCGCCCGCAGCGCCGGCCGGCCGTACGCCTCCTCGACGGCCGCGCCGATCTGCCGCAGGTGACGCGGCGGGATCCAGTTGCGGCCGCCGCCCGTGCCGTGCGCGTGGTCCGTGTCGATCTGCGGTCTGCCCTCGGCGTCGACCGGAACCGGATTGGCCATCAGCGCCCCGTCCAGATGGATGGCACGGAGATCGGGGGAGGCGCCCTCGCGGTACTCGTCGGGCAGGCCCAGGAGGTGGCCGGTCTCATGGGCGAGCACTGTGGGAGCTGTGTCGAGCGCCCAGTTCTGATGGTTCTCCCGCAGGGGCCCGCCGTGCACTTCCACGACATGGTGGGCGGCGCCGGGCTCGGCGACGAACTCCAGGTCGACCCGGAGCAGATCCCCGTTCGGCAGCCGCGAACCACCGTTGTACAGCTGGTCGACCGCGGTCCGTGCCCGGTCGGCCAGATCCCTCAGCCGGTCGCCCGGCAGCGTCTCGCCGAGGTTCACGGGGGCCAGGTGGATACGTACGGTGGCCCTGGTGCCGAAGCCGCCGGACGGCAACGCGTAACGCCGTGCCCGGTACCGCTGCACTTCGGCCACGTCCAGGAAGCTGGGCAGATCCGCCCCGGGCATGCGCGGGGCCCGTACCTCGGCGTCGGCCCGCGCCGGGGTGTCGGTCCCGGGCCAGCCCGGGAGCGCCTCCAGGGTCCGGCCCCACCAGAACGGACCCGGCCCGGCGGTCTCGGCGGGCTCCGTGGTCGCTGTCGCCTCGGGGGTGCCTGTGGTCTCCGTTGCCTCGTTGGTATTGGTCGCCTCGGTGGTATCCGTTGCTTCTGCTGTCCCGGTGGTCTCCGTGTCGTTCGGGCGCGGGATGTCGGCGGGAGCGTCCACGGGACGTGACCGGGCCGGGCCTTCCGGCACCGTCATGGAACTCCATCGCGGAGCGGGCTGCGCGCCCTCCCCCGGGCCGGACTCCGGGAGGGGCGAGTCCCCGACGAGGAGACCGTCGAGTTCGGCACCGGTCAGCTCCATCGGCTCCGGGACTTCGGCGGCGGCCGGCTCGGCCTGTGCCCTCCGGGGCACGGGCCGTGCCTCCGTCGCCGGCTCCATCCCGGACAGGATCCTCAGAGCCGTGCGGAACGAGGGGTCATTGCGCTTCTTGACGTAGTTCATGACCGTGCTCACCGAAACACCCAGCCACTCCTGCACAGCCGGGCCGCCCCTGGCCTTGCGGAGGGCGCGGAGCGCGTCCGCGAACTGGTCCCGGGTCTGCGCGACCTGGGCGTACGTCCACCGCCGCAGCTCCACGGGAACCAATCCCTCGTCCACCCGCCGGGCGGCCCAGTGGACCCGGAAAGCGGCCTGGAAGTCGACGTGCGACAAGGAAGACGAGAAGGAGTTCAGCTCGGACTTGGTGACGCCGAGGACGCGTTCGACCCCGTCCGTCGTCAGAACCTCCTCGAGACGTGCCGCGTCCCGCACCAGCGAAGCCAGGTCCGGAAGGCCTCGCGCACCGAACAGCGCGGCCACTCCTGGAGGCGGGACGACGTCGGTGCCCGCGTCACCGCCGGGAGTCCCCTCGGCCGTGTCGAGGGGCGCTCCGGTCTCCCCGTGCTCGGCCGGGGCGGTGTCCGCGTCCATGTCCACGTCCGCGTTCATGTCCTCGCCCATGTCCACGTCCGGGTACGCGTCCAGGTCGAGATACATGCCCATGTCGAGGTCCGTGCCCATGGCCGCGTCCGTGCCGAGGGCAACGGCGGTGGCCTGGCCGGGGCGCCCCGCCTGGCCGGTGATGTCCGCAGACACGTCCCCGGCCCTCCGCACGCCGTCCCCGGGCCGACCGGCCTCCGCCTCCGCCTCGGCCTCGGCGGTACGGAGCAGGTGGGCCTGGTGCCGGATCCGCGCCTCGACGGCGATCGGCGGACGGGACGCGGACCCTCGTTTCTGGTACGTCCGCACCATGCCGGCCGGTGCACCGGTCTCCCGGATCACCCAGTCGCGCCCCCGTCTGCGCAGCAGGAACTTCAGGTCATGGACCATGCGCTCGCGCGTCAGCCCCATGTGCGCGGCGACAGCGGTCGAGAGGGCGCCCTCCCGCAGTCCGGCCGCCACTTCCCGGGCGGCCCAGTACACCTCGTGGGCACCCTGTGGCCGCCTGGTGACGGCGAGCCGCTCGCTGAATCTCTGGAGCAGCACCGTGGACGCCCGCAGCCAGGACCCCACCCTCGGGTCGGCCCAATGGGACAGCAGGAAGACCGCGTCCGCCCGCAGCGAGGCCGTCGTCGGGATGTCGTACGGCGTACGGAACGTCGGATCGTACAGTCCTTCGGGGAGGTCCGCGTCGGCGTCGTCCATGGGGTGGTCGCCGGCCTGGCCTTCGCCCGCCGGTCCGTCCGGCAGGAAGCCGCCGCCGGTGACCGCTGCCGTCCGCGCCCCGGTGCCCTGCGGGTCCCCGGGGCCGTACCGCAGTACGTCCACGGCGTCGACCATGCGTCCGACGTGCTCGGCCGTGGGCTCGCCCGGGTCTGCGCCGGTGGCCTCGGCGGTGCCGAGCGGCAGCCCGGCCAGGCCGCCCGCCTCCGTGTCCCCCAGGTGGGTCCGCAGGAGGTCCAGGTTCTCCGTCACCAGGTCACGGGTCTCGTCGAGCCTGACCGCTGCCCAGTCGGCGAGCGCGTCGGAGCGCATCTCCAGTTCGACCCCACGGGCGGCCCAGAACACGCCGTACCCGACACCGAGGGGCTGCGACAGACCACCACCGTCCAGGAGACCTCTCACCACATCCACGGGGGAACCGGTCGCGCGCTCGATCTCCGAGGCGTCCAGGGTGCTCAGCAGCAGAGCGGCGTCGGCGGCCATCCGCTCAGCGGACGGCACCCCGGCCGGACCCCAGAGCGGAATCCCCGTCCCCACGGTCCCGTCCTCGCTCACGCTCCCGGCCTCGCTGCCGGTCCTGGTCCCGGTCTCGGCGGAGCCGGCCCCCCGGGTCGGGGTGGCCGCCCTCGACGAGGCGACGGGGCTCGGCGGGACGGACCGGGGACCATCGGCCAACAGGTCGAGGAGGAGGTCGAGATCGTCACTGGTGAAGGCGTTGTCGCCGAAGTGGCGCGGACTTTGCGCGTCCTGCGGTCCGGGAACGGGAACAGCCGTACCGGAGGACACCCGATCCAGCCGGATCCGCTCTGCCGCCATCTCCGCCGCGACACCGGCGGCGGTGCTCAGCGAGGGGAACCTGCCGGGGTGGAAACTCCTCTCCAGGGCCTGCCAGGTGACGCCGATCCGGTGGACGATCTCCTCCTGCCGCTCGGGCGGCAGGATCATCAGCAGATCCAGGTCGACACGGAGCCGGGCCATGGAGATCGCGAGCTGTGTGTCCACCCAGCTCCGGAGCCAGCGCCCTGAGAACCCTCGTCCCATGCCCTCGGCGGCCCAGAAGATCCGCATGGCCCGCTCGAACCCGACCCGGCCCGGCGTCAGACCGGACAGCCCGGCCACCTGTCGTTCGCTCACACCGACGGTCGCCGGGATGGCGGGGTTCTCCCTCAGGACGAACTCGGCGGCGGCCAGCATCCGTTCCGTCGACGGAATCCCGTGCTCAGGCGGCGCGAAGCCGCCCCCGACCGCACCAGGTTCCGACTCTCCCGCGTCCTCGGCCTCCGTGAACAGGGCCAGGGCCTCCAGGTCCTCCGGCAGGAGGGCGACGGGGCTCGGCGCCGGTTGGGGGAGGCCGTCCGGGCCGATCGTGGAGTAGTCGACGGCGGGCGCGCTGTCTCGGCCCGTCCGGTCCTCTCTGCCACGCCCGGCATCCCCCGGGCCATGACCCCGTTCGTGGAAGTACGGCCGCAACACGTCCGCGATCTGCCGCAGATGGCCGTCCGTCAGCGTGAAGTGCTGCGCGTCCGGGGCGGTGAAGCGGCCCATCAGGCTCGACTGCCCCAGCCGCAGGACCTGTTCGTCCCGGCCGACCGGCGTCAGCAGCACCTCACCAGGCGTCTCGTCGTCCCGCACCCCCAGCCCGTGCACGACCTCGTGCACGTACGCCGCCGGATGCACTTTCGTGAACCACACGTCCTGACGCATCTCCCGCCCGTCAGGAGACTCGGACCGCACCGTCACCGCGGTGTCCGCACCCGACGCGTCGCCCTCGACGAACTCCACCGCCACCGCCAGGCGCGGCCCCTCGCCCCTGTCCGACAGCGACGGCAACCGGTGCCGACGGTCGTTGACCAGCGTCTCCAACTGACCCGCCAGCCCCGCGCGGAGAGCCTCGACCTCCTTCTCCCGCACGCCGGCCTCCGGCAGCAACGCCACCCGACGGGTCAGACGCACCACGCCTCGCCCCGGACCGTCCCCGTCCGGGAACAGCTCCCAGCCGTACCCCACCTCCGTCCGCTCACCCGAGTCCGCACCCTCGGGCCGCACGACCTTGCGACCGCCCTCTGAGTCCTCGACGAACGCGAACGCGTTGTCGAAGGGGAGCCAGCGGTCCGTCCCCACCCGACCCGACGCCGACACCTCACCCGCGGGATCGGAAGCCCGCCTGTGCACGTCCACTGCGTCGGCCATGACGTCGGCCGGGTTCGCGAACCCGGACCCGGGCTCTCCCGTCAGTGCCGGGGCCGTGTCCCCGGAACCGGCGGGCACCTCCCCACCGGCAAGTCGCTGCTCCTCGTACCAGGTGAGGAACATCTCCTGGTCCTCGGCGGACAGGACGCCGACCTCCGCCGCGGTCGCGTCGATCCCGTCGCGGACCGCCTCCACCAGTGTCCGCGTCGAGCGGTACGTGGGACGCCGACCGCCCGCCAGCCACCGGTTGACAGTGACCCGGGTCACCTGGAACAGGGCTGCCACACCGGGGGTCTTCAGCCGCGCATGGAGCACGCGCAGGGAGGCGAGGAGCGTCTCGTGCGTATCCTCGACCATGTCCTCGACGAACTGGCGCAGTTGGTCACCCGACAGATCCCACTCCATGCCCCGGACCGCCCAGAAGGTCCCGAAGGCGAGCTGGAAATGCGGGTCCTCGTCCTTCCGTTGGGCAAGGAGCGCCAGATGCCCGAGGGTCGTCCCGTTCCCGAACATCGTGACGTCGAAGTCCGGCAGTGCCAGCAGATCGGCGGCGTCCCGGGCCAACTGGTCCAGGGAAGGGAGCCCGTTCGGGTCCAGCGTCGTCGTGGCGGGCTCGGCGGCGTCGACGAGGTCCAGCAGGTCCGTCAGAGCGTGCGGGTCCAGATCGTCCCGTTCCAAGGCGTCCACGTCCATCGGATCCCCGGCACCCGCGAGGGTGTTCAGGTCACTCCGGCCGCCCCAGCCGCTCCGGCCGCCCTGGTCGTCCCGGTCTCCCTGGTCGTCCCGGCCGCCCGGGAACTCCCCCACCGGCTCCTGCACGAGCGGGACATAGTCGTTGAGCCACTGCTCGACGTCCGACGGGTCGATCCCGTCGGCCAGGCCGGCCGTGACGCCGTCCGCCCCGATCCCGCCCATGTCGACATCGCCGTCCGGCAGACTCCACGGCGCCGCCTCGGCAGTCGAGGGCCGCTGGAGCCGGGACGGGGGCAGCTCCTCCAGCAGACGGGCCTGCCTCCTGGCCCGGAGCCCGGTCTCCAGGGCGGGCGTCCTCGTACCGTCCAGGTAGCGGGGGACCGTACGCTCATGCACCTTGAGCAGGGCGGCGATCCTGCCGTGCCCCATACGCAGGGTCTCGCTCATGTACCGCAGGTCGGCGGCCAGTTGGGTCATCGCCTGCTCGACCGCGGTGGTGACCTCCTCCGCCAGCCGCTCGCCCCGCAGTCCCTGCCGCGCCAGCCGCGCACCCCAGAAGACCGCCAGCCCGGACCTCAGACGCGGATGCCGGAGATGCCTGCCCATCATGGCCGTCACCGACCGGGAGCCGATGTGGGGCCACCCGTCGATCTCCTCGGCACCCACCGCCTTCAGGAGGCTCTCGGCGTCCGCCGCCAGCTTCTCGATCAGTGAATCGGCGTAGGCATCGGCCGGTCCGACGGGAGCGGGTGTCGCGGGCCCTTCCATGTCCACATCCATCGCCCCGCCGTCCCCCGCGTCCCCGGCATCGGCCCCCTGGGCCTGCTGGGCCTGCTGGGCCTGCTGGGACTCGGGCACCGAGGGTGCGGCGGGAGCCGGGGCAGCCGGAGGGGCAGGAGGAGCGGTCGTCGTCACGGCTCGGGTGCGCAAGTCGTCCGCCGCCCGCTTCGCACGGACAGCGACGACGTACAAGGGCTCGACGAGGCCCCTGCGGTAGTGGTCGAACGCGGTCGGCGTCACCTCCAGCCGTCCGGCCGCCTCCATCAGGGGAAGTCCGTCCAGCAGGCGGAGGTCCGCTGCGAGGGCAGCCATGGAGTCCCGGACCTCCTCCCCCACCGCGGCCCTGAGCTCGGCACCGCGCAGCCCGTCCGCCACCCTCCGCGCGGTCCCCTGGATCGTGAACCCCTGGCGGGCGGACGGCCGCCACACCCGCTGGTCGGACGCCCGCTCGACCACCTCGGCGCCCAGCAGGCCCCACCTGTCCGCCTCCGTCCACGCCATGTCCTTGATCAGGGCACGTGCCGTCCTTCGGAGTTCGTACACCGCCGCCTGGGTCTCGGCTCTGGTGCGGGCGGTGTCCGGACCGTCGAGCGAACCGTCGGCAGCCTCGGAGTGCCACCCCTCGTTGAACCGCACGGACCCGCTCAGCTCCAGGACCTTCCTGACGTACTCCCGAGCCGGAACGCCACCGCCGAACCATCGCCGCAGGGTGCCCCCGGTGGTCCCCAGCCGGTGCGCCAGGATCTCCGTGCCCGGCGCAAGACCCTCCAGAGTGGCCAACTCGCTCTGGAACACAGCCAGGGACCGGCCCGTCGAGGTGTTCACCAACCGGGCGAGATCCCGGCCGTCCAACCCCGCCCGCAGACCCGACGCACCCCAGTACAGCCGGAGTCCGGTCTCCAGTTCCGACTTCTCTGCGCCCCCCGTCCTGGTCAGCTTCCGTATCCGGTCACGGGTGATGCCGGTCAGGAACTGCGTCTCCACATGGGTCAGTCGGCCCAGTACGAAGCTGGCGTCGGCCTTGATCCGGGCGACCGTCGGCACCAGCGGCACGTCCTGGCCCGCACCGGCCCCGGTGACCACCGCTCCGGTCTCCGAAGTCGCCAGGACCGCCGTGTCGTCCTGGGCCGCCTGGGCTGTCGTGGCGTTCCGGGCCGCCGGGACAGCCCGGTGGTCGACCGCGGGCGCGATGTCGGGGTCCGCGACGGTGATACGGGGGCGAGTCCGGCGGGCGGGCTGCCCGGCTGTGGGATCGGCGGCCGTGCCGGTGGCCGTCACGGTGGCGGCGGGCGTGGCTCCTGCCTCCGGTGTTTCCCCTGCCGGGGTCGTTCCTTCGGCTGGGGCCATTCCCTCGGCCGGGGCCGTCGCCGCCTCCGTCACCTCCGTCACCGCTGTCCCCTCCGTCGCGACTGGCTGCGGCGGTGTGTCGGTCAGGACGGTGACATCGGCGATCAGGCCGTTCTCCACGGTCACCTCCAGGTACGTCTTCTGGAAGGTGCCGCGCAGGACCTCCGTCCCGCTGTGCTTGGACGGCCGCCCGGCGCGGGCCAGTTCGGGGAAGGCGGACTGGGCGACCCGGAAGGCGCCGTGCCGCAGGTCGCCGACGGTCCAGCCGTCGGGCAGCGTGCCCTCGGGCGGGGCGGTGCGTGGGGCGCCGGGCGCGAAGGAGGCGGCGTTGCGCGTGGCCGACCTGTCGGCCCGGGTGACGACGGGAACGTCCGGCACCCCGGCGGCCGTGAGCCCGGGGTCGAGCAGGGTGGTGGGCCGGGAGAGAAGGTCGGCCCTGGCGAGCGCCGCCTCGACCACGCCGTCCCTCTGGCCGGTGCCCGTGCCAGGGCCCGTGAGGTGCCAGCCGGCGGGACCGGCCGGGGCTGCACGGCCCAGGGTGCGGGCGACATTCCTGGCGGCGGTGCTCTCCGGGTCGATGCCGAGCAGGAGCGTCAGATAGTCGTCGGGGTCCTCGGCGTCCATCAGTGTGTCGGCGTCGATGATCCGGTGGGCGTCCTGGGGCCGGTCGGTGAAGGAGAACGCGTAGCGGACCAGCGGGGCCCGGTCGGGGCGGTCGAGATCGCCGTAACGCTCGTCCAGTTGTTCCTGGAGGACCTGGTGGACGCCGTCGAAGGCGTCGGGCGCGTCGGCCGGGGCCCGGAGGTGGATGCGAGCGGTGAGCGTCAGTCCCCGCTGGCCGTCGGCGAACAGCGCGTGGGTCACCTCGAAGCGGTGGCGGGCCGCCCATCCGTCGACCGGGTCGGTGACGGCCACCGGGCTCTCGGCGGGCCACCGGAGGCGGGGCTGTTCGGCGACGGGGCGGAAGACGACATGGTGGCCGTCGCGCACCAGGCCCTCGATCCGGACGCCGCGCTGTTCACCGACCCAGTGGTAGGCGGAGCCTTCGGCCAGCGGGCGGATGTCACCGGCCAAGAGCGCGGCGTCGTGTGCCTGTCCGACGGCCTCGATGAGGGTGCGCGCGTGCCATCTCCTGGGGAACATGACATGCCGTTCCCCGTCCCGGTGCAGGCGCCAGCGGCTGGGCAGGCCGACCAGGGGGGACGAGGTGCGCAGCCCGGATTCGAGGAACCAGACACTCGCCCGGTAGGTGCCGTTCTCGTGCCCTTGCCCGCTCTCGACGTGAAGACCGTACGTCTGCTCCGGGTGGTCGGTGCCACCGGTCTTCAGGTGGTGCACGCCCGAGCGGGTGGCCCGGTCCCCGTAGCGGACGACGCTCTCGGCGCGACGGCTGATCTGAGGACCGTCCGAAGGCCGGGTGCCGGGCGGGGGTTCCGGCATGTAGTCGGGCGCGGGCTCGTCGGGCTGGCTGTCGGAGGGGCGGAAGCCGGTGAAGGCGCCGTGCCGCAGCTCGCCCTCGATCCGGACGCCGCCGTACTCCCCCGTCCAGGTGTGGACGCCGCTCTCGCCCGGCACGGGGGTCACCGTGCCGCTCCACAGGGCGTCGAGATAGGACTGCTCGGCGGCGTAGACGGCGTCGTCCTCGGTCCAGTAGGCCGGGAACATCATCCGGCCCGGCTCCACGGCCCGCTCCCCGGCCAGCAGGTCACCGGCCAGAGGGTGGCTGACCTCGACCCGGCGCGGAGCCGGGGTGTCACCGGGGTGGACCGCCCGGTAGGTGCCGTTGGCGTTCTCCGTGCCCTCCAGCACCTCGGGCCGGACCCGGCGGGACACCCCCGTGGGGGCGAGCAGTCCGCCGACTGCGGGGGTGCCGACGCCGTACAGGACCCGTTGTCTGACGTCGAGGGGGAACAGAGCCCGGGAGGGCAGGCCGTCGGCGCGGACCTGGCCCACCGAGTGGACGACCTCGCCGTCACTGGCGAGCCGAGCCGTCGCCAGGGCGCCTTCGGCGGCCGAACCGATCTCCCGCAGATGGCGGGGCGGGATCCACCAGCGGCCCTCGGCCTCGGTCACGATCGCGCGCAGGGCCGGGTAGTCGGCGTCGATGTCGGGGCGCCCGTTGTCGTCCACCATCGACGGACCGTCCATCAGGGCGCCGTCGGTGTAGACGGGGTACATGGCGTACTCGTCCTGGCTGCGGTACTCGTCGGCCAGACCCAGCAGGTGCCCGGCCTCATGGGCGATGGTCTCGTCCTTCGACGCCAGCGACCAGTTCTCGAAGTCCTCGTCCACCTCCCGGTGCACGGTGACCGTGTGGTGGGCGCGCGCCGGGTCGGTGACGAACTCCAGGTCGAACTGGAACAGGTCCCCGTTGGGCAGCCGGGAGCCGAGGTTGTAGTAGGCGTCCACTGCCTCCTGGGCCCGCTCCGCCAACACCGCGAGCTCACCGTCGGTGACAGGCGCCTCGTCCGGGGACGCCCCGGGGACCAGCCGCAGACGGACCACGGCCCGGGTGGCCGCCAGCTCCCCGGGCAGCAGATACCGCCGCACCTCGAAACGCCGTATGTCCCCGGCATCCAGGGACCGCTGCCGGGCGTCCGGGGTCACCTCCCCCGCTCCGGTCTCCACGCCGCCCGCGAGCACCGTCCGATCGAGCGGCGGCCGGTCGAGCCCCTCCCAGACAACGGTCTCCCCGGCCTCACTCGCCTCACTGCTGTCGGCTTCGCTGCTGTCACCGGCCTCGCTGCCGCTTGCCTCGCTGGTACTGGCTTCGCTGGTGTTACTGGCTTGCCTGCTGTCGCTTGCCTCGCTGCCGCCTGCCTCACCGGCCGTGCCGACGGTGGCCGGAGCCGACTGCGCGATGGCCGGGGCCGGGTCGGCGGCGTCCTCATCCGACGGCCGCACCCGGGCGGTACGCCGGGCAGCGGTGGCGGGAGTGGCCTGGTGAGCGGTGTCCCCGGGGGTGCTGCCGGTCGTGGGGGTGCCGGTCGCCGGGGTGACGGTCGCTCTCGCCGGGTTCTCCGCCGGGGTGGGGGCCTGGGTGGGGGCGACCGCAGCGGCGGTCACGGCGGTGGGGCCGCTCCCGGTCGGCAGGGAAGCGGCGGCGGCCGGGACCGCGATCGCCGGGATGGCGGTGCCCGGGGCCGTCGAATCCTGCGGCACCTCACCGTCGGGCACGGCGTCAGCCTGGACCGGGGCGACGGATTCCCCGTCGACGGTCTCGGCACCGGCCCCGGTACCGGTACCGAACGCCGTACCGGGCTCGGCCTCGGTCTCCTGGTCGGCGGGTGCCGTGGCCGTCCCGGTCTTGGCCGGGGTGGACGCGGGGGCCGCCGCGGGGACCGTGGCGGGGGTGGCGACACCGGGCATGGAAGGGACCGACGAGGCCGTCACCGGTACGGCGACGGGGGTGGCGGCGTCGGAGACGGGACCGGGGTCGGAGGCGGGGGCGGGGGCGGGGGCGGGGGCGGTGCCCGCGCTCGCCGTACCGACCGGGGTCGCCTGGGCCACCGTGGTCGTCCCCGAGTCGGTGTGCGGGTCGGTGTCCGAACCGCCGTCAGGTACGTCACCCCCGGACAGCGTGACGACCGGCGTCGGAACGGCCGGGTCGCCGACCGCCACCGGCGTCACCGGACCTGGGGTCACTGTCGCCGGGGTCGTCGGGGTCGCCGTGGGGTTCGTCGCCGGGTCGTCGGGAGCCGTGGCCGAGGGCGTGGTGTCATCGACGGGATCGTCACCGTCGCCGGGGTCGGTGGAGACCGTCGGGACCGTGGACCCGGTCGGCAGTGTCGGGAACAGCACCCCGTTGAGGGCGAGTCCGGTGCCCTGCGCCCCGCTCATCAGGCCCTCGTTGACCTTGCCGCTGACGCCCGCGCCGATGAACGTGTCCCAGGTGGTGGTCCAGTTGCCCGTGAACAGCCCGCCGCCGACGATCTCGGCCAGCGCCTCCGAGCCGCCCTCGACGACGAACCCGCCGCTCCCGTCGACGATCCGGCCGGCCGTGGAGGGCCGCCCCTCCGGAACCACCGGGACGGCGCCCGGGACCACCGTGTCCCCGGCGCGCCGCGTGGCCGCGCCGGTCTCCGGCACCGTCGTACCGGTCGTACCCGTCGTGTTCGTCGAACGCGAGCTGTCCGGAACGGTGTTGGGGGTGGCGCCCGGGACCGTGTCGGTGTCGCGGCCCACCTTGGTGGCGACGTCCTGGGCCAGGTCCTTGGTGACCGGGACGTCCTTCGCCGCGTTCCGCACCGCGTCGCCGACCCGTGCACCCGCCCCCGCCATACCGCCCATGAAGGCGGCGGCGAGCCCGCCGAACACGGCGTCGCGCGCGAGGTCGCCCCAGTCGAAGTCGTGGAAGCTCTGCTCGCCGGACGTGAACGCGATCATCCCGAGCCGCACGATGAACGACTGGAGCGCCTCCTCGAACGCCTCGCTGAGGATGGGCAGCAGATGCGTACGGCGGATCAGGGTGTCCAGGACGGTCAGCACCACCACCCGGCTGCGGGCCTTGGCGAGCGCGATCCGGCCCGCGCTCGCGCCCCCGCTGAACACCGACAGCGCCAGGACCACCAGCAGTTCGACCATCAGCCGGATGACCTCGGCGATGATCTGCCACTTGGATTCCATGATGTTGTACGAGGTCTTCACCCGGTTGTCCGCGACCTGGTCGACCTGGGTCGCGAACTGCCGGAGGTAGTTGGTCCCCCCGTCGTCCACGAACATCCGCATCGCGGTGCGGTAGTTGTCGCCGACCCGCTGGGGCAGGCCCCGGCTGGCATGGACGATCGAGTCCTCGATGGCGTCCGACAAACCCCGCAGGTCCTGCGCCAGTTGGCGGTAGGGACCGTGACTGGTGCGTGCGAGGTCCTCGTTCGCCTGGATCAGCCGTTCACCGATCAGCACGAACAGGAGGTTGTTGACGGACTTCGAGGCCTGGATCGCCATACCGGGTCAGTGCCTGCCGCTCGTGGCGTCGGAGTCGCCGGTGCCGGTCGTGCCGCCGGTGTAGACGTCGGAGGCGTTGATGGCTTCCGTGTTGAGGGCCTGGGTGTCGGTGATGCTGGTGGCGTTGGCGTGGGTGCCGTCGGCGATCCTGACCACCGCGGTCATCAGGGTCAGCACGGTCGACGCGGTCGTCCCCGTCTCCTCCGTGGTCCGGGGGCCCACCGATCTCGCGAAGCTGTCGCTCGTGCCCCACCAGCCGTCCGACCCCCGGACGCCGTCGTCGAACACGCCCTGGATCGAGTAGGCGGCCTTGCCCACCTCGTGGATGTTCTCGGCGCTCGTCTTCACCTGGTTGGTGTCGGTCGTGTAGCTGTCAACCACGGTGGTCCTCCTCAAGGTCGCCGTCGGGGTCGTCGTCGTTGATCTCGTCGTGCAGCCCGCCCCGCCCGCCGCGGGCCGGGCCGGCGGACCGTTCCTCCGTCACGGCGGGCCCGAAGATGTCCGCCCAGTCCACGTCCACCCCGGTCAGCTCGGACACACCCGTGCTGGGCCGGGTGAAGGGCTCGAACGTCTCCATCACCTGCCGTGACATCCGGGTGCGGGCCAGCTCCGCCGCCTCCAGCACGCTCGCCGCCAGGTCACCGGCGGTCATGCCCAGGTACTTGCCCTCGAGGAAGCGCAGCGCGGTCAGCTCGCCCTGGTGGCCGACGGTCACCTCGACGGCCCGGTCCCGGGAGCGCACGGTCTCGGAGGCCTGGCGCAGCTCCGCCTCCGCCCGTGCCACCGCCGCCTGCACCCGCTCCAGTTCGGCCATGGCGTCGGCGAGGCGTCGCTCCACGGACGCCTGCGCGGTCGTCGCGTCCTCCGGGACCGCGCCGCCCTGCCCCGCCCCGCCGGTCGCCCGGTCACCGCCGTTCATCCGATCACCGCCGGTGCTCCGCCCTCGTCCGTGCCCCACACGTCCTCGTCCTCCGTCAGCCAGCTGTTCCGGGCCCGGTCCCCGGACTCCGTCGCGACGCCGCCCCGCCCGCCCTGGGTGGTGGCCGGCGCGAACGGCGAGGTGCCGCTCGTCGGTACACCGGCCCGGGTGATGACCACGTCCCGCTCCTCCTCGTCCCGGTTCTCCTCACGGGACCTGGTCCGGGACCGGCGGCGCACGGACGCTCCGTCGCTCTCGCTGAGCACCGTGCGCACCCGCTCGGAACCGGATCCCCCCTGCCCGCTCTGGCCGCCCGCGCCGCCCATGCCCCCCATCCCGCCCATGGGCATCATCGGGGTCCCGGACGCGGACCCGGCGGCCAGCGCGGTGGCGTCATTGAGGGGTACGGAGCCGTCGGTCGCCCCCGTACCGGCCCCGTCGGTGGCGGTGTCGGTGGGTCCGCCCAGGCTGCCGGGCTGGTACGGCGTGCTGTCGTAGTCCTCGTACGAGGTGCCGTCGACGCCGCTCTCCCCGCCCCCGGTCCCGCCCGCACCGGACGTGTCCCCCGCGCCGGTCGTACCGTCGGCTGTCGTGCCGCCGCCGGAGTCCAGCAGCCCGGCGAGGTCGTTGAGTGCGGACGTGTCGGTCGTGCCTCCCGCGGCGGATGTCCCGCCGGACGAGTCGTCGGCCGCCCCGCCCGCGCTCCCGCCGGTACCGCCGGTACCGCCGGTACCGCCGTCCGTCGTACCTCCGGTCCCGCCCGTGTCCCCCGTCCCTGTCGGGTCCGTCGTCGTCGGGTCCGTTCCCGTCGAGGTGTCGGGGTTGAGGGTGGTGACGGTGACGGTGCCGTCGGGCTCGGTGACGGTGACCGTGCCGTCCGGGTCGCTCTCGCGGACGGTGCCGTCGGGCTGGGTGGTGGTGACCGTACCGTCCGGGTGGAACGTCTGTGTGGTGCCGTCCGGGTACGTCGTCGTCAGGGAGCCGTCGGGATCGAAGGTGGTGACGCCGCCGTCGTCGTCGGTGTACGACGGCGGATCGGTGGACGAGTCGTCGTCGTCCGTCGCGCCGTCCGCCGGAGAGTAGTCGGCCGGGGTGGTCGTCACCTCGCCGGTGCCCG
This sequence comes from Streptomyces sp. NPDC090106, assembly GCF_044747265.1. Lineage (NCBI taxonomy): Bacteria > Bacillati > Actinomycetota > Actinomycetes > Kitasatosporales > Streptomycetaceae > Streptomyces > Streptomyces sp. NPDC090106. Next base: position 819,964 of record NZ_JBIVDS010000003.1, on the reverse strand, counting down.
GGTCGGTCACCGTGGTGGAACCGTCGGTGTGGGTGGTGGTGAGGGTGCCGTCCGGGTTGAGGACGGTCACATCGCCGTCGTCGTCGGTCACGGCGGTCTCCGGGTCCAGCTTCCGGGTGGTCGTCCTGCCGTCGGCGGTGGTCGTGGTCAACATGCCGGTCGCCGGGTTGTAGACGCTGACCGTCCCGTCCGGGTCGGTGGTGGTCACCGTCCCGTCGGGGTTCAGCGCGGCGGTGGCGGTCCCCGAACCGGTGTCGGTGTCCGTGGCGCCGGTGTCGCCGCCGAGCAGGTCGTTCAACGCCGAGGAGTCCGTGCCGGTGTCCGTGGTGTCGGTGCCGGTGTCCGTGCCGTCGAGGAGGCCGTCCAACGCGGAGGTGTCGGGCGTCGACCCGACAGTGTCGGTGGTGTTCGTGCTCGTGCCGGTGTCCGTGCCGTGGAGGAGTTCGTTCAGCGCGGAGGTGTCCGTCGTCGTACCGCCGTCGCCCAGCAGGCTGTTGAGCCCCTCGCCCACGTCGTCGCCGAAGTCACCCATGGCGTCGTTGAGGTCGCCGCCCATGCCGTCGATGCTCTCGCCGACGTTGTTCAACGCCTCCGTGAGACCGTCGTTGGCCTTCTGGGCGGCCTCCTCCGCGGCCTTCTGCGCCTCCTCGGCCTCCTGTTCGGCCTTCTCCTGGGCCGCGGCGGCCTCCTCCTCCGCGCGCTCGGCCTCCTCCTCGGCGAGTTCGTTCTTCTCCGCCTGCCACTTCTCGGCCAGCGTGGTGGTGTGCCGGGTCGTCATCGGGCTGCCGAAGTCCTTGACGGCGTCGGCCCATTCGTTGTTGAGGGTGGACAGGACGGTACGGGCGGCGGGCCCGAGGATCCGCTCGGCGTCCTCCTGCCACTTCTTCACCGCCGTCTCGCCGAGCCTCTTCCACGCCTCGTCCGTACCGAGGTCCCCGTACACCGGGTGCACCTGCCGGAAGGAGACGGAGGTCGAGTAGAAGATGGTCTTGACGGGGTACTCATCCATGTCGACGACGTCATTGCGCTGCTGCGTGGTCACGGCGACCTGGCTGATGTTGTGGGTGAGCAGCCACTGCCACAACTCGTCCTTCAGCCGGACGAGTTGCCGGCGGGGGTCGTGCAGTCCGCTCGCCTCCCAGAACCGCCACACGTACCGGAGGTTCTCGGCGTTGCGCACGAGGTCGAGCTGGGCTCCGGCGAGCGCGTCGGCGAGGGTGCTGCGGGGGGTGTAGGAGTCGATCGTGGTGTTCTTGGCGGCGTACTCCGCCCCGCCCAACTGGTCGGCGTAGTCGTCGTAGTTGGCGCGCAGGACCTTGACCAGCTGGTAGAAGACGCCGGCGGCCTGGCCTCGCCAGGCCGCCTGTTCCTCGCCGAAGAACGCCTCCCACAGGGACAGGACCGCCGCCTTGTCGACGAAGAACTTCCAGGTCCGGTCGATCGACTGCGCGGTGCGGGTGAAGGTGTCCAGGCTGACCGCGTCGGTGTTGGCGACGTACTTGCCCGCGAAGGACAGGCCCCGGGTGGTGTGGCCGTCGAGCAGGGCGTCGAGGCCCGCCTTGGCCCCGAAGACGTACTGGATCGCGCTCGCCCCGTTCTCGGCCGCGCCGACGTTGGGCTGGTGGTCCGGGCTCCACAGGCCGGGCGGGCCGTCGCCGCCGGGGGTCGAGCCGACCAGGGTCATCGACAGGCGCCTCTTCTGGACCTTGTCGTGCGCGCCGTCGCCGTCGGGCGTGGTGTAGAAGACCAGCTCGTAGTGGGCGCCGTCGTCCGTGCCGTAGCCCTTGACGGCGTCCAGCTCCGGCACGTCCACGGCATCCATGTCGATCCTGTCGAGCACCGGCTCGTACAGCGGGACGCCGCTCTCGCCCTTCAGCGCGTCGAGGGCGGTGCCGCGCTCGGGCAGGGGGTAGCCGGTGAGCAGCCGTACGGCCCGGCGCCAGTCGTCGGGGGATTCTTCCTGGGCGGCGGTGTCGGCCACTGGGGTGCGCTCCGCGGGGGACGGAAGGGAGACGGGAGGAGGGAGGGAGGAGGAGGGAAGAAGGGCAGGGTGCCGGGGGCGGTCGTGGGCCCCGGCGGGCTACGCGTCCGAGGAGCCCGTGTCTGAGGCGAGGTCCTCGTCGACGTCGCCGAAGATGTCCAGCAGCTTCTCCCCGTCGATGGCGGCGAGGCTGTCGCCCTGCTTGGCGAGGAGGGTGTCGATGGTGGTGCCGAGGTCGCCCTCGATGTCCTTGAAGAGGACCTGCTGCGCGGCGAGGATGTCGTCGATGGCCTGCACCGACTCGATCACCGCCTCCACCAGGCTCTGCCCGTGGGTGGTGTTGTCGGCGGCCATGGTCCCGATGGCGAGGACCTGGTTCTGGTCCAGCGTGTCGGGGGTGGTGTAGCCCTCCAGCAGGGTCCGCAGGGCCCGCGCGCCGTCGCTGTCGTCCTCGCGGACGTCCTTGAGCTCCTTGACGAACTCGGCGACCTCGTGGTCGAGGAGGTACTGGAGCTCGGTGGCGTTGAGATGGGTGAGGTCGGCCATCGGGGCGGTCTCCTGAGGAGAGTCCGCCGCCCGCCCGGGGGGAGGGCGGACGACGGACGGTTTAGGGGGAGGGGGAGTTTGCGGGCGTCGGCTCAGTGGCCGGCGGACACCTGGGACCACAGCTCGGACAGGCTCTGCTCGCTGTAGCGGTAGCTGCCGTGGATCTCGTTGAGCAGCTTGGCGTGCGAGGTGAGCAGGTTCTCCATGGCGCCGACCGCGCCGTCCCACTCGTTCTGCTTCTGCAGGTACGCGTCCGAGTCGTCGCCGTACCAGGTCTGCTTGAGCTCGGCCAGCTCCTCCTCCATCGAACCCAGGGTGTTGGCGATGGCCCTGGTCTGCTCGACCATGTCGTCGGCGGCGTTCTCGACGTGGGAGTAGTCGACGTGGATGAAACCGTCGCTGAGGTTCTCGGACATCGGGGCTCTCTCGTCTCGTCGTCGGGGCCTGAACGGGAATGGCCGCAGGGCCGGAAGGAGGGGGCGCGGGACGCGGGACCCGGCCTCTGAGCGGGGTGCGGCGGAGCCGGATCAGGCGGGCATGAGCTGGGCGAAGGCCGCCTCGGCCCTCGCCTTCGCCTGGGCCACTGCCTCCACGGCCGCCTCCTGGGTGACGCCGTGCGCCTCCAGGCTGTCGTAGAGCCGGTCGATCATCTCCTGGAGGCTCCGGAGGATGATCGCGCACTGGGCGTCCCACTTGTCGAGCAGGTTCCCGAACTCCCTTCCGTCGGAGCCCTGGTACGACGCGGAGAGCTTGCCCCGGGTGTCCTGGACGTCCTGACGGCAGCGCCTGACCCCGTCCCGGGCCATCTCCAGGGCCAGGATGCCCTTGGCCATGGCCGATTCGCTCGACTGCTGCACACCTGACGCCATCTGTCTGCCACCTCAAGTCGGTCGGTCGCTGCGGGAACGCCGGGAACACGGAGAACGGGACGGGAAGAAGAACGGGAAACGGGAAACGGGACGAGGGGAACGACATCGCGGTGTTCCCGCGGTGTCCGGGTTGGAGCCTAGGATCACTCGGCATGCCGACTCAGCGCTTCTGAGCAGAACTTGAGACTTCTTTCTCTCAAGTCCCTTACGCCGCAGGGCTATTGATCCGCGATTGAGTTTGACCCCGACGAACACCCTGGTCAAGTGGCCATCTGCCTATGTCCGGTAATGGGCGGGTGATTTACTTTCGCCGCACATCGGAATTCCTGAACATGCGTCAATCGAGGATTCATGGCGGCCTGATCGGCTACTCACAGGTTCTACCTGCCGGTAATTCCGCCGGGCCGTTCGGCCGTCATTCCGAGCCCTCCGTCCCGGTCCGGGTCCGCCGGCGCGCAGACCGGACGGGTGGTGCGGACCGGCCGCTCCCCGGTGGCGGACGCGGTCAGCAGGTCGGGGCCGCTGGCCAGCATCGCCAGCAGCGTCGAGGGCAGGGTGACCGCGTCGTCCTCGCCGTAGCCGAGAGCGGTCAGCGCGTCGGAGTCCGGCACCCGGTACTTCACCCCGTCGTCGGCGACCAGGTAGGTGGTGTCGGCCAGCTGGGTGCCGCCGGCGTCCAGCGCGCGCACCAGCACCCCGCTCCCGGGGCCGACCACCACCCTGTCGACCGCCAGGCAGGGTGCCGCCGACACCTCGGTGGCACCCTGCGCGACCGGTGCCAGCGCGTCCTCGGGCACCAGCACGGAGGTGACCCGCACCCCGCCCGACGTGCCCCTGCCGGTCGCGCCGGTCGCCCCGTCCCGGCCCGGCTCCACCTGCGCGCACACGGCCGTACCGGGTTCGGTGGCGGCCAGGCGGGGCGGGCTCGCGGGGAGTCCGGCGGCCAGCCCGGAGGCGGTGCCCGCGGGCGCCAGTCGGGCCGCCAGCAGATCGGCGCCCAGGGTCAGCGCGGCGGGCTGGGCACCGCCGTAGGCCTCGGCACGGGTGGCGGGATCGCCGAGGACCAGGGCGGCACCTGTCTCGGTGAGTTCGACGAACCCCTCCTCACGGAGCAGGTAGTACTGCGCCCCCGAACCCGGCACCCGCACCCTGAACACCTGTCCCACCCGGGTGGCCGTGCCCGACAGCACAGGCCCGGCGCTCCCCCGGCCCGGCACGTCCGGGGCGGCGAGCCCGGGGCCGGCCACCAGGGCGTCGAGGAAGGCGGCGGAGACCGGGCGCGGCGTCGCGGAGCCGTACCCGAGGGAGGCGGCGGTCCCGGCGTCGGCGCCGAGGCGGAGCCGTGACCCCTGCCAGACCAGGTACCGCGCCCTGTCCGGTCCGCTGACCAGCAGCGCCCGCCCCGCGGCCACCGGGGTCACGGCGGCGGGCGCCCCGGCGACCAGGGTGGTGGCGGACCCCCCGGTGTCCGTGACGCCGGAACAGACCTGCCAGGCACCGCTGTTGAGCGCCGAGGCGGCGGGCACCGAGTCCGGGGCGCCCGCGATGCCCACCGGCGCGCCGACCGGGGTGCCGCGCAGCGCGCTGGTGCGCACGTCCTGGACGGTGAGCTCGCCGCCGCCGACGAGCAGCGCCGAGGCGTAGTTGCGCACCGGCCGCAGCCGCCCGTCGAGGTAGAGGTAGCGGGCCCCGGTCTCCCGGTTCACGACGAGGGTGCCCTGGGTCTTCCAGGAGGTGTCGCCGCCCGGGGAGACCAGTCCGTAGACGAACGCCCCGGCACCGACGAGCACGGTGACCAGGCAGCCCATCAGCACGCCCCGGGTGGTGCGGGCGAGCGGGCTTTCGGGGGCGTCCGGATCGGCGAGCAGCATGCCGGAGGTGAGCCGGCCCATGACGAAGGAATGGGCCTGGACCTGGTCGCGCTTGGACTGCATGGGGTGGGGACCTTCCCGTTCTTCCGTACTGTGGCCGCCGGTTGTGTGCGACGGCCGTCGCCTCCGCGCGGCGACCGCATCACGCTCGTGGGTGCCGTGGGCGCCGTGGACCCGTCGGCGGTGGGGCGGTGCCGCAACCGGGGTGCTGACGGCGGTGGCGCGGGGCGCTGCCTGGGGTGCCGGGGTCAGCCGGCGAGGACGCGGGGCACTGTCAGGGGTGCCGGGCTCATCCGGCGAGGGCGCGCAGAGCTCCGAACACCCCGAACACCCATAGCGTCAGCGGCAGCAGGGCGACGGCGAGCAGCGAGTGGAGGAGTTCGGCGGCCCGCCCCCAGTAGGGCAGCATCCGGCGTCCCGGGACCGTCCAGGAGGCGACGGCCAGCGCTGCGGTGACGGCGAGGACGCCGACGACGGCCGCCGGGCGGTCGCCGGGCGGCAGCGCGGCGGCGCGGGTGACCGTCAGCAGCACGGCCCCGAACGCCCCCGGGATCACCAGGGCGAGCCGCTGCCAGACGTTGACCATGCTGCGGCCGTGCAGGAGCAGCAGCAGGACCAGGGTCGCGGCGGTGAGCAGTTCGGGCAGGCCGGGCCCGCGCAGCAGGGCGAACAGGGCGCCCGCGCAGACCACGCCGGTCGCCCCGTACAGGGCGGTCATCCAGCCGCTGGCCAGTTCGGTCCGGGTGGTGACGTCAGGGCCCCGGTAGGGGTCGATGCCCTCCTGGAGCTGCTGCGGAGTGGTGGGCAGGGCGGGCATGCGCATCCCGGAGAGCCGGAAGGCGAGGGCGGGGACGAACGCGCCGAGCGCGACGGCCGCACCGGCCACCGCGGCACCGGCACCGGCCGCGGACACGTCGGACAGGGCGATCAGGGCTCCGGCGGCCACCGCGGCGACCGCGACGACCGCGACGGCGGTGAACAGGGGGGCGCAGACCGCGGCGACGGCGAGTCCGAGCACGGCCGCGCCCGCGCCCGCGGCACCCGCGGCGAGGAGCCGGGCGCCGAAGACGTGGTGGCCCTGGGGTCCGAAGAGGTCACCGCCGGGCAGCAGCCACCCGGCGAGGGCCAGGCCGGGGGCGGCCAGCACGCCGAGGGTGGCACCGGCCGCGGCGTCGCCCACGGCCCGGCTCGCGGAGGCGGACCCGGCGAGCAGCAGCAGCCCGGTGACTCCGGCCAGGGCGGCGCGTGTGGTGACCGGGCCGCCGGGCCAGGCGAGGACGCCGAGGGCGGTGAGGACCCCGGCGACCACCAGGCCGCGCAGCAGGACCCGGCCCGCACCCGGGGTCCAGGTGTGCAGGCGTTCCCGGGTGGCCCCGGCGATCCCGTCGACCAGGTCGTCGAGACGTATCTCGGGCAGGGCGTCGTCGTGCGGGCGCAGGTAGAGGACCTCACCGTCGCGCAGGCCGAGGTCGGCGAGGGTGTGCTCGTCGTCCAGCGCCGTGCCGCCGAGCCGTTGCAGGGCCCAGCCGCCGTGGTCGAGCCCACTGTCGCCGAGTTCCTCGCCCGCGTACCGCAGGACGGCGGGCAGCAGGTCTGCGACCGGTACGTCGGCGGGCAGCGCCAGGTCGACGGTACGGGAGGGGGCACGGACGGTCAGATGGCACAGGGCGGCCACCGAGGATTCACTCATGGGGGTGGGACCACACTTCCAGGGAGGGTCAACTACGTTCATTGCTCCGCGTGTTGATCGCGTGCAGACTACTGATGACCATGGCCGCCGTCGACGGCCGGGTCTCTTCCCCCGGCCCCGGACCGGCCCTGTGCGTGCCCTGTGCGCCCTCGGTCCGGCGGACCGTCGCCCCTGTGAAGGAGCACGTACGTGAGCGTTGTCCTCTACCGCCGCCCGGCCCGCAGGCGGGGCCCGGACATGCCGGAGGGCGAACTGAGCCTCCAGGAACCGCCGGTGCTGCCGGAGGTGGTCCCGGACAACTCCGCCGTGTGGACGTATCTGCCCATGGCGATGATGTCGGTGTCGATGATGCTGATGTTCCTGCGGCCGGGCAGCAGCGGCGCCCTCACCTATGTGGCCCTGGGCATGATGGTGCTGGCCTCGGCGGCGATGATCGTCGGGCAGGTGATGCGCAAGGGCGGCGAGCGCAAACGCCGTCTCGGCGGTGAACGCCGTGACTACCTGCGCTATTTGGCGCAGACCCGGCGCAAGGTGCACCGCACCGTCGCCGAGCAGCAGGCGGCGCTCGCCTGGCGCCACCCGGCGCCCTCGGCGCTCCGCTCCATGGTCGACTCGGTGCGTCTGTGGGAACGCCGCCCGCGGGACCAGGACTTCGCGGAGGTGCGGGTCGCCGTCGGGGACCAGCAGCTCGCCACCCGGCTGACACCCCTGTCCACGAAGCCGGTCGAGGACCTCGACCCGATCGCCGCGCACGCGCTGCGCCGGTTCGTCCGGGCGTACAGCACGGTCCCGGACCAGCCGATCGCCCTGTACCTGCGATCCTGGAGCCGGGTGCTGCTGCGCGGCGACGAACGGGCCGCGCGGGACCTGGTGCGGGCCGCGCTGTGCCAACTGGCCCTGTTCCACGCCCCGGAGGAGCTGTACGTCGCGCTGTGCGTGAGCGACGGGCGCCGCGCCGAGTGGGAGTGGGTGAAGTGGCTGCCGCACAGCCTGCACCCGCACGAGCAGGACGGGGCGGGCGCCGCCCGGATGGTGTCCGCCGAGTTCACCGGCGTGGAGGACCTGCTGGGCGCCGAGTTCGCCGAACGCCCCGCGTTCGACCCCGAGGCCGCACCGGGCCGGGGCGAACCGTTCACCGTGCTGGTGGTGGACGGGGCGCGGATACCCGCCGGGCACCGGCTGGACGGCCAGGGCTACCGGAACACGGTCGTGATCGACCTGTCGGAGTCCCTGCGCTGGCGGCCTGGCCGCACCACCCTCCGCCTGGAGGTGGCCGCGGACTCGGTACGGCTGGTCCGCACCGACCGCAGCCGCAAGGAGCAGTCCACCCACCTGGGCAGGCCGGACGCGGTCGGCCCGCGCGGCGCCGAGGCACTGGCCCGGTTGCTCGCCCCGTACCGGATGGGACTGACCGCCGACGCGGCCGAACCACTGGCCGCCGACGTCGAGTTGACCAGCCTGCTGGGAATCCGCGACCTGCGGCGCCACGAACCCCCGGCCCTGTGGGCGCGCGCCGAGGGGACGGCCCGGCTGCGGGTGCCCGTCGCGGTCGGCGCGGACGGGCTGCCGGTCGAGATCGACATCAAGGAGTCCGCGCAGGGCGGCATGGGCCCGCACGGCATGCTGATCGGCGCGACCGGCTCCGGCAAGAGCGAACTGCTGCGCACCCTCGTCCTCGCGCTGGCCCTGACCAACTCCTCGGAGACCCTCAACTTCGTCCTCGTCGACTTCAAGGGCGGCGCCACCTTCCTCGGCCTCGACGAACTCCCGCACACCTCCGCCGTCATCACCAACCTCGCCGACGAGACCGCCCTGGTGGAGCGGATGCAGGACGCCCTGCACGGCGAACTGGTGCGCCGCCAGGAGCTGCTGAGAGCGGCCGGGAACTACACCTCCGCTCTGGAGTACGAGCGGGCCCGCGCCTCCGGCACCCCGCTGGACCCGCTGCCCAGCCTGTTCGTCGTCGTCGACGAGTTCAGCGAACTGCTCGCCGCGCACCGGGACTTCATGGAGCTCTTCGTGATGATCGGCCGGCTCGGCCGGTCCCTGGGCGTGCACCTGCTGCTCGCCTCCCAGCGGCTCGACGAGGGCCGTATGCACCAGTTGGAGGGCCACCTCTCCTATCGGATCGGGCTGCGTACGTTCTCCGCCATGGAGAGCCGGGGCGTGCTCGGTGTCACGGACGCCTACCAGCTCCCGCCGCAGCCCGGCGCGGGCTTCCTGCGCAGCGGCGTCGACGAACTGACCCGCTTCCGCGCCGCCTATGTCTCGGGCGCCTATCAGGAACGCCGGAGCGCCGTCGCGCGGGCCTGGGTCGCCAGCCAGGTCGTGCCGTGGACCACCGGGTACGTCCTGCCCCGCACCCCGGCCACCACGCCCGACCCGGAACCCGAGCCGGAGACGGCGGGCACCGGCGAGGAGGCCAGCCTGCTCTCGGTGGCCGTGGAACGGCTGCGCGGGGCGGGCCCGGCGGCACTGCGGGTGTGGCTGCCGCCCCTGGACGCCCCACCGACCCTCGACGCCCTGCTGCCCGGCCTCGCCGTCGACCCCGCACGCGGGCTGACCGCGGAGGGCCGGACGGACGCCGCACGGCTCAGGGTCCCCGTCGGTCTGGTCGACAAACCGTTCGACCAGCGCCGCGACCCGCTGGTCGTCGACCTCTCCGGCGCGGGCGGTCACCTGGCGGTGGCCGGCGGTTCGCAGAGCGGCAAGTCCACCGCGCTGCGCACCCTGATCGCCGCGCTCGCCCTCACCCACACCCCCCGCGAGGTCCAGTTCTACTGCCTCGACCTGGGCGGCGGCTCGCTGAGCGGCCTGACCGGACTGCCCCATGTCGGCGGGGTCGCCAACCGGCTGGACGGCGAGCGGATCAACCGCACCCTGTCCGAGATCACCGCCCTCCTGGACCACCGGGAACGGTTCTTCCTCGACCACTCGGTCGACTCGATGGCCACCTACCGGCGGCGCCGCGCCGACGGCGACTTCGCCGACGAGCCGTACGGCGACGTCTTCCTCGTCGTGGACGGCTGGAGCACGGTCCGCCAGGACTTCGACACCCTGGTGCCCGCCTTCCACCGGATCGCCGCCCGGGGCCTCAACTTCGGCGTCCACCTGATCGTCTCCACCTCCCGCTGGGTGGAGCTGTCCGCACAGGTCAGAGACCAGATGGGCACCCGGATCGAACTGCGCCTCGGCGACACCATGGACTCGGCGATCGACATCCGCAAGGCGGCCACCGTGCCCCGCGTCCCCGGCCGCGGACTGGCCAAGGAGGGCAAGCTCCATCTGCTGACCGCGCTGCCCCGCATCGACGGCCACGAACGCGCCGACGACCTCGCCGACGGCGTCGCCGACCTGGTGTCCCGGGTGGCCGCCGCGTGGACCGGCCCCGCCGCCCCGCCCGTCCGCACCCTCCCCCACCGCCTTCCCGCCGCCGACCTCCCGGAGCCCGCGACCGGCGAGGGCCGCAGCCTGCGCCTGCCCCTCGGCCTCGACGAGGAGACCCTCTCCCCGCTCTGGCACGACTTCGCCCGCACCCCGCACCTGATATGCGTCGGCGACACCGAGAGCGGCAAGACCAACCTGCTGCGCCACGTCGCCGCCGCGATCACCGCCCGCTACAGCCCCACCGAGGCCCGCGTCCTCCTGGTGGACCAGCGCCGCGAACTCGCGGAGTCGGTGCCCCAGGAGTACCGGCTCGGCAACGCGGTCACCACCGACGCCCTGCGCGAACTCCTGGCCGGCTCGGCCCGCGCCACCGCCACCCGGCTGCCCGACGAGGACATCACCCCGGCCCGCATGCGACAGGCCGACTGGTGGCGCGGCCCCCGCCTGTTCGTCCTCGTCGACGACTACGACATGGTCGGCGGCGGCATCACCAACCACCCCTTCGCCACGATCCTGGACCACCTGGCCCTCGGCCACGAGGTCGGCCTGCACGTGATCGTCGCCCGCTCCGCGACCGGCGCGGGCCGCGGCCTCAACGACCAGTTGCTGCGCCGCCTGGACGAGGTCAACACCCCGGCCCTGCTGCTCTCCGTACCGGCCACCGAGGGCCATATGTTCGGCCTGCGGCCACGCGTCCTGCCGCCGGGCCGCGGACTGTACGTGACCCGCCGCAAGGGGCTGCTCGTCCAGACGGCCCTGGCCCCTGACCCGGACCCGGGACCGCGGGCGGAGCCGGCGCCGGAGGGGTGAGCTCAGGATCGCCGCCCGGCGCTCCTGAGCTCAGCGTCCGGCCGTACGCCCCTGCCCGGCGGGGTGAGCGGAGGACCGGGTGCCTGACGCTCCGCGCTCAGTGTCCGGTCGTACGCCCCTCCCCGGCGCCGGGGCCACCGGGGTCCGCGGCGGCGGCCACCGGTCCGCCGGGCCGCCACCCGCGAGCCCGTCCCCGGGGCACCACCACGGCAGCCCAGACGACCAGCAGCAGCACCCCCGCACCCGCCCCCGCCAGCAGCAGCGCCCGGTGGGTGGCACGTACGGCACCCCCGTCGTGCGCCGGCCGCACCGGGGCGGGGGCCTCGGCCGCCGGGACCGGTGCGGGCGAGGCGGCCCGCACGGTGGTCAGCGCGGCGTACGGGTCCAGGCGCGGGACGTCCGCCGGGTAGGCGGTGGCGATGAGCCGGTCCGCCGTCTGCGCGGCGGTCAGTTCGGGCCGGGCGGCCCGGATCAGCGCCGCCGCCCCGGCGGCGTACCCGGCGGCCAGGGACGCCCCGGACCCGATGAGATGCCCGCGTCCCCGGGGTCCGATCCCGAGCACACCCTGCCCGGGAGCGGCCAGGTCGGCGCGCAACGGCGCAAAGGCGCCCGCGGGCCGTACGCCGTCCACGTCGACGTCCAGCACCGAGAGCACCCCGTCAAAGGCGGCGGGCCAGTAGTCCCGGGCGGGCGGCGCCGTACCGGTGGAGCCGCCGAACCCGTCGGGGACGGCGGCGGCGACGATCAGCGTGTCGTGCCGGGCGGCGTACCCGACGGCCCCACGCAGCGCCGCCGAGTCCTCCGTCAGGGCGGGCGACACGACGACGACCCCGGCACCGCCGTCCACCGCCGCCCGGATGCCCCGGGCGACCGTGGCGGCCGTGGCCGCGCCCCGCCCGTCGGTACCGCGTACGGCGAGTATCCGCGCCCCCGGCGCCACCCCGGCGAAACTCACCCCGGCGACGGGAGCGGCGGCCACCAGCCCGGCGACGAAGGTGCCGTGCCCCACGCAGTCCGCACCGGCGCCACCGGACACGGTGACCCGCCCGGCGAGCGCGGGCGCCGCCGCCGAGACCCCCGTGTCGACGACGGCGACGGTCACCCCGGCCCCGGTCCCGGCCGACCGGACCCGGGTGAGCTGCAGACTCCGCTGCTCCCAGGGGGCGGCGGTCACGACCTCGGAGGAACCCGCCGTACAGGCGGCCCCGTCCGCGAGACGTCCCGGAACCACCGGCAGCCTCACCGCCCCGGGGGACGCGTCCGCGACGGCGACCCCGGCGCCCGGCACCACGCCGAAGGACACCAGGGTGAACAGGACCGGCAGGGCCCGCCGTATCCGGAACGAAGCCATGCGCGCATCCTCACCGACCGAAGAGACCGTCATCTCCCCGGCTGGGCAGGCCAGTTGGGGATTACCTCCATCATGCCGCCCCCACCGGACCCGCCAGCGGCAGCCCCCCTCACGTGATCCGCTTGAGTGATCCGCGACCGGCCCAGCGCCCGCCTCGACGCGGAGGCGCATCCGAGGAGAGACTCCGCGCGCGACGGGGGCGGCTCGACCGACGAGGGGAAATCGAGCCGGTCGTCCGTGCGCTTCCAGGCGTACTCGCGCTTCACCGACGAGTGCGACTTCTCGTAGATCACGGCGCTGCGCACCTCGGCGACGGTAGGAATGGCGCACTTCGAGTCGGGCATTCCAGCTCGTCGACTGAGTCCATCACGAGCAGATGGCCGTAAAGGTCGCACGGCCGCATGCACTCAACCCGCCGACCCCCGGGCAGGCATGTCGTCGCTCATTCCAGCCACTCTGCCACCCGACCGTCTTGACGAGAGACATACGGGTATCCCCCTGTTAGCCTCATGATCACGTCAAGGCCTTGTCAGGTACGGCTCACAGAAGGAACTCCGTCATCAAAGGACGCTCCCACAAGCGGATAGGCGCCATCGCAGGCACCCTCTCCGCGGCCATCCTCCTTACCATCACCCAGGCATCCGCCGTCTCAGCCGAAACCGAACGTGCCACTGCCGTCGACGGCCCCACCAGCCCGGAATGCGCCGAAAGCGGAGAGTCCGCCAGCGTCGGTTGGGATGCCATCGTCTGTTACACAGCCTCAGGTGACTGGCTCGAGATCGAGGACCGGAAATCGGATGGCTACTCCGCAGTCATGGACTGGGAAATCCGCAACTCCTCCAACAGCGTCGTCCGCTATGGCTCCACCTTCAACGCGGACGGCGCGTACACCACCCGCTGGAAGAACAAGGACTTTCCCGACAGCAACACCACCATTCGCTTCCGCGCATGCCTCGGTCCCTGGTCAACCAAGTTGATCACGGCAGGCACGTGCTCCGCCTGGATGTCCAGGGACACCTGACGGCGTCGACACCCGCAACACGCGAGGCTCCTGTGCGCGTTGAGCGAGGTATCCGCAGGTGGGTGGACCGGAACAGAATGGAGCCGCGGTTTGCCCCGACCTACGCGGCCTGACCACTCAACCCGGTGAACTTGCCCGGTGGCAGCACGAACTGAGGGCCGGAACGTGACGGAGCCCGGGAGCATGTCCAGCTCCCGGGCTCCAGCTTGCCACCCATTTGCGCACACCGGCGGCGTTTAAGAACCGCGGGTCATATTGAGATCGACGTGTTCTGCCTTTGAACTACAGCGCCACGAGAGAGGCGCCGAGGGGACTTGAACCCCTATCCGTCGATGTTCGCCCACGCTCGGTCGATCCGGTGTTCGGCGGCGAATACTGAGACTGGAGCGAGAATCTGAGTTTCACGGGGCCGCCTCTGCCAGGCTTGGGCCACCCCCGCACGTGGTGCGGGGAGAGGGATTCGAACCCCCAACTGACACCCCTTATCAGCTTCAACATCAGTTTCAGCTTGCGCTCATCGCGCACCCTCCGCTCGCGACGGAGGGCGTGTGTGGAGGCTACCGGAACAGGTAGCCGAATACCGCGTCGCCGACCCGCTGGTCGGTGACCTCGGTGCTGTTCGCCTCCTCGCGGGCGAACTTGACGGACTGCTGGAGCTTCTCAACGCGGTCGAGGAGCTCATTGACCCGCCGGGCGGGCAGCGCGCCGGAGAACTTCACCGTGGTCCAGTAACCGACCGGGACGTCCTCGTAGTACACCTCGACCTGCGCCGGGTGCTTCTCCGTGGCCTCTGCCTTCACATGGTTGCGCGGAACCTTCTTCGTGCGGATGGTCCGCACCGGGTCCGTCTTCCACGAGTCCGTCGAAGGGTCCAGGTTCCACGACTCGGAGGCGTCGAGCACCGGCAGCTTGCGCACGAAGGTGTGCAGATCGGTGAGCTGCTTCTCCAGGAACAACAGGTAGGGGACGGGCACCTGGGGCAACAGCACCGTACCGTCGACCACCACGTCCGCGACCGCGGACCGGTTCGCCCAGTCCTTCGTCGCGGTCACGTCGAAGAGCCGCGTCAGTGTCCCGGCAGTCGCCCGCAGAGCGTCCTCGGCCTTGATCTGCACCCGAGTGGACTCGGGCGGCAACTGCTCGCCCTCCTCGTCCTTGGGCTGGTAGGTCCGGGAGATGCCGGCCAGCAGGGCAGGCTTCTGCACATCCTGGTGAGCCTGGGTGAGCTCCTGGAGGGCCTTGGACTTGACGCCCTTTTCGACTGCGATGATCTGATTCAGCTTCGGCACACAACGAACCTAACAACCCCGCGCCGCAAGCACATCCGATTAAACGCCAGCCCCGCCTTGTCCGCCTGCGAGGGCCCGTTCATCCGTCCGTGACTGACCACGTTCACGGCCCTGGCAAGCTGTCCGCCGCACCGGCATCGCGCTCCCGCGCGAGCGAGCACGCCTCACCGCAGACTTTGTCGGCGGGCTGGAGGGACTCTCTCGTCTGAGCAGATCATCAACGTGCTGGCGGAGCCCTCCAGCTTGCCGCAGGCTCAGGCACGCGGGTGGATGGCACAGACGGTTGACATCCTCGCCGCCCTGATGGACGGCGATTCCTGCCTACCGCGCCGTTGCAGGCTGCGGTGTCGAGTGGGTTCCTGCTTCGCCGCGCGGTGCCGGGACGAGTCCCGGTCTTACCTGCGCTCCACAGGCTGGCACCGCCAGCCCGGCGGCCTTGGCGACGTTGACCGCCGCGTTGATGTCCCGGTCCAGGACGGCCCCGCACGCCTGGCAGGTCCACACGCGGACGCGCAGGGGCTTGGGGCCGTCCTTCACACCGCACTGCGACTCAAGGGCATAGCCTGCCGGGGACCTGTTCGTGATACGCCGGTCTCAGAGGGCGCTGCATGCCTGAACTTGTGTCATGTCGGGAACTGGATGTGGTGGTGGACCACCGGCTGTTCGGCCTGGTCGACGAGGAGGGTCAGAACGGGGAACGGCCAGCTTCGCCGCGTTCGGTGGGCAGTTTCGTCAGCGCCAACGCCACGATGCTCTACATCGGGTCGGAGTTGGATATTTCGAACGCTCGACTGCGGTTGGAGACCTGGGACGGTCCCGCACCGGCGGAGTCGAGCGACTGGCCGTCGAGCGAGGAGCTGTCGCTGGATCTCCCCTCGGGCCGGTTCCTCGTGGATGAGATCGCGGCCGGGGGCCAGCCCGACGTGTTTCGCCTTCCGCGGGCCGGCAGATGGCGCGCCCGCGTGGGCTGGCGGGAGAACACCCCCGGTCCGGACGGCGGGTTCGCACAGCCGGGTGCCTGGGCTCTGATTCAGTTCTGGCCCGACAGAAGTTGAGGACGGCCGGTGCGGGGCCCCGCCGACGAGCAGAGCCCCGCAGCGTCCTGACCGGCGGTCAGCGGACGGGAATGTAGAACGCGTCCTGGTCGAGCAGCCGGTCTACGTCGTACCAGCGGCCGAGTCGTCGTCCGGCTTCCTGGTTGACCTCGCTGTTCACCCATCGTGCGGAGTAGTGGCGTTCGTACTGGGCACCACCGTAGGGCTCGTCAGGGAACAGGTACCGTCCCGCGCCCTCGTACGTCGAGGCCATGGGGTACTCGTCGCAGTCGTAAGGACTCTGGTCGGCCGGCAGGCCTGCCTTGATGTCCTGCATCGCCTTGGTCGCGCAGAAGTTGCTGACGATGCGCCGGTTCTCGCCGTACCGGAAACTCTGTGTGTCCCCCTTGGCCTGGGCGAGACGGTGGATCGGATCGTTTGGTGAACCACCTGCCAGGTGCTTGTCCGTCTGGGTCGGCAGGGTGGCCTCCGGGTTGGCGCGGGCCTCCTCAAGGTGCGTGGCGACGCCGCCGACCGACGCGTCCGACTTCGTGTAGGACATGCCCGGCACTGCCCGATCGAACACAGATCCGAGCTTGTGGGACTGCAGGTACCAGGCCGAGTCGAACCGCATGCCACCCTCGGGGCTCTCGGTGTCGATGAACTGGAAGTACCAGGGCAGGTCGAAGTCGTACTCGATGTGGAAGACGCCGGTGCCGATCTGCTCGCCCATGGAGGCGTCCGGGCTGGATGCCTGCGACAACAGGTCCAGGTGTGCGGAACCGTCACGGCGCCACTCACCGATCGACTTCTCGACCTCGTCGTTGAGTCCGGCGAAGCAGGCGTTCTCGTCGGTCTGGGGATAGTCGTCGTCCAGGTAGTTGCCCTCGCACTCGATCTCCGCGGTGAGATCCGCACCGGACTCGGCGAAGGGTCCTGTGGCACTGATGACACCCACTTGCAGGCGGAAATCCGCCCACCGCGAGGTACTGGCGTTCTCCGCGCCGCCGACCTTGCCGAAGCCCATCAGCCGGTTGCGGGACACGAAGACACCGGTGGTCGTGCATCGGGGCGGAAATATGCCGCATCGCACGGCCGGCATGACCAGCAGATGGATCTGGCAGTAGGAGTACCGGTTCTTGATCCATCCCTGGTCGCGAGAGGCGAGATCGTACTGGTCCTCGCACTGGTCCGAGGTCGGGTAGTCGTAGATGTCGTCCGGTATCCGGCCCGCCGGGAACCGGGAGGAGTCCACCACGTAGGACTCCGGCTCCGCCTGGGCGTCGACTCCCTGTCCGGCAGCGGACTTCGTGATGTCGGACGGGCCGTCCTTGGTGGCCGGAGCAACACCCAGGGCGTCGAGAGATCCGCCACTGCGGTTGAGTTCCTGGATCACCTTGTCCGGGTGGGCCACCAGATCAGGGTCCGAGATCACGTACGGGATGACCTTGTACGTCACACCGTCCCCGCCGGCCGCGTTCGTCGCGCCCGAGGCGGCCTGTGCGGGAAGCACTCCCACCCATAGCAAAGCCGCGGACAACGCCCCCAGCGCAGTTGTCCGTAACGCGCGTGCTCTCAACTGACTCTCCTTGTTTTTGAGGTCACGGCCGGCGCGGGCGACACCGTGCGCCTCAGGCACACCGAGCTCATGCCATCGCCCCAAAGGCCGCATTCACAGCGCTGTCCAGCACTGGTATCTGATGGATCATCAGCAGCCTTGGCTCAGTCAGCGCACGGCAACCACCGCTCGAGCACAGGTGAATCAGAACGCCTCCGACTCGCCTGGGCGCTGCGGGATACGGACGGAACGGTCGATGCCGTGCGTCCCCAGCACCGCCTCGCGGCTGCCTGCGGAACCGTTCCGGCCGACAACGCGCGCCCGACACTCACTCGCGCCTGTCTGCGGTACGGCGGACGCGCCGTCGCTCTCACAGCCCGCCGCACAGACCGCTCCGGACGCGAAGCCGCGCCTGTGCCCCGAAACGCTCGTCGCCGACTGGCTCAGCTGGCCCTTCCAGACCGGACCGGCTGCGCGTGTGGGCCATCGCCGGCGTACAGGACCGGCGCTTCACCGCGCCCATCGCGGGACGCCACCGCAGCAGACCTCACCGGTCCGCCACGGTTGAGTTCACCCGGGTGCGCGCCTACCGGCACACGGCCGAGACCCTCGACAGAGGCCCCGGCCGACAGGCCCCACGGCAGGGCCAACGGGCGTTCCCGCGGCGGGCCGACGACAGAGATCCACATCGCATCCGATGGCAGCTGTCGGCCACCGGTCCTCTTCCGCCCGGCCGAACGAGCCGGCAGCGCGCCCGCCTTCCGTGACGTGACGGTCCACCTGCCAGTTCCACGCCGACGAGGGCGGCCCGCACCGGACCTGGCCCTGGCCCGCGAGGTGCACCGTCACGCGCGAACCGCGACCACCCCAGCAAGCGCGGGAGCCGCGCCATGCCACTGTTCCCGGCCGGTCAACACCATCACCCGTCTCGTCGTGGACCGTCACGGCGGCATGCCCTCGCTATGCGACCGCGAGGCATGCAAACGAGCGAAGGGCCCTCGGGCGGGACGTCCGGGGGCATCGGTCGTCGGTGGACGTCCGGGTCAGCACTCGCCTCGCCAGCGGACGCTGTAGAGGACTTCCGTGTAGGGAGCCGTCCACTTGTACAGTCCGGGCCCGGGGTTGTAGTGGATACAGCTGGTGACGGTTCCGTCCCCTTCGTACCAATACGTCATGTCGACGTGGTCGGCCCCCGGGTACGCGTAGCCATTGTTGAAGATGGACCGAAAGCCCACCTGGCCGCTCCAGTTGCCTGCCGTCTTCAGCACCAGCGAACCGGTCTGGTCCGGTCCGCTGTAGGCACAGAAATACCCCTTGGGGCATCCGGGCGGATTGGCTTCGGCGGATGCGGTGGTGGCTGAAGCGACGACGCCGAGCATCGCGGCAGCGGTTGCGACGGCTGCCGCAGCCTTCTTGCGCATATTCGTTCCCCCTGTTTCCGATCGTGGCCGTCTTCTGGCGCCAGGCCGTAAGGTGACCGGTCCGACGGTGACCGGTCCGTACGTAGGTCAGTCCGTACGTCGATCACGTCCTCACCATGGCGTAGCTTCCGACTGCAGCGCGAGGCCTTTAAGGCGTGCCTGAAATCCGCTGGTCAGACGGGACGACGGGCACACGGCCCAGCAGAAGAGCAGCCCCGAGAGGGGTCAGGGTGTGCAGAATCGACGCCCCGGTGCGCTGGCTGTGGACCAGGCCCGCACGGGACAGCAGGTGGACGTGCTGGCTGGCCGCAGAAGCGGAGATCCGCAGCCGCAGGGCGAGTTCACCGGTGGTGGCCCCACCATGCAGCGCTCGGAGGACTTCGGCGCGAGTACGCCCCAGCAGCCCGTCCAGCCCCCCAGCCCGCCGGGGACCAGGTTCGTTCACGGTGGGATTGACGGGGTAGACGAGGACCGGGCGCAGCCGCGGATCCGCCAGGGCGACCGGCACACGGGAACAGAAGCGGGACGGTATGAGATGAAGTCCGCGGCCCGACAGATGCAGATCCCGTTCAACGGGGTAGTCCACACGCAGCACCGGCGGGTCCCATCGCACCGCAGGACCCAGCGATTCGAGGAGGCAGGAGGTACCACCGTCTCGCAGCGCTCGCGCGCGCAGAGCCCGGTCTGCTTCCACGTGCTCTTCCAACCGCGTCCAGTCAGGAGCGATGATTTCCGCATGCACGCATCTGAGGGCTTGCAGCAGGTCGGTCAGCTGACGGCTGCCGCGGTCCGCGTCGGACAACTGCCGTAACAGCACCGGCACTCGACGCTGCCGACGGGACGCCAATGCCTGCAATTCCTTCCGGATCCGACCGGCTGGGGTGCCTCTGATCGCGGACATCGCCGCCTGCATTCCGTCGGTCGCCTCGGCCGGGGTCAGAAAATCCGGAACATATCCTTTTTGAGGAACGAGTTCTCTCAAATAGAGAATCTGGTTCTCCAAATTCTTGCGCGCAACCGTTTCCCGCGCCCTCAGACGCCAATCCTGTAAAGCCCGCCCCGGCCTCGCGCACAATAACTGCTGCAGGCCAAGAATGGTTTCCCAGCAAGGATCAGGACCTGCTGCCACATGAGTCAGCGCCAGATCGCCAGCGGTGAAGTGAATACGTAACACAGTCCTCCGCTCGAACTATTGACTACCACGCCTCGCGAAATGCACGGAGGCGCCCCAAAAAAGCCCCCATGCTCATCGGGCACGCCGGAGCCCCCACACCTTCCGGTCGACCCATACGCACCACGAGCCGACAGTTCCACTATGCATCGCGGCCACGTCCCGTGAGACCCGGCACCGCCAAGAACCGGACAGCAGCCGGACGTTCGGACACCCGCGGTCATCCGCCCGTCTGCGCCGGCCGCGCGCACCACCAAGGGTGGCGGCGCGGCGCGCAGCACGTACGCGTTCACGCTCAGACCGGACTCCGCGGCAGCCGCCCGGATCAAGAGCGCAAGATCCTCCGGGGTGCGCAGCCTCGTCGTGGTGACAGACATGGTTGCACCGTAACCACCGCTTCACGGTGGCGTGAGGCGGTAGCGGCCCAAGGCGCCCGTAGAGCTGCGCGCAGAGGGTGAACAGCGGCAAGCCCCTGGGGCTTCCGCGCGTCCTGGTTCAGGCGCTGTGCGGCGGGTCGTGTCGCTGGGAGTGGGCTGCGGGGAACAGTCGCTGCACGGCTGCCACGATTGCCGCCCGGCGTGCGGCAAGGAAGGTCGTACGTTCGTCCCTGCCGGTGGGCAGGAGGTCGGTCTGGCCGGCCCAAGCCATGGCGAGCTGGTTGACGAACATGAGAATGTCGGCGGGGTCCCAAGCCGGGTCGAGATGCCCGGCTCGCTGTGCGTCGCGCAGTTGCGCGGTCTTACGGGCCACGGTGGCCCGGATGGGGTCGTCGGGGCCGTCGGCGGGGGTGTCGGTGGCGAGTTCGAGGCGGCCCCAGTTCATCAGGCGCAGGCGCTCGGGGTGGGCAACGAAGTAGTCGTGGACCCGGCCCGCGTAGCCGGGCAGGTCGGTGGGGTCCATCCGGGTGGCTTCCGCGACCAGTGTCATCTCGTGGGCGACGACGGTGGCGTACAGGTCTTCCTTGCTGCGGAAGTAGGCGTAGAGGCGTTCTTTGCTGGTCCTGGCCTCTTTGGCGATGCGCTCAATGCGGGCGCCGGCGATCCCGTGCCGAGCGAACTCGGCGGTGGCCGCGGTGATGACACGGTCGCGGGCGGAGTCGGCTGCGGGCAGGGTGCTCATGGACCCCAATCTAGCGGACCGAACCGTTTGGTTTGCCTTGGGCGCCTACCGGGCGTACGGTCAAACCAAACAGTTCGGTTTGGCCAGAGGGGCATGTCATGCAGATGAGGAAACTGGGCGGCCAGGGCCTGGCCGTGTCCGCGATCGGCTACGGCGCGATGGGCACCGCCACCGGGTACGGGCCCTTCGACGACACGGAGTCGATCACCGCGATCCGCCGCGCGCACGAACTCGGCGTCACCCACTTCGACACGGCGGAGATGTACGGCTGGGGCGCGGGCGAGAAGCTCCTGGGCACCGCCCTGGCACCCATCCGCGAGCAGGTGACGATCGCGACGAAGTTCGGGCTCACCCGCGGCTTCGGCCAGGACTCCCGCCCCGAACACGTCCGCGAGGTGGTCGACAACAGCCTGCGCAATCTCAATGTCGACTCCATCGACCTGCTCTACCAGCACTTCCCCGACCCGAGCGTGCCCATCGAGGACGTCGTCGGCGTCATGAAGGAGTACGTCGACGCGGGCAAGGTCAAGTACCTGGGTCTGTCCAACGCCGACGAGGACACCCTCCGCCGCGCCCACGCCGTCCATCCGATCTCCGCCCTGCAGAGCGAGTACTCGCTCTTCGCCCGCGGCACGGAGCGGCTCCAGCCCGTTCTGGAGGAACTCGGCATCGGCTTCGTCGCCTACTCGCCGCTCGCCCGCGGCTTCCTCAGCGGCGCCGTCCAGTCCCGCGAGCACTACACCGCCGACGACTTCCGCCGGCGCATCCCCTGGTGGAACCCGGAGAACTTCGACGCCAACCTCGCCATCGCGAACGAGCTGACCCGGTTCGCCGCCGACAAGGGCGCCACCCTCCCCCAGCTCGCGCTGGCCTGGCTGCTCGCGCAGAAGGACTACATCGTCCCCATCCCCGGCTCCCGCAACCCCGACCGAGTCACCCGGAACACCGCGGCGACCGCCATCACCCTCACCGCCGAGGACCTCGCCCGCATCGCCGAGATCTCCCCCACCGGAGGCATCGACGGACGTCCGAGCTGACACCCACCCCACGTCACGGCCTGCCCGAACCACCCGGCCCGGGCAGGCCGTTCGTCATGACCGGCAGCGAAGGAGGACTGGGTCCCACGACCGGGCCGAAGCGGCCCTCGCCACGTCCCCCGAGCCCCGCGGCGCGCTGGGCCGGGTCGTACAGCTCGGCGGTGGCGGCGTGGACCATGGTCCGGGCGCTGAAGAGCCGGACTCCGTGGAACTCGCTGCCGCCGGACACGCCTTGAGCCGGGGAACAACGCGGCCGGCCGATCAGCGCGACTGTGTCCGTGGGCTCCCCGCGCTCAGCTGTAGTAGGCGATCTTCTCGTCGAGGACCGTCATGGCCTGACGCAGCGCCACCACCCGCTCCTCCAAGGCGGCGCGCCGCTCGCGGAGGAAGGCGACCCGGTCCTGCGGAGAATGCTCGGCGCGCAGGATGGCGACGAAGTCCCGCAGGGCCGCTATACCGAGGCCGGCCTCGCGGAAGCACGTGAGCATGCCGATCCAGAAGACGTCGTCCTCGGTGTACTCCCTGCGCCCTCCGGCCGAGCGTCCGATCGGGCCGATGAGCCCTTCGCGCTCGTAGTAGCGCAGCGTGTCGATGGAGACGCCGGTGCGGTCGGCCGTCGCCGCCGGAGTGAGTGTCGTCATGGGGTTTCCTCTGTGAACGCCGCTACCGCGCTTCGGCGAAGCGCGCCAAGTGCTCGTCGTCGAGCCGCACACCGCGAGCGGAGAGTGCCTCCTCGATCTGCTCCGCCCGGCTCGCGCCGACGATGGGATCGACCCCCTGGCGCATCAGCCATGCGAGGACGACCTGGTTGCGAGTGGTGGAGAGTTCGCCCGCGACGTCGTCGAGAGCCGCGAGCACCCGGGTGTTCCCGGGGTGGTCATAGGCCTGCGGAAAGGGTTTGTCCGCGCGTACGTAAGAACCCCACATCAACGAGCTGTACGACCATACGGCGAGCCCCTCCGCCCGCGCGAGGTCCAGATCCTCGGCGGTGAGCATGCGGTGGCCGGCCTCGGGGACGGGGGTGAACGGGCGCGGCTGGACGAGCGAGTGGCGCAGTTGCAGGGCCGTCCACGGCTCCACACCCTGCTCCCGCGCGAACGACCGGGCCCGCTCGACGCGCCAGGCGGCATGGTTGGCGGCTCCGACCCGCAGGGCCACTCCCTTCGCGACCAACTCGCCGAACGCGCCGACCGTCTCCTCCAGAGCCACCGCGCGGTCCTCCGCGTGCGCCCAGAGCAGATCGACATGATCGACGCCGAGACGCTCCAGGCTCGCCTCCACGCCGTCGCGGACCGCACGGCCGGACAGCCCCTCGGCGCTCTCCGGCCAGGCATGCGGGACGAGCGGGTTCTGCCGGACCTTCGTCGCGATCCGTACCGCGTCGCGCGCGCCGGGGCGGGCCCTGAGCCACGCGCCGATGACGCGCTCGCTGGCGCCGCCCACGCCACTGGGGTCGCTCCAGAACGAGTAGCAGTTCGCGGTGTCGAGCCAGACACCGCCTCCGGCGACGAAGGCGTCGAGGACCGCGAAGGCATCGTCGGAAGCGATACGGGTGCCGAAGTCCATCGTCCCGAGGACGATCTGAGGGTCGGTGATGTTCATGCCGCCCATACTCGAATCTGGAGCGCGCTCCAGGTCAAGAGCGGCGGTGGGCAACCCCGTCGAACACACGTGTCCTGGCCCCGTGGCCTCAGCTCGCCGCCATTTCCCCCGCTGTCACCAACACGCCCACTCACACCTCGTCAAAGGTCTCGAGCAGGCGCTCGTACGCCGGCTTCGACCGCAGGGCCGCGTCCCACGGCAGGGAATCGGCCGTGCGGGGAGGATAGGTCTGGGTGTCGGCGGTGGAACCGTAACGGTCGGTGAATCCCCAGGTGGAGAACGATGTGCAGTTCGGCTCCTCCAGGCAGACTCGCAGCTTGCCCGCCATCTCGTCAGCCTGGGTCTGCCGCCCGTCCTCCTCGTCCTCACCTATGGGGACGTCCATCTCCGACACCCGTGCCTGGACACCGAGTTCCCCCAGATCCCGCACATGGTCGCGGAAGGTCTCCGGGTCGGTGCGGTCGCCGGGTTCGTACTCGTGGTTCTGGAAACCCACGCCGTCGATCGGTACGCCGCGTTCCTTGAGCCGCTCGACCAGATCGTAAAGGGCGTCCCACCGCTCGCCCTCCTCCTCGACGCCGTACTCGTTGAGGAACAGCCGTGCCTTCGGATCGGCCCGGTGGGCGGCCCTGAACGCCTCGTCGATGTACTCCTCGCCCATGGCCTGGAACCACGGGCTCTGCTCGGAGCGCAGACCGAGATCCCCGTTGGTGTAGCTCGTTCCGTCGTCGGACATGGGCTCGTTGACCACATCCCATTCCGCGACCTGTCCCTTGAAGTGCCCGGCGACCATGGCGATGTGCCGGAGCATGGTCCGGCGCACCTCGTCGGGGTCGTCGTTCTCCCGCATCCACCGGGGCAGGGCTTCGTGCCAGACGAGGGTGTGCGCGTGCACCTTCATGTCGTTCGCGCGGGCGAAGCGTACGAGCAGGTCCGCGTCGCGGAAGTCGTAGACGCCCTGGCGCGGGTGGAGGAACTGGGGCTTGAAGGCGTTCTCCGGAGTGAGCATGGAGAACTGGCTCCCCGCGAGGGCCCGGTAGCGTGAGTCGGTGAGCAGTGGGTTCTCGGCCAGGGCGGTGCCGACGTCGAACGGCCGCCCCACGTCCGCGGCCCGCGCGCGCAACGAGTCGTCGGACTGCTCCTGGCGGAGCTTCGGCGCCTTGACCACGCTGAGCGAATCACCGCTCTCCGCCCGCGCGCTCAGCTGTGTCAGACGCCATCCCTCGCGGTGCTCGTCTTCGCCCGCGTCCGCCTCCAGACCGAACCAGACAGTGCCCTCGGCGAACACCCCCGGGTCCCGCACGGTTCCCAGCCGGCGCCCGTCCGCTGCGACACGGAAGGTGTCACCGATGCTCGACACGGCGAGCGTCACCGTCCCGGAGCAGCCGCAGTCGAACTCCTCGGAGGTGGCCGGCTCATCGTCCTCGCCGTCCCATATCTGTACCCGTACTTGTCCGTCGGCGGTCACGCCGGCGCGGAGTGAGGGCCGTTCCTGCCGCCACTCGTCGTAGATGACCGGTACCCGGCCGTACAGCCGCAGCCATGAGCCGCCGGCATCGTCACCGACACCGGACATGCGTGCGGTGACGGTGAAGTCGCCATCGGACCTGAGATGCGGGCCGGCCAGGTTCAGCGGGGGGTTGGGCCGGCCGCCGGAGGAGTCCTGCTCCACGATGCGGCGATCCAACGCGCTGACCCGCAGGACATCGTTCCGCGCGGTGATGCCCGCCATCTGCGACCAGTCGTGGTCGCGCAGCAGGTCCTTGTCGTTTCCGCCGCCCGCACCTTCGCCCTGCCCCGTACACCCGGCCGCCACCGCCACCGCCATGACGAGCACCACGGAGGTCAGTCGCCGCCCCGTCCCCCCACCAAGGCCCACGGCCCCTCCCGCCCTCTCGTTCGAGACAAGATCAACGTCTCGGAACCGGGCCACAGTTCATCACACATGAGGTACGGCGGCTCATGGAGCAGGCTGTTGCCGAAGAGCGGGGGCCTCAGCACCTTGCAGCCGGTCCTACCCGGCCTGGCACGTTCAGGAAGGGGGAAGCAGATGCGTTGCCGCCGCCGAGCGGAACGCGGCGAGCAGCGGGTGGCGTTCGCCGGACCTCGCGGCCAACACGACCTGCACCGGCAGTGCGTCAGAGACAGGAACGCTCACGATGTCCTGCCTCAGGTTGGTCGTGAACCCGGCCGGAGCCAGCGACACCACTTCATCGCTCGCGACCAGTTCCAGCTTGTCCTCCAGCGTCTCCACGAGCGCGCCCAGCCGGGTGTGGCCCGGCGGGTTGGCCCCGCCGCCGTCGATGCCCGCGAACCGGGGAAGCGTCTCGTCGGCGATGTCGTCGAGGGTGACCGACTTCCTCCCCGCCAGTCGGTGGCCGAGCGGGACCATCAGGACGCGTGGCTCCTCGTAGAGCGGGATGATCTCCAGCCCGTCCGTGGCGAACACCAGCTCGCCGTCGAGTTCAGCCCGCACCCCGGCTCCCTGCCCCATACCGCGCTCCCCGCCCCGGCCGAACGACAGGCCGGTGCGGAGGAACTCGCCGAGGAGCGGCTGCTGTTGGCCTCGGCCACCGCCAGCCCTCAGGACGTACAACAGATCCGTTGGCTGACGGCGGACGACTTCGTTCTGCCGTTGCACGCCGGAATCTGGCAGTCCATCACCGCCCTGGTGCACCGCGGTGACGTGGTCGACCCGGTCACCGTTCTCGGCGAAGCGCAGCACCGTGGACTGATCACCGAGGCCGCCACGCCGAAGGATCTGATGGCCCTGGTCTCCACCCCCGCAGGCTCTCCCGAGCACTGGGGCGAACAGATCCTGAGGCGCGCTCTCCTCGCCCGCGCCCAGACGGTAGCGACACGGATCACTGCCTACACCGACGACCTCACCAATACCCCTCACCAGCTCATCACCGGCAGCCGCCGAGCCCTGGCCGACCTGAACGCCCTGCGCACCCGCTACCGCCGCGCCACTGCCCCCGCCACGACGCCTGCCACTCATCCGCCCGCACGCGCCGCGCCGCTGCCCCGGGCAGCCGGACCTCCGCGGCACTCCACCCCGGCCGCTCCACGAGCCCACCGCTGACCTCAACCGCCGCGCCGCCACCGCCGCTGGACCCGGACCGAACCTCTGCGGCAGTTCACCGTCGCCAACTCCAACCACCGCAGCCACCCCGCCCAGACCCGGGCTTTGCACGCCTACCTGCGCTGGTGCAACAAGAACGTCCGACACCCCGACGTGCTGGCCGCCCAGCACGAGGAGCATGCCCGGATCCGCAGCGAGAAGGGCATCCGCTGGGGCGGACGCCCACTCAGCACAGCATCCCGACCCACCTGTTGCTGCTATCAGGTTGGATCCCTAATCCTCGAACTCGAAGCCTGAAGTTTCCGCCCGGATGATGACGTCGCGGACTGCCTCAGGTTTCGTGATGACTGATTCAACGGCAGTCTTGAGAAGCGCGAGGTCGCTCGGACTACCGACCGCGCAGAACATGTTGGCCTCGCTGTCGAAGTCGAGGTATCTGCTGTGGCCGTCGGGTCCCGGAGCGCCAATGCGGACGGCTCGGTGAGACAGGGGCTTGTCGTAGCCACGATCCGAGGCGGCCAGAAGGAAGCAGGCAGCAAGTCGACTTCGCGGGACGCCTGATAGAGATCGGCGACAACCGGCTCCAGGGCCGTGTAGGTCGGCGGGGAGCACACCTCCGGCATGTTGATGATCCGGTTGATCTCCGGTTCACCCCCGCGTCGGCGGGGAGCACCCGAACCCGACGAACGCCCAGAACATGGCGAGCGGTTCACCCCCGCGTCGGCGGGGAGCACGCAATGCCCCCCGCTTCCACCCCGGCCTCCGGCGGTTCACCCCCGCGTCGGCGGGGAGCACGTCTCCCGCTCCCGCAGGGCGGCCTCGGCAACCTGGTTCACCCCCGCGTCGGCGGGGAGCACGAGCTGCTCTTCAGCCGCGTACGGGGCCAGAACGGTTCACCCCCGCGTCGGCGGGGAGCACTCGGTGGCCGTGTTCGCCGGCTCGGCGGGGGGCGGTTCACCCCCGCGTCGGCGGGGAGCACGACGTGCATGGCGGCGTGGCCGAGTTCGGCGGCGGTTCACCCCCGCGGACGCGGGGGTGGTTCGCTCGACGCGGGCACCAGCAACCTGGTGGACCTGTGGTCCCCGCCGACGCGGGGGTGGTTCGGCACAGGGCGAGTGGATCGCGAAGGGCCTCGTGTGATCCCCGCCGACGCGAGGGTAGTTCGACCCGGCTGGAGTCGATCACCAAGGCGCTCCCGTGGTTCCCACCGACGCCGGGGGATCCGCCTCCAGCAACCCGTCTGACCACCTGAGTCACCTCTCCCCCGCCGACGCAGGGATGATTCACGCGGACCCCAGCAGTTCAAGTGCGCGGCTCGTAGTCATCGCCGACAGGGGAGTGACTCGTCTGCGCCAGCTGCCCTTCGAACCCTTCCGGCGGCCCCCACCCAGCAAGCCCGCTGGGGAGGATAGACCGCGTAACGCCGACCGTGCCTGAAGAATCCGGAAAGAGGCATCCCCCAGGTCAGGACATACTCACAGCCCAAGAGCCCTGGTCAAGGGTGACAGGTAGACGATTTCAAGAAGATCTCTTCGCTCCTGCTTCACCTGCCTCGCTCCCTGCCCACCCCGACCTTGGCCGCGCACGACCAAGATCCGGACCATACACGGGCCAAAGCCAGCCAACACCCCTAAAATCCCGCATTCGCACAGCTCAAGGCCATGTATGCGACGTACCACCAGCAGACGAAGAACTTGCTGGCACATACGACCCTCTGCACCACCAATATGTGATGCGGATACTGAGCGCCGTCAAACCCAGCAGGCGCTACTCCCGCAAGTTGTCGGTATCGGACAACCACCGGCTGGCAAAGCAGCACCCCTGATCGCGCAAGGCGTCAGCAATCGGCAGAGGCGTCATACATGGGACCAACGGGAGCGCATCTCACCACGTATGGCCACTCCAGGTCCAACACACAAATCGCTACCCCAACTGACGCACTATCAGAAAAGTCAGCAAGCGATCTACCACAGCCGCCCACACTCAGCGGCACCCTGGAATCGATGCACCACGCAGGCCAAGCCCGCCAGGACTCACCCCCCGTACGCTTCCTGAGGCCCCGGAGCTCCGGAGACGGAACCAATCAAGGCCCGCCTCCGATGACCCAGGCAGCACATCGCCACAGTTCAGCGCACCCGACCTCGCGGCTTCAGCGGCACCGGCGGCAGTTCAGGCGCAGGCAGCGGAGCACCGCCGCACCCCTTCACCTCACCGAACCGTGTCCCTTCCATCCAGTCCTGACGCGCCTGTACGATCTCTTCTTGAGACCGCCCGATCCAGTTCCAGTACAACTCTCATCGGGGCGGGGTGCCGTGCCGTGCCGTCGATGACGCGAGCAGCGATCTTCGCCGGATCGCCGAGGACCGGCGGGGCAGTGTCCTTGCACTGGCGCACGAACGCCGCCGGCGTCCTGTCGTAGGCGGACAGCGGCTCGCTCAGCTACAGGCTGCCGCGGGCGAACGAGGTGCGCGCGCCGCCCGGTTCGACGAGCGTGACTCCGATGTCGAACGAGGCGGCTTCCCGGGCCGGGCAGCGTGGGCGACCACACCGTCTCGGGACACGTCCCCGCCCGGCACGCCGCAGACGAACGGCACGTGACGTCGCCGAGGGCCGGTCGCCGCGCGGCCCGCTCGTCCAGTTCACCGACGACAGCTGCACCACCGCCCTCGTCCAGCACGCCATGTACACGGTCGTCCTCGTGGAGCCCGAGCACAGCCCTCGCCGACTGACGACGTCCGCCCTCCGGGAACCGCGCGACGCACCTGCGTGAGGGGAGCAATGCCGGGCGAGCGATCCGCCCCGTCAGCTCACCGCGTCGAGTCCGCGGCCCGCCTGGTCGAAGCACGTCCGCACAAGGTGCATGAGCCGGTCGAAGCCGTCGGACGGCGACCACAGATTGAAGGCGGACGTCATCACGGCCTGGGCGGTGTTCACGGCCAGTTCCGCGTAGAGCTCGTCGCCCGGTGCCGTGCGCTCGGCGACCCAGTCCCGCAGCTCGACCCTGAACCGGGCGGCGTGCTCCCGCGAGGAGTCGGCCAGGGCCGGAGAGAGGTCCATCAGCCGTTTCTGGGTCGCCAGCCGGTCGGAGAACGTGACCAGGTAGCCGATGCACACCGCCTGGAGGGATTCCCACACCGGTTCGCCCTCGGGGCGTTCGGCCATGAGTGAGGTCCAGTACTGGGCGTCCTGCGGCGCGGGGTCGAGAACGATCGCCTCTTTCGACGCGAAGTAGTTGAAAAGGGTGGTTCTCGCCACGCCCGCGGCCTCGGCGATGTCGTCGAGGCTGACCGACTCGTAGCCTCGCTCGTCGATCAGAATCAGCGCCGCGTCCCGGATGGCCTGCCACGTGGCGAGCTTCTTGCGCTCCCGCAGCCCCATACCGTTCCCGTCTTGCACGTGAGCAGCCTATACAGCCGGGCCCGGCGCCTCGCCCCCACCGCACCAGGATCGATTTGCGCACTGGGGCCAAACTTGCACTGAGTCCACTTTCACCATACGGTTGCTCAAGGCAATCAAATATCGGGACGGGCCCACGGGCGCACGGACCCTCGGGCGCAACCGGGGCGGACCTCAGGGGGGAGCGATGAACCAGAACCAGCACGAGGCAGCCATCACCAACGTGGTGCGGCAGCTCGCCGCGATCTCCGTGATCAGGAGGCGGCTGGTGAGGGAACTCCCCCAGGGATCGGGCAACGCGGCCATCGTGCTGGCGGCGCTCTCCCATCGCGGCGAGACACGGCTCTCCGAACTCGCCGAGCACCTGGACTGCGACCTCTCCGGGGTGAGCCGACAGGTCGCCCACCTGGAGCAGCGAGGCGCGGTCTCGCGCCGCACCAATCCGGACGACCGCCGCTCCAGCCTGATCGACATCACTCCCAAGGGCCACGCCGACGTGGCCGCGCTCACCAAGGTCCATACGGATCTGATCGCCCAGGCCACAGCGGACTGGACTCCTCAGGAACTGGCGACGCTCACCGAGCTGCTCGACCGCCTCCGAGGCGGCCTCGGCCGCCGCATCGACGGGGTCGGGGCGCCGGCGAGCGACCTCAGCTCCGCGTAACCGGGCCCGAGGGCAGACACACCGTCCGCCGACACCCGCGCCACACCACCACCTTCCACCCGTTCCGCAGCGCTGCGGGACGCAGTCGAACATCCAGCAGGGGAATACACACGTGTCACAACAACGGAGTGCGGACCACGCCTCGGCTCACGCCGACGGTGCTCCGATGACGCATCGGCAGATCATGGAGGCGCTCTCCGGCCTTCTGCTCGGCCTGTTCGTAGCGATCCTGTCCAGCACGGTGGTGTCCAACGCCCTGCCGCGGATCATCAGCGACCTCGACGGCAGCCAGTCCGCCTACACCTGGGTGGTCACCAGCACCCTGCTGGCGACCACCGTCTCCACCCCGATCTGGGGCAAGCTCGCCGACCTGACCAGCAAGAAGCTCCTCGTTCAGCTCTCCCTGCTGATCTTCATCGTCGGTTCGGCCGCAGCCGGCCTGTCGCAGAACACGGGCACGCTCATCGCCTTCCGTGTCGTGCAGGGCCTGGGCGCCGGTGGCCTCACGGCCCTGGCCCAGGTCATCCTGGCCTCGATCATCCCCCCGCGTGAGCGCGGCCGTTACAACGGCTACCTCGGCGCCGTGATGGCCGTGGGGACCATCGGCGGCCCGCTCCTCGGCGGCGTCATCGTCGACACCTCCTGGCTCGGCTGGCGCTGGTGCTTCTACGTCGGTGTCCCCTTCGCCCTGGCCGCCCTCGTCGTCCTTCAGCGCACCCTGCGCCTGCCGCTGGTCACCCGGGACGTGAAGGTCGACTACCTCGGCGCGGTCCTCGTCGCGGCCTCGGTCTCCCTGCTGCTGATCTGGGTCTCCCTCGCCGGTGACACCTTCGCCTGGTGGTCCGGACCGACCGTCGCGATGGTGCTCGGCGCCCTCGTCCTCGCCGTGCTCTTCGTCATCGTGGAGCGGCGGGCCGCGGAGCCGATCATCCCCATGCACTTCTTCCGCAACAGCACGCTGACCCTCTCGGTCGTCGCCAGCCTCGCCGTGGGGACCGCCATGTTCGGCGGCACCGTCTTCCTCAGCCAGTACTTCCAGATAGCGCGCGGCGACTCGCCCACGATGGCCGGTGTGATGACCCTGCCGATGATCGTGGGCCTGGTCGCCTCCTCAACCGTGGTCGGCCGGATCATCAGCAACTCCGGCAAGTGGAAGCGCTACCTGGTCATCGGCGGCATCCTCCTCATCGCCGGGCTCGCCCTCATGGGCACCGTCCGCGCCCACACCGACTACAGCCTGCTCGCCGTCTACATGTTCCTCATCGGCTGCGGCGTCGGCATGACGATGCAGAACCTCGTCCTCGCCGTCCAGAACACCGTCCCGATGCACGAACTGGGCGCCGCCAGCTCCGTCGTCGCCTTCTTCCGCACCCTCGGTGGCGCGATCGGCGTCTCCGCGCTCGGCGCCGTCCTCGCCTCCAAGGTCACCACCTACACCGCGTCCGGCCTCGCCGAACTCGGCGTGCAGCCCACGGGAGACGGCTCCCTGCCGGACGTGCACACCCTTCCCGCGCCCCTCGCGGCGGTGATCGAGGACGCCTACGGCCATGCCACCGGCAACATCTTCCTCATCGCCGCCCCCATCGCGCTGATCGCGCTGATCGCCATCCTCTTCATCCGCGAGGTACCGCTGCGGACCGCCGTGGAGGACACCGTCGAGGTCGCCAGGGGCACCGGGAGCGAGCCGGTGTCCGTCACCACGGCTTCGCCGACCGACGAGGCCCCCGTCGCCGCGGACGGTGAGCCTCGCGACGCCGACAAGCGCGGCGGCGCCCACCCTGCCCGTTGAGATCCCTCACCGGCTCCTGACGGGTGACCGGAACTCCGCCACCCCGTCGGGGAACCGGGCGGTCCGGGACACCGCGGAGAAGTCACTCCGACCGTCTGCGCGGAGCAGCCACACACCTGGCTGCCGCGCACGGAGGCCGGGGCAGCCGTCACACCACGACTGCCCCGGCCTCCCGCTCGTGGGGGTGAGCCGGGGAGGCGGTCGTCTTTCGATCCGTCCGGCGCATCTCGGCGCTGGGCGGTCCGGCATGATGCCGGTCCGGGCAGGCGCTCGTCGTGCGGCCCGCGGAGCCGAGTG
This sequence comes from Streptomyces sp. NPDC090106, assembly GCF_044747265.1. Taxonomy (NCBI): domain Bacteria; kingdom Bacillati; phylum Actinomycetota; class Actinomycetes; order Kitasatosporales; family Streptomycetaceae; genus Streptomyces; species Streptomyces sp. NPDC090106. The sequence goes on along the minus strand of NZ_JBIVDS010000003.1, from coordinate 786,976 downwards.
CGCGCAACTGCCCCGCGCCCCGGCCCTCAGTGCTCCTGTTCGGGTGACCCGAGGAAGGAGTTCACCGTCGCCGCGCACGCGGTCGGCTGGTCCAGGGGGACGTGGTGGAAGGCGTCGGGTACGACGGCTGCCGCGACCGGGCGGCCGAGCCATTGTTCGAGTCGACGGCGCGAGTCGGGGCCGCCCATGTCGCTCCGTGCTCCGTGGATGTAGGCGACCGGGCATCGCACGCGCTTGAGGTCCTCGCGTACCCCGTCGTTGGTGAATCGCCGGCGGGCCGACGGGTCGAACTTCCACCGCCAGCCGTCGGGTGTGCGGCGCAGTCCGTCCCGGGCCAGTCTCCGCAGGAGCCGCGGGTCGGCGTTGGTGTGCTCGGGCAGCAGCCGGAAGCGGTCCAGTGCCTCGGTGTCCGAGCGGAACAGGCGTGGGGGTCTCGTCGGGGTCGGCAGTCCGCTGAGAGGCAGACGGGTGTCGACGAGCACCAGGGAGGAGACGAGCCGGGGCGAGCGAGCGGCAGCGGCGATGGCGACCAGCCCGCCCATGCTGTGGCCGACGACGACGGCAGGCCCGTCCGTCGTCGCCCCGAGGATCGCGGCGACCTCCGCGCTCCATGTCTCGGCCGAGTAGGCCGAGCGGTGGGAGCTGTCACCGTGGCCGCTCAGGTCGGCGGCCACCACGTGGTGGGTGGAGGCCAGCAGCGGAGCGACCTCGTCCCACCACCCGGAGTGCGCGGCGGCGCCGTGCAGCAGCAGGACGGCCGGGGCGTCGCCGCGTCCGTACCGGCGGTACGCGAGGGTCACCGGGCCGACCTGGAGACGGGTCCTCGCGCCGTCGGCGGCGAGGGTCATCGGGTGCCGCTCATGACGTCGCCCGGGAGGCGTCGAGGAGTTCCTGGATCGTCACGAGCTTCTGCCGGGGCCTGGAGATCTCCCGCCCGCGGCGCTTCTCCTCCAGGTCGATCCGGCCCCAGGCGCTCTTGTCGAGCAGGTTCTCGACACGGTCGCGCAGCAGCTTCTCGAAGTCCTCGGCGGGACCGAGTGGGTCGGTGAGGCGGTGCGCGCCCAGGTCCTGGAGGATGCTGTCCACGGTTTCCTCGGCGTCCAGCCGGTTGCTGCCGATGATGCCCCGCGGACCGCGCTTGATCCATCCGGAGCAGTAGACCCCGTCGACGGGTTCTCCGCGTTCCGGATCGACCACCCGGCCGGATTCGTGCGGGAGTGTCGCGGTGGCCTCGTCGAAGGGCAGGCCGTCGACCCGGGCGCCCCGGTATCCGATGGCACGCAGTACGAGCTTGGTCTCGATCCGTTCGGTGCCGCCGTCCGGGCGGCGGAAGGTGATCGCCTCGACCCGCTCCGCGCCCTCGATCGCCAGCGGCTCCAGACCGAACCGGAACCGGATCACCTTTCCTTCGGCGCCGCCGCGACCGGCCGCGCGCAGCAGGACGGTCCGCTTGCGGTCGCCGTCGTGCGCGCCGACCTCGTCGGGCTCGGCGAGGACGGTGATCCCTTCGATCTGGTCGAGGGCCAGCAACTCCCCCTGCGAGCAGGCCGCGTGCTCCGGACCCCGGCGGCCGACGACGACCACTTCGCAGACGTCGCTCCCGGCCAGGGCGTCGACGGCGTGCTGGGCCATGTCGGTGGCGGACAGGTCGTCGGCCGCGCGCAGCAGGGTCCTGGCGATGTCCAGGGCGACGTTGCCGTTGCCGAGGACCACGGCCCGCCCGCCGTCCAGCCCGAACTCCTCACCGGCGTGGTCGGGGTGGCCGTTGTACCAGGCCACGAAGGTACGGGCGGAGTGCACGCCGGCGAGGTGCTCCCCTGCGACACCCAGCCTGCGGTCGTCGGGGGCGCCGCCCGCCCAGATCACGGCGTGGTGGTGCGCAAGCAGTTCCCCGATGGACAGGTCCCTGCCGACCTCGACGTTGAAGTAGCTCGTCACGGTGGGCCGGGCGAGGACGCTGCCGAAGCGGTCGGCCATCTTCTTGGTGTTGGCGTGGTCGGGGGCGACTCCCGCCCTGACCAGGCCGAACGGCGTGGGCAGGCGTTCGAGCATGGTCACCGAGACGCCCTTGACGTCGCTCAGGGTCCCGGCCGCGTAGCAGGCCGCCGGTCCGGTGCCGACGATCGCGACGCGCAGTTCGGGCCGGTCGGCGGGCAGCGCCCGGCGGGTGAACGAGGGGGTGCCGACGCCGGTCAGCGGGTTGGTGGCGAAGTACTCGGCGTTGATCTCGCTGTACTCCGCGAGATGGTCCGGCAGGTCCCAGTCCGAGTGCACCGCCTCGACCGGGCAGGCGTCGAAGCACGCCCCGCAGTCGATGCAGGTGTCCGGGTCGATGTAGAGCTGCTCGGTGCTGTTGAAGTCGGCGTCCCCGGGCCTCGGACGGATGCACTGCACCGGGCAGACGGCGATGCACGAACCGTCGTTGCAGCAGCCCTTCGAGATCACGTACGTCATCGGCGGTGGTCTCCGTGGTCGGTGAAAGCCTTGGAACAAGAGAACAACACATTAAGCCAGGAATACAAGAGGATCACACCGGCCAGCCGATTATTGATTGACGACACCCCTTAGTCGTGCCAGAGTCGTGTTACACCATGCTTACGGTCCCAGCAGTGAGGAGCTGGCATGAGCGCGCCGGCCGACATCGTCGTCACCGACTTCGATCATCATTCGGCGAAGTTCGCCGCCCGTCCGTTCGAGGTCCTGGAGGAGCTGCGCGAGGCGGCACCGGTGGCCTGGTCGACGGCGCACGGCGGCTTCTGGGTGATCACCGATCACGGGAACGTGGTCGAAGGACTGGCCGACTACTCCACGTTCTCCTCCTCGGCGGGTCCGGCCATCCCCGCCAACCCGTTCGGCACCCGTCACATCCCGGTGGCGTTCGACCCGCCCCTGCACGCGCTGTACCGGAAGGTGCTCAACGAGTGGTACAGCAGGGCCGAGATCTCCCGGCGCGAGCCCGAGATCAGGGCCATGGTCACGGAGATCGTCACCGGACTCGGACAACGGGGCAGTTGGGACTTCGTCTCCGACCTCGCCAACGTCTCCCCCGGCGCCGTCACCCTCGGGATCCTCGGCTGGGACGTCGGTCAGCGCCTTGAGCTGCTGGACACCATGACCCAGTCGCTGCGCAACCAGGCCACAGCGGACCCCGCGATCCAGGAGCAGAACGCGCGGCGCAACGCGTGGTTCCGGGAACAGATCCTGCGTGAGGCCGACGACCGGCGGGCGGAGCGGCGCGACGACCTCATGTCGGTGCTCGCCAACGACCCGATCGTCGACGGACGGCCCCTCACCGACGAGGAGTTGGCCGACATGGTCGTCCTGCTCATCCTCGCCGGCTTCCACACCACCAGCGGCGCGCTCACGGCGCTGCTGGTGCACATGGAGGAGCACCCGGACGACAAACGCCGCCTCGACGAGGACCGGAGTCTGATCCCGCACGCCATCGAGGAGATCGTGCGGATCTACTCCCCCGCGACCGCCCATGCCCGGAAGGTCACGCAGGACACGGAGTTCGGCGGCGTCGCGATGAAGGAGGGCGACTGGACGCTCTTCGTCAACATGGCCGCCAACCACGACCCCGACGCCTTCCCTGACCCCGAGCGGGTCGACCTCGACCGCAACCGGGCCAAGAGCGTCGCCTTCGGCTGGGGCGTCCACCGCTGCCTGGGGCTGCACCTGGCCCGGTTGATCCTGCGGCTGGAGGTGGAAGCCGTGCTCGACCTCCTCCCGGGCTACCGCATCGACCTCGACGCCGCCGTCCGCTCGGACCACATGGGGCAGGGCTACTTCTACCTGTCCGTCCCGGCCGGCCTTTCCCAGGAGGACTGAGGCATGCGGATCGGCATCGACCCCGGCATGTGCGAGGGCAACGCCGTGTGCGAGGCACTGGCGCCCACCGTCTTCGAGCTCGACGACCGGGACCAGGCACGTGTGACGGACGACGTCCTCGCCCCCGACGGCTCGGTGCCGGACGAGCACCGCGCGCTCGTGGAACGAGCCGCGGAGGGATGCCCCCGGCTGGCCATCCAGGTGACGGGCTAGGACCGGTTGTCACGACACGAGACCAGCCGTGACAGCCCCGAGGAACAAGCGGTCCGGGTGTCCCCTGCCGAAGCAGGGGACACTCGGACCGTACGCGCGTCCGTCCCCGTGCGGCCCCTCCCGCCCTCCGTCAGAGCGGTCCGAAGACCGGTACGACGGGATGCTCGCCCACGGCCTGGAACCGCGCCCGGACCCGGGCGCCCATCGGGTCGGCCTCCGGTGGGAAGCCGACCAGGGTGCTGAGCAGCCGCACCCCGCTGTCGAGTTCCACCAGCGCGACCCCGTAGGGAACCCGCTCCTTGAGACGGGCGGCGTAGGCGCGGTGGTAGACGGCGTGGCTCCACACCGTGCCGACCGGCTCGACCTCGTCCCACACGAAGGCCCGCCCCAGGCACTCCGGGCACACCCCGGCCGCCGGCCAGCGCAGGAAGGCGCAGTCCGCGCAGCGCTGGAACACCAGTCGTCCCTCGCCCGCCTCGGCCCAGAAGCGTGAGTCGTCCTGGGTCTGCGGGGTCTCGTAGCTCATCGGATCTCCGTCGACAGGATCGTGCTGGCCGCCTTCATGAAACCGAACGTCGAGCAGTACTGGGCCGTGGTGAGGCCCTCGACCTGCCGGTCCCCGGCCTCTCCGCGCAGTTGCCGCACGGCCTCGACGAGATGCAGGAAGCCCCACATGTACGCCTCCGAGAGCTGGCCGCCGTTGGTGTTGAGCGGGAGTCTCCCGCCGTGTCCGACCGCGCCCGAACGGAAGGCGTCGCCGACTCCTCCGGGCTCGACGAAGCCGTAGTGCTCCAGCATCTGGAGCACCCAGATGCTCGTCGGGTCCTGGATGTAGAGCGCGTCGATCGCGTCCCGGCCGATGCCAGCGGCGGGGTAGATCCGCTCGGCCACCGACCGGATCCAGGGCCGCATCCACTGGTCGGTGTTCTGCCGGTCGCGCAGTCCGGTCTGCTGGGCGATCCCCATGACGTGCACCGGCTTGTCGGTGAGTTCCGCCGCCCGGTCCGCCCTCGCCACGATGAGGCAGGCGGCGCCGTCGGAGATCATGCACAGGTCGGCGCGGCGCAGGGGTGCCACGAGGTAGGGGGCGGCCAGGTAGTCGTCCACCGTCATCGGCTCGCGGAAGATGGCCAGCGGGTTGTCGGTGGCGTATCTGCGCTGGGAGACGGAGATCTCGGCCAGGTCGGCCTCGGTGGTGCCGAACTCCCACTGGTGGCGGCGGAAGGCCATCGCGGCGGGTCCGGCCACGTTGAGGAAGCCGTAGACGGACGCCTCGTCCTGACGCCCCAGCGGGTGGCCGAACGTGTTGCCGGCGCTGCGCTGGTTGGTGCCGTAGACGATGGCCACGACGCCGGCCAGGCCGGCGTCGATCACCGCGCAGGCCAGGTGGAGCGAGAAGTTGCAGGTGCCGTAGTCCAGCGTCGCGCTGTAGGCCGGGTTGAGTCCGGCCAAGCGGCCGATCTCGGTGTCGATCCCGTGGCCCCCGTAGGACTTGCAGGTGATCAGTCCGTCGATCGCCGACTTGTCGATACCGGACTCGGCCAGGGTGACACGCAGTCCCTCGACGGCGAGTTCGTCGGCCGAGATGCCGGGGAGGGTGCCCTGCGGGGTGGAGCCGGCCGCGATCACCGCGGTCCGGCCGCGAACGGCACCGCCCGGAGCGGTTCGGGCGCCGGTCATCAGATCGCGTCCTCGGCGGACAGGGCGTCCACCTCGTCCGGAGCGAGTCCGAGCAGTTCCTCGTAGACCTCGTAGTTGTGCTCGCCGTAGGTCGGCGCTCCCCTGCCGACCCGGCCGCCGGCGTACTGCGGGGTGTCGGACATCTGGACGGACGGCGCCGCGACGGGCCAGCGGCCGAAGTCGGTCGCGTCGAGTTCCGTGAGCCAGTTCAGGGCGGTCAGTTGGGGGTCGTTCTCCACCCGGTCCTGGGTGGTCTGCGCGACGCCGGCCGCGACGCCGAGCGCCTGGAGCCGGTTCATCAGGTCGAAGCCGTCGTGCTCGGAGGTCCAGGAGGTGACCAGCCGGTCGAGCGCCGCCCGGTTGCGGTGCCGGTCGGCGCCGGTACGGAAGTCCGCGTGCTGAAGCCACTCCGGGTGGCCGGCCTCCTTGGCGAGGGCCGCCCAGTCGTCGTCGGTGCGGCAGGTGATCGCGATCCAGCGGTCGTCGCCGCGGGTGCGGTAGAGGCCCTCGGGTGCCGCCGTCGAGTACGGCGAGCGGTTCCCGGCGCGCTCCCACACACGTCCGTTGACCTGGTGGTCCAGTGTCGGCACGGCGGTCATGAAGATGCCGACCTCGCTCTGCGACGCGTCGATCGCCTGGCCCTCGCCGGTGACGTCGTGGTGGTAGACGGCGCTGAGGATGGCCAGGGCGAAGCTGTAGGCGCCGTACCAGTCCAGGTAGGAGTAGCCCCAGCCGGCGGGCGGGAACGGGTCGGGCAGACCGCTCATCTCCGAGGTGCCGGCGAACGCCTGCGCCACCGGGCCGATGGTCCGGAAGCGGCCGTAGATCCCCTCGGTGCCCATGCCGGACTGCTTCGCGTAGATGATGTCCGGCTTGATCCGGCGCAGTTCGTCGTAGCCCAGGCCCCAGCCCTCCATGACGCCCGGTGAGAACCCCTCGGAGACCACCGTGCTCTCGGCGACGAGACGCCGGGCGAGCTCCAGCCCCTTGGGGTGCTTGACGTTCAACGAGATGCCGCGCTTGCCGGGGTTCTTGTTGTTGTACTGCGCCCCGACCGGGCCCCCGAGGTCCGCGGGCCACTTCGACGGCACGGGACCGGTGGCGCGTTCGCGGGCCTCCCGGCCGCCGACCGGATTGCCGCCCCGGCGCGGGTCGAGGTTCTTGTGCCACTCGACCTTGATCACGTCGGCGCCGAGGGAGGCCAGGAAGCGGGTGGCTCCGGCCGAGGCGAGCATCCACGTGAAGTCGAGGATCCGTACACCCTGCAACGCCCAGGGCTTGCCGTGGACGGACAGGGCGTCAGGGGCGCGCAGCGGCGGCGGGACCGGCTCACGCGACCTCACCTGAAGCAGTCCGCGGTGCTGGTCCAGCCGGGGGGCGGGAGTGCGTGCGCCCCACCGGGTGCCGGACGCGATCCACTTGCTGGCCGGGTAGCGCAGCGTGCGGCCGAGGTCGGGGTGGTCGACGTCGCCGAAGGTGCCGCGCTGGAGCCAGTGCTCGTCGTAGGCGGACTCGTGGGGCTTGCGGACCGGCACCCACATCAGTCCGGCTTCCTGGGCCTGACGCCAGGGGACGTCCTCGAAGAGGTAGCGGCGGACGGTGTGTTCGACGGCGTCCATGTTCCGGGCCGCGCCGCCTTCCATCCCGGGCAGGACCCGGGAGTCCTGGCTCTTCTCGTCGCTGCCGTCGCTGATCTCGTCGCCGACGCCGTGCTCGGCCAGGAACGGTCCGAGGAGCTTGGCGTTGCGGGTGGAGGCGAGGATCCAGCGGCCGTCCTTGGTGGCGAAGACCGAACGGTGCACCGACACGTCGGGCGCGGAGTGGCGGCAGGTCTGGCGCAGGAACGGGGTGCGCAGGCAGATCCACGACATGAGGTCGCCCTCGGTGTTCTTGGCGAGGGCCTCGTGGACGGCGCACGACAGATGCTGTCCGGTGCCGGTGCGGCGCCGGCTGATGAGCGCGGCGATCACGGTGAAGGCGAGCTGTTCACCGGCGACGGCGTAGGAGTGGTCGAGCTGCGCGGCCACCGGCGGCAGGTCGTACCTCCGCGACGGGTCCGGGTCGTAGCCGTTGTTCATGACCTGTCCGCCCAGCGCCAGGTGGACCAGGTCGGTCGCCTTCCAGTTCCGGCGGGGCCCCTGCTCTCCGAACGGGGTCATCCGGGCCACGACGAGTGCCGGGTGGCGTTCGCGCAGCGCGGCGCTGCCCAGGCCGCGCTCGTCCAGGTGGTCGACGGGGGTGGCGTCCAGCAGGACGTCGCTCGCGGCGGCCAGATCCTCCAGGCCGCGCCGGCCCTCGTCGGTGTCGAGGTCCAGGACGACCGAGCGCTTGCCGCGGTTGTAGGCCCAGAAGTGCAGCGACCGCTCCGGGTCGGGCACGTCGTCGACGAAGGGGCCCATCCGGCGGCTCTCGGCGCCCTCGGGCGGCTCGACCTTGATGACTTCGGCGCCGAGGCCGGCCAGCACGAGTCCGCAGTACTCGCCGATCCGGTCGCCGACCTCGATCACCCGTACGCCGTCGAGGGCACCGGGCTTGACCTGCTCGGGGGTGTTGCTGGGCATGGGTGCTCTGCTCCCTGGGGTCAGGATCGTGCGGGGTCGAGGAGGGCGCGCCCCTCGAACCGCTCGAAGTCGGCGAGGTCGGCGTCGGCGTACTGGTCGACGTGCTCGGCACGGGTGAAGGGCCAGATGATGGGTGTTCCGCCCTGGTCCGTGTACCAGTTGTCGCAGAGCGAGTAGGTGGTGTCGGGGAGGGCCGCGCGGACGGTGCCGCAGAACGCCTGGGTCGCCTCCTCGGTGGGGGCGAGCGCGTAGCCGTCCTGCCGCGCGCTGTCGATCAGGCGCATCAGGAAGCCGACCTCGTCCCGCAGACAGGTCGGGATGGCGATCGAGTTCACCGGTGCGAAGGGGCCGTTGAGCAGGAAGAAGTTCGGGAAGCCCGGCAGGGCGACACCGCGGTAGCTGTAGACGCCCTCGGCCCACAGCTTGTCGACGCTGCGGCCCGCGGGGCCGGTGACGGTCATCGGCCGCATGTAGGCGTGGGTGTCGAAGCCGGTGGCGTACACGATGACGTCGAGTTCGTGCAGCGCGTCCTCGCTGTCGACGATCCCGGTCGGTTCGATCCGCCGCACCCCGCCGAAGACGGGGGTGACGTTCGGACGCTGCACCACCCGGTAGTAGTCGGGTGACTTGGGGATCCGCTTGCAGCCCAGCGGCTCCTTCGGGGTGAGCTGTTCGCGCAGCACCGGGTCGGGGATCTCCTCGGCGAGCGTGGCCCGGAACCGTGCGTTCATCTCCTCGCGCTCGGGGCCGGGGACGAGGCGCCAGGTCTCCGAGCCATCGGTCTCCAGGCGCAGCGCCGCCATCTTGCGGTCCCAGTGGCCCGCCAGGGCCGGCACGCGCAGCAGGAGCCGCTCCAGCAGGGAGATCCTCGGGTTCTCCTTCACCTGGATCCACTGGGGTGTCCGGATGAAGTGCTCGACGTGGTGGCCCTGTCCGCCCAGTTCGCTGACGATCTGGATGCCGCTGGAGCCGGTGCCGACGACACCGATCCGCTTGCCCTCGAGGTCGACCGAGTGGTCCCACTCGGAGGAGTGCCAGCTGTGGCCGGTGAAGGTCTCGGTGCCGGGGAAGGCCGGACGCCTGGGCACGTGCAGGAAGCCCGTGGCGGCGACGACGACGTCGAACCGTTCGGTGGTCCCGTCCGGCAGCGCGAGGGTCCAGGCCCCTTCCTCCCAGGTGGCGTGCTTGACCTCGGTGCGGAAGCGGATGTGCTCGCGGATGCCGGTCTCGGCCGCGAAGTCGGTCAGGTAGCGGCGTATCTCGCTGCCCGGCGCGTAGCGCTTGGACCAGTAGTGCTTGCGGGCGAAGGGGAACTCGTAGGAGCGGGTGATCACGTCCACATGCAGGCCCGGGTAGGTGTTGTCGTGCCAGGTGCCCCCCGCGGCCTCGCGCTTCTCGAAGATCGTGTAGTCGATCCCCGCGGCGGCGAGCCGGTGGGCCAGGAAGAGGCCCGACATGCCCGCGCCGATGATTCCCACTCTCACGGTCGACCTCCACTGCTCCAATTGATTATCAACATTAATCTAACATTAGTGCGAGCATGCTTGTAAGCCCACATCGGGTAGCCCACGTCACACAGGCCGCAGCACCGTCCGACATGCCAACTTATGCTCATAGCCAACTTACTATGGTGTTCAGACTGCTGTCATAGGTAGCATCGCGAAGCCTGACCTTGACTGGAGGAACCATGACCGAGACCGCGTCCACGCCCGAGAAGGCCGCCCGCGATCCGAAGGACGACAACGGCGTCCGCTCCTACGACGTGGTGATCGTGGGCGCCGGACTGACGGGCATGTACCAGCTGAAACTGGTCCGGGAACTCGGCCTGAGCGTCCGGGTCCTGGAAGCGGGGGACGGCGTCGGCGGCACATGGTTCTGGAACCGCTACCCCGGCGCACGGCTCGACTCCGAGTCGCACTCCTACCAGTACTCCTGGGACGAGGAGCTGCTCGACGAGTGGAAGTGGAAGGAGATGTTCGCCGGTCAGCCCGAGCTGGAGGCCTACTACAACCGCGTCGCCGACAAGCACGACCTGCGCAAGGACATCGACTTCGGCACACGTGTCGCGCGCATGGTCTTCGACGAGGACACCGACCACTGGACCGTGGAGGCCACCGACGGCCGGACGTACCGCGCCCACGTCGTCGTGATGGCCAGCGGCATCCTCTCCGACCCCAACTTCCCGAAGATCCCCGGCCTGGAGAACTTCGGCGGCGAGTGGTACCACACCTCCCTGTGGCCCAGGGAACGGATCGACTTCGCCGGCAAGCGGATCGCCGTCATCGGCACCGGCGCCACCGGGGTCCAGGTGATCCCCGAGGTGGCGAAGACCGCCGGCCACCTGACCGTGTTCCAGCGCACCGCCAACTGGGCCGTACCGCTGCGCAACCGTGCCCTGTCGGAGCAGGACATGGCGGAGATCCGCGCCGGGTACCCGGAGATGTTCCCGTTCCTGCGCAACTCCTTCAGCGGCTTCCTGCACACCTGGGACAAGACCAAGTCCACCGACGTCACCCCCGAGGAGCGGGACGCCCGCTACGAGGAGGCGTTCAACTCCCCCGGCTTCACCAAGTGGATCGGGCTCTACAACGACCTGGCCTACGACGCCGAGGCGAACAAGGTCTACTGCGACTTCCTCGCCTCGAAGGTCCGCGAGCGGGTCGACGACCCGGCGACGGCCGAGAAGCTGATCCCGGACGACCACTACTTCGGCACCAAGCGCGTCCCCTGCGAGACCCACTACTACGAGACCTACAACCGCGACAACGTCGACCTGGTCCTGCTCAAGGAGAACCCGATCCACGAGTTCACCGAGAAGGGCATCCGCACCGCCGAGGGCGAGCTCGAAGTCGACATGATCGTCCTGGCCACCGGATTCGACGCCTTCACCGGCGCCCTCAACAAGATCGACATCCGCGGGCTGGGCGGCCGGACCCTGCGCGACAAGTGGAAGGACGGCCCGCTCACCTACCTGGGCATGCAGGTCTCCGGGTTCCCCAACATGTTCGTCGTCGGCGGCCCGCACGGGAAGGGCGGACACGGCAACGGTCCGCGCTGCGCCGAGCCCGTCGTCGAGTGGGTCGCCGAGGTCGTCAAGGACATCCACGCCCACCCGTGGCGCCGCGTGGAGGCCGATCCCGAAGCCGAGAAGGAGTGGACCGAGAGCGTCGTCTCCGCCGCCTCCGGGACGCTCCAGGCCTCCACCAAGTCGATCTTCTTCGGCGACAACATCGAGGGCAAGCCGCGCGTCTACGTCGCCTACCTCGGGGCCCTGCCCGAGTTCGTCGACAAGCTCTACGACGCCCGGGAGAACGGCTACCGCGGCTTCATCCTGAGCTGACCCGAGGCGCTTCCCCGGCACCCCGCCGACCCGCCGTCGCGTTCGGACCCGTACGACCGCGGCGGCGGGCGGGGCGGTCGCGGCCCGTCCGGCGGACCCCCGTGAGCCACACCGTTCCCCAGCCGTTCCCGCGCCGGCCACGATCCGGTCCCGAGCCGTCCTTGCGCGCCGGCCGCCCTGACGACGGACCGGCGGCCACGCCCCCTCCGGAGGTACCCGCATGAAGCCGCAGCCGTTCGTCCTGGAAGTGCCCCAGGCGGACCTGGACGACCTCGACCGGCGGCTGGCGCTGACCCGGTTCGCACCCGACGTCGACAACGCCGACGGCCGCTACGGCGTCTCCACCGAGCGGCTGCGGGCGCTCGTCGCGCACTGGCGCCACGGCTTCGACTGGCGGGCGCAGGAACGGGCGATCAACGCCCTGCCGATGTTCACCGTCGAGATCGACGGACTGCCGATCCACTACGTCCATGCGCGGGGGAAGGGCCCGGCGCCGACGCCGCTGTTGCTGAGCCACGGATTCCCGTGGACGTTCTGGGACTTCCACCGGGTGATCGGACCCCTGACCGACCCCGCGGCCCACGGCGGAGACCCGGCCGACGCGTTCGACGTCGTCGTCCCCTCCCTGCCGGGATTCGGCTTCTCCTCACCGCTGCCCCGCTCCGGGGTCACCTTCATGACCACGGCGGACCTGTGGGTCACCCTGATGACCGAGGTACTGGGCCATCGGCGGTTCGCCGCACACGGGGGCGACTGGGGCGCCCAGGTCACGGCGCAGCTCGGCCACAAGCACGCCGACCGGCTGCTCGGCATCCATCTGACGAGCCTGATCGCGTTCCCCGCCGGGTGGAACTCCGACCGGCCCTGGAACCTGCTCCAGAAGGCGGCCGACGCGGCGAGCCCCGAGAACCGGGCCGCCGTCGTCGCCTGGGAGAAGCGGCGTGTCGGGCATCTGGTGCCGCAGATCGTGCACCCGCAGACCCTGGCCCACGGCCTCAACGACTCCCCGGCCGGACTCCTGGCCTGGCTCACCGAACGGCGGCTGGCCTGGATGGACCACCAGCAGCCGGTGGACGAGGTCTTCCCGCCGGACTTCCTCGTCACCACGGCGGCGCTCTACTGGTTCACCCAGACCTATCCGAGCGCGGCGCGCTACTACGCCGAGGCGGCCACCCACCCGTGGCGGCCCGCCCACGGACGGACACCGGTCATCCAGGCCCCGGCCGGGCTCTCCGTGTTCCTCGACGACAACCCGCCCGGCGCCCGCTTCGACTGGCTGCCCGCGATGTACGCCGACGTCGTCCACCGCGCCGAGCACCCGGTCGGCGGCCACTTCGGCGCGATGGAACGCCCCGACGACGTGGTGGCCGACATCCGCGCCACCTTCCGCACCCTGCGCTGAGGCGCACCGAAAGGAACGACAAGCATGGCCCGATCCCCGAAGAACACGACTTTCGACTACGTCATCGTCGGGGCCGGTGCCGCCGGCTGTGTGCTGGCCAACCGGCTCTCGGCCGACCCGCACTCCAGCGTCCTGCTGATCGAGGCCGGCGGCGGCGACGCCCATCCCGTGCACCTGGTGCCCAAGGGCTTCTACTTCACGCTGGTCAACCCCAGGTACGCCAAGACCTTCGCCACCGTGGCGTTCCCCGACGGCCACGTCGAGCGGCTCCCCCGCGGCAAGGTGATCGGCGGTTCGACGACCATCAACGGCATGGTCTGGAACCGTGGCTGGGCGGACCACTACGACGGCTGGGAGAAGGCGGGCAACACCGGCTGGAACTGGGCCCGCTTCCTCGACGCGTTCAAGCGGATCGAGCGCCACCAGCTGGGCGCCAGCGAGGTGCGCGGCGGGGACGGCGCGGTCGACATCGAGATCGCGGGACCGCGCGAGGAAGCCTGCGACGCCCTCATCGCCTCGTTCGCGGCGAACGGCATCCCCTTCGAGGAGGACATGAACGCCGTCGGCGGGGAGCGCGCGTCCTACGTCGCCTCCAACACCCGCAAGGGCACCCGGATGAGCGCCGCCCGCGCCTATCTGCGGCCGGCCCGGCGGCGCCGCAACCTGACCGTCGTCACCCGCACCGAGGCCGAGCGGCTGGTGCTGGACGGCACACGGGCCACCGGGGTCCTGTGCCGGTCGCCGCGCGGGCGGGTCACCTACAGCGCCCGGCGTGAGGTGCTGGTCTGCGGCGGCGCGTTCGACTCCCCGCTGCTGCTGGAGCGCTCCGGGATCGGCGACCCGGAGGTGCTGGCCGCAGCCGGCGTTCCCGTCCGGGTGGCCAGCCCCAGGGTCGGCGAGAACTTCAAGGAACACCGGGGCGTCCTGCTCCAGTACCGGCTCTCCGGGGTGAAGGGCTACAACGCGGAGGCCGCCTCGGTGCCGCGCTATCTGTGGACCGGGTTCAAGTACCTGTTCCGCCGCAGCGGGATGGTCGCTCACGGCGGATACGCCGTGAGCGGCATCTACAAGTCCGATCCGGCCTCGGAGTTCCCTGACACCCAGTGCTTCTTCACACCGATCTCGACGTCGGCGGTGAATCCGATGACCGGGCGGATGGTGGTCGACAGGTTCCCGGGCGCCAAGTTCGTGGCCCTGCCGATGTATCCGACCAGCCGGGGCTCCCTGCACATCACCGGTCCGGGGCTCGACGACGCCCCGCGTCTGGACCCGAACTTCCTCAGCACCGAGGAGGACCGCCGGATGCTGGTGAAGGTGGTGCGCCGGGCGCGGGAGATCGTCGCCAGTGAGCCGTTCACGAAGTTCGTCGTCGAGGAGCTTCAGCCCTCACCGCGGATCGCCGAGGACGACGAGATCGTCGAGTACGGGATCAACCAGGGCAACGCCGGCGCTCATGGGCTGGGCACCTGTGCCATGGGGCCCGATCCGGACGACGTCGTCGACGCCTCGCTGAGGGTCCGCGGCACCCAGGGACTGCGGGTGGTCGACGCCTCGGTGTTCCGCGACCAGCCCTCGGGCAACAACAACGCCCCCACCATGGCCCTGGCCTGGATCGCGGCCGACATCATCCTGGCCGGGCGGAGCTGAGCGCGGGACGGGGTGACACGTGGGGCGAGGCGCCCGGCCGGGATGTCCCGGCCGGGCGCCTCGCCCCGTTCCTCGTGCGGTGGTTCAGCCCCGCAGCACGCTGATCGCGCCCTCCGGGCAGGCGGCGGCGACGTCCTCGGCGTGGGCCTGCTCGTCGTCGCCGATCTCCGCGTCCTTGATCTCGGCGTAGCCGACGTCGTCGCAGTCGAACCACTGCGACGCCAGGGTGTAGCAGCGTCCGTGGCCGACACACAGGTCGGTGTCGATCGCGAAACGCAGGCCGGTCTTCTGATCGGTGCTCTCGGACATGGTGCTTCCTCTCAACGGGCGACGGGCTCGATCTGGAGCGGCAGGTGGGACAGCTGCTGCATGAAGCCGCCGTAGCGGTACTCCTCGACGAAGTCGTCAGGGATCTGGTAACGGGCGATCCGCTCGTGCCAGACCTCCAGCCCGATCCGCATCTCCAGGCGGGCGATGTGCGAGCCCAGGCAGCGGTGGACGCCGAGTCCGAAGGCGGAGTGCGGGACACCGGTGCGTGACAGCTGCACGTCGGGGGCGAGCCGGCGGTCGGCACCGCAGCGGGCGATGAAGATCCGGTCGCCCGCCTTGACGGGGAAGCCGTTGAGTTCGGTGTCCTGCCTGGCCACGCGGCCGGCCGAGCCGCCGGTGTTGTAGAAGCGCATCAGCTCCTCGATGGCACCGGGGATACGGCTGGTGTCCTCGATGAGGAACCGGCGGTCCTCCTCGTTGCGCGCCAGATGCCACATGATGAACCCGAGCTGGCTGGAGGTCGTCTCCTGACCGGCGATGAAGGCGAGCTTGGCCATGCCGACGAGGAGGTCCTCGGGGATCGGCTCGCCGTCGACCTTCATGTTGACGAAGGCCGTGGCCAGGTCGCCGGGGTCGGGGTGGACGCGCCGGTCGTTCATCGCGCCGCGGACGATCGTGTCGATCTGCCGCTCGATGTCGTCGCGCTCCTCCTGGGTCGGGAACTCGAAGGTGGCCCGCTCGGCCAGATGGAACATCCGGTCGACGTCCTCGGTGCCGATCCCCAGCCATTCGAGGAAGAACAGGGCCGGGAGCTTGGACGCGAAGTCCTTGGTGAAGTCGCAGGTGCCCTTCTCCAGGATGGCGTCGATGAGTTCGTGGCAGATCTCGCCGATCCGCGGCTCCAGGTGGGCCACGGCCTTCGGGCCGAACAGGGGCGCGAGGGCCTTGCGGTACTTGGTGTGCACCGGCGGGTCCATCGTGATCGGCGGGACGTCGAGGATGACCTCCTGCTTGGTGTACACGATGGAACTGGGCAGGTTGGACCAGGTGTGCGGGTCCTGGAGAACGTGTTTGACCGTGTCGTAGTCGGCGGCCACCAGATAGCCCCGGTTGACCGGGCTGTAGAACAGCCCTCCGACCTCGCTCATCTCGTCCCAGACCGCGAACGGGTCGACTCCCAGCCGCTCGTCCGCCTCCAGGTCCAGCCTGTGGATCGGGAGGCCGTGGGCATCGGCGCGCTCCTGCATCGTTGTCATGTCCGAACCTTCTCCATCCACTTGCCAACGGGCTCGAACATCACTATACGACGCAAGGAGCATTATTGCACCGTCTCCCCAACACAACTAAGGTGAAGCGATGACGACCACGCCGGACCTCCGCCGCCTCCAGGAACTCATCGACCGTCAGGACATCCACGACACCCTGCTGCGCTACACCCGCGGCGTGGACCGCCTCGACGAGGAGCTGGTCCGCTCGGCCTACTGGCCCGGCGCGATCGACGACCACGGGGTGTTCCGCGGGACCGTGGAGGAGTTCGTCCCCTGGGCGTTCGCCGGTCACCGCAGCGCGCACCACGGCGAGCAGCACTACGTCACGAACCACACCTGCGACCTGGACGGCGATGTCGCGCACACGGAGACCTACTTCGTCATGGTCGGACGCAACCGCACCGGCACACCCGTGACGCTGCACGGCGGCCGGTACATCGACCGGCTGGAGAAGCGCGACGGGAAGTGGCGCATCGCCCACCGGGTCTCGATGGTCGAGTGGGTCGGCGGGGTGACCGAGCCCGATCTTCCGCCGGTGGCACGCGAGGACAACGGAGTCGTCGCGCGCGACCGCACCGACACGTCGTACGACCGTCCGCTGCTCACCGAGGCGCGGCGCACGCCCTGACCGTCGCGCGGGGTCAGCGGGTGGAGACGACCGTGGTCTTCAACTGCGTGTAGTGCAGCAGTGATTCGAAGCCCTTCTCGCGGCCCAGCCCGCTGGACTTGTAGCCGCCGAAGGGGGTCTCGATGCCGGTCCGTCCGCCGTTGACGATCACCTGCCCGGCGTCGATCCGGGAGGCCACCCGCAGGGCCCGCGCCGAGTCGGCGGTCCAGACACCCGCCACCAGGCCGTACTCGGAGTCGTTGGCGAGCGAGACGGCGTCGTCCTCGGTGGCGAAGGGGGTGACCGCGAGCACGGGCCCGAACACCTCCTCGCGGAAGATCCGCATCCGGGGCGTGACGTCGGCGTAGACGGTCGGCTCGACGTAGCGTCCCGCCGCGAGCGGGCCGGTCACGGCGTGGCCTCCGGTGACCAGCCGCGCGCCCTCGCTCCTGGCCACCTCGAAGTACTCGACGACCTTGGCGAACTGGCCTTCGGTGGTCATCGGGGCCAGTCGCTCGCCCGGCGTGCGGGCCCGCATCCGTTCGGCGACACGGTCCAGCAGGGCGTCGTGGATCTCCTCCTGGACCAGCAGACGGCTCAGCGCCGCGCACTGCTGTCCGGCTCCGACGCAGATGGTCAGGGCGCCGGCCACGGCCCGGTCCAGGTCGGCGTCGGCGAAGACGATGTTGGCCGACTTGCCGCCGAGTTCGAGGATGGCGGGAACCAGCCGCCGCGCCGCTCCCTCGGCGACCCGGCGCCCGGTGGTGACGGAGCCGGTGAAGGCGACGAGACGGACATCGGTGTGGTCGACCAGGGCGGCGCCGGCATCGGGACCCGTGCCGACGACGACGTTGACGACGCCCGCGGGGATGCCCGCCTCCTCGCACAGCCGGGCCAGCATCAGGGTGGTCGACGACGTGAACTCCGAGGGCTTGACCACGACGGTGTTGCCGGCGGCCAGCGCGGCGGCCATGCCCCGCGCGGCCTGGGTCAAGGGCCCGTTCCAGGGGGTGATCATGCCGACGACGCCGTACGGTTCGCGGCTGGTGAAGGCGTGGTCGCCGGCGCCGAGGTTGATCGTCTCGCCGAACAGGGCGCGGACGACACCGGCGTAGTACTCGAAGTAGTCGGCGGCGACGTGCAGGCCGCCGCGCATCTCGGCGACGAGCTTGCCGGTCTCCTCGACCTCGGTGGCGACGAACTCGTCCTGCCGCGCGCGGAGCCGGCGGGCGACCTCGGCGAGCAGGCGGCCCCGGTCGACCGGGGCCCGGTCGGCCCAGTCGCGGGCCGCGGCCCGGGCGGCGGAGACGGCGGCGGCCACGTGCTCGGGCCCGCCCAGCGCGACGCGGGCGATCACGGCACGCTCGAAGGGCCCTTCGACGGCCAGGGCCTCCTGCGTTCCCCGCGGCACGCTCCCGCCGTCGATCCAGTGGTCCAGTTCGCGCGGCATCCTGCCTCCTCGGCCGGGCCGGTCGACCCTCAACATGATTTAACCATTCTTCTAGCATTGATACGGGGTGTGATACAACAACATTGTAAATCTATAAGGAGGTTCTGCCGTATGGCTGCCGGTCCGGAGTTGCCCGCCCTCGACGGCGTCCGAGTCCTCGACGCCACCCACGGCATCACCGGGCCGCTGGCCGGGATGGTGCTCGGCGACTTCGGAGCCGAGGTGATCCGACTCGCCGCGCCGCACGACCCCGACGACCGCACCCGGCCCGGGGCCGTCCAGTGGCACCGGAACAAGACGGTCGTGCCCCCGGAGCGCGGGCCCTCCCTGGCCGCCGACGCCGACCTCGTCCTGACCTGCGACAGCGCCACGGCCTCCGCGCTGGGCCTGCCCCTGGACGCCGAACCCCCCGCCGGTGTCGTCCACCTCCATCTGCCGCTGTGGCGCGAGGACCTGGACCTGGACCCGCTCACCCGGGACCGTATGGTCGCGGCGGAGTTCGGGGCCGCCCGGCGCCAGACCTCGTTCAGCGGCGGGCCGGTCGACGCGGTCTATCCGTTCCTCTCCTGCATGCAAGGGGTGTGGGGCGCCACGGCCGGGATCGCCGCGCTGGTCGAGCGCGCGCGGCGGGGCCGCGGACAGCGGGTCGTCGTCGATCCGCTGCACGGCTCGATGGTCACCACCATCACCACGATGCTGGTCAGCCCGGACGAGCCGCTGCCCGACACCACGGTCGGGCCCGGCGGCCCCAACCCCACCTTCGGGACCTACCGCTGCTCCGACGGCGACTGGCTCTTCGTAGGCGCCCTCGGCTCCAAGTTCCAGGACCTGCTGTTCGCCTGCCTCGGCGTCGCCGACATCGTCGACGATCCGCGGATCCGGAACGTCCGCGAGCGTCTCTACACCCCGGACAACCGCGGCTGGGTCCGGGCCCGTCTCACCGAGGCCTTCCTCACCCGGGACCGGCCCGCCTGGCTGGCCGTGCTGGCCGAGGCCGGGTGTCCGGCGAGCCCGGTCGGCGACCGGGACCACTGGCTGGACCATCCCCAGATCTCGGCGCTCCACCAGCGCCTCGAACTCGACGATCCGCTCGTCGGCCCGGCCGTGGTCACCGGCGTCGGCGCCGACCTCTCACGTGGTGCCCGCCGCCGTCACACGGCCCGGCGCTTCGCCGACTACGCCACCTGGGCACCCCGCCGACGCCCGCGGACCGCGCCCCTGCCGTCCGAGGGCCGCGGTCCGCTGGCCGGGATCACCGTCGTCGACCTGGGCACCGTGCTGGCCGGTCCGTACGCGGGCATGCTCCTGGCCTCCCTGGGCGCCGATGTGCTCAAGGTGGAGACGGTCAAGGGCGACGAACTGCGGCTACGCGGCTACGGCATCGCCCGCGGGCAGCGCGGCCTGGGCATCGACCTGCGCCACCCGGACGGCTACGCCGCCTTCCTCCGTGTCGTCGCGGGCAGCGAGGTCGTCCTGGACAACTACCGCCCCGGTGTCCTCGACCGCCTCCGGATCGACGACACCACCCTGCGCCGGGTCAGCCCGGACCTCGTGACGACGTCGATCACCGGCTACGGCGCGACCGGACCGCTCGGCGGCCATCCCGGGTACGACCCGGTGGTCCAGGCCCTCGCGGGGATCATGAAGGCCCAGGGCGGCCCGGACGAGCCGGTCTTCTCGACCCTGGCGATCAACGACGTCACCGTCGCGTGTCTCGCCGCGCTGGGGACCTGTGCCGCGCTCTACCAGCGCTCCGTGGGGCGGGGCGGACAGCACGTCAGCACCTCGCTGGCCACCGCCGCGACCTTCATGCAGAGCGGCGAACTCGTCCGCTACGCCGGACGGCCGCCGGCCGGGACCGGTGGCCGGGACTTCCCCGGCCCGAGCACGGCCTCCCGCTTCTACGCCTGCGCCGACGGCTGGGTCCGGGTGCACGGCATCGACGAGGCGCTCGTCCCCGGGCTGCCCACGCTCACCTCGGACGAGGTGGTCGAGCTGGTCACGGCGGCGGGCGGAGCGGCCACCCGCGCCCGCGACTTCCGTGAGGTCGTCGACGATCCGGACCTCCTCGCCGACGGCCACGTGGCCGAACTGGTGTGGCCGGACGGCAACTCGACGTTCCTGCCCCACCGGCTGGCCGAGTTCAGCGCTCACGCGCCCTACGACGTGCTGCGCGCGACCGGGCACGGCGAGCACTCCCGCGAGCTGCTGGCCGAGGCGGGGCTCGCCCCGCACGAGATCGACCGCCTGATCGAGGCCGGAGCGGTCGTCGTCGGCGAGCCGATGCACTCGGTCGTGGGCGTCGGCTACCGCTGAACGGGCACGGAGACGGTGGCGGTGCCCGGCGCCGAGACGACGCCGGCACCGTCCTCCACCCACACCTCCAGATCGGCGGACACCCGCTCGGGTCCGGACCGCACCGCGAGCACCCGCGCCCGCACGTCGAACCGGGCGCCGCGCGGCGTCGGCGCCCGGAACCGCAGCGCGACCGTCTCGATCCTGCCCTCCGGTGGCAGCCACTCGCGCAGCAGCCGGTGCACGTAGGACCACTGCAACCGGCCCATGACGATCGCGCCCGGGTAGCCCGCCGCACGGCCGACGTCGTCGTCCATGTGGAGGGGCACGAACTCGTCGTTGACGGCGGCGAAGCGGTTCCATTCAGGGAACCCACCGCTCCGCGGCCCCGCGGCCAGCTCCTGGCCCACACTGAACACGGCCTTCTCCCTCTCAGTAGCGGATGGCGGTCTGGCGCTCGACACGCACGCGCTCGCCGTCCTGGTTCGTCCACACCGACTCGGTGACCGAGACGAGCATCGGGCCCATCCGGCCGGCCTTCTCGGCGTACGAGACCAGTCGGGTCTCGGAGCGGATCACGTCCCCGGAGCGGATCGGAGCCCCGTAGGCGACCTCGATGCCTCCGTTCACCTGGTGCCGCAGCCCCGGTCCCGCGATGCCGAGCGCCTTCTCCGTCCAGTCGGTGTCCCTCGGCCCCGGCGGGACGAGCGGCTCCCGCCGCGATGCCACCGCCCAGGCGAAGGGATTGAACTCCTCGGGTGCCAGGAGTCCGCCCGGCGCCGTCTCCTCTCTGAACCTTTCCGGCGGCGGGTCGGGGTAGTACACGGCGATCGCCCAGCGGCGGATGTCGGAGACCGCCACGGGAAAGGAGACCCTCCAGTCGGTCACGGATCCCACGGCCGCGGCCATCTCGGCGCTGACCAGGCTCATGAGCGGGGCTCCGGACCGTCGCCGCGCCGGACTTCCTTGGGGTGGTCGTACGGATGGGCGGCGACGACGGTGGGCGGCTGCTGTGCCAGCAGTCCCGCCGTGGCCCGCCGGTAGGCCTCGATCACGCGGTCCTCCTCGGCGTAGTCGAACGGGTCGACGAGGTTCCGCGCGGCGCGCTCGTCCGGCGGACGGTCGAGGTACCAGCGCACGGTGTCGGTGAGCGCACGGGCCGCCGGGACCGGCTCGACGTACCCGAGCCGGTCGGCCGCCTTGTGGACGTCCACCAGGAGATGGGCGTCGTGGGAGACCGGGAACAGCCCGCGCCCCGGGCCGGCCAGTTCGAACGGCATCGACACCTGGCGCAGCGCACCACCGGCCGCCGCCGCGCAGAGCTCGATCCACTGCCGGACGGTGAACTGGTCGCGGTCACCGACGTTGAAGATCTCTCCCGCCGCCGCTTCGGGCCGGTCGACCGCGGCCAGCAGATGAGCCGCCGCGTTGACCGCAGCGCAGCGCGTGGTGATGGTCAGCCCGGCGTCGGGGACGATGATCCGGTCGCGGCCGTCGCGCACCCGGCGCACCACCGACCATTCCCGTGGGTAGACCTGGCGGGGTCCGTAGATGGTGGGGTAGCGGAACAGGGAGGCGCGGAAGGCGCCTTCGGTGTGCAGCGCCAGGACGTGCCGCTCGGCGGCCCTCACCTTGCGGGCGAAGCCCTCGCCGACGGTCTGTGCCGAGGGGTCGGCCCGTCCGGCGTCGGCCGCCTCCTCCCGGGCGAGGAGCGGCATCCCGTGCGGCCGGAGCCGCGCGGGCTCGTGATACCCGGCGTACACGGGCAGGCCGCTGACCCCCACCAGGTCCCGGCAGCGCCCTGCCAGGGCGTCGGCCACCAGGCGCAGCCGGCCGTAGGTCGCGACGGCGACGTCGAACGACCGTCCGGTCAGGGCCTGTTCGAGGGGTTCACGGAAGTGGGGGTCGGCGTGAAGGTGCTCGTAGCCGTCCGGATCGGGGACCTCGTGGGTGCCGCGGTGCAGCACGGTGACGGTGTAGCCGCGATCGGCCAGCCCGGCGGCGATGTGCGGTCCCGTGGGGCCGCTGCCTCCCACCAGCAGTGCGGTCCTTGTTTCCATGCATGCAGCATAAGTTAACTACGACACAACTTGAACCATATTGCGGGTCCGGTGTCCGGGCCGGTCCAGCGGGTTCAGCCGGCCAGTTCCTGCTTGCGGTCGACGTTGATCCGCGGGTCGATGATCCCTTCGTTCATCGCCTTGATCAGCAGGGCGAGGTGCTGCGAGTGGAACCGGGCGAGCCGGAGGCCCGTGGCCATGAACCAGAGCTTGCGGTGCCCCGAGTGACGCAGTGTCGTGCGCAGTTCGCCGCGGTCGTCGACGTTCCACACCGTCGCCAGCTGCTCGGTCACCTCGTCGCCGACGACGGGCCGGACGACCTCGCGCATGTTGCTGTAGCCGGTGCAGAACACGACGACGTCGGCGGCTTCCTCGGTGCCGTCGCGGTACACCACACCGTGCGGGGTGAACCTCTCGATCTCGCCCGGCTGGATCCGGATCTCGCCGTCGATGATCAGCCGGCAGTTGCCCTTGTCGATGTAGACGGCGCCGCCACCACGTGTGGTCAGATGCGCCTGCCCGGCGTCACCGGGCCCCAGGGTGGTGCGGAAGCCCGCCTTCTCCATCCCGGCGATGAGTTCGGCGTCGAGCTCGGCGATCCGCCGGGTGACCGTCGGCGCGAGCTTCAGGCCGAGCGCCAGCGGGTTGGCAGCCGAGAGGAGATCGGCGGTGGAGATCTCCGGGCCGTTCTCGTTGTACAGGGCGCCGAAGAGCAGCTTGAGCCCGTTGCGCTGGGAGAAGACCAGGACGGGGCTGCGCTGCACCATCGTGATGGAGGCGGCCTCGTTCTCGTAGGCGTCCTGGGTGATGTCATGGGCGCTCGCCCCGGCCCCGACGACGACCACCTTCCTGCCCCGCACCGACGCGCCGCCGAGGTGCTCACTGGAGTGGGCGATCGTCCCCTCGAACAGCTCCTCGCCCTCGACCGCGGGACGGCGGGGGATGCCGTCCTTGCCGGTGGCGAACACCAGATGCTGCGGGCGCAGGGTGCGGCGCTCGCCGTCGTGGTCCAGCTCGACGGTCCAGCGGCCCTCGGCCTCGTCGTACGTCGCCGAGTGCACGGTGGTGCCGGTCCACAGGTCCAGGTCGAGGAGGTTGACGTAGGCCTCCATCCAGTCCGCCAGCTTCTCCTTGGGCGTGAACAGCGGCCACGTCTTCGGGTAGGGCAGGTACGGGAACTCCGTGGACCACTTGAAGTCGTGCAGCAGGAGGCCGTTGTAGCGCAGCCGCCAGTTGTCGCCTGCGCGCGCGTAGCGGTCGACCAGGAGCGTGGGGACCCCGAGGCGGCCCAGCCGTGCGGCCAGGAACAGTCCGGAGTGGCCGGCGCCGACGATCAGGACGCTGGGGTCGGCGTCCCGGTACTGCCGTCGTTCGGCGGCGAGTTCGGTCAGCGAGGGGCGGGCGCCGGGCGTGGAGGGCGCGTTGTTGGCCTCGCTGGCGGCGTCGTCGACGGAGACGGACGGCTCGGGGAAGTCCCGGAGCCCTTCGAGGCTGGTCGACACGACCCACGACCGCCACGCGCCGTCCTCCTCGCGGACCAGGCGGATCACGCCGCGGCCGACCGAGGTGCGCGTGGCGAACCGGTAGACGGCCTCGATGTAGCGGCCGTTGAAGGCGACCGGCCAGGAGTCGTCCAGGCGCAGGTCACCGAAGCCGGTCTCCACCAGCGCGGTGGTGAGCTGCTCGACGATGTCGTCGGCGCCGTGCATGCCGACCAGGTCCCAGGTGAGCGCGTAGAGATCGCGCCACCAGGGGTCGGCCGACAGCAGTCCCCGCACGGCGTGCAGGTCACCGGCGGCCAGGGCGCGGTCGAGCGTGCTCAGCCACTGTTCGGCGACGGCGTGGTGGTCCACCGGCTGCTCGGTGGCGGCGGCGACGCTCTCTTGCTGGGTCATCGGGTCCTGTCCTCCTGGTTCGACCGGGCACGGAACTCCCGGACCACTTCG
This sequence comes from Streptomyces sp. NPDC090106, assembly GCF_044747265.1. Classification (NCBI taxonomy): domain Bacteria; kingdom Bacillati; phylum Actinomycetota; class Actinomycetes; order Kitasatosporales; family Streptomycetaceae; genus Streptomyces; species Streptomyces sp. NPDC090106. Next base: position 762,406 of record NZ_JBIVDS010000003.1, on the reverse strand, counting down.
GGCGACGGCAGTGCGACGAGCTCGACCTGGGTGCCGTCGGGGTCCTCGCAGAGGAAGAGGGTCACGGGGCCGTAGTTCTTGACGACGGTGGTGGTGGGGTCGGAGTAGACCTCGTAGCCCATCCGCACGAGCCGGGCGTGCAGGGCGCCGATGTGCTCGGCGTCGACGGGGAAGGACAGCTGGCCCATCCCGAAGTCGCCGGGGCGCTTGGGCCGGCCGTCGTCGGTGCGGGGCAGGTCCCACTTGACCAGTTCCAGCTGGCCGACCCGGGAGTCGCCCTGCACGAACACCGTGGTGCCGGTGGTGCCCTCGGGCAGCCGCATCAGGGCGGGGGTGAGGTCGCTGGTCTGCTTCTCCAGCGTCTTGCGCATCCCGAGGCCCTCGACGTAGAAGCGCAGGGACGCCTCCAGGTCGCTGACACCCAGGGCGACGTGGTTCAGGCTCCGGACCCCGACGCGGGTCTCCTCGTGCGTCTCGCTCACAGCACGAACCCCTCTTCCTTGAAGGGGCCGTCGCGCCAGTCGAGGGCGGCCTTCAGCCCGTCGCTCGCGGCCTTGGTCTGGAACTCGCCCGCTCCCGGCCGGAACGACCGCGCGAGGGCGTACCAGGGAACGACGCTCTGGAGCGCGGCCCGGAACCCCATGGCCTCGTAGCTCTGGTTGAGGCTGAGCTTGTTGGCGGCGAGCATCGCCGGGTGCAGCCGCGCCATCGGGCGCAGCTCGCGCATGACCTGCTCGTCCAGTTCCTCGGCCGGGAAGCTCTTGGCGATCCAGCCCATTTCCTCGGCCCGTTTCCCGGTGACCGAATTGCCGGTCAGCTGGAGGTACTTGGCCTGGGCCATGGACATCTTCCAGGGGAAGTACTCGATGTCCGGGGTGGACTGGGCGCGGGTGGGCGGATAGCCCATCACGCAGTCCTCGGCGGCGAACACGATGTCGCACATCGACATCAGCTCCGAGCCGCCCGCCAGCGCGTACCCGTGCACCTTGGCCACCACCGGCTTGAGCAGGTCCCAGACGGTCAGCCAGTCCCGCAGACAGCTTCGGGGGAACTGGCCCGTCCACGACTCGAAGTGCGGGGAGGAGTTCCAGCCGTCGGGCCGTTCGGGGCGTTCCTGGCCGCCCGCGTAGCTGTTCATGTCGTATCCGGCGCAGAAGGCCGTGCCGGCGCCCTGCACGAGGACGACCGTGACGTCGTCGTCGGCCTCGGCCGCTTTCAGGGCGTGGACGATCTCGCGGCGCAGCGCCGGGCTGAGGGCGTTGCGCTTCTCGGGGCGGTTGAGGGTGATCGTGGCGATGCGGTCGGCGACGTCGTAGAGGATGTTCTCGTAGTCCACTGTGGTTCGGCTCTCTTCTTCAGGGTCCTGGGAGGGGCCGGGGGGTCAGCCTTCGGCGACCTGGTCGGCGCCCAGCGGACGGGCCGGGGTGCGGATCGAGCCCGGGGTGCGGCTCAGCCGTACCGGCACTCCGAGCGTGCGCAGACCGTCGAGTTCGGTGACCATGCCGCGGGCGGTGACGTCCTCGGCGTCGAGCGCCTGAGGCAGTGTCCGCACGAGCGTCGCGGGCACGCCCTCGGTGATCAGCGTGCGGGCGAGGTCGGTGGCCGGGTCGAGTGCGGCGATCAGCCGTGCCAGGACGGTGTCGAGTTCGTGCCGGTGGGCCAGGCGATCGGCGTTGCGGCGGAACCGCGGGTCGTCGGCGAGCTCCGGCGCGCCCAGGAAGGCGGTCAGGGCGGCGAACTGACGGTCGTTGCCCGCGGCCACGTAGATGTCGCCGGCCGGTGAGGGGAAGGTGTCGCAGGGCGCGATGTTCGGGTGCGCGCTGCCCAGTCGGCGGGGCGGGGCACCGGTCATGAAGTAGGTGGCGGCTGCCGGGTGCAGGAGGCTGAGCGCCCCGTCGACCAGGCTGATGTCGACCCGCTGGCCCTTGCCGGACTCCGCGCGCTCGCGCAGTGCCAGCAGGACGCCGGACAGGGCCAGCAGCCCGGTGGTCAGGTCCACCACGGGCATCGGGACCCGCAGCGGCGGGCCTTCCGGCTCACCGTTGAGGTCCATGATCCCCGTGTAGGCCTGGATGACGGCGTCGTAGCCGGGCAGCCCGGCCATCGGTCCGTCGGGGCCGAACGCCGAGATCCGGCAGTGCACCAGGCGCGGAAACCGCTCGGCGAGGGTGTCCGGCGCCAGGCCCCAGCGGGTCATCGCCCCGGGTTTGAAGTTCTCCACCAGGACGTCGGCCTCGGCCAGCAGGCCGAGCACCAGGTCGCGTCCGCCGGGGGTGGAGAGGTCGGCCGCGAGGTGGCGCTTGTTGCGGTTGAGGCCGGCGTAGTAGGCGCTGACGCCGTCGGGCCGGGTGGGGCCCCAGGAGCGGGTGAGGTCTCCGGTGAGGGGTTCGACCTTGACGACGTCCGCGCCGTGGTCGCCGAGCAACTGGGCGCAGTAGGGCCCCGCCAGGACGCGCGAGAGGTCCACCACGCGGACGCCGGCGAGCGCGCCCCCGGTCATTCCGCGGCCCGCAGCACCTCTTGGGCGTCGGGGGCGCCGGGCATCCGGCGCTTGCGCGTACGGATCTTCCAGCGCCCCGCCTCCCGGCGGAAGTGCCACTCGTTGAGGGAGGCGCTGAGCAGCCTCAGCGTCGGGCCGTCCTGATGGAAGATGAACGAGTAGCCGTTGGCCACCGCGTCGTCCCCGGTCACCCGCACGGCCAGGTTGTTGCCCTGGACATGGAGGCTGCGCCCGTAGAAGCCGTTGTCGTGCTGCGCGGTGCGTTCGCTCAGGAACCGGCGCATCTGGTCCAGCCCTTCCCAGCGGACGATCTCGTACGGGTCCTCGCCGCGGCCGGAGGAGACGTCCATGACGCAGTCCTGCGTGAACAGGGCGAAGTACTCGTCGTCCAGGGGCGCGTCGGCGTAGTAGCCGTAGCGGGCGAGCAGTTCGCGGATCTCACGGTCGTCCTCGAGGTCACGCAGCCGTGCTTCGAGAGCCGCCAGTCTGTCCTCCACCGGGAACCACCCTTCCGAGTCACCTTGAACAAAACAGTAACACCACTGCAAGCTGATAGGGAATCGCGCCCGGCCTAGAGATCGAGGACCAGCAGCGGTGTCCGGGACCGTGAGCAACAGATCATGATCGTGTCGTTCTCGGCCTTCTCCTCGTCGGTCAGCAGGGAGTCCCGGTGGTCGGGAACGCCGTCGAGGACGGTGGTCTCGCACGTGCCGCAGGTCCCCTCGCGGCAGGAGGTCATGACGTCGACACCGGCCGCCTCGACCACCTCGGCGATGCTCTGCGCGGGGCCGACGTCGAGCGTGAGGCCCGAGGCCTCCAGCCGGACCCGGAACGCGCCGCGCTCGCCGTCCAGCGCCCCCTCGCGCGGCCGGAACCGTTCCACGTGGAGGGCGCCGGGCGGCCACTTGGCGCACCGCTCCTCCACCGCGTCGATCAGCGCGCCGGGGCCGCAGCAGTAGACCTCGACGTCGTCGGCCGGTTCGCCGAGCAGGCTGTCCAGGTCGATCGGTCCGAGCCGGTCCTGCGGCCACAGCGTGACCGGGTCCCCCAGCCCGGCCAGGTCGTCGACGAAGGCCATCGAGGCCGCCCGGCGCCCTCCGTAGACCAGGCGCCAGTCGGCGCCCGCGGCGGCCACCTCGCGCACCATCGGCAGCAGCGGGGTGATGCCGATGCCACCCGCGATGAAAAGGTACCGGGGGCCGGAGCCGAGGGGGAACGCGTTACGGGGGCCGCGGACGGCCAGGGACGCGCCCGGGACGACCTCGTCGTGCAGGCGCCGGGACCCGCCCCGGCTCTCGGGCTCCCGGAGCACCGCGATGGTCAAGGTCGTACGGTCGTCCGGGTCGCCGCACAGGGAGTACTGGCGTTCCAGATCGCCCCCGACGACCACGTCCACGTGGGCGCCCTGTTCCCAGCGCGGGAACGGCTCGCCGCTCTCCCGCACCAGTTCGAAGACGGCCACCCCTTCGGCGACCGTACGCACCCTGTGGACCTTCACGGCGATCGGGCCCTCAATGTTCACCATAGGAACAGGACTATTACATAACTTGCCACACGGGTCGACCCCGCAGGCGGACGGCCCGACCGGGTACGGGCGAGCAGCACACTCATACTTGACATGGATACAAGCATTACTCTAACAAGCAAGGGAGATTGCACGCCCACCCGAGGGGACGGTCGCCATGGGACAACGGTTCAACCGCAACGCCCTCCAGCGCAGGCTGCTGCGCTGGGGCCATGAGTTCGGCGAGCTGCTCTACCCGATCGCCCGCAAGACGCTCCCCTACCGCCCGAAGATGTGGTGGGTCCCCAGGCTGCCGATCCGGGCGCACCGCCGCCGGACCCCGCACACACGCCCCTGGACCGCACCGGTCCCCTCCCCCGCTCCGGCCCTGCGCACCGGCCCCGGCATCGAACTGCTCCCCGAGCGGCAGCAGGAGGCGTTCGACGAGGCGCCGTTGCACGACTTCATCCGGCTGCACCCGGAGATGCGCGGGGTGCACAGCCCCACCGGGCACATGTGGATCTCGCTGCTGTCGACGTCGCCCCGTGTCCAGGGAGCGGCCCGCAGACGGGCCAGGTCGAACCGCTCCCCCGGCGCCACGGCCCCGGTCGCGGCGCTCACGCCCGCCGAACTGACGCGCGCGATGAAACGGGAGGCGGCCCGGCTGGGCCTCTCGGGCGTCGGTGTGACGGCGTACGACATCAAGTGGAACTACGCCGAGTACCACGGGATGGCGGTCGGGGAGACCGTCGTCGTCGGGATCATCGAGCAGAACTTCGACTCGACGCAGATGTCGCCGTCGCTGCGGGCCGAGAAGGCCGCTCTGTCGGCCTACGCCGGGCTGGAGGACCGCATGCGTCTGCTGGCCGGGTGGATCCGCGCGCAGGGCTACGCGGCACGCCCCGAGGGCTTCGTGGGCGAGTCGATGGTGATCCCGTACGCCGTCGCCGCCGGGCTGGGCCAACTCGGCCTCAACGGCCAGCTGCTGACCCCGCACGCGGGCTCGCGCTGCCGGATCCACGTGATGTCGACCGACGCCCCGCTCGTCCATGACGAGCCGGTCGACCACGGCCTGGAGGGCGTCTGCAACGAGTGCCAGATCTGTGTGCGCCGCTGCCCGGCCGGCGCCATCCCGGCCCGCCGCAAGGAGAGCCGCGGAGTCGTCAAGGCCAAGCTCAACACCAAACGCTGCCTCCCGGTGATGGGCAAGACGGCCGGCTGTTCGGTCTGCATGAAGGTCTGCCCGGTCCAGCGCTTCGGACTGCCCGCCGTCCTGGAGGAGTTCGAGCGCAGCGGCACGATCCTCGGGAAGGACACCGACGACCTCGAAGGCTTCGACTGGCCCCTGGACGGCCGGCACTACGGGCCGGGCGACCGCCCCCGGCTGCCGCTGGAGGTCTTCGAGACGCCGGGCTTCGACTTCGACCCGGACCGCAGGGAGCCGGTCGGCTGGGTCGAGCCCGACGGCAGGCCCGGCAACAGGCCCGACGACACCGACGGGGACCACGCCGAGGCGCTGGGGTACTGAGGGCCGGGGAATCGGCCCGCGCCCCGGCACCTTCCACGGCCCGGACGGGCCGCCACCACCATCCGAGGCCGTCGTGCGGCGGCCGTCCCGCCAAGGAGATGCAGCATGAAGTTCGCCGTCGACCTGGACCGCTGCGAGAACCACGGTCAGTGCGTGTTCGCCGCGCCCGGCCTGTTCTCGCTCGATGACGAGGGACAGCTCGCCCACCGCCACGGGGCCTCGGGCCGGTACACCTCGGCCGTCCTCGACGGCGCCGGGGAGGACGCCGTGTCCTCGGCCGTCGACATGTGCCCGATGCAGGCGATCCGGCTGGTCGGCTGAGTGCGCCGGTTCCAGGACCGTGTCGTGCTGGTCACCGGGGCCACGAGCGGCCTCGGTGCGGCCGTGGCCGCACGGCTGGCGTCGGAGGGGGCGCACCTCGTCCTGACCGGGCGACGGCGTGAGCACTGCGAGGCGGTCGCGGCACGGGCCCGCGCGCACGGGGGCGAGGTTCTGGCGCTTCCCGGGGACCTCGCGGACCCGGCCCTGCCCGCGCGGCTGGTGACAGCGGCCGTGGACCGCTGGGGCCGCCTCGACGGAGCGGTCAACAACGCGGGGGTGAGCCCGCCGCCTCAGCCGTCGTCGGGCTACGACGAGGAACTGTGGCACTCCATCATCGAGTTGAATCTGCACGCGGTGTTCCGGTGCCAGCGGGCGGAACTGGCGGTGATGGTGCCCGCCGGGCGCGGCGCGGTCGTGAACGTCGCGTCCTACACGAGTACGACGGTCCAGTCTGCGGGGGTGACGTCGTACGCGGCGGCCAAGCACGGTGTCCTCGGGCTGACGCGGGCCGCCGCCCGGGACCACGCCGCGGACGGCGTGCGGGTCAACGCGGTGGGACCGGGGCACATGCGCACGGCGATGATCGACCGTCTCCAGGACGAGCCCGGCAGGCGGGCGCGGCTGCTGGCCCGGATCCCGATGGGGCGGGTGGCCGAGCCCGCCGAGGTGGCGGGCGTCGTCGCGTTCCTGCTGTCGGACGACGCGTCGTTCGTGACCGGGCAGATCCTGGTGGCCGACGGCGGGCTCTCGATCTGAGCGCGGAGCCCGCCGCCGGCCGCCCCGGACGCCGACTCAGCCGGGGCCCGGGCCGGGGCCGGGGGCTTCAGCCCGCGGAGGTCTTGGTCTCCGGGTTCTCCGGCCACTTGAGCCGCTTGTAGAGCGGGTCGGTCCGGTCGCGGGTGCCGCGGAAGTGGCCGCCCGGGACGGCGTTCTCGGCGGCGAGCGTGCCGTCCCACTCCATGACGACGCGGCGGTAGGTGATCCGCCAGCCGTCGTCGGCGCGCTGGAAGTAGTCGAGGTAGCGGCCGATCGACTGGTAGAGACGGTCCTCGGCGGTCTGCATCCAGTAGGCGAAGTAGGACTCGCCGTAGGCCTCGTCGCCCTCGATCTCGAAGACCGACTGGCCCATCAGGTGGTAGATGAACGCCGAGGCCGTGGTGAATCCCGGGTTGTTGCAGATGAACTCCGCGAACTCCTCACCGCTGCCGCGCCAGCGGCCGTGGTCGTCGAAGGACTTCGGCGAGTAGCACGCGACGATCCCCTCGCGGTCCTTGCGGTCCACCGCCTGTTCCAGTCGGGCGACCAGTTCGGTGAGGGCCGACTTGTCGGCCAGGGTCTCCAGGTCCGGAAGCACGCCCATGAGTCCTCCTCGCATCCGCTCTATCCACTTGCTCTTGTGTTACTCCCATCCTAATGGGAGGCACCCAGGACGGGCCAGGTACGTGCGCTACCTCGGCCGCCGCACATTTCCCTTCGATTCCTAACTATGTACAAACAATGGACAAGTGATGCTGTGTCCGTCTAAGTTCTGCGCGCAGGGAGCCCGTCTCCGCGGCGGGAGCACTGATCACCCCTAGGAGTCTCACGTGCCACGCAGGATCCTCACCCGGGCGCGGGCCCTGAAGTTCGGAGCCGCCCTGGCCGTCGGCTGTCTGGCGCTCAGCGCCTGCGGCAGCGGCGACGCCACGTCCACCTCGAACACCACCGACGAGTCGGCACCCCCGCTGACCGGCGAACCGATCAAGATCGGCTACGGCGCGTCCATGTCGGGCCCGCAGGCCACCAACGGCCTCGGCGCCCAGGCCGTGGCGCAGGCGTGGCAGAAGTACACCAACGCGCACGGCGGTGTGAACGGCCACCCGGTCGAGATCGAGGTGGTCGACACGAAGAACACCGTGCCGGGCGCCACCTCGGTGGCCAAGCAGTTCCTCGACGACGACTCCGTCGACGCCGTCTTCCTCACGGACCTCGTGGCCGAGGGCGCGATGACGAAGCTGTTCACGGACACCCCGGTCGCCGTCATCTCCGGCGGGGGTTCGAGCGACCTCCTCTGGTCCGCCGTCCCCGGTGTCTTCCAGAACGTCTCCGGCTCGGACTACACGATCAAGGCGTACGCCGACCAGGCCAAGGCCGCCGGCGGCAAGAACTTCGGCTGGGCCGCGTGCGCCGAGGTCGCGGTGTGCCAGGAGAACGGCGGCAAGGCGCTGAGCTACGCCCAGTCCATCGGGATGAAGGGGGTGGGCACGCAGCTGATCTCCGCCTCGGCCTCCGCCTACACGGCCGAGTGCCTCTCCTTCATCGGTGACGGCGCCGACGCGATCGCCTTCAACATCGGCTTCGCCACCGGCACGCGCTTCGCCTCGGACTGTCTCCAGCAGGGGTACACCGGCATCTTCTCGGTGATCAACTCCGGCTTCGACCAGACGGCGTTCGGCAAGGTGCCGGGCTTCCGTTCCGTGGGCGGCACCAACGGCTTCCCGTGGTGGTCCGAGGCCGCGCCGGTCAAGGTCTACCGGGACGCCATGGCCGAGTACTCGCCCGACGGCATCTGGACCTCGGGCAACTCCACCGCCATCTGGTCCTCCTTCGAACTGCTGAAGAAAGCCCTGGAGACGGCCAAGCCGTCCGAGATCACGCGGGAGACCGTCATGGACGCCATGTACACGGTCAAGAACGAGACCCTGGACGGTCTGCTGCCCGAACCGGTCACCTTCACCAAGGGGGAGCCGTCGAAGCCGGTCGGGTGCAGCTGGCTCTTCAAGTTCGACGCCGGCGACGCCAACCCCGAGAGCGTCGAGCCCGACAAGTCCGGCAACGGTGCCGAGGGCGACCTCGCCAGTACCTGCATCGGCTACTGAGGCCCTCCGGCGGCACCGACGGCAGGAGGCCCGCACCCCGTGAGGGTGCGGGCCTCCTGCCGTCGTACGCGGGCCGCTCGCGGCCGGCGCGGCGGCTCCACGGTCCCGCCCCGTCACGAGGACCGGCAGGGGCCCGCAGGATCAGCCTCGGAGGCTCCCGCGGACGCGCCGCTGCCCCGCACGGGGACCGCGGGCGCGGATCCCTGTACGGGGCAGCGGGGGAACGGACGCGACCGGGTCAGGCCGCGGCCTCTCCGATGTACTTCTCGAACATGTTGCCGCGCAGCAGACCGGCGGCGTCCCCGTCGTAGGCGATCTCGCCGCGCCGCAGGACGTAGGCGTGGTCGGCGATGGCCAGGGTGCGCAGGGCGTACTGGTCGACCAGCAGCAGGGCGACGTTCTTCTCCCGCAGGGTCTGCAGGAAGTCGAAGACGAGGTCCACGATGATCGGGGCGAGGCCCAGCGACGGTTCGTCGACGAGAACGAGCGCGGGATCGGCCACGTACGCCGCCGACAGGGCGAGCATCTGCTGCTCGCCGCCGGAGAGCGTGCCCGCCTTCTGGGCCAGCCGCTCGCCGAGCCGTGGAAAGACCGAGGCGGCGATCTCGATCGCGTCCTTGGGGCTCGACGAGCCGGCCTGCATGAGGAGGTTCTCGCGCACCGTCAGGTTCCGGTAGACGCCGCGCCCTTCGGGGATGTGGCACAGGCCGCCCCTGGCGCGGCGGGCCGGGGACGACCTCGTCACGTCCTGCCCGTCCACGAGCACCTGTCCGCCGGTGGGGCGCATCAGTCCCGAGGCCACCCGCAGCGACGTGGTCTTGCCCGCGCCGTTGGGGCCGATCAGCGCGGTCACCGAGCCGGGGGCCACCTTCAGCGAGACGCCCCTGAGCACGGTGGTGGTGCCGTAGCTGGCGTCGACGTCGCGCAGTTCCAGGCAGGGCGGCGCCTCGGCCGGCGGGGCGGTGCCGGTCGCTCCGGCGCGGGTGAGCTGGTCGGTCATCGGACCGTCTCCTCGATCTCGTCGGTCAGGTCGTCCCGGGTCCCGGTCTCCGAGCCGAGGTAGGCGGCCTGCACGACGGGACTGGTCCTGACCTCCTCCGGGGTGCCGTGGAACAGCAGCTTGCCGAAGTCCAGGACGTAGATGTCGGCGCAGATCCGCAGGACCAGCGCCATGTCGTGCTCGACCAGGAGGATGCCGCAGCCGCGGGTGCGGACCACGCGGGCCAGGGTCTCCCCGAACCGCTCGGTCTCCATCGGGTCGAGGCCGGAGGACGGTTCGTCCAGCAGCAGGGTGTCGAACGGGCCGCTCAGACAGCGGGCCAGCTCGACGAGGCGCCGCTGGCCGGTGGACAGCTGCCCCGCGTTGACGTCCCGCAGGTCGCTGATGCCGCACAGTTCCATGGCGTACTCGGCCGCCTCCCGTGTCCGGCGCCGCTCCGACCGGGTGGCCAGGATCTGACCCCGCAGCCGGGAGCCGGCCAGGCCGGACTCCACACCCAGCGCGACGTTCTGACCGACCGTGAGCGAATCGGCCAGCTGCATCAGCTGGAACGTCCGTCCCAGACCGCGACGGCCTCGCGCGGCGGCGTCGAGTCCCGTCACGTCCTGGCCCTGGAGGAGCACCGACCCGGTGGCCGGGGTGAGCAGACCGCTGGCGGCGTTGAACAGGGTCGTCTTCCCGGCGCCGTTGGGGCCGATCAGCCCGGTGATCCGGCCGGGCGCGACCTTCAGGCCGACCTGGTCCACAGCGGTGCGACCGCCGTAGCGGATGGTCAGGTCGCGGATCTCCAGGCCACCGGCGGAGGGCGGCATCTCCCAGGGGTCGGACTCCACCGTCACCTGTGGAGCGGCGGCCTGCCGCCTGCCGAAGCGCCGGTCGATCCAGTCGCGGGCTCGTCGGGGCAGCGGGTCGGCGCCGCCCTGTGTGGCGATCACGATGGCGAAGAAGCCGAACAGCACGTTGAGCCACGGCTGGGCGTTCGGGCTGTGCCAGAAGGCCGGGATCAGGGCGGCCATCACGGCGACCACCGCGTACCAGGGCTCGCGGAACGGCATCAGCGCGAGGGTCGCGACCAGCACCAGCGAGTAGTAGGCCGCGTAGTACTGGTCCCCGAGCACGACGTAGTTCACGGTGCTGCCGTAGAGGATCCCGCCGACGCCGGCGAAGTATCCGGCGACGCAGAACACGATCAGCTTGAGCAGGTTGGTGTTGAGGCCCAGGGTGCGCACCGCGAGCGGCGCCTCGGACAGGCCGCGCAGGGTGCGGCCCAGCCGGCTCGCGTGGATCGCCACCATCAGCAGGGCGGCGACGACGAAGAAGGCCAGCACCACGTAGTACCAGCTCTCGTCGGACTCCATGCCGGTCGGGCGCGGCATCGGGCGGCCGGTGCCGGTGGTGCCGAAGAACCACTCCTTCTGGTAGGCCCAGCCTTCCATCGAGAGTCCGAAGCCCAGCGTGGCCATGGCCAGGAACAGGCCCTGCAACCGGATCGCCGGGAGGGCCAGGGCCGCCGCCACCGGCACCACGATCAGTGCCGAGAGCAGGACGCCTACCAGCCAGGGCAGCCCCCAGGCCTCGGCGACCTGCGCGAAGGTGACGGCGCCGATCGCGGCGAACACCGCCTGGCACAGGGAGACCATGCCGGCCGTGCGGACCAGGAGACCGAGGGAGAACAGCACGATGGCCTGGGTCAGACCGACCGTCAGATAGGTGAGCTGGCCGCTGAAGAGCGCCGGGGCGATCAGCAGGAACACCAGGACCAGGCCGCCGGCGATCAACCGTGTGCTCGTCGGCCCGTGATAGGGGATCTTGGGCGGCTGCTCGGCGCGCGAGGGCAGGTCGAGTCTGCGTCTGGGGATGACCAGGAGGGCGACCAGCAGCAGGATGAACGGCAGCGCGGTGTTCAGTCCGCTCAGGGCGGGCGCTTCGATGGAGAACTTGGTGATGAGGTTGGAGACCACGCCGACCGCCAAAGCGCCGACGTAGGTCAACGGGATGTTCGAGAAGGCTCCGACCGCCGCCGCGCCGAACGCCTGCACCACCAGGAAGGTCATGGTCACCGAGTCGATGCCCATGGTCGGGGCGATCAGGACGCCGGACATCGCCGCGAAGGAGGCGCCGATGCTCCAGGAGAGCCGCTGGACCGCCTGCGGGCTGGTGCCGTGCAGGGCGACCAGGTCGGGATCGTCGACCACGGCCCGCATCGCCAGGCCGGTGCGGCTGACGCGGAAGAAGTAGTAGAGCGACGCCACGGCGACGAGAGAGATCGCCATGATGGTGAGCTGGGCGTACGTGATGTTGACGCCGCCGATCCGGACGATCTCGGCCGCCTTGGGCAGGAACGGTGGTGGCCGCAGGGCGTTGAAGCCGTACGTGACGGTGGCCAGCCCCTGGACGAGGAGCACGATGCCGACCGTGGCGACGACCTTGAGCGCGGGCCGCTGGTTGCTCAGCTTGAGACTCACCGCGGAGAGCACCAGACCGAAGAGCGGTCCGAACACGAAGACGGAGAGGAATCCGGCCAGCCACCAGCTGAGTCCGTTGTCGATGTGGAGCCAGTAGAAGACGAAGGCGGCAGCGGCGGCGATCGCTCCGTGGCCGATGTTGAAGATGCCGGACGTCTTGTAGGTCAGGACCAGGCCGGTGCCGGCCAGGCCCAGGACGGAACCGGTCACGAGACCGGCGATGATGAAGGGCAAATAGGTGTCCACGGCGTACCTCGGGTCGGGCGACACGTCGTCGCGGGCCGGGCGGCTGACGGCTCTAGTAATGCCCTAGTCGATAACTAGCCGTCTTGTAAGTGTCTTGCAATATTGCTCAGGCCGTGGGGTGCCGTCAACCACTTCGACGCGGTTTCAGCGCCGGGTTCTTGCGGAAGTCCCAGCTCACCAGCCGGGCGGGGGTCAACCGGAGCCACGCGTGCCGGCCGTCGGCCACGAACTCGGGTGTGCCGGAGTACTTCCGCGCGTAACCGCGCTCGATCTCGGCCAAGTCCGCTCGCGGCCGGGAGGTCCGCGGCACTTCCGAAGCCACCTCGACCTCACCCGACAGCTCGACGCCGCGCAGTTCGTCGAAGTCGTCCCCCGCGTCGACGACCACGGAGACCCTCGGATCCCGCGCCAGATCGGCCCATCGGCGGCTGCGGACGACGGAGTTCAGCCACAGGGCGGAGCCGTCCCAGACGAACCAGAGGGGCGTCACGTGCGGGTGCCCGCCCGCTCCGACGGTGGCCACCCGGCAGACCCGCTCGGAGGCCAGGAAGAGGTCCACCTCGCCGGGTGTCATCGCGATCGCCCGGCCGCGCCGCTGCTCCCTCATCCCAGCACCGTCCCGCGCACCTCGTCGTCGGGGACCCAGCGCGGCGCCCGGCGCTCGACGAAGGCGGCGTTGCCCTCGGTGCGGTCCTCCGAGGTCAGCAGCGCGGTCATCGCGGTGCGCGACGCGGCCCAGCCCGTCTCCTCACCGGCCGCCGCCACCGTGTGCAGCCCGGCGAACAACTCGGCCACCGCCCCGGGCGCACCGGCGCAGGTCGCCAGCGCCAGGTCCAGCGCCTCGGGGAGCACGTCCCGCGGCTCGCTCAGACGGTTCACCAGTCCGAGGTGGTGCGCCCGCTCCGCCGTGAGACGTCCGGCGGTGAGCATCAGCTCGACTGCCACGTTGCGCGGCAGCCGGTCCGGCCCCCGGAACAGGCCCCCGGCCGCGGGCACCCGCCCGCGGGTGGTCTCGGGCAGCGTGAACCAGGCATCGCGCGCGGCCACCACCAGGTCGGCCGCGAGCACGAGTTCGAACCCGCCGCCCAGTGCGGGCCCGGCGGCCGCCGCCACCAGGGGCTTGAGGCGTCGGCGGCGGATCACGCCGTACATGCCGCCCCGTTCCGTGTGCGGCCCGGCGCCGGTCCGCAGATCGGTCCCGGCGCAGAAGTACGGCCCCTCGGCCGCGAGCACCCCGACCCGCAGTGCGGGGTCGTCGTCGAGCCGGTCGAACGCGGCGTCGAGGGCGAGGGTCATCCCGGCGTTCACGGCGTTGCGCCGCTCCGCGCGATCGAGCGTGACCAGCAGGACCGGGCCCCGCGTCTCGACCCGCACCAGCTCACTCATCGCGGGCCTCGCTCCAGCCCAGCCAGTCGGCGAGCCCGCGACCGAGGACGAGCGCCCGCTCGGCACCGGACAGCTCCGGCAGACGGTTCACGAAGACGTCGACGAGGTCGGCGTAGGGCACCGGCAACCGGGACAGGTCGGAGCCGAAGAACACCCGCTCGGCGCCGAACGCCTCCACCAGCCGGTACACGGCCTCGGTGACCGACGGGTACGGCCGCGTCTCGGCGGTCAGGTCGACGAAGCAGGGCAGAGCCGAGGCCTTGACCGCGAGGTTCGGGTACGCCGCCAGCGCGGCCAGCGGCGCGACCGCCTCGGCGAGGGGGAGCCCGGAGCTCTCGACCGCGGCATGGTCGACCGCGATCCTCAGACCGGGGTACTCCTCGGCCAGGTCGCGGTAGAGGCCGTACCGGCCGGGAGCGTAGAGGCTGAGGGGCACCCCCAACCGTTCGGCCGCGGCGAAGAACCCGCTGCGCCGGGCGGCGGACAGGGCACCGCCCACGTCCCCGCGGTTGAGCGACATCCGGATCGCCCGCATCCCGGTGACCGAGCGCCAGTCCGCCAGCCGCTCGGTCCCGGCGGGACTCGCGGTGGCCCAGCGGCAGATCGCGCCGTACCGGGAAGGCTCGGCCGCCGCGGCGGCCAGGACGTAGTCGTTGCGGGAGCCTTCCCAGGTCGGGCCGAGCAGCAGGGCGCCGCGGACCCCGGCGCGGGCGAGTTCGCCCGCCACCTCGGGCACCTCCAGCGGGACCGGACGCTGCGGCTCTATGGCGTCGGCCGGCCAGGGGCGCTCCGGCGTGGACGCCTTCCAGACATGGATCTGCGCGTCGAGGATCAGCATCGCGTCACAGCTCCCGGCCGGCCCAGGCCTCGCGGGCCCGCGCCCATGGATCGGTCACCGTCCCGCTCGGCGTGCCGAAGCGGTGGACCGTGCCGCTCGCCCCGTGGACCGGCCACCCGGGATCGCCGTCGCGGACGAACGCCACCCAGGCCGCGTGCATCTCGTCGGCCAGGGCCTGGGGTGCCTCGGTGCCCCGCAGTCCGCTGCCCCACGGGTCGGCGAGGGTGTCGAAGACGAACGGGATCTCCAGGGTGTGGCAGGCGCCGACCCGGCCGTCGTACGTCGAGGGCCGCCAGGCGAACTGGTAGGCGTAGGCGCTCTCGCGGCGGGCGGCGGCGAGGCGTTCGGTGGGTGCGACGCAGAACCAGTCGGACTGGATCTCGACGAACAGCTCGGCCGCGCTCGCGTCCGGACGTCCGGCGCGGTAGGCGGCGATCATCGCGTCGGGGTCGGGGCAGATCCGTGCGGTGGTGGCCCGCAGCACGTCCTCGGTCAGCTTGTCCCCCATCCCGGTGGGGGCGACGAAGAGGCCGTACTCCTCGGCGTTGGCTCCGATCAGCAGACCGATGCCGGCGCCCGCGCCCTCGGTCATGGCCCGGTAGGGGTGCTCGGGGAGGATGTCGCCGTCGACGACCGGCTGGAAGACCAGCCGTGTGAACGCGGCGAATCGCGGGTCCCGGCCGGAGGTCAGCCGGTTCATCACGGCGTTGCTCGCCGCGTGCAGACGGTCCTCCGGCACCGCGGCGACCGCCTCGGCCGTCGCCTCGGTGCCCAGTTCCGCGGCCAGTTCGGCCGCGACCAGCCGGGCCCGCTCGACGGTGTGGACGTGGTGCGCGGTGCCGCTCTGGGAGATCGCCCGGTGGAAGAGTCCCTTGGCCCGCGGCACGGCCGGCAACGTGCAGACAGCCATCGCGCCGGCCGACTCCCCGCAGACCGTCACCCGGGCCGGGTCGCCTCCGAAGTTCGCGATCTCGGTGCGGACCCACTCCAGGGCCGCGACGACGTCCAGCAGACCTCGGTTGGGCACGGCGTCCGGGAAGAACGCGAACCCCTCGGCGGCCAGGCGGTAGTTGACCGTCACCGCGACGACGCCGTCCCGGGCGAACGCCGTGCCGTCGAAGGCGGTGGTCGAGCCGGCCCCGGTGGCGAATCCGCCGCCGTGCACGAAGACCAGGACCGGTGCGCGGCCGGTGACGTCGGGGGTCCAGATGTTCAGGTTCAGACCGTTGGGCCCAGGCCGCCGCGGGTCGGGCAGGAGGGCGTCGATCACGGCCGACCGCTGCGGCGGGGTGGAGACGGTGGCGCCGTACTCCGTCGCGTCGGCGACGCCCTCGTGCGGCTCCGGCGGCCGGGGCGCCGCGAAACGGGCCTCGCCGACGGGGGCGGCGGCGTACGGAACGCCCTTGAAGGACCAGCCACTGCTCGTCGGTGCGCCACGGAAACCGCCCTGCCGGGTGATCACATCCACTATTGCACTCCTCAACAAGCTTCAACTTGTGTTGTTATTATGCATCACCATTACAGACGCGCGGAAGGCAGTGCCTCATGTCCCTGGACGAGATGTCCCGGCTCCGGATCCTGACCGCGCCCGGCGGGGCGTTCCCGCTGGCAGAGGTCGACCTCGGCCATGGCCCGCTGGAGGTGTTCGACCGCGATCCCCGCACCCTGCGCGACGCGTTCCTGGCCACCGCGGCCCACTTCGACCGGACCGCTCTCGTGTTCCGGGACCAGCGCTGGACCTACCGGGACCAGTGGGAGACGGTGACCGCCCTGGCCCACGCGCTCCAGGGCCTGGGGGTGGTCAAGGGCGACCGCGTCGGGATCGCGATGCGCAACTACCCCGAGTTCGTCTTCACGTTCTGGGCCGCCCAGCTCATCGGCGCCGTGATCGTGCCCTACAACGGCTGGCTGCGGACCCGGGAGCTGGCCGACGTCGTCACCGAGTCCCGTCCGGTGGTGCTGGTCGCCGACCGCGAACGCATCGCGCTGCTCGCCGACGAGGACCTGTCCGCGAGCGGTGTGCGCACCGTGGTCGCCGTGCGCTGCGACGAGACGCCCACCGCCCGGGTCGACGTGGTGGGTTTCGACGCGCTGGTGTCGGAGGCCGCCGGCGGGGCACCGCCCGAGGTGGAGGTCGCCCCCGAGGACCCGGCGACGATCATGTTCACGTCCGGGACCACGGCCAAGCCCAAGGGTGCGATGCACACGCACCGCAACCACTCCGCGTCGCTGCTCAACAAGCTGATCCGGGCGATGCGGATCGAGCCCGCGACGGCCGACGGCCCGCACGAGATCCTGCCGCCCGCGCCCTCCACCAAGGTCGTGACCTTCCCGTTCTTCCACATCGCGGGCCTCAACACCCTCTACACGGCCGCCTACTCCGGACACTGCCTGGTGCTCATGTACAAGTGGAACGCCGCGGAGGCGGTCCGCCTGGTGGAGACGGAACGGGCCAACGAACTGGCCGGTCCCCCGTTCGTGATCCAGACCTTCCTCGACGCGGCGGCCGGGCACCGCCTCGACAGTCTGCGGGTGATCGGGATGGGCGGGTCGGCCGCGCCCGCGAAGGTCATCGCCGCCGTGACCGAGCGGTTCGGTGACCGGGTCACGCCGCGGACGGGCTATGGGCTGACCGAGACGACCTCGGGCGTGGTCTCCATCTCGGCGGCCGATTTCGCCGGGCACCCGGACAGCGTGGGGCGCCCGCTGCCCACCGCCGAGGTGGCCATCCTGAGCGAGGAGGGGCAGCGGCTCGGCGTCGGCGAGGAGGGCGAGATAGCGGTCCGCGGCCCCCAGGTGGTCGCCGGTTATCTCGGGATGCCCGACGCGGCGGAGTTCCGCGACGGCTGGTTCCGCACCGGCGATCTGGGCAGGACCGACGACGCCGGACTGATCTACATCGTGGGACGGCTCAAGGACACCGTGATCCGCGGTGGGGAGAACATCCAGTGCGCGGAGGTGGAGGCCGTGCTCAACGGCCACCCCGACGTCGTCGAGAGCGCCGCGCTGGGAGCGCCCCATCCGACGCTGGGCGAGGAACTGGTCGCCGTCGTCCGGCTCCTGCCCGGCAGCACGCTCGACTCCGAGCAGCTGCGCGGCTTCGCCGCCGGTCGTCTGGCCGCGTTCAAGGTGCCGGTACGGATCGCGCTGATCGACGAGGCCCTGCCGCGCACGTCCAGCGGGAAGGTGGTCAAGCGGGACATCCCCAAGACGCTGGCCCTGGGCGACCTGCTGCGGCCCGCCGCGCGCTGACCGGATCCGCCCCCGAACGCAGGTGCGCGTTCGGGGGCGGATCTCACTCGCCGGAACTCAGGCCCGGTCTCAGGCCCGGTCTCAGCCCTTGTCCTCGGGCTCAGCCCTTGCGTTCGGGCTCGGGCTCGGGCGAGCTGACGTTGAACAGCACGTGGTTGCCGCCGTCGACGACGATCGACTCGCCGGTGACGTGCCCGGCCAGCGGCGAGAGCAGGAACAGGAGCACACTGGCGATGTCCGAGGGATAGGCCAGCTTCCCCAGCGGGGTCTTGTCGATGTTGGCCTGCACGAGTTCGGGCGTCCAGCGCGGGTTGGCCTGCTGACGCGGTGTCCGGATGGTGCCCGGGGCCACCGCGTTGACCCGGACCCCGAGCGGGCCCAGCTCCACCGCCGACGTGCGGACCAGGGACATGAGCGCCGCCTTCATCGCCCCGTACGCGGCCAGCTTGGGCGAGCTGCCCATCCCGGCCACCGACGCGACGAACGCCATCGACCCCGCGGTGCCCGTGCGCTTCCAGAACTCCGCGGCATGGGTGATCGCCAGGTACGCGTGCTTGAGCACGATGTCGAGGTGGAACAGCCAGTCGTCGTCGGACAGGTCCTGGACCTGCTTGTAGATCGACAGACCGACGATGTCGACGACGCCGTCGAGGCGCCCGCACCGCTCCTCGACGAAGCCGAACAGGGCGGCCATCGCGTCCCGGTCGGTGATGTCGCCCGTCCAGGCGACGCCGCCGACCTCGGCCGCCACCTTCTCGGCCCGCTCCCGGTCACGGTCGACGCACACGGCCGTGGCCCCGAACGCGGACAGCGCGTGCGCCGTCTGCCGTCCGATGCCGAAGCCGGCGCCCAGCACCACGTGCACCTGGCCGTCGAGACGCATCAGGCCCGCGTAGTCGGGCGTCCAGTCGGCGTCCCGGTCGCTCCACCGTTCCTTCATCGGGCCACCTCCGCGGCGATCGGGTCCTGGTCGGGCTTGGCCGATGCGGCCCCCTTGCGCCAGTCCACGGCCCCGTCCTCGATCGTCGCGTGCGCCACCCGGCCGCCGTGGATCTCGGCCCAGTGCGCGTGATTGATCTGGTGCAGGCTGAAGCAGGCCTGGAGCGCGTTGTGGAAGCCCATGTTGTCCTGGGTCTGGTTGACCGCCTCCTTGATCATCAGGGCGGTCATCGTCGGCCTCCGGGCGATCTCCCGGGCGTACTCCAGGGTCCGCTCGGCCAGTTCGCCGGCCGGGAAGATCTGGCTGACCATGCCGATCCGGTGGGCCTCCTCGATGCTGACGTCCCCTCCGGTGAGCATCAGCTCCTTGGTCCGCCGCAGGCCGAACTCCCAGGGGTGGGCGAAGTACTCGACGCCGCACATGCCGAGCCGGGTGCCGACCGGATCGGAGAACGTCGTGCCCTCGGCGCCCACGATCAGGTCGCAGGACCACGCGAAGGTCAGCCCCGCCGCGTGCACCGGCCCCTGCACCGAGCAGACGGTGATCTTGCGCAGGTTCCGCCACCGCAGCGAGTTCTGGTAGTAGTAATGCCACTCCTGGACCATGCGCTTCTCGGCGCTGAGCCGGGTGGCCCCGTTGCCGCGGAACGTCGGGTGCTGTTCCGGCCCCTCGGCCCGCTCGGTGGCCCGCTCCGGTGTCCCCATGTCGTGGCCGGAGGAGAACGTCATTCCGTTTCCGGCGAGGATCACCACACGCACCGTGTCGTCCGCCTCCGCCCGCAGCATCGCCTCGTCGAGTTCGACGAGCAGGCTGCGGCTCTGGGCGTTGCGATAGCGTGGCCGGTTCAGTGTGATCCGGGCGATGGTCCCCCCGTCCAGCAGTTCGTAGGTGATGAACCGGTACTCCGGCATGGTCTCTCCTCGGGGATCGGTCACTTGACGGCGATCGGGTTGAGCGGCGATCCGACCGCTCCGGTCACGGTGAGCGGCTGCGCGCTCAGGAAGAACTCGTGGACGCCGTCGGCGGCACAGTCCGCGGCCAGTTCCTCCAGGTCCCAGATCTCTCCGATCAGCACACCGGCGTTGACCAGGAAGATCACGTGCAGGGCGAACTTGGCCTCGGGCAGCGACTCGCTCGGCACGCTCTCCAGCCCCCAGGTGTCACCGGCGACCGCGGCGACCCGGCGTGGCAGGAGGTAGTCTGCGCTGCTGACGCCGAGGCCGGGCGCGGGACCGGCGGCGTAGTCGCCCCAGTGCTCCTGCCCCTCGGCCCGGCGCCGCCGCATGTGGCCGGTGCGGATCAGGACGATGTCGCCCTCGCCGATCTCGACGCCCTGCGCCCTCGCGCACGCCTCCAGGTCCGTGTCCTGGATGGCGTCCTCGGGTTCCAGCCAGTCGACGCCGTAGAACCGGGGGAAGTCCAGCAGGACGCCGCGGCCCACCACTCTGTCGGCCACCTGGGCGATGCTGTTGTGCAGCGCGCCCTGGCTGGTCACGCTCTCGGGGCCGTGCCCGTTGTAGGTGACACCGTCGTAGAAGACATGGCTGAAGGCGTCCCACTGGGTGGCGCACTGCAAGGGCATGTAGACGCCGTCGTCGGTGGACTGCATGCCGTGGCGCGCGTTCTCCCAGTCGGCCAGCAGATCGCCCCCGTGCTTGTACATCTGGTGCTGGGGGTTCACCCGGGCCGTCCGGGACGGCATGGGGCCCTCTCGGTCGAGCGGGATGGCCAGGGAGAAGGTCCTGCCGGTGCGGACCAGCCGGGCCGCCGCGGCCACCCGGTCGGGGGTGATGTGGTTGAGGGCGCCCGCCTCGTCGTCCGCACCCCACTTGCCCCAGGTGCGGTACCGGAGCGCGAGCGCGTCGAGTTCGGCCTTGGTGTAGCGGCGACGGGGCGAGACGGTGCGACGGGTGCTGATCGGAACGCTCCTCGGTGCGGCGGGCCTGTCGCGGAGGGTGGTGAGCCCGCCGGAACAGGAGGTGGGACCGGCCCGCCCGGCCGGTTGCGGCACGGATCGGGCGGGCCGGGGCTCAGACGGGGAAGCCGTACGTCTTGAGGTTGGCGAACATGTCGATGCCGGTGCGCCCGCCCAGTTCGCGACCGACGCCGGAGCGCTTGGTGCCGCCGAACGGCGCCTCGGTCGGTGAGCCCAGGAAGGTGTTCACGCCGACGCCGCCGGTGTCGATGCGGCCGGCCACCGCCAGGGCCTCCTCGGGCTCGCCGAAGACGGCGCCGCCCAGGCCGTAGGGGCTGTCGTTGGCGAGGCGCACCGCGGCCTCGGTGTCCGGCACCCGGTAGACGACACCGAGCGGGCCGAAGGCCTCCTCGTGGTAGAGCCTCATCTCCGGGGTGACGCCGGTGATCACCGCGGGCTTGAAGAACGACCCCGGCCCGTCGATCCTGCCGCCCTCCAGCAGGACGGTGGCCCCCTTGGCGACGGCGTCGTCGAGCTGTTCCTGGAGCAGGTCGGCCGCGGCCCGGGTGGACATCGGGCCGACGGTCACCGTCTCGTCGAACGGGTCGCCGACCACCTGGGAGGCGAACACGGCGACGTACTTCTCCGTGAAGTCGTCGGCGACGCCCTCGGTGACGATGGCCCGCTTGGGCAGCGCGCACGCCTGACCGCCGAGCACGAGACGGCAGGTGGCCGCGGTGCCCGCGGCGACGTCGACATCGGCGGAGTCCAGCACGATGAAGGCGTCGGAGCCGCCGAGTTCCAGGACCACGGGCTTGATGTGCCGGCCGGCCTGCTCGCCGACGGACGCGCCGGCGGCGTCGGAACCGGTGAGGGTCACGGCGCGCACCCGGTCGTCGGCGATCAGGGCGGACACCTGGTCGCGCGCGGCCAGCACGGTCTGGTAGCAGCCCTCGGGGAATCCGGCCTCACGGAAGATGTCGTCGAACATCAGGGTGGAGCCGGCGCAGATCTCGGCCGGCTTCACCATCACGGTGTTGCCGAGGATCAGGTTGGGGGCGGTGGCGCGCATCGCCTGGTAGAGCGGGGCGTTCCACGGCTCGATCCCGAGGACCACGCCCACCGGCTCGCGGCGCAGCACCAGCTTCGAGAAGCCGGGCGCCTCGATCACCTCGTCCGCGAGCTGGGCCTCGCCGTGCTCGGCGTAGTAGCGGAACATGCCCACCGCGCCGGCGCCCTCGCCCAGGGAGTAGGGAAGGGTCTTCCCCATCTCCAGCGTGGCCTGCCGGGCCAGTTCGGGGAGCCTGGCCTCGATCAGGTCGGCCACCTTGGCGAACAGGGCGACACGCTCGGCTATCGGCACCTCGCGCCAGGCGAGGTGGGCCTGGTGGGCCAGGGCCAGCTTCGCCTCCAGCTCGTCGTCGCCGAGGCACGGGTACTCGCGCAGCGTCTCGCCGGTGGCGGGGTTGTGCGTCCGATAGGGACGTCTCGTGCGGATGGTTGCGGTCACCGGAGTCCTCCTGGCAGGCACGTCTCTGTGATGGTCGAAGGATGCTGCTCTTGTCTCGAACAATAATGCAGCCACTGCCTTGCGACCATCCCAAGATAGTTACAAGATAAGTAGAAACACAATTGGCCTGCCTTCGACCCACCGCCCGAGGTGCCGCATGGAGATCGACCTGCTCGACCCCGCCCACTACGTCGTGGGACAGCCCTACGAGCTCTACAGGTGGCTGCGCGAGAACGACCCGGTGCACTGGCACGCGGAGCCCGACGGCGGCCCCGGCTTCTACGCCCTCACCCGGTACGCGGACGTCAAGGCGCTGGAGACGGACTCGGAGACCTACGCCAACGCCCCCACCACACTGATCACGGACACGGCCGTCCAGGGGGACGAGACCCACCAGCACCTGATCTTCTCCGACCCTCCGCACCACACCCCGCACCGGCGGCTGCTCAGCCCGGAACTCGGCGTGATGCGGGTCCGCTCCCAGCAGGACGTCCTGGAGAAACTCGTCGACGACGTGATCGACCGGGTCGTCGAGAAGGGGAGCTGCAACTTCGTCGACGACATCGCCGGCCGGACGGCCAGCTTCGTCATGGCGGACCTGATCGGCCTCCCGCGCGAGCAGTCACTGGTGATGTTCGACGCCGCGGCCGTCCTGGCCCGGGGCACCGACCCGTCCCACGGGATCGGCGCCGAGGCCGTCAGGACGCTCTACGCCTGGGCCAGCGACGCCTACCGGGAGCGGACGGCGGAGCCCCGCGAGGACATGCTCACCAAGATCGCGCATGCGGAGGTGCTGGACATCCCCTTCGACGAGTACCAGTTCCAGCTGGACTTCCAGCTGCTGGTCTCGGCGGGCAGCGACACCTCGCGCAACGTGATAGCCACCGGCATGAACCGGCTGTTCCAGCACCCCGAGGCGCACCGCGCGCTCGTCGAGGACCCGTCACTGGTGCCGCAGGCGGTGGAGGAGATGCTCCGCTTCGACCCGCCCATCGTCTTCCAGCGCCGCACCGCCACCCGCGACGCGGAGTTCGCCGGTGTCGCGGTGCGCAGGGGGACGAAGCTCGTCAGCTACTACGGCGCGGCCAACCGCGACCCCGAGGTGTTCGCCGACCCCGACACCTTCGACATCCACCGCTCCCCCAACCCGCACCTCGCCTTCGGCGCCGGACGGCACTTCTGCCTCGGCTCCCACCTGGCGCGGGCGGAGCTGGTGGCGGTGTTCACGGCGCTGGTCACCCGTCTGCCCGACCTGCGCCCGGCCGGCGAGGTCGTGTGGCACCAGCATCCGCAGACCCCCTCGGTGGTGGGGCCCTACGAGATCCCGGTCCGCTTCACGCCGGGCGGGCGGATCGGGGACGCCGTGCTCGCCTGAGCCACCCAAATAATGCTCATGTTATGTTGAAGTCGTTTCCGTGACTTCCCCCTTGTCGCACTCTAGGAGCCTGATGACCGCATCACCGGCGACCACGCCCGACGCGGAGCTGGTCGAGGCCACCGCCCGCCGGGTGGTGGCGGAACATCCGCCCGCCACGACTCCGCTCCCGGAGCTGATGGGCGCCTGGTACGACGCCGGGCTGACCTGGGTCCACTTCCCGGTCGGACTCGGCGGCCTGGACGCCCCCCGCTCCCTCCAGCCGCTCGCCAACCGGGTGATGCGGGAGGCAGGCGGCCCCGAGCCCCGGACGGTGAACACCATCGGCTACGGCATCGTGGCCGGCACGATCCGCCGGTACGCGGACCGGGAGTTCGCCGCCCGCCGACTGCGCCCGCTGGCCACCGGCGAGGAGAAATGGTGCCAGCTGTTCAGCGAACCGGGCGCGGGATCCGACCTGGCCGGACTGGCCACCCGCGCGGTCCGCGACGGCGACGGCTGGAGGGTGAACGGCCAGAAGGTCTGGAACAGCCTCGCCCATCTGTCCCGGTGGGCGATCCTGCTGGCCCGCACCGACCCCGATGTGCCCAAGCACAAGGGACTCACCTACTTCGTCGTCGACATGCGGTCGCCGGGGATCACCGTGCGGCCCCTGCGCCAGATCACCGGGCGGGCCGCGTTCAACGAGGTGTTCCTCGACGACGTGTTCATCCCCGACAGCCAGCGCTTCGGCGAGGTCGGTGCGGGCTGGATCGTCGCCAACAGCACCCTCGGCGACGAACGGACCTCGCTCGGCGACCGGGTGGCGGCCCGCGGCAGCGGTGTGATCGCCGACGCCCTGGCCCTGTGGGCGGCCCACCCCGAACGCCACGACCCCGTGCTCAGGGACCGTCTGGTCCGGCTCTGGGTCCGGGCGGAGACCCAGCGGCTGACCGGCGACCGGGCCAGGGTGGCGGCGAACAAGGGCGTGGTCGGCGCCGAGAGCGCGATCATCAAGCTGCTCAACTCCGAATTGTCCCAGGCGGTCTACGAGTTCTGTCTGGAACTGCTCGGCCCGCAGGGCACCCTGATCGACACCTACTCGCTCGACGCTCCGGACGACGAGTCCGGCCCGACCGCGATCCAGCGCAAGTTCCTGCGGTCCCGCGCCACCACGTTGGAGGGCGGCACCTCGGAGATCATGCGCAACGTCATCGGGGAACGCGTCCTCAAACTGCCGCAGGAACTGCGCGCCGACAAGGGCGTCGCATGGAAGGACGTCCCCCGATGACCCAGGAGTTCGAGTTCGACGACGAGATCGTCGAACTGCGTGCGATGGTGCGCGAGTTCTGCGCCGAGATCTTCCCCGAGTCCGTGGTCCGCGAGCACATGGAGTCGGAGCTCGGCCACGACCGAGCGCTCTGGCGCCGGCTGGGCACCGACCTCGGCGTCCTCGGTCTCGCCGTGCCCGAGGCCTACGGGGGCGACGGCGCCGGACTGGTCGCCCAGGCCGTCGTCGTGGACGAGCTCGGCGCGGCCCTGGTCTGCGGTCCGGTGCTCGGCACGCTCGCCCTGGCCATGCCGGCCCTGGTGGCGCTCGGCGACGAGAACGCCAAACGCGAGCTGCTGCCGCCGCTGTGCTCCGGCGAGCGGACGGCCACCCTGGTCGCGCCGCTCGCCACCGGGGTCCTGGACGAGGACGCCGTCACCGTCGAGGCGGGCGGGACCGGGGTGAGGGGCGGCTGGCTGCTCACCGGCGAAGCGGCCCAGGTCCCCGACGGGGCCGACGCCGACACGCTGCTCGTGCTGGCGCGCACCGCGGACGGCCCCGCCCTGTTCGCCGTGGCGGGTGACGCCGAGGGCCTGGACCGCACCGCGCTGACCACGCTCGACCTGACCCGCCGGCAGGCCGCGGTCTCCTTCGCCGCGACACCGGCACGGCTCCTGGCCTCCGGCGCCGAGGCGGTGGGCGCCGTCGAGCGGGCCGCGTCGGTGGCCTCGGTCCTGCTGGCCGTCGAATCGGTCGGCGGGTCCCAGCACATGCTCGACGTCACCGTCGCGCACGTCAGCACCCGCAAGCAGTTCGGCCAGCCGGTCGGCGCGTTCCAGGCGGTCAAACACCGCTGCGCCAACCTGCTGATCGCCGTCGAGACCGCCCGCTCGGCCGCGTACCACGGTGTCTGGGCCCTCCAGGACGGCACGGACGACCCCCAGTTGGCGGCCGGTCTGGCCAAAGCCGTCGCGAGCGAGTCGTACCAGGCGGTGACCGCCGGGGCGATCCAGCTGCACGGCGGCATCGGCTTCAGCTGGGAGGGCTCGCCCCATCTGTACTTCAAGCGGGCCGCGACCAACGGTCTGACCCTGGGCACCCCCACCCAGCACCTCGACCGTGTCGCGGCCCTGGCCCTCGACACGGCCACCGTCTGAGTCCGGAGAAACCATGGAGTTCGACTACGTCATCATCGGATCCGGTGCGGCCGGATCGGTCCTGGCCGAGCGGATCTCGGCCGGTTCCCGGGCCACGGTCCTGGTGGTCGAGGCCGGCGGACACGACCGCAACCCGATGCACCTGGTGCCCAAGGGCTTCTTCTTCACCATGCACTCCGACCGCTACGCGAAGAAGTTCACGGCCGGACCGTTCGGGCCCGACGACGCCACGGACGCCTGGTGGCGCGGTCGGGTCGTCGGCGGTTCGACCACCATCAACGGCCTGGTCTGGAACCGCGGCTGGGCCGACGACTTCGACCGTCTCGTCCAGGAGGGCAACCCCGGCTGGGGCTGGGACACCTTCCTCGGCGCCTACAAGCAGCTGGAGTCCTTCCAGCTCGGCGCGGGCGAACTGCACGGCGGCACGGGGCCGGTGAGCGTCGAGCTGACCGCACCGGCCGAACCGGTGTCCGAGGCGTTCATGGAGTCCTGCGCCGCCGCCGGGGTCAAGCGCGTCCTCGACGTCAACGGCTCCGACGACGAACGCACCGGCTACACCCAGTTCTCCACCAGGCGGGGCCTGCGCGTCACCGCGGCGAGCGCCTTCCTGCGGCCCGCACTCAAACGCGGCAACGTCACCCTGGCCACCGGGACGGAGGTGGGGCGGATCCTCTTCGACGGCACCCGCGCCATCGGCGTGCTCGCCCGGCGCAAGGGACAGCGGATCGAGATCAGGGCCCGCAAGGAGGTCCTGGTCTGCGGTGGGTCGCTGGACACCCCGACGCTCCTCGAACGCTCCGGTGTCGGGCGGTCGGACGTGCTCGCCCGCGCCCGTGTGAAGCTCGTCGTGGACAGCCCGAACGTCGGCGAGAAGCTCAACGAGCACCGCGGTCTGCGGTTCATGTACAAGATCCGGCCGGGGGCGGCCGAAGGGTTCAACCCGCTGGTGAACAGCCAGGTCAAAAGGATGTACCAGGGAGCGAGGTACCTGGTCCGCCGGGACGGGATCATCGCCGCCGGCTCGGCGACCTCCCTGGTCTACTTCAAGGCGGACCCCACGTCCGACCGCCCCGACACCTGCGGCTTCTTCAACCCCCTCTCGATGAAGGGGAAGACGATGCACAACGACCGGCTCGCCGTCGACGACGAGCCGGGGCTGATGCTGGCCGCGTACCCGCTGCGCCCGACCAGCCGGGGTCACATCCACATCACCGGCCCGGACCTCGGGGACCCGGTGGCGATCCAGCCCAACTTCCTCGACACCGAGGAGGACCGGCGGATCCTGTCCAAGGTCGGCGGGCGGGTGCGGGAGTTGTTCGGCGGCGGTCCGGTGGCCGATCTGATCACCGAGGAGCGCATCCCCGGCCCCGAGGTCCGCAGCGAGGCCGACTTCGAGCAGGTCGGCCTGTTCCAGGGCGCCTCGGGCTACCATCCGCTGGGCAGTTGCGCCATGGGCCCGGACTCCGCGGACGTCGTCGACGAACGGCTGCGCGTACGGGGCACGACCGGGCTGCGGGTGATCGACGCGTCCGTGTTCCCGCACCAGCCCTCGGGCAACACCTCGGCGCCGACACAGGCACTCGCCTGGCACGCGGCGTCGCTGATCCTGGAGGACGCATGAGCGTGGTCCGCGGTCCCTACGCCGACGAGCTGCGGATCGGTCAGGTCTTCGACAACGCCCCGGCGCTCACCCTGACGGACGGTCTGGTGGCCGCGCATCGCGCGATCGTGGGCAGCCGGCTGCGGATCGGGCTCGATCAGCGGCTGGCCTCGGCCGTGGCGGGCGTCCCCGCGCCGGCGCCCCCGGCCCTGGTGTGGGACGTCTCGATCGGGCAGTCCACGGCCGTGACGCAGCACGTCAAGGCCAACCTGTTCTACCGAGGGCTGTGCTTCCGCCGGTTCCCCTCGGTGGGCGACACCCTGTCGACGGTGACCACCGTGGAGGGGCTGCGGGAGAACCGCCGCCGGGAGGGGCGCGCGCCCACCGGCGTCGCCGCGCTGCACATCGTCACCACCGACCAGGCGGGCCGTACGGTGCTCGACTACTGGAGGTGCGCGATGCTGCCGCTCTCCTCGGCCGACGCCCGGGTGGAGCGGCAGGACGATCTGGACCTCATCGGTCGGCCGCCGTCCCGGGCCGAACTGGCGGCGCCGGTGGCCGACTGGAAGCTGACGGCGTTCCGCGAGCGGGTGCCGGGACCGCACTTCGCGGAGCTGGCACCGGGAGCGACCTGGCGGGTCGAGGGACGCGACGTCGTCTCCGGGGCGCCCGAGCTGGCCCGGCTGACCGGCAACCTGGCCGCGGTGCATCACGACGCGGCGGCCGCGGGGGGACGGCGGCTGGTCTACGGCGGGCACACGATCGGGCTGGCACTGCACCAGGTCACCCGGGCCCTGCCCGCGCTGGTGACGGTGACGGGCTGGGACGGCTGCGACCACGTCGGACCGGTGCACGAGGACGACGCTCTCGCGGCGACCGTGTCGGTCACCGGCCTGGAGCCGCTGCCGGACGGCGGCGGACTGGCGGGCCTGCGCTGTCTGGTCGACGCGCGGGGCGCCGACGGCGAGGTCAGGCCGGTGCTGGACTGGCGGTTCACGGGGGTGCTGGCGTGAACGCCGCGTCGGCCCGCAGTTTCCTGTTCGTGCCGGGCGACCGGCCCGAACGGTTCGCCAAAGCCGCCGGGAGCGGGGCGGACGCCGTCGTCCTGGACCTGGAGGACGCCGTGGCGCCCGCGGCCAGGCCGAAGGCGCTGGAGCACGTCCTCGCGTGGCTCGACGCGGGGAACCCCGCCGTCGTCCGGGTGAACGGGGTCGGGACCGCGACGCACGACGCCGAGCTGGCCGCCCTGGCCGGGCGGAGCGTCGTCGTCATGCTGCCCAAGACCGACTCGGCCGCGCAGGTGGCCGCGGTCCGGGCGCGGGTGGGCCAGGTGCTCGCCTTGGTGGAGACGGCCCAGGGCGTCACCGCGGCCGACGAGATCTGCGCCGCGGGGGTGGTCCGGCTGGCGCTCGGCACCGTCGATCTCGCCGCCGAGCTGGGGGTGGACCCGGCCTCGCCGTCGGCGTTCGCCTACAGCCGCGGCCGGCTGGTGATGGCCTCGGCCGCCGCGGGCCTGCCCGCTCCGGTCGACGGCGTCACCGTCCGTCTGGACGATCCCTCCGTGCTCGACGACGACCTCGTCCGGGCCCGGGAGCTGGGCCTGGGCGCCAAGCTGTGCGTCCATCCACGGCAGGTCGCGGCCGTCAACGCCGCGTTCTCGCCGTCCGCCGCCGAGGTGGCCTGGGCCGAGCGGATCGTCCAGGCGGCGGAGGCCTCGTCCTCGGGCGTGGTCGTCGTGGACGGCGCGATGGTCGACGCGCCCGTGGTGACACGGGCGCGTCGCCTCCTCAGCCGCGTGTGACCTCGTCCTTCTCGGTGCGGGTGTGCTTCCACTTGAGGAGGACACGGCGCTCCGTGATGCGCCATCCCTCAGGGGTGCGGGCCAGCGTGTCCTCGTAGGAGCCGCCGCCGGAGACACGCGTGACCGCGCCGCCCTCGGAGCGGCGGCCGGTCTCCATCTGGAAGTGGGAGAACGCGGTCGCGGTGTCGCCGCGGAGGGTGATGACCGTGTTGAACAGCGGGTGCTGGGCGAACAGCCACGCCGGGTCGGGCCGGCTCAGCCGCTCCCGCATCTGGTCACGGGTCTCGCGTCTGCCGCCCATCGGGGTGAAGTCGATGATCCCGTCGGCGGTGAACGCGAGATCCCACTCCTCCCACCTGCGCTCGTCGAGGCCGACGGCGTAGTGCCGCATCGCCTTCTCGATGTCGAGCCGGTCCTGCACTTCGTCGCTCATCGTGCTCCTCAGCCCCGCCAGTCGATGGTGAAGTACTGGGTCTCCAGGAACTCCTCCAGGCCCGCTCGGGCGCCTTCGCGTCCCAGGCCGCTCTGTTTCATGCCGCCGAACGGGGCGGACGGATCGGACACCAGGCCCCGGTTGATCCCGACCATGCCCGCGTCGATCCGCTCGGCCAGCCGCATCGCGCGGCCGAGTTCGCCGG
Organism: Streptomyces sp. NPDC090106; assembly: GCF_044747265.1. NCBI lineage: Bacteria > Bacillati > Actinomycetota > Actinomycetes > Kitasatosporales > Streptomycetaceae > Streptomyces > Streptomyces sp. NPDC090106. The sequence goes on along the minus strand of NZ_JBIVDS010000003.1, from coordinate 732,323 downwards.
AGACCACATAGGCGGCCAGGCCCATCTCGGTGTCGTTGACCATCCGCAGCAGCTCCGCCTCCCCGCTCCAGGTCACGAGGGGGGCGACGGGGCCGAAGATCTCGCTGCGGACGATCTCGGCGTCCGGCTCGACGCCCGTCAGCACGGTCGGGGGGTAGTAGAAGCCCGCGCCGTCGGGGACCGGGGCCCGGTGCGTGACGGTCGCGCCCGCCAGGACGGCCCGGTCCACCAGCGCGCCGATCTCCCGCACGGCGTGGGCAGAGATCAGCGGGCCTATGTCGTGCCCCTCGGCGGCCGCTCCGACGCTGAGCTTCCCGACCTCGGCGCCGAAGCGGTCGGTGAACGCCTCGGCCACCTCCTCGTGGACGTAGAAGCGGTTGGCGGCCGTGCACGCCTGCCCTCCGCCGCGGAACTTCGCCACCATCGCGGCCTCGACGGCGATGTCCAGGTCCGCGTCGGCGGTGATCACGAACGGCGCGTTGCCGCCCAGTTCCATCGAGGCGTTGAGCACGCGGTCGGCGGCCTGGCCCAGCAGCACCCGGCCGACCTCCGTAGAGCCGGTGAACGAGACCTTCCGCACGCGCGGGTCGGCCAGCCAGGACGACACCAGCGGTCCGGACCGCCGGGTGGGCACGACGTTGACCACACCGTCGGGGAGACCCGCCTCGACCAGCAGGCGGGTGATCGCCAGCGTGGTCAGCGGGGTCTGGGAGGCCGGTTTGAGCACCGTGGTGCATCCGGCGGCGAGCGCCGGAGCGAGCTTGCGGGTGGCCATGGCGGCGGGGAAGTTCCAGGGGGTGACCAGGGCGGCGACACCGACCGGCTTGTGAGTCACGACGGTTCTGGTGCCGCCCGCCGGGGCGGGACCGAAGTCGCCGGCGGTCCGCACCGCCTCCTCGGCGAACCAGCGGAAGAACTCCGCCGCGTAGGTGACCTCGCCGCGCGCGTCGGCCAGTGCCTTGCCGTTCTCGGCGCTGATCAGGACGGCCAGCGCCTCACGGTCGCGCAGCATCAGCTCGAAGGTGCGGCGCAGTAGCTCGGAGCGCTCTCTCGGGGCGGTCGCGGCCCAGGCCGGGAAGGCTTCGGCGGCGGCGTCCACCGCGGCGGCGCCGTCGGCCTCGGTGCCGTCCGAGACCCGCGAGACGACCGCTTCCGTCGCGGGGTCCAGGACATCGAACTCACCGCCGGAACCAGGACGCCAGCGACCGCCGACGAAGACGTCGGCCCGCCCGCTATCATGTTCATAGATCATACGAGCATTATTATCAACATAACTCGGATCGTCCAGGTTCCCTGCGTGCGGACGCGGCCGGGAACGAGCCCGGGCTCCGGTGCGGCCTGGACTGTCGTCGTCGGCGGTGGCGCGTGTCCAGCGCATGCTCCTGGTCTCTTCCAAGAGAGCAAGCTGGTTGCAGCAAGACAGCGAACAGAGAACCGGGGCACCGCCGTTCGCCCTAGGATGGGTGGCTATGCAGAACACTCGTGACGAGTCGATCTCCATCGCGCTCGAACGACTCGCCCTCACCCTCGGGGAGAGCGGGGCCGTCCCCGTGCCGGAACTGGTGCGCGCTCTGGAGCGTGCCGCCGAGCGGCTGCGGACCAAGGCCGTCTCCGAGGAACTGCCGGCCGACCTGGTGACCCAGGCGCAGGCGTCGCGAGCGGTCGGCGTCAGCCGCCAGGCGGTGAACCAGTGGGTCCGCAACGGGGTCGTCCGCTCCTACCCGGGGTCGGGCTCCGGTGGCCGTTACGGGCCGCAGGTGTCGCTGGCCGAGATCGCGATCGCCGCGAACCGCCGGTCGCGTGACGTGCCGTTCGCGAGCGGTCGCCGCCGTGAGGTCCTCGACTTCCTCGACCTCATCGAGCCCGATGCCGGCGGCCTTGCCCGCGAGGTGCGCCGCGCGGTCGTGGACGACAGTCACGACAGCCACACCCCGGAACAGATCCGCGTCCTGGGCGAGTTCGTCCTGGCGTCCACGGGGCTCGGGGACGAGCAGCGCGAGTTCACCCCGGAAGGGCTGACGCTGCTGTCCCAGCTGGAGCCGTCGATCACCGTGGACACGGGAACGCCGTTCGGCGGCCTCATGGACTCGCTGGGTGTCCTCGTCCGGTCGGCGCGGGGCAACGCCGGGTTCGACTCCCCCGCCACGGCACTGCTGGCCCTGTTCGGCAGCGCCACCGTCGGGGCGCTGTACGCCGACGGACGGGGCGACGTCGGCCGCAACCTGCGGGGCGCGGCGCGCGAGGTGTGGGGCAAGGACTGGGTCGAGCGGCTCCTGGACGCGGTCTTCCACGTCGGGGAGTTGCGGCCGTCGCCACTGACACGCTTCACGGCGTCGTTGACGTATCTCGACTACAACCGTTTCCTGCGCCGCGCGCAGGCCGCCGGGGTGAGCATCGCCTACTCGCGCGGGCCGGGACCGCTGCTGCCCCAGCACTTCTACGGGGCCCCGATCCTGCGCGACATGATGCGCGACGCGGAGCGTCCGGCGGAGCCCTGGGCGTTCACCTCCGAGTCGGCCACCGACGCCTGGCCGGTCCAGCTGGAGAGCGGCACGAATCCGTTCCGTGTCGTCAACTACGAGTACGGCCTGCTGGATCCGGAGATCCACGGCATCCGCCGGTACTGCTTCTCCGCTCCGGACGCCCGGCGTGATCTGCGGGCCTACGCCGCCGGGCTGTCGGGGCGCGACCGGCACCGCTACGTCGAGTACTCCGTCGAGGTCCTGACCCGCACCCTGCTGCAACGGAACATCGAGCTGAGCGCGATCGACGCCGAGCCCGACTTCGACTGGTGGAAGGACCACATCATCCGTTCCTCCCCGCCGGAGGTGCTGTTGGGTCTGCGTGACGACCGGGCCCGCAAGGTGGCGCACGCCCTCCTGGTCTCCACCAGTCTGCTGCCCGAGGTGGTCGAGACCGCGCAGACCGACAGCTCGCTGCGCGACCGGCTGCGGATCTACATCAAGAACCTGGAGTTCGACGTCATCGACGCCCGCTACCGGGACGACGCCCGACGCGGCGTCAGCCGTGTCCTGAAGACCGGTGGGGTGGCCCTGGACGAGAGCGAGGCCCGGACGGTCGCGGAGCGGGAGATCCACTCCATGCTCGCCTGACCGGCGCCGACTGCGCCCGCGGCGCTCAGCGGGTGGGGTCCTCCCCCACCCGCACCAGGCGCTTGCCGAGGTGTTCGCCCGCCAGGGTCCCGACAAACGCGTCCGGAGCGCGGTCGAGCCCGTCCACGATCTCCTCGTGGTGCACCAGTTCACCGGTGCGGAGGCCGGCCGACACCTCGGCCTCGAACCGTGGCCGCAGGTGGGTGAACTCGTGGAAGACGAATCCGCGGAGCATGATGCTCCGCGTCACCAAATGCGACAGGAGCGCGGACATGTCTCCGCCGGCGGCGGGGCCGACGGCGCTGTAGGCCGACGCCACTCCGCAGACCGGGACCCGCGCGTGGCGGTTCAGCCGCGGCCACACCGCGTCCCAGACCTTTCCGCCGACGTTCTCGAAGTAGACGTCGATGCCGTCCGCGGTGGCGGCGGCGAGCTGGTCGGTGAAGTCCGGCGCGTGATGGTCGACGCCCGCGTCGAAGCCGAGTTCGCGCAGCCGGGCGACCTTCGCCGGTCCGCCGGCTATGCCGACCGCGCGGGCACCGCGTCGCTTCGCGAGCTGTCCGACCAGGGAGCCCACGGTGCCGGTGGCCGCGGCGACCACGACGGTCTCGCCCGGCCGGGGTCCGCCGATCTCGACGAGCCCGGCCCAGCCGGTCAGGCCGGGCATGCCCAGGACGCCGAGGGCGGTGGAGACCGGCGCCTGCGCGGGATCGAGACGGCGGAGTGCGGTGGCGGGCTGTACGGCGTACTCCTGCCAGCCGGAGCTGCCGGCCACCATGTCACCGGGGCGGAATCCGTCGGCCGCGGAGACCACCACTTCGCCGACCGTTCCGCCTTCCATCACCCCGCCCAGCGGGATGGCCGGCGCCGAGGAGGAATGGGTGGCCGAGGAGCCCATGCGGCCCCGCAGATAGGGGTCCAGGGAGAGATAGACGGTCCGGACCAGCACCTCGCCCGCGGCCGGGGCGGGCACGGGGCCGACGCTCGACGCGAAGTCGGTCGGGCGGGGCACTCCGTGCGGGCGGGCCGCGAGCGTGATGCGGCGCTGGGTGGTCGGGATGGTCCGGTGCACGGTGGTCCGCCTCTCGGTCTACGGGGCGGCGGACCCCGGCCCCGGAGTCAGCCGGTGGTACGCCCGGCCGCCGTGTCGTCGCCACGCAGGGCGACGCCGATCGGCTGGCCCAGCAGTTCGTCGAGCTGGGCGCGCGCCAGCTCCAGCCTGCGGGCGTACTCGTCGCGCTCGGCCTTGAGCCGGTCCTCGTCCGCCGTGGCCGCGTCGGCGGGGGCTCCCTGCTCCGCCGCGCCGGCCACGAGCAGTTCGCGGATCAGCGCCTGGGCAAGCAGCTTGTAGTCGATCTCGACAGGAGGCAGGCCGGGAACGGTGACCGTGGTCCCGCCCGGAGCGGCGGCCGACTCGACGGGGGCGAGCGCTCCGGCGGAGGGCACGGGAGGCACGCCCACGCCCTCGATCCGGTACGTCCGCTTGCCGCGGATCTCGCGCGTGATCTCGCCCTCACGGTCCATCGTCGCGATGAGTTGGATGAACGCGACCGGACTGCCGGTGTAGCCGATGGCTTCCTTCAGCACACCCGTGGCGTATCCGGACGGGTCCACGACAGGGCCCGCCGTGGCCAGGAACTGGCGGATACGCAAGCGTGCGGTGCGGTCCCGAACCATCTCGTCCTCCAGTAGCACATCGCCTGATTGCAGCACGATAGCACGTAGAGAAGAGAAGTACTTGTCAACGCTTCCGTACGGATGCCTCCAGACCGGTGTCGAGCGTCGGCCGCCTCAGATCCTCCAGCGGTACGGGGAGGCCGCCGGTGACCGGTGCGGGCCGATCGAGCAGGCGATCTCTACGGCGCAGCAGGACTTCGACGGATTCGCAGCGTGTGCTCATAGCCTGAAGCCTCAACCCCTGAATGTCAATGGCATCGCTTGACGTCAACTTCGGGGCGGCATAGCGTGTGCGACGGCTGTTACTGCGACATCCCTGGAGGCGACGTGGCCGACGAGAGTGTGATGGCGTGTGCCCGGCGGGCGGCCGAGCTGCTGCCCGAGCCGCCCGCGGCGCATGACAGCTTCGGCTATCTGGCCTGGGAGGAGCTCGTCCTCTCCACCGCACGTCGCCTGCAACGGCTCATGGACGAGGCCGAACTCCGGGCTCACCCCCAGGACACGGCCCTGGCCCTCTCCCCGGCCACCGGCCGCCTCGACGCCCCTTCCCTCCTGAATCTGGCCGCGCGCCTCACGCGCGATGACGGAGTCCACTGCGCGGATCTCCTCGCCACCGCGGTGACCGACTGCGGCGCCGGCTTCGCCAACGCCTGACGGCCGGGCCACCGAGCCCTCGGGAGCACGGGAATCGTTCCTCCCAATGGTCAATGGCATCGCTTTACATTTCTTCTGATCTGCGTAAGCGCATGCGGCAGGGCCCGGCCACACCGTTCGGTGTGGCCGGGCCCTGCCGCATGCGCATCAGACGGTGGCGTCGGACTCCCGTGCCGCCTCGGTCCACCGCTGGGACGGCGCCTTGACGTCCACCGCGGGCGCGTCCAGACCGAACTCGGCGGCCACCAGGGCGGTGTCCCCGCCCGGGATGGGCGTGCCGGCCGCAGACAGCTCCGGCGCGGCCCCGAACTTCACGGCCGCGTCGGCCACTTCGACACCGTCGGCCACGTCCGGGTCCGAGATCCTGATCCTCATTCCCCGGGCCACTGCCTGAGGGTGCGAGAACGCCTCACCCACCGACAGCACCCTCGCCCCCGGCAGTTTGAGCGAGAAGAACAGCGCCTCCCACTCGGCCGCCGACCGCGTCAGGAAGCTCGGCTCGACCGCCGCGTACAGCGCCTCCTCGTTCTCCTGGCGCAGCGGTTCGGTGGCGAACCGGGGGTCGTCGATCCACTCGGGGTGGTCCGCCGCCTGGCAGAACCGGGCCCAGAACTGCTGGGTGATGCAGATCGTGAACCAGCGGTCGTCGGCGGTGCGGAACACCCCGAACGGCAGGGAGCCGCTCCCGCCCCGCCGCGGCTCGGGGAGGAACTCCTTGCCCACCGTGACGGCTTGGGGCGCCCGGTAGGAGAGCAGCGCCACCTGCGCGTCGAGCAGGCTGACGTCCAGGCGCCGGCCGTGGCCCAGCAGCGACCGCAACCGCAGGGCGCCGAGCGTGCCGAGCGCGGCGAACATGGCTCCGGTCAGACCGCCGATCGGATTGCCCCAGCGGATGGGGATGTCCGGGCTGGTCTGGTCGACGGTGATGCTCATGCCGCCGCCGAGCGCCTGAATCGCGTTGTCGAAGGCCGGGTAGGCGTGCCACGGGCCGGTGTGGCCGAAGCCGGTGATGGACGTCTGGACGAGCTGATCGTTCCTGCTCCGGAGCGATGCGAAGTCCAGGCCGAGCCGTTGGAGGACGCCCGGCCGGTAGTTGTCGAGCATGACGTCCGCCCGGGAGGCCAGGCCGAGCAGGAACCGGCGCCCCTCGTCGGTCTTCAGGTCGGCGACGACGCTGCGCTTGCCCCGGTTGAGGCCGGCCCGGAACGAGGCCTCACGGACCACGTCCGGATAGGGCTCGCGCACCTGGCCGAACGGCCGCTCGACACGGATCACGTCGGCTCCGAGGTCCGCCAGGAGCTGGGCGGCGAAGCCCTTGCTGGGTTCGTCGCCGTTCATCTCCAGGACGGTCGTACCCTCCAGGGCCCGCCCGGCCCGGCGGGAGACGTCCACCTCCGTTCGCGGTGCCCAGCGCTCGACCAGCGGCACTCCGCCACGGTCGTCGCCGCAGTGGATCACTCCGGCGGAGGCGAGGCGTTCCAGCTCCGCCGCGTCGAGTCCCAGCAGGGAGCCGAGCACCATCGCGGTGTCCGCCCCGGTCTGCCGCGGTGCTCGCCAGGTGGTGGAGTCGCTGAACTTGAGGGCGTCGCCCGCCACGGTCGCGGTGCGGCCGAACTCGTCGGTGACCTCGACCGACATGCCGCGGGCCCGCACCTGTGGATGCCTGAAGACGTCGGCGACACGGGTGACCTTGCCGCACACGACGCCCGCGTCCATGAGGTGTTCCTGCCACCAGTCGGCGGTGCGGGTGCGGAACACCTCCTGGAGGAGTGCGACGAGTTCGTCGCGGTGGGCGTGGCGGGCCGGACCGGTGTTGAACCGTTCGTCGGTCAGCAGGTCAGGGCGTTCCATCACCCGGGCCGCGGCCGGCCACATCCGCTGGCTGATGCAGATCGCGACCCAGCCCTCGGAGCACTGGAAGTTGCCGAAGGGCACGGTGCCCTGGCCGCCCTCGAAGGGTGCGGGCGGGGGCTCCTGACCGAAGCTCAGGGCCTGGGGCACGCGGTAGGTGTTGAGGGCGAGCATCACGTCGAGCATCGAGACGTCGATGTGCTGGCCCGCGCCCGTCCGGTCGCGGTGGATCACCGCTCCGGTGACGCCGATCGCGCTGAAGACGCCGGCGAAGAGGTCCCCGATGGGGATGCCCCAGCGCACCGGTGGCTTGTCCGGGCCGAGCCGGGTGTAGTTCATCGTGCCGCACATGGCCTGCACGATCGGGTCGTAGGCGGGCATCGTGGCCCAGGGTCCGTCGCCGCCGAAGCCGGTCAACGAGCAGGTGATGATCGACGGGTTGAACGCCAGGAGCGACTCCCGGTCGATCCCGAGCCGCTTGGTGACGCCGGGCCGGAAGTTGTCGACGACGATGTCGGCCTGCGCCACCAGCCGGTGGAACAGGTCGCGTCCGTCATCGGTCTTCAGGTTCAGACTCACCGAGTGCTTGTTGCGGGACAGACCCCAGTTGAAGGCCTCGTCCTCACTGAGACGGGTCGGGTCGATCTCCCTTCGCGCGTCGCGGTCCGGCAATGACTCGACACGGATCACCTCGGCACCGAGATCGGCCAGCAGGAGCGAGCCGAATGGACCGGAGACGACGCGGCACAGGTCGAGGACCCGGAGTCCGGAAAGGGGCGTGGACGGCCGGGTGTTCGAGACTTCCGATGGCGCACTCATAGTGAGAGGACGATAAGACCGATCTCACTAAAACACAACTGCAAGACGTCTTACAGCACGATTAAGGGCCGGTTACGGCGGGCTTCAAATCAGCAGCTCAGGCTGGAAATCGCGCTTCGGGGCGTCGCACCGTAGTTACTATCTTGAAGAGTTACTATGATGTTTGACACTCAGTGTCCGCGGACGCCTCCGGCCACCAGGGCCACCACCTGGCTGCGGGAGGTGAAGTCCAGCTTGGTGAGAATCCGCTGGACGTGCGTGTCGACCGTCCGCAGCGCGATGACCAGCGCGGCGGCGATCTCCCGGTTGGTCTTCCCCGTGGCCAGCAGTTCCGCGACCTGGCGCTCCCGTGGGGTCAGCGGCAGATCGTGCAGCACCGAGGCACCGGCGGACGATCCGGCCCAGGCGATCGGCTCGTCCTCGCCGAGTGCCTCCACCACCAGCTCGCCCAGGGTCATCTCCCTGCCCCGCGCGGAGGCGGCGGCGTACTCCTTGCCCAGTTCCCGCCGGGCCCGCAGCGCGTACCGCTCGTGCCACTCCCGCATGCCCGGGAAGCCGTGGTAGGCGGGGCCGAAGTCCTCGGCCCTGGCCTCTCCGGCCTCCAGCAGAACGGCACCCCGCGCGGCCTGTCCGCTGTCGACGGCCGCCCAGGCCAGCAGCTCCACCGCCCAGACGACGCCCTGGAGGTTGACCAGCTCGCGCTTGCGCCGCAGAGCGTCCCGGGCCAGCTCCTCCGCCTCGCCGGCCCGGCCGGACAGCAGGGCCTCCAACGCGCGGAAGACCAGCGCCCACGAGAGCAGGAGTTCCTCGTCGTGCTCGACGCACAGCCGGGTGGCCTCCGCCAGCACCGTGTTCGCCCGCGCCAGATCGCCCCTGGAGCAGTAGGCGAGACCCAGGTTGATCAGGGCGTCGGCGAGGAACGGAACACTCTCCGGACGGCCCCGCTCCTGGGAGATCCCCGCTTCCAGGTGTTCGATCGCCTCGTCCACACAGCCGTCGAACAGCTCGGCCACACCCATCGCGCAACGGACGTGCGCGGCGCTCTCCTCGTCGCCGATCCGCTCGGCCAGGATCCAGCTCTCGGCGAGCAGCTCCCGCGCGTCGGGGATCTCACCGTCGACGGCGCTCAGGAATCCGCGCGTCCACAGCGCCCGGGCCCGCTCGCGGGACGACCCGCCCTCGGCCTCCCCGGGAGGCGACGCGTCCTCGACCTCCAGCAGCCGGGTCAGCCAGCGGCGCCCTTCACCGGGGATGCCGGAGCCGATCCAGAAGGTGAACAGCGCGGAGGCCAGCCGCAGCCCGGTTCGGACGGTGGCCGGATCGCCCAGTGACGCCTCCAGGGCGGCCCGGACGTTCGCGTGCTCGCTCAGCACCTGCGCGTGCAGCTCGCGCTGGTGCGGACCGAACCAGCCCTGGCGTACCCGCTCGGCCAGGTCGGCGCAGAGGTTCAGATGGGCCCGGCGGACCGTCGCCGCCTCACCGGACTCCTCCAGCTTGCCCGCGCCGTGGAGCCTGATGGTCTCCAGCATGGTGTACCGCGAGCCGTCGAGGGTCACCACGGACTTCTCGACCAGCTCGAACAGGGCCGGGGCCACGGCTTCCGGCGGCAGCCCCGGTCCGGCGCACACCGAGGTCACCGCGTCCAGCGTCGCGCCGCCCCGGAAGAGGGAGAACCGGGTCCACAGCAGGCGGGCCCCGGAGGTGCAGAGCTGGTAGCTGTAGTCGAGGTTCGCCCGCATCGTGGTGTGGCGCGACGGGGCGGAACGGGGCGCCGGCCGGTCGGGCACGGGGTGGACCAGCATCGACTCGACGGACTGCCACCGGGTCCCGGCCGCGGCCAGTTCGATGGCCAGCGGAAGACCGTCGAGCCGGCGGCACAGCTCCACCACGGCTCGCTCGTCGACCCGCCCGGCGGCGACCTCCACGTTGAGCGCGCCGGCCCGCTCCAGGAAGAGCGCGACCCCGTCGTAGTCGGCGGCGGCACCCGGTGGGATCACGGCTTCCTCGGCGGGCAGGGCCAGGGGCGGCACCCGGTACAGCGCCTCGGCGTCGATCCGCAGCGCCGCCCGGCTGGTGGCGAGGACATGCAGATTCGGACAGCGGACCAGCAGCCGGGACGTGAACAGCGCGACCGCGTCGGCCAGATGCTCGCAGTTGTCGAGGACTAGCAGGACACGGGCGCCGCCGATACAGGCGGCCAGGTCGTCCACGTCGCCGTCGGCGCTGCGGTCCGGGTCGATCCGGGCCAGCACGGTGGGGGCGAGCAGGTCCGGCTGGGAGAGATCGGCCAGCGAGACCATCGTGGCGCCGTCCGGAAACGCACCACGCACGGTACGCGCCACATGCAGTGCCAAGCGGGTCTTCCCGACGCCGCCCAAGCCGGTCAGCGTGACCAGGCGCGACCGGGTGAGCAGCTGCTTGACCTCGGCTGTTTCGGCTCGACGCCCGATCAGACTGGTCACGTCGGCGGGCAGCTGTTCCCGCCCGCCCAGCTCATTGCGCGCCATCGTCCGCGACCCTACCTCTACGTGACTGGGGTCACATGCGTAGTCGACGTCGGTAATTATACGCATGCGCTATTTCGTCCCCCCTCGGAGTGTGGACGCTCACACCGACACAACGACGTGGAGGACTGATGATGACCTGTCGCACCCGGCTCGACGCCGGACACGGTCGACGGCGCCGTTCCAGCTGCTCCCGGTCCGGCCCCGGTTCCCTGCTTCCCGCCTCCCCGCAGCACGCCCTCGCGGGTCCGGCCGACCTGGTCGTCCGGGTCGCCGCCATCGTGCCGGTCCCCGGGGACGCCCTCGGCGCGGACGACGACGCCTGGGAGGCGTTCAACGCCTTCATGGACGAGGCCGCCCGGCTGTTGACCGAGCTCCTGGGCGACGGCGCCCGCCAGATCCTGCGCACCCTGCTCGACTCGCCCCTGAGCGAGGACGCCGTGACCGGTCTGCTCATCGAGCGCGCGCTCGGCGGGCTCCGGAGCGGCGACCGCTGATCCCACCCGCGGACGGCGACCGGTTCCGCGACGACCCCGACCCGCGGTCCGGCGACAGCCGACGCCCTCCCCTTCCCCGAGGCCGCCTCGACGGCCCGCCGGAACCCTCCGGCACCCGGGGTCCCCTGACACCCGGGGACCGCTGACGTCCTGGGTCCTCCGGCACCCCGGACCGGACCCCGTGCGCGGTGCCGGTTTCCCGCCCGCCCCGCATGCCGGTAACGCATCGCCCACAGGCTTCTTCCTCTGTATTGCATGCCGTGCATCACTATGCTTCTAATAATGCTCGACTCATATTAGAAACACGATTGGGAGTCCGATGACCGACATACCCCTCGACGAGCTGCGGGCGAGTCACCGACGCGACTACGACCCCTACGCCGACAGGTCCATCGCCGAACACCTCGCCGAGATGGCCGACCGCCGGGCGGACAAACCCGTCAGCTACTCGGCCCGCGGCAACGGCTGCTGGGTGCTCACCGACTACGACGACGTCTCCGACCTTCTGCGCCGCAACAACCGAGGAGTGATCAGCTTCCCCAACGAGCCCGACGGGCTGAACCTCTCCGGAGCGCGCGAGGCGCAGATCCCGATCGAGCTCGACGGCCCCGAGCACCGCCAGATCCGCCAGGTGCTCGACCCGCAGTTCGCTCCCCGGAAGGTCGCCGAGCTGGAGGACCACCTGCGCGAGCAGTGCAACCGGCTGATCGACGCCTTCATCGAGGACGGCACGGTGGACTTCGTCAAGATGTTCGCGGTGCCGTTCCCGGGCGCGACGGTTCTGGCGATCATGGGCTGGCCCGCCGAGGACCTGGAGACGATGAACGGCTGGGCGGACGTCCTGCTGCACGGCGTTCCCGGGGGCACCGAGGAGGAGAACAACGCCGCCCGCGGCCGGACGCACCAGGAGTTCGCGGCCTACATGGCCGAGAAGATCCCGCAGTGGCGGGCCGCGCCGCGCACCGACGACGTCATGTCGGTGATGCTCGACGCCGAGATCGGCGGCGCGAAGCTCACCGACGACCAGCTGTTCGACTTCTCGGTGCTGATGATGATGGCCGGCCTGGACACCGTGCAGAGCGTCCTGGCCCGCTGCGCGCACTACTTCGCGCAGCACCCCGAGCAGTGGGACCGCATGTTCGCGGACCCGGCACAGGTGCCGACCGCGGTGGAGGAGCTGCTGCGGTGGGCCACTCCACCGGTGCCGACCCGGACGGTCACCGACGACCACCTGGAGATCCGGGGGATCAGGATTCCCCGGGGCGAGCGGGTGCACGCGCCCCTGGGCTCGGCCAACCGCGACCCGAAGTACTACCCGGACCCGGACGAGGTGATCTTCGACCGCCCGGCCAAACCACACCTGGCCTTCGGTGTCGGCAGCCACCGGTGCGTGGGGCTGCACCTGGCCCGGCTGGAGCTGCGGATCGCGTTCGAGGAGCTGCACCGCCGCATCCCCCGGTTCGAACTCGACCCCGACGCGCCCGCCCCGCACGAGCACCTCGGTCTGGCCTGGGGCGTCAACGACGTCCACCTGCGCTTCGCCCCCGGGCGGCGCGAGGGCTCGTGAGCGGTCGCGTGTCGGCCGGAGGCCGGGAGCGGCTTCACCACGGAGATTCCTCTTATGGTGTTAACATGACAGCGACATAGTAAGAACTCTAAAGCAACATTGGTGCCAGTGCAGGAGAATCCCCGTGTCGAAGTCGCAGTCCGCCGCCACCACGCTGGATGCCCTGGTCGTGGGAGCCGGCATCTCCGGCATCTATCAGCTCTACAAGCTCGACCAGCTGGGCGTGGACGTGCGGATGCTCGAAGCGGGCAGCGGAGTGGGCGGCGTCTGGTTCTGGAACCGCTACCCCGGTGCCCGCTTCGACTCCGAGAGCTACACCTACGGCTACTTCTTCTCCCCCGAACTCATCGAGGAATGGGACTGGAGCGAGGAGTACGCCGGGCAGCCGGAAACCGAGCGCTATCTCAACCACGTCGTCGACCGGTTCGGTCTGCGCCCGCTGATCACCTTCGACCAGCGGGTGGTCTCGGCCGAATGGGACGGCGAGGAGGACCGCTGGACGGTGACGACGTCCACCGGCGACGTCTTGAGGCCCCGTCACCTCGTCACCGCGCTCGGCATCCTGTCCGCGCCGTCCTTCCCGGGCGTCCCCGGCCTGGAGGACTTCCGCGGTGAGTGGGCCCACACCGGACTCTGGCCGGACGAGGGCATCGACTTCACCGGCAAGAGGGTGGCCGTGATCGGCACCGGCTCAAGCGGGGTCCAGATCGTCCCGCTCGTCGCCAGGGACGCCGAGCGGCTGGTGGTGTTCCAGCGGAGCCCCAACTGGTGCACGCCCATCAACAACTTCGCCATCACCCCGGAACGGATGGCCGACATCCGCGACCGGATCGGCGAGATATGGGAGGCGACCCAGCTGTCGCCGTCCGGGTCGATGCACCGGCCGATGGCGGAGTCCTCGCTGGAGATGTCCGCCGACCGGCGCAGGGCCCACTTCGACCACCTCTACGACTCCCCCGGGCTCATCATGGCCCTGGGCAACTTCCGCGACGTGTCCCTGGACAAGCGGGCCAACGACAACGTCACCGCGTACATAGCGGAGCGGATCCGCGCCAGGGTCCACGATCCCGAACTGGCCGAGCGGCTGATCCCGAAGGACCACGGCTTCGGCCAGAAGCGCCCGCCCCTGGAGAACGGCTACTACGAGGTCTTCAACGAGCCGCACGTCTCCCTGGTCTCCACCGGCGACGAGCCGCTCGTCCGGTTCACCGAGACCGGGATCGAGACCGTCCACGGCCATCACGACGTGGACGTCATCGTCTTCGCCACCGGCTTCGAGGCCGTGGTCGGCTCCTACAACCGCATCGACATCCGCGGCCGGGACGGCCTGGCCCTGCGCGACCACTGGGAGGCGGGCCCGCGCACCTATCTGGGCCTGACGGTGGCCGGATTCCCCAACCTGTACCTGGTCGGCGGACCGCAGAGCGTCACCGGCGTGATCCCCCGGGCCACGGATTTCCAGGCCGACTGGGTGGCCGCCACGGTCGCCGGGATGCGGGAGCGGGGCGAGAACGTCGTGGAGCCCACCGAGACCGCCGAGGACGAGTGGATCGACCACGTCAACGCCGGGATCGTCGGCACGCTCCAGGAGACCGCCGACTCCTGGGCGTTCGGCTCCAACGTGCCGGGCCGCAAACGTGCCTACCTGCTCTACGCCGGCGGCCTCCCCCAGTACCGCGAGCGGGTCAGGGCGGCCACCGACGACGGCTACCGCGGCTTCAGGTTCTCGTCCTGATCCAGCCATCCAACCAATACGGAGAGACATATGAGCAGCAGAGCAGCGATCCTCTGGGGTGTCGGGGAGAAGTGGAGCGTCGAGGACGTCGAGCTCGCCGAACCCGGTTTCGGCCAGGTACGGGTGAAGATCCACGCGACCGGCCTGTGCCACTCCGACGACCACGCGGTGACCGGTGACATGCCGACCCCGCTCCCCCTGGTCGGCGGGCACGAGGGTGCCGGCGTCGTCGAGGCGGTCGGGCCCGGCGTCACGCGGGTGGCCCCCGGCGACCATGTCGTCCTGATCTTCCAGCCCCCCTGCGGTCACTGCCGCAACTGCGGGCGCGGTCGCTCCAACCTGTGCCTCAACGCCTCGCTCCAGGAGTACGGCGCGTCCAAGCCGTTCAAGGCCCGGGGGCAGGAGGTCGCCGCCACCGGCGATCTGGGCACCTTCGCCGACGCCACGGTCGTCTCCGAGCGCTGTGTCGTGAAGATGGGCAAGGACATCCCGTTCAGCGTGGCGTCCCTGCTCGGCTGTGCCGTCACCACCGGCTGGGGCGCGGCCGTCTACCTGGCCGAGATCGAGCCCGGCGACAACGTCGTGGTGATCGGCAGCGGCGGAGTGGGCGTCAACTCCGTGCAGGGCGCGAAGAACGCGGGCGCCAACCTCATCGTCGCCGTCGACACCGTGGAGCTGAAGCGTCAGAAGGCCCTTGAGTTCGGCGCCACCCACGCGGTCGCCTCGGTCGAGGAGGCACAGGAGCTGCTCGCCGCGCAGACGGACGGCCGTATGGCCGACGCGGCGATCCTGTCGGTGGGCGTCGGCGACGCCAGCAAGCTGGGGCAGATCGTCGACCTGACCGGCCCGGCGGGCACGACGGTGGTCACCTCCGTCTCACCGTTCGCGTCCACCACCGTCGATCTCAACCTCGCGCTGTTCACGCTGAGCCAGAAGACCCTGCGCGGCAATGTCTACGGCGGTGTCCAGGTGCACCGGGACATCCCGCTCCTGCTGGACCTCTACCGTCAGGGCCATCTGAAGCTGGACGAGCTGATCACCCGCACCTACACCCTGGACCAGATCAACGAGGGGTACGCCGACATGCACGCCGGCAAGAACCTGCGCGGTGTCATCGAGTTCTGACTCGAACCGGAGATGTGGAGAGGGGGCCCGGGGGGGCCCCCGGGGCCCGCGCCCCCACGGCGCGTGCGGGGGGGGGGCCGGCGGCCCCGCCGGCACCCACCGCGGGGGTTTAAGGGAGTTTGCCCCGAACCCGGTGATGTGGAGCGGGGCCCGGCGGTGACCGCCGGGCCCCTCTCCACATCTCCGGTTCAGCGGGCGGGAACGGCGGCCAGGTCGTCGGTGAGGCGCTTCAGGTAGAAGCCCATCCGCTTGGGCAGGCCCAGGAGCAGGACGCCGACGAGCCGGCCGTCCCTGCGGTAACCGATCGCGGCCTGTCCTCGGAGTTCGCCTTCCAGCACCTCGACGTCCGTGCCGAGCGCGGGCTGGCCCAGCGCGCGGATGCTCACGGACGCCTGATCGGACCAGAACGTGGGCACGGTGCCGAACGGCTTCTCCACCGGACGCCCGGTGAGGTCGCCCACCAGCACGGCCGCGGCGTACATGCTGGTGTCGACGGCGACCTGCCAGTGCTCGATGCGGCGCGGCGTCCCGTCGTAGAGCGCGTTGGGGAACCGTGCGACGTCACCGACGCCGACCGTGCCCTCACGGCCGCCGAGGCGGAGGAACTCGTCGCAGACGACCCCGTCGTCCAGGTCGAGTCCGTTGCCCGCGAGCCATTCGGTGGCCGGCTGCGAACCGACGGCCTCCACGACGACGTCGGCCAGCAGCCGCGTGCCGTCCGCGAGGACGACTCCGTCCTCGTCGACCGAGGCGACGCCCGTGCCGAGGTGGAAGGCGACACCGGCGGCGGCGTGCCGACGCCGCAGCTCCGCGCCGACCAGCGGTCCCAGCGGAGCGGCCATGGGCAGTTCGTCGATCGCCGCCACCGACACGGCACAGCCCCGGGAGAGCGCGGTGCCCGCCACCTCGCAGCCGATGAACCCGGCGCCGATCACGACGACCCGGGTGCCCGGACGCAGCCGCCCGGTGAGCGCCTGCGCGTCGTCCAGCGTGCGCAGGACGGCCCTGGGGCCCCCGAGGGCAGCCGGCAGGCGTCGCGCGCGGACACCGGTGGCGGCCACCAGCCCTCGGTAGCGCAGGACACTGCCGTCGTCGAGGGTGACGGTGCGTCCGTCGAGGTCGCAGGCGACGGCCCGGCGCCCCAGCACCCACCGCAGGGGGTGGTCGGTGTCCCGCCGCCGTAGTTCGACGGCCGTGTGGTCACCGCCTTCGAGCAGCAGCTTCTTCGACAGCGGCGGACGCGTGTACGGCATGTGCGTCTCGTCGCCCACAACGGTGACGGGCCCCTCCCAGCCGTGGCGGCGCAATCCTTCGGCGGTGCGCAGACCGGCCAGGCCCGCCCCGACCACGACGATTCCAGCGTCGTCGGTGACCATCGCGTCAGCCCTTCCTCGCCCGTGAGATCAACTGGCCCACGATCACGTTGCGCTGGATCTCGTTGGTGCCCTCGCCGACGATCATCAGGGGGGCGTCACGGAAGTAGCGCTCGACGTCGTACTCGGTGGAGTATCCGTATCCGCCGTGCACGCGCACGGCGTCAAGGGCGATCTTCATCGCCGTCTCGGAGGCGAAGAGCTTGGCCATGCCGGCCTCCATGTCGACCCGGCGCCCGGCGTCGAACTCACGCGCCGCGTAGAGCGTCAGCTGCCGCGCGGCCTCCAGGCCGGTGGCCATGTCGGCCAGCATGTTCCCCACGGACTGGTGCTTCCAGATCGGCTTGCCGAAGGACTCACGGGTCTGCGCGTAGGCCAGGGCGTCCTCGTAGGCGGCGCGGCCGACGCCGAGCGCCCGCGCGGCCACCTGCAACCGGCCCGTCTCCAGGCCCTTCATCATCTGTGCGAACCCGAGGCCCGGCACACCGCCCAGGATGTTGCCCAGCGGCGCCCGGTAGTCGTCGAAGGACACCTCGCAGCTCTCGACGCCCTTGTAGCCGAGCTTGGGAAGGTCCCGTGAGACGGTCATCCCCTCACCGGGCTCCACGAGCAGCACGGAGATGCCCTTCGAGGCAGGCTGCGCGGTCGGGTCGGTCTTGCACAGCAGCGCGGTCAGACCGGCCCGGCGGGCGTTGGTGATCCAGGTCTTGGAGCCGTTGACGCGGTACTCGCCGTCGACCTCCCGGGCGCTGGTGCGCAACGCCTGGAGGTCGGAACCGCCCTGCGGTTCGGTGAGGGCCATCGTCGCCCGGACCTCCCCCGTGGCGAGGCGGGGAAGCCAGGTGTCCTTCTGCTCCTGGGTGCCGAACCGGTCGAGGAGCTTGCAGACCACCGTGTGGCCGCCCATCGCTCCGGCCAGGCTCATCCAGCCGCGGGCGAGTTCTTCGGTGACCAGGACGTAGCACTGCATGCTGACCGCGACGCCGCCGTACTCCTCGGGCACCGCGAGGCCGTAGATGCCGAGCTGTTTCATCTGCTCGATCAGCGCCTCCGGGTAGACGTTGTCGTGCTCCAGCCGCTGCACCACCGGTTTGACCTGCTTGTCGACGAAGTCGGCGACGGTGCTGACGACGGCGCGCTCGTGCTCGTCCAGTGCTTCCAGATGACCCATGGGTCCTTCTCTCCTCCTGACGGTGTCGGTTCAGACAACGCCGGCGCCGTGCAGGCGGGCGATCTCATCGGGGTCCAGGCCGAGTTCGGCGAGCAGGGCGTCGGTGTGCTGGCCCAGGTCGGGCACGTCCCCCATCACCGGCTCGCTCCCGGCGAGCCCGATCGGGGGCAGCAGGGCCTGGAACTCCCCGCCGGGCGCACGCACCGTGCGCCAGCGGTCCCGCTCGCGCAGCACGGGGTGCTCCAGGAAGTCGGCCACCTGGTTGATCGGCGCGTTGGCGATCCGCAGCCGGTCGAGCTGCTCGGCCGCCTCCTCACCGGTCCGCCGTGCGAAGGCGTCGGTGAGGTACGCGTCGAGTTCGGCCCGGTGGGCGACCCGGTCGGCGCCCGTGCGGAATCTGGGGTCGTCGGCCAGTGCGGGATCGTCGAGGAACTCCGCGCAGAGCGCCCGCCATTCGACGTCGTTCTGGACCGAGAACAGGACGTCACGCCCGTCGCCCGCCCGGTAGGCGCCGTACGGCGCGATGGTGGCGTGGTGGGTGCCGAGGCGGGGCGGCTGGGTCCCGGTGAACTCCGTGTAGTAGGCGGGCTGGCTCATCCACTCGGCCAGCGCGTCGAACAGCGAGACCTCGACAGGGCGGACCGTGCCGGTCGTGGCCCGGGCCAGCAGCGCGGTGAGCACGCCCGAGAAGGCGTACATCCCGGCCGCGATGTCGGCCACGGAGATACCGACCCGCGCTCCCGATTCCGGGACTCCCGTGATCGAGACCAGGCCGGTCTGACACTGCATGAGCAGGTCGTACGCCTTGCGATCTGCCCAGGGCCCGGTGCTGCCGTAGCCGTTGACGGCACAGCCGATGAGCCGCGGATTGAACTCGGCCAACGCGTCGAAGCCGAAACCGAGCCGGTCCACCGCGCCCGGTCCCAGGTTGTGCACGAAGACATCGGCGCGGGTGAGCAGGTCCCGCAGCACCTCGCGGCCCTCGGGCGCCTTGACGTCGAGGGTCAGCGACTCCTTGCCGCGGTTGAGCCAGACGAAGTAGCTGGACAGCCCGTGGACGGAGCGGTCGTACCCGCGGGCGAAGTCGCCGCCTCCGGGCCGTTCGATCTTGATCACCCGGGCGCCGAGATCGGCCAGCTGCCGTGTCGCGAACGGGGCCGCCACGGCTTGTTCCAGACTGATGACGGTGACGCCATCCAGTGGTCGGTTGTCGAACATGGCTGCCACAGTACATCACTGTTGTGGTCTAACCATGGTGCAATGGATCACCTGGCGGTCGACGTCGCCGGTCCGGCGCGTCCGGGGGTGTCCCGCCGGGAGTCGAGGTGGTCGCGGACCGGTCTCGCAGCTCCTCCAGCCTGGCGCGCGCCAGTGCCAGACGGCGCGCGTAGTCGTCCCGTTCGACGGCGATCCGTCGCTGCTCGGCGGTCAGCTCCTGGATCAGGGCGAGCGTCCCGCTGTCCGACAGCTCGCGGAGTACGTGCCTGGCCAGGAGGGGGTAGTCGATCTCACCGTGACCTGCCGATCCGGCGGGAGGTGCCGTAGGTTCCATGGATTCCGTGGATTCCGTGGATTCCGTGGACTGTGGGAGTTCCGGCGGGATCCGCCGCTGGCCGACGGGTGGTTCGGCCGCCGTGATCCGGTAGGTGCGCTTGCCCCGAACCTCCCGGACCAGCTCCCCGTCACGTTCCATGGCGACGAGGAGCTGGATGAACGCCACGGGTGAGCCCTCATAGCCGACTGCCCGCCGAAGCACCTTCGTGGCCAGCCCGCGCCCGTCCTCCAGTGGACCGTGTCGCGCGAGGTGCTGTCTGATGCGGGCTCGTGCCGTATGGTCGCGCGCCATCGCAATGATGCCTTCCCGGGCCGCCTGTAATCGTGCAAACATGGTAGCCGAACACGATTAGAGGAGCGGTCATGGAAGCCGACGAGGACGTCCGTCAGGGGCTCGTGCACGGCCTGCGGTGGGGGCTGAAGAAGTCGTTCCTGGACTACGTCCGTCGGATGCCGGACGGCAGGGGCTCGGTCAGCGACGGCGCGGTGCCGGTCGGGACGGGGGACCTCTTCTACGAGCACGACGCCGAACGGAGCGACGCCGGGGTGTGGGCGTTCCGGGGTGACGTCCGGTTCAGCGGACACTTCGGAATGCTCTTCGTCCGCGTCGCCCATCCCTGGCTGCGGATCGACGGAACCAACGTGGAACTGAGCATCGAGGACCCGCAGGCCCGGGAGGACGCACCGCGCATCCCGCTGGTGACGGGCACGCTGCGGCGCCTCGGGAGCCAGGACGGCACCGAGGTCTGGGGCAGCGAGGACGTCGCCCTCACGGCCGAAGGGGTGGCGCTGTTCAACGACGTCTACGCCGAGGGCGAGCCGTTCGAACCTCTCGTGATCCAGCTGCCTGCCCGCCCGACGGACTGATCGCCGCGCAGAGGGCGCCCGCGGGGTGGTGGGGGCATCGGCGTGGGCTTGGGCGCGGGCCTCGGCATCGGCATCGGCATCGGCATCGGCATCGGCATCGGCTGGGACGCGGGCACGGGCACGGGCGTCGGCAGCACCCCGGACACTCCGCCGCCTGCAATGCCCGCTAGTCATGTTCAAAACATTTTTCATGTTGAGAAGAAGGAGCAAGAGATGGCTTCTGGCG
Source organism: Streptomyces sp. NPDC090106 (assembly GCF_044747265.1). Lineage (NCBI taxonomy): Bacteria > Bacillati > Actinomycetota > Actinomycetes > Kitasatosporales > Streptomycetaceae > Streptomyces > Streptomyces sp. NPDC090106. The sequence continues at coordinate 711,590 of NZ_JBIVDS010000003.1, read as the reverse complement.
AGACACCCCTCGGCCGCGTCCTGGTGATCGGCGGCAGCATCGCCGGCACCCTGGCCGCCGCCGCGGTGGCACCCCACTTCACGGAGGTGCTGCTTCTCGACCGGGACGAGCTGCCCGACGAGCCCGTGTTCCGCAAGGGCGTGCCCCAGGGCGCCCACTTCCACGCGCTCCTGGCCGCCGGACGGCAGGCGATGGACGACCTCCTGCCGGGATTCTCCGAGCACGCCTTCGCGATGGGCGCGGCCCGGCTGGACTCCGCCGAGAACGTGATGCGGCTGGACCGCGTCGGCTGGTCCCCTCGCTTCCGGTCCGGCCTGGAGTTCCTCATGGCCAGCAGGCCCCTGATCGAGAAGGCTCTGCGGGACAAGGCACAGGCGCTGCCCGGAGTCCGTTACGCGTCCGGCGTCGAGGTCACGGGTCTGGTGGCGCGGGACGGACGGGTCACCGGGGTCCGCACCTCGGACGGCCGGGAGATCGACGCGGATCTGGTCATCGACGCCAGTGGCCGCTTCTCGCAGGCACTGCGCTGGTTGGAGGAGCTCGGTCACCCGGCTCCGACCGAGGAGGTCGTCAACGCCCGCTGGGGCTACTCGTCGACCTTCCTGAAGGTGCCCGAGAACTGGTCACCGGGTTTCAAGGCACTGGCCGTGACACCGTTCGGGGAGGGTGCGCTGACCGCTGCCTCGGCATCCCGCGCGATGGCCATGTGGATGGTGGAGGGCGACCGCCGCTGGATCCTCACGGTCCAGGGATCGGCCGGCGACCATCCCCCGCGCAAGGAGGCCGCCCTCCGCGAGTTCGTCTCCTCGATCGGGGTCTCCGAACTCGACAAGGCCCTCGCCGACGTGGAGTTCCCCGAACCCATCTCGATGTGGCGCGACACCCGCAGCAGGCTCTGGGACTTCGCCGGACAGCCCGACCGCCCCGAGGGTTTCCTGGCCATGGGCGACGCCTGGATGGCCTTCAACCCGGTCTACGGCCAGGGCATGACCGCCGCCGCGCTCGAAGCCCGGGATCTCCGCGACGAGTTGACGACCCATCTGGCGACGGCAGGCCGCGATCTGACCGGGCTGCCGGGGCGCTTCTACGCGAAGGCCGACTCCCTCATCAAGTACTGCTGGAACAGCTCGAACATGCTGGACCACCGGATTCCGGGCGTCGAGTACACCGTGAACGGCGTACCGCGCCAGGTCGACCCGAGTTCGTCGGACTTCTCCGACCGCCTCGCCGCCTACATGGCGCAGGACCCGGAGCGCTACGTCCGTTACCGGGAGACCACACAGCTGTTGCGCAGCCCCGAGTGGCTGAGCGGCGACGAGATCGTGTCCGCCGTCAAGGGAGACTGGGACCGGCTCGGCCGGACCGTCGTTCCTCGCTGATCCACTCCATCGGCTTCGTCGAGACGGCCGTCCGTGACCGGCATGCGCAGGTCGCACCGGAGGTGTCGTACCCGCCGGGCTGAGGGGACCAGCCGACGCGTCCCGCGCTTGCGTCGGCACCCTCAGCCACCTGCCCGTCCGTCAGGCACCTGTCCCTCTCCGGGTACTCCATGTCCGGCCCGTGTGACTCATTGCACGAAACGTATGACACTTAGTGTTCTTACAATGGTACTCAGTACCACAACATGCTGCTGGAGCAGCGCCGCGCACCGCGCCACCATCACAAGATCGAACGCTCCGAGGGGGCAGTCCGTGAGCTTGAGGATCGTTGTCACCGTGAAGTACGTGCCCGACGCCACCGGCGACCGGCACTTCGCCGATGACCTGACCGTCGACCGTGACGACGTGGACGGTCTGCTCTCCGAGCTGGACGAGTACGCGGTCGAGCAGGCGCTGCAGATCTCGGAAGAACGTCAGAATGCGGGCGACGACGTCGAGGTCACCGTCCTGACGGTGGGTCCGGAGGACGCCAAGGACGCGCTGCGCAAGGCGCTGTCGATGGGCGCGGACAAGGCCGTCCATGTCGAGGACGACGACCTGCACGGCACCGACGCGATCGGCACCTCGCTGGTGCTGGCCAAGGCGATCGAGAAGGCCGGCTACGACCTGGTGATCTCCGGCATGGCCTCCACCGACGGCACCGCCGGCATCGTCCCGGCGCTGGTCGCCGAGCGTCTGGGCGTCCCGCAGGTCACCCTGCTGTCCGAGGTCTCCGTCGAGGACGGCACGGTCAAGGGCCGCCGGGACGGCGACGCCGCCTCGGAGCAGCTGGAGGCGTCGCTCCCGGCCGTGGTGTCGGTCACCGACCAGTCCGGCGAGGCGCGTTACCCCTCCTTCAAGGGCATCATGGCCGCGAAGAAGAAGCCGGTGGAGTCCTGGGACCTCTCCGACCTCGACATCGAGGCCGAGGAGGTCGGTCTGGACGGTGCCTGGACGAAGGTCGAGACCGCGACCGAGCGCCCGGCGCGCACCGCGGGCACGATCGTCAAGGACGAGGGCGAGGGCGGCAAGCAGCTCGCCGAGTTCCTCGCGGGCCAGAAGTTCATCTGAGCCCGCCCCCCGCCGACCGCCCCTCATCCGATCCAAGCAGGAGAGCATTCCCATGGCTGAAGTCCTCGTCTACGTCGACCACGTGGACGGTGCCGTCCGCAAGCCCACCCTGGAGCTGCTGACCCTGGCCCGCCGCATCGGCGAGCCCGTCGCCGTCGCACTGGGAGGCGGCGCCGGTGACACCGCCGCCGTCCTCGCCGAGCACGGCGCGGTCAAGGTCTACACCCACGACGCGCCCGAGTACGCCGACTACCTCGTCGTACCGAAGGTCGACGCGCTGCAGGCCGCCGTCGCCGCCGTCTCCCCGGCCGCCGTGCTGGTCCCCTCCTCCGCCGAGGGCAAGGAGATCGCCGCCCGCCTCGCGCTGCGCACCGGCTCCGGCATCATCACCGACGCCACCGACCTGGAGGCCGGCGACGAGGGCCCGGTCGCCACCCAGTCGGTGTTCGCCGCCTCCTTCACCACCAAGTCCCGCGTCATCAAGGGCACCCCGGTCATCACCGTCAAGCCCAACAGCGCGTCCGTGGAGCCCGCCCCGGCCGCCGGCACGGTCGAGGCCCTCGCCGTGACCTTCTCCGACCAGGCCACCGGCACCAAGGTCACCGCCCGCACCCCCCGCGAGTCGACCGGCCGCCCCGAGCTGACCGAGGCCGCGATCGTCGTCTCCGGCGGACGCGGCGTCAACGGCGCCGACAACTTCGCCGTCATCGAGGCGCTCGCCGACTCCCTCGGCGCGGCCGTCGGCGCCTCCCGCGCCGCGGTGGACGCCGGCTGGTACCCGCACACCAACCAGGTCGGCCAGACCGGCAAGTCCGTCTCCCCGCAGCTGTACATCGCCTCCGGCATCTCCGGCGCGATCCAGCACCGCGCGGGCATGCAGACCTCGAAGACCATCGTGGCGATCAACAAGGACGCCGAGGCCCCGATCTTCGAACTCGTCGACTACGGCGTGGTCGGCGACCTCTTCGACGTCGTCCCCCAGCTCACCGACGAGGTCACCACCCGCAAGGGCTGATGCCCCGGTACGCCTTTGCGGACGGCCCGCTACGCGGACGACGTCCTCGGGGCGGTGGACTTGGCCGTCCTGGTCGCCGTCGTCATGCGCTCGACCCTGCAACGGGCTGCCCGGTACGGGAGTTGAGGGAGCCGTTGAAGGGTGTGCGTCCTCCCTCGCAGGCCTCTCTCGGGTTCAGGGTGTGGCGAGCGCCTGGGTGGGGGTGAGGCGGGAGGCGCGGACGGACGGGTAGACGCCGGCCAGCATGCCGATGGCGACCGCTCCCCCGACGCCGGCGGTGAGGACGGTGAGCGGGACGACGGGATGCCAGCCCTGGTAGAGGTCGTAGGCGAGGGTGCCCAGGGTGCCGATGCCCGTGCCCGCCAGGCCGCCCAGCAGGGACAGGACCACCGACTCGGTGAGGAACTGCCCCCTGATCTGGCCCCGGTTGGCGCCGAGCGCGCGTCGCAGGCCGATCTCCCGGCGGCGTTCCAGGACCGAGATGTACATGGTGTTGGCGACGCCGATGCCGCCCACGAGCAGGGCGACCCCCGCGAGGCCGAGGAAGAGGGAGGAGAAGGCGCTGTTCGCCGCCCGCTTCGCCGTCAGCGCGTCCGAGGGCCGGCTGACCTGCACCAGTCCGGGGAGTTGAGGGTACAGGGTGGCAGGCAGCACCGCGGACACGGCTTCGATGGCGTCCTCGCGCGCCTTGACGTAGACCACGGTCGGGTGGCCGTCGAAGCCGAGGTGCTGTTTCGCGGCGTCCCAGCCGACCAGGACCGAGCGGTCCAGGTCAGGGGCGAGGGGCAGCGGGTCGAGGACGCCGATGACGGTGAACCAGGCGGTGCCGACGAGGAGTTGCTGGGCCTGCCGTCCGGGCAGAGGACGGGCGATGCCCAGGCGGGAGGCCGCCTCGTGGCCGAGGACGGCGGTGGGCAGACGGTCGGTGGCGGCGTCGAGGAACTTCCCCGCTCCGACACGGCCGTTGACCACCGGCAGCAGGTCGTCGGCGGCGGCGAGGACCGTGAGGCCCAGGCCGTCGCCGGGGTCGGTGCGGTCCGAACGGTGCACCAGCTGATGGGTGTTGGCGACCTGGCCCGCCGCCGTGACCGGTGCGATCCGGGCGGCCATCGCGGCGGCGTCCTCGGGCAGCGTCACCGGGGGGTTCTGGTCGGGCTGGGGGTGGGCGCGCAGCAGGTTGGTGCCGAGGGCTGAGAGCCGGTCGTCCAAGGCCCGTTGGCTGGACGCGGGGATCCCCGTCACGAGGACCAGGGTGGCGATGCCCAGGGAGATGCCCAGGGCGGAGAGGGTGGCGCGCAGTCTACGGGTGCGGATGCCGAGCAGGCCGAGGCGCAACACGTCAGCCGGGTTCAGCCGTCCGGGGCGGACCGGTGAGTGGAGGCCGGTGCGGGGCGCGGGGTTCATCGGACCGCCTCCGGGGCGACGACGGCACCGGAGGTTTCGGTACGGACCGCGGCCGGGGCGGTGCCGGGGGTGTCCGTACCGCCGGGTTCCGGTGGGGGCAGCAGGCCGGTGCCCGGGCCGGTGTCGGCGGTGATGCGGCCGTCGCGCACCTCGACACGGCGGGGCAGGCGGGCGGCGATGCTCTGATCGTGTGTGATCACGGCGATGGTGGTGCCCTCTCGGTTCAGCCGGACCAACAGGTCCAGTACGGCGCGGCCGTTGGCGGAGTCCAGCGCGCCGGTCGGCTCGTCCGCGAGGACCAGGGCGGGTTCGTTCACCAGGGCGCGGGCGATGGCGACGCGTTGGCGTTCGCCGCCGGACAGTTGGTGCGGCAGGTGGGCGAGGCGGTGGCCGAGGCCGACCCGTTCCAGCGCGGCGAGCGCCAACGGGGTACGGCGCCGGCGCGGCACGCCCGCGTAGAGCAGGCTGGTGGCGACGTTCTCGGCGGCGGTCAGGCCGTCCGTCAGGTGGGACTGCTGGAAGACGAAGCCGAGCCGTCGGCCGCGCAGCGCGGACAGGGCGCGGTCGTCGAGTGCCGCGGCGTCGCGTCCCGAGATCTCGACGGTGCCGCGGGTGGGCAGGTCGAGCGTGCCCATGATGTTCAGCAGCGTCGACTTGCCGGAGCCGGAGGGGCCGACGATGGCGAGCAGTTCGCCCGCGTGGACGGTGAGCGACACGTCGTCGAGGGCGGTCACGCCGCCGGGATACTCCTTGGTCGCGTGCAGCAGCCGCAGGACGGCCGGCTCGGTCGCGGCTGTGCGAGGGCTCTCGTCCCGCGGTGGGCGGTGGTGACTGCTCACGAGGCCGTCACCACTCTCTGCCCCTCCTTGATGCCACTGCCCGAGATCTCGACCTGGCCCTTGGCGAACAGGCCCGTCTCGACCGCGACGAGACGGCCGTCGGGGCGCTGGAGCGCGTAGCCGCCCTCCTGGAGGGCGAGGAGAGCGCCCACGGGGACGGTCAGGACGTCGTGGCGGGTCCGGGTCGTGAACGTCACCTGTACGGCGCCCGCGTCGAGTTTCCTGACCGAGGCGGTGTCCTGCGGGACCACGGTGACCTGGGCCGAGGGCGGGGCGCCCGGGCCGGCGGGGTCGTCGGCGTCGCTCTGGCCGCCCTGCACCGTCGTGGCGACCGCGGTCACCGTGCCGGTGGCCCGGGTGGTGTCGGGGAGGGTGAGGGAGACCTTGTCCTTCTTGTGGATGAGGGCCGCGTCGGCGGCGCCGACCGTCACCGTGACCGACTTGCGCAGCGAGGTCACCGTCAGGACGTCCTCGGCGACCGGGTCGCCGGGCTGGGCCTTGACCGCGCTGACGCGGACCGCCCCGGGCAGGACGACGGCGTCCCCCACCGAGAGCTTCCCGGTCTGTTCGCGGCCCGTGTCGCGCTGCCAACGTTCGAGGGCGTCGAGCAGGGACTGGGTGAGCCGGGTGCCGCCGAACTGCCGCGCGCCGCCGCTGGTGGAGCGGGGGACGTCGGCGCGCGGGCCGATGTCGTAGCCGAGAGCCTGGAGGTTGTCCGCGAGGACGGTCACGTCGGTGCCGCTGGCTCCTGCCTTGACGGCTGCCGCGTCGAGGGTGCGGAACACCGGGGTGTCGCCGATCAGGAGCGGCACCGGCTTGTCGTCCACCCAGTACAGGGGCTTGCCCCGGGTGACCGTCGAGCCGCTCGCCGGGACCCGGGTGATCAGGCCCTCGCCCGCGCCCCTGACGGTGGTGGCCGGGCCGTGGCCGAGGGTGCCCGACAACGTCGTACTGTCGGACAGGTCGGCGCGTTGGACGAGCGTGGTCCGCAGCGAGGGCGCGGTCGCGGGGCCGGGGTGGCGGGCGTCGCCGTGCCGCTTCAGCACGGTCCCGCCGTAGGCGGCGCCGACCACGGCGGCGCAGACGGCGACGGTGATCGCTATACGGCGCCCGGTCCGGGGGCGGACGTGTTCCGCGGGGCCGGTGGGGCGCCCGCGATCCTCCGCGGCGTCGTCCTCCCGGTCAGCGGAGCGTGCCGCGTGTCCGCTACTTGTCGTGGCCACCGAAGGCCTCCAGGCGGCAGTCGTTGTCGAGCTTGTCGTTGTAGGGGCCTGAGCCGTCGGTGGGGTAGTCGTCGTCGAAGGTCCAGCCGTCGGGGCTGCCGTCGGCGGCGAAGACCTCGTGGACCTTGACTCCCTTGTCCCGCAGGCAACCGACGTAGGCGCGGTAGTCGTCGGCGTAGTGCGGATTGGTCTCGGGGCGCTCCTCCACGGGCTGGAGCGGCATCTTGTACAGGCACGCGCGGTACTGCGCCTTGTACTGGTCCGCGACCTTCTGGTCCTGGACGGGCGGCGCCTGGTCACCCGCTGTCTCGACCCGCTGTTCGTTCATGGGGACGCCGTGCGCCTGGAGGCACGCCCAGTAGACGTCCCAGAGCCGGTCGGCCTCCTCAGCGGAGCTGTCCAGGCGCAGCACGGGACGCTTGGCCTCGACGGCGGCGTCGGCGGAACCAGGGCTCGCCGTCCTGGCCCCGACGCCCGGGGACGAGGTCTCGAGGGAGGCGACGTCGCCGTTCGACGCCTGCCTTTCCCCGTCCTTGTCACCCGCGCAGGCGGTGAGGGCGAGGCCCGCCGTCAGGAGAGCGGCACCCAGCACGGCGGCACGGGCGCGGCGTCCGGTCCGCGCGGCGGGCGCCGGGCTCACAGCCACGGGGACACCCGGGAGGAGCTGATCCTTCTCGTCGTTCATGGCCCGGAGCCTGACGGGAAAATGTCAGCAACCTGTCATGAGCTCATGGTGCTGTCGTGGTCCCGCTCCCGGAGCCGTCCCGGTACTCCGTGCGTGTTTCTAGACTCCCCCTATGTGTGCGTATGTGGTCGTGGCCGAGGACGACACCAAGCAGGCCGAGCTGATCCGCCGTTACCTGGAACACGAGAGTCACCGGGTGACCGTCGTCGGGAACGGCCGGGCCGCCCTGGACGAGATCCGGCGCGAACTGCCCGATCTGCTGATCCTGGACGTGATGATGCCGGGCCTGGACGGGCTCGGGGTCTGCCGGACCGTCCGCTCGGAGGCCACGCTGGAGGCGTTGCCGCTGCTGATGCTGACCGCGCGGGCGACGGAGGACGACCTGCTGCTCGGACTCGACCTGGGGGCCGACGACTATCTCACCAAGCCTTTCAGCCCACGTGAGTTGATGGCCCGCGTCCGCTCGCTGCTGCGGCGCGGCACCCGCTCCCGGCAGGGGCCCACCGCGGCGAGCGGCGCATCGGGCGGGGGGCTGCTGACCGCCGGTGCGGTGAGCGTCGATCCGGCGCGGCACGAGGTGCGGGTCCACGGAGCCGACATCACGTGCACACCGGGCGAGTTCGTGTTGCTGACGCTGCTCGCCGGCAGCCCGGGGCAGGTGTTCAGCAGATCGCAGATCCTGGAGCGGCTGCACGGCTTCGACCGATACGTCACCGCCCGGACGGTCGACGTCCATGTGATGAACCTGCGCAAGAAGATCGAGGACGACCCGCGCCGCCCGGCCCGCCTGGTGACGGTCTACGGAGTGGGTTACAAACTCACCGACGGCATACGTTCGTCGCCGTCGGCGGCAAGCGAGGGGATACGTCCCTCCTCCCCCACCGACGGCACACGTGTCTCCTTCCCCGGCGAAGGCCGTCGCGATGAAGCCTGAGGCAGCCGTGGCCCCGGGACCGGGACACAGGGACCCAGAGCCGGGACACGTGGTCCCGGCCCGGCGCAGTCTGCTGCTGCGGCTGCTGGCCCTGGCTGTCGTGGTCTCGGTGTGCTCGATCACGGCCACGGCCTGGGTGGTGGTGCGCCTGACGGCGGTGGCGATCCGTCAGGAGCAGGGGCGGGCCCTCGCCGAGGACGCGAAGACGTACGACGCGCTGGTCGGCTACGCGGCGGACCACCGCGACTGGGGTGGTGTGACGGTGATGGTGGCCGCGCTCAGCCGCTCCACGGGACACCGCATCGTCCTGCGGGACGGCGAGCGCACCCTCGCGGACTCCGCTCCGCTGCCCAGCACTCCCTTCGTGCCACCGCGTGAACCGACAGCCGTCATCGACCCGCTTGCCGTCGACCCGCAACTGCTGCCCGCCGACGCGCGTGACGGGAGTGTCGACCGCCGCGTGGTGGGCCCCTACCGGCTGTCGGCTGCGGAGCGGTCACGGCTGCGGACGAGCGCCCAGGACGTGGTGGCGTGTCTGCGGGAGGACCCGGCCGTCACCGCGCGGTCCGTGGTCGGTGCCGGCGGACGCCCCGCCCTGGAGACCTCGGCCCCGGCGTCCGCCGCCAACCGGTGCGGGGCCACGGCCCTTCAGGCCCCGATGCTCTCCGAACAACGGGCTCTTGACGCCCTCGACGCACTGGCGACGGACTGTCTGGCTCGACGCGGGTTCGCCGGGGTGACCGTACGCCTGGACGGGTCCTGGCAGCCGAACGGCTCCACGTCCCGCGCCTCCGGCCCGCCCGCTCCCGACAAGGATGCGCGGGACTGCGTCGCCGGAAGCCGCGTGGAGCAGCTGCGCCCGTACGTCGCTCCCGTCGCCCAGCTCTACGTCAGCGGCCCCGCGGACCGTACGGCGAGCACCTTTCTCGACCTCTCGGCGTCGAACAGGGCGCGGATCGCCTGGGCAGCGGCCCTGGTGCTGCTGGTGACGGTGACGGTGACAGCGCTCGCGGGCGTCCGGCTGGTCCGGCCGCTGCGCAGGCTCACGCTGGCCGCGCAGCGGATGGAGGCCGGAGACGTCTCGGCGCGGGTCGAGGTGACGGGCCGTGACGAGATCGCCCGGCTGTCGGCCGCCTTCAACTCCATGTCGCAGCGGCGCGAGCAGCTGGAGACGGCCCGCAAGGCGATGGTGAGCGATGTGGCGCACGAGCTGCGTACCCCGCTGAGCAACATCCGTGGCTGGCTGGAGGCGGTCGAGGACGGCATCGTCCAGGCGGACGAGAAGGTGGTGGCCTCGGTGCTGGAGGAAGCGCTGCTGCTCCAGCACCTCGTCGACGACCTGCGCGATCTGTCCGCGGCCGAGGCGGGCGAGCTGCGGCTCGCGAAGGAGCCGGTCGCGGTGGCCGACGTGCTGTCCCAGGCGGCCGAGGCGCACCGGCCCGGCGCCCGGGCCTCGGGGGTGCGGATAGAGGTGGCGGCGGACCCGGAGCACACGGTCGTCGCGGACCCGGTCCGGTTGCGCCAGGCGGTAGGCAACCTCGTGTCGAACGCGGTCAGACACACGGCCGAAGGCGGCACGGTCCGGTTGCGCGCGGTCGACGAGCAGGACGGTACGGCGGGCGCCGGGGCGGGGTGGGTGCGCATCGAAGTCGCCGACACCGGCTCCGGGATCGCCCCGGAGGACCTGCCGCATGTCTTCGACCGCTTCTGGCGGGCGGAGAGGTCCCGTTCCCGCCGGAGCGGCGGCAGCGGTCTCGGCCTGGCGATCGTGCGGCAACTGGTCGAAGCGCACGGCGGGACGGTTGAGGCGCAGAGCACCGTGGGGGTGGGTTCCACGTTCGTGTTGCGGTTTCCGCGGGGGTGACGCGTGCTCGCGGACGGCGAGGGCGTAGGAGACGTCCCTGACTCACGCGTCGGCTTCTCTGAGCGGCGGACGTCGATCTCGTGCACGGACTCTCCGAGCATCCGGGTCACGTCGTCGGCGAAGGCCAGGAAAGTCGGATGCAGGAGGTACTTGCCGATCTTGACCGACGTCTCGAGCGTCCTGTCGCCGCGGGCCGAGTCGGTGACGAGGGTGGCGGTCCAGCCCTCAGGAGAGGAGACCATGAGTCGGGGCTGAGCCGGTCCCGGGCCGGTGGCAGTCCCGGCTTCACGCCAGGCCCGCCCGATAGACCAGCAACGCGATCTGTACGCGGTTGTTGAGGTCGAGCTTGGTGAGGATGTGACTGACGTGTGCCTTCACGGTGGGCAGGCTCATGTGACAGTCGCCGGCGACCTCCGCGTTGGTTCTGCCCCGGGCCACGGCGAGGGCGACCTCGCGCTCCCGCTCTCCGAGCAGCCGGAGCCGTGCCTGGGCCACGGCTCGTGCGTCGTCGGGACCGGGATCCGTACCGTCCGTACCGTCCGTGAGGTCCGTGACGGCACTGATGAGCTGCTTGACCGCGTCTGGGGAGAGCACCGGTTCACCGGCCATCGTGTTCCGCACCGCGGCGACGATCTGCGCCGGCGGGGTGTGCTTGAGCAGGTATCCGGCTGCCCCGGCTCGCAGTGCGCCGAGGATGTACCCGTCGGTGGTGAAGGTCGTCAGGATGAGCACCTGGGGACCGTCGGGTCGTCGTCGCAGCGCCTTGGTGGCGGCCAGACCGTCCACGCGGGGCATCCGGATGTCCATGAGCACCAGGTCGGGGCGGAGCCGCTCGACCAAGGGCGGTACGTCGTCACCGTCCTCCGCTTCGCCCACGATCTCGATGTCGTCGGCCGCGTTGAACATCAGGCCGAGCCCGGCACGCACGAGAGGGTCGTCGTCGACGACGAGTACACGAATCACGGGGTCCATGGCAGCCAGACGTCGAGGTGGAAACCGGTGGCGGTGAGGCGGTGGCTCATATGTCCACCGGCGAGGTGCACACGTTCGTGCATGCCGATCAGTCCCTCACCCGATCCTTGCAGACGGGTGGCGTGCCCGGACTGGACAGGATTGGCGGCGACGATGCTGAGACCGGCTTCGGCGCCGCCCGAGAGGGCCAGGGAGACACGTGTGCCCGGCGCGTGTTTGCGATGGTTCGTGAAGGCTTCCTGGAGAACGCGGTACGCGGTGCGCCCGGTGGTGGTGTCCATCGTGGCGAGGTCGTCGAGGCTCTGCCGCACGTCGATCTCCGCTCCGGCGGCACGCGCCTCCTCGATCAGCCGGTTCGTGTCACGCAGAGTGGGCTGGGGCGAGGACGGCGTGTGCTCACTGACGACCGGCGCGCGCAGGACCCGCAGAACGCCCTGAAGATCCTCCAGCGCCTGCCCCGCGCTCTCCCGGATCACACCGGCGGCCTCGGCGACCCGTTCGGGAGGCGCCGTGGGATGGAACTCCAGAGCCCCGGCATGCATGCTCAGCAGCGTCAGCCGGTGCGCCAGTACGTCATGCATCTCACGGGCGATCTCCTCGCGGGCGTGCTGCCGTGCCTGGGCGGCCCGCAGGTCGGCCTCCCTCTCCGCGTGCAGGGCGCGCTCATGGGCACCCGCGGCGTAGAGCCCCCAGGCGACCGCGCCGGCGACCAGGGCCGCGGCCGAGACGATGGTCGTGAGATCCCCGGATCCGGCAGGCGGCAGCAGCGGCCGCACGAGAACCGGAAGCAGCGCGGCGCCGCCTGTCGCGGCGGCGGTTCCGGCACCGCGATGGCGGGCGACGGTGAACAGCATCACCAGCAGCGGCACGGCGACGGGCCAGCCGACGGACAGGACGACCATGGCGACGGCGAGCAGAACAGGCCGCCGGCGCCGCCAGTAGAGAGCCCCGCAGGCCAGCAGGGCGACGAACGCGTTTCGCGTGGCGGGCAGCCCCCAGGCGGGCAGTACCCGCTCCAGATGTCCGTTGCCGTGTGACAGCTGCGGGTAGACCGACAGGCCCTCGGACTGTGCCTTGAGCACCAGCAGGGTCAAGGCCGCGGCCCCCGCCGCCACGGCCGCGTCCGCGAGCCGCGGTTCCCGGTGCCACACCTGTCGTACGTCGATCACGCACGCCACCGTAAACGGCTCGCCTGCTCCGGCCAACTTCACGGGAGGCCCGGCGGCAATTCCTATACCAAAGTATAGGTCGCCCACGGATGACATCGTCCTTTCGATATCGAGAGAACGTTCTCCCGGCCGAATCGGCGCACCCGCAACGCTTCATAACGTTGCCGACATGAACCTGAGAGAAGCAGCAAGGAATTCCTCCGACAGCGGTATCGGTTTCGTCTTCGGAATGGTCGGACTCTGCGGGCTGGCGCTCGTCGCGTTCGCGGCCACGCAGATCGGCGAGCGCGTGTGGGCGCATCTCGAATTGCGACTGTGGACGGTGCCGGGCCTGGCACCCGCCCTCGTGCTGGTGGGAGGTGCACTGCTGATCGCCGGGGCGTACCACGGCCTCCTCCGTCGCTCTCCCGCCTCGTCCGTCGGGGCGGACCGGTGAGGACAGGCCGACGCACCCGCGCGATGCTGACCCTGGTGGCGGCCCTTTCCGTGGCCGCCACCGGCGGTTGCAGCACCCTCCATGGAGTGACGTCTCCTCGGAACGCCCGGGAGTCGGCGACCGCCTCGACAGCGGCCTCCGGACCGGTGGCGGGCACCACCGACGTGGATTGCTCCCGTGCCAAATGCGTCGCGCTCACCTTCGACGGCGGCCCGAGCGAACCCACTCCGAAATTGCTCGACGTCCTGCGCGAGAAGCAGGTCCATGCCACCTTTTTCGTGCAGGGAAAAGGCCACACGGACACCTATCCGGAAACGCTGTCCAGGATGGCGCGAGAAGGTCACGAGATAGGAAATCACACCTGGTCGCACAAAATACTGACGGAGCTTTCGGAGAAACAGATCCACGCGGAGCTCGATCCCGTCCAGAACGATGTGCTTCGCATCACTGGACGCACCCCGGTGCTGATGAGGCCACCACAGGGGCGTACGGACGACGAGGTCTCCGCGGTCATGAAGAAGATGGGGCTGGCACAGATCCTGTGGAGCGTCACGGCCAAGGACTACGCCACCAACGACACCGCGCTGATCATCGAGCGCGTGCTGGCACAGACCCGCCGTGACGGCATCATCCTGCTTCACGACCGCTACCGGGGCACGATCCCGGCAGTCCCGACGATCATCGACGCCTTGCGTGAACGCGGCTACACCATCGTGACGGTCTCGCAACTCCTCGCCCCGGCCAAGCCCGTTGCGGGGACGGTGTATCGACCGTGAGCTGGTCTCGCGCTTTGCGCGACCGCGGGTGCCGAGGCTTGATCAAATAGACGAGGAACGCGCCTGAGCTGAGGCGATGGGATCTGTCCAGGGTTCATGTCGACGACCGGCGACCACGTTCGGCGGCCCTCACCAATGACAGTGAGCCCGTGCCGGCTCGGAGGTCCACGACTCGGCGATCACCTCGCATCATCGCCGCTGCATGTCGCTGCGGCCTTCGTCTCGGGCGTCCGCAGGACGTAACCCATGCCGTAGTCGTCCGCATCGGCGTCCATACCGACGTCGTAGTCAGCGTCCTGGTTCTGCTCAAGCGCTGTGTCGGTGCGCAGCCACGGCACGCCGTCGCGGTCGATGAACGCCAGGTGTGACACCCATACGGCGTCGGGCTCAGGCAGGTGTGTGAGGTGCTTTTGCCACCCGGGCAGGAGGTGGGTCCCGGCGTAGAACTTGTCGTACTGCCTCTCGTCGATGTACAGCCAGTGGCGGGAGTCGAGGACCATATCGGAGCAGGGCGGCAGGTACGGGATGCGCTCGTTGTAGGACACAAAGAGGTCACTGTAGACAGCGGTCCTCAGACCGACCGGCGCTCCGAAGGTCACGTCGACAGTGGTCACCGGGTCCGAGGAACTGTTGACCAAGTGAAGGCGGAGGTGGCCGTCGGCCGGTTCCTCCACCCACTAGAAGACCCGCATGGCCTGGCTGCGCGCCGAGTGCTTGGCGTCCTCGCGTGACTGATCAAGCTGATCATTGGTCACTGCTGCTTGATAGTACGTTGCCGCACCGGTGAAGATCAGACCGACGAGACCCACCAGTGCGCCCAGCACCGCGCCCACATGGGTCCATTTGATCCGGGACCACCAAGACGGAGGCTCCGGTGGCTCGGGCTCAGGACGCGGGGCTCGTTCGCGGGCTCGGACGCGATCAGGGCTCGGACGCCGCCTGGCCAACCTCAGTCTTGTTCGTCGTGCCGTTCCCCGCTCCCGCACAACCCCTCCCGCCCGTCCTTGACCACAAGGACGGGAATGCCCATGGACACCGCGGATCATCCGTATCCACGGGTGCCGACGTGTCCTGGTCCAGGCGGAGACATGGGGTGCCTCAAGTGGCCGGGGTCGGAGGCGGGTCTCCCCCGCTGGGTACGGGAGCGGACGAAGGTGAGTAGGAACGCTCAGGCCGGGACGGATACCGCCGACGACGATGAACTCCTTCGTCGTCGTGATCGGGAGTCCGTATGCTCAGCCGTCTCGCCACCGCCCTGCTGCCCGCCTGCGGCCGGCTGACCGTCACCGCGGACGCCGCAGCCGAGCTGGCGCCGGGCAGCATCATCGCCGCCAATCACACCTCGCTCGCCGATCCCGCCGTCGTCCTCGCGGCACTGCACCGCCTCGGCGTCCAGCCGGTCGTCATGGCCGCCGCAGGCCTGTGGCGCGTCCCGCTGCTGAGCCGCGCGCTCACCCGGGAGGGACATATCCCGGTCCACCGGCACGACAAGCGGGCCGCCCGCTGTCTCGACCTCGCCGCTGCCGCCGTCGAGCGCGGCCGGCTGGTCCTGATCTACGGCGAGGGCGGCATCCCCACCCGCACGGATGCCGGAGAAGCCCCACCCGCAGCGTTCCGTACCGGACTCGCGCGACTGGCCGGACTGACCGGCGCACCCGTCGTCCCCGTCGGCCAGGCGGGCGCCCGCCGCATCACCTCGGGAAGCACCGCCAAGCAGCTCGCCGGGCTGGCCACCGCCCCACTGCGCCGACCAGCCCTCCACGTACACGTAGGAGCGCCCATCCGGCTGCACGGCGACAGCGGCGCGCAGACCTCGCAGGCGCACTGGGCCGTGACCGCGGCCTGGCGGACGGCGGCGAGCCACCTCGGGGAACCCAGCGCACTCGCCTCTGCCGGGCTCCCGTGCGGCCCTGCGGCCGGCGGGCCCGGACCAGCAAGCACCGTGGAGTGTCAGGTGCGGAGGGCCAGTTCGCCCTGCGGCTTGTAGGCGGAACCGCTCAGCAGGGGCAGATGCAGGTACCCGCTGCCGGGGGCCCGCACGTGGTCGAGGAACTCACGGTCCCGGTTCTCGTTGTAGACCAGGGCTCCGGGGCGCAGCTTCGGCTCGATCACCTGGAGCACTTCGAGGGAGACCTGTGGCGCCCACCCGTCCACGAGTGCGAAGTCGATCCCGTCCGGAATGCCGGTGAGGGTCTCCCGGGCGTCGCCCTCGAGGAACGTCACGTAGTCGGCGAGGCCGGCGCGGGAGAGGTTCTCCCGCGCGCGCTCGACCTTCTCCGGTACCAGTTCGGCGGTGTGCACCCGGCCTCCGCCGCCGTCCCGGACCGCCGCGGCGAGGAAGAGGGTGGAGAAGCCGAGGGAGGTGGCGAACTCGACCACGTGGCGGGCCTGTCCGTAGCGGACCAGCAGGTAGAGCTGGTCGCCCTGCTCGGGGCTGAGCGAGAAGCCGGTTCCGGCGTGATGGCTCGGGTCGGGGTGGTGGGCGTACTCGTCCCAGTTGATGCGACGCTCCTGCTCGTACAACTCGTCGAGTACCGCGAGGACGCGCTCGTCCCGGACGAGTTCGCTGTGGAACGGGGGCCGCTCGGCGCGGAGCGAGGCCGGCTGCGGGTCGGTGCCGGATCGAGGGGTCTCTGCCACTGAACTGCTCCTCATGATCGAAGTTAGCCCACCCTAACCTGACCTGGCCGGCGGTCCACCTGGCACTCCGGCCGGACCGGGCGCATGACGGCCTCCTCTCCTCGCCCCCCTCCAGAGACAGGGCCCGAGCCCGATAGGTCGGCGGGCTCGGACTCGGGCTCAGGCGGTCACCTCACCAGACACGGGCGTCTGGCGTCGAACTCCCAGTCGGGGTCGAGGTAGTGCATAGTGACGGCGTCGTCGCGGGCGCCCAGTGCCTTCTTGCGGTAGAGGTCGTGGGCGGCGAGGAGCCGGTCCATGTCGAGGTCGACGCCGAGTCCGGGGGCGGACGGGACCGCGATCTCACCGTTGACGATGCGGGGTGGGGCGGTGGTGAGGCGTTCGAGGCCTTCCTGCCAGATCCAGTGTGTGTCCAGGGCGTTGTACTCGCCCGGAGCCGCGGCGCCGCAGTGGGTCACCATGGCCAGGGAGATGTCGACCGACTGGAGGGCCAGGGTGTGGGTCATCTGGCGCCAGTCGGTGGCGATCATGTTGGTGGCGGTGCGCAGACCGGTGGCACGGCGGAACTCGGCGAGGATCTCCCGTCCCGAGTAGCCGCCTTCGGCCCCGCAGGGGTCCTCGGCGTAGGCCAGGGTGTCGGTCAGCGGCCGGCAGAGGTCGATCGCCTCCCGGAGCGACCAGGCTCCGTTGGGATCGAGGGTGATCCGGGCCTCCGGGAAGCGGCTCTTGAGCGCGCGGACGGCCCGCGCCTCCTCGGCGCCCTTCCAGGACTCCGCCCTTGAGCTTGAAGTCCCGGAAGCCGTACCGGTCACAGGCCGCCTCGGCCTGCCGGACGATCGCCTGCGGAGTGAGGGCCTCCTCGTGACGGATCCGGTGCCGGTCCACCGGGGAGTCCGGTTCGCGGACGTAGTCGAGATCGGTGCGGTCGGGGTCGCCGACGCAGAAGAGGTAGCCCAGCACCCGTACCGCGTCGCGCTGTTGACCGTCCCCCAGCGGCGCCGCGACCGGGACCTCCAGTTGCTGCCCCAGCAGATCCAGCAGAGCCGACTCGACCGCGGCGACCGTGTGGACGGTGGTGCGCGGATCGAAGGTCTGGGCACCGCGTCCGCCCGCGTCGCGGTCGGCGAAGCGGGCGCCCATCTCGCGCAGGACGCGCTTGTAGTCGCCCACCTCGGCGCCGACGACGAGCGGTTCGGCGTCCCGCAAGGTCTGGGTGATCTTCTCGCCGCCGGGCACCTCACCCAGTCCGGTGCGCCCCTCGGAGTCGGTGAGGACGATGACGTTGCGGGTGAAGTAGGGGCCGTGGGCGCCTGAGAGGTTCAGTTCCGATGGTCATCGGGGGCCTTTCTGCGGATCGTGTGCGGGCACGGTGTGACCGGGTTCGAGGTGCGCGGGGTTCAGAGGGTGAGGACGTCGAGGATCTCCTCGACCGCCGGGACGCCGCCCAGGCCGAGGACGGCGAGCACGGTCGTATAGCTGGTGCGGACCTTAATGGCTTCGATGACGGAGAGGTTGAAGTACTCCTTGAACAGCACTCCTGGCCGTGCTCGCGGCAGCGGGATGCCCGCAGGACGAGGACGGCATCGCCGCGCGCCACAGGACGCTGGAGGACTCAGGTCTCCCCCATGTGACCGCAGCCGCCGCGCGTCTCGCGCGGTTCGACCGTGACGCGCAGTACGCGTACACCGTCCAGGCCGCCACGTCGCTGGTACTGGACCAGGTCAGGGCCTCGACGGCGGACACCGGCGAGCGCGAAGGCGCCCCGGACGGCCGCGGCGCGTAGGGCGGTCCCCGTGGGCACGTCGTACCCGCGCGGAGGGCGCCGCTTCTCGGGCGCCCTCCGCGGCCGGTCGGCTCAGTCGGTCGCGTAGGCGGTCACGGCGACGGAGTCGATCCCGGGGGCGTACCTGGACCGCAGCAGGAGGTCCGGCCACCGGTCCGAGATGTAGGTCGTGCCGTCGAAGTCGGGGAGTTCCTCGGAGGCGAAGCGGATGGTGTTGTCGCCCTTCTTCAGCGTGACGGGGAGGGTGAGTTCCCAGAAGTTGTTGGCGCTCAGGCTGCACGGGAACCAGGTCCGCCGCGGGCTCTGCCCGTTGACCGAGATGTCGGCGTGCCGGGCGAGCGGGTCCGGGTTGTAGTGGGAGGCGGGCGACTGCTCACCGTTGGCGTAGCGGACGGTGAGGGCGTAGGTGCCGCTCCTGTTCACCCTGACGCCGTCGAAGGTGAGCGTGTTGCCGTTGCCCGGGGTTCCGCCGATGCCCGTGACGGCCTTGCCCCCGGTGGCCAGCGAGAAGTCCTCGACCGCGGCGGCCCCCGCCGTGACGGCGTCCTCGGCCTGGTAGACGGTGGTCCGCAGGCGCTGGGCGGCGGGCAGGACACGGAGGCGGTCGAGGGTGACCGTACCGGACCGTCCCGTGACGGTGATCTTGTTGACGCCGCCGTTCAGGAAGACCTCCTGGCCGCCTCCGCGGCCGTGGTCCCCACCGATCTTCTGCCCGTTGACGGTCAGGGTGCCGCGGCCGTGGCCCAGGGTGTCGACGGCGAGGGTGGCCGGCGCGTCCTTGGCCGCGTGGACCCAGAACGTGGCGCTCTGGCCCTTGCGCAGGTCGACGGTGCCGGACCCGGAGACGTGCTTGCGGCTGTAGTCGGCCCTTGGGTTGCCGGCCAGGTCGGCGTTCTCGGCCTCGTGGACCGTGCCGTGGGCTGCCGGATCGGGCAGCGAGAGGGTGATCTTGTCGATCAGGGCGTTGCCCTTGGTGTGACGGGAGCCGTCCAGGCTGTCGGCCGCCAGTGACAGGGTGTGCCTTCCCTTGGTGAGGTGCACGGTGGTGGCGGTCCTGCCCCACACCACGTACTTGTAGCCCAGTGGGAGCCGCAGTTCCTGCTCGTCCCCGCCGTCGACGTTCAGGAACACGTTGGTCGGACCGGAGTTCTTCACCTCGTCCAGGGTGTTGAGGGAGTTGGCGAAGACGGACAGGTCGTAGGTGCCGGTCTCGGGTACGTCGACGGCGAAGCCGAGCGTGAGATCCGATCCCGTGCGCAGTCCGCCGATGGCGTATCCGCCCGAGGTGAAGGTGCCGTAGGTGTTCGACGGTGAGCCTTCCGGGCCCTGTTCGGTGTATCCGCTGCCGGTGTGCGCGGCCTTCTCGGCCTCGTAGGAGCCTGCCCACCGTGTGGTCGGCGGGGTGCTGGTGGAGGCGTTGGCGCCGGGCGTCAGGATGATCTCGTAGGCGGACTCCTCCTTCAGCGCGGGCAGCCGGGATCCGAAGCCGAGGGTGACCGTGCCGTCCTGGACGCGCAGTTGGGCCTCGCCGATGACGGACGGCTGGCTGGAGTCGCCGAGTTGGCCGCTCCAGGGGATCTCCCGGACGAGGGCGTGCACCGTGCCGCCGAAGACGCCGGGGTCGACGTTGTCGAAGACGGCGCTGGTCCTGCCGTCCTGGCCGCCCATGATGAGCTTGGCCTGTTTCCTGGGCCTGTCGAGCGTGGCGACGCCCTGGAGGGTGTAACCGGCGTTGGGCCGCGGAGGGGTGACCCGTACGGTGTCGCCGGTCATGTGGCCGTAGGAGTTGAGGAGCCACCACTGTCCGTTGCCCCGGTTGGACTCGACGGTCGAGTCGGACAGGTTGCCGTCGATGTTCCAGTAGGCGAGGTCGGCGTCGACCTTCGAGTCCTCGATCGCGGAGATCCACTGGATCATCTGGCCGGGCACGGAGGTGTGGTAGTTGTTCGCGTACTCGGTGAGGTTGACCGGGAGTTGCCTGCCGTCGTAGGCGGTGCCGGTGAAGGCGCGCCTCTCGGTCGCGCGGTACTTGGCGACGTTGCTGCGGATGGTTCCGGGGCTGTCGAGCTCGTGCCAGGTGACGACGTCGGGCACGGTCTTCGCGGCGGCCGTGTGCCGGAGGAACTTCTCGTAGGCGGTGTCGTACAGGGCCCCGGAGTTGGGGCCCGCGATGCGCGCCTCGGGCAGCAGGGACTTGATGGTGGCGTGGATGTCGTCCCACGCCGCGTAGAACTGGGCAGGGTCGTCGAGCCAGTTGACCTTGTAGAAGCTTTCGGCGTTGTCCGCGCTGCCGAACATGTTCCCTTCGGGCTCGTTGAACGGGACGAAGACGACATGCCCGTGATACTCGCTGTCGAGACTCGCCGCCTGCTCGACCTGCGTGATGATCCTGCTCTTGAAGTCGGCGAGCTTCTCGTCGCCGGTCTCACCGGGCACCTGGTACGGGAAGCCGCGGTAGATGTCGGTCATGTAGACGTAGGTGTCGCCGCCGGAGGAGTCGGCGACAGCCCGGGTGACGTCCATCGCGTCGGCGCCGGGATGCTGGGGACCGTCCTGCGCCTTGGTGGCAACGGTACGCAGGTTGACCCCGTCGACGAGGTTGCTGGAGGGGACCTGCGGGCCGTAGACGCCGTACAGGGTGCCGGACGCTCCGCCCATGAAGGCGCCGGTGGCGGCGCCGAGGTCCACGTGGATCTCGGCCCTGGCCACCGTGACCGTGGCCGTCACCGGTGCGTTGTCCGCGTCCTCGACGTGTCCGGTCACGGTGACCGTGCCGGCCTTCTCCCAGACGCCGAGGTCGGGCTCGTCCCAGGTGACCGGCAGCGGGCGGGTGATGCCGTCGGAGAAGGATCCGTCGATGGTGGCGGGGAGTTGCGGTATCTGGCCGGCGACGGTGTCGAGGGCGAAGGACGTCCTGTCGAGCCGGGTGAGGGCAGGCACTCCGTCGCCGACGAGGGCCCGGACGGCGTCCCGGCCGAGGGCGGTGTCGTACACCCGGAAGTCGTCGATGCGGCCCGCGTAGAAGGGGTGGCCGCCCCAGAACGCCTTGCCGAGGAAGCCGGAGGTGTCGTTGCCGTCCGCGTGCATCGTGGCGGCGAGGTCGATGGGGGCCGCCTTGCTGCCGATGCCGACGCCGTTGAGATAGGTGGTGATGGTCCGGCCGTCGAGGACGGTGGTGATGTTGACCCATTGACCGGTGGGCAGGGCGGCGCTGCCGGAGACACCTGTCTCGGCGTTGCCCGTGGTGGGTTTGACCGACGCGCGGAGCTTGTGGTCGTCGGCGAAGGACGGGGTGAAGAAGGTGGCCCTGGAGGCGTCCTTGCCGAGGTTGTACAGCCACTGGAAGTCGGCGCCGCCGTCCCATGTCGCCCAGGTGGAGACGGTCATCGCCGAGGCGTCCTTGAACAGCCCGTTGGGGATGGTGACATAGGGAGCGGTGCCGGAGGCGGCGGGTCCGCCGGGCAGGCTGAGGGCCCGGTCGCCGTCGGTGCGGCCCCGGGTGAAGGCGGCCTGATCGGGGTGGACGAGGGTGCCGTCGAGGTGGCGGTCCGAGAGGTCCTCGACGGTGCTGCCGGAGACGGTGGGTTCCTCGAAGTCGTAGTGGAGGACGAGGCTGTCGTCGGGGTCGGCCGCGGCGGCGGGAGCGGGAGCGGCGGCCGGCAGGGCCAGGAGTGCCGCGATGGCGGTGGCGGCGGCGATCGTGCGGGGTGGGTTCGTCCGTGGTGCCGTTCTCTTGCGCAAGGCGGCTCACCTTTTCTGTGGAGTCGGATGCTGCCGTGCTGTGCCAGTGGTGCGTGACGGTGTCCGCCGTCCGTGGACGTGTGGGGCGGACACCGTCGTCGGGGCCCCGTCAGCGGGCGGGGTGCGCGGTGCCGCGGCGCAGGTGCGCGCGGGCCAGGAGGAGGTAGCCGCTCGCGGTCCAGGTGTAGGCGCGGTCGCGCTGTCCCTGGCCGGTGAGGGCGTCGAAGTTCTCGGCGAAGCCGTGGGTCTCGCACAGCAGCCGGAAGCGGGCGCTGACCTCGTCGGCGAGTTCCCGGTGGCCGGCGCGGCGCAGCCCGTCCTCGATCAGGACCGTGCTGGGGGCCCAGATGGGACCGCGCCAGTAGCCGTCGGCCTCGTAGTACGGGGAGTCGGGATGCTCGGTGGCGAGGCCGTGCGGCGTCAGATGGGTGCTGATGCGATCGGCGAGGCGGTCGGCGATCTCCTGCGGGAGCCGCTCGCCCAGGACGATCGGCATGAGGTCCAGCAGGCTGTCGCTGGGCGCGGCGGCCTCCTCGTCGCCGGCCGGACGGCTGCGGAACCGTTCGCCGTCCCACAGGCCGGTGAGCAGGGCGTCGAGGATCTCGGCGGCGTCCTTGGCGTGCCGTTCCGATTCCTCGGGACGGTCCAGGAGGGCGGCCAGTGCGCTGAGTTCGTCGAGTTGCAGCACGAGGAACGCGGAGAGGTCGGCGCTGACCCGGACGCGGCGGGTGAGGAACGTGGTGGCGTTGTCCCAGCCGCTGTCGTTGCCGTGGTGGTAGTGCGGGAGCGTGGCGCCGGGGGCTCGGCGGGTCGTGAGCCAGAAGTCGGTCCAGCGGGTGAGCCGGTCGTAGAGGTTGGTGAGCTCCTCGGCGGTGAGGTCGATGTGGGGGCGCAGCTTGCTCAGCGCCCAGCCGTGGATGGGCGGCTTGACGTAGTTGTAGAGGATCTCGGAGTGGGTGACGGAGTCGGGGAGCGCCCCGCTGTCGTCCTGGTGGTCGAAGGGGATGAGGAACTGGTCGAGGGCGAGGCGGGGGTCGCCCTCGGCGAGAGCCAGTGCGTTGAAGCAGTGGTCCCAGCTCCAGAGCTTGTTCATCCAGTGTTTCGACATCAGCACGGCCGGGCGGGTCAGATAGCCGGCCGGATCCACGGTCGCGGACCACAGGACGTATCCGGCGAGCTCGGCCGCGGGGGTCCCCGGGGTCGCCCAGGGCAGGTGGCGGTCGGCGTAGGCGGTGAAGTCGGCGCGCGCCTTGGCGGCCGTGTCCGTCCAGTTCGTGGGCGGACGGTAGGGCGGGCGGGCGGCGTGCAGTTCCTCCAGGGCCACCTCCCACGTCGTCCCGGGGTCGGTGGGCGTCAGGGTGAGGTGCCGGTCGGCGCGGCCGAGGGCCTCCGCTCCCACGACGTCGGCGCGTCCGGAGAGGACGGTGACGCGGTAGCGGCGGCCGGTCTCGTACGACGTGAAGACGTGGGAGCCGTCGAGGGGGTCGGATATCAGGTAGGTGCCGGTGAAGGGGGTCAGTTCGGGTTCGGCGGCGCCGATGCGCAGGCTCAGGCCGTGGCCGCGCAGGCGCAGGACGTCGGCCTGCTGGAAGACCGCTTCCACGCTGCCCTCGGTGTGTTCCATGGCCAGCGTGCCGAACGTCGCGTGGAGCCTCACCTCGGCGGGGGTGTCGCCGGTGAAGGGCCGCAGGGCGAGCACCGGGTGCATCCCGCCGACGTGGGAGATGAGGTGGACGGTGTCGCCGGTGCGGTGCTGGGCCACCACGGGTGACAGGGACAGCCAGGATCCCTGGGTGCTGAAGGGGATGTCGGACAGGGCGAAGCTGGGCCCGTGGGGCATGGGGGTCTCTTTCGGCGATGGTCCGGGAGGGGACGGCGTGCCCGGGTCGTCGGGCAGGGCGGTGTACGCGGGGCGCGGGCGGGCTACTTCACGGCTCCTGCCGTCACTCCCGCGGCGACATAGCGCTGGGCGAGGACGAGGAGCACCGTGGCCGGGACGGAGGCGACGACGGCGGTGGCCATGATCGCGTTCCATTCCTGGTTGTTGTTGCCGATGTAGCGGTAGATGCCGAGCGTGATCGGCTGGAGGCTGCTCCCGCCGGCGAGGGTGCTGGCGAAGACGAAGTCGGACCAGGACCACAGGAAGCTGAACAGGGAGACGGTGACGACGGAGTTGCGGCTCAGCGGCAGGACGATGGCGCCGAAGACCCGCCCGATGTGGGCGCCGTCGACCTTCGCGGCGTCGATGAGTTCGTCGGGGATGCCCCGCATGAACGCGGTGAAGATCATGACGCCGAAGGGGACGGACAGGGTCGAGTCCGCGATGATCAGGCCCCACCAGGCGTTCAGCAGACCGACTTTGAGGTAGACGGCGTAGAAGCCCATGGCCATGACGATGCCGGGGATCATCTGGGCGACGACCAGGACGAAGGAGAGGGTGCCGCCGCCGCGGGGAGCGAGTTTGGACAGGGCGAAGGCGGCGGGGGCGGAGACGGCGACGGTCAGCAGGACCGTGCCGATGCCGATCAGGAAGCTCGTTCCCAGGTAGGGCAGTTGGTCGTGGAGTACCGCGCTGTAGCCCTCGAAGGTCAGGTGCAGGGGGACGAGGCTCGGATCGTCCTTGCGCATGGCGTTCTGCGGGGTGAGCGAGACGTTGACCATCCAGTAGACCGGGAAGAGCATCACGGCGGTCAGGACGACGCCGACGCCGGTGTGCAGGCGGCTCCGGGAGCGGCGTGGGGTGGTGCGGTTCATGCCGTCTGCCTCCGTTGGATGTGGATGTGCAGCAGGCCGAAGGCGAGCGCGATGAGGATGAGCAGGTTTCCGACGGCGGCGCCCGGGCCGAAGTGCGGGAGCATGGAGCCGAATCCGAGCTGATACGACCAGGTCGACAGGGTCGTGGACGAGGTGCCGGGCCCGCCCTTGGTCATGATCCAGATGAGGTCGAAGACCTTGAGGGTGTAGACGAACCCGAGGAGCACGGTGATGGCGGAGACCTGGCGCAGCATGGGGAAGGTGATGCGGCGGAAGGTCTGCCAGGGGCCCGCTCCGTCGAGGGCGGCGGCCTCGTACACCTCGGCGGGGATGTTCTGCAGGCCGCTGTGGAGGACCACGAGGTTGAACGGGATGCCGATCCAGATGTTGGCGATCATCACGGCGACGAGGGACCAGTGCGGGGAGGTCAGCCAGTCCAGCCGGGGCAGGCCGGCCGCCGCCAGGAAGTGGTTGACGATCCCGGAGTCGCTGTTGAGCATCCACGCCCAGGTGGACGAGGAGACGATCAGCGGAAGCAGCCACGGCACCAGGAACAGGGCGCGCAGTGTCGCGGACAGTCTGAATCCGCGGTTGAAGAAGAGGGCCAGTCCGAGGCCGCACAGGTACTGCACCACGATCGAACCGACGGTGAAGATCAGGGTGTTGCGCAGGGCGGGGGCGAAGGTGGGGTCGTCGAGGACGGCCCGGTAGTTGGCCCAGCCGGCGAAGGGGGCATCGCCTTGCACGAAGGAGGCGACGGTGTAGTCCTTGAGACTGAGCTCGATGTTCCGGTACAGCGGATAGAGGTAGAAGAGCGCCAGGTACACGAGCAGCGGCGCGAGGAAGGCCGACGCGGTGAGGCGGGTCCGTCGCCGTGCGCCGCGGGGGTCGGCCGCGGGGGCCGTGCGGGCAGCGGTCGCGCCGGAGGGTCGCGGTCGCCGGTCGGGCCGGGACGGGATGGCTGTCTGGGCGAGGGGCATCGGTTCTCCTAGCCGCCCCTTGCGGTGCCGCGGTCGGGCAGCGGTACGGCAAGGGGATCGGCGGTCGCAGTGGTCAGTTGCCCGTCTTGGCGGCTGCCGCTTCCTGGGCCATGTCCAGGGCGTCCTTGGGTGACTGCGCGCCGGACAGGGCGGCCTGGACGGCCGTCCACAACTGCTCGGAGATCACCGGGTAGTCGGTGCCGAGGCCGTCGCTCGTCCGGCCCCTGGCGGCGGCGACCGCCTCCACCCAGGGCTTCAACGCCTCGTCCTGGGCGACCTGTCGGGTCTGGACCGCCGTCACCGGGGCCACGTAGGAGAGGGTGGTGTCGGTCTTGAGCAGATTGTCGTTCGCGGTGAGGCAGTCGGCGATCTTCGCGGACACCGTGTAGCGGGCGGCGTCCTTCTGGACGGGCACGGTGAGCAGTTCGCCGCCGGTGGGCGCGGGCGCGTTGCCGCCGTTCTTGCCCGGGATGGTGACGACACCGACGTCGAAGCCGGTCTTCTCGGCGTTGGCCAGCTGCCAGGTGCCGTTCTCGGCGAACGCGAAGTCGCCGGAGGCGAACTCCTGCCAGGAGGTGGTCTGGGTGTTGTTGATGACCGAGTTGGGGGCGTAGCCCGCGTCGAGCCATGTCTTCCACAGCGTCAGCGCGTCGACGGCCTGCGGGGAGTCGAGCTTGTTCAGGTCGCCTCCTGCTCCCCAGAACCACGGCAGGAACTGGAAGGTTCCTTCCTCGGTCTTGATGCCGGAGAAGGTGATGCCCTTCTTGCCGGACTTCTCGACCTTGGACAGGGCGGCGGTGAGGGTGTCCCAGTCGGTGATGTCGGCGGGGTCTACACCGGCCTTCTTGACGACGTCCGCGTTGTAGTAGAGGGCGAGCGTGTTGGCGCCGACCGGGACGCCGTAGTCCTTGTCCTTGACCGTTCCGGCCGCGACGAGGTTGTCCTGCATGCCCGTGGTGTCGAGGCCGGTGGTGGCGGTGTCGGCCAGCACGCCGCCTTCGGCGAGGGTGGACACGACCGGGTTGTCGAGCACGATCAGGTCCGGCGACTGGCCCTGCTGGGCCGCGAGGAGGGCCTTGTTGGCCACGTCGGAGGTGTCCATGGCCGTCCGCTCGACCTTCACTCCGGCCTGCTTGCCGCACTGGGTGACGACGTCCGCCCAGGGCGATGCCGCGTCGAACTGCGGGTAGGGGTCCCAGAAGGTGTACGTCCCGGACGCGGAGCCGGCCGTGCCGCCGCTGTCCGAACCGCCGCAGCCCGCGAGGGTGAGGGCCAGTCCTGTCGCGGCCAGTCCGGACAGGGTGCGGAGCCCTCGGTGGGTGTTCCTCATTGCTTGACCTCTTTGTCATGGGATTTCGGTGATGAGAGTCGAACCGGTTCGACAGCGGGGAGACGTGTCGAACCGGTTCGACTCCGGACTGTGGGACCCGGACCGGCGGAGCGGTTCAACCGGCGCGTTCGGCGGTGCTGCCCCGCTCGACCAGGGCGGGGGTGAGGAGCACGCTCGTGGCGGAGGCCCTCGGGTCGGTGATGCGGCGCAGCAGCAGCGACACCGCGTGCTGCCCCATCTCGGAGGCGGGGACGTCGGCCGCTGTGAGCGGCGGCACCACCCCCTCCGCCCAGCGCGCCGCGGCGATCCCCGTCACCGAGACCTCGTCGGGAATCCGCCGGCCGGCCGACCCGAGGGCGCGGTAGACGCCTTGCAGCGAGGCTTCGTTGAGCGTGACGACGCCGGTGACGGCGGGGTCGTCGGACAGGATCCGTTCGGTGCAGGCGATGCCTGAGGCGATGTCGTCGTCACACGCGTAGGCGCGACCGGTCAGGCCGCGTTCCCGTACGGCCGCCTCGAACCCCTCCGCGCCTCGATGGGCGTTGGTGTAGCCGCTGTCGATGAGCGACTGGGGCCGGTTGACCAGGGCCAGATGCTCGTGTCCGAGGTCGGCGAGGTGATGCACACAGGCGGCGGCGAGGGCACCGTGGTCGAGGTCGACCCAGTCGTGGCCGGAGGCCTTGGCGGTCCGGCCGATCGTGACGAAGGGGAAGTCCCGTTCCCGCAGGACCGCCACCCGGGGGTCGTCCAGACGGCTCTCCATCAGCAGCACGCCGTCGACCCGCCTCTCCTCGGCGAGGCGCACCAGCGCGTCCGTTCCGTTGCCGCCGGCCGCCGACACCAGGACGTCGTACTCCTCGCGCGCGGCCGCCTCCACGACACTTCCGAGGAAGCCCAACTGCATGTCGGTGTAGTGATGTCCGTTCCGGCTGGGCGGGAACACCAGGGCCAGGGTGTCGGTGCGCCCGTTGGCCAGCGCCCGCGCGCTCGCGTTGGGGCGGTAGCCCAGGTCCTCGATGACCGCCTCGATGCGGCGCCGGGTCTCCTCCGAGATCGACCGCTTGCCGCTGAGAGCGTAGGAGACCGTACTGCGGGACACACCCGCCGCGCGCGCAATCTCTCCGATGTTCACCGAGGCTCTCCAAGTCGAACCGGTTCGACGAAATCTCGAACTCTCAGGACGGGCAAGGCTTCTTGGGGAAGGACTATGGTTCACGACCGGTGTCGAACCGGTTCGTCGGAGAACTTAAGGCCCTTACCAGCCGAGCGTCAACGGTCCGTAACCTCGAAGTTTCAGCCGGGGACGGATAGTTGCGGTCCCAGCCCTCCGCTGGTCCTGGGCCCCTCCCCCATCGTGAGCACCGGACTGCCGCTCCTCCGGGCCGGTCGCTCCGCCCGAACCGGGAGGAGGGCGGCAGCTGTCGGGCGTCTCGTGAGGCCCGTCTTTCGGGCGGCAGCCCGGTGGCGCTCTCGTCGGCCGGCCGATCTCCACCTGCGACTCGCGCAGCGGCCTCTTGGCTTCACGGAAGCCACTGGTCAGAGCGGCGTAGGCCATGCCCGGCCGGGGGACGGCGGGATGCCCGTCGGCGAAGGGGTTGCGGTGGTGGGGTGCCGACCACGTCTCGACGCGGGCTTCGGTGCAGCCGGGGCCAGAGGCTCCTAACTGGCCAGTGGATAAGGGGCGTTGCGGCAGCCGGCGGGCAACGACACTGCGAGAGGTGAGGGAGTGCCACGGCCGAGCATCTCGGCCAGGGTGGTACCGGACGACGGAGACCTCCTCATCCTCCTCCGACAGGTCGACGGTGTGCCGGTGCTGACGGCCGCCCGAGAGTGCGCCACCGGGCTGCCGGAGCCGGCCCCTGGCCTCTGTTCACAGGCCCGCCTTGGTCAGGCACTCCTCGACGCTCCTCAAGGTGCGGTGGCCCTGCGTCATCGTCACACACACGAACCGGCCCTGCACCACACGCGCGACCAGCACAATGGCGTCGCCGATCTGATGCGCACGGCGGTGACCAGCGGGGAGTTCCGCGCGGACACGGACATCGACGCGGCGGTGGACGCGCTCTTCGGATCCCTTCTCTACCTTCTACTCACCGGCCGCGGGCACGCCGCGCCGCAGCGGGCCGCGGGACTGGTCCGAGTCCTGCTGGACGGCGTGCGCCCCTGAACAGCCGCAGGTCAGCCACCGCCCCGGTACGGGCGGGCCAGCCCCAGCCCTCAAGGCAGGCCGTACCAAGCAGGATGGCAGTCACCCATTGCCGAGCCGAACGGCCCGCGACGGCGGAGGACGGTGGCGGGCTTCATGCGGCGACAACCGTACGGCACGTCCGCGACCGAGGTGTCAGGCAACTGCCTCACTGTACGGGGACAGCAGCAGAGCCAAAGGCACGGCGACACATGCGCCTACGGCGACACCGGCGACGGCGTCGTGGGGGTAGTGGGCACCCACCCACACCCGGAATGCAGCCATCGCCATGGCGCCGATCCCACCGAGACGGGCCGAGACGAACCAGGGGGCGACGGCCCCCGCGCTGGTCAGCGTGGCGTGAGTGATGGGGAAGGACCAGTCGCCGAGGGCCGGACACTCGTCGAGTGTGCTGACGTGCAGTGAGCGACAAGGCCAGTCTGCGCGGCCAGTGCCGCCCCGGCCCATGGCACAGGGCAGGGAGCAGGGAACACCGACCACACCACCATGAGCACAAAGCGCAGTCGATCACGCATTCTGGGTTCACAGCGGAATGCGCCCGAGGTATCGGACACATCCTGGCCACCGCACTCGGCCCGAACGCCACCGTCATCGCGCCTTGCTCACCGCGGCCTGCGGTGTCCTCGTCGCCCGGTGGATCACCGAGCGACGGGCGGGCGCCGCCTGACGCGCCTCCGCCGACCGTGACTACGATCAACGGCCGTGACTCCTCCCCCTCGTGAGCGAGAGGGCTTCTCGCTATGCCGTGTCGGCGTGGCGACGGACCAGCCCGGCCCGTAGGACGTTCAGGGCGCCCACTGTGTCGGCGTGTGCGGTGTGGCCGCACTGTTGGCAGTGGAACTTCTCCTGCGTGGGCCGGTTCTCCTTGGCGGTGTACCCGCATTCGGGACACCGCCGGGAGGTGTTGCGGGGGTCCACGGCCATCACTTCCCGCCCGGCGCTTTCAGCCTTTGCGTTCAGGATCGCGAGGAACACCCCCCACCCGGCGTCGGCGATCGAACGGTTCAGCCCGGCCTTCGCGGCGGCCCCGTTGGGCAGGAACGCGCCCGGCTGGTCGGGGTCGGACTTCGGTGCGGGGGCCTGGATCATGTTGCGGACCTTGAGGTCTTCGTGCGCGATGAAATCGTGCTCACGGACCAGGCCGAGGGCGGTCTTGTGCGCGTGGTCGAGCCGCTGGCGGCGTACTTTTCCGTGGAGCTGGGCGACCTTGTCCACGGCGCGCTGGTGGTTGTGGGTGCGGTCTTTGGCCTTGCGGCGCGGGAAACGGCTCACTGTTTGCTGCGCGGCTTCGAGTTTCGCCGCGACCTTGCGTGCGTGGCGCGGGTTGGCGACGTGTACACCGTTGGAGTCGGTAAGGAACGAGGCAATACCGAGATCGATGCCGACTGCTGAGCCGGTCGCGGGCAATGGCTCGGGCCGAGGCTGCTCGGCGGTCAACACGACGAACCACTTACGGCCCTCGCGCTTGACCGACACGGTTTTGATCCTGCCCACCACGGCGCGGTGCTGGTTGACCTTGACGTGCCCAACGCCCTGGAAGCGGACGCGGGTGACCGGATCGTGCGGGGTGGAGTCCCAGCGGCAGCCGTCCCCGTCCTTGGGGAACTCCAC
Source organism: Streptomyces sp. NPDC090106 (assembly GCF_044747265.1). Lineage (NCBI taxonomy): Bacteria > Bacillati > Actinomycetota > Actinomycetes > Kitasatosporales > Streptomycetaceae > Streptomyces > Streptomyces sp. NPDC090106. The sequence continues at coordinate 680,739 of NZ_JBIVDS010000003.1, read as the reverse complement.
CGTGTCGAACCAGCTCACACCCCTAAAACGCGGGTAGCCGGGAGTGTCCCCGGACCTGACCCGGCGGAAGAACGCGGCGAACGCCTTGTCGAGACGACGAAGCGTGGCCTGCTGACTGGAGAACGACCAGCGGCCCTGACGCTCCGGGTCGAACGCCCGGATCTCCCTGAGCTGCCCGGACTGGCCGCCGTACTTGATGCTCGTCTTCGAGCCGTGCCGGTAGGCGTCACGGCGTTCTTGCAAGGCGGCGTTGTAGAGGGAGCAGTGATCGGCCAGCATCGCGGTCAACGCAGCAGCCTGCCCCACGGTGGGCCGCATGAGGAACTTGTACGCACGGATCATCCGGACCACCCCCTTCCAGCCGAGCCTGCTTGAGCATACTAAATTTGGTCTATGTCACCACGCTGGGAACCAGACCCGGATCTGAGAAGGGGACGACATGTCATCTCCAGCCTCCACGCACACCTGGTCTTCGTCACGAAATACAGGAGCGGGGTCTTCACCGACGAGACACTGACCCGCTGCGAAGAGATCATGCGGGAGGTCTGCGAGAGCTTCGAGGCAGAGCTTCGGGAGTTCAACGGCGAAGAGGACCACGTCCACCTGCTCGTGCACTATCCACCAAAGGTCGCCCTGTCCAAACTGGTCAACAGCCTCAAGGGCGTCAGCTCCCGCTACCTGCGCCAGGAGTACACAGACACGACGAACCGGGCGATCACGCACGGCCACCTGTGGGCACCTTCATACTTCGCAGGATCCTGCGGCGGCACACCGATCCAGCTCGTCCAGGACTACATCGAAAACCAGAAACGTCCCACCTGACCGCCACCACAACGACGCAGAACACTCCGACACTCCGCACCCCCGGACAAGGCATCACATTCCCTCCCGGCGCAAACACCGGGACTCCCTGCGAAGATCAAAGGATGGACTGGCTGGAGCACACCGCGACGTTGAGACAGTGGTCCAGGAACGGAACCCGCGCACCGCACAAGCCCCTTCTGCTGCTGTACGCCCTGGGCCGCTTCCAGGAGGACTCCGACAGCGAGCTGCGCTACAGCGCGGTGGAGGACGATCTGCGGCGCCTGCTGACGGAGTACGGCCCGCCCAACAGGACATCGCCCGCGTACCCCTTCCACCATCTGGTGAGCGACGGGGTGTGGGAGGTGCGCACTGAGCGCGGCCCGGGCAGTCCGGGTACCGGCCTGCGGGACCTGAGGGAATCGGGGGCCACCGGACGCCTCGCGCCGGACCTCGCGAACGCCCTGCGCCGCGAACCGGAGCTGCTGCGCCGCATCGCGCGTTCGCTCCTCGACCAGCACTTCCCGCCCTCGCTCCACGGCGAGTTGAGCGACGCCGTCGGCCTGGTGGACCTGGAGGACGCGCGGAGCGAACGGCTCTCCCCCGCACGGCGGCGAGACCGTCGTATGCGCGACGCGGTACTGACGGCCTACGAGTACCGGTGCGCGTTCTGCGGATACGACGGCAGGATCGGCGCCGTCCCGGTCGGGCTCGAAGCGGCGCACGTCCGCTGGTGGGCCTTCGACGGCCCGGACGACGTCGCCAACGGACTGTGTCTGTGCTCGCTGCACCACAAGCTCTTCGACAAAGGCGTCCTCGGCATCGATGAGGGGCATCGCGTCCTGGTGTCCCAGCGCTTCGTCGGTCACAGCGCCTCGGCCCGCGCGCAGGTCACCGCGCTCGCCGGTCGACCCCTCGTCGGCCCCCAGCCGGGCACACCTCCCGTCGCCGCCGACCACCGGGCCTGGCACACCGCCCAGGTCTTCCATGGCGACCCACGCCCCTCCGCGTCGGCCTGACGGTGCGCGCCGGGGATCTCAGGGGTGATTGCCCGCAGCCGGCGGACGCGGCTTCACCAGGCCGCTCTGGTAGGCGACGACCACGAGCTGCGCGCGGTCGCGGACGTCCAGTTTGGTCATGGCCCGCTGGATGTGGCTGCGTACGGTGAGCGGGCTCAGGACGAGGTGCTCGGCGATCTGGGCGTTGGATCTGCCGTGCGCGGCCAGGGTCATGACCTCGCGTTCACGGTCGGTCAGAGCTTTGACGGCGGACGGCAGGGCGAGCGGGTCGTCGGTGTCCGGGGCGGCGAGGAAGCGGGTGATGAGGGCGCGGGTCGCGGTGGGTGAGAGGAGGGCCTCACCGGCGGCGACGGTGCGGATGCCCGACAGGAGGACGTCGGGGCTGACGCCCTTGCCGAGGAACCCGCTCGCGCCGGCGCGCAGGGCCCTGGCCACGTTCTCGTCGTTCTCGAACGTGGTGAGCACGAGGATGTGGGTGTCCAGCAGTTCGGGACGGGCGCAGATCGCGGCGGTGGCGGCCACTCCGTCGGTGTCCGGCATCCGGATGTCCATGAGGACGACGTCGGGCCGGTGCGTCTCGGTGAGTTCGACGGCTTCGCTTCCGTCTGCGGCCTCGGCGACGACCGTCAGATCGTCGGTCGAGTCGATGAGGATGCGGAAGGTGGCCCGGAGGAGGGCCTGGTCGTCGGCGAGCAGGACACGGATCGTCATGGGGCGGGGCTTTCGTGACGGCTGTCGGGGGCACTGCTGGGCAGGGTGTCGAGGGGCAGGGCGCAGACGACTTCGAAGCCGCCCTCGGGGCGGTGGCCCGCGTGGAAGGTGCCGCCCACCGAGGTGGCGCGTTCGCGCATGCTGACCAGCCCGAACCCGCCGCCCGGGGCGGGTGGCGAGGGGGCGCGTTCGGGGGCGGTGTCGTTGGTGACGGTCAGGGTCAGGAGCCGGGGCGTGTAGGCGAGCCGTACCTCGGCTCCCCGGCCGGCGCCGTGCTTGGTGACGTTGGTGAGGGCCTCCTGGAGGATCCGGTAGGCCGACAGGTCGAGCACGGGGCCGAGCGGGGCTCGCTGTCCCTCGACGGTCACGGTGATGCGGAGTCCGGCCGCCGCGCAGGATTCGACCAGGTCGGAGAGCCGGTCCAGGCCCGGTGCGGGGGCGAGGTCGTCGGCGGGGTCGGTGTCCTGGCGCAGGAGCCCCACGGTGGCCTTGAGTTCGCGCAGCGCCGCGGCCGTCGTCTCCGGGAGCCTGTCGATGATCTCCTGGGCCTGGTCGGGCCGGGTCCGCAGGAGGTGTTTGACGGCGCCGGCCTGGGCGTCCGCCAGGGTCAGATGGTGGGCGACCACGTCGTGGAGTTCGCGCGCGATCCGCATCCGTTCCTGGACGACCCGGTGGCGTGCCTCCTCCTCCCGCTGCCGGTCGGCGTGCTCGGCGCGCGCCAGCGCGTACTCGCGGCGCACTTTCTGGTAGCCGCCGAGGGCCGCGCACAGCAGGATCCACGCCGTGGGGTTGACGACGGAGAAGACCACGGAGTCCAGGAAGGAGGGGAAGACCAGCCCTCCGGCCACCACGCAGCCGGTGACGATCAGGGCGCTGTTCCAGCCGGTGCGCCGGGGTGTGCTCAGGCTCGTGGCGTACTGCGCGACCAGGAGCGGGCCCATCAGCAGCGGGGTCAGGAGGTAGTCCAGCGCGCCCAGGGCGACCGTGCACAGCGTGATGACGGCGAGGACCGGCAGGGGGTGGCTCCGTCGCCAGATCAGGGTGACGCAGGCCAGCGCGGCCAGGACGACACCGGGCCACAGCGGCGGGTCGACGGCCCAGACCCGGGTGACCGTCACTCCGACGACGGTGACGGCGAAGAGAAGGAGCAGTGCCGCACGGTCCAGGGCCTTCGGATGGGCCGCCGCGCGGTGCCGCCAGTTGGTACTCATCACGCTCCGAAACACTCCTGGGAACAGCCATGCTCACACACGCGGGGTCGCGGCGCCGGTGCTGCCCGGCGCCACGCCCCGCCTTCCGCGGCTGTAGGTTGTGCGATCCGCGATCCGTCAGACCTGTCAGACCCGTACGGGTTGCTGCGGCATCCGCTCGTCGTCCGTCGTCGACGGCGGCGGAGCGGTGAGCCCCGCCCCCTCCACGTCGACGCGGGGCAGTACGCGGTCCAGCCACCTCGGCAGCCACCAGGCCTTGTCGCCCAGCAGCGCCAGCACGGCGGGCACGAGCGCCATCCGCACCACGAACGCGTCGAACAGGACGGCCACGGCGAGCCCGAACCCGATCGTCTTGATCATCGACTCCCCGGAACCGATGAACCCGGAGAACACCGCGATCATGATGACCGCCGCCGCGACGACCACCCGGGCGCTGTGCCGGAACCCGGAGACGACCGCGTCGGGCGCACGGTCGCCGTGGATGTACGCCTCCCGCATGCGCGAGACCAGGAACACCTCGTAGTCCATCGCCAGCCCGAACACGATGCCCACCAGGAAGATCGGCATCAGGCTCATGATCGGACCGGCCTGCTCCACACCCAGCAGTTCCGCTCCCCAGCCCCACTGGAAGACCGCCACGACCGAGCCGAGCGCGGCCAGCACCGACAGCAGGAACCCGAAGGCGGCCTTGACCGGCACGAGCACCGACCGGAAGACGACGAGCAGCAGGAGCAGGGCGAGTACGACGATGACGCCCAGGTAGGGCACGAGCGCGGACTGGAGGGCGTCGGCGACGTCGATGTTCATGGCGGTGCTGCCGGTGACCTCGAAGGTCGCGCCGGTCGCGCGCTCCAGGGCGGAGCGTTCCGAGCGGATGGCGCGGACGAGGTCCTTGGTGTGCTCGTCGTTGGGTCCGGTGGACGGGACCGCCGAGAAGAGCGCGGTGTCCGCGGCCGGGTTGTACTGGGCAGCCGAGACGGACACGACCCCGTCGGTGGCGCCGATCTCCTTGGCGATCTCCTTCACGGCGGCCTTGGCGTCTCCGGCGCCCTTGGCGTCGACGACGACGGTCAGCGGGCCGTTGAAGCCGGCGCCGAAGCCGTCCGCGAGGGCGTCGTAGGCGCGCCGTTCCGTCGAGGTGACGGGCTTGGACTCGGCCCCCGGCATGCCCATCTCCAGGCTCGCGGCGGGCAGCGCCAGGACGCCCAGGCCCGCGACGCACGCGACCAGCACGGCCACCGGGCGGCGCAGCACGAAGCGCGCCCACCGGGTTCCCCCGTTGTCGGCGGCGCCGCCGGCCTTCCTGGCCTTGCGCGCGCGGCGGGGCAGCACCGCGTTCGGCCACATGCCGAGCAGCGCCGGGACGAGGGTGAGGGCCACCAGCACGGCGACGACCACGGCGCCCGCCGCGCACAGGCCCATCTTGGTGAGCATCGGAACGCCGACGACGGTCAGTCCGGCCAGCGCGATGACGACCGTCAGCCCCGCGAAGACGACCGCGGAGCCCGCCGTGCCCGCGGCGAGGCCGGCCGCCTCGTGCGGAGCGTGACCGTTCGCCCGCTCCTCCCGGTAGCGGGAGACGACGAAGAGGGCGTAGTCGATGCCGACCGCGAGCCCGAGCATGGAGGCGAGCGTGCCCGTGGTGAGGGAGAGTCCGAAGACGCTGCCCAGGGCCATGATCGCGGCCATGCTGGTGCCGACGCCGATGACGGCGGTGAGGAGCGGGAGCCCCGCGGCGGCGAGGGAACCGAAGGTGATCAGCAGGATCACCGCGGCGAGGCCGATACCGATCGCCTCGGCGCTGCCGCCCGCGGCGGGCTGCTCGGCGAGGGCGGTGCCGCCGACCTCGACCGTGAGCCCCGAGGCGCGGGCCTCCTCGATGACCTTCTCCAGCGCGGCCTTGTCGGCGTCGGTGAGGTCGTCGGCCTTCACCTTGTAGTTCACGGTGGCGTAGGCGGTGGAGCCGTCCTCGCTCACGGCGCCCGCGGTGAACGGGCTGACGGCGCTCACGACCGTCGGCTCGTCGGCGGCGTCCTTCACGAGGGTGTCGATGGCGGCCCGGTTGCCGGCGGCCGTCACCTTCTGTCCGTCGGGTGCGACGAACACGATGCGGGCGTCGGCACCGTTGGCGTCCGTGCCGGGGAAGCGCTCCCCGATGAGGTCGAAGGCCTTCTGCGCCTCGATGCCGGGCATGAACGACGTTCCGTCGTCGGACGAGGCCGGGGCCGTGGCGGCGCCGGCCCCGGCACCGCCGAGGATCACCGCCCACAGCAGCACGACGAGCCAACGCCGTCGGAAGGCGGTCCGGCCCAGCCGGTAGAGCAAGGTAGCCACGGGAAACGGGTCTCCAGGTCAGGTTTCGGGTGGACCGTCAGCCTGACGGGAGCGGGGGTGCCGGGGCATCGTGCGAGCGCCCGCATTCCGGCTTGGTGCGCCTGCATGAGGCGCGGTGCCGCCGTACTCCTCCGGGAGGAGTACGGCGGGAGGCCGTGGGGCCTGTCTCCGTGCGACCGAGGTGTTCCTCAGGCGGCCATGAGCGCCGCCAGCGCGCGGTCCATCGCGGCGTTGAACTCCTCGGGCGCCAGGGGCAGTCGGGACTTGATGTCCCGGCTCCACTGGTCGGCGAGGACCTCGGCGGAGCCAGCCTCGACGCCGTCGAGCGCCGCGTCGGCGAGGTCCGCGGGTACGAGCTTGTCGACGGGCCAGCCCGCGGCCATGTCGGTGTCGGCCAGGCCCAGGTGCACCGCCGTCACGAGTGTGCCCTGGTCGGCGAGCTCCAGACGGACGCCGTTGGTCATGGCCCAGGCGGCGGCCTTGGTCAGGTGGTAGGCGTTGGCTCCCGCGCCACCGAACCACGACATGGCGGAGAGGACGTTGACGATCGCGCCGCCACCGTTCCTGGCCAGGGCCGGTGCGAACTCCCGGATCATGCCGAGGTGGCCGAAGACGTTGGTCTCCAGTTCCCGCCGCACCGCGTCCAGCGAGCCGGTCACCAGGTCGGTGCCCGTCTGGATCCCGGCGTTGTTGATGAGCAGCGAGACGTCCTGGGCGGCCTTGGCGGCTGCCTTCACGGACGCGGGGTCGGCGATGTCGAGAGGCAGTACCTCGACACCGGGCAGGTCCACGGATTCCGGCCGGCGGGCCGTCGCGTAGACCTTGCGGGCGCCCCGATCGAGCAGGCGCTGGGCGAAGGCGCGGCCCAGGCCGCGGTTGGCTCCGGTGACAAGGGCGACTGAGTTGTTGATGTCCATGCCCGGTACGCTAAAACCTGACGTTGACGTCAGAGGCAAGTGCGAGAGCCGAGCACTTTCGGCAGGGCCGCGGCGAGAGGAGTCACGATGAGTGCCACGGAGGCCACGACCGAGCGGCTGATCCGGATCGGCGAGGTCGCACGAGGTGCCGGCGTCTCGGTGCGAGCCGTCCGCTACTACGAGGAGCAGGGACTGCTCGCCCCCGAACGCAGCCCCTCCGGCCAGCGCCTCTACCGGCAGGACGCCGTCTCCCTGGTCCGCTTCTTCCAGCAGATGTACGCCGCCGGTCTCACCAGCCAGCGGATCACGGAGCTCCTTCCGTGCTGGGACGCCGGGCACACCGACACCGACCAACGCGCCATGCTGCGCGCCGAACGCGCCCGTATCCAGGCCAAGATCGACGACCTCCAGGCCGCCCTGGACCGCCTCGACGAGGTCATCGCGATCACGGACACGCATCCGTAAGAGCGCTTGGACGTCCGCGCGGCCGAAGGCCGGGGCGGTGGCGCGTCCGCGGGCCGGTGGGCGCCGCGGACGCCCACCGGCCCGTGGGGACCCTGGCGGCTCGGTGGGACCTCAGGCGCGATGGAGCCGCAGGGTCACCAGCTCGAACGGCCGGAGTTTCAGGGTGAGCCGATTGCCGTCCCGATCCGGGGCCTTGGCGTCCGGGAGCGGGCGCTCCAGCAGATCCGTCACCGTGACCGACCCGACGTCGAAGCCCGCCGTGAGCGTGGCCTGGCTGCGCCCGCCCCTCGACTCGTGGAAGCGGACGACGACGTCCCCGCTTCCGTCGTCCGCCAGCTTCAGCGCCGTGACCACGACCGCGTCCTGCGCGACGGTCACCAGGGGCGCGACCTCCGCGGCCCCTCCGGTGACCTTCCGCTCGGGCAGATTGATCCGCCAGCCCTCCCGCACCGCGTCACCGATCGCCGCTCCGGGCACCAGCGCGTGCCGGAAGCGATGCACTCCCTGGTCGGTCTCGGGGTCCGGGAAGCGCGGGGCGCGCAGCAGCGACACCCGGACCGTGGTGGTCGTACCGCCGTCCTCGCGGACCGTACGCGTCACGTCGTGGCCGTACGTCGAGTCGTTGACGACCGCGACGCCCCAGCCGGGCTCCTCCAGGTGGACGAACCGATGGTTGCAGGCCTCGAACTTGGCGGCCTCCCAGGACGTGTTGGTGTGCGTCGGCCGGAAGAAGTGCCCGAACTGCGTCTCGGACGCGTACCGTTCGGCGTGCACGTCGAGCGGGAAGGCCAGCTTCAGGAACTTCTCCGTCTCGTGCCAGTCGACCTCGGTGTCGAGGTCGAGCCGCCACTCCCCCGGTGCGAGCGACAGCACCTGCGTGACCTTCGACGCGCCGAAGCTCCGTACGATCCGGACCGAGACCCCGTCGTCCCCGGGGACGACCTCGTCGGCCTCGACCAGGTCGGTGACCGTGTTCCGGTAGAACTCGTCGACGTCCCAGGCGTCCCACATGTTGGGGAAGTCGGGGTGGATCTGGAGCAGGTTGGCCGCCTGGCCGGGTGCGAGGGTCTCGCGGTCCGCGGCCAGGTCGAACGCGGAGACGACGAGCCCGCGCTCGTCGACCTCGATGCGCAGGCGTCCGTTGTCGAGCACGAAGCCGCCGTCCGTGCGCGGCACGAGGGTGCACTCACCGGCGATGGCCGGGGTGCGCGCTCCGCCCGCCGGTACCCCGTCGCGGATGTGCGGCGCCGAGTTGAAGGCGAGGGCGGTCGTCCCCTCACCGGCCAGCGCGCGCTGGGCGGCGTCGATGATGCCGTTCAGCTCCTCGGCGACGGCGTCGTAGGTCTTGCGGGCCTCGCGGTGCACCCAGGCGATGGAGGAGCCGGGCAGGATGTCGTGGAACTGGTGGAGCAGGACCGTCTTCCAGAGCCGGTCCAGTTCCTCGTACGGGTAGGTGAACTCCGTGCGGACCGCCGCGGTCGCCGCCCACAGTTCCGCCTCGCGCAGCAGGTGCTCGCTGCGGCGGTTGCCCTGCTTGGTCTTGGCCTGGCTGGTGAGGGTGGCGCGGTGCAGCTCCAGATACAGCTCGCCGACCCACACCGGGGCGTTGGGGTACTCGGCCTCGGCCTTCTCGAAGAACTTCTCCGGGGCCTCCCAGACCACGGTCGCCGAGCCTTCGAGATCCCGCAGGCGGGCCGCCTTGGCGACCATCTCGCGGGTCGTGCCGCCGCCCCCGTCGCCCCAGCCGGTCGGGGCGAGGGAGTGCCGGGCGACGCCCTTGTCCTTGAAGTTGTTCGCCGCGTGGGCGATCTCGCCGCCCTTCATCGAGCAGTTGTAGGTGTCCACGGGCGGGAAGTGGGTGAAGATCCGTGTCCCGTCGATGCCCTCCCACTGGAAGGTGTGGTGCGGGAACTTGTTCGTCTGCGACCAGGAGATCTTCTGTGTGAGCAGCCACTTGGAGCCGGCCGCCTTGATGATCTGGGGCAGTCCGGCGGCGAAGCCGAAGGTGTCGGGCAGCCAGGCCTCGTCGTTGTCGACACCGAACTCGTCGATGAAGAACCGCTTGCCGTGCACGAACTGGCGGGCCATGGCTTCCGAGCCGGGCATGTTGGTGTCGGACTCGACCCACATGCCGCCTGCGGGCACGAACCGGCCGTCGGCGACCGCCTTCTTCACCCGGGTCCACACCTCGGGCCGGTGCTCCTTCACCCAGGCCCACTGCTGGGCCTGGGACATGGCGAAGACGAAGTCGGGCTCGTCCTCCAGGAGGGCGGTCATGTTCGACGTGGTCCTGGCGACCTTGCGGACGGTCTCGCGCAGCGGCCACAGCCAGGCCGAGTCGATGTGTGCGTGGCCGACCGCGCTGATGCGGTGGGCGGAGGGGACGGCCGGGGCCGCCAGCACCTCTTCCAGCCGGCCGCGGGCCGCCGCGGCGGTGGCGCCCACGTTCTGCAGGTCGACGGCGTCGAGGGCCTTCTCCACCGCGCGCAGGATGTCCCAGCGGCGCGCGGACTCCACGGGCAGCTCGGCCATCAGCTCACCGAGGACCTCCAGGTCGATGACGAGCTGCCACACCGTCTCGTCGAGGACGGCGAGGTCCATCCGCTCCAGTCTGTACTGCGGTTCGCTGCCGGCCGTCTCCTTGTCGCCGAGCTGTGTGGGCAGGAAGGGGTGGTAGTCGAGGATGACGGGGTTGGAGGCGGCCTCGATGTGCAGGCGCACCTCCTCGCCGCCGGCGACGGGCGCCCCGATCCGTACCCACTGGTTGCGCGGGTTGAGGCCCTTCACGGGGGTCCCGTCGGGCCGGTAGACGAGGCCCTCGCACTGGAAGCCGGGCATGTTCTCGTCGAAGCCGAGGTCGAGAAGCGCCTCGACGGTCCTGCCCGCCCACTCCTCGGGCACGGTCCCCGTGACGCGGAACCAGCTGGTGCCCCAGGGAGCACCCCACCTGTCGCCGACCGCCACCGGGGACGGCGTGGCCGCCAGGCCCTCCTCGACGGGCACCGGCTCGCCCGGCGCGTTCCACACCGCCACTTCCAGCGGTACGGACTCGGGGTACACGGCGGGTCGTATGCGCTCGTCGAGCACGCGCTTGAGGCGGGCTTCGACCAGGCCGCGGTCGTCATGCATGTGGGGTGCTCCGTAACTCCGTTGTGCGGGTTGTCGCTGTTACCGGTGGTCGGCGGTCACCAGGTGTGGGTCAGGGTCGCGGGGGCCGACGCGGTGTAAAGCTCCCCAACGGCCCGTATTTCGAACATCGCCGCCGTCTCGTCTCCTTCCGCTGTCAGTCCTCCAACGAAGAAGGCCCGCTGGGCGGTTCCGCCGAGGAAGCGCCGGGTGCCGTCGGGCAGCACCCGGTGCAGCGTGTAATGCCGTACGCCGGCGCCGGTCGCCGCACGCCAGGCCAGGCGCAGATCGCCTCCCGAGGCGGCCGTGACGCTCGCGTCGACGGGTGCGCCGGGCGCCTGGGCGTCCTGATCGCGTACGGCGAGTCCCCCGAGCCGCCACTTCACGGCAGCGCCGTCCGCGGCCCCGGTGAGCCGGACCCCGAGGGCGTGCACCGTGCCGTCCGCCGGCAGCCCGGTCAGCCGTACGGTCGAGGTCTCCCAGCCGTCGGCGACGGTGACGGGGAAATAGGTGTACGCGTACGGCTGCCCGGGGCCGGACGGTTCGGCGGTGGCGACCGCCAACTCGACGCTCACGCCCCCCGAGTCGGCCCGGTGGGTCAGCTCGACGACCGTGTCCGCGCCGAGCGGCAGCCGGGTCCCGTAGAGGTCGAGTGTGGTGGGCGCGGTCAGGGTGCCGTCGACCAGGACGCTGCTGCCGCCGCGCCACGCGTCCGCGAAGTCGAACGTGACGGCCGGATGCTGCCCGGTCGTACGCGTGACCCAGCGCCGGGACGGCAATCGGTCCTGGAGACCGAGATGGTTCCACTGCGCCGTCGACGTCACCTCGCCGTCCTCGTACCAGCGCAGTCCGTGCCCGGTGTTGAACGTGGTCGCGAACGGCATTCCGGTGACGGTCGAGCGGTCGGCGGCCCAGACGGCGGGTGCCCGCCAGGTGTCGGTGGTGTCGGGGCGGGCCGGATCGAGTGACCGGCCGCTCCAGAAGCGGTCGTCGGAGGCGTGGAAGTCGCCGGGTGTACGGGTGGCGGGGAGGTGGTTGCGGGTCCATTCGGGCCGGTAGAAGCCCACCGAGACGACATGCGCCGAACCGCTGGGGACCATGGCGTCCCAGTTCACGGACCGGTTCGAGCCGTTGGCCTCGACATCGACGCCTGCCCACAACTCGTAGCGGCTGCGGTCGAGTTGCTCCGCTGCCGTCGCCGAGGAGACGAGACTGCTCGCCGACCAGCGGAAGTCGATGAACATCGTGTCGGCGGCCTGGTAGAAGACCTTGTTCTGGTTGTTGAGGGCGCCCTGCCAGCTCACCGAGCCGCTGACGGTCATCGAGTCGTACCAGGTGACGCGCTGCCCCTTGGGCGCGCTGAGCGCCTTCAGCTCGGTGAGGAAGCCGAGCATGTCGGTGGCGAGCGCCGCGTTCCCGCCGCCCGTCTCGGCGTTGACGAACCAGCCGTCGAACCCGTACGCCTCGGCGACCGCGACGAGTTGGGCCGCCAGCGGGTAGTGTCCCGCCGCGTCCTTCTGCACCAGGTCGCGGGTCCACTGCAGTTGGCCGCCGTACGCGGCGGGCGGCAGGAACACATTGCCGAGGACGGGTACACCGTGCCGGTGGGCGGCGTCCACGATCGGCGCGTTCGGCGCGAGGATCAGCCCCTCGCCGGAGGAGCCGCCCCAGAAGACCAGTTCGTCGACGTAGGCCCAGTGGGTGAGCGCGTAGTAGTCGGCGGTGGCGGCGCCCTGCGAGGGGTTGCTCGCGGTGGGGCCGAAGGAGACCAGCGACTGGATGCGGGCCTGTCCGGCGCGGGCCGTCGTGTTCGCCGGCGTCGGGGTGAACCGCTCGGCGAGCGGCACGGACGCCGTGTTGAAGGCCAGGTCGGCGTCGGTGGCGGCGCTCCACGCCTTGAGACTGCGCCAGGTGATGCCCGCGCCCGGTGTGCCGGAGGGGAACGAGTCCGGGTACCAGTAGGAGGCGTACGGCGGAAGGGCCGGGGCGGCGGCCTCGGCGGCGGGGCCTGCCGCGGACTCCTGACCGGCGGTGGCCGGTCCCGCGGGGAGCAGGGCGGCGGCCGTCCCGGCGCCGGCGACGAGCAGGACGGTGCGTCTGGTGGGGTTCACGAGCAGGTGCCTCCTTGTGGGAGTTCTTGTTTCCTGTGGGGGTTACGGAACCTGGTCGGGTGTGACGACCTCGGTGATGCCTCGTGCGGTGAGGTGCTCCACGTCGTTCGCGCGGGACGCGAGGACGGTGGCTGGTCGGGCGCCGTCGGCGGTGAGCCGGAAGAACGCCTCGAAGACCGGGCCGCCCGGTGCGCAGACGGAGCGGCCGGCGGGGTCGTCGGGGACGACGAGTGCGGTGGTGCGGGCCTTGGGGGTGTGGGGGTGCTCGCGGGCCGAGCGGGCGGCGCGGGCCAGCGCCCGCGCACTGTCCTTGGGCCGCCGGTCGTTGCTCAACAACCCGAGCCCGTACTCCAGTTCCGGAAAGTCGGCGAGATCGCGGGACACGTCGTGGGAGCACCACCAGGTGACGCCCCACAGGTCCGGGCAGTCCAGGGCGTTCGCGACGGTCGCCTCGGTGAAGGCGGCGGCGTGCTCGGCGGGGACCAGCGGCGCCGGTGCGCCGACCTCCTGGAGCCAGACCGGGCGCGACGGATCGTCCGCCCATGCCTTGCTCAGTTCGATCAGATAGGCGGCGTGGTGTTCGGTCGCGACGCCGGTACGTCCGTGCCGCTGGGCCGTGCCGTTGAAGACCCACGAGTGCACGGCGGTGACGGCTCCGCGCCGCGCGGCCTGGGCCGGGGTGAAGGGCATGTCGTCCTGGTACCAGGTGGCGTCGTACTCCGCGTGCAGATGCAGCTTGCCGGGGGCGCCCTTCTCGCAGGCCGCGAGCATCCGCTCCAGCCAGGCGTCGACCGGATCGGCCGTCGTCCGGTCCGGGTCCGGGTGGGGGCCCGCCGAGAACTGGTTGACCTCGTTGCCCACGGTCATGCCGATGAAGTTGGGCCGGTCGGCGAGGGCGGCGGCGAGGGTCCGCAGATACTCGGCCTGCCCTTCGACGACCTCCGGGTCGGTGAAGAGGTTCCGCCGGTGCCAGGTCTGCGTCCACGCGGGCAGGAAGTCGAAACTCGACAAGTGGCCTTGCAGACCGTCCACGTTGACGTCCATGCCGCGCTCGGCCGCCGCGTCCGCGAGAGCGACGAGCTGCTCCACGGCACGCGGGCGGATCAGCGAACGGTTCGGCTGGAAGTAGGGCCAGATCGGAAAGACCCGTATGTGGTCGAGACCGAGTGCGGCGATCGAGTCGAGATCGGCACGCACGGAGTCGAGATCGAAGTCGAGCCAGTGATGGAACCACCCTTCGCTCGGTGTGTAGTTGACGCCGAAGCGCACGGCAGGAGACATCCGGGGTCCTCGTCCTGTTTCTGTGGTGCGGATGTGGGGGGGCAGGCATGGGGGGCAGGCATGGGGTGCACAGGCTGCTACCGGCGCGGTGCGGTCCGGTGGGGGGCGAGTCGCGCAGTTCCCCGCGCCCCTTCGAGGCGGGGCCGCGCCCCGACAGGGGCGCGGGGAACTGCGCGACCAGCCCTCCTCGGCCCGCACCCGACAACCGGCCGCCGCTCCTTCAGGGGCGCGGGGAACTGCGCAACCAACCTCCGCCCCCACCCACCCGCACCCGACAACGATGGGCAGTCGCCCTGAAGAAGGGCGAGGCAGCCGCAGACCTCACCCCTTCACCGCCCCCTCCCCCACCCCACGGAAGAAGTACCGCTGAAGACAGGCGAAGAGGGCGATCAGCGGCGCCACGGCGATGATCGTGCCCGCCGCGACGAGCCGCTCGTCATTGGCGAAGGTGCCGTGCAGATAGTTGAGCCCGATGGTCAGGGTGAACTTGTCCGGGTCGCTGAGGACGATCAACGGCCACAGGAAGTCGTCCCAGGCCCCCATGAAGGCGAAGATCGCCACGACGGCGAGCGTCCCCTTCACCGAGGGCAACGCGATCCGCAGGAACCGCTGCCAGGTGTTCGCGCCGTCGACGAAGGCCGCATCCTCGATCTCGTACGGCAGGTTGAGAAACGCGTTGCGCATCAGCAGGACGTTCATCGCGCCGATGCACCCGGGCAGCACGACCCCGATGAGCGTGTTGTTCAGGCCCAGTTCACGCATGGTCGTGAACTGGGCGATGATGATCCCCTCCACGGGCACGAGCATGGCGAGGATGAACACGAGCGTGGCCACCTTGCGGCCGCGGTAGCGCAGCCGGGCCAGCGCGTAGCCCGCGAGCGCCGCGCCGACACAGTTCGTGACGACGTTGGCGGTGGCGACCTTCAGGGAGTTGAAGGCGTAGTCCCACACCGGGATCGTCTCGGCGACCCGGCCGTAGTTGTGCAGGGTCGGTTCACCGGGCAGGAACTTGGGCGGCGAGCTGAAGATGTCCTCGGTGGGCCCCTTCAGCGAGGTGGACAGCTGCCACAGGAACGGCCCGACGGTCAGCGCCAGCACGGCAAGCAACAGCGTGTACCGCAGGGCGAGTTCCCACACCCTTACATGCTTCCCGTGCTCATCGACGACGCGCTGACGACGGCGGCGGCGCGCGCCCGCGTCGGCCGGCACCTCACGCACCTTCTCGGCGACGCTCACGCGTCCTCCTTCCGGTCGGCGCGCAGCACGAGCAGCATGAGCGCGACGGTGACGACGAAGACGACGACGGAGATGGCGGAGGCGTAGCCGACCCGGCCGGTCAGACCGGTGCCGGTGCGCTGGACGAGCATCACGAGCGTGGTGTCCTCGCCCGCGGGACCACCGTCGGGCCCCGCCATCAGGTACACCTCGGAGAACACCTTGAAGGCGGCGACCGAGGAGAGCGCGCCGACCAGCACCATCGTGGAGCGCACGGCGGGCACGGTGACCGTGAGGAAGCGGCGGACCGCGCCGGCGCCGTCCACGGCCGCGGCCTCGTGGAGCTCGCGCGGCACGTTGGCGAGCGCGGCCAGGTAAATGATCATGTAGTAGCCGAGGCCCTTCCAGACCGTGACGGTCATGGCGCTCAGCAGGAGCAGCCACTGGTCACTGAGGAAGCCGACCCTGCCGACCCCGATCGCCTCCAGCAACGAGTTCACCAGGCCGCGTTCGTCGAGCAGCCACACCCAGATGAGGCCCACCACGACGATGGAGGCGACGACCGGGGTGTAGAAGGCCGACCGGAAGAAGGCGATGCCGGGGATGTTCTTCTGGACCAGGAGCGCGAGCAGCAGGGGAAGCAGGACGAGCGCGGGGACGACCCCGAGGACGTACAGCGTGCTGTTGCGCAGGCCGATCCAGAACAGCTCGTCGTGCAGCAGCTCCCGGAAGTTGGCGAGGCCCACGAACTCGCCGGGGATCAGGGTCCGGCGGTCGGTGAAGGCGTTGACCACGGTCGAGACGAACGGATAGAGGATGAAGACGCCCACGACCAGCAGCCCGGGGGCGGCGAACAGCCAGGGGCTGGTGGGCAGTTGCCGCCGCACGCGGGCGACGGCCCCGGCAGGACGTCCGCCACCGCCACCGCCACCGCCGTCACCGCCTCCGCCTCCGCCTCCGGTGGCACCGGTCGCGATCGACGCCCTGCGGGAGGAGACCTTGCCGGGGGAAGCCGTACCCGAGGAACTGGCCATGGCGATCAGCCCTGCTGCTGGAGCAGGCGGTCACACGCCTTGACAGCGTTGTCAAGAGCTCCCTTCGGGCTCACCTTGCCCTGCAGCGCCTTGGCGACGGAGTTGCGCAGTTCGGTCTTCATCTGCTCGCTGAACAGCACCGGCGTGTAGTTCACGGCGTTCTTCAGCGAGCCTGCGGCGGCGATCCGGACGCGGGTCTCGTCCGTGCCGTCCTCCTCGGTGAAGTACGGGTCGTCGAGCGAACCGGCCGTGCTCGGGAAGATCGCGACCTGCTTGGCGAAGGACATCTGGTTCTGCGCGTCGGTGACGAAGTGCGCGAAGGCGACGGCGGCGGGCTTCTGCTTCGTCTGCGCGTTCACCATCACCCCCATCACATACATGTTGACCTTGCCGGTGCTCGTGATCTGGTCGGTGATGCCGATGTTCTTGTAGAGGCTCGGCGCCTGCTTCTTGAAGTTGCCAAGGTCCAGGGCGCTGCCCGGGTTCATGGCGACGGCCCCGGTGAGGAACTTCTTCCCGGACGACTCGGGGGTGGCGGTCAGCGCCTGCGGGTCGAGGGCCTTGGCGTCGTACAACTCCTTGTACCTGGTGAGGAGTTCCACGCCCTTGGCGTCGTTGAAGGCGAAGGCCGTGCCCTCCTTGTTCATCAGCTCGACGCCGTACCGGCCGAAGTCCTCGATGGTGGGCACGTTCGCCAGGGTCGCGACCTTGCCGTCGCTCTTGTCGGCCAACTCCAGCGCGTCGTCGAAGAGTTCGTCGTACGTCTTCGGGGGCTTCGAGGCGTCCAGGCCGGCCTCCTCGAACAGCGACTTGTTGTAGAACAGCGGGCCGGTGTTCAGGTACCAGGGGAATGCGTACGTGCCCTCCATGCCCGGTATCTCGTGGCTGGCCCACGCACCCGGCAGGTACTCGTCCTTGTACTTCGCGGCGGCCTTGTCGAGGTCGAGCGCGAGGCCCGCCTTGGCGAGCGGGGCGACGAGGTCGGGCGAGACGTTCACGACGTCGGGCAGGGTGCCGCCGGCCGCGTCGGCGCTGATCTTGTCGGCGTAGCCCTCGGCGGGCTGGTCGACCCACTTCACGTTCGTGCCGGGGTACTTCTTCTCGAAGTCGGCGACGAGGCCCTCGAAGTACGGCTTGAAGTTGGCGCGCAGGTTCCAGGTCTGGAAGGTGATGTCGCCCTCGACCTTCCCGGAGGCGTCCGTGGAACCGCTGTCGTCACCCCCGGAACCGCAGGCGCTGAGCGGCAGGACCAGGGCGGTGACAGCGGCGGCGAGTGCTCTGCGAGGCATGCGCACAGTGACCGGGCTCCTTTGCGACGGTGTGGGTCATGGGTGACGGGCAGACCTTGCATCCTGCGCGGCGGGGAAGTCAATGGATTCTGCCTCGCTAAATTCATTAGTTCGACATATGGCCAGCTCAGAGCAGTTCTTGCGCCGCTCTTGCAGCGGATCACTAATGCGCTTTAGGCTGTTCTGGCTCAAGCGCTTTAGTGGATTGGGGAGCAGGTGCCAGCCAAGCGGTCTCCCGCGCGCCGGCCGACGATGAAGGACATCGCGCGGCGCGCCGGGGTCTCCGAGAGCGCGGTCTCGTTCGCGCTCAACGACCGGCCCGGGGTCTCCGAGATCACCCGCGCCCGGGTGCGCCGGGTCGCCGAACAACTGGGCTGGCGGCCCAGCACGGCGGCGCGCCAGCTGTCCGGCGAGGGCACGGCGACGGTCGGGCTCGTGCTGGCGAGGCCCGCGGACACGCTCGGCGTGGACTCGTTCTTCCTACAGCTCATCTCGGGCATTCAGGAGGTGCTGGCCGAGCGTCATCTCGGCTTGCTCTTCCAGGTGGTCGAGGACGTCGACGACGAGTGCGCGGTGTACCGGCGCTGGTGGGCCGAGCACCGCGTGGACGGAGTGCTGGTCGTCGACCCGCGGACCGACGACGCGCGCCCCGATCTGCTCGACGAGCTGGGGCTGCCCGCGGTGGTCATCGGCGGGGCGCCGGACGCCCGGCATCCGGGCCTGTCCACGGTCTGGGCGGACGACGCGGGCGCGATGGCGTCCGTCGTGGGACGGCTGTACGAACTCGGCCACCGGCGGATCGTGCACATCGCGGGCCTGCCAGGGCTCGCGCACACGGAGCGGCGTATCCGCACGCTGCGCGCCGAGGCCGACCGGCGAGGGCTCGCGGAGGTGTGCTCGGTGACCACGGACTACTCCGACGCGGAGGGTGCGGCCGTGACGCGCCGCGTCCTGGAGGGGGGCGTGCTGGGGGGCGGTGCGCCGCCGACCGCGCTGGTCTACGACAACGACGTGATGGCCGTCGCCGGGGTCGCCGCCGCGACGGAGCTGGGCTTCTCGGTGCCGGGTGACGTGTCGGTGGTGGCCTGGGAGGACTCGGCGCTGTGCCGCATGGTGAGGCCGTGGTTGTCGGCGCTGTCCCGGGACACGGCGGCGTTCGGCCGAACCGCGGCGGCGGAGCTGACGTCCTTGCTGGACGGGGGGCCCGCCCGGGCTGTGGGGGTGCCGGTACCGGGGTTGATCGAGCGGGACAGCACCGGGCCCTGCGGGTCCTGCGGAGCTTGAGCGGGGAAGGCGGGTGGGGGTTGGCTGTTGGGTGCGGGTCCGTCGTGGTGGCTCGCACGGCTCCCGGCGCCCCTAGGCAATCCAGTGGTGCCTCACCATTCCCACTGGCCAGAGGCGGTCTTTCGAGCCCAGCGGGACGACGGTGCCTCAGAGGCCGGTTCTGCGATGCCGTTTCAGGAGAGGGCTCGTCGGGGGTAGTGGCAAGCACGGGCTGTGGCCGGGTGGCATCTGCGCCAGCGTGATCAGGTCAAACGCGCCGACACCGCGGTGTGCCGGTCTGGGGTCGACAACTGCCAGCAGGTGCCGGATCTCAGCCACTGTGAGCGGGGCCAGGCCGACTGTGTCGTCTCTGCTGCCCTCATCAATCGCCGCGGTGGCCAGGGTGGCGAGGAAAGCGTGCGCGAGCACGGCCAGAGGGATGTGCCGATACCAGCCCGGACAGCGGCGCACCCGTACCCGTCGAGGCCGCACTGCCCCGTGGCGGCCTGGAAGCATGCCTCGATCGCCCAGCGGGAGCCGGCGACGCTGACCAGCTTGTCGACGGTAGGCCAGGCATGGGGAGATCTCGGCAGGACACTTGAGCCTGCGGCGGGCCAGTACCCACCGCTCGTGCGTGGGCGGGTCGGGGTCGAGAACGACAGTGACGGGCAGCTTCGCCGCGGCCCGGGTGCCGCGCACGGTCTGAGTCACACGTCGGCCGCGCTGAAGGATCTGCCCGTGATGATCACGGACCCTGCTGCCCCTGCTCAGGAACCGTTCGACTTCGAGTTCCTGTGCGGCGTCTACCGCTTGGAGCACGCCCAGACCCCTCACTATTTCCGCGCCCTGCCGGACCTGATCACGCTGATCCCGGACTACGACCGTCTTCTGCAGTTGCGGGCCCTGTTCGAACTCCTCAGCGCGGACACCGCCGAAGCACATCTGGGCACGGCCGCGACGCTCCCGGCGCTGCTGGACCTCATCCTGGTGCACTCACTGCGCCAGTGGGCGAACGAGCAACACGACCCGACCGGATGGCCCCAGACCGACGACTCCCAGATCGCCGCTGCTCTCCGGGAGATGCACACACGCCCGCAGGCACCCTGGACGGTGCAGCGACTGAGCCAAGTGGCCGAGCTGCCCCGAGCGGTCTTCACACGGCGTTTCACGGCCGCGGTAGGCAAGCCGCCCATGTCGTACCTGATCGGCTGGAGGCTGAGCCTGGGCGCGCGGCTGCTGCGGGAAACCGACGCCACGCTCGCGTCGATCGCTCGTGAGGTCGGGTACTCCACCGAATTCGCCTTCTCGGGAGCGTTCACTCGCGCGTACGGCACGCCGCCCGGCCGGTTCCGCCGTATCCCCACGACAGTCCATCTCCCATCGCTGACGACCCCGGGCCCCTGACAGGTGAGGGGGCAGTCGGACGTTGGGCGTCAGCACGTCGGCCTTTGGGAAGACCGACCCAACCGTCTGTCTTGGTGCGCGTCGGCGCGGACCAAGCCGCACAGGGCGCGCCCGCGTCTTTCCATCGATAGCACCATGATCTCCCGTCATGGGAGGGACAAGTGGGGGAAGTTCGATTGGCACGCCGCTTGTGGCGGCATACGTCGCAGCCGCGAACCTCTGCAACAGCTCGGGAACGACCATTCGACGTCAGCGACGGCGACGGCGCAGACTGTGAGCTACGACCTGTCGAATCGACTCGACCAGCACCCTTGCTCCCCCCAACGCACCAGCGGAACCTGCCGTCGTGACGACATCGGACCTGGCATGTCCCCGTCCGGCGCGCACAAGGCCCTGTTGCCTTCAGCCGGTCAGACGCCCCACACCAGGACGAGACGGGCGTCCTGGAAGCCCTGGCCTCGTCACGACTCCGGACTCCCTGGTCCGCTGTGGGAGCGATGTACGGGGGTCCGGGTCAGAGAAAGATGTCCAGCATGGTCAGAGCCCCTTCATCCACGAATGTGGCCGCTCCGCGGCGTGCATCCGCCGCATCGGAGGCGTCCAAGGCGCGGCGCGCCATCTGTCGGCATTGTTCGGTGGTGTGTCTCCCGAGCGCGTACCGGACCGCGGGCAGGGCCGGTGGTGCCGTGGACAGGCTCGTCATTCCCAGGCCGGTCAGCACCAGGGCCATGACCGGGTCGGCCGCCGACTCGCCGCACACGCCGACCGGTTTGCCGAGTTCGCGGCCGGCGGCGGCAGTCGTCGTCACCAGGTCGAGGACCGCGGGCTGCGAGGGGTCGAGGAGGCGGTCGGCGGCCTCTTCGCGGTGAGCGGCGCCCAGCACCGGATGTTCCGCGACGCGCTGGACCAGCTCATCGGCCTCCTGGCCGACGGAGCCGCCGTGGAGGCCATCCTCAATCGCTCCGCCACACACCACGGACTGGCCCATCCCCTCACCGACCTGCTCGAAAGCTGATGTCCTCCGTCCGAGCCGGCTGGTCCGTTGCGGGCCTTCTGCTTCGCGTGGAGGGCGTCAGCTACTTCGTGTGGAGGGCGTCGGCGCAGGCACGGCACTCCCACGTCTGCATGTGGATCGGCAGCCACGGGTCGCTCGGCAAGTCGGACTGGTAGTTCACCCGCTCCATGTCCTCGGTCGGCTCACCGCAGAACGTCCGGTCGCCCACACCTCCTGACACGTCCGAGTCGACCGGCGCAGCGTGCACCACCCTGATGTGGCCGTCCGGGCCGACGTCCTCAGACAGTTCCTTGCGCAGCTCACGCAC
The DNA here is from genome assembly GCF_044747265.1 of Streptomyces sp. NPDC090106. Taxonomy (NCBI): domain Bacteria; kingdom Bacillati; phylum Actinomycetota; class Actinomycetes; order Kitasatosporales; family Streptomycetaceae; genus Streptomyces; species Streptomyces sp. NPDC090106. Next base: position 659,236 of record NZ_JBIVDS010000003.1, on the reverse strand, counting down.
CACGATGATCGCCATGCGACCACCTTCGGCGCCGACCGTGCCGACCGCATCTCGACCGACGTGACCACCAAGGTCCGCGAACACCTCGGCCAGCCACCTCCGGTGCTCCCTGCCGGGCGCCGCGTACGGGCCGTCCACCGCACTCTGCTGGTTCGGATACTGCCGCTCGCTGAGCGCGGCGTTCGTTTCGCCGACGACGCTGACGGCGACCGCGCGCGGTCGCACGTGTGCGGCTCGGTCCGCTCACGCATCCAGCCCCGGACAACGGGACCGGCCGATCCGCCGCAAAACATGGACGGGTCGGCCGAGACCGGCCATGCGCCGCATGGGCGGCGCTCCGGGGCCGGTCTAGTCGGCGGCCCGGGGCGGAGCATCCGAGTCACCGTCACGGGTGCCGTGTGTCGCAACGACGACTGCGGTCAGGAGGGCGTCTCTCTCGGCTGCCAGGTCTCTGATGCCCTCTGGGTCCGTGGCCGCTGACAGTCCTTCGACCAGTCGCGCCGTGGTCGCCTGGTCCAGGTGGGGTCGGCCCAGGTCGTCCCACCAGCGGTTGAAGCTGTCGCCGTATCGCTCGCAGAAGACGGCCAGGCCGCCGTCATCGCCGCCGAGGTGGAACAGTGCCGTGGGGCCCATCACCGCCCACCGCAGGCCGGGGCCCGACGAGACGGCGGTGTCGATGTCGTCGACTGTCGCGACGCCCTCGTTGACGAGATGGATGGCCTCGCGCCAGAGGGCGGCCTGGAGACGGTTCGCGACGTGCCCGGGAACCTCGCGCCTGACCTCGATGGTCACCTTTCCGACCGACTCGTAGAACCCGCGGGCCCGTGCCACGACGCCGGGGGCGGTGAGCTCGTTGCCCATCACCTCGACCAGCGGGATGAGATGCGGAGGGTTGAACGGATGGCCGAGAACCAGGGCGGCGGGGTTCCGCCACCCCCCTTGGAGTTCGCCGAGTGTCAGGCCGGAGGCGGACGAGGCCACCACCGTGGCCCGTCCGAGGGCCGGTTCGATGGTCCGGTACAGCTCGTGCTTCAGGGCGATCCGTTCCGGAATGCTCTCCTGGACGAACTCCGCTCCCTCCACGGCGGCACGGGGGTCGTCGCAGAGGACCAGTTCGGCTTCGGGGGCTTCGGTCTTCGCGAGCCCCAGCGCGGTGAGCACGGGCCAGGTCTCTTCGACCGCCGCCTTGACCCGGGCCGCCGTGGCGGGGTCCGGATCGTAGACGGCGACGGACTTGCCGGCCGCCAGGAAGAGAGCTGTCCAGCTGCGGCCGATCAGCCCGGCCCCCAGCACCGCCGCACGCCCGCCGCAGGGCGCGTGCGAGTCGTTGCCCTGGTCAGAACGCGACATGGTCACCGCCTTTCAGTCCCAGCCGTTCCCGAGCCTGGCTCGGCGTGGCCAGTTCGTGCCCCAGCGACTCGACGATGCCCCGGATCTTGCGCACCTGGGCGGCGTTGGACATCGCGAGCTCACCTCGGCCGATGAAGAGGCTGTCCTCCAGCCCCACCCTCAGATTGCCGCCGAGCATGGCCGCCTGGGTCGCGAACGGCATCTGGTGCCGGCCGGCGGCCAGGACCGACCACTCGTAGTCGTCGCCGAAGAGCTTGTCGGCGATCGTGTGCATGTGGAGCAGGTTGTCGAGGTCCGCTCCGACGCCGCCCAGCACGCCGAAGACCATCTGCACGAAGAACGGCGGCTCGATCCACCCCTGTTCGATCAGCCAGGCCAGGTTGTACAGATGGCCGAGGTCGTAGCACTCGAACTCGAACTTCGTCCCGTGGCCCTGCCCCAGCTCCTTCACGATGTACTCAAGATCGGTGAAGGTGTTCTTGAAGACGAAGTCGCGTGTCATCTCCAGGAACTCCGGCTCCCAGTCGTGTTTCCACCGGGAATGCTTTCCGAGCATGGGGAAGATGCCGAAGTTCAGTGACCCCACATTGAGCGACGCCATCTCAGGGGAGGTCGCGACCGCTGCCCGGAGTCGCTCCTCGCGTGTCATGCCGAGTCCGCCTCCGGTGGAGACGTTGAGGACCGCGTCGCACGCTCCGGCGATCCGTGGCATGAACTCCAGGAAGAGTTCGGCCCGTGGATCCGGCCTGCCGGTCTCGGGATGGCGGGCATGCAGGTGGATGATGGCCGCCCCGGCCTCGGCTGCCTCGATGGCTGCGGTGGCGATCTCTTCCGGTGTCACCGGGAGGTGTGGTGACATCGTCGGGGTGTGGATGCCGCCCGTAGGGGCGCAGGTCACGATGACAGGCTTCGGCATGGCGGCCTCAGACGTGGCTCGACGTGACGCGACCGGAGTCGTCGGCGGTTTCGCCGCTGATGCCGACCAGCCGTTCGTAGGCGTCGATGAGGAGCCCGTGGAAGTGGTGCACACCATGTTCGGAGAGACCTGACCCGGAGGGGTCGTAGACGATGCGCCCTTGGTCGAAGGCCGGCGTGCGCATGCCGCGCTGGACACTCTCGACGAGAGTGATGTCCTGTTGCTGGAGGACGCCGTCGATGTACTTCACGGACTCGGCTTCGGCGTCGTCGAGTTCGGTGGTCTCGAAGTAGAAGTCCCATGTTTCGAGGGTCAGTTCGGGCCCGGCAGGCAGGATCTGCAACACCATGAAGTTGCCGCGGCCGGGGTAGCGCAGAAGGCAGGTGTTGGGCCACAGCCACCACACCGCATGCTGTTTGACCGTCGCGCCTGACACGTCGTAGGCCGCGTTGGCGCTGTTTCCCGCCTCGGCGAAGTGGCTGGACCAGATGCCGTGCGTCCGGACGTCATAGGTGTTCATGTCGACGAGGTCGACGAACTCCTTGTGCGCGATGTGGCAGTGGTAGCACTCGAGGAAGTTGTCGACGACGTTCTTCCAGTTGCTGCGCAGCTCGTACGTCAGCCGCTTGGCGTGCGTCAGTTCGGCCACGTCCGGTGCCCAGTGGGCGATCTCGGCCGCCAGGTCGGGGGCCTGCTGCCCCAGAGGAGCGGCGGCCGGGTCCAGGTTGACGTAGACGAACCCGCCGAACTCCTCCACCTGGACCTGGTCGAGGCAGATCTCCGACTTGTCGAAGGTCTCCATCGCGTCGGCGCGGCGCGCCGCCTTCAGTCGGCCGCCCAGGTCGTAGGTCCAGGCGTGGTAGGGGCAGACGATGTTCCGAGTCGTCCCGGATCCCGAGAGAAGTTCGTGTGCGCGGTGCTTGCACACGTTGTAGAAGGCCCGCAGGTCTCCCTCACGGTCACGGACGACCACGACCGGCATGCCCGCGACGGTCGCGGCCACATAGCTGCCCGGCCTCTCCACTTTCTCGACATGGCAGACCCACTGCCACGTACGCGCGAAGACGCTCCGGAGTTCGGCGTCGAGCCATTTCGGGTCCACGTACGCCTCCGACCGGAGGGACATGGAGCGCGCGGGATCCTGATGAAAGCCCGCGGAGATGTTGCGTACGTCATTGACCGTGACGGCAATCATGCCTAGCACGTTATCGACGACTGGACGATCGTTCAACCCCGGTTTGGACGGTCGTTCAATCTCGCCCACGGGTGCCGATTCGCCGCATACGCAAGTGACTTGAAGGCCGCGCGCAAGGCCGGACGCCCTCCGCCGCCGCTGCCGGGACCGGACTACGGCGCCAGCGCGATCTCCTCGCACCGCACCACCGCACGCCGCAGCGAAGCCTTGTCCAGCCCCAGCAGAGCGGTGAGCCACATGCCGTTCTGCACGACATCGACGTCAGCCGCCCGCTTGTTGCACTCCGCACGGCTGAGATCCGGCCGGGCGGCACGGATCAGCGCGGCCAGACCGGCCCGATAGCGTTTCTGCGCCGCCGTGTTGATCTGGGCGAACTCCTCGTGCGCCTGCGCGAGAGACCACAGCTGCAACCGCAGCGAGAGATACTCCGTGGTCAGGAACTCCGGGGCCGCCACCCGCCGGAGGGCCGCACGCAACTGCCGCTCGGGCGAGGCCCTCGAGGTGCGTTCGACCAGGGCGATGTCCTGCTCCTCGATCCGCCGCAAGGCAGCGCTGATCAGGCTCACCTTGTCGTCAAAGTAGTAGTTGACCAGGCCGAGAGCGACGCCTGCCTCACGAGCGACGGCACGCATGCTCACACCGGAGATGCCCTGGTGCGCCAGCAGACCGAGAACCGCGTCGATGATGCGCTCGTGCCGGTCCTTCTCAGGAGAGCCGGCAGGAGAACTGGTCATCGCGCCAGCATATCCGCACGCTCACACCAACCCGGACGGAGCGCCAACGGGCCGACGGCCGCAGCCCCTTCACGCACCACAGCGACAGCGACGAACATGACCTGTCCCACTCTTCGAAGTCCCGGACCGATTTCCGTTACACAAAGGAACACCGCTCACCCCGCACACTCGCCGCGCACCGCCTCTCCGCTTCACCGAGGCTCTCCGATTCGAAAGCCACCAGCCGGTGCGGCGCACGGGGCGTCGAGGCGGAAACGGGCCTACCGGGGACGACGTGGCGACGAAGGTCGTGGAGGGCTTCAGCCGCACGCGGTCGTCACCGCACGGGCGGCGAAGTTGCTGCGCCGCGGCGCCGTAGGCCGAGGAGCGGGGAACGGCGTCCGTCTCATCCGCCCGCGGCCTTGAGGGTGTCGGGCCGCCGGCACAGGGCTGTCAGCCGTGACGGCGAAGGCCTCGCTTCAGGCCAGGTGCCGGTCCGGCCGGGGTGAACCAGGGGCTCTATGCGGCAACGAGCTCATCCACCGACCGGTCTTTCCACCCAGCGACCCTGCACCGCTGCAGCATCCCGGTGAAATCCATCAATCGGCCGTCCCTGTACGGTGCGCCCGCCTGCGTCGAACCGGTGGTCTCGCGATCAGTCGTTCTGGAAAAGGGCCGCGTCCAGGTGCAGACCGAGGGTGGCGGGTGTTGCTTCGATGTCCTCGTCCGGGCCGAGGAGCGCCTGTTGGGTCCATATGCACTTACCCGTCGGGGTATAGCGGGTCCCCCAGTGCTGGGACAGAGCACTGACGAGTTGGAGTCCGCGGCCGCCTTCGTCGGTGTCCGTGGCACGGCGGATGCGGGGCATCGTGAGGCTTCCGTCGAAGACCTCACACACGAGGTCGGTAGCGTGGAGAAGACGGAGGCTGACGGGACCTTTGGCATGTCGGACGACGTTGCCCACCAGTTCGCTGACCAGGAGTTCCGTCGTGGGTGCGAGGTCGTCCAGTCCCCAGGCGGAGAGCTGCTCACGGATGTAGGCACGGGCCTGACCGGCTGCCCGGGGGTCGTCGGCGAGCGGCCATGAGGCGATGCGGTCGCTGGTGAGGGCGTGCAGCCTGGCCACCAGGAGCGCCGCGTCGTCGGGGGCCTGCGCCTCGGCCGGAAGCAGCCCGGCCGTGAGAATGTCACAGAGGTGTTCGAGGTCCTGGTCACCCCCTTCCTCGTGCGCGCTGCGCAGTATCCGGCCCAGTTCCGCCATGCCCTCGTCCATCTCGCGTTTCGACGACTCGACCAAGCCGTCGGTGTAGAGCACGAGTACGGCTCCGTCGGACATGGCCAGTTCGGTCGTCTCGAAGGGAGGCTCGCCCGCACCCAGCGGCGGGTCGGAGGCCAGTTCGGGGAAGTGCACGGTTCCGTCGGCGTGGAGCAGAGCGGGGGGCGGGTGCCCGGCGCTCACGATGGTGCAGATCTGGGTGGTGGAGTCGTAGAGGGCGTAGACGCACGTGACGTAGAAGTCGTCACCCATGCCGGCGACGATCTCGTTGAGGTGGGCCATGATCTCGTCGGGAGGCAGCTCAAGATCGGACAGCGTGTGTACGGCCGTGCGCAGCCGGCCCATCGTGGCGGCCTCCGGCAGGCCGTGTCCCATGACGTCTCCCACGACGAGGGCGACCCGGCCGCCGGACAGCGGCATCACGTCGTACCAGTCGCCGCCCACGTCCATGCCCTGTCCGGCGGGGAGGTAACGGGCCGCGGCCTCGCAGGCGGGAAGATCGGGCAGCCCACGGGGCAGGAGACTCCGCTGGAGCTGGCGGGAGCGGGTGTGCTCGGCATCGTAGAGCCGCGCTCGTTCCAGGGCCTGCGCGACGAGAGCGTTGATGGCGGTCAGCAGGGTGCGTTCGTCGTCGGAGAGACGGCGGGGGTGGTCGAAGGAGACGACGCACACCCCGAAGGTGTGCCCCGACGCCTTCATCGGAAGGAACGCCCACGATTGCTTCCCCCCGCGGGTGACGAGGTCGGCGAGCTGCGGTGCGTGCGCCAGGAGCTCGCTCGGTGAGGAGAAGAACAGCGGCTCGCCCTTTTCGACGGCTTCCCAGGCAGGGTCGCTCGTCACGGGGGTCCGGTCATCGATACGGCCGAGGAAATCGTCCGTGTACCCGGCGGCTCCTACGTAGTGGAGCCGTTCGTCCTGGGCGACCTGCACGAGCAGACCGGCCGCGCCGAACGGGGGCAGCACCCGATGTGCGACAGCGTCCACGACGTCTTGGGACGTCGTCGCACTGGCGAGGTCGGCGGTCAGCTCGGCGATCCGTGCCGCTCTCTCCGAGGCGGCACGTTCGGCCGCCTGGTGTTCGTCCGCCAGACGCTGTTGATCTGTGACGTCGGTGAGGTACAGGGTATGGCCGTCAGGGCCCGGGACCAGCCGGACATGGTAGTGGCGCCCGCTGTCCGGCATGGAGACGGAGAATCCCGTGGGGTTCCCCTGGGCAGCGGCTCTGCGGCACCCGCTCTCCAGTCCCGGGATCAGCTGCACCCCAGGGACGTCCCACAGCACACGCCCGAAGAGTTCCTCCTCGGAGAGGCCGAGCGTCTGCTCCGCTTCCAGATTGGCGAAGGTGATCCGCCAGGCGCCGTCCACCGCCAGGAAGCCGTCGCTCATGTGCCGAAGAGCCCGACTGAGCGCGTCACGCGCGGAGCGGGACTCGTTCGTCTCCCAGCCGACGCCGATCATCCGCAGGGCTTCGCCCTGGCTGTCGTAGGTGGCCCTGCCGCGGGCACGGGTCCAGCAGTACGTGCCGTCCCGGCGCCGCACGCGGTACTCGGCCTCGTACAGGGTGTGGTCGCGGATCGCCCGCTGCGCCGAGCTCAGCGTCTGGGGCAGGTCGTCGGGGTGGACGATGCGGAGCCAGTCCTCGATCCTGCCGGTGAAGTCGGCGGGGCTCGTGCCGTACAGCTCCAGCGCTGCCTCGTCCCAGACGAGGGCACCGGTACGCACGTCCCAGTCCCATGAGCCGACGCTCACCTCTTTCAGAGCCTGCCGCAGCCACTCTCCGCTCAGGTCGGGCTCAGCCGGACCGAGCGGGGGCCGTGCCAGGGCCATCCGCTTCTCGGTCCAGGCGGTCACGGCCCTGAGGAAGTCCCACTCGCTCGTCGTGGGCTCTCCCCGGTCGCCGGTCACCACAGTGAAGGCCCCGATGACCCGCCCGGCACCGGACAGCGGAAGGACGGCGAGCCCGGTGCCGGGCCAGGCAGTCTCGGCAAGTCCGCCGGGAGCTGCCGCCGGGGCGCCTTCACCGGCCTTCATCGGCGCCCAGAGTCCCTCGGCCTGCCGCAGGGCCAGGGCCGGCGCCAACGGCCCCTCCTGGTCGACGATGTCCCACGGGCGGGTGAGCGGGGCGGGAAGGCCGACCGTCGACACCAGCCGCAGCGCGGACATCGGACCGCGAAGGTGGATCATCCCGCCCAGGGCGTTCAGCTCGCCTACCGAATGCAGGAGAGCCAGGCGGAAGACCTCGCTCTCCGCGACTCCGGGGTCCACCGCGTTGAGCAGCGCAAACCGCGAGTTCATAGATCAAACGATAGCGCCCTTTTGAAAAGTCGATATGGGAACGGTTTCGGGCCCTGAATTCGCCTCCTTCGACGCAGCGGAAATGCAGGCCACGGAACTTGATCTCGTGATGTTGTCGGTCGGCTCGTGGGGACGGCGTCAGGGTTCGAGACCGCCGTCTGTTACCGGCTCGGGTCTATGACGACGGCTGTAGCCAGCGCCGCGCCACGGCGAGGGTCACCTCGGTGTCGTCGCTCCAAGAGCAGACCTCCAGCCATGACAGGTAGCCGGCTTGCGCGAAGACCAGGATCTCGCCCGGGCACTCGCCGGTTTCGGTGAGCAGCTGTGCGCCGGCAGCAACGACGGTGCCGGGGCCCGTTGGCGCGGGCTCCACCGCGTCGGTGTCGAGGTCGAAGTAGGCAGTACCGCAACCGCACTCGCAGCGGGATTGCACCCTGAGTCGGGGCACCTGCCGTCGGAGGACCGCGTGAACAGGCTCGTCCGGGTTCAGGACGAGGTCGAGCACGTCGGCTACGTCCACGGGCAGGCTGTCGGTCATGCCGCCACCGTAGCTGACCAGCAGCTTTAGGCTTCGACCACTCTCATCTCGGGGACGCCGACCCGACGCTCACCGGTCCAGGTCCAGGTCGGTTCCGGGTCGGTTGCGGCGAGGCAGCCGTCGATGGCCTCCGGCCGGTACGGCAGTATCTTTGGTTCGCTCTTCACGGCACGGGTGATCTGGACGAGGTCTGCCGTAGTGAGGTTGCCGATGTCACGCTTGAACAGCGAACAGACGCCGTCGGTCGGGTTGGGGTCCGGTGCACAGGTGGGCAGCTGGAACAGGGTGAGCCGCTCGGTGTTCACAGGGATGAACTCGCACATTCCGGCCCTCGGGTGTAGGCGGACATATTCCCGGACCCACAGGATCGGTCCCGCCCTCGTAAGGCTCCACGGCCTGGAGCCTTACTCGCTCCCGCAGGTCCTCTCGGCGTCGGTCAGTCCGCCGCCTTGCGCGTACCTCACCCACAACCGCTATCAATGCCCAAGGCCATCTGCCATGCGAACAGCACCGACATCAGTCAATCAGAGTCCGCAGACGTAGCACACAGTGAACTGTTCCGGGTGAACGCCCGCAGAGGGCGGGACCGGTGGCAACGATTTCGGTGCCGACGGACGAACAGATCTACGCCAAGGACAGTTCCAGCAGGTGGAGGAGCGCAGCCAGACGGAACTTCCAGCACCAGAGCAGCGATTGCGGCCCGCTGAGGAACTGCCAGGATGCTCGGGGAGTCGCAGGTCGAGGCCGCGCTGTGGCTCGCGATGCGGGAGTCGTTCTGTGCGTTCCAGTATCCGATTCCACCGCCCATGATGTTCCAGCCCATCCCGCCACGGGACGCCAGTGCAGGCGCTGAACGGTCTGCCGTCGATCAGCTATCGCCGCTTACGCACCTGCGGCTGACTCGTCTTCTTGCGCTGGGACAACAACGGTTCCAGGCAGGCCCACTGTGCATCCCGAGGACGATTGCATGCTCAAATCAGGCGACGGCTGCGATGTTTGGAGCTGGCGGACCCAATACTGCGGCCGCATTGGCGAATTGCGGGTCCGAGCGGCGTTGCATCGGCGGTCGACACACTGCAAGAATCAGCGCAGTAGGCACCCCTTCCGCTTTGAACCCGAAGGACGAACCGGCGATGGCACAGCAAACCATTATCCAGCTGCTCGATGACCTCGACGGGTCCGAGGCTTCCGAGACGGTCGTGTTCGCCTTGGACGGCAAGACGTACGAAATCGACCTGAGCGACAAGAACGCGACCAGCCTGCGCAAGGCATTGGAGCCGTACCTCGAAAAGGGCAGGAAGACAAGCCAGGCTCGCGGCAGCAGGCGAGGAAGTTCGTCGTCGGCTGGAGCTTCCAACGGCGACACTGCGCAGATCCGCGCATGGGCCAAGGAAAATGGCTTCGAGGTAAACGACCGGGGTCGCGTTCCGGCAGAGATCAAGGATGCCTACGCGAAGGCCAAGGCTGCCTAACGACTTCATGTTTCACTTCAAGGCCCCCGTCGCGACGGGGGTCTTGGCGTTTACTCGCTAATCGCTGCGGCGCACGGGCAGGGAACGCCAACGCTCCAAGACCTGTCGGACGAGCGCCGGAGGGTGAGGCTCGGCGTTTCGCTGCCACCGGGGCGAGCGGAGCCCCGGACGAGTCGGCACCTCCTGAACGCCATGCAGGTGAGGCTTTCGGAGACGGCCCACAACCGCTGCCGGGCGGCCACCTCGTACGGCTGAGGGCTGGAGGTGACCAGCCGGGGTGGGGCACGCGGCCGGCGCGCGGGCTGATGCGCAGATGGCGCGTGGAGGGGATGCCTGGTTGCTGCGGCATTCTGCCGCGTGGCACCGGGCGGCCGTGGCAGGGGTACGCCGCGCGCTGGTCTCCCACGCCCAGGACCCGCCGGCATCGCCCGCGACGAGGCTCTGGCCGTGCTGCGGGGAGCGCCGGTCGCCGTCGACGTCCTCTGCATCGACCGCGCGGGTGCCGTCGTGGGGCGGAGCTGACCCGGCCTTCGACCGATCCTCAAGCCCAGATCCCTAGCGTGACATCTATTGCATATTCCTTGCAATAACTCACCATCTGCAATAACTAGTCCGATCAAGGAGTTGATCGCATGGGCGACCTCATAGTGCTGCCGGGGCAGGGACGAAAGCTGGTCACCAAGGCGCAAGAGGTGACGTTCAAGGCAGGCGAGGCGCAGGGTTCCGACGTGTCGATCTTCGAGGTGGTCGTGCCTCCGGGATTCGACACCGGCGCGCACTTCCACGAGCAGTCGCAGGAGTTCTTCTACATCCTCGAAGGCGAGCTGGAACTGCTGGCCTTCGAACCGACCGAACGCACGGGGGACGACTGGCTCGGATGGGAGTCCGTCGACGGGGAGCGCGTCGTCCGGGCAGGCGCGGGCAGCAGCATGTTCGTGCCGCCGGACACCCCGCACGCGTTCCGCAACGCCACCGACGAACCCGTCCGCATGCTGTTCCAGTGCTATCCCTCGCCCGAGCACGAGCACTACTTCGAGGAGATCGCCGAGATCTGGTCGACCGGCCGGGCCGTGGACGCCGAGGCGGTGCAGCGCATGCGCAGCCGGTACGACGTCAAACAGATCACGCCCATGCGGTTCGCGCCGCCTTCGGAGCAGTCTTCCGGGGCGGCCGTCGACAGCTGACGGATGGCGGCCCCGCACGCCTGTCGGCAGGAGTGCCGCTCACGCTCCGGCGACTACGAGGGATGCGGCAGGACCCGCACGGGGCCGTGCACCTCGGGTGAGGGTGCGCCCGATGCCATAGAACATGGAGTCCCCGCCGGCCACCACGGCGATCCGGCGATCGGCGTGCAGGCCGGGAACGGCGGGCTGCAGGAGCGAGGGCCAGACGATCCCCTCCCCGTGCACTCGGCGGACAGCAGGGCGAGTTGGCGTTCACCGCGATCAGGATCTCCGTGTCGAGCGGTGCGGTGCGGTGCGGGAGCCGCCCGGGAGTCCCTCCCAGCCGTCGGCTCCGCTGCCCACGACGAAGGGGATGGGGCATGAGAGGGGGCAGAACTCGGTAGAGCGCGGCCGACCGTCCCGCGGGGAGGGCCAGGCGGGAAACGCGGCCAGTGGATGCTCCTGGGCCGGTCGGCTAGAGGTCTTGGACGGCGCGCAGAGCCTGGTCCACGCGGGCCAGGACTGCGGGGTCGACGGGGCCGAGGAGCTTGGCACCTTCGAACCGGTTGACCCTCAGCTGGGCGATGTTGACGGCGACGGCGGTGCACGGAAGCGGGTCACCGATCACCACCGACATGGCCGTGTCCGGGTAACGCCCGCTGTCGTGCAGGACGATCACGAGCACCGCGCCGTAGGTCTCCTCCAGGCCGGTCAGGCTGATGACCAGGACGTTGCGGCCGTCGGCCAGCGTCCAGACCTCACCGCGGTTCATCACAGGGTGTCGCCCTCGCCCGCCAGGTCGTCGCCGAGACCGAGCGCGGCGAGGTGCCGGCCGGCGTCGAGGGTGGCGGCGCGGCGCGCGGCGCGCACCACGTAGGCGTTCACGCTCAGCCCGGCATCCGCGGCAGCCGCCCGGATCGAGGGGGCCAGGTCGTCGGGGATGCGCAGAGTCATGGTGGTGACGGTCATGGTGGCAGAGTAGCCACCATTTTCCGGTGGCGTAAGACGGTTGCGGCACAGGTGCCCTCTGTTCCGTCACACCGGGGCGCCTGAGCGCTCCGGGATCGACCGGATCGGGCAGAGCCCGTGCGGCACAGAGGGTCAGGCTCTGCGCCGCACGAGCAGTCTGTGGGTGCTCGACGGACCCCGGTGGGGGACGGACGCGAGGCACCGTGCCGCCCGGCCCGCCGGACGGGCGAGCGCATGTCACCCGCCCCGCTCAGGGCACTTGGCTTCGCACGTCGACAAACGTCCACCTGCCCCTGGTCAAGATTTCTACCACATGTTAAGTATTTACGGCAGGGGGCCCGCGCCTCGTCGCGGCACGCACGAGTCGGAGGTCTTCGGCCCGCCGCGAGAACCGCCCATGAGAGGAACGACGTGGAGAGCATCACCAAGAACAGGCAGTCGCCCGAAACGCTGAAGGCCATGATCGAGCGCGCCTACGGAGCGGACCGGGTGCCGGCCGGGGACGGGTGGGTGAGCGAGCTGGGGCACGGCTGGTTCAACGTCGCCTACCGCATCCGCCTGCGTGACGGCGCCGAGGTCGTCCTGAAGATCGCCCCGCCGCCGCAGGTCGAGGTGATGGCGTACGAGCGGGGTGCGATGTCGATCGAGCTGCGCACGCTGGAGATGCTGCGGACGCACACTTCGGTGCCGGTCCCGCCGGTCGACTTCGCCGACCAGAGCCGTGAGCTGTGCGACGCGGACTACTTCTTCATGCCGTACGTCGACGCCGACAACCTCGGCATCGTCTCCGCGCAGCTGCCCGCCGTCGAACGCGAGGCCTACATGGAGCAGCTCGGTGCGGCCAACCGTGAGATCAACTCGATACGCGGCGAGGGGTTCGGTCCGCTCGCCGGGCCCCGTCACCCGAGCTGGCGGCACGTCTTCACCGGCATCGTCGAAGACGTCCTGGCCGACGGGGAGCGCCGTGGCGTGGACATCGGCTGGGAGTACGACACCGTGCGGGAGGTGGTCGCCGCGCACGCCGGCAGTCTGGACGAGGTGACCGAGCCGCGTCTGGTCGAGTGGGACCTGTGGGACAGCAACGTCATGGTCCGCGACGGCAAGATCGTGTGCATCATCGACCACGAGCGTGCCCTGTTCGGGGACCCGCTGATGGAGGCGGGCTTCGTCGGCAGCCAGTTGCCCGACTTCGGTGACCCGACTCCCTTCATGCGCGGCTACGGTCACACGGAGCTGAGCGCCAACGAGCAGGTCCGCCGCCGCCTGTACTGCCTCCACCTGATGCTGATCATGGTCATCGAGACCGTGTACCGCGGGCACACCGACACCCAGCAGTACGACTGGGCCCGTCCCCGCCTGGACGAGACGATGGCGCTGCTGGGGCGTACCCGCCCGTGACACGCCAGGACACCGCTCCCGCGGCAGTCGTGGACCACACCACCCGGCTGGGCACCGAACCGGTGGGCCGACTGCTGTGGCGTGCCTGCACCCAGACCACGGCCGCTGTCGGCGTCTACGGCATCTACGCCCTGACCAACGCCTGGTTCGTCGGGCACGGCGTGGGCGACACCGCGATGGCCGCGGTCAACCTGGTCGCCCCGCTCCTGCTGCTGCTCGGGGCGGTGTCCACCACCGTCGGTGCGGGCGGCGCCTCGCTGGTCTCCCGCGCGCTGGGCGCCGGGGACCGGCAGGCAGCCGCCCGCGCCGCGGGCAACTCCTTCACCCTGTTCTGGCTCTGCGCGGCGGCCACCACCGTGCTCGGACTCGCCTTCCTGGACCCCCTGCTCGACCTGCTCGGCGCCCGGGGCGACCTGCAGGCGAGCGCTCGTCCCTACGCCGTCGTGCTGCTCAGCGGCGCACTGGTCTCCACCGGCTTCTCCAGCCTGGTGCGCGCCGAGGGCAGGATGGGCTACTCGACGCTGCTGTGGCTCGTGCCCGTCGCCGTCCAGATCGCCCTCGACCCGCTGCTGATCTTCGGCCTCGGCATGGGGGTGCGGGGCGCGGCCCTGGGCACCGTCGGCGGGCAGGCCGTCTCCGCGGCGATGAGCCTGTGGTTCTTCTTCGCGCAGCGGCAGCGCCCCTACCGCATCACGCCCAGGGATCTGCTGCCCCACGGGCCGACGCTGCGGGCCCTGCTCGGTATCGGTCTGCCCTCGTTCCTGGCCGGGACCGGCGTCACGCTTCTGGCGGTCCTGGTCAACGCCACCCTCGCGGCCACCGGATCAGCGACGGCGCTGGCCGCCTACGCCGTCTGCGCCCGCCTGCAGACCTTCGTGATGATGCCCCACACCGGCATCAGCCAGGGACTGCAACCCATCGTCGGCTACAACAGCGGCCGGGGCCTGACCGGCCGCGCCCTGCGCGCCCGCAACCTCGCCCTGCTGTCCTCAGTGCTGTACGGGCTCCTCACCGCCGCGATCCTCGCCCTGCTGGCCGAGCCTCTGGCCGGACTGTTCCTCAACGACCCCGCCACCATCACCACCGCCGGACAGGCACTGCCCGTGATCGCCATCGGCCTGACCGTCGCCGGCCTCGGGCCACTGGTGGCGGCCTACGCCCAGTCCCTGGGCAGACCCGCACCCGCCTACCTCATCTCCATCGGAGCCCTGCTCCTGATCAAGATCCCGCTGGTCGTGGCACTGGGCCGGCTGGGAACCGGTGGTGTGTGGGCCGCGCTGGCAGCCGGCGACCTGGCAACCGCAGCCGTCGCACTGCTCCTCCTGCACCGGCTGCGTCGCGCTACTGCAAAGGCTCCCTGAGAAGCTGCTGCACATACGCCCGCAGAACCCCGGCCATGTCCACCTCACCGGGACTGGTCAGCCACTGCACCTGCAGCCCGTCCATCAACGCCACGAAACCCGCCGCGGCGGCCTGGGCGTCGACCCCCTCGCGCAGCATCCCCTGCTCCGCCAACTCCCCTAGCGCACGCTGCACATACGCCCGCGTCGACGCGTAGTGCTCCACGAAGTAGCTGTGCGCCGGATGGTCCTCGGCGACCGCCTCCGCGGCCAGCCTCACATACAGATCGACCATCCCCGCGTGACGGGCGTTGTGCTCGGCGAGATCCAACAGATGCTGCACCACCGCCCGGGGCGAGGACACCCGCGGTGCGAGCAGCGCCGAGTCCTGCTCGTCACGCCGCTCCAGCACCGCGGCCAACAGCGCCTCGCGGTTGGGGAAGTAGTACAGCAGCCCCACATGGCTGATCCCGGCCCGCTTCGCGATCTCCCGCAGCGAAGCACCGTGATATCCGACATCGCCGTACGCCTCGGCGGCCAGCGCCACGATCTGCTCCCGGCGCGCACGCCCCTTCGCATACCCACCCGACGACGCGGACACCTTCGGCTCACCAGCAGACATAGCCACCATCATCGCAGCCCACCTGCTCAGAGAAGAGCAGCCCCTGACGCGACAGGAGCGCAGGCGCGCCGCAGATGGGTCGGCCAGTGGCCGGCGTCGACCTGGCGTCCGCGCCGGGCTCCGGCGCGCCGCGGGCGTTTGTGGGGGTGGAGGTCCGCTGTCGGGTGCGGGTCCGTTGTGGTTGCTCGCGCGCTTCGGGTCGCGCCAGGAACTGGTGGTCCCCTCCTACGGCAAGATCCGCGCGCACATGGTGCACAAGAGGATCGTCGCGATGCGCTTCACCGGCCGGGAACGCGCCACCCGCCGCGCTGTCGCCGAGGCGATAGCCCATTTCAGGGCTGGTCGTCGGCGGGTCCATCGGGCGGGGGCCCTGATGGTCAGGTACCGGCGGTTCGGCATGCCCCAGGCAGTTCTTCTCAGCCGGTCGGCACGAAGCGGGCGCGCAGGTGCGCGGGGGCCAGCCGGTCGACGAACTCCACCGTCACCGACTGCGCGTTCGGCGACTCGATGGTGAAGTGGCGCGCCAACCACGAAGTGGTGAGCGTCAGTTGTCGCATCGTCAACGCGGCGCCCAGGCACACTCGCGGTCCGGCACCGAAGGGGAGGTAGGCGGGTCCGGGGGCCGCTCGTCCGTCCAGCCACCGGGTGGGGTCGAACTCGTCCGGCCGGGGCCACCAGCGAGGGTCACGATGGATCAGGTAGGCGTTGAGCAGTACGTCGTCGCCGGGGCTGAGCGACCACTTCGCAAGGGTGCTCTCCTTGGCGGCGGTCCGTGTCATGAGCCATGCGGGCGGGTACAGCCGCAGCGTCTCCCGGACCACGGCTTCGGCCAGCGGGGTGCCACCCTCCGCCGGTCCGTCCGCCTCGTCACGGAGGTCGTGCACGAGCCGAGGACGGCGGGCGAGTTCCCACACGACGGAGGTGAGGGCCGCCGCGGGGACGCCGTGGCCGCCCATGAGGACGCTGTGCAGCGTCGACACCACGGTGTCGACGGGCGGGGACGGCTCGCCGGCGAGGAGGAATCCGAGCAGGTCGCTGCCGGGCGTGCCGGACGCCGATCCGCTGCGCTCCACGACCAGGGCGGTCAGGGTCTCGGCCATCCGCCGGTAGGTGCGGAAGAAGCGGCGGTGGCGGGGCAGCGGCAGCCACGCGGGGAACTCGTGGGACGCCTCGGCGAAGGCCTGGGTGGCGCGGACGGTCTCGTGGAGCAGCTCGGTGACGCCGCTGTGGTCCGCGCCGAAGCAGTATTCGGCGATCGTCCGGGCGGTGAGCGTCCGCATCGTGGAGAGGACGTCGACCTCGCGGCCGGCTCCGTCGGCGATGACGGCTTCGAGCACCTTCACGGTCAGGTCGTCGGTCCTGGCCACCGCCGTCCGGTTGAGCCCCGGCCACGCGGCCCGGCGTTCGGGCAGCCAGGAGGTGGCGTGTTCGGTGGCCCGGTCGAGGTCGCGTCGCATGTCGAAAGGAGCGAGTTCGGTCACGAACGTGTCGCCGGTGCCCGTGAGCGCTTCATGCGTGAGCTGGGGGTCGATGACGAACAGGGTGTGCTCGTCGTAGGAGAAGACGTCTCCGTACTCGCGATGGCAGCGGCGCAGGAACCCGATCCGGTCGGATTCGTACGCGCGGGTGTTGCCCGTAAGCCAGTGCCCGCGTGGGCCCGGCGGCCAGCTGCGCTTCTCCCGGTACGCCATGTGCCCTTCCCGTGTGGATCGCAGGATCCCTCGTGAGAGATCCTGCGATCGCCGTTGGCGCTGAACAGGTAGGGCTAGCGGGCGTGGTAGGGCCAGTAGATGTAGCGTCCGCTGACCCGCTTCCGGCCCACCAGGTGAGCCATCAGGCGTCGTGTGCGTCTCATGAACACCTCACTGCCGTCAGGGCAAATGTCTTCTCGATGGTGCCACCGTCTCTTGCACCGGGCAATATCGCGTGCCGGTCGATCATTTGGCGCGCCGACAAGAACTGATGGAGCGTCAAGTCAACTGTATGGTTGGGGAGTTGCCTCGTCCGTTCTCATTCGGGACGGCTGAAGAGGCGGGCTGCCCAGAGCAGGGCCACCGCCCCGAGGGCGAGCAGCAGGGTGCCTTCCAGGAACACGGGCGGCTGCCATCCCGACCACTCGATCCCCACCCCGGCCGCCCGGTCCGGTACCCGGAGTTCCATGCACCGCCGGAGCAGGTCCACTCCGTAGGCGAGCGGATTGGCTGCGGCCAGCGTGTGGGCCCAGCCGGGCAGGTTCTCCAGCGGGAAGAAGCCGCCGGAGAGGAACAGCAGCGGCATCATCACCAGGCCGAGCAGCATGTGGAAGTTCTCGGGCCGCTCGAGGCCTACGGCCAGCAGCAGGAGCAGGGCCGTGATGGTGAAGGAGACCAGCAACGTACCGGCGAGAAGGAGCACCAGCAGCAACGGGTCGTAGGCCAGGCCGACGGCGCCGGCCAGGGTGAGCAGGACGGTGCCCTGGACCGTGGAGACGATGGTGCCGCCGGCGCAGCTTCCGAGCAGGAGGGTGGACCGGCTGACCGGTGCCATCAGGAGTTCGCGGAGATAGCCGCTCTGTCTGTCGGTGATCAGGCGGACGCCGACCACGATGGCCGGGGCCTGCACGGTCATCACCAGCACCCCCGGGAAGAGGTAGGCCTGGTAGCCGACGCCCAGTGAGGAGTCGGGGATCAGGGCGGCCAGACCGCCGCCCAGGAGGAAGAGGTAGAGCACCGGCTGGAGCAGCATCAGGGCGGTGTGGGTGCGTTGGGCCGACAGGCGCAGCAGATCGCGGTGGACCAGGGCGTGGACCGCGCGCAGTTCGTGGCGCAGGACCCACCCGTGCTCACCGCCGACGACGTCCGCGGCCGGGAGGGCGGGTGCGGTCACGGGTCCTCCTCGGTGGCGGGCGGGGTCGCGTCCTGCTCCGGGGCGGCCGGTGCCGGGTAGGGAGGCGGGGTGTGGATGCCGCGGCCGGTGTGGTGGAAGAAGACGTCGTCGAGTGTGGGCGGGGTCGCGGACGCGGCGTGCACCGCGATGCCGTGGGTCTCCAGGGCCGAGCACAGCCGGGGAATCCACGCGCTGCCGTCGGGCACGCGCAGGGACAGACCCTCGGCGTCCAGGTCGACGGTGAGGCCGGGCGGTGCCGTGCGGCGCACGATCTGCCGTGCCGCGCTGTCGTCGCCGGTGCGCAGGGTCACGCGGTCGTCCCCGATCTCGGCTTTGAGCGCGAGGGGCGTGCCCTCGGCCACGATCCGGCCGTGGTCGATGATGCCGATCCGGTCGCAGTTCTCCGCCTCCTCCAGGTAGTGGGTGGTGACGAAGAGCGTGGTGCCGTGCCGGTCGCGCAGTGCGCGCAGGTGGTCCCAGACCTGGGCGCGGGCCTGTGGATCGAGTCCGGTGGTCGGCTCGTCCAGGAAGAGGATCTCGGGCGCGTGCAGCAGGCCGCGGGCGAGTTCGAGGCGGCGGCGCATGCCTCCGGACAGGGTGCGTACCGGGGAGCGGCGGCGGTCCGCCAGCCCGACCGTCTCCAGGGTCTCGGTGGCACGCAGGCGGGCATGGCGACGGCGCAGTCCGTAGAGGCGGGCGTGGACGTACAGGTTCTGTTCGGCTGTCAGGTCCGGGTCCAGGGCACTGTGCTGGAAGAGCATCCCGATCCGCCGGCGGACCTCGTCCGGCCTGTCGCGGACGTCGGCGCCCGCGACGGTGGCCTGTCCGGCGGTGGGGCGGGCGAGGGCGCACAGCAGGGAGATGGTGGTGGACTTGCCGGCGCCGTTGGGGCCGAGGAAGGCGTAGGTCTCGCCCTTGAGGACGGCCAGGTCCAGGCCTCGAACGGCGTGGGTGGTGGTGCCGTTCGGGCCGGGGTAGCTCTTGACCAGACCGCGTGTGCGGAGGGCGTACACCGGTCGGCCGGTGGGCTCCGCGGCGTCGGGGCCCGTGCGGGCGGCGGTCAGGAGCGGTGCGATGAGGCGAGCGTGGTCACCGGCAGGTGGCTGCATGATCGGGTCCTCGCTTACGGGGTGTCGTGCGCGGGCGCTGCCGGCCGCAGCGGCCTTGGCTCCGGCCGGCGGCTGCCCGAGACAGCCGCCGGCCGGAGGGACTTGGCTAGGCGCAGCTGACGCCCACGCAGACGGTGTTGAGCAGCGTCAGCACGCCGACGCACGCGCACGTGCCGGAGAAGGATGCTCCGTCGAAGTCGACCGGGTCGGTCTCCGGAAGGGCGTGCAGGTGGGCCAGCAGTTCGAGGGCCTGGTTCTCCATGACATTCTCCTTCTGTGAGCGGTGGCGACAGGGTTTTCTGTCGCTCAACCCGGCTGCTGGACGGACCAGAGCCGGGGGTCTGTGTGGAGCGTCCGCAGGAGGAACGCGAGGATTCCCGCGGAGCCGTCGCTCCAGCTCGTCGAGACGTCCCCGTACTCGTTGGGGAAGACGACGTGGCCGGCGCGGTGGGCGCGTTCGAAGACAATGAGGCGGGCCAGGTCCTCGGCCATGACGCGGTAGGCGGGATCGCCGGTGGCGTCGGCCATGTCGAGGAGGAAGTCGCCGTTGCCCGCCAGCCCGTGACACTGGGCCACGGCCGCGCGTGAGGCGCGTTCCGCCACGGCGTGGGTGGCGCCGCGGGCGAGATCCTCGAAGCGTTTGTCCCCGGTCGCTCGCCAGAGGCCGACCAGGAACGATCCGATGCCCGCCGAACCGTGGCACCAGTACGGGGCCGTGGGCACGTCCGTGGCCTGGGCCGGCCACTGGGCTGCCGGGCCGACGCGTACGGCGTGGGCCACGAGGTGTTCTCCGGCCGCCACGGCCAGCGCCCTGTGCTGTGGACTGCCGGAGATCCCGGCGGCGGTGAGCAGGAAGGAGCCGATGCCTGCCGAACCGTGCGCGTAGCCGAGATAGCGTTTGCCGGCCTCCTCGGAGACGGCTTCCGCGGGGACGGGCCAGCTCACGCCGCACGGCTCGGGTTCCGCGGCGGCGACCAGCCGGTCCGCCGCGTCGACCACCAGCTCGGCCAGGCGGGGATCGCCGGTACGGTGCCACAGGTGGGCCGCGGCGAGTCCGCTGCCCGCGCTGCCGTGGGTGATGTCGTGGCTGGGCGTCGACTCCAGCGGGGCCAGCGCCAGGGCCAGCGCGTGTTCCGTGAGCCTGCGGTCGTCGAGCGCCCGTCCGGCGTCGTACAGCGCCCAGGCGATTCCCCTGCCGCCGAAGTGCAGTCCGGGGCGGATGGACCGAGGGTCGGTCCGGGCGGCGATCCAGTCGCCCGCGGTGGAGATCAGTTCCGGCAGCCGCCGGTCGCCGGTGAGCTCGAAGTACCGCGTCAGGACCGCCAGCACACCCGCCGCGCCCTGCTGGACGACGCAGGGGTCGGTCTCCCCCGCCATGACGGACACGGGCCACAGCCGGCCCTCGTCGGCCGGTGTCATCGAGTCGACCAGATGGTTCACCATCCCGGCGACGGTGGCCTCGACCGGTGCCATGGCGTTCGGCTTGGCCGCCCGGGACGGCCGGGCGGCGCGGCCCTTGCGCGGTGCCGGCTCCGTCCCGTGGCCGGTGTCCGTCTCCCGGAGCGCCGCACGTGCCCTGGCGCAGTCCCAGCGCTCGAGCGGATCGTCCTTCATCAGCCCGAGGATCATCTCCGGCAGGTGGTCCGGCAGACCCAGCGATCCGGCGCAGGTGGTCAGCCACTCGGCGAACCGCTGCTCGGCGGGCCGGTCGGAGGGCTCCTCGGGCAGCAGGTTCGGCACCTTCCCGCAGAGCACGAAGCACACGGTGGCACCGAGGCTGTAGTAGTCGGCCGTGGGCGAGACGGGGGCGTCCAGCAGACGTTCGGGGGCGCTGAAACCCGGTGTGCCCACCTTGGTGGGGAGTGCGGTGTCGCCTTCGAGGACGGCCAGTTCGAGGTCGATGAGGCGCAGTTCCCCGTCGGGGCGGACCATGACGTTGCCGGGGGTGAAGTCCCGCAGCACGCAGCCTTGGGCGTGGGCCTGCGACACCAGGTCCACCAGACGGGAGACCTGGGCGAGCGCGTCGGCGCGGTAGCGTTCGCCGCCGACGTCACGGAAGCGCTCGGCGACCCAGACACGCAGGGGCACACCCGGTACTTCCTCCTGGGCGAGGAACAGGTGCCCGCCCGTCTCGAACATCGCGAGCGGCTCCGGTGCCAGCCCCGTGTGCCTGAGCCGCTCCAGCGTCCTGGCCTCGGACCGCAGCCAGTCGCGGATGTCGGAGCCGGACGCGTCGCCCTCGACGTGCGGCCGGGCCTCCTTGAGGACCACGGGGCCGCCCGTCATGACATCGGTGCCCCGGTAGACGCCGCCCTTGTTGGTGTGGCGGATCGCTTCCCGGACCGAGAACCGCCCGCCGAGCAGCACCGGACTCCGCTTCGCCTGCTCCTGCTTCGGCGGCAGGGGCACCGAGGCCGGGAAAGGGCTGACGGCCCACGGGGGCGGTGCGTACTGCCCGGTGCGTTTGTCCTCCACGGGATTGCCGTCAGGGTCCTCGATGAACCACACCAGCAGTCCCTGGTCCGACAGCCGCCGCCGGCCCACGAAGGCGCCGTAGCGGTAGTGCACCAGGCTCTGCGGGGCGTACGGCTGGTCGGACAGGATGCGGGGGCCGGCCAGTCCCGCCGTCGCCTTGTGCAGGGCCAGCGCCACCCGTGCCGCGTCGGCGTCGGAGTTCGGGTAGACGGTGATGAACTTGCCCGCGTTCCCCCGCGGCGTGGCACGGGAGTTGAGCGCGCCCACCTGCTCGAGCGACCGGACGAACTTGAACACCGAGTCCTCGGTCAGCAGGACGTCCAGGGCCCTTACGAGGACTTCCGGGGCCGAGGCGGCCGTCGCGGAAACATGCAGTTTCCAGCCTTGCCGGCGTCGCATTCCGGCCTTGGGGGTGACGCGGCACCACATCTCTTCCGCGTCCGCCGTCCAAAGCTCACTCGTGCCGGTGGCCTGTAACGCCCGCCTGAGCAGACTGTCGAGGTCGACTTCGATTGCCTGGTTCGTCATGCGTGCCCCTCCCAACGGTGTGAACCGCTGGACGAAATATTCCTTCAGTAGGAATAAATACACAACGCGATTCAGCGAGCGCGCAGGAGCGCCGCACCAGCGGATGGCGCATTTCGGCGCATATAGAGGGCGCATATGCACAGGCAGTAATAAAATTAATTCAGCCGTTCGACGGGATTTCGTCAGAACGCAGGGGAAAAACAGCCACTCGCACTTATTGGCTCTACATTTAACGTTTTCTTTTCGGTCGAGCACTCCCTCTGATCGCTTCGCTTCGTTTGGTACCCCTCTCCCCGCTACTCCGTCCGCGACGGTCGCCTGACGTGGGCCTTCTCGACAACCGGGCAGACCTACGAATCAGCACGAAGCTGTGCGGCGCCTCCTTTCACCGCGCCGACCGCTCCGGCGCCGTAACCGGCTTGGTCGAGGGGCGCATCCGCCGCAACAGTTAGACGGCTGGAAACCTACTCTCTCATTCCGGCCGAAAAGCATCATCGGCGGTTCCGATGCGCCTCTTGCCGTAATCCGACCCTCGACCGCCACGCACCCTGACACCGAGGACGGTCACCAATCATCGGCACTCAATTGACGACGAATAGCCGGGGAGCTCTCTGGAACATTTCCCTCCGCCTCTGCCGAGTTTTTCGTCGGCCTTTGGAGAGCCTGGCTGTCGCGTCGGGTGTGTGCCGGATTCCACGGCCCCGGGTGAATTGGCGCTGCTCGCAGGGACGGAACGCTGCTGGTCAGCCGAGGTTCGCGCCATATCTGGTTCTGCGTGGTGTCGTGGAGGGGAGGTTGCTCAGGCCGGTGGCACGGACGGCGCGGATGCGGTCCTCGGCCAAGATCGCCTGCCCGCCGGCGCGCGACATCCAGCGGGATCGTGCCCGGGTGGTGCACCGTCCGGGGGTTGCGCGTCGGCACGAGCGCCGCCGACATCGCCGTATCGCGAGAGCGGAACACGCGAGGCTGATCCCACCCGTTCGGATGCGGGGCTCCTCACCGCCGTCCCCTCTGTGGCGACGGCGGTGAGACGGTCTACCGGAAAGGCATCCCGCTGCTGCTGCTTCGGGGTCGTGGGCGACTCCTTGACTCCCTCTCCCTCTCCCTCTCCGGCGTTCCTCGCACCGAAGAACTCATGCCGTACGGCCAGGCGCTTGGCCCGATCCTGCGCCGGCGAGGTGGGGCGCGTGTGTGCGGTTGTGGATCTCGACGGCGAGGGGGGTGGCAGTGAACATGGAGGAGTAGGTGCCGACCACAAGGCCGATGAGGAGGGCAAGGGCGAAGTCGGTGAGGGAGTCGCCGCCGAGGAGGGCCAGCGCGGTGAGGATGAAGGCCGCTCCCATGCCGGTGTTGACGGTGCGGGGCAGGGTTTGCAGGAGTGCCTGGTTGCTGATGCGGGCCAGTGACGCCTTGCGGTCGCGACTGCTGAGGTCTCTGATGCGGTCGAAGACGACGACGGAGTCGTTGACGGAGTAGCCGATGACGGTCAGCAGCGCGGCGAGGAAGAGGCCGTCGATGGGCTTGTGGAGCCAGGCGAACACGCCGATGAGAATCACCACGTCGTGGGCGAGGGCGGCGACCGCGGCGGTCGCGAACAGCCAGCGGAAACGTGCTGCGAGGTAGACGAGTTGGGCTGCGAGGGCGACGGCGAGGGCGGTGAGGGCGCCTTGGCGGAGTTCCTTGCCGAGGCTGGGGCCGATGGCCTCGTCGCGCAGCTTGTCGGCGCCCTGCGTCAGATCGCTGACGGTTTCGGTGATCTCCGCTGCCTGCGTCTCGCTCAACTCGCTTGTTCGCACAGTGAGTTGATGGTCGCCGGAGGCCTGGACGACGGCGTGGGGGAATCCGGCGTCGGCGAGGGCGGTGCGGGCGCGGTCCGGGTCGACGGGGCTGGCGGTGGTGTACTCGATGAGGCGTCCGCCGGTGAATTCGATGCCGAAGTCGAGGCTGCGCAGCGCGATGCCGGAGACCGCCAGAACGAGCGCGGCGAGGGAGCCGGCCAGCCAGCGGCGGGGGTGGCGCAGCAGTTGGGGGTTCGTGCGGCTGAGACGGTCGCGGACGGTTCCGGTGTGGGCGATGCCCGTGAGGTGGGGCCGGCGGCGGACCCAGGGACGGGCGGCGGCGTAGTCGGCGAGTGCGCGGGTGATGACCAGGGCGCTGAGCATGGAGGCGAGGACGCCGATGCCCAGGGTGACGCCGAAGCCGCGGACGGGTCCGGAGGCGAGGAAGAACAGCAGACCGGCGGCGATGAGGGTGGTGATGTTGGAGTCGGCGATCGCGCTGAAGGCGTTGCGGAAGCCCGCGGCCAGGGACGAGCGGGGGGTGGGTCGGTTGCGGGAGGCGTACTCCTCGCGGGCGCGTTCGAAGACGAGGACGTTGGCGTCGACCGCCATGCCGATGGCCAGGACGAATCCGGCGAGTCCGGGCAGGGTGAGGGTGGCGCCCAGGGCGGCAAGGGCGGCGTAGGAGATGAGGCCGTAGCAGGCCAGTGCCACGGTGGCCAGGGCGCCCATGAGCCGGTAGACGGCAGTGACGAACAGGGCCGTCAGCGCGGTGCCGATGGCGGCGGCCCAGGCGCTGGCGGTGATGGCCTGCGCGCCGAGCGTGGGGCCGACGGTGCGCTGCTGGACCGTCTCGACGGGTACGGGCAGCGCGCCGCCGTTGATGAGCAGGGCCAGTTCCTTGGCCTCGTCGTCGCTGAAGGATCCGGTGATCTGTGTGGAGCCGCCGCTGATGCCCGTGCCGCAGCCGACCGAGGGGTCCACCTGCGGCGACGAGATGATGTTGTCGTCCAGGACGATCGCGATCCTGCGGGACGGGTCACCCACCGGATTGCAGGCGGCCTGACCGGTCAGGCGGGTCCAGGCGTCCCGGCCTGCGCCCTGGAAATCGACGGTGACCTGCCATCCGGCGCCGCTCTGCTGGTCGAAGCGGGCTTCGGCTTCCTTGACGTGGCTTCCGGTCAGCGAGGCGGCCTGGAGGCGCAGGAGTTGGCCGGACTCGTCGGCCAGGACGTGCTGGCGGGGCCGTTTGGGCAGTGGCTTGGGGGTGTCGTCGGCGCTGTCCGCTGTGCCGAGTACCTGGTGGAAGGTGAGTTGAGCGGTGCGGCCGAGGACGTCGGCGGCCTGGGCCGGGTCCTGGACGCCGGGCAGTTCGACGACGATCCGGTGGTCGCCGGAGCGGGCGATGGTGGGTTCGGCGACGCCGAGCGCGTCGATACGGCCGCGCAGCACTTCGACGGTGCGCTCGGTCGTCTCCACGTCGGGGTCGGTGGTTTCGGTCGGGCGGGTTTCCAGCACGATCTGCGTGCCGCCGCGCAGGTCGAGGCCGAGCTGGATGGGCACGGTGAGCGCGACGTACAGGGACAGGGCGACGGAAGCGAGGGCGAGCAGCCCTCGGATGCGCAGGGAACGGTTCACAGCGGGCCTCCGACAGGCACACCGCGGCCAGGGCGGGCAGCGGTCGACGGAACAAGGGGTGTGGGTGTTCTTCAGGTGCCTGGAGACGGAGGTGGTGCCCGCGTCGGGTGACAGTCCGCCGGCTGAGTCGAGACGGACGGGCGCGGTGCGGACAGCGGCGGGGCAGCCGGCTGGGGCGGACTGCCGGCTGTCCAGCGCGGGGCGAGGGTGCCGGGGGCGGGTGGTGAAGGCCGCTCGCCGAGGACATCGCGTGTGCTTCGGGCCGATGGACCGTCCGCGGCGAGGTGTCCGTCGTCCGCGTAGGGTCCGCTGCCGGTCTGCAGCGCAGCGGAGGCGAGCGCGGGTGGGGCTGTGGAAGCGAGTGTCGACGGGCCGGACAGGGCGGTGAGGACGGCGAGCAGGACCGCGACCAGCGCGGTGAGCGCGGGACCGCCGGTACGGGGTGTGGTGTGCGCGGAGCGTGGCATCCCCCGTCCCCTCTTCGGCGTGTGTCGGTGTGGCTGGACGGCAGGGGGCGGTGGGGGGCCTCAAGGTCCTCGCTGGGGAGTGGGCAGCGGGGACCTTGAGGCGGTCGGGAAGGTCAGGACGTTCAGGGCTGGATGAGGCCCGACCGGATGGCGTAGCGGGTGAGCTCCAGGCGGTCGCGCAGGCCGAGTTTGTGCAGGAGGTTCGCCCGGTGCCGGTGGACGGTCTTGATGCTGATGAAGAGCATCTCGCCGATCTCCTTGGAGGAGTGGCCTTCGGCGACGAGTTTGAGGACCTCTTCTTCTCGGGGCGTCAGGACCCGATCAGGGGGTTCCTCTCCGTGGTGGACGCGGTCAAGGTAGTTGCGGATGAGGGCGGTGACCGCGCCCGGGTAGAGGAAGGGCTCGTCGCGCATGGCGGCCCGGCAGGCGGCGACCAGATCGCGGTCGGCCACGGATTTGAGGACGTATCCGCTGGCGCCGGCCTTGAGCGCCTGGAAGAAGTACTGCTCGTTGTCGTGCATGGTCAGCATCAGCACGTGCAGTCCGGGCTTGAGAGCGGTGAGTTCCCGTGCGGCCTGCAGACCGGTCATGCGGGGCATGGCGATGTCCAGCACGGCGAGGTCGACGTCGTGGGCGCGGGCCAGGTCGATGGCCTCCGCGCCGTCTCCGGCCTCGGCGACGACCTCAAGGTCCGGCTCCCGGTCGAGGATGAGCCGCACTCCGCGCCGCACGAGCGCATGGTCGTCGGCGAGGAGGATACGGATCGTGGGTGTCTGGGTCATGGTCATGACTTTCTGAGGACGGGCACGGTCAGCCGGGTCTGCGTGCCGGCCTCGGGCTGCGAGGTGATGTCCAGCGTGGCCCCGATGAGCAGGGCACGCTCCCGCATCCCGCGGATCCCCGCGCCCTCACCTGCGGCTCCTGTCCCGCGGCCGTCGTCGGTGACGGCCAGGACCACGGTGTCGTCGGTGTGGTGCAGGCTCACCTCCACGCGGGCGGCCTCGGCGTGGCGGGCCGCGTTGGTCAGGGCCTCCTGGGCGACGCGGTACAGCACCAGTTCCGTCTGCTGGTCCAGGGCGGGCAGGTCGGAGTCGAATCGGCGCAGCACTCGCAGTCCGGCGTGCGTGCCGAACCCGGTGGTCAGCGAGGTCAGCGCACTGATCAGGCCGAGATCCTCCAGCACGCCCGGACGGAGACGGCGTACCAGGCGGCGTACCTCGTCGAGGCTCTCCCGGGTGATCTCCTGGGCCTGCCTCAGTTCAGCGCGCAGGGGTTCGTCCGCCTCGTCGGCCGCCCGCTCCAGGCCGAGCAGGATCGCGGTCATGCTCTGGCCTACCTCGTCGTGGAGCTCCTGGGCGATGCGGCGCCGTTCGCCTTCCTGCGCGAGCAGGACGCGGGCGCTGCTGGTGGCCCGTTCCTGTTCCAGCCTCTCGAGCATGGCGTTGAAGGTCCGGATGAGTTCGGCGATCCCGCCGCGGCCGTGTTCGGGAAGCCGCTGGCCGGGGCGGAGCAGGTCGACGGTGGTCATCAGTCTCATGAGCCGCCCCAGCGGCCCCAGCCCGATCCGTAGCAGGGCCGCGTTGGCGACCAGCATGACCGCCAGGCCGGCGACGAGGATGACCGCTTCGGTCAGCCCGACCGGCACCGAGACGGTCACCGGCGCCCACAGCAGCAGTGCGGTGGCCGTACCGAGCACCATCGCGTTGAGGGCGAAGATCCGCCAGAACAGGGACACCGGGATGACACCTTCCTTGTGTGACACGGCTGTGCCTCTACTGCCGGTCACCGCTCACCCTGGGTGTGAGCCGCAGCCACTGATCCTGACCGGTCCGCGGCCAGCCTGCCCCTCGCACCGCTCATTCGTCGATGGGCTCCGATGCCCATTTCCTGCCGGGGGCTGCACCACCGGGATGGGTTCTGGGATCTGCCTCAGATGGGTATCGCGCCCGATGGGTTTCGCAGGGCGTATTGGCCAGGGTGGAGGCATGGCACACCGGCCGTGAGCTCAGTCGATCGCACCGAGCCGGGCGGCCTCGCCCCGTCACGCGCCTGCCGTATCCACCACTGCCGAGAGAAGGACACACGATGTCGCTCGATACGCCCCGGACCGCGCCCCGCCCCGAGCGCCTCACGGCGCACGAGGCCCGTCAGCGCCTTGAGCACGAACGCGCCTCCCGGCTGACGCAACTGCGGGCGGTCGGCGAGGCCGGGGAGAGCACCGACGAGCACATGAGGTCGGCGCAGACGGACACCATCCGGCGTGTCCTCAAGGAGATCGAGGCCGCGTTCGCCCGTGTCGAGGACGGCAGCTACGGAAGCTGCCTGGGCTGCTCCACGACCATCCCGGTCGAGCGCCTGGAGATCCTGCCCTACACGAGGTTCTGCGTCCCCTGCCAGCACACCACCACGGCCTGACCGCACCCGGCCGCCCGGCCGGCCCGACGGCACCCGGCCGTCCCGCCGTCCCGCCCAGCCTCCGTCTCCGCCCATGAGGTGAAGTGATGAACCACCAGATCATCGCCGACCGAGACCCGGCCTTGTCGACCGAGGACCTCGCCGCGCTCCGCGAGAACCTGCACGAGCAGCGCCTGTTCCGCCAGGAGCAGCTGCACCAGATCGCGGGCACCGCATCGGACCGCACCCAGGCGCTGCTCGACCGGCAGGCCGTCTCCCAGGTCGAGGTCCGCGTCACACTCGCCGCGTCCGCCCGCATGGTCCTCGCAGACGTAGAAGCGGCTCTCACCCGTATGGACCAGGGCCGCTACGGCGTCTGCCACCTGTGCCGCAAGCCCATCGCCCGCGAGCACTTGATGATCGTCCCGCAGGCCCGCTACTGCACCCGTTGCCAGCACGTCAGGGAGGCCGGCCGGTGACCACCGCACCCCGCCCCCGCGCCGTGGCCGGCCCGAGCCGGCCCTGGCCCCTGTACCGGCACTGCTCCGGCATCGCCCTCGACCTCGGCAGCGCGCGCACCCGGGCCTGGATATCCGGCCGCAAGGGCGTCCTCGACGCTCCGACGGTGACCTTCCCCGGTGACGGCGTCGTCTACCCCGTCCAGCGCGGCTCGATCGTCGACATCCCCGGGACCGGCCGTATGCTCGACCGCCTGCTCGGCCACCGCCTGCCCCGCTTCGGCCGCCGCCTGATCGTGGTGACCGCCCCGGCCCTGGGCGGAATCGTCTTCCGGGCACAGGCCCGCACCGCGGTCGAGGTTCTGCGGCCGAGCGCCGTGCTGACCGTCCCCACCGCGCGAGCCGTGGCCATGGCCACCGACGCCGACCTGACCCGCCCCCTGCTCGTCGTGGACATCGGTGCTCACCTCACCGAGGTCACCCTCCTCACCGACGGCGCGGTGACCGACGCCCGCCACACAGTCCTGGGCACCAGCGACCTGGACGGCCTCACGCCACCCACGCGGATCACCGACACCATCGGCACGATGGTGACCGCGATGCTCGAACAGGACCCCACCTCCCAGACCCTTGACGCCCTGCGGGCAGGAGCGCTCCTGGCCGGCGGGGGCGCACTGCGTCCCGACATCACCTACCGCCTCGCCGACCGGTTGAACGCGCCCGTCAGACCCGTGCCCGCACCCCACACGGCGGCGGTACGCGGCGCTGCCAAACTCCTGGAAGCCGCGCGCAGGCACCCCTCGGGCACCCCCGAACCCGCGACGCTCCCCCACTAGCCCGACGCCCTCGTCCCCGTCCCCCGTCCCCCGTCCCCCGTCAACCCTGGCACGGACTGCCGTCCCGCACGCGGTAGGAGCAGCGACACCGTGGACCGAAGAATCCCCCCAGCACAGCCGCCCCCTGAAGAACTCCCCAGCGTCCTGCTGTGGAGATGGCGCCGCAACCCACTGCGTCGCCGCTCCGACCTCGTACAGGGATGGATCGCGCTCGGCCTGATCCTGGGCGTCCTGATCACGACACCCGCCGTCATGTTCCTGGTCGGCGACAGCGCCTACCGCGTCTTCCGGCACACCGCCCGGCAGGAGGCCAGTACGCGGCACGAAACGCTCGCCGTGCTTGTCCACGACGCCCCCCGTCACCCCGAACCCGGATCGAGCGAGGCGAAGAAGACCCTGTATCCGGTCACCGTCCGCTTCACCGACCCCAACGGGCGCAACCGCACCGCGACCACCGACGTCGAACCGGGCCTGACCGCCGGCAACACCGTCCGCGTATGGGTCAGCGACCAGGGGAAGATCACCGATCAGCCCCTCTCCGCCGAACAGGTCCGCAGCCGCACCATGGGCTGCGCGCTCCTTGCCGCCATGGCCGTCCCTCTCGTCGGCCTCGGCCTCTACGGCTGCGCCGGCCGCAGGATGGAGCGGCGCAACCTCGCTGAGTGGGAGGCGTCATGGGCCCGCGTCGCCCCCGGATGGACCACCTGCACATGACACCCCGGGAGGCGCCTTCTGCGACGCCGATGATCACGCCATGACACGCCTCGCGGACGCCCACGAAACGTGCCCAGCGCGCGATGGCTGCAACGAAGCGATCTCCGTCCAACAGTCGATCCCGTCGTCGAGGACGACCATTCCGAGCTCGTCCGCAAGATGGGCGCGCAGCGTCAGGGCGAGCTCGGAGGTGATCTCGACGAGAATGCCTGCGTCGAAGTAGAGCCATACGGCGCCGGATTCTCCGATGCGGGACACGCTGGCAGCGTCGGGACGGATCACAGGGCCCCCTTTCCGCCGCTGGAGCTGCCCGATCCGGAGCAGACCGCGCCCCTCCCCCGCAGCTGCCAGACCATCAGGTCCACCAGCAGATCTTCGCGGTATTCGCCGCGGCCGACGCGCCGCTACAGGTGCGGCAGGCATGCGAGGCGATGGCCCTGGAGATCGCCCCCGGCAACATCGACAACACCCGCCTGAAGCTAAAGCGGCTCGTCGAACGCGGCATCCTGGCCTCGACCGAGTAGGGCCTGTTCGCCCAGCCACGTCCGTAGTGCCCTCCGGCGAGCCCGCAGGTGCCGAATACGTGCTGGGGAGCTCTGTACGCTCGGCCGAATGGAGATCACATCGCTGGGGTTCCGCACGGATGTGTCGTTGCTGGAGTTGGGCGGGTCAGTGGTCACCGACCGCGGATCGCACCTTGTGGTGCGCACCCCGGCCAACCCCGGCTTTCACTGGGGGAACTTCCTCGTCTTCGACACACCGCCTCGGCCCCGTGACGCGGCCCGGTGGTCGGCGCTGTTCGCGGCGGAGTTCCCGGAGACGAAGCACCGGGCCTTCGGGGTGGACGGCACCGACGGGGCGCTGGGGGACATCGCGGAACGCGAGAAACTCGGAGTGACCGCCGCGGTCAACACGGTCCTGACAGCGGACAGGCTCGCGCTTTCAACCGAGCCTCCTCAAGCCGACATCCGCGCCTTGTCCAGCGACGACGACTGGCTCCAGGCTCTGGAACTGAGTTTCGCCTGCCATGGTCTGCCGTCGGACGACAATGGTCGACGTTTCGCAGAGCGACGGGTCGCGGGATACCGCAGTCTGTGCGAGGCAGGTCATGGGAACTGGATCGGCGCCTTCGTCGAGGGCCGCCTCCGCGCCGGAGCCGGCTTGTTCGCCGCTGGCCCGGAACTGGCGCGGTTCCAGAACGTCGAGACCCACCCCGATTTCCGCCGCCGAGGTCTTGCTTCCGCCGTCATCCACCATGCGGCCCAGCACGCGGTGCCCGACCCGGGCGTCCGGACACTGGTCATCGTCGCAGACCCCGACGACCACGCCATCCGTCTCTACCGGGCGCTCGGCTTCGCAGACACAGAGCGCCAGGTCCAACTCGACAGGGCAGACTGACCGATCGTTTCGCTCCGCCACCCTCACCAGAGATGGGCCATGCGATCACGGAGGCCAGCGGACGCACCAGCCCCACCCCGACCGAAAGACCGAGACGGACATCACCTTCCGTGCCGCCCTCCCCAGCGGCGGGAGACAGTGGCCCGGGGGCCGGGTCTGTCAGACCCCTGCGGCATGCTCGCCCGCATGAACGAAGTCGCCTTCTGGCAGCTCATCGAGGACTGCAAGCCCACGGAACCGGACCCGGACGCCGATGTCCTTGCAGCAACGCTGACCGAGCGGTTGGCCCAGTCCCCGCTGTCGCTGGTCATCGGCTTTGCCGAGCAACTGTCATGGGCGCTGTACAGACTGGACCGCAAGGAATATGGACACGACCTGTCCGGTGACGCCTTCCTGTACTCCCGTGCGGCGGTCGTCGCCGCCGGCCGCGCCGCATTCGACAGCGTCCTCCAGGACCCGGCAGCCTTCACTCCCTATGCCGTCGACCTCATCTGGGCCGAGCCCCTGCTCTACACACCGGACCGGGCATACGAACGCATCACCGGGGAGGAATGGGATCGCGATACCCGCTACTCCTACGAGTCCTTCTCGAACACCGACGGCTGGGCTGATTGAACAGCATCGCCTGCGGCGTCTCCGCACCCGCGGGGGTGGTCCCCGGATCCTGACCTCCTTCGGGCGCATGGAGTCACCGGTCCCCGCACCCACCGGCTGGACCTCTGTACCCGCGCGCAGACGTCACATCGCCGTCGATGGGCATCAACGATGGCCGAAACACAGCCCCGTTGGAGGCCCATGGGCTGATGGTATGGCGCCGAGTCACGTATGACGAGCTGTCAGGGGCGGGGGAACCGGGGTGCGGGCATGGGCACGGCGTTGGCCGTTGGTGGGGCGTGGTTCGGAGTTGGGGCACTTCGACGCGGCGCTGGCGGATCGGGGGTGTCGTGGGTTCGTGGTCGGCGGGGCGGCCGGTGTGGGCAAGTCCCGGTTGGCCGAGGAGTGCCTTGAGCGGGCCGAGGCGGCGGGTTTCCGGGTGGGTCGGGCCACGGCGAGTGTCGCGGCGGGCGCCGTGCCGTTGGGGGCGATCGCGCATCTGCTGCCGGCCGGGGTGGATCTGTCCGATCCGGTCGCCGGATTCGCTGCTGTGGCCAGGGAGCTGGCCGTCGGACCGGGGCGGCGGTGGGTGCTCATGGTCGACGACATGCATCTGCTGGACGCCGCCTCGGCGGTACTGCTGCGGCAGTTGATGGACACGGGCGCGCTCCTGCTGATCGGCACCGTGCGCAGTGGGGAGCCGTATGGGGAGGCCGTCGCCGCGCTGCGCGGCGGGGACGCGGTGTACCGGGTCGACCTGACCGAGCTGAGTCCGGAGCAGGTGGTGGAGCTGCTGCACGCCGCGCTGGGAAGACCTGTCGCCCGCAGTGCTCTGCACAAGTTGTCGTCCGTGAGCGGAGGCAACGTGCTCTATCTGCGCGAACTGGTCCTTGGTGCCCTGGCCGCCGGGAACCTGGTCCTGGACGGGGAGATCTGGCATCTGGTCGAGGACAGACTGCCGGGCACGGCGCGGCTCACCGAAATGATCTCGACGCGGCTGGCCACCGCCGACTCCGCCGGACGCCCTGTCCTGGAGTTGCTGGCGTTGTGCGAGCCGCTGTCCCTTACCTGCGTCGAAGGGCTTGTCGGGCCGCGGGTGACGGCTTCTCTGGAGCAGGGCGGGCTGATACGGGTCACCCAGGATCGGCGGCGCACCGCCGTCCACCTGGCCCATCCCCTGTACGGCGAGGTGCTGCGAGCCGGTCTGCCGGTCGTGCGCCGCCGGGCTCTGCTGCTGGACCAGGCCAAGCGCGTCGAGGCCTTCGGTGCGCGCCGCCGCGCGGACCCGCTGCACATCGCCGCCTGGCAGCTGGCCGCGACCGGCACCGCGGACCCGGCCCTCCTCGCCCGGGCCGCCGTACTGGCACGCCACGCGCACGACCTGCCCCGGACTGTCGCCCTCCTGGAAGCCCTGCCCGCGCAACACCGGACGACCGCCACCGATCTGAGGCTCGGCGAGGCCCTGTTCGAGCTGGGCCTGTGGCGCAGGGCCGAGGAGACGCTCGCCCGGGCAGCCGTCCTTGCCGTCGACGAGCAGGACATGCTCGCGGTCGCCCTGGTGCGGACGACGAGCCTGGTGTGGAGCAACGCCCCCGTTGCCGAGGCGCTCGCGGTCAACGACGCCGCCCGCGAACAGCTCAGCAGCCCCGCCGATCGGCGCAAGCTCACGGTCAACGAGGGTTTCCTGCGGATCGTGGGCGGCCGGCCGGTCGAGGGGCTGGCCCTGCTGGCGGATCTGGAGACCGAGGTCGGTGACGCTCCCGATGTCAACGCCTGGCTGCGCGGTGCCTGGATGAAGCCCGCCGCGCTGGCCCTGGTGGGCCGCACCGCCGAGGCCACGACCTGGGCTCGGCGCGCCCACGACGCGCACCGTCGGGTCCAGGAACAGGCGTTGGCCTCCCATCCGGCGTTCCAGCGTGTCCCGCTCGTCCTGGCCCTCAGCGAGGCCGGCCTGCCGGCGGCCGAAGCCTGCCGTGAGGGCGAGCGTGCCTACGCGGAACTCACCGCGGCCGGTTCCCCCGTACGGATCTGGCTGGCCGTCCTCCTCGGCCGTGCGCACTGGCTGGCCGGCCATCCCGCGACCGCCCGCCGCTGGTGGGCCGAGGCCGCCACCGTGTCCCGTGGCATCGACCACACCATGGCACTGCGTCTGGTGCTCGGTGGTCTCGCAGCGTGCGCGGCCGTACTGGGAGATCTGGAGGCGGCCGAGGCGACGCTGGCCGAGCACCGCGCCCTGCCTCCGGTGGAACCTGGATTGCTCTCCCCCGGAGAGGAACGCCTCGGCGAGGCATGGTTGTTGGCCTCCCGAGGGCAGCTGGGCCGAGCCCGATCCGTGCTCACCGCTGCTGCCGCCACGGCACGCGCCGGAGGTCATGTCACCGGTGATGCACTGCTGTTGACCGACGTAGCCCGGCTCGGCGGGGCCAAGGAGGTCACCGATCGGCTGGACACGCTCGGCCGCGGATGCGACGGCGCCCTCGCGCCAGCACGAGCCCAGTTGGCGAAGGCGCTCGCCGCAGACGATCCCGAGCTGCTCCTCCTGGCCGCCGATGCCTGCCGGGCCATCGGCGCGGACCTGCTCGACGCCGAGGCGGCCACCGCCGCCGCGGCCGCCTGGCGCAGGACGGGCCGTACCCGCCGGGCCGCCGCGGCCACGCAGCGGGCCACCGTGGCCCGGGCCCGCTGCGAAGGCGCCCGCACACCGCTGCTGAGC
The DNA here is from genome assembly GCF_044747265.1 of Streptomyces sp. NPDC090106. Classification (NCBI taxonomy): domain Bacteria; kingdom Bacillati; phylum Actinomycetota; class Actinomycetes; order Kitasatosporales; family Streptomycetaceae; genus Streptomyces; species Streptomyces sp. NPDC090106. Next base: position 624,022 of record NZ_JBIVDS010000003.1, on the reverse strand, counting down.
ATCGCTCACGCCGCGGCGGCCTCGCTGACCGCCCGGGAACGGGAGATCGCCCTGCTCGCCGCAACCGGCAACACCAGCAAACAGATCGCCCAGATCCTGGCTCTGTCGGTACGTACCGTCGACAACCACCTCCAGCACGCCTACGCCAAACTCGGCGTCACCACGCGTCATCAACTGCCGCAGGCACTGGCGGTGGTTGAGTAGCGGCTACTCATCCTCAGCCGCAGAGACGCTGGCTAGGTTTCCCCCGTCGGCAACGTTGTCGGCCGACAGCCCAGTTCTCGTCATCGGGGGTGACCATATGAAACTGAGCTTGCTGAACACCGGCGGGATGTTGTCCGTCGCGGTACGAAGAACCGTCTTCACGGTCGTGCTGACAGTGCTTTGCGCGTTGGTGGGTCCCGGCGTCGGTGTCGTACGGGCGGACGCGGGCGGCGGATCGCCTGCCGTGGCGGGATCGCCCACGACGGCGCACCGTCCGGCCTGGCAGGTGACAAGGACCGCGCCCAGCCCGGGACTTCCTGCGCAGAAGCAGCGATCGGGCGCTGCGCCCTCGCTGTTGGCCTGCGACACGCATGCGATCGGCACCTGGACCTACACGGACCAGGCCGGTGTGCGGCACAACGGCATGAACACCCAGGTACAGGTGCGGGATCTGCTGACCGGAGCGCTGATCGCCGGGCTCACGGACTCCAACGGCCGCTTCGACATCTGTTTCACCGCCTCGCAGTTCACCCAGCTGTACATCACGTTCAAGGCGGAGAACGCCCAGTGGCGGGTGCAGAACGGCTCGGACGTCTACAACTGGAGTACGCCGGTCCGCGCCAACCCGGTGGCGGGCAGCACCGTGAACTTCGCCACCCAGTTCCCCGGCGACGGCGTCAGGGGCAACCGCGCCGCCCACGTGTTCGACATCGGCAACGATGCGTGGGTGGGCGTCCCGCACACGAACGGCTGCTGGGATCCCAAGGACACCACGTGCCGGCAGTTGCGCTTCGAGTGGTCGAACGCGGGAGCCGACGGCGTGGACTTCTACGACCAAGCGGCCAACGTGGTGCACCTGTTCCCCAGAACCCCGGACGCCCCGATGGAGGTCATGCACGAGGTCGGGCACGCCCTGATGGACGACGTCTACAACGACGCGTTCCCGTCCACCGTGGGTTGTCCCAGTCCGCATTTTCCCGCCCAGGCCAGCACCACCGTGTGCGCGTGGATCGAGGGATGGGCCGACTTCTTCTCACTGGCCATGAACCACACCTCGGAGTATCGCTTCCTCAACGGAACCTCGACCGATTTCGAGCCTCCGAGCTGGGGGTCCAGCAGCGTCGCGGAGGGGGACGTGACGGAGCAACGGGTCGCCGGGGCGTTGTGGGACGTCATCGACCCTCAGATCGCCGGATCTGAAATCTGGGACCAGCACAGCGAGGGCTTCGGAGCCGTCTTCTTCACCCTCGCGCATCACGTCAACACCACGTTGGCAGGGTTCTGGAGCGCCCGCGGCACGGACGGATTCGACGTGTCCGACGCCGCGCTGGGGTCGCTGTATCAGAACACGATCGACTACGGGTACCGCAGGCCCCTCGTCGACGGCCGGGGCCAGTTCCTGCCCACGTTCACCTCTCCCGCACCGCCGCAGAACTTCAGCCTCGACACCGCGGTCCAGTCGTGGTCCGTGGTCGCGCTGCGGCCCTCGAGTCCGACCGACTTCGATCTCGCCCTCTACGACAACCGGGCGCAGACGATACGTCTCGGCAGCAGCACCCTCAACGACCAGGCGGTCGAGTTCATAGCCATCGACTCGAATCTGCGGCCGCCGGGCGACTACTACCCACGGGTGAGCCAGTTCAAGGGACCCGGCACCTACACCATCGAGTCCGTGATGGGCTTCAGCACCCTCCAGCCGGGGTCGTCCACCACGATCCACCTCGACGACTCCCAGGTCGCCGCCGTGCAGGACACCCCGCTGACCGCGGGCGTACCGGTGACGATCACGCTGACCCCGCAGGACCCCATCTCGGTGGCCGGTCTGTTCGTCATGGGCGACGACCCGGGCAATCCGTCGACGTTCGTGCAGAGCCGCACCGCCGCGGTGGCGTCCGCCGTCGGGGCGAACTCCGGTGGGCAGCCGGTCTCGGTGACCTTCACGCCCTCGCGGACCGGCGAGTACGGCGTCGTGGTCACCTTCGACAACGTCGGCGGCGACTACACGCTGACGCGCAGCTGAACCACGGCCCGGGGGGGGTAGGGGTGGTGGGGGGGGGGGGGCCCCCCCCCCCCCCCCCGGATGGGGGGGCCGGGCTCCCGGCCGCCGTGCGGCCGGGCCGGGGGGGCGGCGGGCGGGGGGGCCGGG
>NZ_JBIVDS010000003.1:189835-621662 GCF_044747265.1 Streptomyces sp. NPDC090106 | reverse complement strand
CGCGGCGCCCGGTGATGGGGGGGTCTCGCACACCTCCACCGGCGCGGGGCCCCGCGCCCCCCCCCGGGGGGGGGGCGCCCGGGGGGGGGGGGGGGGGGGGGGGGGGGGGGCCCCCCCCCCCCCCCACCCCTCAGGATGGGCCGGCCTGAGCTCCGGACCGTCTGCCTGCCGTCGCGAGAGGCAGTCGCGAGAGGCAGCGGCATCGGCGGATCCGCCGCCTCGGCGCCTCTGGAACGCGACGCCGTCGGCGAGCCGGAGGACGAACCAACTCGTCCCACTTCCGCCACGGGCCGCTGTTGCACGGGGAGCTCCGCACACCGTCGATGTTGTTGTGGTCCAGGCACCCGTCCGTGGCCCGGTTGCGGAAGGTCTGGACGGGGTCCGTTCGCGGAGCTGCCGAGGCGGTTGCGGCAGTGGTGCCGGCGATCAGGCAGAGCGCGGCCACCACGCCTGCGCGACACATACAAGGCAGCGCCGGCCAGAGCCAGGGTCGGCGTCGGGGAGCCTTATGTGCGCAGGCGCAGGCGCAGGCTCACCGCGTACCCGGATCCGGTGGCGTCTCGCTCCAGCGTCTCCAGGATCCAGGCGGATCCGTCCACGGCCGCGGTGAACTCGTCCGGCGACGCCAACCAGTAGTCGAACCAGGGCGTCGCCACCGCGCCGTCCCGTACACGCAGCCGCAACTGTCCGCGTGCCCGGCCACGGCGGAGGTTCCAGGAGTGGTAGGCGGCGTGGACCGTGCCCACGCCGTCGCCGGGATCCGTGCCGGTGCCGATCAGCCGAGCACCGGGGCGGGCCACCGCCGCAAGGGCCGACAGGACCTCAGCCGCCTGCTCGGCGCCGCCCAGCAGGCCGATGCTGTCCCCGCACAGGGCAATCGTGTCGAACCGTCCGAGGTGCGCGGGCAGGGACGGCACCGCGCCGAGCACAGCGTCGACCCCTCGCTCGCGCGTGATGCGCACGGCCCCGGGAGACGGGTCCACCCCGACCACCTCGTGCCCACGGGCCACCCACGCGACCGCATGGCGCCCGCCGCCGCACCCCACGTCCAGGATCCGGCCCTCGGCCTGTTCCCACGCCCACCGGTCCAGCGCCGACCACTGCGCGGGCTCGCTGAAGTAGCGGGAGGCGTCATTGACCGCGATCAGGCCGTCGTCGCGCTCGATCACTTCCGCTGCCGACCACGGTGTGGCACCGGCCATCCAGCAGCGGGTCAGAACACTGCCGAAGGCATCGTCGATCCGAGGTTCCTTCGCGACCAGATCCATGACGCCATGGTGTCTCCGGACCTACGCTTCCCGCGCCCGATTTGGAGCTGGAAGTCGGACCCGCCGCCCACCGATCCCGATCTCAGTCGATCTCGGGATCGCAGTAGAGGGGAGCCGTGTCCGCGTTGCCCTTGGTGATGAGGCGCACCGGAGTGGTGGCCACCTTGTCGACGCTGTCGTCACCGCGCAGCAGATCGAGCGCGTTGCTCACGGCCAACTCGCCGGTGTCCGCGGCCGAGTTGGCGACGGTGGCCGCGAAACGTCCGTCCTTCAACGCGGCCAGGCCCTCGTCGGTGCCGTTGACGGTGACGATCCTGACGTTCTCGGCGCCGGCCTCGTCGAAGGCCTCGCGGACGGCGAACGCCATCTCCTCGTTGGCGACGAAGGCGTAGTCGAGGTCCGGGTGTTCCTCGATCATGCTGTCGGCGACCTTCCGGGCCTTGGCCGCGTCGTACATGCCGGGTCGGCTCGCGACGACCGTCGCGTTGTCCGGCAGGGCGCCCTTGAACCCGCCGACCAGCAGATCGGAGGCGGCACCCGGCGCACCGGCGACGATGGCGACGCGCACGTCCTTTCCGGCGGCGTCCCGCTGGATCCAGCCCGCGTCCAGTTCGCCCACCTTCTTCAGGTCGACGACTACGGCTCCGAGGATGTCGGAGGTGTCGTCTGGCACGATCGAGGTGAGGAAGATCGGCACGCCCGCCTCTCTGGCCTGGGCTATGTCGTCCTGGAGCGCGTCGACGTCGACGGTCTGCACGATCAGCGCGTCCACCTTCCGAGCGATCATGTCCTCGATGTTGGCCAGCTCCGTCGTGGCGTCCTGCTGGGACTTGGCCGTGTGGATCACGGCGAGGTAGTTGGCGGCGGTCTGCTCGACGGCCTCCTGGAGACAGCGGTGGAACCGGGTGGATCCGCCGTTGACGAACCCCAGGGTGACCGGGCCGTCGTCCGTGCTGCCCGCCTCTTCGCCCCAGTTCAGGTCGCAGCCGCTCAGGAGCAGGCTGCCGGCGAGAGCGGAGGCGAGCAGCGTTCTGCGGGCGCGGACGGTTCTGGGCATGGCGGGGCCGCCTTCCTGACGTACCTGTGCGGGTACTCCCCTGCCGTGCGGCTCCGCTGAGACGGCGGCAGAAGAGGCGCACGGATACGCAGCGCCGCGCGACGGCAGCAGACGGTACCGGCGTGTGGCCGGGACTCACCCTTCACGGAACGCAAGGTAAGGCTGCGCGGTCAGGGCAGCAGGATGTGTTGAGAGTTCCGCGAGACCGGCCCTGCTTCGAAGCCGTCGCCACCCGGACCATCACGGTGGCCGCCGTGAACGGGCGTGTATCGACGCGGATCCAGAGACTCGCCCCGCGTGTCTGCCGGGACCCGCAGCTCGCGGGTCCCGGCAGGCGGTCAGGGGCGCAGCGTCTCGCCCGGTGCGGCGGTCATGCCGTCCTGCCGGTCACGGGAACGACGTCAGCTTCGACGGGACGGTGTCCGTGCCCGAGGTCGGGGCGCCGGTGTTGTTGACGACGTGGGCGTACTGCCCCTTGCCGCCGAGGGAGATGACCAGCACGTCGTGCAGCTTGACCCCGGCGGTGACGGGGACCTGGAAGCCGTGTGTCTGGACGATGGTCGGATCGGAGGTGTAGTTGCAGTAGCTGCCCAGTCCCCAGGCCTCGTGCTGGGTCACGGTGTCGGCGACCTTGTAGGCGGCGTATCCGACGATGCCGTCATGGGTGATGGCGGCGGCGTTCGGGGCGTCGTAGGCCTTCTCGTTCTGGAAGAAGATGGTGCGGCCTCGTTCGCCGTTCCACAGGACGTCGTACTTGTTGAAGTGCTCGACGAACAGGCCCGTGGCCAGGACGTCGTCGCCGTTGACGGTGAGGCCGTAGTCGGCGCGGTTGGTGTCCCAGCCGACGCCGGCGCCGTGGTCGGCACGCCACAGCCAGGTGTGGTCGATGACGACGTCGTCGCTGTTGACGACGACGGAGTTGGTGGCGAGGCCGGCTCCGGCTCCGCCGACGCGGACGAACACGTCCTGGACGGTGGTCGGGTCTGCGGAGTGGTCGGCGGCGGCGCCGGGCTGGCCGATCCGCAGCAGGGTGTCGGAGTTGACGGGGCCCGCGTCGATGAGGAAGCCGGCGAGGCGGACGCCGTCGACGTCGGCGACGTGCATGGCATCGATGCCGTTGTCCGGTACGAGCGTGGCCAGGCCGAGTCCGAGGACGACGGTGTCGGCGCGGGTGACGTCGATGGTCTGGTCGAGGTGGTAGACGCCGGGGGTGAACAGGAGGTCGAGGCCCTGGGCGAGTGCCTGGTTGATGGTGGCGGCGGTGGCGCCCGGCTTGACGACGTAGAACTGGTCGAGCGGGAGCGAGGTGCCGGCGTTCGCCGGCCAGGAGACGCCGCGGGCGTTGGTGCGCTTGGCGGGCACGAACACCTTGTAGGTGCTGCCGTCGAGGTAGAGGAACGGCTTCTCACGGGAGACGGGTGTGGTGTCGAGGGTGGTGTACGGCCCTGAGTCGAAGTTGGTCGCCGGGGCGCCCTGGACTCCGGTGAAGGTCATGTTCCACACGCCGTTGGTCCAGCCGCCGACGGAGCTGTCACGGGTGTACCACTGCTGCTGGGAGTAGGGGCCCACGGTGCCGTCGATCTTCGAGTCGGCGATGTAGCCTCCGGAGGCCCAACCGTAGCCGTTGGGTGCCAGGTTGAGGCCGCCCTTGACGTGGATACGGCGGAAGGGCGCGGCCTGGGCGACGGCCCAGCGGTCGGTGCCGTTGGACGGTGTGATGGCGAGGTTCTCCGCCGAGCGCCAGAAGTTCTGGGTGGCGTTGCCGTTGAACCAGCCCGCGTCGACGGTGATGTCGCCGTTGATCTGGGTGTCGTCGGGGTTGAGGCCGAGTCCGGAGATCGAGGTGTAGAAGCCGAGTTGGGCGTTGATGCCGTTGTAGGTGCCGGGCTTGAGGAGGAACTGGTAGCGACCGTCGCCGAACTGGCTGGACTCCTGCTGGGCGAAGACGGTGTCGAACTTCTGCTGGAGGTTGGGGGTGCTGGGGTCGACGACGATGACGTTCGGCCCGAGGTCGCCGCCGCCCTGGACCGGGGGCACGCCGCTGGTGGTGGTGTGGACGGCGACCTCCCACAGGGAGTAGCCGTAACCCGTGGCGCGGACGGTGCCGTTGACGCGGACGTAGCGGCCGGAGCCGGTGATGTCGTAGGAGGCGGTGCCGCCGCTCGCGCCGGTGACGCTCTTGAGGGTGGTCCAGTTCTGGCCGTCGGTGGAGGCCTGGATCTGGAACTCCTTGGCGTAGGCGGCCTCCCAGTTCAGGTCGATCTTGCAGAGGTTCTTGACCGAGCCGAGGTCGACGCGGACCCATTGCGGGTCGGAGGCCTGGCTGGACCAGCGGGTGCCGGTGTCGCCGTCGAAGGCTGCGGAGGCGGGGGTGCCGGCGTTCTCCGTGGAGGAGGCCGTGGCGGGCTGCCCCTTCGCGGCGTTGGCCGTGTCGCAGGAGGCGGTGCCGGTGCCTGAGGTGCCGAAGACCTGGAACTCCCAGAGGGAGTAGCCCCATTGGGTGGCGCGGTGGATGCCGTACATCCTGACGTAGCGGCCCTGGCCGGAGACGTCGAGGGTGTCGGTGCCTCCGTCGCCGCCGGTGACGGAGGTCAGGTCGGTCCAGGTGCTGCCGTCGGCGGAGGCCTGGATCTTGTAGTCCTTGCCGTAGGCCGCCTCCCAGTTGAGGACGACCTTGGAGAGCGTGGCGGTGGCGCCGAGGTCGACCTGGAGCCACTGGGTGTCGGTGGCGGCCGACGACCAGCGGGTGGCGGTGTCGCCGTCGACGGCGGCGGCTGCCGCGGTGCCGGCGTTCTCGTCGGAGGAGGACGTCGCGGTTCTGCCTTGTGACAGCGGGAGTTCGGCCGCACCGGCCGAGTGGGCGGCGGGGAGGGCGAGCAGCGCTGCCATGGCGGCGAGCGCGACGCCCGTGGATCTCAGTCTCATGGAGGTCCCTGCGGGTGTGGTGGAGAAGGGAACACTGGGGAGCCGCCGATGGGCAGGCGGTGGGCACGCCAAGGGCTGCACCCCGACGCTTAGTTCACGTCTTGATTTAACTGATGAGTCACAACTCTCGGCAAGCCTTCGGAAGTTGAAATCTTTCCGGGTCCGCTTCCGCCGGATCCCTTGACACCTTGATGACATGCCCTCAACACTCCTCGGCGGGAGAGCGCTCTCCCATCTCTGATCCGGCGCTCCCTGACCCCCACAGCACAGGAGGAGGTCTCCATGTCACGGAGATCGAAAGGCCTGTCCGTCACGCTCATCGCCAGCGCGCTCCTGCTGACCTCGCTCGGACTGGGCGGCGTCGCCGTCAGCTCCGGCCCGCCCGCACCGCACAGCCCGGCCGGGAAGGCGTTCGCGGCCGCCCACTCCGGCCACGCGATGGCCGCATCCGTGGCCTCCTCGCCGGAGGACCCGGACGGCGACGGCTACATCCCGGCGAACCCGCCGGTCACCGGCGTGACACCGTCCACGCAGAACCCGCCCCACCGCTACTTCCACGAGTTCCAGGCCAACTGCTCGGTCACCCACACCCGCCCCGACGACCCCATCGTCTATCCGCAGCAGCCCGGCAAGTCCCACGACCACACGTTCATGGGCAACACCACCACCGACGCCTACAGCACGACCGCCTCACTGGCGACCGGCGGCACGACCTGCAAGGCTCCGGGCGACCGGTCCGGGTACTGGATGCCCACCGTCTACAACGGCGACCGGCCGATCCTCCCGGTGGGACCGCAGGTCATCTACTACAAGACGGGCGTCACCGACTACACCAGCGTGCGCCCCTTCCCCAAGGGACTCAGGTTCGTCGTCGGCAGCCCGATGCAGAGCGCCGACGACTTCCGCCACCACCCGGGCTTCGTCGAGGGCTGGGAGTGCGGCGACAGCTTCTTCAACACCGAGTTCCCGGCGACCTGCCCGAGCCGCGCCGACGTACAGCTCAACATCCGCTTCCAGGCGCCCAGTTGCTGGGACGGCAGGTATCTCGACACCCCCGACCACAAGAGCCACATGGCCTACCCGGTGGTCAAGCCCGGCACCAACGACAACATCTGTCCGGCCGACCACCCGGTCGCCCTGCCGATGATCGAGTTCAAGATGGCCTTCCCGGTCAACGGAGACATGTCCCAGGTGCGCCTGGCCAGCGGAGCGGGCCACACCTTCCACTACGACTTCTTCAACGCCTGGGACGACCCCACGCTCACCGCGCTGGTCGACCACTGCATCGTCGGCGGGCTGCAGTGCGACGCGCGCGGCTACGACGAGACCCACCCGGAGGCGGGCGCGGCCCTGGACGAGCACTACGAACTCCCCTGAGGAGCAGCAGCGATGACCCCACGACCCCGCACACGCTCCAGCACACTCACCCGCTCCGGAACGCGCCGCTCCGCGGCACCTCTCCTCGCCGGCGTCCTGGCCACCGGCTCCCTCGTCGCACTGCCCGCCGCCCAGGCGCACGCCGCCGGCAGCGTCGTCAAGGTCACCGGCAGCCAGGGCTCCTGGCAGCTGACCGTGGACGGGCAGCCGTATCAGATCAAGGGCCTGACCTGGGGCCCGAGCGTCGCGGACGCCGAGAAGTACATGCCGGACCTGCGGTCCATGGGCGTCAACACGATCCGCACCTGGGGCACCGACGCGACCACCAAGCCCCTGCTGGACTCCGCCGCCGCCCACGGCATCAAGGTGATCGCCGGTTTCTGGCTCCAGCCCGGCGGCGGCCCCGGCAGCGGCGGCTGCGTGAACTACGTGACCGACACGGCGTACAAGAACCAGATGCTCGACGAGTTCCCCCAGTGGGTCCGGACGTACAAGGACAACCCCGGCGTACTCATGTGGAACGTCGGCAACGAGTCCGTCCTCGGCCTGCAGAACTGCTACAGCGGCGAGGAGTTGGAGCGGCAGCGCGACGCCTACACCACCCTCGTCAACGACATCACCAGGAAGATCCACGCCGTCGATCCCGACCACCCCGTCACCTCCACCGACGCCTGGGTGGGGGCCTGGCCGTACTACAAGAGGAACGCGCCGGACCTCGACCTGTACGCGGTGAACGCCTACAACGCGGTCTGCGACATCAAGTCCGCCTGGGAGCAGGGCGGTTACTCCAAGCCGTACATCGTCACCGAAACCGGCCCGGCCGGCGAGTGGGAGGTTCCCGACGACGCCAACGGCGTCCCGCTCGAACCCACCGACCGGGCCAAGGCCGACGGTTACACACGCGCCTGGGACTGCGTCACCGGACACCGGGGCGTCGCGCTCGGCGCCACGATGTTCCACTACGGCACCGAGTACGACTTCGGCGGCATCTGGTTCAACCTGCTGCCCGCGGGCCAGAAGCGCCTGTCGTACTACGCCGTGAAGACGGCCTACGGCGCCGACACCACGCGCGACAACACCCCGCCCGTCATCTCCGACCTGGCCGTGGAGGGCGACGCGGGCCAGGTGCAGGCCGGGCGCGACCTCGTCCTGTCGGTCAAGGCCACCGACCCCGACGGCGACCCGGTCTCCTACGAGGTCCTCGACAACAGCATGTACATCGACCAGGGCAAGAACCTGGCCTCGCTGCCCTTCACCGATCTGGGCGGCAGCCGGCTGAAGGTGACCGCGCCCGACCGTCCCGGGGTGTGGAAGATGTACGTCAAGGCGACCGACGGGCGGGGCAACGTCGGCGTCGAGAGCCGCTCGGTCCGCGTCGTCCCGCCGGTGCCGTCCGGCACCGACCTGGCCCGGGGCAGACCGGCCACCGCCTCGTCGTTCCAGGCGAGTTACGGCGACTGCCCCTGCCCCGCCGCCAACGCGGTCGACGCGGACCCCGCCACCCGCTGGGCCAGCGACTGGAGCGACCCCCAGTGGCTCCAGGTCGACCTGGGCACCCGCACCACGTTCCGGCACGTCCAGCTGTACTGGGAGGCCTCGTACGCGAAGGCGTACACCGTCCAGACCTCCGACGACGGCCAGAACTGGCGGACCGTGCACAACGTGACCGACGGCAACGGTGGCGTCGACGACTTCGACGTCACCGGCACGGGACGCTATGTGCGGGTCAACGGCACCGCCCGGGGCACGGGTTGGGGGTACTCGCTGTACGGCTTCGGCGTGTACGCCTGACCACCGTTCTCTCGGTCCGCCGACTCGCCCGGCCGGCGGACCGGTGCCGGAGAGCGCTCTATTGCTTGATCGCCCGGTCCGTTAGGGTGCCTGCATGCGCAGACGGGCCCCGACGTTGGAGGACGTCGCCCGGGAGGCCGGTGTCTCCCGGGCCACCGTGTCCCGGGTGGTCAACGGCACCCGCAACGTCGACCCGGAGATCCAGGACCTGGTCCGCCGTGCCATCGACAGCACGGGATACGCGCCGAACCGGGCCGCCCGCTCCCTGGTGACCCGACGGTCCGAGACCGTGGCCCTGGTGGTGTCCGGCGCGGGCGACACCTCGGACGCCGCCCAGAACGCCTTCGCCGCCCGTGTGTTCGCCGACCCTTTCTTCGGGCGGGTGGTCGCGGGCGTCGTCGGCCATCTGCGCCCGCGCTCCCTGCACCCGGTGCTGATGTTCGCGGAGTCCGCCGAGGCCCGTCAGGAAGTCCTGACGTATCTGCGGCAGGGGCGTGCCGACGGCGCCCTCGTGGTCTCCACCCACGCCGACGACCCGTTGCCCGCCCTCCTCGCCGACGCCCGGCTCCCCGCCGTGCTCTTCGCCCGCCCCTCGCGCCCGGTTCCGCTCAGCTACGTCGACCTGGCGCACCGGGACGGAGCGCGCCTGGCCGCCGAGCATCTGCTCGCGCGCGGCTGCCGCCGACTCGCCACGATCAGCGGCCCGTTGGACGTCGCCGCGAGCCAGGAGCGGCTGGCCGGCTTTCGCGACACGCTCGCCCGGCACGGCCACCCCTATGTCCCGGTCGCCGAGGGCGGCTTCACCCTCGACAGCGGCATCGCGGCCATGTCCGACCTGCTGGCCCGCCATCCCGACACGGACGGTGTGTTCGCCGCCAACGACCTCATGGCGCAGGGCGCCTGCCAGGTGCTGCGCGAGCGCGGCGTCAGGGTCCCGCAGGACGTGGCGGTCGTCGGCTTCGACGACTCCAGCGTCGCCGTCGCCTGCCGCCCCCGACTGACCACCGTCCGCCAGCCGGTGGAGGAGATGGCCGCGGAGATGGCCCGGCTGCTCGACGAGCACATCCACGGCGTCCGTACCGAGCCGAGGTCGGTCGTCTTCGAGCCGGAACTCGTGGTGCGGGAGTCGGCGTGACGGCGGGGCCGGAACCGTACGGTCAGGCGTGATGCAACTCCGAGAAGCTCTCCGCCGGGAACGCGGTGTGCCGATCGCCCAACGCCAGGGCGCGGTAGGTGGTGGTGGCGGCTTCCTCAAGGTTCATCGCTCTGCGGAAGGCCATGCCGACGTCCTCCCCGAGGGAGGAGGAACCGTGGTGCGACAGCACGACGCAGTCGTGTTCCCGGGCCTGCTCAGCGGCGCCGTCGGCGAGTTCGTCCGACCCGTTGGGGTAGTACGGCACCGTGCCGATCGACCGCACGTAGTAGGCGTGGTCCAGGGTGATGAGCCGGATGTCCTCCCCCATGGCGTCCAGCATGACCGCGTACTGCGGGTGGAGATGGATCACGCAGTTCGCGTCGGGCCGCACCTGGTAGGTCCGCTGGTGCAGCTTCCACTCGCTGGACGGCAGCTCTGCGCCGCCGATTCGGACGCCGGCCGTGCTCATGACGGCGAAATCGTCCGGCTCCAGACGGTCCAGCCAGGTTCCGGCCCCGGTGACGACGAACTCGTCCGCGCCCGGCAGGCGCGCCGAGAGGTTTCCGCCGCTCGCCAGCACGAGCCCGCGGGCCACCGCGGTTCTGCCCACCTCCGCGAGCTGTTCCATCAGGTCGTCTCTCGTGCGAGCGAGCTTCACTCTCAGATCCTCTCGAAGCAGGTGGTCGTTGCGGGGCCGGGGCCGGAATCCCCCGGCGCCGGTCGGGAACACGTCAGAACGTCTTGTGCAAGAGCCGCAGGGACAGCAGGCCGATCGCGGGTCCTACGGCCAGCGCCGTGCAGGCGTAGCGCCAGCCGACCTCGTTCGCCATCAACGGCAGCGTCCAGATCGACATCACGCTCAGCGCGTAGCCCACGGCCATCTGCATGGTCAGGGCCGTGCCCACCGCGCGAGGCGAGCAGAGGTCACCGAGGAGGGCGGAATACAGGGGCGAGTCGCCGATGACCGCGGCTCCCCACACGAGCAGGATCACGGCCACCGCCGGCGCGGGGAGGACGGGCAGCAGCGGTGTCGTCAGACAGCACAGGCCGGAGGCGGCCAGACACACGGACGCGACCCGCACCGTACCGAAGCGGTCCGCGGCCCGGCCGGCCAGCAGACAGCCGGCCACACCCGCGACGCCGATCACGGTGAAGGAACCCCAGGAAGGGTCCAGCAACGCGCCCACGCCGCCCTCCCGGCCCCCGGCCGCCGTCACGGTGAGCAGGGTCGGGAGCCACACCCACATGCTGTAGACCTCCCACATGTGGCCCAGGTAGGCCAATGTCGCCAGTCGCTGACGGCGGTCGCGGAACAGCCACAGGGCCGCACTCGGCAGCAGCTTCCCGGGAGGCGACACATACGGCCCCGGCCGGGTCGCGGTGGCCAGCGCTCCCGCCAGCAGGGCCGCCGCGGAAGCGCAGAGCAGGACCGCACGCCACTCGAACACGGGCAGGGCCTCCCCGAGATGCGGCAAGGCCGTGCCCAGAGTGAGAGCGGCGACCACGGCGGACACCGCGCTGCCACGCCGAGCCCGGTACCAGGAGGTCACCACCCTCATCCCGGGCGGGTAGACAGCGGCGAGGCCGATCCCGGCCGCCGCCCGCAGCACCACCGTGGGCAGGTAGCCGAGGTCGAACAGTGCCGGCGCGGCGGTGACCAGCGCGGTGACGGCGCAGGCGGCCGGAATCAGGATGCGCGGCGCCACGCGGTCGGCCAGACGGAGCAGCGCGGACCCGATCGCGCCTGCGGCGAAGCCGATCTGTACGGCGCCGGTCAGCCACGACACCTGGGTGTCCGACAGGTCCCAGCGCACGCGCAGGGAGGGCACCACGACCGACACGCTGAACCAGCACGAGACGGCGAGTACCTGTACGACGACGGCCAGTCGGAGCTGGCGTCCCGCCGCCCGGCCGACGCGTATCGGTCCACTGCTCCCGCCGCTGCGCCGGTCGCAGCCCTGCGGACCCGTTTCTCCGCCTCCCCCGGGTGAAGCCGGCTCGTGTCCGTTCTCCGGGCCGTCGCTGTCCGTCGCGCTCATGGAGTGAGGCTGGTCCACACGGTCTTGGTCTCCAGGTACGACTCCAGGTTGGCGTGACCCATGTCGCGGCCGTAGCCGGACCGCTTGAAGCCGCCGAACGGTGCCGCGGCGTCGGTGGCACCCCACATGTTGAGGTAGACGGTGCCCGCCCGGAGCATGCCCGCCAGCCTGTTGGCGCGGGAGATGTCGCGCGTCCAGACACCCGCCGCCAGTCCGTACGGCGAGTCGTTGGCGCGATCGACGACCTCTTCCAGGGCATCGAAGGGCTGGGCCACCACGACCGGGCCGAAGATCTCTTCCCGCACCGCGGGCATGCTGTCGTCGACGTCGGTCAGGACGGTCGGCCGCATGAAGTGGCCTTGGGGGTCGACGCCGACGGGCAGGCCGGGGCCTCCGGCGGCAGCGGTGGCACCGCGGTCGAGGGAGTCCGTGACGTAGCCGCGTACGCGTTCCAACTGGGTCGCGCTGATCACGGGGCCGACCGTGGTGGCCGGGTCGAGGCCGTGTCCGGGGACGAGGTTGTCGGCGATCTCCGCGAGGCGCCCCACCACGTCGTCGAACGCCGATCGCTCGACGTAGAGGCGTGAGCCGGCGGCACACGCCTGACCGGCGTTGGAGAAGATGGCGTTCGCCGCGCCTTGCGCGGTCGCTTCCAGCGGACTGTCGGCGAACACGATGTTGGGGCTCTTGCCGCCGAGTTCGAGGGTGACCCGCTTCACCTGGAGGGCGGCACGGGCCGCGATGCCGATACCGACCCGGGTGGATCCGGTGAACGCGATCTTGTCGACCAGCGGATGGTCGACCAGCGCTTCACCGGCCTCGGGCCCGTAGCCGGGGACGACGTTCAGCACACCGGGCGGCAGCCCGGCCTCGCAGCCGAGCTCGCCCAGGCGCAGGGCCGTCAGAGGGGTGTTCTCCGCGGGCTTGAGCACGATGGTGCAGCCGGCCGCCAGGGCAGGGGCGATCTTCCAGACGGCCATGAGGAGGGGGAAGTTCCACGGCACGATCTGGGCGACGACACCGACGGGCTCACGTTCGGTGCGCACCAGGGTGTCGGGCACGGACACCGGGATCGTGTTGCCCTCGATCTTGCTGGTCCAGCCGGCGAAGTAGGCGAGGTGGCGTACCGCCAGGGCTACGTCTCCGTGCCGAGCGGCGCCGCGCAGCTTGCCCGCGTCGAGTACTTCCAGTTCGGCCAGGTCGTCGGCGTGCTGCTCCAGAAGCTGGGCGAACCGCTCCAGGATCCGGCCGCGGTCCAGGGCGTTCATGCGGCGCCACGGGGCGTCGTAACGGAACGCCTTCGCGGCGGCTGTGACCGCTCGGTCGACGTCGACGGCGTCGGCCACCGCGGCCGTCGCGATGCGCCGGCCGGTCGCCGGGTCGAGGACGTCGCAGCTGCGGCCACTGTGCGCCTCGGTCAGCCGGCCGTCGATGAACAGCCGTGGCGGCCGTCGAAGGACGGCGGTGACGGCGGGGCTGATCTCGCGGTCGGACGACGGATTCCCGGTGTCCCGGGAGGCTGTTGCTGTGCTGTCAGTCGTCATTCCAGTGGACTCCTTTGGTTTTTCCGGCAGTTGCGTCGAGGGGATCCGCTTCCTTCGCGGCGGCAGGTGCCGCGGTCAGGTCAGCGGGCGGCACAGGGGCCGAACCGGGTCGGCGTCGGCGGCGGACGGGTTCGCGTCGGTCCCTCCGAGGTCCCGCTCTTCACGATCTGCCGGGCCGGGTGACATGGAGCGGTGTGTGCGCGGGTGGCGGCGGATCAGGTGCCTGTCTCCCGCGCCGCGTCGCCCGTGCTGCGCTCCGCGAGGGCGATCCGTGCCGCGACCTCGTCGACCGTGGTCAGGACCCGGTCGCGCATGAGGACGCGGCCGTCGACCACGGTGTCGCGCACATCGTCCGCTCGGGCCGCGTAGGCGAGTGCCGACCATGGGTCGTGCGGCGGCTGGAGGTGCGGGGCGCGCAGGTCCAGCACGATCAGGTCGGCCCGTTTGCCGGCCTCCAGCGAGCCCAGGTGGTCGGCCAGCCCGAGAGCTCGCGCGCCTTCGACGGTCGCCATGCGCAGGGCCTGTTCGGCACCGACCGCTGTCGGGTCGCCGCCCGCCTTGTGGACCAGCGCCGCCTGCCGGACCGCACCCAGTACGTCCAGGGTGTTGGAACTGACCGCTCCGTCGGTCCCCAGTCCCACGGTCACGCCCGCGCGCAGCAGTTGCGGCACCGGCGCGATCCCGCACCCCAGCTTCAGGTTGGAGACCGGGCAGTGGGCCACCGACGTACCGGTGCGGGCCAGAGCCGCGATCTCCGGTCCGGTGAGGTCCACGGCATGGGCGAGCAGCACGTCCGGGCCCAACAACCCGAGGGAGTCGAGCAGTTCGACCGGCCGCTTGCGGTAGCGGGTCTCGACCGTGGACACCTCGGCGGCGTTCTCCGCCGCGTGGATGTGGATCAGCGCGTCGAACTCCCGTGCAAGGGAGAAGACTTCGGTGAGCTGTCGCGGGGTGAGGGTGTAGGCGGAGTGGGCGAAGAGCACCTGTCGTCCGCCGGGGCCGGGAGGCTTCCGGGCCGTCAGGTGCCGTCGTGCCCAGGCCAGCCGGTCCTCGTAGGCGATCCCGTCGGCCGGGTCCGGGACGTCCATGAAGGTGGGGCCCGTGTGCAGTCGCCAGCCTGCCTCTCGCGCGACGGTCTCGGCCGCCTCATGGAACCAGTACATGTCCAGTGCCGAGGTCACTCCCGCACGGATGCTCTCGGCGACAGCCAGCCTGACCGCGTCCGCCGCGCTCCGCGGGGTCAGCAGCTTCGACTCCCGCATGAGGACCTTGTCCAGGAAACCCTGGAGGGTGACGTCGTCGGCTCGGCCGCGCAGGAGTGTCATGGCCAGGTGGGTGTGCGTGTTGATCAGGCCGGGCAGGACGAGGCAGCCGGTCGCGTCGATCTCCTCGCACGCGGTGTACGTCGCCGCCAGATCCGGTGCGGGGCCGACGGCGAGGATCTCGCCGTCGTGGACGGCGACCGCTCCGTCGGGCACGACGGTGCCTGCCGGATCGACCGTGAGGACGTCTCCGCCGTGGATCAGAAGGTCGATCGCGGTGTCCACGTCTCCTCCTTCACCGCTCCCCCGTCGTGGTTCCGCCTCGTCGGGTCGTGTCGTGTGCGGCCGGCCGGCCGCGGAGGAGGTGTCATGCGGCGGTTCCCGCGGTGGCGCGCCGACGGCGTCGGGCGGTGGTGAGGAAGAGGGCGCCGAGCGTCACGACGTACGGCGCGGCGTCGGTGGCCTGTTGCGGCAGTCCGATGCCCTGGAGGCGGAAACCGGCGGCCTCCGCCAGGCCGAAGAGCAAGGCCGCGAGCAGTACGCCCACCGGCAGGGCCCGGCCGAGCATCACGGCCACGACGGCGATCCAGCCTCGGCCCGCGGTCATGTTCTCGGAGAACAGGGTGACGTTGCCCAGGGCGAGTTGTGCTCCGGCGAGCCCGCACAGCACGCCGGAGAGAAGGACCGCCCCGTACTTGTAGCGTGCCGGGCTGACACCGAGGGTGGCCGCCGCGTCCGGTGTCTCGCCCACTCCCCGCAGGCGCAGTCCCCACATGTGCCGGGACAGGAGCAGCCCGGCGACGGCGACGGCGATCCAGGACAGGTAGGCGAGCGGGGTGAAGCCGCCGATCAGCGGCAGCCCGGTGAGTGCGGGGTCGTCGAAGGTTCCCTGCACGCCGAAGACCGTGCGCAGAAGGAAGCTGGTCAGCCCCACTGCCAGGAGGTTCATGGCGACGCCCAGGACCACGGCGTCACCGCGCAGGGTCACCGTGCCCACCGCGAGGATCAGCGAGTACCCGGCGGCGGCCAGGGCCGCGGCGAGTACGCCGAGCCAGGGGCTGCCGGTGGACCAGCTGACGGCGACCGAGGTGAAGCAGCCGAGCAGCATCATGCCTTCGAGGCCGATGTTGAACACGCCTGCCCGCTCGCACAGGGCGCCGCCGAGTGCGGCCAGCAGGATCGGGGTCAGCGCCCGCAGCGCCGACATCAGGAGGTCGGAGTCGAAGAACATCACACGGCCGCCTTCTTCTTCTGTCGGCTCGCACGGCGCGGGAGGCGCAGGCGGGCCGCGAGGAACACGATGACGATGGCCTGGAGGACCTGGGTGAGTTCCCGCGGCACCTCGGTCGTCCGTTCCATGGCCAGACCGCCGACCTGGAGGACGCCGAAGAAGAACGAGGCGATCACCGTGCCCAGGGGGACCGCCGCGGCGAGGAGCGCGGCCGTCAGTCCCGTCCAGGTGTAGCCCGGTGCGGTCAGTGCCCCGTCGACGAACCGGTAGGGGAAGCTCAGCACTCCCAGCGCGCCGGTCAGTCCGGCGAGTGCGCCCGAGACGGACATCAGCTTGAGGGTGAGACCTGCCCGGCGCACGCCTGCGTAGGCGGAGAACCTGGGGTTGAGGCCGGTCATGCGGATCTCGTAGCCGAACGCGGTGCGGCGGTCGGTGAACCAGTAACCGGCTGCCGCCAGTACGACGAGGACCAGGCCGACCGTGACGGTCGAGTCGCCGAAAGCGGGCAGGTCCACGCCGTCGGGCATGGCGCGGGTCTGCGGCAGGCTGGAGCCGGGCTCCTTGAGGGGATAGCGGGCGAGGTAGGAGGCGAGGGACATCGCCGGATAGCTCAGCAGCAGGCTGCTCACGAGCAGGGGGACACCGAAGTGGTTCTCGCACACAGCGGCCAGCGCGGCGTAGGCGGCGCCGACGGCCATGGCCGCGATCAGGGCTGCCACGACGGTGAGGGGAGCGGGCAAAGGTGAGTAGAGGCCCACGACGGCGGCGGTGATGCCGCCGAGCACCATCTGTCCGTCGCCGCCGAGGTTGATCAGCCCGGCGCGCAGCGGAACGGCGAGCGCGAGCGCGAGGCCCAGCACGCTGGTGGTGGTCGTGAGCGTGGAGCCGATGCCGTCTTCGCCCAGTGATCCAGAGATGACCTCGCCGTACGCGGTGAGCGGGTTGGCACCCGTGCCGAGCAGGAGCAGCGCGCCGATGACGAGGCCGGCGAACACGGAGAAGGTGATGGGAGAGCGCAAGGCTCCAGCGGTGCGGTCGTTCATGTCATTCGGCCGTCTCTGCGAGGGCGGAATCGGTGCGGACACCGCCGGCCATGGCGAGCCCGAGCGTCCGTTCGTCCGCCTCGTCCTTGGTGTACGCCGCGGTGACGCGGCCTTCGAACATCACCAGGACCCGGTCGGCGAGCCCGCGGATCTCACTGAGTTCGGCGGAGACGAGGAGGACGGCGTGCCCGGCGTCGCGGTAGGCGATCAGCTGGTCGTGGATGTTCTGGATGGCGCCGATGTCGACCCCGCGGGTGGGCTGTTCGACGAGCAGCAGGGGTGCCTCGTGGGCGAGTTCGCGGCCGATGAGCAGCTTTTGCAGGTTGCCGCCGGACAGGGCGGAGGCGGGGACCTCGGGGGTGGATGCCTTGACGCCGAAGCGTTCGACCAGGCGCCGTGCGTGGTCGCGGACCGCGGCCGGCGGCAGCAGGCCCCGCCGGGAGAGGGAGGTGCGGTGGTGTCCCATGGCGAAGTTGTCGGCGACCGAGGCGGCGGGGGCGGAGCCCACGGCGTGCCGGTCCTCCGGGACGTACGCCAGGCCTCGGGCCCGCCGGTCGGCCGCCGAGTCGTGGGTGATGTCCTGTCCGGCGAGCACGACGCGCCCGGACGTGGCGGGCCGGAGACCGGCGAGCGTCTCGATCAGTTCGCTCTGGCCGTTGCCGGCGACGCCTGCGATGCCGACGATCTCCCCGGCCCGGACGGTCAGATCGACCCTGTGGACGCTGCTGGTGCTGAGCTTGGTGACGTCGAGCACGACGTGCCGGGGCTGTCCTGGGGCGTGGACCCGGTCGAGTTCGACCGCGCGGCCGGTCATCGCCGCGGCGATCTGCGCCGGGGAGGTGTCGGCCGTGTTCATCCGGGCGCTCACCCTGCCGTCGCGCAGGACGGTCACCCGGTCGCTGCCCTCCAGCACCTCGCGCAGCTTGTGGGTGACGAGGATGACCGATCTGCCCTGCGCGGTCAGCGACTTGAGCACGGCGAACAGGGCGTCCGCCTCGGCCGGCGTGAGCACGGCGGTCGGCTCGTCGAGGATCAGGGTGCGCGCGCCCCGGTGCAGCAGTTTCAGGATCTCCACCCATTGGCGCAGCCCCACCGAGAGCTCGTCGACCCGGGCGTCGGGGTCGATGACGAGCCCGTGTTCCTCGGCCAGTTCGCGCACCCGGCGGCGGGCCGCGGCCCGGTCGACCAGACCGAAGCGCCTCGGCTCGGCACCGTAGACGACGTTCTCGGCGACGGTGAGTGAACCGAAGAGTTTGAAGCTCTGGTGGACCATGCCGAGCCCGGCGGCCATGGCGGCACCGGAGTTGGCGAAGGCCGTCTCCCGCCCGTCGACATGTATCGAGCCGTCGTCGGGACGCTCCATGCCGTAGAGGATCGACATCAGGGTCGATTTGCCGGCCCCGTTCTCGCCCATGAGCGCGTGGATCTCACCGCGTCGGACCGTCAGGTCCACGGCGTCGTTGGCGAGCGTTCCGGGAAATCGCTTGGTGATGCCCCTCAGTTCGACCGCGAGGTCGCCCTCAGCCCGCTGCGGGGTCATCGACCTTCAACTCCCCCGACACGATCTGGTCGCGCAGCGCGGCGACCTTCTTGAGGACGTCCTTGTGGTCGGCGATCACGCATTTCGAGGAGTCGACGCCGTCCTCCAGCCCGGTCAGGCTCACCCCGCCTTCCTTGAGACCGTAGGAGACGGTCTTGCCGGTCTGGCCGTCGAGGACGGACTCGATGCCCTTCTGCACGACGGTGTCGGTCCGTTTGATGACGTTGTCGACCACGGTGCCGGGCGAGGACGGGCACTGGTTCACGTCGACGCCGTAGGCGTAGGCGCCCTTCGCCTTGGCTGCTTCGAAGACGCCGTAGTTGCCGGCCGCGGCGGCGGCCATGATGTGGTCGTACCCCTTGGACAGCAGGGTGGCCGTCTGTTCCTTGGCCCGGGCGGAGTCGTCGAAGGGAGACTGTCCGCCGACGAAGCGGCTGGACGTCTGGGTCTTCGGGGCGGTCTTGCGGGCGCCGGCCGCGAAGGGGTCGGTGTAGCGGCGGAACTGGGGGGTGTCCAGCACGCCCACCGCGGCGACCTGTCCCGAGGTGCTCAGCAGGCCGGCTTCGGCGCCCGCGAGGTAGACGCCCTCGTGCTCGCGGAAGACCGCGCAGCTGACGTTGTCGTACGACTTGGTCGTGCACGCGTCGACCAGCAGGAACTGCTGCTTCGGGTTCCGTTCCGCCTGCTGTGCCACGATGTCGGCGAACTCGAAGCCGACCAGCACGATGACGTCCGGCTGGGCGACGACCGCGGCCTGGACGTTCTGCTGCTGGGTGGCGGTGTCCGTGGACTGGAACACCTTCTGGGTCGCGTCCTGCTCCTGTGCCGCGCTCTTGATGCCGTCGACGGCGAGCTTGAGGAACGCGTTCTGACCGACAGGGTCCGGGGTGACGAGAACGAGCGACTTGCCGCTGCTCCCCCCGGAGGCGGCGGCGTCGTCGTTCTTCGCCGCGGCGTTGCACGCGGTGGCGAGGAGCGCCGCGCCGGCGGTGAGCGCGGTCAGCTTCAGGGCATGGCGGTGTCTGTGGTGCATCGGGAACCTTCCGGATACGGCAAGGGGTGGACGCTGTTCGGTGAGTGAGGTGTGTGCGGGAAGAAACCTCGGTAAGCAGGTGTGCGTGGGGGTGGAAAACTCGGAAAGCAGGTGTGTGCGGGGGTAGAAACCTCGGGAAGCAGGTGTGTGCGGGAAGGAGTCTCAGTCAGTAGGTGTGCGCGTCTTGTACTGCGGTCGGCTGCGCGAGCGGCGTCAGAGTTCGACCAGGGCGTCGAGCGAGAGCGTGATCGCGCGTTCCACGCCTTCCGCGACGACGGCCCGGTGGGGGTCGTACCCCGTCGTGTCGACGAGGTCGTCCGCGGCGGCTCCGTCGATGACCAGGACCCCGCCGCTGCGGATGCCTCGGCTCTGCGCCATGACCAGCAGGGCCGACAGTTCCATCTCGATGGCGAGCACGCCCTGCCGGGCGTATTCCTTCAACGGCAGGTGGACCATGGCCGGGTAGAAGGCCGCGCGGGTCCAGACGACGCCGCGCCGGTAGGCGAGGCCGAGCCGCTCCGCGGTCGCGGTGAGTCCGCAGACGACCTCGGGGGTGGCGAAGGAGGGGTACTCGGGCGGCAGCAGTTGCTGGGTCACACCGTCGTCGCGCACGGCCGCCTCCGCGATGACCAGGTCGCCGTCGCCCAGTCCGGGAACCATCGCTCCGGCGGTGCCCAGACGCAGGATCGTGTCGGCTCCGGCGTCGATCAGTTCCTGGAACTGGCAGATGGCGCCCGGGCCGCCCACCCCGTGCGAGGAGACCAGGACGCTCACGCCCTTCCAGGACCCCTCGAACGACGCGTACTCCCGGTTCCGCGCGATCTCCTGCGCCTTGTCGAGCATGCCCGCTATGCGCTCGGCGCGCGCGGGGTCACCGACGACCAGGGCGCGTGTGGGCACCTTGCCGCGGGGCAGCTTGGTGATCGGCAGAATGTCCGCAGTGGTCACTTTCCGGACTCCTCGAAGGTGTAGTAGGAGGCGAGGTCCCGGGGCGAGAACCGGCCCCGGTCGGTGGCCACGGTGCTGATGTAGCGCGGTGGTGTGACGTCGAACGCCGGGTAGATGCCGGCGACCCGGGTCGACCCGGTCCGCTGCCCGAGGGTGTGGAGCACCTCCTCGCCGTCGCGGTACTCCATCGGCACCGCCGCGGGGGTCGGCGCCAAGAGGTCGGGGGCCTGCACGAGAGCGATGTAGGGCACGTTGAACGCGTGCGCGGCGATGGCGATCTGGAGCGTGCCCACCTTGTTGATCACGTGGCCGTCCATGGTGACCCGGTCCGCGGCGCTGATGAACTTGGTGATCACGCCCCGGCTCATCAGGTCCGCCGCCATGCCGTCGGTGATCACCGACGTCTCCACGCCCATCTCTGCCAGGGACTCCGAGGTCAGCCGGGCGCCCTGGAGGTAGGGCCGGGTCTCGGTGCACACCATCTTCAGGCGCTTGCCGGCGCGCAGGGCCGCCGCGACGGTCTCGGTCACATAGGACTCGCCCCAGCAGTGGGTGAGGACCGTGTCGCCGTCGGAGAGCATCTCGGCGGCTGTCGCGCCGAGGCGTCGGCTGCGCGCCAGATAGCGCTCCCCCACCGCGACGGCCTCCCTCTCGACGGCGTCGGAGATCGGCCGGTCCTGGACCAGGAGCGGGTCGGCGGTGGCCAGCAGCGCGTCGACCGCCTCGCGGATGCCGTTGTTGGTCGGTCGCGCCGCCCGGAGCCGGTCGGCCGCGGCCAGCAGGTACGGGGCGCGCTCACGCGCCACCAGTCCGTCCGCCACGCGCGCCGCCAGGGTCATGCCTCCGGCGGCGGCGAACAGCGGACCGCTGCTCTGCGTGACCATGTCCTCGATGGCCACGGCCACGTCCTCGTAGGACCGGCACTCCACCCAGCTCCGCTCGAACGGGAACACCCGGCGATCGAGGATGCGGACCGAGTCCGGCTCGATCAGGACGCTCTGTGCGATCAGCGTGGGCACAGGCACTTCGATCGGTGTCTGCACGTCGTACTCCTCAGACTGTTAGACGACAGACGTAAAACGTCTTGCGTCTTTCGTGGGGATGACATTGACCCGCCCCACCACCCCGCGTCAAGGCCTCAGGAACAGGAAGAACGGCCGACACCTCGACCGCGCGGCCACCCGCAGAGGCCCACGGCCTCCCTCCACGCCCCCGGAGGCATCACCGCACACCAGCAGCGCGACGCGGTCGGACCGATGCGCCGCACACTCCCCCACCTGCGATTCTTCGCGCTTACGGTCACACCGCCGAGAACGCGCCCGCTCCCCCGGCCACGCGTCCGGCACGCTCCGCTCGACACAAAGACATGTCGTCTGACGTCTTGCGTCTTCTCGGGCTTCGGTATGCTCCGGACACATCATCAGGGTGGATCCCGACCGGGGTCCGGGAGGGAACATCTTGGGGCGGTCACTGCGTCGGGACACCAGGACGCTGCCCATGCAACTCGCGGAGCAACTGCGCGAGCGCATCACCGACAGCGAGTGGGCGGCCGGCAGCCGCCTGCCCTCGGAACAGGATTTCGCGAACGAGTACGGGGTGAGCCGCCCGACGGTACGCGTCGCCATGCAGAAACTGCAGGAGGCCGGACTGATCCGGGTGCGCCACGGCGCCGGCACGTTCGTCACCGAACTCGGCGGGGCGATCCGCTCCGGGCTCCAGGAGCTGCGGTCGACCAGCCAGATCATCGCCGAGCAGGGCCACCACTGCGAAGTCGTCTACCGCAGCAGAGAGATCCGCTCGGCGACCGACGAGGAGACGCTCCGACTCCAGCGCGACACGCCGCCCCCGGTCCTGGCCTACGAACGCTCGTTCGTGACCGACGGACAGCCGGTCGCGTTCGAGGAAGGCCTGATCGCCACCGATCTGTTCCCCGTGGGGACGGACTTCGACTCCGTGGCGGGGTCGATCTTCGAGTTCCTCGAACCGCACGGCCTGCTGCCGGACCAGGCGTCGGCGGATGTACGAGCCGTGCTCGACGAGAACGTCGGCTGGGGCAAGAACCGCCCGAACCCGCCCGTCTACCTGCGCCTCGAACAGACGCAGTCCCTGCCCACCGGAACGTGCATCACCTGGTCGCGCACGCATTTCGTGCAGGACCGCTTCCAGTTCCGCCTCATCCGGCGCAGCTAGGAGGTCGGGAATCAATCAGTAGGCGTTCGGCTGTGGCGGCGTACGCCTTCACGCCACGGACGCCGCGCCGACTCGACACGATGCGACGCGGACCGGCACGCTCCTCACCGCCGGGGGGCGTGGTGGCGAGGAGCGTGCCGGTCCGGTTCGATACGGGCAATTGTCAGAACGGGGACAGCGTGAGCGTGAAACCGGTCGGCTGGGTGTCCTGGATGTACGAGGCGAAGTCCGCCACGTCGTCGAAGGCGAAGCCGTAGGCCCTGCCGTCCTTGGTCGCCGCGTGGATCGCCTTCGCGTAGTGGTTGGTCAGGTCGCCCTGGTAGAAGGCGGCGGCGTCGGTCGCGGGCTGGGTGGTGTCCGTGAGCAGCGTGGAGCGGTTGAAGCCCGCGCCCAGGACGGCTGCGACGGGACCGGTGGTGCCGTCGTTGGGCGCGGCGAGGTTCCCGTCGCAGAAGAGGACGTCACGGGTCGAGGGCTTGGCGAAGGACACGGACGCCGGACCGTCGAAGACGAACTGGTCGGCGCGCACCCGGCCGGTGAAGGTTCCGGCGTTGGTCGTGACGGTGAGGTCCTTGCCGGTGTACGTGCTCCACACCTCGTCGATGTACGGGGCGAAGTAGTCGGCGGCGAAGAGGCCCGCGTCCAGGCCGTGGCCGGGAGCGATGATGCGGGTGTCGTCCACGACCAGCGGTGCGAACTCCTCGACCGCCTTGACCGCGGCGAAGGCGGCGGCGCGCCCGCCGTCGAGCAGGGTTCCCGTGGTCTGGTCCTGGCCGCCGGTGAGCCGGATGTTCATCGGCACGCTGAACATGTCGACCATCGTGGTGTTGCAGAACATGCCGGCCGCGTTGTGGGTGAACTCGGCACAGTCGTGCAGGACGCCGTAGCTGGGGTCCGAGGTGACCCACCCGGCCGGATACTGCAGGGCCGCGTTGCCGTTGCCGTCGGTGACGGCCTTGAACTTGAGCTTGTCGCCGAGCGAGACGTAGATACGGCCCGACATGTACGGCAGGGACAGCGTCGTCGCGCCGCTGCTCGCCAGAGGTATGGCGTAGTCGGTGAAGCCGTCGGCCCCGTTGTCCGCCAGGGAGATGGGGGCGAGGCCGCCGTCCGCGGTGAGCCGGACCTGGTTGCCGTCCAGGTTGCCGACGACGTACAGATGCACGGAGGCGTTGTCGAACGATCCGCTGTTGTTCACGACGGTCACCGGGAGCGAGCCACTCGCGGAGGCGCTCTCCTGGTCGGCCAGGGCGTACGGCGCGACGGCCGCGATCGCCGGAACGGCGACGGCCGCACCGCCCAGGGCGAAGAGCATCTTGCGGCGGGTCAGGTCGCGCTGGTGACGGGGGCTCATGCGTACTCCTCTGGGATCCGGCCTCGGAGCCGGGGGCTCTCGGGGGCGGGGTTGGGGGAGGGTGGGTCGGGGGTTCGCTGGGGGCGGGGGTCCGGGGGCGGGGTTGAGGTTCGGGGAAGGTGGGCCGGCGGGGTCGTCGTCGAGGGGCGGGCGGTGCGCAGGAGCGCACGGGCGGGCGAAGGACTGAGAGCGCTCTCAGTTGCGCGCCGGGCGCCGCTGGTGGGCCATGACGATACGCACGAACACCGGTCGCGCCAACCGGAATGCTGAGCCCCAAATGGGCCTGACCTGCTGGTACTTGGAACGGGGTCGAAGAGCGAGGAATGTTTAAGGCGTGTTTAAACCATGCTTAAGGTGGCCGGCCGTCCCGCAGCGAGCGTCCGTCCCCGCCGCAGGGCATCTGAAGTCGCACCCGCCAGAACCGCCGGACCGCCGACCGGGTTGGATGGCTCCATGGCGAGACGGAAGTAGGGGAAGAGGCGGTGACCTCCCTTTGGTACGCCGAAGAGCATCGCCCTGCTCGCAACGTCCGAAGGCTGGCGCCACAGCGTCCTCACCGCGGAGGGCACGATGCACTGTGGGTGCCTCACCGAACTGCCGGTCAGCACCGCTCTAGTTGAGGCACGAGCCGCCGCGCCAGCCATAGTGGCGGATCGGTAGCGGATCCTCGTCAGCGGGCACGTTTCACGACGTGCCCAAAGATGACGATGCCAACGGCGCCCGCGAGAAGCCAAGTTGAGTGACGGCCAAGAGCGAATACGGCCAGCAGCACCCCGGCGCCCCACAAGCGAGGAAACCGCACGGCCCGCTGCAACGGACGGCCGGGCATCCGCCCATGGACGAGTGCATGGACACTCAGGGCCAAGCAGGTGATCGCCAGCGCCAGCCCACCCAATGCGCCCAGCAGCAGCCACAGATCGCTCGCCGTGAACCGGAAGATCACGCGACGCCCCTCCTTTATGACTGTCAGGATATGCAGCGCGAAGCTCCCCGCCAGCCCTGCGACTTGGCCACCCGAAAAATCCCGCACCGGCTCCGGCGCGGAAGCGCACCGATCACGGGCAGCGGTTCACCGGTGAACGGCTCGAGAGGGAACCGAACGTCACGCTCAACTCGATGGGGTTCCGCTCCGCCGATCAAGACCAGCCCTCAGGAACCTGCGACCCTCTTCAGGCCTGGGCAGGACGGCCAGTGCGGTGTCCGCGATGTTCCGCAGGGTGTCAGGGGGCAGGCCGGCCTTGCCCACCGCCTCGATACCGCGGACAACGGTCAGCAGCAGCGCGGCCAAGCTCTCAGGATCGGCTGTGCTGTCGATGTCGCCGTGGCGCTGGGCGGCGCTGATCTCCGTCCGGAGCAGGGTGAGCAGTGCCGTCATGGTCTCGGCGGACCGTGCGGCCACCGTCGGATCCTGCTGGGCCAGCTCGGCCGCGCCCTTGGCCAGCAGACAGCCCCGGCGCTCGGTGTCGGAGGCGGTGTTCTCGGCCATGAGGTGCACGTATTCCGAGATCCGGGCCATGGCCTCGGAATCCGGTCCGCCCGTCAGCCGCCCTTCGGCGACCTCGACGACCGCGGCGCACCAGTCTCCGAACACACGGTGGAACAGTTTGCCCTTGTCACCGAACGCGCCGTACAGGCTGCCCTTGCCCAGGCCCGTCGCCTGGGCGATGTCGTCCATCCGGGTTCCGGCGTAGCCGGTCGCCCAGAACTGTTCCCGGGCCTGCTCCAGGACGTGACGTTCGTCGAATGCGCGTGGTCTCGGCATGCCCCCAGGATATTCATTCTTGACTCGATCGTCCATTACTCCTTACGTTATGGACGATCCGTTCCAGAAATGAAGGGGTTCACCATGTCAGGCGTGCTGAAGGAGAAGGTGGCCGTGGTCACCGGAGGGTCCAGCGGGATCGGGCTGGCCATCGCCCACCGCTTCGTCCGGGAGGGCGCGCGGGTCTTCGTGACCGGCCGGGACACAGGCCGCCTCGAAGCGGCAGTCAAGGACCTGGGCCCCTCGGCCACCGGCGTGCGGTCCGACGTATCGGTCCTGGCCGACCTGGACGCGCTCTACGAGCGGGTCCGCGAGGAGGCCGGGCGCATCGACGTGCTCGTGGCCAACGCGGGGGTCGTCGCGGACGCCGCGCTCGGCTCCCACACCGAGGCGAACGTCGACCTCACGCTCGCCGTCAACATCAAGGGCCCCCTGTTCACCGTCCAGAAGGCGCTCCCGCTTCTGACGGAGAACGCTTCTGTCCTGGTCATCGGCTCGAGCAACAGCCTGCGGCCCAATGAGCACCTCGAGGTCTACAGCGCCTCGAAAGCGGCGTTGAGCAACCTCGTGCACAACTGGGCCCGCCAGTCGCGCGACCGCCGGTTCCGGGTCAACGTGCTCAGCCCCGGGCCCACGCGGACCCCCGGCCTGATCGGCGCCGCGGGACCCGACGTCGATCAGTTCGCCGAAGCCGTCGTGCCGCTGGGACGGCTGGCCGACGCCGAGGAGATCGCCGAGGCCGCCCTCTTCCTGGCCTCCGACGCCTCCTCGTTCGTCACCGGCGCCGAACTCTTCGCCGACGGCGGCTACACCCGCGCCTGAGCGCCGGCCTGCCGCACTCCTCTTCCGGTGTGTGCCTTCGGACGTCTTGAGGTGTGCCTCTTCGGAGCGGCTGGTGGTGTCAGGAGCGGGTCTCCCCCGCTCCTGACACAACCGGCCCCGTCGTCATCCGGCCGGGCTCTCCGAGGGCTGTGGCTTGCCCAGCATCTGGCAGATCGCGGCGTCCGTGAGGTCCTTGTTAGCCGCTGCGGCTGCTTCTTCCTTGATGCCGAAGTTCGTGCTCGTCAGGACGGCGACGCTGCGCCGGCCGTCGGCATCGGAGTAGATCTCGCTGGAGTACCCGGGCAGGCCGCCGGTGTGTCCCCAGACGGTGCCGCAGGGAGTGCTCACCTGCATCAGGCCGAGTCCGTAACGCCCGCGTTCCTCGGGCGCGTCCACGGTCGTGCGCATCTCCTTCATCTGGGCTTCGGGGACGAGTCGGCCGGACATCAACGCGCTGAGGAACTTCTGCCAGTCATGTGCGGTGGACACCATGCCGCCGGCCGCCCAGGACCAGCTCGGGTCGATGGCGGACGTCTCGACGTTGTCGTCGGGGCGTTCGGGACCGGCGAATCCGACGCCGTCGGGCAGGTCCGTGACCCCGGAGAGGATCTCCTTGAGGCGCTCGGCGTCCGGCTCGTAGCCGGTCACGTGCTGCTTGCGCGCGGGCCAGGCTGCGTTCGTGGCCAGGTAGGTGTTCTTCATGCCCAGGGGCTTGGTGATCTTCTCCTCGATCAGCTTCGACAGACTCCTGCCGGTGGCCTTCTCCAGGATCAGCCCGAGGGCCTCGTAGTTGGTGTTGCTGTAGGAGTAGTGCTCGCCGGGTGCGGTGGGCGGGTCCTGCTCGGGAGTGATGGCGAGTAGCTCCTCAGGCGTCCAGGTGCGCTGTTCCTGGCCCATCAGAGAGCCCAGGAACTCGGGTGTCAGGAGGAAGTCGCCCAGACCGCTGGTGTGGTTGAGCAGCATGCGTACGGTGATGTCGTCGCCGCCCCCGACCAAGCCGGGCAGCCACTTCTCCACCGTGTCGTCGAGGCCGATCCTGCCGTCGGCGACCTGCTGGAGCACGAGGGTGGCGGTGAGCGGCTTCGTGTTGGACCCGACCCTGAACAGGTCGCCCGCCGCGAGGCGGTGATCGGCCTTCGTCCAGGCGGCCTGCCGGGCGATCTCCACGGCCGTCCCCGTGCCGTTGTCGACGCGGACGATGACACCCAAGGAGCCCGTGTCGGCCGCCGTCTGCGCGAGGACGGCCAACCGCCGGTCGGCCGACGTTGCCGCCGAGTTCCCCGCGTCGGCCGCGTGCGCCGAGGGCTGGGAGCAGCCCATGAGCATGGCACTCGTGCACGTCACCAGCCCCAGGGCGAGCGCTCCACGCGCGATCCGGGAGCGGCGAGACGACCTGTGGGCGAACATGGTGGTTCCCTTCGATGGAGGACAACTGCGGAGTGCGGCGACCGCCCGAGAGGGGGCCCGTTGTACCGCTCATCAGTGCGGCTCGCGCACAGGGACCATTCAGCCAGCGGGCGGCAGCCCATGGCATCGGTCGAAGGCGGGCATCCCGTGGGCGCCGAGTCATTCCAAGGAGTGACTTCGAAGGGTGCGGGTGCGTTGAACGGCTCGTCGATCGCGGTCGGTCAGGCCAGCGTGTTCCGGGCCAGGACCGCCGCCCTGGCCCGGCTCTGGCAGCCTGTCTTCATGAGCACGCGGCTGACGTGCGTCTTCACCGTGTGCAGGCTGACGACGAGCCGGTCGGCGATCTCGGCGTTGCTCAGTCCGTCCCCGATCAGCCGCAGGACATCGCGCTCCCGGTCGGTGAGCTCGTTCAGACGAGCCAGCTCCTGGTCACTGGGGCGGCCGTTGAGATACCCCTCGATGATGCGCCGGGTCACCACAGGGCTCAGGGCGCTGTGGCCCGCCGCGACAGCACGCACCGCCCCGGTCATCTCCTCGTACGAACTGTTCTTCAGCAGAAACCCGGACGCTCCGGCGGCGAGCGCCTCGTCCACGTACTCGTCCAGGTCGAACGTCGTGAGCATGAGGACCCGGCTGCGCCCCGGCCCTAGCAGTCCCCGGCGGCCCAGCTCGGCCAGCGCCCAGAGTCCGTCGCGGCGGGGCATGCGGATGTCCATCAGCAGCACGTCCGGCCGTAATCGCGCACAGGCCTCGACCGCTTCCTCGCCATCGTTCGCGGTGCCGACCACGGCGAGATCGGTCTGCGTGGTCAGGATGGCCGTCAGGCCGGCACGGACGATCGGCTTGTCGTCGGCCAGCAGCACCCTGATCGGCTCAGACACCTGCGTTCTCCAGAGGCATCGTGGCCACGACGCGGAAGCCGTCGTCATCGGTAGGCCCCGTCTCCAGCTCTCCGCGCAGCGCACCCACGCGTTCGCGCATACGGATCAGGCCCAGTCCGACCCCCGCACCGGCTGCACCCTGCTGCGTCCCGTGCCCGTTCACGATCTCGCACCGCAGTTCGTCGGCGGACTGGTCGAGCGTGAGCCGGACCGGCGCGCCCGGGGCATGACGGCGAGCGTTGACCAACGCCTCCTGTATGACGCGGTATCCCGCCATCTGCACCGGGCTCGGGAGCGTGTCCAGTACGACGTTCGTCCACACTTCGACTGTTCCTCCTGCGGCACGGTGGCCGTCCAGCAACGCGTCCAGTGCACCCAGCCCTGGAGCCGGGTCGAGCGGGATCGCGTCCGCGGGATCGCGCAGCATACGCAGCAGGTCGCGCAACTCGCCACTGCTCTGCCGGCCGGCCGCCGCCAGGCCGTCGGCCTGGACGCGGGCCCAGTCCGGCAACTCGCCGCCGCGGGCCCGCAGTACCTCCGCGTGCATGACGAGCGAGGTGAGCGAGTGCGCGACCACGTCATGCATCTCGCCCGCGATCCGCATGCGCTCGCGCCGGGCGGCCTGAGCCGCCTCCAGGGCCCGTGCCCGGCCGGCGTCGGCCGCCCGCTGCTCGGCCGCGGCAAGCAGCGTCTGCCGCGTACGCGCGACGAACCCCGTCACCCACGCCAAAGGCATCGGGGCAAGCACGGCGAGAACGTCCAGGCCGCCCCGGAACTCGGCGGAATCAGTCGTCATCCGGTTCGCCCACACACCGACCGCGAACAGCACTGCCGCCCCGGACACGGCCAGCACTGTCCGCTTCCAACTCGTGCAGTGCCCGCCCATGTTGTGGAGCAGTACCGCGAGCGGCAGGAACGCCAGCGGGGACAGTTTGGCCTCGACAGCCGCGCCCGCCACGAGCGCCACCATGAGCGCCCCGAAACACACGACGAAAGCGGTGGCCGGCACCCGTCGCCGCAACGTCAACACCACCACGCTCACGGCCTCGTAGCCCAGCAGACAGACCCATGCCGCCCCGGAGGGATCCGCGTACGGTTGCAGCAACAAGGCCGGAACGAGCGTCAGCACGACCAACCCGGCATCGCCACCCCGCCCGGACCATCTACCGCCAACCGCTCTCATCCGACACACGCTAGGGCTCCGCGCACCGGTTCGCGTCACTCCAAAGAGCCACCTACGCCTCCGACATGGGATCGTGGGATCCCCACATGGGCTGGAAGCGCACTGCGCGAACGCACAGCCTTCGGATGAACGCCAACCCACGTGCTGCCGCGGCAGATGGACGCGGCCCGTCGACGGCTTCCACGAGGCAACCGTCCACGCGGCAACCGTCCGCGCGCCCGGTCACCGCAGCAACGCGTCGACCCGGTCGGCCCCTATACCGACGGCGTCATAGTGCGAGCGGCACAGGGCGAGATAGTCGTGGACGTCGAAGCAGCCGTCGGGCCGGCCGTTCTCGTCCAGCCAGATCAGCGGTCCCTTGACGATGAAGAACACCTTCATCGGCTCGCCGCTGTTGTAGGCCACCAGCGTGTGGCCCTCGCCCGGCGACTCGTAGACGAAGTCTCCGGCCTGGGCCGTCCAAGGGCGTTCCAGATAGCCCCACTTGCCGGAGATCGTGTACGCGAAGACCTCGTGCGGGTGATAGTGGCGGTTGACCAGTCCGGCCTCCTTGGCGCGCAGGATGTCCGCCCAGGAGTTGTCCTTCACGTTGATCCACAGAGGGCGTGAACCGACGGTCTCGGTGAAGGGGACGTAGTAGCGGTCGTCGTCGGTGGCCGCCTGTGCGAGGTGGACTTCGGGCAGCGCGTCCGGGCGACGGGAGTCCTCGATCGGCTTGAGATGTCTCCAGAACTCGGCACCTGGGGAGTCGGGCATGGTGCGCTCCTGTGTTCCGTTCCAGTAGGACGGCTACGCTCTGCCGTGCGGCAACGGAGTGCTCCGGCGCCTTCACGATGCTGCTGCCGCGACGCCGGCGCAAGGCGCGTGTGCTGCTCTGCGGAACGCAGCGCAGGACCCGGGTACTCGGCCCCGCACCCGTGAGCCCGCAGCCAGAGCGACCTCGCGGCGCGAGCCCGGCCGTGCGCACACGGTCCGGGCTCTTCCAGCGCTCGTGGGTGGACTCAGGGACAGGTGGCCGCGGTGTCGATCCTGATGCCGGTCACGGTGTACGCCGAGGAGAAGTAGGCGGTCTGGTTCGGCAGGACGCAGAGGTATTCGGTCGCGCCGGTGCTGAGGCGGATGTATCGGAGGTACGCACGGTCGTCGTTGCGGGTGTTCCGTACCCAGTCCGCCCCTCGGCTCCTGGAGCCGAGCGTCTGGTAGGACGTGGTGACGTCCTGGAACGCGGCTGTGGGACTCGCGCTGTTCCAGTCGCTGTCGGTGAGGTAGAAGCAGACGCGGGGGTACACGCATCCGTTGGCGGAGTCGGCGGAGGCAGTGGGAGCCGCGGCCAGTGCGGCCACGGCGACGGCGGCAACTGCTGTACCGAGGGCGGCGATTCGCTTGAGTGCGTTCATGGCGCAGCAGCCTGCTGGTGGAGCGTGAGCTTCAGGAGGCACAAGTCAGCCAGATGGGGTTATTGGATAAATACGAGCCAAAGCGGGCTCAAGGCGATTCTCCCCACCTGAACATCACGTACATCGCCTTGGAGCTGCGCGGCAATGCGAGCACCCTTCCGATGAGCCTTCTGTGCCGGACCACGGCGTCACAGGGGGGAGGCGACAGCGGGTGGACTGGTTCTGGTGGGTTCTCATCGTCTTTTGGACGGGTGGCTTCGCGTGGGTGGCCGACAACGTCCGCACCGCACTGCGTAATCGGCATGAGCGCAAGTTGCAGTTGCTGGAGCCGGCGAGACAAGGAGCTGACAGACCTCGCCTGACCAAAATGGGAGCGGCCACTCTTCGCGCGTGACAGCGCACTTGACATCGCCGCCCCACACGCCTGCCCCGCGCACGCCAGGCTCCCCCCCTCCGTGACGCTCACGCCGGGATCGACACCGTTGCCAGAACGCCAACCGGCAATTTCCCCTTCCCGCCGGAATTCTCACGGAGGCTGAACAACGGGCCACGACCACTCCTTGAATGCTCAGTCAGCAAGCCGCCGCGGACTGCAGGAGACGGAATCGGTCACGTAGGAGAGCGGGTCGCGGACAAGCCACTGCAGATCCACCCTCCCCAGCCCGCCGACAACCTGGACCTGAGCACCCTGCCACCGAACCCGTGACGACAGCACGTGCCGAAATATCCCCCGGTGGAGCTCCTGTTGTCGCTAGCCCAAGAATGTACGGATCGCAGTCAGCGACATCGCAGGAGGAAGCATGACGACATCCGTCTTCACTGCTCTGGTGGCCCTCGTCGGCGTCGCGCTGGGCGGCTGGCTCTCACTACGCAACCAAGACCGCATGTGGAAGCGAGAGCACCTGCGCCAGTGGCGCGACATCCGTCTGTCTGCGTGCAACGAGTTCCTGGCGGCCAACCGGCGTTACGTCGCCTACGCCCTTGATCCAGAAGCATCCGTCACGGCGGTCCCTCATCCTCGGGAACCCGGTCGGCTGATGCCGTTCTTCAATGAAGCTGGCAGGCCCTACAAGGAGGCTCTGGAAGCCGGATTCACGGCCATGCGCCTGGTCGCCGAGCGGCCTCAAACCGTTCGAGCTGGAGTCTCTTTCGTCAACTGCGCACGTGAGGTCGCTGCGGCACGGGCAACACTGTCAGAAGCCGACATCCCCTCACATGCCTTCGAACGCCTATGGTCAGCGGAGCAGGACTTCATCAACGCCGTCCGCACAGAACTGGGCCTGGCCGCGATACCTCGCCAGCCCTGATCAAGCCCTACAGGTCTGTCGACCGTCCGCTGACTGTCGTCCCATCCGCTGCCTCGCCCTTCAGGACGTCTTCGACGCCTACCGCAACAAGGAGTTCGACATCACGCGCGAGAGCCACGACGGTGCGGTCACTCGCGTCGAGCGGTACGCGGTGGAGGGAGCAGGCCTCCGCCGTGTCGTCCTGACCCCGGTCGACGCGGCGGAGATGGCCAGGCGTTACCCGCATGTCGCCCAGTCCGCCCGGGACTCACTCGACCGCCAGGTCACCGCGGCCGACGGCTCTCTCTGGCTCGGTGGCTCTGCCAGCCCTCCGGACAGGGGCTTCTGGGACGGCCTCGCGGACACCTGGACGACCTGGCGGAGGCCCCGGCGTCATCGCGGTGGTGGTCCTGGTCGCCCTGGCAGGACTCGTCTTCGGCTTCCAGACCCGACACCGTCCGCGAAAGCCCGCCCCGTGAGCGGAAGTCGTCTTCCCGACCGAGCCATCGACCTGCGAGGTGTCCGGCCTCCGCGGACTCAGGAAGACGCGTGGTGTCGTCCTCTCCCTGAGCCGTGAACACCACGCGGCGGTGACCGGTCACCCTGGTTCCGGAGTGTCAGCCAGCCCTCGTGTCGATGAGCTTCTCGAAGAAGAACTCGTGCTTGAGGAAGGAGACGTCGTACTCGTGCCCCGGATACGGCGGGATGAGCTGGGCCGCCTGGAAGAGGCGCCAGCCGTCCTCCAGCGCGTGCACGCCGGACTTGTACGGCGGTTCGTCGCTGTCGCCCGTCGTGGGGGACGTGCTCCCCGTGCCGTCGTAGACGGACCAGCCCACGACCTCCGAGTCCAGGGCCGAGTTGTTGAGGTAGAGCACCAGTACCTGCTGACGCACGCTCATGCGGCCCTCCCTGCGGGGCGGTTGGAGACGCGGGACACCCAGTGGTCGAGATCGAACGAGTCGTCCCCGGTGAGGGCGCGCCACAGCAGGACGCGGTTGTAGACCTCCAGGCGCCCGGTGGCCTGCTCGTACCAGGGGAAGGATGTCGAGAGTTCCGCGCGTACGCGGGGATCGTCCAGGTCGGACATGTCCCAGAGCCCGAGCTGGCGGACCGTGGGATTGAACCGGATCTTGAACATGTAGCGCACCACATCGCTGTCGTTGCGCCGCCCGCCATGCCACAGGCCATGGTGCAGAAACACCACGGTGCCGGCGGGGCACACGAGCCGGCTCTGCCCCCGCAGATTCTGGTAGCGGCCGGTGTCGGACTCGTTCGTACGACGCAGATGGCTGCCCGGCACGCTGAGCGTTCCGCCCATGTCGAGCGTGACGTCCTGCGGGTAGTACATGAGCTGGACGTCGAAGGCGTCGGTGCGGACGTCGATGATCGCGTCGCCGTGCAGGGGCTGGGCCTGCCCCTCGCGGGGCTCCCGGATGTGGACGGCGTGGTGATCGACGTGAGGGTCCGGTCCGACGAGGCTTCGCAGCGCTCCGGCCACTTCGGGGATCTCCAGCAGCCGCCGGGCGAACGACCCCGCCGGATAGGCGCTCGGCACAGTGCTGCCGTAGGGGACGTCGGGGACGCCTTGGCTCAGCGTCTCGATTCCCACGGCGTTCAGTTCGGGCGGCACCACCGCGTCGAGCCGCAGCGAACCGTGCGACACGAAGTGCGCCATCTGCACAGAACTCAGGAGTTTGGTATCGGTCACGTGCCCCAACGTAGGAGCCGGGCGGGGCCGTGCGGCATTGGCTGCGATCACCACTGCTGGTAATTTCTCACCATGCGTGAGACGGAGGTCCCTCTCGGCCGGCCTCCCGTCGTCGTCAACATGGGCGTCGGGGTGCACGGGGTCGTCTCACCGACCGACGTCTTCAGGCTCCCCCGGCTGTGGCAACTGCACCTCTACCGGTACGACGCCGAACTGACCGTCGAGGGCACGACCCACCTCGTCAGGCCCGGCAGGGTCAGCCTGGTGCCGCCGGGCGCGACGGTGCACTACCGCTACCAAGGCCGCTCCGAGCATCTCTACGCCCACCTGCTCATCGAAGCGGCCGGCGTACCCCACAGGATCCCCGTCATCCAGGACACCGGCCCGGACTTCCCCCTCCTGGCAGACCTGCTGTCGCGGGCCATCGCCGCGTTTCCCAGCAGGCCCGATCACACCCGCGCCGAGATCTGGACGGCCCTGTGGCGGATCACCGCCCTGGCCCCGGCCCCCGACAGGGACCGCCACCCGGCGGTGGCGGCGGCGATCGCCCACATCGAGGCGCACCTGGCGACCTCGCTGGTGGTGCCCGACATCGCCCGTACCGTCGGCGTGTCCCACAACCATCTCACCCGGCTTTTCCGCAGCGAGACCGGGAACACGGTCGTCGCCCACATCCGCAAGCGCAGGATGCAACGCGCGCGCCACCTCCTGAGCGCCTCCACCCTGTCCATCCCCGCGATCGCCGCGTCGGTCGGAATCCCCGACCTCCAGGCCTTCAACAAGGCCTGCCGACGCGAACTGGGCGCCGCACCAAGGGTTCTGCGTGGCCCCGGCACCCCGGCCACACCCCGCACACCGGTCACGGCCGGGCGCGGAACAGCCGCCGAGCGGAGTTCCGGCGCGTCAGGTAGCTAGGCACACCGACCGGTCGTATGCCCGACGGACGACGCAGGACCGATCCCGCGCCTGTCGGCTTCGGCGTGCCGTGCTCCGGAGCAAACGGCGCTTCGCGACGATCACCTTCACTTAACCAGCCTGCACCTCATGGGAGTTGACAACCGGGCCACCTCGCACTGTCGGCGGTCAGGGCCGTCTTCGGGGCCGAGATGTCCGCCACACGGTCGCGGCGATCCGGTGGGAGAACGCGGAGGTCGCCGCTCACCCGGGCAAGTCGACGGCGACGGCGACGGCCTCGACGACCACCTCGTCGTCGAGGCCACCGACCGTTCCACCCGCGCATGGCTCAACAACGGCGGCAACCAAGCCACCCCCTGACACACCAGCCGCGGTGGGGCGGGAAGCCCGTGACCTCCCGCCCCACCGCGGTGACATGTGCCTCGCGCCCCGGCGTCAGCGCTCGCGTCGGCGCGAGTTCGGCGCCGTAAGGTTCCTAGACCGCGCGAGGAGCTCCCGTCGAGGCCGTCGTCCCGCCGTCGACCGGGATGACCGCTCCGGTGATGTATCCGGCGTCGGGGCTGGTGAGGAAGAGGGCCGCGCGTGCGATGTCCTCGGGTTGGGCGACGCGGTCCAGCGCCAGGCGGTCCTGGAGCCGCTCCGAGAAGACCGGGTCGTCGAGTCGGGCCTGGGTGAGGCGGGTTTCCGTGAAGGCGGGGGCGATCGCGTTGACGCGTATGCCGTCCTGGCCGAGGTCGAGGGCCAGGCTCTGCACGAATCCGTTGACGGCCGCCTTGGTGGCGTTGTAGGCGAACTGCTTCCAGTCGCCGCGCATCCCGGAGACGGAGGAGACGGCGAGGAAGTTGCCTCGGGTGAAACGGAGATGGGGCACCACGAGGCGCGCGAGCTGGATGACCGAGTCGAGGTTCACCGACCGCAGTCGCTCCCAGGCGGCGTCGTCGAAGGTGTCGATGACGCTCGGTTCGCAGGTGCCGGCGTTGGCGACGACGACGTCGATACGGCCGAAGCGTTCCACGACCGCGGCGATGGCCGTCTCCAGCCGGGCGCCGTCGGTCACGTCGACCTCCAGCAGGAGGTACTGATCCGGGTCGAAGCCGGCCACGGTCTCGCGCAGCGGTTCCGGCCTGCGGCCGAGCACGGCGACCTGCGCTCCTTGCTCCAGGTAGGCGCGCGCGGTGGCCCGGCCGATTCCGGTGCCCGCTCCGGTGACGAGCACGACCTGCCCCCGGTAGGGGTAGTTGGCCCAGGCGATCATGACGTGAGGGAGCTCTGGAGTGCGGCGTCGGCGGCCTTGAGTACGTCAGCGGCAACGGATACGCCCTCGACGGGGCCGAGTTCGGTGTCCTCGTGCTCGATGTTGACGAGCATGTCGGGGTCGACCTCGTGCAGGGCGCGCAGGAACTCGGTCCAGTACGCGACGTCGTGGCCCTTGCCGAGCGCCACGAAGTCCCAGGCGGACTGCTGGGGCCATTCGTTGGCCCACTCGTCGCCGCCGAGGTTGACGCGCGGTTCATCGGCCGACAGGCGGCGGAAGCTGTTGTCGAGGACTCCGTTGAGCGCCGCGTACGCGGGGTTGATCCGGACGTCCTTGGCCGCGGCGTGGAAGACCAGCTCGCCGAGGTGCCGTACGACCTGGACAGGGTCCATCTGCTGCCAGAACAGGTGGGAGGCGTCGAGTTCGACGCCGACGTGCGTGGCACCGGTCAGTTCGATGAGCTGGTGCACGGTGGCCGTGTTGAACACGATGTTCTGCGGATGGAGTTCGAGGGCGACCTTGACGTCGTGGTCGGCGGCGAGGCGGTCGGTCTCGCGCCAGAAGTCGGCGGTGATCTTCCACTGGTGGTCGAGGACGTCGAGTGCGGCGGAGTTCCAGGCGTTGACGATCCAGTTGGGGCGGGTCGCGCCGGTTTCTCCCCCGGGCAGGCCGGACATGGTGACGAGGCGGTGCTGGCCCAGGCGCTCGGCGAGCCTGATGGAGCGGCGGATGTCCTCGGCGTGCTTCTGCCCTATGACGGGATTGGGGTGCAGCGGGTTGCCGTTGGCGTTGAGACCGGCGATGGAGACGCCGGTGCCCTCGAACAGACCGAGGAAGTCGTCCCTCGCGGTGTCGCTGACGAGGATGTCGTCGAAGGTCGGCACGTGGACGGCGGGCAGGAAGCCGCCCGTGTTCAGCTCGATGCCGGTCAGGCCGAGGTCGGCGATGACTTTGATCGCCTCGGGCAGCGGGCGGTCGTGCAGGATCGCGTTGTAGAGTCCCAGCTTCATTGCGTGCTTCTCTCGTTCTCGGGGAGGGTGTGCGGGGAGTGCGGAGGCGGGTGGGGAGTGCGGAGGCGCGCGGGCCGTCCGTACGGCGGGCGGTGTCAGCGCGGAGTGAGGACCCCGGTGCCGAAGTGCTTCTCGATGAGCGCGCTCGCCTTCTCACGCTGACGCACGCTGATCTCCTCGGCGTGCTCCTCCCAGCCGAAGACGCAGGAGGAGACCACGCCGTCGAACCCGGCGCCGGCGAGCGCGGCGAACACGGCGTCGAAGTCGACCTCGCCGCGGCCCATCTCGCTGTGCTGGTGCACGCGGACGGTGGAGCCCGGCGGGTTCACGATGTACCGCAGGCCGTTGGACGCGGTGTGGTCGAGGGTGTCCGCGAGGTGGACGTAGGTGACCTTGTCACCGGCGGCGGCGATGATGCCCGCCGGGTCGTTGCCCTGGTGGAAGGTGTGCGGCGTGCAGTACAGGAAGGAGATCCAGTCCCGGTTCAGGCCGCGGACCATGTCGACGGCCGCGTGCCCGTCCTCGATGAAGTCGTCGGGGTGCGGTTCCAGGACTAGCTTGATGCCTTCGCGTTCGAAGTCGGGGACGAGTTCCTCCATCGAGCGCAGGAACTGGCTCTCGGCGAACTCGGCTGCTTCGGGGCGGCCGTTGAACTCGGAGTTCATGGTGTCCACGCCGAGGTCGGCCGTGATCTGGATGGCCCGCCGCCATGCGCGGACGGCGGCCTGCCGCTCCTCCTCCCCCGGCCCCGACCAGCGCAGCACGGGCAGGACGGAGGCGATGCCGACGCCCGCGTCGGCGGCGCGCTTGCGCAGCGCCGCCACGGTGGCGTCATCGGCGCGCGGGTACCGGAAGAACGGAATGAAGTCGTCCTTGGGCGACAGCTCCATCCAGGAGTAGCCGGCCCGGGCGACCACATCGGGCAGGTCGAGCACCGAGTGGGTGCTGTAGAACATCTGGGGATCCAGAGCGAGCTTCATGGGAGAACTCCGGGAAGGGAACGGGGAGTACAAGCAGTGCGGGGAGTACAAGCAGTGCGGGCAGTGCGGGGCGATGGTCCGGTACCCGTCCGCCGGGACCGGCGAGCCGCCGGTGATGCGACACACCCGGCCCGGGATGCGACGGGCTGTGGGCTCAGGCGACGGGCGGCACCGCGACGACGGCCCCGTCGTTGCGCGAGGAGTCCACGACGGCCTGGATGATCTCCATGGTGCGCAGCGCGTCGGCGAAGGTGGCGCAGGCGGGCAGCGCGTCGGCGGAGCCGGCCACCTGGTCGAGGAAGGCCCGTGCCTGGTAGGTGAAGTTGTCGCCGTTGCTGGCGCCGACACCGGGGGCCTCCATCGGGACGCCGCCCGCGAAGTACGGCATCTGGGGGCCGGCGATGACCTGGCGGGCACCGCGGGTACGGGCGTCGGGCTGGGCGTCGTCGAAGAGGTACTCGGCGGGGCGGTGCTGGTCGAACGCGGCCCGTCCACCGACGCCCAGGACGTCGAAGGCGAGGCCGTTGGGCAGACCGAATCCGGTGCGGGTCAGCGAGAAGGTGCCGACGAGGCCGGACTCGAAGCGGGCGGTGAAGGTGGCGGTGTCCTCGTTCTCGACCTCGCCGAACTCGTCCGAGACGGGGGCGGCGTTGTGGCCGACGACGGCGCCGAGAGGCAGCGGGCGCTTGGTGATCTGCGTGGACAGACTGGCGCCGGAGACGGAGACGATGGGCCCGGCCACGTACTCGGCGGCGTCGATGATGTGCGAGCCGACGTCACCGAGCGCGCCGGAGCCCGCGCCGCCCTTGAAGCGCCAGCTCAGCGGCCCGTTGGGGTCGGTGGCGTAGTCGCACCAGTACCGGCCGCTGAACAGGGTGAGGTCGCCGAGCTCACCGCGTTCGACGTGCCGGCGGATGGCGGCGATGCCCGGAGAGCGGCGGAAGGTGTAGCCGACGGCGGTGACGAGGTCGGTGCCCCGCTCCAGCTCGGCCATGGCACGGGCGTCGTCCAGGGAACCGGCCAGCGGCTTCTCGCACAGGACGTGCTTGCCCGCGGCGACCAGCGCTTCGGCTATCGGACGGTGCAGGGCGTTGCCCACGACGATGCTGACGGCGTCGATCGTCGGGTCCTCGGCGACGGCCTCCCAGCTGGGCAGGGCCTTCTCGAATCCGTAGCGGCGGGCGGCGTCCGCGGCGAGTTCCGTGTTGGCGTCGGCGACGGCGGCCAGGCGTACGGGCGGCAGACCGGCGCCGAAGACGGTGTTGGCGTTGCGGTATCCGGCGGCGTGGCTGCGGCCCGCCATGCCCGCGCCGATGACGGCGACGGAGATCGGCTTCTGGGACGAGGTCATGATCGGTCCTTAGCTGAAGAGGAGGGGAGGGGAAGGGGAAGAGAGAGGGAGGGAGAGGGAGAGGAGGGTCAGGCGGCGGACTGGGCTCGGAAGGAGTCCTCGATGGCTTCCATGGAGCGCCCGCGGGTCTCGGGGACCATGCGGACGTAGAAGACGAAGGACGCGACGTTGATCGCGGCGAAGATCAGGAAGGTGGCTCCGCCGATCGTGGAGATCAGCGGCGGGAAGAGCAGGGTGACCGCGAAGTTGGCCGTCCAGGTGCCGAACACGGACACACCCATCGCGAAGCCGCGCAGCCTGAGCGGGAAGATCTCGGAGAGCATCAGCCAGAACACGGTCGCGATGCAGCACTGCATGAAGGCGAGGAACGTCAGCATGAAGGCGAGCACCAGGTAGCTGCGCAGCGGCGACTGGGGCAGCAGGAGGAACGCTGCCGCGATCAGGGCGAGGGAGACGGTGACACCGATCTGGCCCACCAGGAGCATCTGCCGGCGTCCGTGGCGGCCGAGCAGCCAGATGCCGCAGGAGACGGCGATGACGGCGACCACTCCGTTGGCGATGGTGGCGGTGAGTGCCGCCTGGGTGCCGAGCCCGGTCTCCAGCAGGATCGTCGGCGCGAAGTACATGATCGAGTTGACGCCGGTGAGCTGGGAGAGCCCCGCCAGGCCGAGTCCCACGATCACGATGCGGCGGATCCAGGGGGTGCGCAGATCGTTCCAGCCGGCTCGGGGTTCGCTCGCGTCGGCGGCCACGCGGTGCTCGATCTCGGCGAGTTCGGCGTCGACGGTGCCCGGGGCGCGAACCTGGCGGAGGGTTTCGGCTGCCTCGTCGGTCCGTCCGTGTGCGGCTAGCCAGCGGGGCGACTCGGGCACGAACAGCATGCCGATCCACAGCAGGACGGCGGGGACGGTCGCGATGGCGAGCATCCAGCGCCAGATGCCCGCTTCGCCGATGGTCTCGGCGATGACGGCGTTGGAGGTGTAGGCGCACAACTGGCCGGTGACGATCATGAGTTCGTTCTGGGTGACCAGCCGTCCGCGCCGTTCGGCCGGGGCGAGTTCGGCGAGGAACACCGGCACGGTGGCGGACGCCCCGCCGACCGCGAGACCGAGCAGGACCCGGAAGAGCACCATCACCGTGAGGCCTGGGGCCAGGGCGGTGCCCAGGGCGCCGACGAAGAACAGGACGGCCAGTGCGGAAATGGTGCGGCGGCGTCCGTAGTGATCGGCGAGCCGGCCGCCGAGGAGGGCTCCGAAGGCCGCGCCGAGGACCAGCGAGGAGGCGACCACTCCCTCGGTGAGCGGGGTGAGGCCGAGTCCGCCTTCGTCGTGGGACAGGGACATGAAGGGCAGTGCGCCGGAGATGACTCCGGTGTCGTAGCCGAAGAGCAGGCCACCGAAGGTGGCGATCAGCGTGATGAGCCGCAGCCGGCGGTCGACGTGTTTCGCGGGGGCCGTGCCGTCCAGGTCAGGGCCCCGTTGTCCGGGCTGTGAGAGGCGTGGCGCCATTGCCAT
Organism: Streptomyces sp. NPDC090106; assembly: GCF_044747265.1. Taxonomy (NCBI): domain Bacteria; kingdom Bacillati; phylum Actinomycetota; class Actinomycetes; order Kitasatosporales; family Streptomycetaceae; genus Streptomyces; species Streptomyces sp. NPDC090106. The sequence continues at coordinate 580,454 of NZ_JBIVDS010000003.1, read as the reverse complement.
GGGTTCGTCCTTCACCAGGTCGCGCGTGGCAGTCCGACGGACAGACTCACGGCATTTAGAGCGCTTTAAATTCGATGGGCACTACGATGCAGCCATCCAAATGTCATGTCAATAGGTTGTTAAGCCGGGGTTTCCTCGGCGGGCACGACACCGCCGCCCCAGTCCCAAGCGAGGCATCGCACCACGTCACACGGGGTCTCCAGTCCGAGCAACCCCAAGGCGCGGACCCCGCCCACCCCACGGGCCGGGCGGGCGCGACACCTGTCCATCAGCAGGCCGCCACCCGCCCGGAACAGCCAGTCAGGCACCAGGCCTACGCCGCCACCGCACCCGGAGGACCAACCGGCCAACCGGCCGTGTCCCGCCCCGGGGCTGGGCCACACGGGTGTCCGTCAGCGCGAACCGGGCGCGCCGGAGACCTCTGCCGTGGAACCGCGGATCACCAGACGCGGGGGCAGAATCACTTCGCGCGGCATCGTGCGGCTGCCGTCGAGACGTTCGACGGCGATCTCGACCGCGCGGCCGGCCTGCTCGGCGGGGCTCTGGCTGACCGTGGTCAGGTCGAAGCAGCCGAGCTGGGAAATGGCGGCGTTGTCGTAGCCGGCCACGGAGATGTCGCGGGGAACGGAGAGGCCGAGGCGGGTGAGCTCGGTGAGCACCCCGACCGCGCAAGGGTCGTTGTAGGCCAGCACGGCCGTGGGCAGTATGTCCTGCTGCGCCAGCCGACGGGCCGCCGCTTCGCCCGACTTCTCCGTCGTGTCCCCCGCGACGACCTGCGCGTGCTCGGCAAGCCCCTGCCGCCGCATGGCCAGGCGATAACCGCGCCGCCGGTCCGTGGCGATGACCCCTTTCCCGCCGTCGACGTACGCGATGCGGCGGTGCCCCAGGGCGACCAGATGCTCGACGAGGCCGCCCACGCCGTCGGCGTCCGCGGTGCGCACCACGTCCAGCGGATCACCGGCGATCCGTCGGCCGACGACGACCGTGGGCAGCCGCTCGTCCAGGACACGCAGCGCGTCGGGCGGAGCGATCGGACCGAGCAGGATCAGGGCCTCGCTGCCGAAGGAGAGCAGGGTCTGGAGCGCGGCCCGCTCGTCACGGCGGGGTGTGACGGTGCTCAGAACCAGGTCGTAGCCCGCCTTCTCCGCCTCGGCGTGCAGGTGATCGACGAGTTCGGCATGGAAGGGGCTGTGGATGTCGATCATGACTCCGAGCAGCCGGCTCCGCCTGCTCGCCAGCACCTGGGCGTTGCGGTCCGGCTGGTAGCCGAGCTGCTCCGCCGCGGCCAGGACGCGTTCTCGCGTCTGGGCGCTGGGCCCCGGAACCCCACGGAGCACGAGCGACACCGACGCGGTGGACATGCCCACGCGGTCCGCGACGTCCTGGAGCCTGGGCCGCGCGCGGTACGCGCTGCCTTCGGCGGAGGTTTCCGGGGTGTTCATGGATGCCCTCACCGAGAAGTTGTTCAGCATGTCTTGACATGCTGTTGGCCAGGTCACATAGTACCGACTATTCAAGCGCTTTAAGAGGCGTCGCCGAACCGGCACCCCCCTCCAGCGCCCTTCCACCGGTCGTGAACCGGCTGACGAAACGACGAGTTCACACGCGCCACCGGTCCAGATGCGCGACACCGAGCCATCACGCATCACGCCCGTCCCTCATCCCGGGACCCCTCTCCAGTGCACCCATCCCGCCGCATCGGGCTCACCCCGCTCAGCTGATGGTCGACTCCGTCAGCGGTACGAAGAGGTACTGAACAGCCATGAGCCGCACCCACTCCCCCAACACCAGCCCCAGCCCCAGCCCTCGCTCCCGCTCCAGACTCACGGCCGCGGTGGCCGTGGCCGCGGCGGCCACCCTGACCATCGCCGGCTGCTCCAGCGGTTCCGGCGGCAAGAAGGCCGACCAAACCGCGGCCGGCGTCTCGGCAGGCAAGGCCGACACCCCCCGGATGACCATCGCGATGATCACCCACGCGCCGTCCGGGGACACCTTCTGGGACACCATCCGCAAGGGGGCCGAGGCAGCCGCCGCCAAGGACAACGTCAAGCTCATCTACTCCAACGACGAGACAGCCGGTGACCAGGCCAACCTCGTGCAGAACGCCATCGACCAGAAGGTCGACGGCATCGCCGTGACCCTCGCCAAGCCCGACGCCCTCAAGGACGTCGTCGCCAAGGCCGAGAAGGCGGGCATCCCGGTCGTGGGCCTCAACGCGGGGCTCGGGGTCTGGCAGGAGCAGAACCTGCTGTCGTTCTTCGGCCAGGACGAGTCGGTCTCGGGACAGGCACTCGGCACCAAGATCGACCAGACCGGGGCCAAGCACGTCCTCTGCGTCATCCAGGCACAGGGCGACGTCAACCTGGAGGAGCGCTGCGCCGGAGTGAAGAAGACCTTCGGCGGCACGACCGACGTCCTCTACGTCAACGGGACGGACATGCCGTCGGTGAAGTCGACGATCACCGCCAAGCTCAAGACCGACTCGTCCATCGACCAGGTCGTCACCCTCGGCGCCCCCATCGCCCTGACCACCGTCCAGTCCGTGTCCGAGTCGGGCTCCAAGGCGAAGATCGCCACCTTCGACCTCAACAAGGACCTGGTGTCCGCGATCGAGAAGGGCACGATCGAGTTCGCCGTCGACCAGCAGCCCTATCTCCAGGGCTACCTCGCCGTCGACTCCCTGTGGCTCTACAAGAACAACGGCAACTACAGCGGTGGCGGGGAGGCTCCGGTGCTGACGGGGCCGGCCTTCGTCGACAAGTCCAACGTCGACGCGGTCGCCGCGTTCGCCGCGAAGGGCACCCGGTGATGAGCATGACCCAGCAGGCTGCGCCGGCGGTGACCTCACCGCCGGCCTCCGGCCCCCGGCAGACGGACGGTCGCACCGCACGGCGCCCCCTGCTCCTGCGGCTGCTGGCCCGCCCCGACGTGGGCGTGTTCCTCGGCGCCGCCGCGGTCTACGTGTTCTTCCTGGCGGCGGCGCCGCCGGTCCGCGAGGCCGGCTCCATGGCCAACGTCCTCTACCAGTCGTCGACCATCGGGATCATGGCTCTGCCCGTGGCCCTGCTGATGATCGGCGGGGAGTTCGACCTCTCGGCGGGCGTCGCCGTGATCGCCTCGGCCCTCACCGCGGCCATGCTCAGCTACCAGCTCAGCATGAACATCTGGGTCGGTGTCATCGCCGCCCTGGCGGTCTCGCTGGCGATCGGTCTCCTCAACGGCTGGCTCCTGGTGAAGACCGGTCTGCCCAGCTTCCTGGTCACCCTCGGCACCTTCCTGATCCTCCAGGGCGTCAACCTCGCGGTCACCAAGCTGGTCACCGGCAACGTGGCGACCGACGACATCAGCGACATGGACGGCTTCGCCCAGGCGAAGAACGTCTTCGCCTCGTCGGTCGAGATCGGCGGCGTCCAGGTGAAGATCACCATCGTCTGGTGGCTGGTCTTCGCCGCCCTGGCCACCTGGGTGCTGCTGCGCACCAGGTACGGCAACTGGATCTTCGCCGTCGGCGGGAACAAGGAATCCGCGCGAGCCGTGGGCGTCCCGGTCACCTTCACCAAGATCTCGCTGTTCATGCTCGTGGGATTCGGCGCCTGGTTCGTCGGCATGCACCAGCTCTTCTCGTTCAACACCGTCCAGTCCGGCGAAGGCGTCGGCCAGGAGCTGATCTACATCGCCGCGGCGGTCATCGGCGGCTGCCTGCTGACAGGCGGCTCCGGCTCCGCCATCGGCCCGGTCTTCGGCGCCTTCATGTTCGGCATGGTCCAGCAGGGCATCGTCTACGCCGGATGGAACCCCGACTGGTTCAAGGCCTTCCTCGGCGTGATGCTCCTCGGCGCCACGCTCATCAATCTGTGGGTCAGCCGCACGGCGACCCGGAGGTGAACCACCCCATGACCACCACCCGAACCACCACCCTCGACGCCACCGACCACGCGGGCAGGGCCGGCGACGCGATCGTCGAACTGCGCGCCACCGGCAAGTCCTACGGCAACATCCGCGCGCTGCACGGAGTCAGCCTCCAGGTGCGCCCCAGCCGGGTGACCTGCGTACTCGGCGACAACGGCGCCGGAAAGTCCACCCTCATCAAGATCATCTCCGGGTTGCATCAGCACACCGAGGGCGAGTTCCTCATCGACGGCGAGCCGGTGAAGTTCTCCACGCCGCGTGAGGCGTTGGACAAGGGCATCGCGACGGTCTATCAGGACCTGGCGGTGGTGCCGCTGATGCCGGTGTGGCGGAACTTCTTCCTCGGCTCGGAGATGACGAAGGGGCCGTGGCCGCTGCGGCGTCTGGACATCGAGGGCATGAAGGCGACCGCGGATCGCGAGCTGCGGAACATGGGCATCGTCCTGGACGACCTGGAGCAGCCGATCGGGACGCTGTCGGGCGGCCAGCGCCAGTGCGTCGCCATCGCCCGTGCCGTCTACTTCGGCGCCCGGGTGCTGATCCTGGACGAGCCGACGGCCGCGCTGGGCGTGAAGCAGTCGGGGGTGGTGCTGAAGTACATCGCCGCCGCCCGCGACCGCGGCCTCGGCGTCATCTTCATCACCCACAACCCGCACCACGCCTACATGGTCGGCGACCACTTCAGCGTGCTGCGCCTGGGCACCCTCGAACTCTCCGCCGCCCGCAGCGAGGTCGGACTCGAAGAACTCACCAACCACATGGCCGGGGGCGCCGAACTCGCCGCCCTCAAACATGAACTGTCCCAGGTGCACGGCGTGGACACCGGAGGGCTCCCGGAGACCGTCGTGCCGAGCGCCACCTAGCCTGCGGACAGAGCGTCGCGCCTGCATGCCGTAACCGAGACGGGGCCGAGCGGAGCTGGGCGTGCGTGTGGGGGCGAACATCCCGCGCCCCCACACGCACCGACTCAAGGCACCCGGCTGCGCCGCGCCGCTGGACGCGCTTCCCGGCTCTGGCTGCGCCCGCGCCCGTACCTTCGACCCGCTCGGCGCTGCCGCCGCCGACGCACGCCCGCACACCGGAACGGAGGGGGCGCGGCCCGGGCGGGGAGTGGGCGTGCGCGTGGCCGTGGGCGTGCCGAGGGTGACCATGGCCCGGATTCGAACCGGGGTTTCCGCATCGGGCGAACCCGCGTACGACGTCCTGGGCCGCTGAACGACACATGGCCACGCGGAGCGTACTGAATCGGAGATCGGCGAGCCCACGTATTTTTTGAGGGCCAGCGTCTGAGCGGGTCCGCCTTGGTCGAGCGGGTCGGCCTTGGTCGAGCGGGTCCGCCTTGGTGGAGCGGGTCCGCCTTGGTCGAGCCCGTCGGCGCGTGCCTGGGCGAACCTCCATGCCTCTGATCCCCAAATAAGGCCAAATCGAGCTCTACTGCGATTTGCTCAGACACGGTCACACTCGAACACATGGGGGCTAGTGGCGATCGCGACGAACACTTACGCCAGCGCTGCGGGGAGGCCGGACCGACGGTCCGTAGCCGAGGCCGCATCGATCTCATGGCCGTGTTGTGCGACGACTGCTGGAATCGGCTCGCCAACGAAATGGCGGAGCAGGAAGGCGCCACGGCGCCGCCTCGGCCTGTGTTCGACCCCGATGATGTGACCTTTGTGGAGCCGCCGACTTGTCGCCTGTGCGGTGCTGACGTGCGCGTCTATCCCACCGTCTACGACCGCTGGGTCCATTTGGCCATGACAGACCTACCGGCCAAAGATGTTCCGCACCCTTTCCGGTGGCGGCTGATCCCGATCAAGCCTGCTCACTCCCCCGTCGTGATCGATGTCGTGGCAGTTCGGGTGCGCGGCATCGATCCGATCCCGGGTGAACTGGTCACACCTGCCCATCGGTTCCGGTGCGCTGCCGTACGGGCTGCGCGATCAGCTGACGAGACGATGCTTGATCTGTGACACCGGCGGCCCCGACGGCTTGACTCGGGCATGAGGACTCGACCGGCCTCGGAGCCGGCAGGTTGCGGTCCCCTCCGGGCAGGTGAACATCAGCCGGGGTCCTACGCCGTTCTCAGCATGCGCCGGGGCGATCTCACCGCTCCGATCAGAAGCGTTCGGGCGGAGGGTCGTCCCCTACAATTGAAGAGTTCTTCAATTTGTCAGTTGCCATGCCAGGCAGAGCATAGGGGGCTGGTCCCGGGTGGGCGGTTTCGTCGATGCCGTGCTGGAGCGGGTGCGGGCGGCGCGGGCCGCGTTGTCGACGGCTCTGGAGGCCGGCGACCCCTACGAAGTGGCCGTGGCGGAGGACGAGTTGGACGACGCGTTGAGGGTGGCGCTGCGGCACGGCATCGATGCCGGTGCGGACGCGACAGAGGAAGGGTGATGGGGATGCCGGTTCCGTTGTACGAGGCGAAGGCCGAGTTCTTCCGGATGCTCGGTCACCCGGTGCGCATCCGGGTGCTGGAGCTGCTGCAGGACGGGCCGAAGCCGGTGCGCGACCTGCTGGCGGCGATCGAGGTCGAGCCGTCGAACCTGTCGCAGCAGCTGGCGGTGTTGCGTCGTTCCGGGATCGTCACCGCCACCCGCACCGGGTCGACGGTCATCTACGAGCTGGCCGGGGGCGATGTGGCCGAGTTGCTCGCCGCCGCGCGGCGGATTCTGACGACCTTGGTGAGCAGTCGGCAGGACCTGCTGGACGAGCTGCGCGCGGCGGAGCCTATGCGGTGAGCGGTATCGGCATCGGCATCGGGCGCGCGAGTCGGCCACTTGCTCCGCGGGTGACGTCAGCGCAGCGCCCCTGTCCGCCATGACGGCAAGGTCGTCCGGGTGCGGTTTCAGCGTTCGGTCGTAGCCGCGCAGACATCCATCGGACAGGGACATCAGGTGAAAGGCGAGGAGGCAGTGCTGTGAGCTATGAAGGGCCCGAACAGACCGTCGGCTCCCCCGGCGAGCCGTCCATGGGGACGACCGGGGCTGTCGCCAAGGACAGGGAGCGGTGGATCGAGCGCGGGGTCGCCATCCGAGCCGGTTTCTACATCTTCGGCACGCACCTGTTCGCCGGGTTCGTGTGGCTGCTCTTCTACCTGGGTGAGCATGCGCACAAGTGACCCGCGCGCCAGGAGGAACTGCCTTGAGTGATCGCCGTTGCGGGAGATCACGACCTCACCGCGCTCACGCAACTCCCCCTCCGGCAGCGCCGACGTGGGGCCCATCTCGTGGCCCTCGCCCGGCACCGCGGAGCACTGTCACCGCCTCGGGAGACGGCCCCCGCCGGTCAGGAGTCGTCGCTACGAGGGCGGCTTGCCCCTCCCCCGCGGGTCCTGCAGGTCGGCGAGCAGTTCGGCCTGTCCGGCCAGCACGCCCGACAGGATGGTCCGTGCGACCTTGAGCAGTTCGGCCACGTGCGGGCTGGTGAGCGAGTAGTACACGGTCGAGCCGACCTTGCGGGTCACGACCAGGTTCGCCCGGCGCAGCACGGCCAGCTGCTGGGACAAGTGCGCGGCCTCGATGCCGACTTCCGGCAGCATCTCGGCGACCGCGTACTCGCGCTCGCTGAGGAGTTCCAGCACACGGATACGCGCGGGGTGCCCGAGCGTCTTGAAGAACTCGGCCTTGAGCTGGTAGAGCGGCGTACTCACCGGGCCGTCCCCTCTCCGACACTGCGGCACGGCCGCACCGGCCGGACGTGGGTACATCTCATCCACCTACTCGTCACACGCATGGGCCCATCCTCGCGTGTGCCACCGGCGGTACCGAATAGGCACCGCGCAGCCCGGATACATCCTTGCTGACCTGAGGATCTATTGAATTGCCGACGTTGGCAATTCGGTCTGTCCCCGCGCAGTGTGCGTGGAGGGCCGTGGCGCGGCCGGTGCGGACGGGGACGTCCGGAGTGGTGGCGGTGGGCCGTCGGCGGTGCGGGCGGCGCGGCTGCTCGACCGAGGGACAACAGCCCTACAGGTCCGCGATGACCGGTCCGGTTCAGAGGGGGAGGGTGATCCATATGCTCTTGCCCTTGCCGTCAGCGTCTCCGCGGACCCTGGCGGTGCCGCCGAGGCCGAGCACGAGCTCCATGACGGTGCTCAGGCCTCCGGCGTCCCCGCCTGTGACGGAGGTGGACAGCGGCGGCTGGTGGGGGTGGCGGTCGTGGACGGCGAAGGCCAGGCAGTCCGGACCGGCCGCGTAGACCACGGTGACCTCCGGGGAGAGCAAGGCGGCGTGCCGCACGCTGTTGGCGACCAGTTCGCTGAGGATCAGCAGAGCCGGGTCCACCGTGGGATGGCGCAGGCCGATCCCCCATTCGACCAGGGTCTGTTCGGCGGTCTGGCGTGCGACGCGGACGGCCGCCGGCAGGCTGGGGAGGGTGAGCACGTGTCGGTGGGGCAGCGCCGCCGGCTGCGGAGACATCAGCTGTCCGCCCGGCCGGTGAGGCGGAATCCGGTGACCGTCCGGGGCTGGATGCGCAGGATCGTGTCGTGCGGGCCGTGCGTCCAGCCGGTGAGCGTACGACGGTGGTGGGCGACCTCGTGCGGGTCGGTGACGATGTCGGCGGGACCGGTCACGTTCACCGTCCAGCCGGTGCCACTCGCCTCGCGGACCTCGTCCACCTGGTAGGTCGCCGTCGTCGGCACGGCAGCCCCCTGCACCGGGGTGCGCACCACCAGCCGCCCGTACTCCAGTGCATGACCGGCGGGCCGGACGACGGCCAACTCGCGCTGGACGAGCACCAGCCGCCCGAGTCTGCTGCCCTCCACCAGCCACAGCGCTTCCGCGCCGGAGAGCTCGACCATGCGCGCGGTGGCGGGAGTGGTGCTCATCGGACGGGTTCCTCACTGGTGTCGGTCGTCTTCGGGCGCGCTGTATGCGGCGTGTGTGCGGGGGCGGCGGGCAGGAGGCCCGCCAGGTGGAGGTGGTCGCGGGCGGCCCGGATCGCCTCGGGGGTGCTGTCGTGCTCCCGGCCCTCCAGGCGAAGCAGGTCCAGCGCGCCCACCGATGCGAGGACTTGGCGGTGGCCGGGGCGGATTCCGGAGGTCATGACGACGATGCCGCGTCGTGTGAGCTTGTCCACGGCGTCCTTCAGGACGAGGGCACCGGTGGCGTCCATCGTGGACACCCGGGACATGCGCAGGATGACGACGCGGACATCGGCGACCTCGGTCAGCTCCAGCAGGAAGCGGTGGGCTGCGGCGAAGAACAGGGGGCCGTCGATGCGGTAGGCGACGATGTGCTCGGCGAGCAGCGCGTGTTCCTCGGCGCTGTGGTCGCCCTGGTCCAGGGGCACTTGGTCGAGGCGGGCCTGTTTGGCCACGGCGCTCAGGGCGAGGACACCGGCCGCCGCCGAGCCGATGACGACGGCGTGGACGAGGTCGAGGGCGAGCGTGGCGACGGCCGTCAGGACGAGGATCAGCCCGTCGGAGCGGGTGGCCTTCGCCATCGCCCTGAGCGAGCCGACCTCCACCATGCGGATCGCGGTGGCCAGCAGGACGCCGGCCAGGGCGGCCAGCGGGATTTTCGCGACCAGGGGCGCGGCGGCGAAGACGATCACGGCGAGGACCGCGGCGTGTGTGAGGGCGGCGAGGCGGGAGCGGGCGCCGGTGCGGACGTTGACGGCGGTCCGTGCGATGGCGCCGGTCGCGGGGACCCCGCCGAACAACGGAGCGGCGATGTTCGCCAGGCCTTGGCCGAACAGTTCCCGGTCGGGATCGTGCTCCTGCCCCACCGTCATGCCGTCCGCGACCGACGCGGACAGCAGAGACTCCAGGGCGGCCAGGGCGGCGACCGCCGCTGCCGGGGCGAGCAGGGAGCCCATCGAGCCGAGTTCCAGGAAGGACAGGGTGGGGGCGGGGAGTCCGGACGGCAGGGTGCCGATCGGCTTCGCCGCGTCGAGTCCGGCTGCCTGCGCCACCAGCGTGGCCGCGATCACCGCGAGGATGGAGAAGGGGACGGTCGGCCGTCGGCGGGCGCCGACCAGCATGACCGCGGCCACGGCGAACGCGAAACCGACGGCTGTCCAGTTCGGATGCTTCGCGAACTCCTCGAGCGCGCGCCAGGTGGCGACGAGGACCCGGTCGCCCTCGGGTTCGGGTACGCCGAGCGCGTTCGGGATCTGCTGCAAGCCGATGACACAGGCGATGCCGAGGGTGAAGCCCTCGACGACCGGGGCAGGCACGTACCGCATGTACCGGCCGGCCTTCAGGGCGGCGAGGACGACGAGCATGACGCCCGCCATCACCCCGACGGTCAGCACGCCTGTCGCTCCGTACTGACCGACGATCGGTACGAGGACGACGGTCATGGCGCCGGTCGGTCCGGACACCTGGAGATTCGATCCGCCGAACACGGCGGCGAGCGCACCGGCGACCACGGCGGTCGCCAGGCCCGCCTCCGCGCCGAGACCCGAGGAGACGCCGAAGCCGAGCGCGAGGGGCAGCGCCACGACGGCCACGGTGAGCCCGGCCAGCAGGTCGCGGCGGGGAGCGCGGCCTGCTTCCGCGAGGTCGGAACGCGTGGGCAGGAGCGACGTGATCCGGGCACGCGCCCGGGCCCGGGCCCGGACAGATGCCGTGGTCATGGCGCGGCGACCTCGGCCTCGACCTTGGCCTCGACCTTGGCCTCGACCTTGGCTTTGTCCTTGGCTTTGTCCTTGGCTTTGTCCTTGGCTTTGTCCTTGGCTTTGTCCTTGGCCTGGTACAGCGGAACGGGCACGGCTCCTCGACTTCCCCTTCGAAGACCCCGCCCCGAGGGGCGGATACAGCACACACACCAGTCACATCCGTGCCGCGCCCGCGGATACCGGATCGGAGTGACACGCACGCAGCCAGCACAGCATCTAATCAATTGCGAAATTTAGCAATTGCGATACTCGTTGCAGTCGAGTGCGCGTCGAGCGGCGGGAACCCGGCCGCGAGCCGCGACCCGGAGCCGCGCGGGCGCGCGGGCGCGCGGGGAGACAGCGAAGCGAGGTGTCGGGACGAGCCGTCGGGGCGAGGCGCCAGGGCGAAGCGACGGAGTGAAGCGCCGCTTCTCGGCGACCCGACAAAGGGGCTGGTAAATGAAAATGATTATCGCTAGCGTGTGCCGTGCGTCAGCCCGCCCCCTCCCTCCCGAGGGCTCTCCGGGCTGCCTTGACACCTGAACCACGGTCACGAAAAGGGGAGTTGTGGCTCATCTGCTGATGGTCGAGAGCTGGGTCGGGTCGATGAGCAGGCTCCTGCCACGGGCGATCCGCGAGGGTGGGCACGAGTTCACGTTCCTCACCCGCGACCTGCACCACTACCTCCGCACGGCCCCTGAAGGGGCGACGCACCCACTGCTCGGCGCCCGCAACGTGCTCACCGCCGACACGAACGACATCGACACCCTGCTCCCGCAGGTCGAGCGGCTGCACCAGGTGCTGCGCTTCGACGGCGTGATCACGTCCTGCGACTACTACCTGCCGACCGTGGCCCGGATCGCCGCACGGCTGGGCCTGCCGGGCCCCAGCCCGCGGGCGGTCGAGGACGCCTGCCGCAAGGACGCCACCCGGCGGGTCCTGGCCGACGCCGGGGTACCCGGGCCGCGCTTCGCCGTGCACGAGGAGCGGGCCGACCTCGCGCGGGCGGCTCGGGAGATCGGCTACCCGTTGGTCGTCAAGCCGGTCGACCTGTGCGCGGGCATGTACGTGCGGCGCGTGGACGACGAGGAGCAACTCGCCGCCGCCGTACGGATGCTGACCGACTTCCCGGTCAACGCGCGCGGACAGCGGCGCGCCCCCGTCGTCCTGCTGGAGGAACTGCTGGACGGCCCCGAGGTGAGTGTGGAGACGGTGTCGCACGCGGGCGCGGTCCACGTGGTGGGTGTGACCGACAAGAGCATCGCAGGGGCACCCGCTTTCATCGAGACGGGGCACATGTTCCCGGCCGCCCTCTCCGCCGCCGACACCGAGGCCGCGGAGCGGACCGCGCTCGCCGCGCTCAAGGCCCTCGGCCTGACCGACGGCGTGGTGGCGCACACCGAGATCAAGCTGACCTCCGCCGGTCCGCGCGTGGTCGAGGTCAATCCTCGGCCCGCCGGGAACCGCATCACCGAGCTGGTCCGTCATGTGACCGGCATCGACCTGGCCGCGGCGTTCGTGGAGGTCTCCCTCGGCAGCGAGCCGGACCTGAGGGGCGGCGACACCGGGCTGCGCAGCGCCGCCATCGGCTTCCTCGTGCCGGAGACCTCGGGCACGCTCGACTCGCTGGATGGCGTGGAACTCGGCGACGCACCTGGCGTGTTGGAGGTGCGGCTGGCCGAGCCCGGCAAGCCGGTGACGGCGGCGGGCAGCAACAACGAGTACCTCGGGCACGTGATGGCGGGCGACACCGAGGGGCTGGGTGCCCGCGCGCGGGTCGAGGCTCTGCTCGGTGGGCTGCGTGCCGGGCTGGTGATCCGATGACCGCGCTCACCGGCAGGGTTCCGACGGTGTTCGGGACGTACGACGAGCTGCTGGAGTGCGTCCGTGCCGGTGCGATGGGCCCCGATCCTGCCTCGCAGCGCATCGCCGTGGCCTTCACCACCCGGCAGGCGGTACGGCACGACGGGCGCGGCACCGGCTACCGCAACGAGGTCCTCGGTCTGCGGCTCGGCCCGGCCGTCGGCTCGTGCGCGGTCGAACCCGGGGCCCTGCCCGAGAACGCGGTCGAGGAGTGCGTGGGCGCGAGCGTGGCCGACCTGCTGGAGCATCCGCTGCCGCCGGTGCGCGTGGCCGCGCTGGACGCCTACCTGATGCAGGCCTTTCCGCACACGCCGCCGAACGGGGCGCGGCCCGTGCCGTTGGCCGCCGGGTCGTCGCTGGAAAAGTCGCGCGCCCGGGCGACGGCGGTCGTCGGCCTGCTCGACCTGCCGCCCGGCTCGACCGTACTGGTGGTGGGGGTCGTCAACTCGCTTCTTGAGCGGCTGCGTTCGCGCGGGCTCGCCTATGTCCCCTGCGACCTCAAGGGCGGGCTGACCGAGTGGGGCGAGAAGGTTGTCACCGACGCGCTCGCCGGTGCCGACAGCTGTGACGCCCTGCTGGTCTCCGGGATGACGCTGGGCAACGGCACCTTCGAGCCCTTGCGGCGCCACGCGCTGGCACACGGCAAGCAACTGGTGATGTTCGCCCAGACCGGCAGCGCCGTACTGCCCCGCTTCCTCGGCCACGGCGTGAGCGCGGTCTGCGCCGAGCCGTATCCTTTCTTCTGGCTCGACGGCGGCCCGAGCATCGTGCACCGGTACGGCGCCTCCCGCCTTGAGGGCGGCCGATGAGCACGACGACGGTACGCCCCCTGGCCCGCCCTGAGCGCCCGGAGCTGCTCGCCCTGCTCGGCCGCTCTCCCCTGGTCCGTATCACCGCCGGTCTGCCCGGCCCGCACCCCGGCTTCTGGGCGAAACTCGAAGGACTGGCGGCGGGCGGCATGAAGGCGCGGGCCGCGGTGTCCATGCTGCTGGGCGCCCGTGAACGCGGCGAACTGCGGCCCGGCGAACCGGTGGTGGAATCCACCTCCGGCACGCTCGGTATCGGCCTCGCCTTCGCGGGCCAGCTGCTCGGCCATCCCGTCGTACTGGTCGGCGACAGTGAACTGGAGCCGTCCATGCGTCAGTTGCTGCGAGCTCACGGGGCGGGGCTGGAGATCGTGGACCGACCGGCGGCCCAGGGCGGATGGCAGGCCGCACGGCTGAACCGACTGCGGGAACTGCTCACGCTGCTGCCGGAGGCGTACTGGCCGGATCAGTACAACAACCCCGACAACCGGGCCGGTTACGCCTCCCTCGCCACCGAACTCAGCGACCAGATCGACCACTTGGACATCCTGGTGTGCAGCGTCGGCACCGGCGGGCACAGCGCGGGCATCATCGGCCCGCTGCGGCGGCGCTGGCCGGCGCTGCGGCTCATCGGCGTCGACGCGACCGGCTCCACGATCTTCGGCCAGCCCGCCCGCCCACGGCTGATGCGCGGCCTGGGCAGCAGCATCCACCCACGCAATGTCGCCTACGACGCCTTCGACGAGGTCCACTGGGTCGGCCCCGCGGAAGCCGTGGACAGTTGCCGCCGACTGGCCCGCGGCAGCTTCGTCAGCGGCGGCTGGAGCACGGGCGCCGCAGCCCGGGTCTCCGCCTGGGCCGCCCGCGTCCATCCCGGCGCGGTCGTCGCCACCGTCTTCCCCGACGGCCCGCACCGCTACCTCGGCACCGTCTACGACGACGACTTCACCGCCGCCCACGGCCTCGACCTCGCCAGGGCCGCCGACCGCCCCGTCGAGATCCCGTACCCCGGCGCGGCCGAGGCCACCGGCTGGGTGCGCTGCACCCGCGTCACCGACCCGCTGCCCCACGCCGACGCCGAACCCGTACCGCACCCGGAGAGGATCCTGTGAAGACCGGCCTGCGCACCGTACGCCTCGCGCTCACCGAGCCACTGCGCATCTCCCGCTCCACCATGACCGAACGCGACGCCGTGTGGCTGACCGTCGAACACGACGGTGTCAGCGGCCACGGCGAAGCCGTCAGCAGCGTGTTCTACCAGCTCGACACCCCGTGTCTGGAGCGTCTCCTGACCGCCGCCGGTTCGGAACTCACCCGCTTCCCTGATCCGGACGCTGCTCTGCAAGGGCTGCGGGCGGGTGAGTTGGCGGATTCGGGCACTCCCCCAGCCGTGACCGCCGCCGTGGAGGCCGCGCTCCTCGACCTCGTCGGCAAACGCGCGGGCTCGCCCGTACACCGGCTGCTCGGAACCGCCACGCCACCGGTAGCCGCCACCGCCCGCACCATCGGGATCACCTCCCCCACCCGTGCCGCGGCGCAAGCCCGCTCTCTCGCCGCGGACGGCTTCGAGGTCATCAAGGTCAAGGCGGGAACCCCCGACCCGGAGGACGACGTGGAGCGCGTCCGGGTCATCCGCGACGCGGCGCCCGGGGCCAGACTGCTGCTGGACCCCAACGGCGCGTGGACGATCGCGCAGGCCACGGTTCTGCTGCCCCGCTTCGCCGGCCTGGGCGTCGAGGCCGTCGAGCAGCCCGTCGCGCCCGGCGACCCCGAAGGGCTCGCGGTGCTGGCCGAACGCTCGCCGCTGCCGGTCATCGCCGACGAGGACGCCGTCAGCCTTGAGGACGTACGCCGCCTGGCCGGCCGCGTCCACGGCGTCAACGTGAAGCTCGCCAAGTGCGGCGGGGTGCACTCGGCACTGCGCATCGCCGAACTGGTCGAGGGCAGCGGTACCGAGCTGATGCTGGGCTGCCTGACCGCCAGCAGCCTCGGCCTCGCACCCGCCGTCCATCTCGCCGACCGGGCCCGGTGGACCGACCTCGACGGCCATCTGCTGCTCGCCCACGACCCGTGGACCGGAATCGGCGGCCAGGACGGCTTCGTACGCACAAGTGAGTCGCCTGGTCTGGGAGTTCGGGAGGTGAGGGCGGATGAGGACGTGGCATGAGATGCGCCGCTTCCCGCTCGCGGTCCAGGTGCTGCTCGTCAACCAGCTCGGCGTCAACATCGGTTTCTACCTGCTCATCCCCTACCTCGCGACCCATCTCACCGACAACCTGGGCCTGTCGGCGGCCGTCGTCGGCATCGTGCTCGGCGTGCGCAACCTGAGCCAGCAGGGGCTGTTCATCATCGGCGGCTCCGCCTCCGACCGGCTCGGCGCGCGCGGCGTCATCATCGCGGGCTGCGCCCTGCGCACCGTCGGGTTCGCCCTGTTCGCGCTCGGCGACCACCTGGCCGTGCTGCTCGCCGCGTCCGTCCTCAGCGGGCTCGCCGGGGCGCTGTTCAACCCCGCCGTGCGCACCTACATCGCACAGGAGGCTTCGGAGCGGAAGGCGGAGGCGTTCGCCCTGTTCAACGTGTTCGCCACCACCGGCGCCCTGATCGGGCCGCTGCTGGGCAGCGCACTGCTGCTCGTCGACTTCCGCGCCTCCGCGCTCACCGCCGCCGCGATCTTCGCGGCGCTCACCGTCGCCCAGGCCCTCGTGCTGCCGGTCCGGCCCGTCGCGCCGGGCAAGGGCACGGTCCTGGGCGACTGGCGCGAGGTGGTCGGCAACCGGGCCTTCCTCGCCTTCGCGCTCGCCATGGTCGGCATGTTCACCCTGGAGAACCAGCTGTACCTGCTGCTGCCCGACGGCGCCCGGCAGGCCACCGGCTGGGACGGCGCCGCCGGGCTCGTCTTCGTCGTCGGCACCCTCACCAACCTGACCCTGCAACTGCGCGTCACCCGCGCCCTCAAGAAGCGGGGGGACAGGGCACGTTGGATCGCCACGGGCCTGAGTCTCATGGCGCTGGCCTTCCTGGCGCCGTCCGTGACGGCGGCAGGCTCCGACGGCCCGGACGGCGCGGTCGACGCGCTCCTGCGCGCACTGCCCGTGCTGTCCGGCGCGCTGCTGCTCTACCTGGGCGTGATGATCGCCCAGCCGTTCGTGATGGAGCTCATCCCCGGCTTCGGCCGACCGGAGCTGACCGGCACCTACTTCGGCGTCTTCTACGTGATCTCCGGCATCGCCGCCGCCGTGGGCAACACCGTCGTCGGCTGGGCCATGGACACCGGTCGGCGCGGGGACGCCGAGTGGCTTCCCTGGGTCTGCTGCGCCCTGTTCGGGCTCGCCTCCGCACTCGGGGTGGCCTGGTTGCGCCGACTCGGATCGCTGCCGTCCCCGTCCCGGCCCGCCCTGCCCGCAACGGTGTGAGGAGGCACGAACCATGACCGCCACGACCGCCACGCACAACCTGCTCACCGACAACCCCGAGCTGTACGAGGCCCGTTTCCCCGACCGCGACCGGGTCGCGGGGCGCTGGACGGAGGACTGCCTGCGTCGCCACGGTGCGGGCCCGCGCGTGCTCGACATGGGCTGCGGCACCGGACGCGACGCCGCCCACCTCCACGGCGCCGGCCGCACGGTCACCGGCGCCGACGTCTCGGAGGCGATGCTGGCTCACGCCCGCCACCACCACCCGGGACCCGCATACGTCCATGCCGATGTGCACGGTTTCGACCTGGGCCGGGGCGCGTTCGACGCCGTGGTGTGCCTGGACAGCGCCTTGCTGTACTGCCACACCAACGACCAGCTCGACGCATTCCTGTCGTCCGTGCGCCACGCGCTGGCCCCCGGCGGCATCCTGGTCGCGGAAATGCGCAACGGCGCCTACTTCCTGGGCCGAACCGACCTGCTCGACACCCCTGTCGTCCACTCCTTCACCTGGCAGGGCACCGGCTACCGGTCCCGCACCACGCTCACCGTGGACCGCACCGCCCAACTCCTGCGCCGCACCCGTCTGTGGACCGCGGGCGATGACGCACAGCCGGTCGAACAGCGCTCCGCCTGGCGGCTGCTGTTCCCGCAGGAGCTGCGGCATCTGCTGACCGCGCACGGCTTCGACGTCCTCGAACTCCACGACGGGCCCGGCCCCCGCACCGACCTGCCCTGGCAGGAAGGCGAGTTGCCCGGCAGCACGACGGACGCGGACCGGCTGCATCTCGTCGCACGCCGCGGCCCCGCCCACTGACACCACGGCTCACGCACCGCAACCCCGGCCGCCGGCAGGGCACTTCACACGCCGCAACCTCACTCTCTGACACCACACTTCAAAGGACGCTCATGAACGACCCACGTCTTCCCGGCCTGCACAGACGCGGCTTCCTGGCCGCCGGCGGCGCCGCCTCGCTCGGTGCGCTCGCCCTGACCGGGTGCGGCGGCTCCGGCGACGACGGCTCCGACGCCAAGGACGGCGGCGCACCGAAGAAGGGCGGACGGCTGCGCGCCGCGTTCGCGGGCGGCGGTGCCGGCGAGACCCTCGACCCGCACCTGGCCAACCTCTTCGCCGATGCCGCCCGGGCCAAGGCGCTCTACGACAAGCTCGCCGACTACGGCGCCGACCTGTCCGCTGAGCCCCGTCTCGCCGAGAAGTGGGAGTCCAACAAGACCCTCGACCGCTGGCAGATCACCCTGCGCACGGCGAGCTTCCACGACGGCAGTCCGGTCACCGCGGCGGACGTCCTCTACAGCTACCGCCGCATCGCCGATCCCGAACAGACCTTCCGCGCCAAGGCCTCCCTGGAACCCATCGACCTCGACGCCAGCCGAGCCACCGGCCCACGGTCGATCGAGTTCGTCCTCAAGCGCCCGACGGCCGAATTCCCCAACGTGCTGGCCGCGTTCGGCGCGTACATCGTCCCCGAGAACGCCACCGGCACCGACTTCGACACCAAGCCCGTCGGCTCCGGCCCGTTCCGGTTCGTCTCCTTCACCCCCGGCCGCTCCGCCGTCCTGCGCCGCTTCGACGACTACTGGGAGGGCGCCCCGCACCTCGACGAGCTGGAGTTCGTCGTCGCCAACGAGGAATCCGCCCGCGTCAACGCGCTCCTGGGCGGCCAGGTGGAATACGCCCACGAACTCAACCCGACCACCGCCCGCGCCTACGAGGGCAAGGGACAGATCGAGATCGTCCGGCTCCGGGGCAGCGCCATGCAGGCGTTCTGCATGAAGACCGACCGGCCTCCCTTCGACGACAAGCGCGTCCGGGAGGCGTTCTTCCTCATCGCCGACCGCAAGGAACTCGTCGACGGCGCGCTGTCGGGAGCGGGCGTGATCGGCAACGACCTGTTCGGCAAGGGCTACGAGTACTACACCGACGACCTCCCCCAACGCGAGCAGGACCTCGACAAGGCCCGCGCCCTCCTCAAGCAGGCGGGCGCCGAGGACCTGAAGGTCACGCTCGACACCTCGGCGGTCGCCGCCGGATTCACCGAAGCCGCCAGCATCTTCCGCGACCAGGCGAAGAAGGCCGGCGTCACCATCGACGTGAAGATGGGCAGCAAGGACTCCTACTGGGCGGACATCCTCGACAACGGAACCTTGTCCTGCTACCGCTCCGGCGCCATGCCCATCGAGGCCCACATCAGCCAGCGCCTGCTCACCGGCTCCACCACCAACGCCACCAAGTGGCGGCACAAGGACTTCGACGCCCTGTACGAACAGGCCCAGTCCACGCGCGACACGACCGAACGGGCCGCCGTCTACGCACGGATGCAGCGCCGCCTGTACGCCGAGGGCGGCTTCCTCGTCTGGGGGTTCGCCGACTGGATCATCGCAACGGCGCGAACCGTGAAGGGGGTTGAGAGCAAGGCCCCCGCCAACACCCTCCACTGGGCCCGTTTCGACAAGGTCTGGCTCGCGTGAGTCACCTTCGTTCCTTCGTCGTCCGGCGGTTGCTCCTGGGCGTGGCGCAGACCGTGGCCGTGGTGCTGCTGGTCTTCGCGCTCACCGAAGCGCTGCCGGGCGACGCGGCGGTCGCGCTCGCCGGCGACCAACCCGACCCGGCCCGGATCGCCGCGATCCGCGAGACCATGCGTCTCGACCGGCCCGCGCACGAACGGCTCGCCGACTGGGCGACGGGTCTGCTGCACGGCGACTTCGGCACCTCTTTGACCTCGGGCCGCCCGGTGGGCCAGTACATCTCCGACGGGTTCGGCCCGACCCTCCTCCTGGCCGCGCTCACGGTGGCCCTGCTCGTCCCGATCGGCTTCGGCCTCGGTGTGCTCGCCGCCCGCCACGAAGGGCGCCTCGCCGACCGCGCCATCAGCTCGATGACGCTCGCCGTGTACGCGGTACCCGAGTTCGCCCTCGGCGTGCTGCTGGTGAGCGTCCTCGCGCTCCGGCTGGGCTGGCTGCCGCCGACCGCGGTCGGCTACGGCACCGATCTGCTCGGCCACCCGGCCGCGCTGGTCCTGCCGGTGCTGGTCCTGCTGTCCCGTCCGGTCTGCTCCCTGTCCCGACTGGTGCGGGCCGGGATGATCGACGCGCTCGCCTCCCCGTACGTCGCCCAGGCCCGCCGTTACGGCGTCTCCGGCGCCCGTATCCGCTACACCCACGCCCTTCCCAACGCCCTCGCCCCCGCCGTGCAGCAACTCGCCCGCACCATCGACTGGTTGCTGTGCGGCGTCATCGTCGTGGAGGCGCTCAACGTGATCCCGGGACTCGGCACCGTGCTACTCAACGCCGTCGCCGAGCGTGACGCCCCGGTGGTCCAGGGGCTCGCCGTGGTGTTCGGCGTGCTGACCGTCGTGCTGAACCTGGGCGCGGATCTCGTCGCCCACCGTCTCGCACCCCGAGCGGGAGCGGCCGCATGACCACGCTCCGCGAGACCCGCTTCCGTCTCGGCCTGGCGGTCATCGCCGTACCTCTCGTACTCGCCCTCCTGGGGCCGCTGTTCGCCGGGGAACCCGGGCCGCGGACGGCGTCGTTCGCCACCGGGGCCGGGCATTGGCTCGGCACCGATTTCGTGGGCCGGGACGTGTGGCGGCAGGTGCTGCACGGCGGCCGGCCGGTCGTCCTCACCGCGCTCGCCGCGACCGCGCTGGCGTATCTCGTCGCGCTGCCCGCCGGGCTGATCGCTGCGCTCACGCATCGCCGGTGGCTGGAGGAGGTGCTGATGCGGCCCCTGGACATCCTGCTCGCCGTCCCGTCGCTGCTGCTGATCCTGCTGGCCGCCACCGTCTTCTCCCCCGGCCCCGTCGGTGTGGCCCTGCTCGTGGCGCTGGTGAACGCCCCCGACGCGGCCCGGCTCGTCCGCGCAGCCGCCACCGAGACAGCCGCACGCCCCGCGGTGGAGGCGCTGCGCATGCAGGGCGAGACCTGGTGGCGCATAGCCGTCGGATACGTCGGCCGTTCCCTCCTGCGCACCTTGGCCGCGGACGCGGGCATCCGGCTGACCGGCGTGCTCTACCTGGTCGCCGCGGCCGCGTTCCTCGGCGTGGGGGTCGCCCCGGACGCCGCCGACTGGGCCGTCATGGTCGACCGCAACCGCACCGGCCTGATCGTCCAGCCCTGGGCCGTGGTCGTGCCCGCCCTGCTGATCGTCGCCCTGACGACGGGCACCAACCTGCTCTTCGACGCGGCCCTCACCCGCGACGCCCCCGGCCGGGGCACCCGGCTTCCGAAGCCGACCAGGACCGTCCGCGACCGGGCAGGGAGTGAAGCAAGCCCGTGAATCCCTCTCACGAGACATCAGCGCCTGCCGGAGACGCATCCACCGTGCCCGTGGCCGAGATCCACGACCTGCGCGTCGAGGTCGGCGGCCGGGCGATCGTCGACGGAGTGAGCCTCAAGGCCCTCCCCGGCACGGTCACCGCGCTGATCGGCGCCTCGGGCAGCGGCAAGACCACCACCGGTCTCGCCCTGCTCGGTGAGTACCCGCCCGGTGCCCACGTGACCGGTGAGACGCACCTGGCGGACGACGGCCTGGTCGGCTACATCCCCCAGCACCCGGCCACCGCCCTCAACCCCGCACGCCGCGTCTCCGCCCTCCTGACGGACATCGCCCGCTCCCAGGTACGCCGACTGCCGCGCGGCCGGCGCCGGACCGCGGCCCGCGCACGCGTCCTGCGCGCCCTGGCAGAGGCCCAACTCCCGCACGGGGACGCGCTGATGCACCGCTACCCGCACCAGCTCTCCGGCGGCCAGCAGCAACGTGTCGTCCTGGCCCAGGCCTTGCTGCTCGGTGCCCGGGTCATCGTCGCCGACGAGCCCACCACCGGACAGGACGCGCTGACCAAGAGCCGTGTCGTCGACCAGCTGGCGTCCGTCGCGGCACGCGGCATCGCCGTCATCCTGCTCAGCCACGACCTGGACGTCGTACGAGCGCTCGCCGACGAGGTGATCGTCATGCGGGCGGGAAGGATCGTGGAGTCGGGCCCGGCGCGCCAACTGCTGTCCGCCCCAGGGCACGCCTGGACCCGCCAGCTGCTCTCGGGCCAACCGCCCTTGGCACACGAGGAAAGCGGGCCGAGGACGGTCCGCCCCGCCCTGCGGATACGCGATCTCAAGGCCCACCACCACACCACCGCCCGGGGCACGACCCAGGTCCTGCACGTCCCCCGACTCGACCTGCACGCGGGCGAAAGCCTGGCCGTCGTCGGCCGCTCCGGAAGCGGCAAGACCACCCTCGCCCGCTGCCTGGCCGGACTCCACCGCGACCACGACGGAACGGTCCTCCTCGACACAACTCCCCTGCCACGCAGTGTGCGCGACCGGAACCGCGCTCAACTGGCCGCCGTGCAATACGTCTTCCAGGACGCACGCACCGCCTTCGACGAACACCGGCCTGTCCTGCACCAGATCGCACGCACCGCGATCCGTCTGCGCGGCGCCACGACGACCGCCGCGGCTCAGGAAGCCCTCACCACGCTGACCGGCCTCGGCCTGGCCGAGGATCTGGCCCACCGCCTCCCCGGGCAGCTCTCCGGCGGCGAGCTCCAACGCGCCTCCCTCGCCCGCGCTCTGCTGGCCCGGCCCCGGGTCCTCGTCTGCGACGAGATCACCTCCGGCCTCGACCCGATCAGCCGCCGGGACATCCTCGGCACGCTCACCACCCTGCTCCACGACCGCCAGGACCTCTCCCTCGTCCTGATCACCCACGACCTGGACACCGCGTCCCTGGCCCACCGCATCGCGGTCCTGGACGCCGGTGAACTCCTCGAAGAGGGACCAGCCCGACGCGTTCTCGACGCACCGAGCCATCCGTTCACCGTTTCGCTGATGGAGACGGCACAAGGACTGGAGGCGAGGCGGGGAGCTTGACCCACGCACCGGGCATGCGGCGAGGGCTTGTGTGGAAACGGCTCCCGGGCAGGGACGCCCTCGTACTCGGTCGGCGGCTGCACGCGGGAAAACCCGGCGACGTCCGCGATCGGGCCCGGGATACTGCTCGCCCATGGATGAGGTCGAAGTCGTCGTCGCCCATTCCGAGCGGGCGACTCTGCGTGTCGGTGACGTGTTCTTGAAGGTGGACGCCGATCAGGCGCGCACCGACGTCGAGGTCGAGGCGATGTCCCTCGCGCCGGTCCCGACGCCGAAGGTCCTGTGGCGCAAGCCGCCCGTGCTCGCGACCGCCGCGCTGCCGGGGACGACACTGGGGCGCCTGGGCGGGCCGTCGACCGGGTCACCGGCGGCGTGGGCCGCGGCGGGCGCCGCCGTCCGCACGCTGCACGACGCACCCCTGCCGCCCTGGACCGGGAGGGCGGGCCGGAGCATCGACACGCTGGCGAAGGAACTCGACGACGAGTGCGAGGCACTGGTGAGCAACGGGATCCTGCCCGCCGGCGTGGTCACCCGCAACCGTCGCGTCGCCGAGGCCGCGCTGCGCCCGTGGACTCCCGTGTTCACGCACGGCGACCTGCAGATCGCGCACGTCTTCGTCGACGGCGACGAGGTCACCGGCATCATCGACTGGTCCGAGGCGGGCCAGGGCGACGCCCTCTACGACCTGGCCGCCTTCGTACTCGGGCACGAGGAGCACCTGCACGATCTCATCGCCGGGTACGGCACGGACATCGCCATCGATCTCGACGTGATCCACGCGTGGTCGTCGCTGCGCAGCCTGCTGGCCGTTCGTTCACTCATCGCGCAGGGCTTCGACCCCTTCGCGCCAGGCTGCGAGGTCGAGGTGCTCACGTCCCGGATGTGACGCCACCGGCGGCAACGGCGCCGCACCGCGCGGCAGCGGTCTTCCCCGACGGCCGGACGGCCGGACGGCCGAGGGCTATCCGTTGACCGCTGTCACCGTCTTGCGTCCGGCGCAGGCGTACCAGCCGTGGGTGTCCGCCGTGAGGGCGGTGACGGGTGCGGGCGCCGTGCGGGTGTGTGTTGCGGTGTGGTTCGTCGTGGTCGTCCGCAGTGCCGTGCAGGTGCGGCCCGCTGCCGCGTAGACCGTGACGCCGTCCGGTGCCACGGCGGGCGGGCACTGGGCGGGACCGGTGTCCGCGAACTGCCGGGTTCCGCCGCGGGGTTCTCCCGTGCGCGGATCGAAGAGGGTGAGTGTGTGGCCGTCCTTCCAGTGGAGCAGCAGTCCTGAGGCGAGGACGGGCGTGTGGACGCCGCCGGGATGCCGGGTCCAGCAGGCGTCGAGGCCGAGCGCCGGTGTGCTCCAGTGCAGGCGGGCGTCGTCGAGGCCGAAGCCGTGGAGGGTGGAGCCGGTCAGCAGGAGGCCGGTGGTGCCTGCGCGGGCGAGAGCCGTGACGCCGCGTGCGATGCCGGTTCCCAGAGTGCGGGCGGCTGTACGGTGCCCGCTGCGCGCGTCGACGATGTGGAGCACGCCCTTCTCGGTGAGCAGCGCGAACCGGTCGGGCGGCAGTGCGCCCGCGGCAGTCACCCTGTCGTCCTTGCCCAACTCCCCGTAGAACCAGAGCTCTTTGCCCGTCCTCGCGTCCACGCAGGTCGGGCGGACGAACTCGTGGGTGAGCAGGATGGTCTCGCCGACGACGGCGGGGCGGCGCCACTCGGTGAGCTGTTCGCGGCGCCACAGCCCGGCGCCGGAGGTGAGCGAGACGGCGCGCAGGACATTGGTGTCGCTCACCACCATGACGGAGCCGGCGAGCGCGTACCAGCGTTGGGTGGAATCCGGTGCGGCCGCCTTGGAGAGAGTCCTGCCGGTGCTGGTGGCGGTGGGGGTGAGTCCGATCCCGCCCGCCAGGAGCAGACCGCCGTCGGTGACGCCCCAGTCGTCGGGGACGTCCGCGGAGGTCTCGACGGCCCAGCGCAGACGGCCCGCCGACGCGCTGCGCGACTGGGTCGAACCCGAGCTGGTGACGGTGCCTTCGAGCCCGTGCAGGACGAGGCCGGTCGGAGTGGCGAGCAGGGCGTCCACGCGGCCTTCGCCGGCGCTCAGCTGCCAGCGGGTCGCACCGGTGGCGGCTGTTCCCCGGGTCACCTTCCAGGCATCCGGGTCCTCGGCCCCGTCGTCGGAGCCACCGTGTGTCACCGCGTAGCCGAACAGGCCGGCGAAGGCCGCGCCGCCTGCCGCGAGGGCCGCGCGGCGGGGCCACTCGCCGCGCGGCGGGACGGCTGGGCCGGGCAGCACGACAGTCGTGGGGGCCGGAGTGGGCTCCGGTATCGGCTCGGGGTCGGTCAGCAGGGAACGCAGCGGTTCCTCACGCCACCAGGGCGACAGGGCGGGGGTGCGCGTTCGCCGGAGTATCGCGGTGGCGTCGGGGCGGTTGCCGGGGGTCTTGTCCAGGCAGGTGGAGATGAGGTCCCTCAGACCCAGTTCCACGGGCACGTCGTCGAGTCGGGGCTGTTCGTGGACGATCCGGTAGAGCAGCACGGGCACGGAGGCCGCGCCGAACGCGTTCCGGCCCGTCACCGCGAAGGTGAGTACCGCGCCGAGCGCGAAGACGTCCGTCGCGTCGGTCGCCGCCGCCCCGGCGAGGATCTGTTCCGGGGACATGTAGCCGGGGGTCCCGATCATCCCGCCGGGCTCCGTCAGGGCCCGGTCGTCCGGGGCGCGGGCGATGCCGAAATCGATGACGCGGGGGCCGTCGCGGGTGAGCAGGACGTTGGACGGCTTCAGATCACGGTGGACGAGACCGGCCGCGTGGATGTCTCGCAGCGCCTCGGCCAGGGCGGCGGCGAGGGCGCGTACGGCCGGTGCGGGCAGA
The DNA here is from genome assembly GCF_044747265.1 of Streptomyces sp. NPDC090106. NCBI lineage: Bacteria > Bacillati > Actinomycetota > Actinomycetes > Kitasatosporales > Streptomycetaceae > Streptomyces > Streptomyces sp. NPDC090106. The sequence continues at coordinate 555,119 of NZ_JBIVDS010000003.1, read as the reverse complement.
GGGCCGGTCACCGCGACGGCGTGCCGCAAGGTCGCTCCGGGCAGGAAGGCGGTGGCCAGCCAGGGAAGCCGGGCATCGGGGTCCGCGTCCAGGACGGCGGCCGTGTAGGCGCCGGTGACCTTGCGGGCGGCGGCTGCCTCGCGGCGGAACCGTTCCCTGTAGTGCGGGTCCGCGGCCAGATGCTCGTGGATCGTCTTGACGGCGGTGAGACGGCCGCCCGGCGAGCGGGCGAGGTAGACCTGGCCCATGCCTCCGGCGCCGAGCCGGGCGATCAGGTGATGCCGGCCCAGCTGTCCGGGGTCCTCGGGACGGAGAGGGGTCGTCATGCGCGGGCCTCCTGAGGCTCTTCCACGCGGTCGAAGTGGTCGCCGGCGGGCGGGTGCTCGTGCTGTGGTGCCCGCCGGCGCGAGTCGCCGCGGCTCATGGCACGGCTCACGGCTCTGCTCACGGCTCTGCTCGTGGCTCTGCTCGTGGCGTCGGTCAGCGCCCTGCTCATGGCGCGCGGAATGTCTGGAGCGTCGTGTCGGTGCACACATGGATCAGGCCGTCGCCCGCCGCCGCGTGGGCCAGGGTGGTCAGTCCGTCCACCGGGACAGCCCAGCGCAGTCGGCCGGTGGCGGCCTCCAGAGCATGGATGCCCCATGCCGATGTGCCCGCGGGCGCAGCGGTGGCACCCGGGCGAGGGCCCGCCGCGTAGACCACGGCGCCGTCCCCTACGGGGCGGCCGTCGGTGGCCGTGAGCGAGCGGACGTCCTCGCGCCACCACCGCCGGACACCGTCAGCCGCCACGAGAACGCCCAAGCCGTCCGCCGTGGCGGCCAGGACGAGTTCATCGCCGTCCAGTCGCGCCACCCTCGCTCCGGCCAGGCGCCGGGTCCACCCCACCTCCCCCGTGGCCAGGTCGACCCGGCGCACGGACGTGTCCGTCGCGTCGTAGTGAATTCCCCGCGCTCCCGGATGCACCTCGGGCATGGCCGAACCGTCAGGGATGCTCGCCTCCTCCTTGCCCGAGCGCTCACGGAGCACGTACAGGGGACCGAGCGACTCGGCCGCCGTGGCCAGGGCGAACCGGCCGCCCGCCGCGTTCAGCGCCGTCACGTGCGGCTCCGCGCCCTCGCTGAACCACAGCGGGGCGCCCGTCGACAGATCGAAGCCGTACGCCCGCCAGCGCCGGCCCTTGTTCGTACGCCGATGCCACGCCGAGTGGTACTGGGCGAACGTGACGAGGCATGCCGTGCGCCGCGTGACGGCGAGCAACGTCGAGTCGGCATCGGGCGAGCCGCGACCGTAGGGCCGGTACGGGTTGGTCTCCAGCGCGCCGGTGCGCCACCGCTGCGAGCCGTCGGCAGCGCGGAGCGCCACGATCACGGGAGACGTGCCGCCGCTTGGCTCGTGGGTGACGTAGACCGTGTCGTGGTGCGGCAGGACCGCGGTCGCTTCCTCGAACTCCCAGGCCACGGCGCCGGTGTCCGGGGCGAGTCGGCGGGCCGTGCCGTCGAAGCACACGTACAGGGCGTCCGGCGTACGACTGAGTGTGCCGCCGTATTCGAGGGCGCCCACTTCTCGGGTCCACCGCGGGGTGCCGGCGGGCCAGGAGGCGGTGACCGGCTGCCGCCGCGCGCCGGAACCGTCCCCCGGCAGGACGATGGCCGCCGCCGTCCCCGAGGCGGCCGTGACGGCGGCGCCCGCCCAGGCCAGGACGCGTCTGCGCGAGGGCCGCGCGGGCGTCGGCGGCGGGCCGATGCGGGTGGCGCCGTCCTCGTCGGCATCGGCCGCCACGGCGATCCGGCGCGCGACCGCCTGCTCGTGCCGGTCGATCGCATCGGTCAGCTCGGGCCGTTCCCACCACGGTGTGCCGTCCGCACGGGCGGCACACCAGTGGAGGATCTCGGTGACCGTGGGGCGCCCGTCCGGTGTCTTGGCCAGACAGCGGGTCAGGAACGCGGCCCACTCCCCGTCCGGCACGCCGGCGAGGTCCGGCTGCTCGTGCAGCGTCCGGTACACGATGTGCGGGGCCGGACCCCCTCCGTACGGATTGCGGCCCGTCGCCGCGAGGGCGAGCAGCGCGCCGAGGGCGAACACATCGCAGGAGACGGTGGGTTCGGTGGGGTGGGTGATCTGCTCGGGTGCCATGAAGCCGGCGGAGCCGACCATCTCCTCGCTTCCCGTCAGGGCCCCGCCGGACCTCCCCGAGGCACCTGCGTCACCGAGCACCTTCGCGATCCCGAAGTCGATGACGCACGGTCCCTCCGCGGTGACCAGCACATTCGTCGGCTTCAGGTCGCGGTGCACCAGACCGGCCGCATGGATCGCGGTCAGGGCCTCGGCGAGGGCCGCACCGAGGGAGGCGAGATCACCGGCTGCCGGCGGCCCGCACTCGGCCACGGCCTCCGACAGGGTGGGGCCGGCGCAGTACTCGACGGCCAGCCACGGCTGCGCGGCACGCGTCCCCGCGTCCAGGACGGCCGCCGTGAACGGGCCCGTCACGGCACGCGCCGCCCGCACCTCGCGCCGCAGCCGCTCCCGGAACAACGGCTCGGTGGCGAGGTGCGCGTGCATCACCTTGACCACGACAAGCCGCCCCGACCCCGAACGGGCCAGGTAGGCACGGCCCATGCCGCCCGCCCCCAGCAGCGCGAGCGTCCGGTATTCCCCGAACTCGAACCGGCCCATCGGCCCCCCGCTCCCGCGCCCCGCAGCCCCGCAGCCCCGCAGCCCCGCAGCCCCAATGGTCCTTGCGACGCCCGTACGACGCCAGAGGTTCCCGACCGCCCTCGAACCGTCCGGCAGACCGAACCGGCAGCGACGCGCCGCACTCCGCGTGCGCCAGATCCTCCGGGCCTCCGCGGGCTCCTGGAGGAGCGTTCCAGGTGCGCACGCCCCTGGTGTGCCCCCGCGCTACCCGAGTGACCCGGAACCGGTGATGCGTCTCCCGCTTCATATCGATGTGTCGGTGAACCAACGAACCCCGTTCGTCCTCGTGTTGCACGCGAACCTGCGGCGCCATGGAGGGCCTCTGGTGGCTCTGGTGGTAGCGGGCGGGGTGGTCTGGATCTACGAGGCCGACATCTACGGGTGGAGTTCCTGGCCCGAGTATCCGGAGCTCTGGACCAGCGTCTGGGATGACTGTGGCATCGGCGCCAGAGCGCTCGGCGGGGCGGCTGCCGGGCTCCTGGCGGGCTGGCAGGGCGGCGCCGTGGAACGCAGCGGTGCACGCTGGCTGGAGGACACGTCGGTGCGCACACCCGTCTTCCAACGGCTGATGGGCCTCGCCTCGGGACTGCTCTGGCCTCTGGCCGGCTACCTCCTGGGCTTGACGGTCGTGCTGGTGTGGCCACAGCCGGTGCGGTCTTCAGGCCGTACGCCCTTCGACGCTCTGAGTGTCGATGCCGCGTTCATCGTCGCCGTGTCCTGCATCGCCTACCTGCTGGGCCAGGTGATGCCGCTGCGGGTGACCCCGCTGGTCCTGGGCATGGCGGCGGCGATTGCGGGGGTTGCCTGGCAGGCGCTCTTCGGGATCCGACTGACGTACACCGGGGACCCCCTCCCGGTGCAGGTGGCTTCCTGGGCTCCGCCCCCGCCGCCCGTGTGGCTGCCGTGGTGCCGATTCGTCCTGGTCGCCGCGTTGGCGGTGGCCGCCGTACTCCTGTCCGCCGGTCGTTGGAGATCGGCGGCGGTCCTGGCCGTGATCTCGGTGACCGGCGTGCTCGTGCCGGCCATGACGCAGCCGGGCGGGTACGAGGCCTCTGCCGTCAATTCCGTCGAGGTCCGCTGTCAGGGACACACGCCCGCCATCTGTCTGTCGGCTCCGTACGAGGAGTTCCGTCCGCACCTCGAACACACTGCGGAACAGCTCTCGCAACGCCTCAGAGGCGTGCGCGGGACACCTACCCACTACGTCTGGACGGACGCGGCTTCCTGCACGGACGAGGGTTCCGCCGGAGCCTCGTGGGCCCTCGACGTCGATGATTTCGACCTTGAATCGCTGGTCCGCGAGACCGTCTCCGGCGGATTCTGCAGTGGCGCCCTGTTCTCCGGAGACTGCTCAGGTCTGTACGGGACCACTCCGCAGGACGGTGCGGTGGGCGCGTGGCTCCTCTCCTGCGACCACGGCGTCGACCGGTATCGGCTGGCGGATCTTCCCGCGCCCGAGCGCACGGCGTGGCTGAGCCGGTACTTCGCGGCGAAAAGGCGCGGCGCGTCCCTGCCCTGTCTGCCCTTCCCATCGTCCCTCCCCCGCTCCTGCTGAGAGGTCCGCATGCTGTCCGTCCCACCCCCTCGTCCTCCCGCGTGGCTACGGGCCGTGCCCGGGCTGCGCTGGCCCTGGCTGGTGTCGACCACCGGCGTGTGCGCCGCGGCCGCGGGAGCCGGCGCCGTGGCGGGCGAGGAGGAGTCCCTGCTGTGGCTGCTCCTGCTCGCTCCCTTGCTGCCCCTGCTGTGGGTGGCGGCCAGCTACGGCGGCAAGGCCGACCCGTTCGCTCCTGTCATCCGCAGCACCCCGGCAGGTGGCCTGCGGCTGCTGCTTCTGCGCACGGGGGCCGTACTGGCCATCAGCCTTCCGCTGCTCCTGGCCGCCGGGCTGGTCGGTGTGGGCGTCTCGGCCTGGGCGGCGGCCTGGCTGATCCCGAGTCTGACCCTGACCCTCGCCACACTGGTCCTCGGCTCCTACATCGGCTGTCTGCCGGGCACCCTCGTGACCGGCACCGCGTGGTTCCTGCTCGTCGCCACCCTCTCGAAGCTGGACCTGCGCGAGGACGGCCGGCTGCACTCACTCGACGTCGTACTGCTCCACGTCCTCAAGAACCTCCTGGACGCCGGCGCGCAGTTGTTCTGGGCCGTGGCCGGCAACGTTCTGGCCGTCGTACTGATGCTGCGCCGCCACTCCTTCAACGATGCGAGGTCCAGGTGATCAGCGCGGCCCGGCTCACCGTCCGCCACCGCCGCACCACCGCCGTCGACAGCCTCGACCTGGAACTCGGCACCGGTGTCCACGCGTTGCTGGGTCCCAACGGCGCGGGAAAGAGTTCCCTGCTGCGTGTCCTGGCGACGGCATCCAGCGCTGTGGAGGGCGAACTGAAGCTGCTGGACCGGGATCCAGGACGCCCTTCCGAGCGGCTCGAGATCCGGCGCCGCCTCGGCTACCTGCCCCAGGCGTTCGGCATGTTCCGCGGTTTCACCGTCAGGGAATGCGTGAGCTACGCGGCCTGGCTCAAGGACATGCCCCGCCTCGGCACGCCCCGAGCCGTCGAGGAGGCGGTGGAGCGGGTGGGTCTGGCCGAGCGCATCGACCACAAGTACCGGACCCTGTCCGGCGGCATGCAGCGACGCGTCGGAATCGCCCAGGCCCTGGTCAACCACCCCTGGCTGCTGCTGCTCGACGAGCCCACCACCGGACTCGACATCGAGGAGCGCGAACGCTTCCACACCCTCATGCGGCAGTTGGGGCAGACCACCACCGTGGTCCTGTCCACCCACCTCATGGAGGACGTCACCTCGTGCTGCGAAAGCGCCGTCGTCCTTCGCTCGGCCCGCAAACTCTTCCACGGGACCCTCGGCCAACTACGCGACGCGGGAGGCTACACCGCGGTCGTCACGCCCACGTCGTAGCCTCCGCCGAAGGACAGGCCGATGAGACGGACCGGGCCGCGGTGGGTGCGGGGTGCCCACGGAGCCCTTCGCGCGCAGAGGCAGCGATCGGCAGGGCCTCGGCGCCGTGCCGGAAAATCATGCAAGGGGCAGTCGGCCGCGCGGTGATACTGGCCCCGTGATGGACATCGTGGCTGAGTACGAAGCCCAGACCGAGTCGTTGATGCGCAAGGTGTACCTCGGCCTGCGCGAGGAACGTCTCGACGCGCGGGACGTCGTCGCCCTCGCCTGTGTGCTGCTCGGCTGGTCGCATGACACCGATGCCGTCGTGGAGGTGGTCGAGCGGAATCCGGCCGAGGTGCCGCGGGCCGAGATGGCCGTCCTGGCCCGGCGCATTCTGGACGACGTGCACTTCGATCCCGGCTTCGACCTGGCCCCCGAACGGCTGGAGACGTTGCGCGCCGCGCTGCGCGTCGTGGCCCGCGATCTGCCCACGCGGGGCATCGAAGGGGAACCGGAGATCGAGATCGTGGAGGACTCGTTCCCGGTGGGAGCCGCCGTCCGTCTCGCCGACGGCGAACGGCTCAACTGGGGCGGGCCCGTCCTGCCGAGCATGTGCGACGACCCGGCCACGGCACTGACCTGCCTGGCGATCCTGATCCAGGAGAGCCTGCTCGAACGGACCTGGCAGGTCTGGCCGGTCTGCCCCCGCCACGATCTCGGCGTCCACCCCTCGGGGCGGGAACGCGAGGTGACGTGGTGGTGCGCCGGCGGGGGCGGACACACGCTGGCCCTCGTCGGCGAACTCGCGCGCGCTCTCAGTCGCCGTCGTCCCTGACAGGGGCTGTGGTGTGCTCGGCCTGTGTGTCGCGGCGACCGGGGGTGCCGCCGCGACCGGCGCACCCCATCGGCTCCGGGCCGAGCCCCGGCTCCCGCACAACACCGGACAGCGCGTGCCCACCATCACCCCCGGGCGGGGGCGACGCCTCCTACGACGCTCCGCCCGTGGTCAGCGCGGTCCGCGCCAGGCCACGCAGCCATGCGTGGGCGGGGTCGGTGTCGTAGCGCTGATGCCACGCCAGGTAGATCGGCGCCGAGGGCAGTTCGAGCGGGAGAGGGAGCGCGGCCAGGCCGAGGGCCGCGACCGCTGATCGTGTGGTGGCTTCGGGGACGGTGATCACGAGATCGGATCCCCGCGCGAACTCCAGCGCCGCCGCTTCCGTGGGCGCGGTCGCCACCACCCGGCGGGCGAGGCCGAGGCGCGCGAGGACGTCGTCGAGGGCGTTGCCGAGGTTTCCGCGTCGCGAGACGTTGATGTGCTCGGCGGCGGCGTAGCGCTGTGCGGTGACGGCCTCGTCGCGGGTCAGGGGGTGCCCCTGCCGCACGATGACGACGAGGCGGGTCTCGCCCACGTTCTCCGCACGGATGTCCGGCGCGCCCGGGCGGTCGGCGTTCGCCTCCAGGTCGACCTCGCCGCGCCGCAGCTCGGGGGTGTCGGTGCTCGATTCGGCGATGAAGCGCAGGCGCACACCCGGTGCCTGTCCGCGCACGGCCGCGAGCAGCGCGGGGCCGCCCAGGGCGACGAGCGAGTCGTGCCAGCGGAGGGTGAACGTGCGCTCCAGGGTGGCCAGATCGAGTGCGCGGCTCGGTGCCAGCACCCCGTGGACCTGGTGCAGCAGCTCGTGCACCTGCCCCCGGACGGCGATCGCGTACGGCGTCGGCGTCATCGTGCGGCCGGTGCGTACGAGGATCTGGTCCCCGGTCGTGCGCCGGATGCGGCCCAGGCTGCGACTCATCGCGGGGGCGGTGACGTGCAGGCGCGCCGCGGCCCCGGTCACGCTTCCCTCCTCCAGCAGGGCGTCGAGCGCGGTGAGGAGGTTCAGATCCAGTTGCATGGGAGTCATTCCAGTCGTTCCTGACATGCATTTGATGTTAATGGCCGGGCTGCCTACCGTTGAGGTGAACGCACGGGAGACCGCGCGCGGTTCGGCCGCCGACCGGCCTCATCCCCCTCCCTCGACAGGAGTTCCGCCATGCCCGAAACGCTTCCCACCACGGACGTCACCGCATCCGACGCAGCCCTGCTCACCGAGACCGCGGACGCCGTGCGCGTCGCGGGTTCGGCGCTGCGCGAGCGCTTCGGCGAAGTGGTCCGTCACCGGAGTCGCGAGGATCTGATGCGGGCCCTGGCCGCCAACGACGACACGGCTCTCGGCATCCTGCGTCCCCGTCTCACGGGCCTGCGCCCGGAGGCCGGCTGGGTGGAGGACGAACTGGTCGGCGGGGCGCTGCCGCCCGGCGAGTGGTGGGTCGTGGATCCGGCGGAGGGCAACGTCAACCACCTGCACGCCCTGCCCGAGTGGGCGGTGACCGCCACCCTCGTGCGCGACAACCAGCCGGTGCTCACCGCGGTCCACCTGCCGATGACCGGCGAAACCTGCACCGCGCTCACCGGCGCGGGAGCCCATCTCGACGGCCGGCCCTTGCACGTCTCCCCCACCGCAGACCTCGGCCTGGCCATCGTGGCCACCAGTCAGGCCCGCCCGGACGAGGACGAACAGGTGGTGCGTCGCGTCGGGTCCTCGATCACCGCGATGCTCTTCGGCGCGCTCGTCGTCCGCACCTCCGTGCCCGCCACCCTGCACCTGCTGAACGTGGCCGCCGGCCGGATCGACGCCTTCTGGCAGTACGCCGGCGCCCGCGCGGACCTGCTGCCCGGAGCACTGCTCGTCACCGAGGCCGGCGGGCGGATCTCCGACGCCGAGGGCCGCCCTTGGACGCCGCAGAGCGTGAGCTTCCTGGCCACCGCGCCCGGCGTCCACGCCGAGGCCGTCGCCACGCTCTCCCGCTGAACGCGCAACACCACGACCCGCACACCCGGAAGGACTTCCTCCCCATGAGCACGATCGCAGTTCTCGGAAACGGCCGCGTCGGCGGCAACCTGGCCGCAGCCCTCACCCGGACGGGACACGAGGTGAAGGTGGCGGACAGCACGCCGGGCGCCGCCGCCGACGCCGCCCGGTCAGCTCAGGTCGTCATCAACGCGACACCCGGGGCCGGCTCACTGGAACGGCTCGGCGCCCTGCGCGAGGAACTGCGGGGCACGATCCTCGTCGACGTCTCCAACGCCACCACCGATGGTCCGGACGGACTCCCCGCCGACCTGATCCATCCCGGTTCGAGCCTCGCCGAGAAGCTCCAGGAGGCCCTGCCCGAGACCCGTGTCGTGAAGACCCTCAACACGATGCTGTTCCCGGTGATGACCTCCCCGGCCTCACTCGCCCAGCCACCGACCGCGTTCCTGTCCGGCGAGGACCCGCAGGCCAAAAGGACCGTCAGGGATCTGCTCGTCACCCTCGGCTGGCACAGGGACTGGATCACCGACCTGGGCGGAATCCGGACCGCCCGCGCCACCGAGGCCGCGATCCTCTTCGTCCCGCACATCATCCGCTCCACCGGATTCGCACCCTTCGCGATCTCCCTCGCCCGCTGACCCGCACACCGCGCGCACCCCCGACAGCTCGTCGCATCACGCGGTCAGGGTCGCCGGGTTCGCTTCACCCGAAAAGCGCTTCACGCACCGGAGACGGCTACGCCGCGAGCCTCCCGTGAGCAAGCCTTCACACGTGGCGTGCGGCGGTCTGCGCGATGTGTTCCGCCTGTTCGCGCAGAGGCGCCACGACCTTTTCCTCCAGTTCCGCGAAGTCGAAGCGCATCACCGGGAAGACGGCGGACAGCGCGGTGGGGGTGCCGTCGAAGCCGAGGCCGGGCAGGGGGACGGCCACGCCCTCCATGCCGACGTCCAGTTCGCTCACGGAGTGCGCCCAGCCGCGTCGGGCGGCCTCGGCGAGCTGGGCGCGCAGGACGGTCTGGTCGGTGACCGTCCAGTCGGTGTACTGGCGCAGCTCGGCGGTGGCCAGGTAGTGGTCCAGTTCGGCCGGGGGGAGCTGGGCCAGCAGCATACGGCCGGCCGAGGTGACATGTGCGGGCGAGCGTTCGCCGATGGGGATGTTCAGGTGCAGGGTGCGCGGGGCGTTCGCCCTGGCCACGTACCGTACGTCGTGGCCGTCGAGGACCGCGAGGAGGACGGACTCCCCGACCTGGCGGCTCAGTTCGCGCATGTACGGCTCCGCGGCCGTCACACCGAGGTTGGCCAGGTAGGAGAAGCCGAAGTCGAGGACGCGCGGGGCGAGTGAGAAGTCCCGGCCGCTCTGGGACACGTATCCCAGGTCGCTGAGGGTCAGCAGGATACGGCGGGCGGTGGCACGGTTCAGACCGGTCGCCTCGGCCACCTCGGTGAGGGTGCGGCGCGGGTGCCTGGCGTCGAAGGAGCGCAGCACGAGCAGTCCGCGTTCCAGGGACTCCAGGAAGTGTTCTCCGCGCTGCTCGGGCGGGCGGGGGGCGGCGGGCCGGTCCGTGGGTTCCTGCTGCCGGGCGGGCGTGGCGGCCTGCCCCGAGACCTGCCGCGATACCGGTTCTGACCTTGTCATGCGTGGCTCCTCCCCATCGCGCCGATGATACGAGGCCGTGCCGCGACCCTTGACACCCCTCGTCGCGCTACTTAACGTCCCACCGCAAGCAAGATTCGCCAAGCGCACGATTGTTCGCTCAGCGAATGTATCACGGAGCAGCAACGGAGCATCTCCATGAGCAGACCCCTCTCCCCCGGTACGGGCCCGTCCGGCCCCGACGGCCCCCGCGGCCTCGAGGACGGCGCGGAAACGGCGGCCCCGGCCTCCGGCACGACGGACCACGCCCGCCGGGCGGCGCTCGGCAGCTTCGCCGGCGCAGTGATCGACTGGTACGACTTCATCCTCTACGGGCTGGTCGCCGCCCTGGTCTTCAACAAGGAGTTCTTCCCGAACGTCAGCCCCGCGATCGGCACCCTGGCCGCCTTCGCGACCTTCGGCGTGGGCTTCCTGTTCCGCCCCCTCGGCGGGATCGTCTTCGGGCACTTCGGCGACCGCCTCGGCCGTAAGCAGATGCTCGTGCTGACCATGATCCTCATGGGCTCCGCGACCACCCTGATCGGCTTCCTGCCCTCCTACGCCACCATCGGCTGGTGGGCCCCCTTCCTCCTGGTGGTCCTGCGGGCCGTACAGGGCTTCGCCGTCGGCGGCGAGTGGGGCGGCGCCGCCCTGATGGCGGTGGAGAACGCGCCGCGGGCACGCCGCGCGCTCTACAGCAGCGGAGTGCAGGTCGGCTACTCGGTGGGCCTGGTGATCGCCACCGGTTTCGTCCTGCTCATGAACAGTGTTCTCTCGGAGAGCCAGTTCATCTCCTGGGGCTGGCGCGTGCCGTTCCTGTCCAGCGTGGTGCTGGTGGCCATCGGGCTGTGGGTGCGGTCCCGGGTGCAGGACGGCCACGAGGCGCGGGTCCGGGTCGAGGCCGCCGAGCACACGGCGAAACAGCACGGCAAGCGGCGCATCCCGCTGCTGGAGGCGCTGCGCCGCCACCCGGGTGCGTTCGCCCGCATCTTCGGTCTGCGGCTGGTCGAACTCTTCACGGGCTACCTGGTCACGACCTTCGCGCTCAGCTACGCCACGGACCACTACGGCTATCCCCGCCAGTTCATGCTCAACATCGCGCTGCTGGTCGGCGGGCTCGGCATCGTCACCATCCCCGTCTACGCCTACCTGTCGGACCGGTTCGGCCGGCGGCGGATCTACGTCACCGGGGCACTGGCCGGCGCCGTCGGGGGCGTACCGTTCTTCCTCGCGATGCAGAGCGGGTCCCGCGTCGGGATCGTCATCGGCGCCGTGGTGCTCTTCAACGTCGCCCACGACCTGGCCGTCAGCGTCCAGCAGCCCCTGTTCACGGAGATGTTCGGCGCCGAGTACCGCTACAGCGGGGCCGGCGTGGGCTACCAGTTCGCCAGCGCCATCGCGGGCGGCCTCACCCCGTTCATCGCGGCGGCCCTGGCCACCGCCACCCATCAGTCCTGGCACCTGGTCGCGGCCTACCTGGTGGTCGGCTGCCTGATCTCGGCCGTGCTGGCCTGGCGGCTGCCCCGCGACCGGCGGACCACCGAACCGGCCGCCGCGACCAAGGTGGCGGTGTCGTCGTGACGCACTCCGGCGCCGCACAGCGGCTGCGCACCCTGCTGGCCGCCCCGGGGATCGTCAGCGCGCCCGGCGCCCCCGACTCCGTCACCGCGCGACTGGTGCGGGCAGCCGGCTTCCCCGCCGTCTACATGACCGGGTTCGGCGCCACCGCCAGCCGTCTCGGCACCCCGGACATCGGACTGCTCACCCAGACCGAGATGACGGAGCACGCCCGCAACATGACCCGTGCGGTCGACATCCCTGTCATCGCCGACGCGGACACGGGCTACGGCGGACCGTCCAACATCGAGCGCACGGTCCGGGAGTACGTCCAGGCCGGAGTCGCCGCGATCCACCTGGAAGACCAGATCGCGCCCAAGCGCTGCGGACAGATGGCGGGCATCCGGCTGATCGACGCCGAGGAGAACGCCGCGCGGCTGCGGTGCGCGGTCGCCGCCCGGGGCGACGACGACCTGCTCGTCATCGGCCGGACCGACGCGATCTCCACCGCCGGGCCCGAGGAAGCCATCAGGCGGGCACGCCTGTACCAGGAGGCGGGCGTCGACCTGGTCTTCGTGGACGGCATCAAGCACATCCGCGAGATCGAGGCGGTGGCGGCGGCGATCGAAGGACCGAAGGTCGTCTCGCTCGTCGACGGCAACGAGACCACCCGGCTCACCGCGACCGACCTGGAGCAACTGGGCTTCGACATCGTGCTCTACGCGGTGACCGCGCTGTTCACCGCGACCCGCGCGGTGTCCGACGCCCTGGGCCATCTCGCCCGAACCGGCACCCCCAGGGGCGGGCCGGCCCAGCACACCTACTCGGAGTTCACCGACCTGGTGGACCTTCCGCACCACCAGGCGCTGGACGACCGCTACGGGGCCTGAACCGCCTCGGTCGGCCTCTCCCCGGAGAGGCCGACCGGCGAGACCTCATCCGCACCCCATCCACACCCCCATCCACACCCCATCCGTACGGGCCCGGGGCGGGCCCTGGGCGCGCCCGGGGAACGACGCGTCGCAGAGCGAACGACGCATCACAGAGCAAGAGAGAGATGGTCATATGACCGCCACCGTGGTGGTAACGGACTACGAGTTCAGCGACCTGGAACCGGAACGGGCGGTGATCGAGGGCGCCGGATTCCGGCTGGTGCCGGCCCAGGCCTCCACCGAGGAGGAGATCGTCGCCGCCTGCGCGGACGCCGACGCCGTGATCAACCAGTACGCGCAGATGACCGCCCGGGTGCTCAAGCAACTGCCCAGAGTGCGGGTCGTCTCCCGGTACGGCATCGGCCTCAACACCATCGACGTGGCGGCGGCCACCGCCGAGGGCATCATCGTCTCCAACGTGCCCGACGGCTCGCTCGAGGACGTCTCCGACCACGCCGCGGCCCTGATCCTCGCCCTGGCGCGTGGCCTCGGCGCCTACACCTCCTCGCTCCGCGGCGGCGGTTGGGACTACACGGTGGCCGCACCGCTGTTCCGGCTGCGCGGCCGGACGCTCGGCCTGCTCGGCTTCGGCCAGATACCGCAGTACCTCGCGCGCAAGCTGGCCGGCTTCGGCCTGCGCGTCCTCGCCAGCGATCCGTTCGCCGACCCGGCCCTCGCCGCGCAGGCGGGGGTGACGCTCGTCGAGCCCGGCGTCCTCTTCCGCGAGGCCGACTTCCTGTCCGTCCACGTGCCGTTGACCCCGCAGACCACCGGGATGGTGGGCTCCGACGCGTTCGCCGCGATGAAGCCGACGGCTTGTCTCGTCAACACGGCCCGCGGGCCGGTCGTCGACCAGGAGGCGCTGGTGCGGGCGCTCACCACGGGGCAGATCGCGGGTGCGGGCCTCGACGTCTTCGAGTCCGAACCCCTGCCCGCCGAACACCCCCTGCGCGGACTGCCCAACGTCCTCCTGTCACCCCACTGCGCCTGGTACTCGCAGGACTCGGAGGTGGAGATCCGTACGAAGGCGGCCCGCAACGTCGTCGAGGTGCTTGAGGGCACGCCGTTGACCTACCACGTCAACCGGGACGTCGTACCGCGCTGACCAGCTCCGCTCCCCGCACCGCCCGCACCACGAAGGAGACCGTCCCATGCGCAAGTCCATCGCCACTGTCTGCCTCAGCGGTGGACTCGTGGAGAAGTTGCACGCCTGCGCCGCCGCCGGGTTCGACGGCGTCGAGATCTTCGAACCCGACCTCGTCGCAGGCGAGTCGAGCCCCGAGGAGATCCGTGCGCTCGCCGCCCGGCTCGGCCTCTCCATCGACCTCTACCAGCCCTTGCGGGACATCGAGGGCGTGGAGGAGAGCCAGTTCGCCGACAACCTGCGGCGAGCCGAGGCCAAGTTCGCCCTGATGAAACGGCTCGGTGCCGACACCGTGCTCGTGTGCAGCAATGTCGCCACCGCGACGGTCGACTCCGACGAGGTGTCCGCCGCGCAACTGCGCGCGCTCGGCGACCTGGCCGGACGGTACGGCGTGCGGATCGCCTTCGAGGCGCTCGCCTGGGGTCGCTACGTGGACGACTACCGCAGGGCGTGGCGCATCGTGCGGCTCGCCGACCATCCGCGGGTCGGGCTGTGCCTGGACAGCTTCCACATCCTCTCCCGCGGCCACGACTCGGCGCAGATCGCCTCGATCCCCGCGGAGAAGATCTTCTTCCTCCAACTCGCCGACGCCCCGGCCCTGTCGATGGACGTGCTCTCCTGGAGTCGTCATCACCGGCTCTTCCCCGGTGAGGGCAGCTTCGACCTCGTCACCTTCCTGACCCATGTCCTGCGCACCGGATACGCCGGACCCCTGTCGCTGGAGGTCTTCAACGACACGTTCCGGCAGACCGACACCCGACGCACCGCCACACACGCGCTGCGGTCCCTGGCCTGGCTGGAGGACCAGGCCGCCCGTCGCCTCGGCACCGGCGCCGCCGAGTTCCTCACCGAGGCCAAAGCACCGACCGGCTTCGACTTCGTCGAGATCAGGGCCGAGGACACCGACGGCATCGAGGTCATGCTCGGCCAACTCGGCTTCTCCTTCCGGGGCGTGCACCGCAGCAGGCCCGCCCGGCTGTGGACCTCGGGCACGGCCCGGATCGTCCTGGACGAACACAATGCCCGGGACACGGAACCCCTGTTGACGGCCGTCGGGCTCGACGTGCCGGACCCGCTCTCGTCCGCCGCCCGGGCGCACCAGTTGATGGCGCCGCCGGTGCACCGCCGCACATACGCCTCCGGCCCCGGAGTGCGGGCGGTCGCGGCGCCGGAGGGCACGGAGATCCACCTGTGCGCCGAAGGCGCTTCCTGGGCAGGGGAGTTCACCGGTGGCGCGACCACCGAGCCGATCCCCGCGTCGACGCCGGGACCGGGACCGGCCGCCGTGACCCATGTCGACCACGTCAACCTGGCTCCCTCCTGGGCGGACTTCGACGAGTCGGTGCTCTTCTACACCACCGTCCTCGACCTGGACGCGGCCCCGAGGACCGAAGTCCCCAGCCCTCACGGCCTGGTGCGCAGCCAGGTCATGCACACCCCCGACGGAGCCGTCCGACTGCCGCTGAACATGGCCCCGTCCGGCGCGGCAACGGGCTGCGGCCGTGCGGGACTTCCCCAGCACATCGCCTTCGCCTGCCCCGACGTGACCGGCCTGGCCCGCGCCGCTCGCGACCGCGGCCTGCGCCTGCTGCCCGTGCCGGCCAACTACTACGACGACCTCGCCGCACGCTTCGGGCTCGCCGCACAGGACATCGCCCGTCTTCGCGAGTCGAACGTGCTGTACGACCGTGACGCGCACGGTCACTTCCTCCACTTCTACACCCGGACCACCGGCACGGTCTTCCTGGAGTTCGTGCAACGGGTCGACGGCTACGCCGGCTTCGGCGCCGACAACGCGCCCATCCGACTGGCCGCGCAGTCCCTGACGTCCCGGCTCTGACGACGGGAAGAGCACGGACCGCGCAGCGCTGCCGCGACGTCAGGCGACCGGATCGACGAACCGGCGGATGAAGGCGAGTGCGGTGTCGGCGACTTCGCGCCAGCCGCTGTCGATCGTCAGGGAGTGGCCCCGGCCGGGGATCTCGGTGATCTCGGTGTCGGCATGCTCGTTCCGGGCCTGCTTGCTGTAGGCCGCGTCGGCGATGGCCCAGGGCACGGTGTGGTCCTTCTCCCCCGAGATGACCAGCAGGGGGCCGCGGTCGGCCGCCTCGGTGTTCACCTTGACCTCGGTCCAGGGGTTGAGATTCGCGGTGGCGGCCTGGAACAGCGGCTCCCCCGGGGCGGCCACGGCAAAAGTGCCGTACAGCTCCTGGGCCTCCGCCTCGCTGACGGCATTGGCGAACGCGTAGCGGAACTGGTCGTACGTGAGGGGAACGGCTCGGTGGTAGTTGGCCGGGTTGCCGAGCACCGCGCTCGCGGCCCGCAGTGAGGACAGCGGCAGAGGCAGCACGCCGCGGAACGGCGCCGGGTCGATGGCCACCGAAGCCTGCGACAGTCCGCGTCCGGCGATGATCTGGGTGATCAGCCCGCCGAAGGAGTGGCCGACGACGACGGGCTTGCGGTCCAGGCGGCCGATGAGGTCGCAGAAGTGGTCGGCGACCTGGCCCACGCTCTTGCTCGCGAACACCTCGGGATGGGCGTGCGCTTCCTCCACGCTCTCCGGGTCGTCCGGCCAGCCGGGCAGGACCGGCGCGAAGCCGGCCTCTTCAAAGACCCCGGCCCACCGCTCCCAGCTGGTCGGCAGCAGCCATAGCCCGTGGATGAAGACGACCGGGACACGGCCACTCGCGTTGGCCCGCTCGACCTCGGCGAGGTCCCGGGAGAAGGAGGTGCTGTCTGACGGACTGCTGTATGACGGACTGCTCTCTGACGGGCTGCTCATGGAGACTCCTTGTGGACGAGGGGTGGCAACCGATGGCGGCCGGTGGGGACAGACAGGAAGGTAGAAGGTCCGCGGGTGAACAGGTCGTCTGTGCAAGCACAAGATCTTGTCTGTGTGTGCGGAGCCGCTCCGGGCCCGGCCGGAAACCCTCGCCCCACATGCCGGTGGAACATCAGAATGGAGCTGCCGCACCCTGGGGGGCGACAACCGACCAGAGAGGGCTGGGCCGTTGCTGCTGCTGGATCTGGACACGCTCGCACCGCGGGACCGGGTGGAGGCGTTCCGCAACGCGATGAACGACACCTCCGTGCCCAACGACGTCCACCACGAAGAACCCGACCGTGGCATACGGGCCCGCTTCCATGCCTGGCGGATCGGTTCGCTCGACCTCTTCGACATCGAGTGCTCCGGTTTCGAAGCGACGCGCACCGCGCACCACGTCCGTTGGCACCGGGACCGCCCGGTGGTGTCGGTCTCGCTCCAGACCCGTGGCGTCCACCGGGCCGAGAACGGCGGCGAGCGCTACACGCTGGGCCCTGACGACATCGCCGTCTTCCACGAGCTCTCACCGCGCCGCTACGGCTGGTCCGGCGACGGATCCTCGACGGCTGTCACGATCGATGTCGAACATCTCGGCGTCAGCGTCGACACCGTCGTCCGTGCCTCCCTGCGACTGCGCTCCAGCCCCGTGCACGACCTGCTGCTCAGCCATCTGCGCGCACTGCGGAGCGACCCCGAGGCCCTCGCGGCGGACCCCAGCGCGTCGGCCGTGGCCAACGCCACCACCGAACTCGTACGGGCACTGCTCACCTCGGCCGCTCACGATCACCGCGACCCCAGAACGCGCGAGGCGCTCCACGACGCCCTCACCACCAGGATCATCGCGTACGTACGAGGGCACCTCACCGACCCCGATCTCACCCCCGACCGGATCGCACAGGCCCACTCCGTCTCCCGGCGCCACCTCTACCACCTGCTCAGCCAGGCCGGCCTCGGCCTCGAACAGTGGATCATCCAGGAACGCCTGGAAGCGGCCTGCCGTCTCCTGAGCTCCCCTCACCACACCCACCTGCCGATCGCGGCCCTGGCCATGCGCTGCGGTTTCACCAGCCCCAGCCACTTCAGCCGCCGCTTCCGCGCCACCTACGGCGTCACCCCGCGCGAATGGCGTCGCACCCGCGCACCGGCCGATCCGCGTGACTTACAGAAGCCCGCGGGGCATTCCGGCTAGGCCACACGGTCTGCTCCGCGACCGACATCGAGAGCAGTCCGCGCCGGTCGCGAGTGCGGTCACGGGGATGTGGTCGCGGGGATGCGGTCCTATTTGGCGTACGTCGGGGCGCCGAAGCCCAGTTGGTCGAAGCCTCCGCTGGTGGTGCCGTAGTCGCCGCCGCCTCCCTCCGGGGCGACGAGGTCGTAGGACATCCGCGAGATGTACTGGTCGTCCAGGCCCAGGCGCCGGTTGCAGTGGAAGTGGAGCATCGCCCAGACGGGCCGCACCTGGCCGCGGGAGGCGGAGGAGACCGCGGTCTGGGACGAGGCGGGTGGCGAGCTGTTCGTACGGGCCTTCGGGCCGGGTGGCGCGCCGGACCGTGTACCCGGTGGCCGAGGTGGACGGCAGCCAGCTCACCGTGACCCGCGCCGGCTCGCCGGTCGCCGTGACGCCGGCCGGT
The DNA here is from genome assembly GCF_044747265.1 of Streptomyces sp. NPDC090106. Classification (NCBI taxonomy): domain Bacteria; kingdom Bacillati; phylum Actinomycetota; class Actinomycetes; order Kitasatosporales; family Streptomycetaceae; genus Streptomyces; species Streptomyces sp. NPDC090106. Next base: position 536,958 of record NZ_JBIVDS010000003.1, on the reverse strand, counting down.
GCCGTCGGCACGGTCGCGGCGGGCGCCGTGCTGCCCGCGTAGGCGAGGGTCCCCCAGCCGGGCAGGTCGTCGTTGGCGGCCTCGACGGCCCGGGCACCGCCGGTACCGCGGAAGACGGCCGCCTCGGAGCCAGGGGTGTCCAGGCCGCGGACGCCGGCGTAGTGGGCGTAGGCCATCACGTGGATCGGGGGCAGGGTGCCGCGGCGCTGTCGATGTCGCCGTGGCGCTGGGCGGCGCTGATCTCCGTCCGGAGCATGGTCAGCGGTGCGCTACTGCACGTTGCTGTACCAACGTCGGTGTACGACAGGCTCCACGGACAGCACGGCAGCGCCCGCGACCGTGCCGACCAGAAGTGACAGGGCCCCGCCGCCGTTGACGAGCGCGCCGACGCAGGCGGCGGCGACGGCGAGCGGGCGCAGGAGGGTGAGCGGGCCGAGGCCGAGGACCATCGCGAGGGTGCCGGCCCTGAAGGGCAGGGCGAAGTACACCGCGAGCGAGGCCATCACGACGGCAGCGTAGAGGGCGAGAGGGATCAGGTAGCCGAGGCCTCCGGCGGTGAGTGCGTCGAAGGTCCGAACCCGGTCGGACGCGGTGAGCAGCACAAGGGCGGCGGTCAGCGCGGGGGCGAGCAGCGCGACGGCCCCGACGGACAGCCCCCGCAGGGCCGCTCTTACGACGGCCCGTTGCTTGCGTATACGGGCGTCACGGCCGGCGTAGGCGCGGAAGCCGCTGAACGAGGCGTCGATCAGCCCCAGCAAAGCGAGCAGGACGGCGGGGGTCATCCGGTGGCCGCCTCGGCCAGGTGTTCCGGGCCGACGAGTCGGCGCGCGGCTCGCCCCAGCGCCAGGCGGAGCGGCGCCTCCAAGTGCGGACGCACTCCGATGACCGGCCGCAACGTGGCGCAGAAGGGGTTCACCGAGCCGCGCGGCTCGTACACCAGCGGTCGGATGCCAGGTGCGGTGGCGGCACGCAGCAGGGTCTCGTCGCTGTGTGCGCGCCGTGCGGAGACGACACCGTCGTGGCGGCCCAGGGGGTGACGCATCCGGGCGAGGTGGAAGACCCAGGCGCCGATGGGGGCGAGGGGGGTCGCGGTGATGTCGAAGTGGCAGAAGGCCAGCGCCGGTGAAGCGGCCTGGGTCTGGAAGAACTCGGCCAGAGCCGGTCCACGGAAATGGTGCAGCACCCCGGTGGAGATGTAGACGGTCGCCGCCTGCGGCATGTCGAAGGCGTCGCCGTGGACAAAGCGGCAGTCCAGCCCTTCCGCGCGGGCGAGCCGGTCCGCTTCGCCGACCAGCGCGGCATCGAGATCGACGCCCACGAGCTCGACGTCCGCGCCCAGGGCGTTGGTGGCCGCCAGCCAGCGCACCATGTACCCCAGGCCGCAGCCGACGTCGACCAGGCGGTACGGCCCGGCCTGCGTGCCGGACGACCGGATCGCGCTGAAGAGCGGGCCCAGCAGGTGGACCAGGCGCTCGCCCATCCGCAGCTCCTCGTTCAGCCGCTGGAGCTCGGTGTGCACGCTGATGAGCACGCGGTCCACCTCGTGCGGGTCCAGCACACCGTCCTGATCCACGGGCAGATCGGCGACGATCCGAGCCGCGCGCTCGTCCCCGCACTCCCGCAACCGCCGCACCACCTCGGCACGCCTCACCGGGAGCCGGCGGCCACTGCCCGGCTCCACCGCCGTGATGAGGTCGGAAATCTCAAGCAGCTGCACGAGGCAGAACCCTACGGCCTGTCTCCGCCGCACCTGCCGGGCGGGGACCAGGTGGGCGCGCTCTCGGTCCAGCCGGGACCGGCGCAGACACACGGGGGTCACTCATGCGCGAACTCGGCACCGTCCCACGCCGCGCCTCCTCAGACCGCCGTGCACGCTGGGCCGGGCTGCTCGTCGGACTCGTCGCCGCCCGGCCGGTCGGGTCGAGCGACAGCCTCGGCGTCGGCATCCTCTACGCCATCCCGGTGTTCGGGCTGTGCGCGGTGGCCGGTCTCCTGGTGGGCGAAGTGTTGACCGCACCTCCGCAAGGAGCCGTCCGCACGGCCGGACTCGCGCCGCGCCGCATTCGCGACTACGTACCACCGCGCATGACCTTGCTCCTGCTCGCCGAGGCGGCGGCCCTCGTCATCCTGCTGACGGTGGCGGCCGTGGTCGCCTCGCCCGACGGCATGGGCCGCACCGGACGCTCCGTGAGCGTGAGCTGCCCGGATGGCGGCACAGCAACCTCAAGCCCCTGGCCAGGACTGTTCTACGGCCTGCCTGTCCTGGCTGCTCTCGCCCTATCCACCACCGCGTGCATCTGGTCCCTGGCCCGGATCGTCCGCCGCCCCGGGATCGCACCCAAAGCCGGGGTGCGGCGATGAACGGCCCCGCCATCCGCGTCAAGACGGCGAGCCCCGTCCCTCCCTACGAACAGATCCGTACCCAACTGGCCACGCTCATCGCCACGGGCCGTCTCCATGAGGGGGAACGCCTGCCGACGGTCCGCCAACTGGCGGCAGACCTGGGCCTGGCCGCGGCAACGGTCGCAAGGGCCTACCGCGAACTGGAGGCGGCATCCCTGGTCCGCACCCGCCGTGGGGCGGGAACGCGGGTGGCTCCGCTCACGGCCCCGACGCATACACCCGACCCGACCGAACTGGCGGAACTGGCACTCCGCTTCGTGGCCGAGGCCCGAAGTCCGGGCGCGGACCGGGAGACGGTGGAGCGGGCGGTACGGGACGCGCTGGACGAGTAACGGCCGCTCGGTACGGCCAAGTCCACGACCGAACCCTTCGACACCCGCGATCCGTTGACCATTGAGCCGACCATGGCTCTCTGCGCTCCACCGATCCACAGCGAACCCAGTTCGCACTGGTGCAGCGGTACCCCTTGAAGGCGATCGCTGTGACGACACGGGTGCGTCACATCATCTCTGGCCAACCCCGGGATAGCCACAAGGATGACCCGGACAGCGATGCGCCACCTATTCGCGGCATCGACAACGAGACCGTTTTCCCTGGCTGCTGCCTCACAACTTTGAGGAATACCTGCCTCCTTCGTAGCGCATTGGCTACTTTGAGGAACAGTTCGCAAGAACCTGCAGCACATCCGGGAGTCACTTGCCCACGAGCCAATGGGATGTCTCCCTGGCGCGTCCACCCGTTGTGAGAGGTCCTCATGCCAGACGATGCCTCGCAGTTGCCCGACCCGCCCGGACCGACACCGGACGAGACAGCGCCAGAGCCATCGGGCCAACCGGGCGAAGGAGGCGCGTCGGGGTCACCGGCAGTGAGTCCCGGTCCCGAGCCGCTTCAAGCTCAGGCCGACGGACGGTCCGAACCGAACAGCGGAGGCGGATGGCGGCGATACCTGCCTCTCAGAGACGGGAACTTCACCGCCACTGCCATCATCGCGCCGGTCGTCGTGTCCCTTATCGGACTGGGAATAGCCGGTGGCTTCTCCTGGATTGGCGAGCAGTTCCAAGAGGACAAGCCACCCATCTACATCGTCGGCTCCAAATCTCCGCGGGCTGCCGTATCCACAGGGCCGAGCGAGCAGCCGTCCGACTCGTCCTCACCGCCTACGCCTACCTCGCCCTCTCCAGTTCCTGAAGCTCCGTCTCCCTCCGCCTCGGAGGAACTGGCGGACCAGTCCGAAGCCGAGGCGCAAGGCATTGAGTACCGTCCCAGCGCATACCTGTGCCCGTGGGAGGCATGGGTTGCGAACCGGCCCCCCGGCGACTTCACCGAGATCCCGGTCCTGGAGGACAACAGCCTCAATACAGAGCTGATCAACGATCAGAACTCCGGAGACCCCGGAAGTACGCATCTAGTCATCGATGTCACACCGGTCGACAGCACCCCATTGATGGTCAAAGAACTACGGATCAAGGTCCTCGAACGAAATCCGGCTCCCGGCGCCGAGGAAGCAACACTGATCGGATTGCAGAATGGCCAGTGCGGAGAGGGGCCGGCAGAGCTGTCCGCTTACGCAGACCTGGACGGCGGTGCAGACTTTGCAACCGTGAGCTTCACTGGCTCGATGGGAGTACCTCAGGAACTGGTCGACATGCGGACACTCACCATCGACCTCACAGTGGAAACCCGTACCTGCGACTGCGTATGGATTCCTGAAATCGTGTGGAGCAAAGAGGGAGAGGTCTACACGACGGAGTTCCGCATCGACGGCAAGGACTTTCGCACCATCGCCACGATCGGACTCGAACGTCGCGCCTGGCAGCAAGATCTCAATACGTTGGAGTGGTCCGAAACCATCTTTGACGAATCCATCCTGGAGTGACTTTCCAGCAAGGCCAGTACCATCACGCAGAGCTCGCGAACATGCACCTGATGGGACGTCTGTCGTCGATGGAGTCCGGCGCTCAGCTCGCGTCCAACTCCGCCTGACCACCGTCGAGAGTCACGCCGACACCCCCCTCGGTGACAGCAAGGTCAGTCGCCTTGAGACCCAACGGGTAGGGATCGTCCTCCTGTGTCTCCTCGCTACCGAAGGAGTCCCTGAGCCTGTCGAGTGCGGCCTCGGGTGCTGGGCGGCCCATGACTTCCGCTCCGATCACCCCGAACTCGACGCGGCCTGCGCTGAGTTCGGGGCGGATGTCGATCCGCGCCATCCCTCCGCCGACACCGAGTCGCAGCGTGCCTGATGCCGGGTCGGGTGTCACCGAGGTGATGGGCAGGCCGCCTTCGGCCGAGGAAGCGAGCGTGTTCAGGATGTCGTCCGCCGAGAGGCTCACCTCCACGTGGGTGCCTCCGACCGAGCCGCCGCCCGAACTGCCGCCGAAGCGGACGTCGTTGAGCTGGGCCCTGATGGAGGCGCCACGCATCTTTCCGAGCCGGGCGTGGGTGCTGCTGATGTCGACGCGGTCCAGGTGGCGGCTCATGAGGCCGACGAGTGCGGGCCCGCTGATGTCGACGTCGGCGTCGGACCCCAAGGATCGCGCCACCGTGCTCTCGATGCGGTGGTGGATCAGTGAGCGGGCGATCAGTTCCGCCGTGCCCGCCAGGAGGATGGGCAGGGCGAGGCATGCGCAGATCCAGATCGTGGAGCGGCGTCGCGATCGCGCCCGTGTCCAAGCCCACCAGGCCGGTCCCACCGGCCGTACGTCCCGGGAGACGGCGGACCGGGGTGCGCGCCGAATCATGGACGGGCTTCCTCGCGCTCGACGGTCGCGGCGGCCGGCGCGGGTGTGTGGCCCTCGGGGTCGAGGTGGGGCAGCAGGCGGTCGAGACCGCGGGGCAGCCACCAGTTGGCGCGGCCGAGGAGGTTCATGCCGGCGGGGACCAGGATCAGCCGGACGACGGTGGCGTCCAGAACCACGCTGACGCCGAGCCCGAGCGCCATCATCTTGATCACGACGTTGGACGACAGCAGGAAGGCGAGGAAGACACTGGTCATGATCAGTGCGGCGCAGGTGATGACGCGTGCGGTGGCGGACAGGCCGGTCGCGACGCTGAGTTGGTTGTCCTTCGTCTCCAGCCATGTCTCCCTGATGCGGGAGAGCAGGAACACCTCGTAGTCCATGGACAGGCCGAAGACGATCGCGAACATCATCATCGGCACGTACGCCTCGATCGGCACCGTCTCGTCGACGCCGAGCCACGAGGACCCCCAGCCCCACTGGAAGACGGCGACGACGACCCCGTACGCGGCGGCTATGGACAGCAGGTTGAGCAGGGCGGCCTTGACGGCGATCAGCACACTGCGGAAGACGATGAGCAGGAGCAGGAAGGCCGCGACCGCGACGACCGCGATGATCACCGGCAGGCGATCGGACACCATGTCACGGAACTCCAGCTGGGCCGCCGTGGTGCCGGTGACATAGCTGGTGGCGTGGTGAGGGGCGCCTGCCTGCTGGAGGACGTCGTCGTCGAGGCGGTGCAGCAGGTCGGAGGTGGCCGCGTCCTGCGGACCGCTGTCCGGGGTGACGGTGGTGATCAGGAGGGCGCCGTCCGGGCTCGGCCTCGGTGTGCTCACGGTGCGCACGCCGGGGGTGTCGGCGAGCGCGGTGTGCAGCGCGTTCGCGACCTCGGTGCGGGCGGCATCGGTGACCGGTCCGTCCTTGTCCAGAGTGGTGACCACGGTGAACTGACCGTTGGTCCCGGGACCGAAGCCGGCCGAGAGCAGGTCGTACGCCTTGCGTTCGGTGGCCGCGGCGGGTGAGGCGCCCGCGTCGACGTGCCCGAGGCGGATCGAGGCGAGGGGGATGCTGAGCACTCCGAGCACGAGCATGCCGAGCGCCAGGAAGGTCCAGGAGCGGCGGCCGACGAGCACGGCCCAGCGGTGCCAGATGTCGCCGGTGTCGTCGGGCTCGTCGACCGGCGTGCGGACGTACCAGCGGTCGATGCGGCGGCCGGCGAGCCCGAGCAGGGCGGGGGTGAGGGTCAGCGCGGCGAGGGCGCCGACGGTCACGGTGACGCCCGCGGCCGTGCCGAGCATTCCGATGAACAGGATGCCGGAGGCGTACAGACCGGCCAGCGCCATCGCGACGGTGAGCGCGGCCACCAGGACGGCCCGTCCGCTGGTCGCGACCGTGCGGCCGATGGACTCGGCCGGGTCCGACGTGGTGTGCAGGAGCTTGCGGTGCCGGGTGACGAGGAAGAGCGAGTAGTCCAGGCCCACGCCGAGGCCCATCATCGACGCCAGTGTGGGTGAGGCCGCTCCGAACGTGAACAGGGCGGCCAGCATGCCGAGACCGGAGAGACCGGCGAGGAGTCCGATGACGGCGGTCAGCAGCGGGAAGCCTGCCGCGGCGACACTGCCGAAGCCGATCAGCAGAACGACCACGGCCGTGGCGAGACCGATCAGCTCGGACGCGCGGTCGGTGCCCTTGTCGGCGGCGAGCTTGCCCAGCGGATCGGCGTACTCGACCTCGACGCGGTCGGCGCGCAGCTCCGCCACCGCGTCGTCGACCTGGTCGAGATACACGGGATCGAAGGTCGCCGGGTTCTCGTCGAACTGGACGGTGAGGTAACCGGTGGTGCCGTCCTCGGAGACAGCGGCGGCGGAAGCGGAGTCGGCTCCCGGAGCGTCGAGCGGGCTCGTCACCGAGATCACGTCGGGAAGCTCACCGAGCCGGTCCACCGCCGTGTCGACGGCGTCGCGGTGGGACGCCAGCGGGCCGCTCTCCGCCTTCACCACGATCTTGGCGCTGACGCCCTTGGACGCGTCACCGCCGTGCCGGTCGAGGAGGTCGGCGCCGGTCTGGGCCGAGGTGCCGGGCAGGGAGAAGTCGTCCTCGTACACGCCGCCGAACGCGCGGTTGCCGGCGACGGCCGCGAGGAGGACGAGGAGCCAGCCCGCGACGACCAGCCAGGGATGGCGGGCGCTCCACCGGCCGGTCCGGTGCAGGAAACCGGCTCGCTTCGGCGCGTTCGGTACGGGCGGCTCCATGCGGATGCCGACGCTGACGGGCATGTACGGGTCCTTAGGGGATTCGGTGCGGAGGGGCGGAACGCTCGGTGCCGGGCGTTCGTGGTGCGGCGGGGCCGTGGAGCGCGTCCGCGCCAGCAGCAGTCCCGTGGCCACCACGAGCAGCCCCACGAGGAACAGGCCGCCCAGCAGGAAGGCGGAGGACTGGCCGACGGCCAGGACGGTCCCCATACGACGACTCCTTCTGCCTCGATGTCCGATGGGCGGGCGGCGCCCGGCCACCCCTGATGGTGGGTGTCGTGTGCAAGGCGGGTGTTCGTGGATTGTTCGAGCAGTGTGAGGATCGACCGGCCGCCTCGCACGGGCCCCTGACACGGGGATTCGGGCGGCTAGGCTCAAGAAGCGATCAGCCGGTTCCGGCCGGTGACGCGGGGTGGGCCCGCTGGAGGGGACAGTCGTACATGGAACAGGGCAAGGGCCTCGTGGTGATCGTGGAGGACGAGGCGCACATCGCCGATCTCCAGCGGATGTACCTGGGCCGGGAAGGCTTCGGCGTGCACGTGGAGAGCGACGGTCTCGCCGGTCTGGCGGCCGTGCGGCGGCTGCGTCCGGTCGCCGTCGTGCTCGACCTCGGGCTGCCCGGCCTCGACGGCATGGAGTTCTGCCGGAGGCTGCGGGAGGGCGGCGACTGGACGCCGATCCTGATGGTCACCGCGCGCGACGAGGAGGCGGACCGCGTCATCGGTCTGGAGCTCGGCGCGGACGACTACCTGACGAAGCCGTTCTCGCCGCGCGAGCTCGTCGCCCGGGTCAAGACGGTGCTGCGGCGGGCCGCCGGTCCACCGGGCGAGCCCGTGCTGACGCTCGGCGCGCTGGCCCTCGATCCGTCCCGCCGCAGCGTCCACCTCGACGGCCGCCCCGTCGACCTGACCACGACCGAGTTCAACCTCCTCGCCTATCTGATGCGCCACTCCGGCCAGGTCTTCAGCCGCGCGCAGCTCCAGGCTCAGGTCTGGGGGTACGCCGACTACCGCGACGGCCGGGTCGTCGACGTGTACGTCTCGCAGCTCCGCGCCAAGCTCGCCGACGCCAGCCCGATCCGCACGGTCCGCGGGGTCGGTTACAGCGCGGGCCCCTCGTGAACGAGTCGGGCAGGCGCGCGTCCGTCCGGCACCGGCTCGGGTTCCGCGGACCGCTGCGCGGCTCCCTGGCCGGGGACATCGTCCTGCTCGCCACCGTCGTGGCTGCGCTCGCCGTCCTGCTGACGGGGCTCGTGGCCTGGTCCACCGCACGCACCAGCGCGGAGGCCCAGGAACGCGACCAGCTCGGCCGCCAGGCCCAGGTCCTCAGCCGTGTCCCGGCGCTCTCCTCGCTCCTCCTCGAAGGGGAGCAGCGCCTGGCCGGGGCCAACGGCGTCCAGCTCGCCGTCGTCGCCCCGGACGGCAGCGCCGCCGGTCCCTCCGCCCCCGTCCTCACCACCGCGACCCGGGACCGGCTGCTGTCCGGGAAGACACTGTCCACGACCGCCGCCTTGGGCGAGGAGACCGTTCTGGTCGAAGGGCGTCCGGCACGCAACGGCGGCGCCCTCGTCCTCACCCAGCCGATGACCGACGTGGAGCGGGCCGCTTCCCGTATGCAGAGCAGCCTGCTGCTGCCGATGGGCACCGGCCTGGTGGGCGCCGCACTCGCCGGCGCGCTCCTGGCGCGCCGCATCGCCCGTCCGCTGACCGCTGCCGCGAGCGTCGCGCATCAGCTGGCCGCCGGGAAGCGGGGCCTGCACCTGCCCCCGTCGGGCCCGTCCGAAGCGGTCGAGCTGAGCAGCTCGCTCACCGCACTCGACCGGGCTCTGACGCACAGCGAGAACCGCCAGCGGGAGTTCCTGCTCTCCGTCTCCCACGAGATCCGCACTCCCCTGACCGTGGTGAAGGGCTACGCGGAGGCGCTCGACGACGGTGCCGTCCCGGCGGAGGACCTGCCCGCCGTGGGACACACTCTGCTGGCCGAGGCCCAGCGCCTGGAGGTGTTCGTCGGCGATCTGCTGCGGCTCGCACGCCTCGAAGCGGACGACTTCCACCTCGACGTCGAGCGCACCGACCTGACCGCGCTGGTCGAAGAGGCGGCCGAGACCTGGTCGCCCTTGTGCGCCCGCCATGACGTCGACTTCCGCCTCGAACACCCCTGCTCCCCCGTCGTCGCCGAGACCGACGCCTTCCGGGTACGGCAGATCGCCGACGGTCTCCTGGAGAACGCCCTGCGTGTCACCCCGGCCGGGCAGCCCCTCGTCCTGGCGCTGCGCACGGCCGTCGGCCGCCCGGTCCTGGAGGTCCGTGACGGCGGGCCCGGCCTCACGGAAGAGGACGCCGAGATCGCCTTCGAGCGGGGCGCGTTGCGCGACCGCTACCGCGACATCCGGCCGGTGGGCAGCGGCCTCGGCCTGGCCATCGCACACGGTCTCACCACACGGCTGGGCGGCACCATCAGCGCCCACGGGCGGGCGTCCGAGGGCGGGGCCCGCTTCACGGTCACGCTGCCGGGCGGCCCGGCTGTCTGAGTCCTTCGCGTGCTCACGGTTCACGCCCTGTGCTCTTGATCGCGTACGACTGCGCCAGGCGACCAGCGCCTCCCGCGTCGGCCACCCGGCTCGTACGCCCTCTTGCTCCCGCTAAATGCCCCTTGCACTCTTTGAATCGGGGACTCCGCGATTCTTGACCTGGGGGAGGACGGATGACACAGCAGCCCGGCGACCATTTACCCCGCACACGTCCGGCTTGGGAACTGCTCAAGGACAAGATCCTCGTACATACGCGGACCGGCATCCGTTACGGCAAGAGCCCTGTGCTCGCCGCCGGAGAACATGACGGGATCATCCTGTGCGGAGCCGGCGCGTTGACGACCGCCGACGCCTTGCACCGGCAGGCCGTAGAGCCATGGACCGTCCTCGTCGACCCCAACTGCTACGACCAACTGGCCACCGCTGACGCTCCGTTCCACCTCCCCGGCGCGCACCACCACGGCCAGGGCTCGCTCTTCGAGGACGACGAACCCGATCCTCTCGGGTTCGACCAGACCGTCCAACTGCGCAGGGGCGCCACCGCGGGCCTCACGCCCACCCGTTACATCCCGGGCGGAGACCGGCGAGCCGTGCGTGCGGCCGTTCGGGCCGTCCTCGACCTCGACGCCGAGCAGACGATCCTCACCCTGCCCCTCGACCACCGGTGGCTGCGCTCGTCGGACGACCTCGACTTCCTGGTCACCACGCTCGCCGACGTACCCCACATCAAGGGCATCGCCCTCGGTGCGGCAGCCAATCCTCTCGCCACCAAGGGCACGGTGGCCGGACTGCGTCGGCTGATCACCGGCCTCGACCGGGTCGCGCTCCTGCGCACGGACCTCGCCGGACTCGACGCCTACGCCCACGGCGCGCTCTTCGCCTCCATCGGCATGCAGACGAGCATGCGGCACGTAAGCCCACCCGGCACCGGAGGACCGCCGAGGCCCACGGACCGCAACGTCACCACGGTGGTCCTCCACCCGCAGCTCATGGACTACTTCACATGCGACGTCCTCAAGGACCGGTACGGCAACCTGCCCGCGCCGCTGTGCCACTGCGGTGTCTGCTGCGGGCGCAGCCTCCTGCGCTTCGACCACGACCGCACCGACCAGGAGGAGGCCAACCGGCACAACATCGCCACCTGGCTCCCCTGGGCCGACGACCTCCAGCGCACCACCGCAGGCGCCGAGCGCGTCGAGGTCTGGAGACGACTCTGCCGGGACGCCGTCATGGCCCGCCAGGAACTCCGCCACGAACTCGGAGACCCCTCCGCCTTCGAGACGCCACGCTGGCTCAAGACGTGGGCAGGAGAACCCGATTGAACCCCTCGGCGTCCTGAAGCTCCGCGTACACCTGCTCGGCGAACAACCAGCCCGCGGAGGTGGGCACGAACCGCGACGCGGGCCGCGGCGCCACGCACACGAAGGGCGCCTCGTCCGCGGGCGCGTGCACGACTCCGAGGCCGTACATCCCTGCCTCCATCACCACCAGCTCCGCACCCTCCGCGGGGCCGTCCAGCCACACCACGGACTGCGTGTACGGGCCGAAGCGGCCCGCCCGCGACAGACCGCCTGCCGTGAGCCGCGACACCCGCACCACCGCGAGATCCACCTCCAGCGGTCGCACCAGGCGCCGGACCAGTTGGCCGTCCGTCTGCTCCAGCGCGTCCGCGGGGCAACCACGCAGCAGGCGCCGCTCCTTCGACGTCAACGTCATCGAAGGCACCGGCGAACCGACCGGCAACTGCATCAGCCCATCCAGCACGGCCATGTCCAAGACCGCGTCCGCGCCCTCGCGTTGCCGACGCTCCACCTCGTTCGTGTTCAGCCGGACCACGAGCACCGCCTGAACGCCCCGCGCTCGGACCTCGACCATCGACGAGCCCGGCGACAACGGCCCTCCGGACACGACCTCGCACACCTGACGGGCTGCATCAAGATCCAACTTCGGCAACATCACATACTACCCTCAACAACGACAACCACCGCACGCAATCACATCGACGCTCGCGACACAGCGGAAACGGCGAACACCCCGCCCAGACGCCGCAAAGTCTGCTCAACCCTTGTCCGGACGGCTGCAATCCCTTCGACCGGCGCCGAGGAGGACAGGCCGGCTCCGCCTGCTGACCGCCTCCGGGCATCGGCGCTCTCGCGTCGCGTCGCACCGGCGTCGACGATGCCCGCCGTCGTGATCGTCGGACGGGCCGGTCCCGCACTCCACGAGTCCGGGACCGGTTCGCCGCCCGGGAGCGACAGAGGCAGGCCGGAGTGTCAAAATTGGCGGACGGCCGTGGGCCGGCTCTCCGGCGCAGTCCGCCGTTCTTGGGCCGTCCGCTGCCGGCGGAGCGGAGCGACCCCGTCCACGGACCGTGGGCGGACATGAGGCAGAGGGACGAGGACAGCGTGACCATCCAGGGGCCGGGCAGCGGGGACATGCCCGACGGGGCTGACGACATGCCGTTCGACTCCGGAGAGGTCTGGGCGAAGTTCCTCACGGACAGTGAGGACGCCATTCACGGGTCAGCCCCGAGGGAGCCCTCCGCGGAGGAACGCGCACGAGGGCTGAAGCCAGAACTCCCCGACACGGACGGGAAGCGGCAGCGGCGGCGGCAGCATCAGCGCGCTCGTCCCGCGCTCGCTCCCAACGGGGCAGATGCGGTGGGCGAGTTGTGGCAGCCGGAGGAGCCGGCGGCCGGCCCGGCCTGGCGGGATCTGGACGGCCGCGCGAGGCTTCACCGCGTGGGACGTGCCATAGCGGTCTGCGCGGGGCTCGCCCTCATTGTCGGCACCTGGGTCTTGCTGTCCGACAGCTCGGTCGCTCCCGGCCCCGGGATCGACGACACGACAGTGCAGCAACTGGACGAGGCGTCCACCGGTCCCGCTGTGGCACCCGTCCTGCCCTCCGGCCCCGCACCCGCACCGTCGGCTTCCGCGACCGCCTCGGGGTGAGTCGTTCGGAGGTGAACCACTTCGGGGAAGCGGGTGAAGGCGTCGTCGGCGATGCGGGTGCGGGTGGAGCCCGGCGAGATCGCGTTGACGCGGATGCCGCGTGCGCTGAACTCCTTGGCCATGTACCGCGTCAGCACGATCAGGGCGCCCTTCATCGACGCGTACGCCGCGTAGCCGGGTTCCAGGCCGGTTGTCGCGACCGCGCTGCTGCTGCTCGTGTTGACGATGGCTCCGCCGTCCGCCATCAGGGGCAGCAGCCTCTGCGTGAGGAAGTACGGTCCCTTCAGCAGGACGTGCATCAGGGTGCCGAACTCGGCCTCGGTCGTGTTCTCGAACATTGAAGTCCGCGCGAAACCGGCGTTGTTGACCAGGTGGTCGAAGGTGTCGCGTTGCCAGGTGGTGCGCAGCACGTCGGTGACCGTGTCGCGGAAGGCCGTCAGGGCGGTGCTGTCACCGACGTCCAGCGGCAGTGCCACCGCTGTGCCGCCCTCGTTCTCGAGGACGGCGGCAGTCTCCCGTTCCCCCTCCGCGTTCTTGCCGTAGGTCAGGATGACTCCGGTTCCTCGCCTGGCGATCTGGATCGCGGCGCTGCGGCCGATGCCGGAGCCGGCACCCGTGACGATGGCGACCTTCATGGTGTTCCTCCCGGGGTGAGGGCGAGCGTGGGTCAGGTGTGAGGGGGCGGACGGCGTCATGCGGCGGAGTGCGGGGTCAGGGTTCGGGTGAGCCAGTCGGTGCGGGTGCGGCGGGCCGTGGCCGAGACGCGCGCCTTCGGGTAGAGGGCGTCGAACCCGTGGAATCCGCCCGCCCAGACATGGAGTTCGGCCTGGCCGCCCGCCGCCCAGATACGACCGGCGTAGTCGACGTCCTCGTCGCGGAAGACCTCGGCGGAGCCGGTGTCGATGTAGGTGGCCGGCAGTCCCGAGAGGTCGTCGGCCAGTGCGGGTGACACGTGGGCGGGTATCCGGTCGCCGGTGAGGTCGCCCAGGAGGCAGCGCCACCCGAACTCGTTCATGTCCCGGGTCCAGATGCCGGGGCCGTGCGCGTACTGGCGGCTGGAGGCACTGGTGTTGCGGTGGTCGAGCATGGGGCCGATCAGCACCTGCGCGGCGATCGCCGGGGTGCCCCGGTCGCGGGCCAGCAAGGTGACGCCGGCCGCGAGGCCACCGCCCGCGCTGGCGCCCGCCACGACGATCCGGGCGGGGTCGATGCCCAGCTCGGCAGAGTGCTCGGCGACCCAGAGCAGGCCCTGGTAGCAGTCGTCGACGGGGGTGGTGCCGGTGGCCTCAGGAGCGAGCCGGTAGTCCACGGTGACCACGACCGCGCCGAGCGCGTCGAGCCACTCCAAGGGGATGTCGATCTGTGAGAAACGGTCGCCCATGACCATCCCGCCACCGTGCATCCAGTAGACGCAAGGGGCGGCGGTGACACGGTGGTCGGTGTGCGCGGGAGTGAAGACCGTCAGCGGGATCGCGGCGCCGTCCCCGGCGGGGACGGTGATGTCGCGACGGTTCACCGGTCGGTCGGCGAGCAGGGAGTCGACGGGCGCGGAGGGCAACTGGCGCAGGTGGGCGAGGACTTCCGGGGTGAGCTGGGTCATGAGGGGCATGTCGGCCAGCAGGTCCCGCAGTTCGGGGTCCAGGCCGGGTCGTGCCATGGTCATGGTCGCTGCCTTTCACCGGGGCGTGACGAAGAACGAGGATCGAGCGAGGGGAGGCGATCGGAGGGAAGGCGCTCAGCGGATGAGAAGGCGGCCTTGCCGCGGACCGGCACGTGGTCGGTGTACTCGGGCTCCTTGGCCAGCAGCGGGCCGATCTGCGCCACGATGGCCTGGGCGGCCTCTCCGGCGAAGATCCGCTGGTGGTTCTCCTCGCTGGTCCAGCCCTCGATGACATGGACGACGTCGGGAGCGGAGGCGGAACGGGAGACGAGGTAGACGACACAGTGTTCGCTGGCGCCGGGGCTGCCCTCGTCCAGGCCCGTCAGCAGCAGTGCGACCAGTCGGTCACCCAGGCCGGGCCTGGCGGTCAGCGTGGCGGCGAAGCCGTGGTCGGCGGTCATGGGGTACCCCACATTTCTCTCGGTGGTGGAGTGCGATGACTCCATTGAACCGAGCTGACCTGCGGGAACGTTAGACCGATACTCTCCCCTACTTGCACGATCCTCGCGTCTGCGGGAGCACGGGTACGCAACGGTGCTGCAATGGACGCATGCCCCTCGAAGAGCTCCGCGGCCTGCTGGCCCGGCACGCCCGCCCCGACTGGACCACTGCCCTCGACGGCGTCCTGATCTCGAGGATCGACCGGTCGGAGCCCCCGGCGCCCTCGATGTCCGGCATGGTGCTCGCGGTGATCGCCCAGGGCTCCAAGCGACTCGCCCTCGGCGACCGCCTGTACGAGTACGGCGCCGGCCAGTACCTGGTGGCGTCCGTAGACCTGCCGGTCACCGGGCAGTTCACCCAGGCCGACCCCGAACAGCCCGCCCTGGGCTTCGGACTTCGGCTGGAACCGTCGGCTGTCGCCGGACTGCTGTTGCGGGCCGGGCCGGGAGACACGCCCCGTACCGGCGGGGGCACTCCGTCAGGGATCGCCGTGAGCGACGCTCCGGCCGCGCTGCTCGACGCGGTGGTGCGACTCCTGCGCCTGCTCGACGAACCACGCGACCGGGCCGTACTGGCCCCGCTGTTCACGCGCGAGATCCTGTGGCGGCTGATCACCGGGGACCAGGGTGCGACCGTGCGCCAACTCGGCCTGGCCGACAGCGGTCTCAGCCACGTCTCCCGAGCCGTGGGCTGGATCCGCGAGCACTACGCGCAGCCCTTCCGGGTGGAGGACGTGGCGCGGATGGCAGGGATGAGCGTCTCCGCCTTCTACCGCAACTTCCAGGCGGTGACCGCGATGAGCCCGATCCAGTTCCAGAAGCAGATCCGGCTCCAGGAGGCACGCCTGCTCCTCGCCGCCCACCCCGGCGACGTCACCGGAGTCGGCCATCGTGTCGGCTACGACAACCCGTCCCAGTTCAGCCGTGAGTACCGCCGCCAGTTCGGAGCACCGCCCAGCGAGGACGCCGCCCGACTGCGCCGGGCCGTCCGGGCTCCGGCGGGTGTACTGCCCTGAAAGTTCTCGTGAGTGGACGCGAGGGGGAAGCAGCTCAACCGGAGAGCTCCTGTGCGTGGCTGTCACCTGCGGGCCGCCCACCCCATCCGCTCAGCCTCTCGATCAACTCCGGCCACACCACGGGGTCATGGCCGGGTACCAGCTCGTACCCCTTCCCCCGGGCAAGTCGTTTGAGGTGGCGGATCGGTTCCAGGGTGGCCTCGGGGGGAACGCCGATGGAGGTGCCTGCGGGGCGTTCGTCGTCGAGGTTCTCCGTCAGATCGGCCGCGTCGCAGGTGAAGACGTAGCCCCCGCCTTCGGCCAGGTCCACCACGAAGCTCTGGTGTCCGGGGGTGTGCCCCGTGGTCACCACGGCGGTGACGCCGGGGGCGATCTCCACGTCACCGTCGGCGAGCCGCCAGTCGATGCGGGGGTCGTCGAAGTCCGTGCGGAAGATGACCTGACGCTCCACCTCGGGCTGCCCCGACAGCCCGTACTCCAGCTCGGCACGTTGGATGTGCACGGGGACCCGGCCGGCGAAGTGCTTCAGGCCGCCCGCGTGGTCGGCGTGCAGATGACTGATGGCGACCGCCGTGATGTCCTCCAGCGCGACCCCGACAGCCGTCAGCGCCTCCAGCAACGGCTCCCCGGGGCAGGGCAGTTCGGGCTGGTAGGAGGGGGACGGGTAGTAACGGCGGCACAGAGCGGGGTCGTTGAGCAGGGCCGTGTTGAAGCCGGTGTCCAGCAGCAGCCATCCGTCCTCGGTCTCCAGCAGGACGCCGGGGACGGGTTCACGCACCCGCTCCGTGGGCGGCGCGCCATGCACCGAGATGGATCGCGGCAGGTCCTCCCAGCCGAGGAGGAGGGGCAGGACACGTCGGACACCGCGTCGGGTCATGATGATCCTTTTCGTCGTCGAGTGACCGTGCCGGTGATGTCGTGAGGCGCCGCCCGCCGGCCGGCCGAGGTCTGCGGGCGGCTGCCCCCGGGGTCGTCTCAGACGCTGGCCTTGTCCATGTAGCAGCGGTGGTTGGCGAGCGCCTCGGTGTTCATGCCCTTCACGTCGTTGCCGCTGACGACGAGGTTGCTGAAGCAGGCCAGCATCGACAGGACCATGTACTCCTCGGCCCATCTGCGCTGGATCTTCGTGTAGGCGACGGTGCGCTTCTTGGTGTCGGTGAGGTTCTTCGCGGTGTAGAGCTCGTCGGCGAGGGAAGCGGCGTCCTTGAGGGTGTCCATGCCGGAGAGCTTGGTGCCGTAGATGCCGGTGGGGCTGGCCATGGCGCCGACCATGTCGTCGGGGTCGGGGACGTAGGTGTTGCGTTCCCAGATCATCAGGTCGTGGTAGTCGTCGCTCCCGTCGAGGAGGCGTCCGAAGTAGGTCGCGGGGTCCACCGAGGTGGTGACCACCTTGAAGCCGACGTCTTCGAGGTTCTGGGCGATGATCTGGGCGGCCTTGGGGTGCCAGGAGTCGCTGGCCGCCATGAGCCGCAGGGTGCGTCCCTTCGCCCCGGCCTCTTCGACCAGGCGCTTGGCCCGGGCGACGTCCTGGGTGCTGAGGTCGGCGAGCGTGGCGTCGTAGCCGCTCTGGGCCGGCGGGATGGCGTACCCCTTGGGTTCCGCGCCGATGCCGTAGAACGCCTTGCTGAGGATGGCCTTGCGGTCGATGGCCAGGTTGATGGCCTTGCGCACCTTCAGCTCGGGGATCCGGCGGGCGTCGATCATCATGATGGCGTCGGCGTTGTGCGAGGTGTCGTAGACCTTGACCGAGGAGTCCCCGCGCAGTTGGGCGACGGCGGAGTAAGGGGCGAACTGGGTCGCGGAGACGTCGCCGCTGAGCAGGGAGCTGACGATGGCGGAGGGGTCCTGGACCTGGCGCAGGACCAGGCGGTCGACGGGCGGCTTGCCGAGCCGGAAGCCGTCGAACGCCTTGAGCGTGATCGACTGCCCGGAGGTCGCCGAGTCGAAGGCGAACGGGCCGGTGCCCACCAGGTGCTTGCCGATGTCCGCGCCGTACTTGTCCAGAGCGGCCTTGGAGATGATCCGGCCGCCGATGTCGGAGAGCTGGCCGAGGACCGTGCGGTCGGGCTTCTTGAGGACCATGGTGACGGTGAGGTCGTCGGGCGCGGTGAGGGACGCCACGTTGGTGCCCAGCCCGGCCAGTGGCCGGGTGCCGCCCTTGGGCAGGGTCTTGTCGTCGGGGTCGAACTGGCGGCCCAGGCTGGCGAGCACGTCCGCCGAGGTGAGCGTCGTCCCGTCGTGGAACGTGACGCCCTGGCGCAGGGTGAAGGTGTAGGTCAGCCGGTCGTCGGAGACGGTCCACTTCTCGGCGAGGTCGGGGGTGGGCTCGTTGCTCTCGAAGGAGATGAAGGTCAGGCCGCGGCAGATGCAGTCGACGGCCATCCAGTCGCCCAGGGAGGTGTAGAAGGCCGGGTCGCTGACGGCGCTGGTGGAGTCGATGGCCAGGGTGAGCGTGCCCCCGTCCGTGCTGCCGCTCGCGTCGTCGGCCGCGGCACCGCAGGCCGTGAGCAGGCCGGGCAGTCCGAAGCCGACGCCGACTCCGAGCAGGCTCGCCCCGCGGAGCATCGTCCGGCGCGAGACGCCTTCGGGGGCGGGCGCCGCTCCCGGGTCGGCGGGGGTCGGGGACGAGCCGGATGAACGGTTCGGCATGGGGCCTCCTGGGGCACCGATCCACAATGTGGATTACATCTTTGCTGGATTGGATCCAACGGAATGTTCGGCGGCCCCCGATTCCCTGCCGTGTCTCATGGGTTAAAGGCACGTGAATCGGACCTGTGCGTCACCAGCACGCCGGACCAGCGCACCGCTGTTCAGCGGGGCGGTCCGACGGCACGGGAGATGACGGCGTCGAAGGCGCGGTCGGAGACGACAGGGGGCGGAGAGTTCCGCTTGGCGTTGGCCTCCGAGCGCAGGGAGGTGGCGACGGCGGCGCCCTGGGCGGCGTAGGCGCCCGCGGTGGAGGACTTCTCCAGCTGGTCGGCTGCGATGGCGCCCCACTCGGTGGCGATGCCGCCGGGTTCGATGACGACGACGCCGGGGCCACGCTCGCCCGTGTCACGGACGGCACCGGCCGCGCCGTCGACGAACTCACCGCGCTCCTCGGCCGCGCCGGTCAGGCCGACGGTGACATCCACCCGGACGTCACCGTCAACGACATCCACCTACTGTTCCCGACCGCTCCCACCGACCAGCCGCCCGCCGCGCGCGCCCGCCGGCTCACCCTCGTGACCCCAGGGCTGACCACCCGCACCCGGCACACGGAGGGCTGACATCCCGCCGGAAAGGCACCTGCTGGACTACCGCTCGATCTTCTTCAGCAGCCCCGGAAGCGTGTCCCGCTCGGACTCCGACAGCGGTCCGAGGCATTCCGCGAGGGTCTCGTCGGCGACTGCGTGACCGGAGGTCTGGACGCGTTCGCCCTCGGCGGTGAGGTGGTGCTCGATGTGCCGTCCGCGGCCGGGGCGCCGCTCGATGGGTGCCTGGGCCGCCAGGCGGCCCAGTACCGCCGGCACCGGACGCTGGACAGCCGCCTCGCCACCGTCGACAGCACCTTCCTGCAGTGGGACGCGCCGCGCGCGGTCGCCGGCCTTCACGGCCCGCCCGAGGATCTGTCGGCACCCACTCCTGCGACGCCCGCCCCGTCCACGTCCACGACCCGACCCGACCCGGTCGGCAGCCACGTGAACCAGGAACCGGTCCAGGACTTCTCAGCCCTCGACGCCCGCGGTGTCGCCGAGCACGCCTACCACGATCCCGGCCGCTTCTCCGTCGACCCGGCGCCCTTCCCGGCCGAGCGCGTCGCCACCGTCCAGGGCAACATGCGTGCCCTGCGCCGGTCCTCGGGCGGCCCCGCCATGAGCGGCCCCTGTCTGCGCGAGCGCCTGGCCTCCGTCACCGTCCCCGCACTGGTCCTGTGGGGCGAGAGCGACCTGATCGCCACCCCTGCCTACGGCGAGCACTACGCCGCCGCCTTCCCGAACGCCCGGTCCGAACTCATCCCCCAGGCCGGGCACCTGCCCCATCTCGAACAGAGCCCGCCGACACCATCGCCCGCCTCGACGCCTTCGCGCCCGAGCTGCTGAGCTGCCGGGCTGCCGGGCTGCCGGGCTGCCGACCGGTCACTCCCCCGTCGCACGCTCCGGGCGGTCCGTGGAGGGCGGCTCGTCGTAGGTGACCACTACCGGCGCGTTCGCCTCCGCCCGTGCGCGGTCGCTGGCCGCCACGATCTCCTCGTAGGTCCACTCCCGGTAGAAGCGCTCGCCATGGGCATCGGTGATGTCGATGACCAGGCCGGTCCACTCCGGGGCGGGCCGATCGGGGACGACGCCCAGGTCGTACACGGCGTCCCGGAGGAAGGATTCGGTCACCCGTATGCCGGTGAGTCTCTCGGCCAGGGCGAGGACCGCCGCCTTCTCGTCGACGTCCGGGGCGTTCTCGTCGTACTCCCCCTCGGAAGTCAGCGGGAAGCCCACCTCCCTTAGCAGGGGGACCAGTTCATCGGGGGTGCTGCCGTTGCGCGACCAAGAGCCCTCGAACGTCGTGCGGAGCTCGCCGTCCTCGATCCAGTGGAAGAGGTGGATGGGCTTGCCGCCGTTGGTCGAGTGCGTCACGACCCGGCCGCCCTGCGACAACGCGTTCACGTACGTGTCCCCGACGCCCAGGCCACCGTCGAAGCCGAGGACGAGCGTCCAGTCGCCGTCCACGCCCGGGGTGCTGAAGGCGCCGGCGACGTAGAACTCGTCCCAGTGGTCGTAGTCCGCCTCGGCGCGGTGGGCGTCGTCCGCCTCGATGAGTGCGGCCGTTCCCTCCCCGGTGCCGCGCGGTTCCGCGTCGATCGCGCGCAGCACCTCGCGGGGTGTCCGCCCCTTGATCAGGGTCAGGGTGTAGCCGCACTCCAGCATGTGCCGGAACAGCGGTGAAGTGCGGATCCAGGCATAGTCGTTCGCGGTCACCGGGTTCATGGACGGCAGTGTGCCCGAGCCCACTGACAGCGCCGGCCGGCGGCCACCTGTCACACCTGGATCTCGGCCACTGACCGGTGTCAGCTGCTCGCGCTGGGGGACGGTGCTCCGGACGGCGGGGTGCCGCCGGGCGGCTGGCCCTCGCCGCCGGGGGGCTGGCCGCCGCCTCCGCCCGCTCCGACCGCGCTAGGCGTGGTGCCGGTGTCGACACCGAGGGTGAGTTCGGCGGTGTAGCCGGAGGTGGCGTTGCCGGTGATGGTGGGGACCTGGAGTGTCCAGTCGCCGTCGCCGAAGATGCCGTCGTCGGAGACCTTGGTGCCGACGCCCGCGAGGTTCTCCGTGGAGCCCGAGTAGCCGTCCAGCGCGTAGACCTTGGCCAGCATGGCGGGCGGGAAGGCGAGTTGGGAGGTCGCGATGGTGCTGCTGACGTCGGTCGCGGAGTCGGCGTCGGGGTAGACCTCGAAGTGGATGTGGGTCCAGCGGCCCGTGTAACAGCCGGGGACGATCGTCTTGAAGGTCACCGAACCGTCGGAGTCGGCGATCTGCACACCGCGCAGGTACGTCTCGTCCTCGACCCCCTCGGAGTACATGGAGTACAGGCCCTGGGCGTCGCACTGCCACACGTAGACGGCGACCTTCTCGAACGCGGCGTCGTCGTTGGCCATGTCGGTGACGTTGAGTTTGAGGGTGAGGGGCACGCCCTCGACGGTGGTTCCGCCGTCGAGGCTCGACGTGATGTCGCTGCGCACGATGCCGGACCGTTCGAGGGTGTTGACGTCGTTGGTGCCGTCGGCCGGGTAGGGACCGTTGGTCTCCTCCGGGATCTCCCCCTCCGAGGTTCCGGAGGCGGCCGAGCCGGTCGCGGTCGAGGCGGTGCCGCTCGCGCCGGAGTCGGAGGAGCACGCGGCCAGAGCGAGCGAGCCCGCTCCCACCGCGGCCATGGTGAGGATGCGCCGTCGGTTCAGGAGGGTACCGGCGTCGAATCCGGCTCCCTGGTCGACCACTTCGTCGGTCGGGCGGGCCAGCAGCCGGCCTTCGTACGCGGGCCCCTCCGGGGTGCGCTCGGCTTCAGGGACTCGTCCCACGGGTGTCTCCCAGGTGTCGTGCTTACTGCGAACGGCTTCACTGTGCAGTTCACAACCAGGCCCGGCCTGTGGTGAAGCTGTGGGCGGCATGAGAAACCTGAAGCCGCGGGCAGCCGGGCGCATGCCCTGCGCCCGGCTGCCCGGTGCACCTATGCAAGGCCGGACGCTCACGTGCCGGTGCCTTGCCCGCCCTGGGTTCCGGACCCGGGAAGGGTGGGCCGGTAGGGCGGCATGAAGCGGGTGCGGGGCATCTGGTCGGCGAGGACGCCGCCGTCGACGACGATGCGGGTGCCGGTGAGGTAGGCGCCCGCGTCGGAGGCGAGCAGCAGCAGAGCGCCGGTGCACTCCTCGGGGTCGGCGTAGCGGCCGAGGGGGATGCGCTCACGGTAGGCGGCCTCGAACGCCTCGCGGTCGAAGGGGAATTCATCGTCGATGGGGGTGGCGACCATGCCGGGGGCGATGCTGTTGACGGTGATGCCGTGCGGGGCGAGCTCGACGGCGAGGGTCTGGGTGAGCAGGTCCACGGCGGCCTTGGAGGCGTTGTAGTGGGTCAGGCCCGCTTCGGCGACGAGGGCGTTCTTCGAGGTGATGGTGACGATCCTGCCCGGGACGCCGTCGGCGATCATGTGTTCGGCGACGCGCTGGGTGAGGAAGAAGACCGCGTCGAGGTTGACCCGCATGACGCGGTACCAGCTGTCGGGGGTGATCTCGTTGAACCGCTCCAGGGCGGCGGTGCCCGCGTTGTTGACGAGGATGTGCAGCGGCCCCGCCGCCGCGCGGACGCGGTCGGCGAAACCGTGCAGTTCGTCGGTACGGCTGAGGTCCTGCGGGAGGACATGGACGGTGCGGCCCAGTGCCTTGATCCGGGCCGCCGTCTCGGCCAGGTCGGCCGAGCCGGGCAGGTCGGTGACGACGAGGTCGGCGCCTGCTTCGGCGAGGCTGGTGGCGAAGGCCCGGCCCAGGCCGCGGGCGGCGCCGGTGACCAGGGCGGTGCGGCCGGTCAGGTCGAAGCGGTCCATCAGGTCTCCGGTGTGTCCGTGCGGGGTGGGTCGGGAGCCTCTGGCGAGGCCCGAGAGGTCCGGGGCGTCTCCAGCGGTCCAGGTCTCTCAGCCGAGACCCAGCAGGTCCAGGGAGGGGCGGTGGATCAGGGCTTCCACGGCGTCCCGGTCCAGGGGGTCGAGGCCGGGGATGCCGGGGATCGCGGCGATCTTCCGCAGCCCTTCGACGGAGGCGTCGACGGTGGTGAACGGGTAGTCGCTGCCGAAGAGCAGCTTGTCCCAGACGCCGTAGTCCTGGACCAGGCGCAGGCTGTGCCAGAGCTGGAAGGGCCGGTAGTGCAGGGCGCTGATGTCGGCGTACACGTGCCGGTGCTTGCGGATGACGGCGATGCACTCGCCCTCGAAGGGGTGGCCGAGGTGGGCGAGGACCATCCGCAGTTCGGGGTGGCGGATGGCGACCTCGTCCAGGTGGCGGGGCATCGCGTACTCGAGGCGGGCCTGGGAGACGAAGGTGGTGCCGGTGTGCACCAGCAGGGGCAGGCCGTGCCGTTCGGCGTAGGCGTACAGCGGGTCGTACTCCTCGGCGGCCGGGTCGAACCCGGCGTACATCGGCATGAGTTTGATGCCGCGCAGGCCCAGTTCCTGGTGCCCGTAACGGAGTTCGTCCTCCCAGCCGGGCTGGGTGGGGTCGAGGGCGAGGTAGCCGATGAGGTGGTCGGGCTGCCGGGCCACGTACGCGGCGACGGCCGTGTCGTCCACCCACAGTCCGCTGCGCCGGGCCTTGCCGCCGACCACGATGGTGCGGGTGCCCAGCGGGGCGGTCGCCGCGTACTCCTCCCAGCGCACGGTGAGGTCGACCTCGCCCTCGTGGGCGCGGGCGGACTCGGCGCGGAAGGTGTCGTCGAAGTCGTGGCTGTGCCGGAACAGGTGTGAGTGGACGTCGGTGATCACGTGCGGTTCCTCTTCTCCCAGCCCTCGGCGAACATGTTCCAGAACAGGTGGGTGGGCGGGTGTTCGGCGAAGACCTCGTCGACGAGTTCGACGCCGAGGCCGGGCCGTTCGGGCAGGGCGATGTGGCCGTCCTGGACGGGCAGGGCGCCCTTGACCGCGTCGAACACATACGGTTCGAGGAGTCCGTCGAAGGTCTCCAGGACGGTGAAGTTGGTCAGCCCGAGTGCCGCGTGGACGGAAGCGGTGGTGCACAGCGGGGAGTTGGAGTTGTGCGGGGCGACCGTCATGCCGTGGGCGTCGGCCTGGGCGGCGATCTTGCGGAGTTCGGTGAAGCCGCCGGCCATGGACAGGTCGGGCTGCACGATGTCGACGGCGTTCGCGGCGAAGAGGGGCTTGTACTCGTAGCGGTTGTGGAAGTGTTCGCCGCCGGAGATCGGGAAGGGCGCGATGGCGCGGAGTTCGGCGTACCGCTCGATGTGGGTCCAGGGCAGGGGTTCCTCGAACCAGCCGATGTCGTAGGGCGCGAGGGCGTGGACGAGGCGGCGGGCGGTGGCCATGGCGAACCGGGCGTGGCCCTCGATGTAGAGGTCGATGTCGGGGCCGACGGCTTCACGGACGGCCTGGACGAGGTCGAGCGAGCGCCGCAGTTCGGTGCGGTCGAGTTCGTGCAGGCCGGCGCCGAAGGGATCGACCTTGAGGCCGGTGTAGCCCTTGGCGACGGTGGCCTTGGCCTTGGCGGCGAACACCTCGGGTTCACGTTCGCCGGTGTACCAGCCGTTGGCGTAGACGCGGACCTTGTCGCGGGTGGCGCCGCCGGTGAGGCGGTAGACGGGGACGCCGAGTGCCTTGCCCATGAGGTCGTGCAGGGCCTGGTCGACGCCGGAGACGACGATGCCGCCGATGTCGCCGCCGCGCAGGAAGTCCCCCTGGTACATGCGCAGCCAGATCTCCTCGACGTCGAAGGGGTCGGCGCCGATCAGGTGGCGGCGGCCCATCGCCTCGGTGAGGGAGTTGGTCTCGGCGCCCCGGTAGGGGTGGGTGATCTCGCCGACGCCGGTGAGGCCTTCGTCGGTGTGGAGGCGGACGTATCCGAAGTCGCGCCAGGCGGTGCCCAGGGCGAGGGTCTCCACCTTGGTGATGCGGCCCGCGGGTCCGGCGGGGCGGCGGGTGTCGACGGTCAGCATCAGCGCGGCGCTCCGCCCATGGTCGAGGTGTGTTCCAGGCTGTCCGGGCCGCCCTCGGCGAGGGTGCGGCGCACGGCGGTCTCGGTGGCTTCCAGCAGCCGGTCCACGTCCGCGTCGGTGTGGGCGTAGGAGAGGTGGCTGCGCTTGAGGTTCAGGGGCAGTTCGAAGACGCCCTGGTCGACGAGGTGGCGGCGGTAGCCGATGAAGCGGGCGGCGTCGTTGGCGAGGAGGTCGTCGTAGTTTCGGGGCGCGGGGCCGTCCATGAAGTAGGTGACGAAGACGGAGCCGAGGCCGGTGACGACCGCCGGGACGTCCAAACGGCGGTAGAGGTCGGCGAGTTCGGTGCGGACGCGGTCGCCGAGGCGGAACACGTGCTCGTGGACGGGGTGTTCGCGGAGTTTGCGGAGGGTGGCGAGGGCCGCGGCCACGACGTCGGGGTGGCCGTTGTAGGTGCCGGCGAAGAAGACGGGGCCGCCGGGGCGGGAGCTGAACTGCTCCATGAGGTCGGCGCGTCCGCCGAGGGCTCCGACGGGGGCGCCGTTGGCGATGGCCTTGCCGAGGGTGGTGAGGTCGGGGGTGATGCCGACGAGTTCCTGGTAGCCGCCGAGGGCGTGCCGGAAGCCGGTGATGACCTCGTCGAAGACCAGGACACTGCCGGCGGCGGTGCACTCCTCCCGCAGGGTGCGCAGGAACGTGTCGGTGGGCAGCAGGGTGCCGACGTTGTGCGGGACGGGTTCCAGAATGACGGCGGCGATGTCGTGGCCGTGGTCGGCGAAGACGCGGCGGACGGCCTCGACGTCGTTGAAGCGCAGGACGAGGGTGGCGTCCAGCACCTCGGGGAGGATGCCGGTGGAGGTGGGGTCGGGGGCGCCGACGCGGTCCGGCGCGGAGATGACGTTGAGGCTCACGGAGTCGTGCCAGCCGTGGTAGCAGCCCTGGAACTTCACCACCAGACGGCGGCCGGTGACGGCGCGGGCCAGGCGCAGGGCGTGGAAGGTGGCCTCACTGCCGGTGCTGGTGAGCAGCACCTTCTCCATGGACGGGACCAGGTCGACCAGGTGCTCGGCGAGCAGCACCTCGCCCTCGGTGACGGCGACGCCGGTCAGGGAGAGGGAGGCGCGGGCGGTCGCGACGGCGGCGGCCACGTCGGGGTCGTTGTGGCCGAGCAGGGGCGGGCCGAAGGCGGCGTGGTAGTCGGTGTACTCCCGGCCTTCGGCGTCCCAGAAGCGGGAGCCCTCGGTGCGGGCGATCACCAGGTCGGTGAGTCCGGGGATGCTGCGCTGGCCGCTGTTGACCCCTCCGGGGATGACCCGGCGGGCGCGTTCGGCGAGCGTCATTCGCTGCTCCTCTGCGTGGATTGCGGGTGTGTGGGGACAGGGGCCCTGCCCGGCCTCTGTTCCCGTGTGCCATCCGCCCGGCGCTCGTCGCAGGTGTTTCGGAGTGTGCGGTTCGTGTGCGGGTTCTTCGTGTGCGGGTTCCGCAGGTTCTGCGGGTGGTGCGGGTTCCGCGGGTGGTGCGAGTGGTGCGAGTGGTGCGGGTCCTGCGGGTTCTCTATTTCAAAACACTGTTCTGAATAGCAGAACAGTGCAGATCCTAGATCGCCAGATCCGGAGGCGTCAAGGGTCGTTGACCGATAGACTGTTCTGCTATGCAGAACAATGTGGGTGAGAGCCTCGCCGACGAGGCGTCTCACCAGCCCAAGTACTGGGTCAAGACCGTCGGCCGCGCGGCCGAGATCCTCCAGGTCCTCGCCGCCGGAGCCCCCGGCCAGGGCCTGAGCGTCACCGAGATCGGACAGCGCTGCGGCATCTCCAAGAGCGCCGCCTTCGGCATCCTCCAGACCCTGCGCCACTACGGCCTGGTCGCCGACGAGGGCGAGGGCATGAACCGGCGTTACCGCCTGGGCATGGGCCTGGCCCGGCTCGGCGAACGCGCCCAGGAACAGGTCTCGCTGCGGGACGTCGCCCGCCCGGTCCTGCGCGGACTCAGCGCCCGCTGCGCCCTGGCCTCCCGGGTCGCCGTCTGGGAGGGCGGCCACGCGGTCGTCATCGACCAGGTCGACCTCGACGCGGGCCCCCGCCTCGACCTGCGCATGGGCACCCGCGAACTCGCGCACTCCTCCGGCCTCGGCAAGGCCCTGCTCGCGTCGATGCCCGAGGACGAGGCACGCGCCCTCGTCGCCCGCTCCGGACTGCCCCGCCGCACCTCACGCACCATCACCGACGAGGACACCCTCTTCGCCCATCTGCGCGACGTGCGCGCCGCCGGCTACGCCCTCGACGACGAGGAGGACGCCGAGGGGATCTTCTGCATCGGCAGCGTCGTCCGGGACCACACCGGCCGCTCGGTCGGCGCGATCAGCGTCACCGGCCTCAAGCTGGATCTCCCGGGCTGGCGGTTCCAGGAGCTGGGGCGCCAGGTCCACGCCGCCGCCGAGGAGATCAGCCGGGAACTGGGCGCGGAACCGGCCGAGGCGAAGACACCCGAAACCCTCTAGGCACCTCCCCCTCCGGTCCGTTCCGTATTTCGGTCACGTCACGACGGTGTCCGGGCCCCGCCCTCCCGGACACCGTCCACCCGCCCTTCCGCAACACCCCGTCGCGCGGTCGTCACCCGCTTCCCCACCTGCGCGGATCACCCACCGCCCGGCGTCCCCGGCCCTTCCCGGACCCCGCCCACCCCTCCGGTTAAGTCGCTGTATCTTCCACGCACTTCTTCCGCCGATCGTCTTGACGGGCTCGGAACGACCACCTAACTTCCTCGGTCAGAAGCGGTGGTCCACACCACCGCCCACGGTCGCCGTCTCCCTGCCCCGGGGCGCGCTCCCCCACGACCGCACCAGCCATCCGCCCCGAATCGTCGCGGGACTCCTCACCATCGCCCTAGGTCAAAGGCTTGAGGTCCCGTGAGCGCATCCCGTAGTCCGCGTCCCGACACCCACCCCGTCCCGCCGGCCGATCAGGCCGGCTCCGCCCCCTCCACGGCCCGCCGCTCCCTCCTGCGGGCCGGAGGCGTGACCGGTCTGCTGGCCGCCGTCGCCGCCACCACCGTCACCCCCGCGTCCGCCTCCACCTCCGCTTCCGCTTCCTCCGCCGCGCCGGCCGGCGTCCGCTCCGTCGGCACCGTCGCCGCGCTGCGCGCCCTGCCGTCCCGCTCCCGCACCGACCACGAACTCGCCCTGGTCGCCGGATACCGCGCGGCGGGCGACGGTGGCGGGATGCTGGTGCGCTGGTCGGCTTCCTCCACCGCCGACCACAACGGCGGCACGGTCCTCGCCCCGGCCCCCGCCCCGCGCAAGGGCCGCTGGCTCCAGGTCCACGACGGCACCATGGACTTCCGCAGATTCGGCCTCTTCGACGACTCCGCACCCGCGGACGCCGCGCTCGACGCGATGGTCACCGACCCCGCCGTGCACCGCGTGGAAGCCCACACCGACCTGCTGTTCACCAAGCGCCACACCTTCGGCCGCTCGCTCGTCGAGCTCGACTTCGGCGGACACCGGGTCAGCGCCAAGGGCATCGAGGACAACACGTACGACAACCCCTTCGGCGCCGTCCTGTACTTCCGCGGCGAGGTCACCGACACCGTCGTGAAGTCCACCCTGTCCCAGGCCATGCCCGACCTCGCCGACATCTTCGACGTCCCCGACTCCGGGGCGTTCACGGTGGGCCAGTGGTGGACCGTCGAGATCGACGCCGTCCCGGGCGCCGGCAAGTACGAGAAGGAGGTCCAGAAGCTCGTCCAGGTGACCCAGATCGTCGACGCCACCCGTATCCGGGTCAACTACAAGATCGGCTGGGACCTGGCGGCGGGCCGCACCTTCACCTGGACCAGGGTCAAGCCCGTCGAGCGGGCCCATGTGCGCAACATGGTCTTCGAGGGCGTCGCCGACGGGGACACCTACACCGGATCGCACCCGGTGGCCTACGAGTACGCCGTCTCCTGCGACGTCTCCGGCATCGACGCCACCGGCACCTTCTGGCCCGTCGTGATGCGCCGCTGGTGCACCTACTTCCACACCTACCAGTGCCAGTTGAGGAACCCCACCTCGGTGACCTGGGGCGGCGCCGGATACCTCACCCAGCAGATCTACTGCCTCTACGGCCACGTCGAGGACTGTCACGTCGCCAACTCCCGCCACCTCAACGACTGGACGGCCTCCGCCTACGGCTACGTCACCAACTGCCACGGCGACGGCGACGACCAGGGCCCCTTCGTCACCCACGGGCAGTTCGAGCACGACCTCGTCTACACCGGCAACTCCGGCCTGATGACGTTCGCCAACTCCGGTGCGGCCTGGGGCTCCGCGGCCAAGCGCATCACCGTCCGCAAGCACGTCTGCTCCTGGTTCGTGGCCCGGGTCAAGGTCACCGACCTCACGCTGGAGGACATGCACGTCATCGGCAACGCGCAGGCGGGCTCCGGGATGCTGTGGGTCAACGCCGACGGCGTCCAGATCCGCGGCTGCACCGCCTCCGGCCCCCTCGTCGTGAGCCAGGCCTCCACCCGCTCCAAGCGCCCCAACGTCGTCGCCGACTCCGACTTCACCCAGGGCAACACCTACGCCGTCACCGCGGCGACCGTCTCCTCCCCGCTGCACCTCCAGCGGGTACGCCTGGACGGCCTGAACTCCAGCGCCTTCAGCGGCACCGGCCCGCTGGTCCTGGAGGACTGCGTCCTGACCGGCTCCGCCACGGCCGCGCCCACCACCTTCGCCCACAGCGACATCACCGTCCGCGGCGGCACCCTCACCGACACCGGGCTGCGCCTGAACTCCACCAAGGACCAGCGGCTGCGGATCGACTCCGGCACCCGCGTCACGGGCACCAACTCCAGCGGCGCGTTCCTCTCCCGCACCGGCGGGGACCGCACGGTCACCTGGCACCTGGACGGACTGCTCAGCGAGGCGGCCGACACCTCCACCGCGCACCTCCACGTCGGCGACGGCCCCAACCGCTACCAGGCGAGCGGCTGCACCTTCCGCTCCGGACGGCTCGACCTGGGCGCCGCCGCCTTCGCGACCGGCAGCCATCTGCTGCACAGCGGCTGCGTCGAGGACGGCACCACGCGCACGGCGATGCCCGACGAGGGCGCCCGCGTCCAGCACACCGCCACGAACCTCCTGCTCTGAGACCCACGCAGGCCCCGGCTCCCGGACCGCCCCTACCCAGGACGACACCATGCCCGAAACCCCTTCCGCGACGACACCCCGCGCGGACCGCCCGGTACGCGTCGCGCTCATCGGCGCCGGCAACCGCGGTCTGACCTACGCCGGTTGGATCCACCAGCACCCCGACCGGGCCAGGCTGGTGGCCGTGGCCGACCCCGACGCCGGGGCCCGCGCCGCGTCCCGCGCCGAGACGTCCTTCGCCGGCTGGCGGGAGTTCATGGCGGCCACCGAACGCGAGGGCCGGCTCGCCGACGGCGTCATCGTCGCCACCCAGGACCGCGAGCACGTCGAACCCGTGCTCGCCCTGGCCCGCGCCGGATACGCCGTCATGACCGAGAAGCCCCTCGCCCCCACCGAGGACGAGTGCCGCACCCTTGTCGAGGGGGTCGAGGCGACCGGTGTGCCGTTCGCGGTCTGCCACGTCATGCGGTACACGCCCTACACCGACCTGGTGCGGGAGGTCGTCGCCGAGGGGGTCCTCGGCACCCTCACCGGCGTCGAGCACCTGGAGCCCGTCGGCTGGTGGCACTTCGCCCACAGCTATGTGCGCGGCCCTTGGCGCCGGGAGGACCTCTCGTCGCCGATGATCCTCGCCAAGTCCAGCCACGACCTGGACTGGATCGCGTACGTCACCGGCCGCCGTATCGAAAGCCTCGTCAGCTTCGGCGAGTTGACGCACTTCCGTCCCGAGAACGCCCCCGAGGGCTCCACCGACACCTGCCTGACCTGCCCCGTCGAGAAGAGCTGCCCCTACTCGGCGCCGAAGCTCTACTACCCGGCGCTGCGTGCCACCGGCGGCGCCTGGCCGGTCGGTCATGTCACCTCCGCCGCCCACGGCCCCGCCGACGAGGCGGTCCTGACCGAGGCCCTGCGCACCGGACCGTACGGGCGGTGCGTGTACCGCAGCGACAACGACGTGGCCGATCACCAGGTCGTCGCGATGCGGCTGGGCGGAGGGCTCACCGCGACCCTCACCATGTCCGCGTTCACCGAGCAGACCCACCGCCAGACCCGTCTGTTCGGCAGCCACGGCTGGCTGCGCGGCGACGGCGAACAGGTCACCGTGCACGACTTCCGCGACGACACCGTGACCGTCCGCACCACCGGGCCCAGCGGTTCCAACGCGGCCGACGGCCACGGCGGCGGCGACACCGCGCTGACCGAGGCGTTCGTCACCGCGCTGGCCACCGGGGACCGGAGCCACATCCGCTCCGGGCCCGCCGAGTCCCTGGGCAGCCACCTCGCCGCGTTCGCGGCCGAGCGCTCCCGCCGCAACGGCACCGTCGAGACGGTGCCGCCCCGCTGACCCCACCGGGCCCCGCACGGCCCCTCGGCGTCCTCGCCCCTCCGAGGACGCCCGCCCCGCCCTGCCCCACCCCTCAGCCCGCTCCGTCCGAGGAGACCTCCCGTGAGAAACCGCACCACGCGGCTCATCGCCGCGGCCACCGCCGTCACGTCCGCCTTCTGTCTCGCCGCCTGCGGCGCGGACGGTGAGTCGGCCGGCGGGAAGACCACCGTCACCACCTGGGTCTACCCGGTGATCTTCGACGAGAAGGAGAACGCCGCCTACTGGAGCGGCCTGGAGAAGAAGTTCGAGAAGGCCCACCCGGACATCGACGTCAAGGTGTCGACGTACCCGTGGGCCGACCGGGACACCAAGCTGGCCACCGCGCTCGCCGCGAACAAGGGCCCGGACGTGGCCTATCTGATCCCCGACCAGCTCGCCGCCTACCAGCGCAACCTCGTCCCGGCCGACGACTACCTCGCGGACGCCGACCGCGCCGCCTACCGCGACAGCGCCCTCAAAGCCGTGACGGTCGACGGCAAGGCCATGGCCACACCGGTCCTGATGTCGGCCTACCCGCTGATGTGCAACAAGAAGGTCCTCGACGCCGTCGGCGTGGACACGGTGCCCTCCACCTGGGACGATCTCGCCGCCCTCGGCGCCAAGGCGAAGAAGAAGGGCTACTACGCGATCACCTACAGCGGGGACACCACCGCCACCCTCAACATGACCTACTACCCGCTGCTGTGGCAGGCGGGCGGCGACGTCTTCTCCGCGGACGGCACCAAGTCCGCCTTCGCGAGCGACGCCGGGGTCGAGGCGCTGACCTGGCTGAAGCAGTTCGTCGACAAGGGCTGGACCCCGAAGGACCTCGTCACCAAGACCCCGTCGATCGAACAGACCGACCTCGCGAAGAACAAGGTCGCCTGCACCTGGCAGAACAGCGCCGCCGAGGTGGAGAGCTACTGGGGCGAGGACGACATCGTCATGGGTTCCGCGCTCACCGGCCAGAAGTCCGTGGCGTACGGCACCGTCGGCACCCTGGCGATGTTCCGCGGCGCCGACACCGGCGCGGCCGGCCAGTGGATCTCCTTCGTGGCGCAGCCGGACAACGTCGCCGGACTCCTCACGCCCGGCGGCTACTTCGGCGCCCGCACCGACGGCGGCGACCTCTACCCCGGCGACACCCTCCAGCAGGCCACCGAGAAGGTCCTCGACTCCGCCGACGTCGGACCCCTCAACACCGCCGCGCGTGACGTGATGGGCGCCCTGGCGCCGCAGATCCAGGCGGCCCTGCTCGGCAAGAGCACCCCGAAGGAAGCACTGGACCAGGCCGCCACCGCGGCCGACCAGATCATCTCCCGCAAGCGCTGACCACGGCCCGCACACCCCCCATGCCGGGCGGGCGGCACCACTACTCCCCCAGTGCCGTCCGCCCTCCCCCGACCCGCCGCGCCCGACGCGGCACCGAACCGTCCCAGGAGGTCCCGTGGCCGCGGTCGCGCAACGCCCCCGACCCGACCGAGTCCGGCGCGGATCCCTCAGCCGCACCGAGGCGCGGGTCGGGCTCCTCTTCGTCCTGCCCTGTCTGCTGCTCTTCCTCGTCTTCCGCTTCGGCCCCGCGGCGGCGGGCCTGCTGCTGTCCTTCACCGACTACGCGCCCGGCGCCGACACCCACTTCACCGGCCTGGAGAACTTCGCCCGGCTCCTGGACGACCCGTTGTTCTGGTCGGCGCTGAAGGTCACCGTCCTCTACACGGTCCTGGCCGTACCGGCCGGGATCGCCGCCTCCCTCGGTCTCGCCCTGCTCACCCGGCGGGCGTTCCGCGGGAGCAAGCTGTTCCGGTCGGTGTTCTTCCTGCCCGTCGTCACCAGCCTCGTCCTGGCCTCGACCGTGTTCGTCTGGATCTTCTCCACCGACGGCCCCTGGTCCGCGGTGATGGGCTTCCTCGGCCTGCCGGAGCAGAACTGGCTCAGCGACTCCGTGCTGGTGCTGCCCGCGCTCGCGCTGGTCGGCATCTGGTCCCGGTGCGGCTACGGCATGCTGATCCTCCTCGCCCGTCTCCAGGAACTGCCCGCGGAACTGGAGGAGGCGGCCCTCGTCGACGGCGCCGGCCCCTGGCAGCGCTTCCGGCACATCGTCGCGCCCCAACTGCGGCCCGCGTTCTTCTTCCTGGCCGTGATCGAGACCACCGTCAGCTTCCAGGTCTTCGACGCCGTCTACATGATGACCGGAGGCGGCCCGGCCAACGCCAGCTACTCGCTGGTCTTCCAGCTCTACGACACCGGCTTCAAGTACTTCGACTTCGGCTATGCCAGCGCCATCGGCTGCGCCCTGTTCGTCCTGACCGTCGTCGTCGCGCTGATCCAGCGGATCTTCCTCGGCAAGGAGAAGTGACCCATGGCGCCCGTG
The DNA here is from genome assembly GCF_044747265.1 of Streptomyces sp. NPDC090106. Classification (NCBI taxonomy): domain Bacteria; kingdom Bacillati; phylum Actinomycetota; class Actinomycetes; order Kitasatosporales; family Streptomycetaceae; genus Streptomyces; species Streptomyces sp. NPDC090106. Next base: position 502,924 of record NZ_JBIVDS010000003.1, on the reverse strand, counting down.
ACCCACGCCCCTGAGGCTCCCCCCGTCGTGAAGCCCGCGCCGAGCCCGGCCCGGCGCACCCCCAACGCCGGTGTCCCCGCCGGTCTGCGCTCCACCCGCCGCGGCCGTGTCCTGCGCGCGCTGCTGCTCACGCTCGCCTCGGTGGCCACGCTGTTCCCCTTCTACGCCATGGTCGTACTGTCGCTGCATCCCGAGGGCGCGGTCGACCTCCCCGGCAGCCTGCTGCCCTGGCCCGTCACGGGCGAGGCCTACGGCGAGGTCCTCGGCTCCCGGGACGTGCCGCGATGGCTGTTCAACACCCTCGTGTACTCGCTGGTGTCGGTGGCCGGCGTGCTGCTGCTCGCCTCGCTCGCGGGCTACGCGTTCGCCAAGAAGCGCTTCCCCGGACGGGAGACCATGTTCTGGTCGTTCCTGTCGATGGTGATGGTGCCCTACCACGTCACGATGATCCCGACGTTCATCCTGCTGTCGAAGCTCGGCGGTGTGGACACCTACTGGGGTCTCATCGTCCCGACCCTCGCCAACGCCCAAGCCGTCTTCCTCATGCGGCAGTTCGTCCTCGGACTGCCCGACGAGATCTTCGAGGCCGCCCGCCTCGACGGCTGCGGCGAGCTCCAGATCTTCCTGCGGATCGTGCTGCCCCTGCTCAAACCGGTCCTGGCCACGCTCGGGACGTTCGTCTTCCTCTGGCACTGGAACGACTTCCTGTGGCCGCTGATCGTCGGCCAGAGCACCGAGATGCGCACCCTCACCGTCGGCATCGCCTCGCTCCAGCAGGAACAAGTGCCCCTGAACCAGGTGCTGGCCGGGTCCGTCGTCGCCTTCGTACCGATCTTCAGCGCCTATCTGGTCGGCCAGCGCTACTTCACCGAAGGTGTCGTCGGCTCAGCCGTCAAGGGCTGACCACCCTCAACTCCCGTATTCCGTCCGGCCGTCGAGGAACCGCATGCATCCCGCACCACCCGCCCTGCCCGTCTCGCCCCTGTCCCGCCCCCGCGACGAGGCCGCTCTGGAGGAGTTGCTCGCCACACCCTCCCCGGCGCTCGTCACCGACCTCACCACGCTCGACGGCGACCTGCTGATCCTGGGCGCCGGCGGAAAGATGGGACCCAGCCTGTGCCGGCTGGCCCGCCGCGCCCTCGACGCCGCCGGCCGCACCGACATCGCCGTACGGGCCGTGTCACGCTGGTCCGACCCCGAGGCGGCGGACGCGCTGCGCGAACAGGGCGTCGAGACCGTCCCGTTCGACCTCATGGACGGGGATCCGGCCGACCTGCCGGACGCGGGCAACGTGGTCTTCATGGTCGGGGCCAAGTTCGGCTCGGCGAGCGACCCGACGACCGCGTGGGCGGTCAACGCGGCGCTCCCCGACCGGATCGCCCGCCGCTACCGGCACTCCCGGATCGCCGCGTTCTCCACCGGCAACGTCTACCCGCTGGTCTCCGTCCGCGACGCCGCGAGCAGCGAGACGGACCCGGTCGGCCCGGTCGGCGAGTACGCGATGTCCTGCCTGGGCCGCGAGCGGGTCTTCGCCCACCACGCCAGGCGGTCCGGCACCCCGCTGTCGCTGATCCGCCTCAACTACGCGGTCGACCTGCGCTACGGCGTCCTCGCCGACATCGCCGGCGCCGTCCGCTCCGGCGCCCCCGTGTCCCTGGCCACCGGCCATGTGAACGTCGTCTGGCAGGGATACGCCAACGAGGTCGCCCTGCGGTCCCTGCCGCGGGCCGCCGCCGACCCGTTCACCGTCAACCTCACCGGGCCGGAGACCGCCTCCGTACGGCGTCTGGCGGACCGCTTCGCCGAGGAGTTCGGCACCACCGCGACCTTCACCGGAGAGGAGAGCGGGACCGGTCTCCTCTCCGACGCCTCCCGGTGCCACGCGGAGTTCGGGTACCCGCCCGTCCCCCTGGCCACGCTGGTGTCATGGCAGGCCGGATGGATCAGGGACGGGCGGCCCCTGTCCGGGAAGCACACCAAGTTCGACGTCCGCGACGGAAGGTTCTGACCCCGTGCCCCCCACCGCACCCGCGCCCCTGTCCACCGCCGCGCTCGACCTGCTCGCCCAGGGCACGGTGATCCCGGCCCACCCCCTCGCGCTGGACGAGCACCGGCGCCTGGACGAACGCCGCCAGCGCGCCCTGACCCGCTACTACCTGGCCGCCGGGGCGGGCGGCGTCGCCGTGGGCGTGCACACCACGCAGTTCGAGATCCGCGAACCGCGGGTGGGACTGTTGCGTCCTGTGCTGGAACTGGCCGCCGAGACCGTCGACCGGGAGTCGGACCGACCCGTCGTCCGGGTGGCCGGGGCCTGCGGATACACCGCGCAGGCCGTCGCCGAGGCGGAGCTGGCGGCCGAACTCGGCTACCACGCGGTCCTGTTGAGCCCTCGGGTGCCGGGGGCCGACGAGGCCGGTCTGCTCGACCGGGCCCGCGCTGTCGGCGAGGTCCTGCCCGTCATCGGCTTCTACCTCCAGGAGGCCGTCGGCGGACGCTATCTCTCCCCGTCCTTCTGGAGCCGGTTCGCCGACATCCCCTCCGTCGTCGCCGTCAAGACCGCGCCCTTCGACCGGTACCGGACCGCCGAGGTCGTCGACGCGGTGTCCCGCGCCGACCGGGCCCGCGAGGTCACGCTGTACACGGGGAACGACGACGCCATCCTCACCGACCTGCTCACCCCCTACCGGGCCGGCGGTGAACTGCGCTGGTTCGCCGGGGGACTTCTGGGCCAGTGGGCGGTGTGGACCCGCACCGCGGTGACCCTCCTGGAGGAGGTGCGCCGGGCGCGGGCCGGGGACCACGACCTCCTGGTCGACCTGCTGCGCCGGGCCCCGCAGCTCACCGAGGCCAACGCCGCCGTGTTCGACGTGCGAGGGGCCTTTCGGGGCTGCATCGCCGGAGTCCACGAGGTGCTGCGCCGACAGGGGCTGCTCGCCGGAACCTGGTGCCTGGACCCGGCCGAACAGCTCTCCCCGGGACAGGCCGAGCAGATCACCCGGGTCGGCGCCGCCCACCCCTGGGTCACCGACGACACCTTCGTCGCGGAGCACCTCGATGACTGGCTCCGCTGACCGGCCGCGGGCCGTGGTGGCCGTGCCGCCCCGGCTGCGCGAGGAGTTCTTCGCTCCCGCCGCGTGGAAGCGGCTGACCGCGGTGGCCGACGTCGCCGTCCTCGACGCGCACGGCGATCGCACCGCGCTCGCGGCCCTGCTGCCCGGGGCCCGGATCCTCGTCACGGCCTGGGGAACGGCCCGGATCGACGGCGAACTCCTCACCGCGGGCGACCGGTTGCGGCTGGTCGCGCACACCGGCGGCGCCGTCAGTCCGTACGTCGGTCCCGAACTCCTGGAGCGGGGCGTGCGGGTGACGCAGGCGGGCGCGGCGATGGCCCGCCCGGTGGCGGAGGTCGCGCTGACCTTCACGCTGGCCCTGCTGCACCGTGTCCACCGTTTCGACCACGCCCTGCGCGGTGGACAGCCCTGGGACACCGCGGCGGCGGCACCACCGCGCCACGAGATCCTCGGCTGCCCCGTGGGCGTGATCGGCGCCTCGCGCACCGGACGCGCCTACCTCGCCCTCGTCCAGGCACTCGGTGCGCGCGTGAGCGTCCACGATCCGCTGCTCGGCGCCGAGGAGGCGGAGCGGCTCCAGGTGGAGCGGGTGTCGCTGGAGCAGTTGCTCGCCCGCAGCCGTGTCGTGGCGGTCCACGCCCCGGCGCTGCCGGAGACCCGTCATCTGCTCGGCCGCCGTGAGCTGGCCCTGATGCCGGACGGGGCGCTGCTGGTGAACACCGCGCGGTCCTGGCTGGTCGACGAGGAGGCGCTCGTGGACGAGTTGCGCACCGGCCGGATCGACGCCGCGCTGGACGTCTACGACCGCGAGCCGCTCCCCGTTGACCATCCGCTGCGGGCCCTGCCCAACGTGCTGCTCACCCCGCACCAGGCCGCGGCGACGGTGCAGGGCCGCCAGGCCCTGGGCGAGAGCACCGTCGCGGAGATCGAACGCTTCACCGCGGGCCGCCCGCTGCTGCACGAGATCGACGCGGCGGCCTTGCGCCGAGTCGAATGACCCACCCCGCTCTTCCCCTCACCCCTCTTGAACGGAGCTCCAGCATGCGACTGATGCGCATCGGCGATCCCGGCCATGAACGCCCGGTGGCCGCCACACCGGACGGACAGTGCTACGACCTGTCTCCGCTGACCGGCGACATCGATCCGGCGTTCCTCGCCGCCGACGGAGCAACCCGCGCCGCCGCCGCGATCGCCGACGGCGCCCTGCCCTCCATCGACCCCTCCGGCATCCGGGTCGGCGCGCCGCTCGCGGGGCCCGGCGCGCTGCTGTGCATCGGGCAGAACTACGCCGCCCACGCGGCCGAGTCGGGCAGCGCGGCGCCCGCCGAGCCCATCCTCTTCTACAAGGCACCCAACACCGTCGTCGGTCCGACGGACGACATCCGCATCCCCCGCGGCTCCGAGCGCACCGACTGGGAGGTCGAACTCGCGGTCGTCATCGGCCGTACCGCCCGCTACCTCGACGAGGAGGACGACCCGCTGTCGTACGTGGCCGGCTACGCGCTGAGCAACGACGTCTCCGAACGCTCCTTCCAGCTGGAGCGGTCGGGCGGGCAGTGGTCCAAGGGCAAGAGCTGCGAGACCTTCAACCCGCTGGGCCCCTGGCTGGTGACCCCGGACGAGATCCCGGACCCGCAGAAGCTCCGCCTGCGCTCCTGGGTCGGGGACGCCCCGCGTCAGGACTCGACGTCCGAGGACATGATCTTCCCGGTGGCCGAACTCGTCCGCCATCTCTCGCAGTTCCTGGTCCTGGAGCCCGGCGACATCATCAACACCGGCACCCCGCAGGGTGTGGCGCTGTCCGGCCGGTTCCCGTATCTCGCCGCGGGCGACACCGTCAGCGTGGAGATCGAAGGGCTCGGACGTCAGCGCAACACGTGTGTGCCGTGGGACGCCCCGCGACGGCCGCAGGACGCCTGACTCGCGTCTCCGCCGCGGTCACATGTGTGCGCCGCTTTCCGGCAGCGTGCCGTACGCCTCGTCGGTGACGGGCTCCAGCCATTCGTTGCGGACGTCCTCGCCGGGGGTGATGAAGGCGAGGTGGGAGAACCAGGCGTCGGCCTTGGCTCCGTGCCAGTGCTTCATGCCGGCCGGGACGCGGACCACCGTTCCCGGTTCCATGCTGACGGGGTCCTGGCCCTCGGCCTGGTACCAACCGCTGCCCGCCGTGCACAGCAGGATCTGGTCACCGCCGCCGCCCGTGCCGTGGTGGATGTGCCAGTTGTTGCGGCAACCCGGCTCGAAGGACACGTTGCTGACCGGGACGCTGCCCGCGGCGAGCGGTGCCAGGTAGCTCTGCCCGGTGAAGTACTGCGCGTAGGCGTCGTTCTGCTCCCCGAGCGGGAAGATCTGGTCGAATCCGTTGACGGTCATCGTGTTCCTTCGCTTCTCGCGTCCTGATGTGTCGCATCGCGTGTGCCGGCCTGCGGTTCAGCGGTTGACGTGGGCCATGTGCTCGGCGTTGTAACGGTCGCCGCTGACGCCGAGACGCCGGGCAAGGCCGTCGAGGTCGGCCACGTCGTCCGCCGACAGCTCGACCGTCGTCGCGGCGGTGTTCTCCTTGACGCGTGCCGTGCGGCGGGTGCCGGGGATCGGCACGATCCACGGCTGCTGCGCGAGCAGCCAGGCCAGCGCGATCTGGCCCGGAGTCGCGCCCCTCGCCTCGGCGAGCCCGCGGACATGGTCGACGAGCGCCTCGTTGGCGTCCAGGTTCTCCGCCGTGAAGCGCGGGACCCGTCGGCGGATGTCCCCTTCGGTGAAGGACGTGGACGTGTCGACGGTGCCGGTGAGGAAGCCCTTGCCGAGAGGGCTGAACGGCACGAAGCCGATGCCGAGTTCGGCGAGCGCGGGCAGCACCTCGGTCTCGGGGTCCCGTGTCCACAGCGAGTACTCGCTCTGGACCGCGGTCACGGGATGGACGGCGTGTGCGGCGCGGATGGTGGCGGCCGAGGCCTCGGAGAGCCCGAAGTGCCTGACCTTCCCCTCGGCGATGAGCTCGCCGACCGTGCCCGCGACATCCTCGATGGGCACCTCGGGGTCCACTCGGTGCTGGTAGAACAGATCGATCACGTCGGTGCGGAGCCGCTTCAAGGACGCCTCCGCGACGCGGCGGATCTGCTCGGGACGGCTGTCGAGGCCGACACCGCGGCCGTTCTGGATGTCCCAACCGAACTTGGTGGCGATCACGACCTGGCCGCGGACCGGTTCCAGCGCCTGGCCGACCAGTTCCTCGTTCGCGTAGGGCCCGTAGACCTCGGCGGTGTCGAAAAAGGTGACGCCCTCGTCGACCGCGGAGCGCAGCACGGCGCTCATGTCGTCGCGGCTGCCGGGGTTGGGACCGTAGCTCTGGGACATGCCCATCGCGCCGAGCCCGATCGCGGACACGTCCAAGCCGTGTCCCAGTGTTCTGACGTGCATGGTCAACTCTCCGGAGAGGTGCTTCTCCTGGCTTGTGGGGTCAGTCGTTGCCCGTACGGACGACCGTCAGGACGGAGTCGGACGTCCTGACGAGGTTCCCCCGCTCCGGACGGGCGGAGTAGTACACACTCATCCCCGCGGAACTCACGCACCTCACCCGCCACGTCCTCACGGTTCCTTCCGGGCACGCCCTCGCTCCTCCCCGCCGACACGGGCACAGCTCCACCGGACCGGCCTGCGTACTGTCCCGGCTCGTCCACCGTAGGGCGGCCCGCACGGACCTGCGAGGTACTGCCAGTACCTGGAAGAGCAGTGACTCCCACCCGCACGGCCGCAGGCGTTTCCCTGGAGAGGACCGAGGACGGGGACGCGGCAACCGCGCGTACCGCCCCCGGTTCCATCGATCTGGAGGAGCGCCGTGGGCGCAGCACTGATGTATCAACCCGGTGACGTCCGCGTCTCTGGCATGACCGACCCGGTCCTCACCGTGGCCGAGGGGGATCTGGTCGTCGCTCCGTGTCGCCGACGCGTACCGGGCCATGGACGCGCACGAGGCTCTCGAGGTGCTGGTGCGGCCGTGAACAGGCACCGTGTGAACAGGCACCGTGTGATCGGCACGACGGGGGCCTCGACCCGCGTGGACTGCGATCCGCCCGTTTCCCGGGCACGCGCGACGACCGACGCCGGGGTGATCGGGGTGGTGACAGCATGACCGCCACCGCACATCGTGGACGGGTCTCCTCGGTGCCGCAGGCGGGCAGGGCGCCGGTCCGCACGACCGTGATCCTCACGATCATCTGCGTCAGCTACTTCATGGTCGTCCTCGACAACTCGATCGTGTTCACCGGGCTGCCGCAGATCCGCTCCGCCATGGGTTTCTCCGAGACCGGTCTGTCCTGGATCACCAACGCCTACGTCCTCGTGTTCGGCGGGCTGCTCCTGCTGGGGGCGCGGGCCGGTGACATGTTCGGCCACCGCAGGATGTTCGTGCTGTCCTTGGTCGTCTTCTCCGTCACCTCGCTGCTGGTGGGGGCCGCGCAGGCCCAGTGGTGGCTGATCGCCGCCCGAGCGCTCCAGGGCGTCGGCGCCGCCGTCCTGGCGCCGTCCGCGCTGTCCCTGCTCACGCGCAGCTTCGCCGAGGGCCGGGCCCGCGACCGGGCGATGGCCGCCTACAGCGCGGTGGCCGGACTCGGTGCCGCCCTCGGGCTGGTCATCGGTGGGCTCGCCGCGGACCTGGTGTCGTGGCGGGCCGGGTTCTTCCTCAACGTGCCGGTCGGAGCCGTCATGATGGTGATGGCGCTGCGGTTCCTGCCGGAGACGGAGCGCCGGGGCGGTCGTTTCGACGTGGCCGGGGCTGTGCTGGCAACAACGGGTTCCACCGGACTGGTTCTCGGCATCGTGACCGCCGCCGACCTCGGCTGGAGCGCTCCGGCCACCGTGCTCCCCCTGGGCGCGGGCGCGGTGATGCTGGGCCTGTTCGTGACGGTGGAGCGGCGTGCCGCTCAGCCGATCGTGCCGCTGCGGCTGTTCAGCAGCCGGGAGCGCTCCGGCGCCTACCTCACCCGGATGCTCTACATGGGCGCGATGATGGGGTTCTTCTTCTTCACCGCCCAGTACGTGCAGAGCGTGTACCACTGGACGCCTCTGCAAGCCGGTCTGGCGTTCCTGCCGATGACGCTGGTCAACTTCGCTCTCGCCGTCCAGGTGCCCCGGCTCCTCGAACGGGCGGCCAGGCCACTGGTGCTGCTGTCGGGAGTCGTGCTCACCGCGGCCGGGATGGCGTGGCTGAGCCGGCTGGGCCCGCACACGCCGTACCTGACGGGTGTGGCATCGCCGATGGTGCTCATCGGCGCCGGTCAGGGGCTGACCCTGGCGCCCCTGACCTCCAGCGGGGTCGACGGGGTCGCTCCCGCCGACGCGGGGGCAGGTTCGGGGCTGGTCAACACCGTGCACCAGATCGGCAGCGCGCTGGCCCTGAGCGTCCTGACCGCCGTGGCGGCCACCGTCTCCACCGGGCACTCGGCGTCCGACATCGCGGCTCGCTCGGGCGCGGCCCTGACGGGCTCCGCCGTGCTGCTCGCCCTCGCCGTCGCGACCGTGTCGATCCTCATCGTGCCCACTCGCTCATCCCGCAAGGAAAGGCCCCTGTGATGCAGACCCTCACCCTCAACAACGGCGTCGAGATGCCCGCTCTGGGACTGGGTGTCTTCCAGACCCCGCCGGCCGAGACCATCGCCGCCGTCACCGCCGCCCTCGACCTCGGCTACCGGCACATCGACACCGCCGCCGCGTACGGCAACGAGCGCGAGGTCGGGCAGGCACTGCGCGATTCCGGCGTGCCCCGCGACGAGCTCTTCGTCGAGACGAAGATCTGGATCAGCGACTACGGCTACGACGAGACCCTGCACGGCTTCGACAAGAGCGCGGCCAAGCTCGGCCTGGACCGGATCGATCTGCTCATCCTGCACCAGGCCCTGCCGTCCGACTTCGGCAGGACCCTCGCCGCCTACCGCGCGCTGGAGAAGCTCCTGGCCGACGGCAAGGTCAGGGCCATCGGCGTCAGCAACTTCATGGTCGAGCACCTGACCGGCCTGCTCGACGCGACGACCGTCGTCCCGGCCGTCAACCAGCTGGAGATCCACCCCTACTTCCAGCAGCGCGCCGTCCTCGACTTCGACGACGCGCACGGCATCCTCAACCAGGCGTGGTCCCCCATCGGCGGCATCACCTTCTACCCGGGATACGGCGAGGACCGCCGGAGCGTCCTTCAGGACCCGGCCGTGACCAGGATCGCCGAGGCGCACGGCAAGAGCCCGGCGCAGGTCCTGCTGCGCTGGGGACTTCAGCACGGCCGCTCGGTCATCCCCAAGTCCACGAAGCGGCACCGCATCGCCGAGAACCTCGACGTCTTCGACTTCGCCCTCACTCCGGACGAGCTGAAGACCCTCGACGCCCTGGAGGCCGGCCGTCGCGGCGGCCCCGAGCCGGAGAACGTCACCCTGGCGAGCTACGGGCGCGCCATCCCGGAAGCCTGACACCCACCCCTTCGGGCTCTCCTCGGTCCCCCGTCCACGGAAGGCGAGAACCATGAGCACCACCTGGAACGACTCCGACCTGAAGAGCATCGGCGCGGCGGAGGAACTCGATCTGGAAAGCGAACGCGACGACGGCACCCTGCGCGCCCCGGTGACCATGTGGGTCGTACAGGCCGACGGCCGGCTCTACGTCCGGTCGGTCAAGGGCGTCGACGGCCCGTGGTACCGAGGCACCCGCTCCCGGCACCAGGGGCGCGTGGCGGCCGGCGGCATCCGGGCCGATGTCAGCTTCCACGACGCCGAACCCGGCGAGTACGCCGCCGTCGACGCCGCCTACCGGGACAAGTACGGCCGCTACACCGGCATCGTCGAACACGTTCTGACCGAGCGGGCCCGTGCCTCCACTCTGCGGCTCGAACCCCGCTGATCCTTCTGCCCCAGCATCCGCACCCATCCCCTCTCCAAGGAGCACCACCGTGCGAGCCACCCTGATGTACGCCGCCGAGGACGTCCGCGTCGAGGACGTGAGCGACCCGAAGATCCAGCGGCCCACCGACGCGGTCGTACGGATCGTGCTGTCCTGCGTGTGCGGCAGCGACCTGTGGCCCTACAAGTCGCTGCCGCACACGGACAACCCACGCCACATGGGCCACGAGTTCCTCGGTGTCGTCGAGGAGACCGGCGCCGATGTACGGACCGTCAAGCGCGGGGACGTGGTCGTCGCGCCGTTCGTCTGGGCCGACAACACCTGCGTGTACTGCCGTGAGGGCCTTCAGACGTCGTGTCCGCACGGCGGGCAGTGGGGGGTGAACGGTGTCGACGGCGGCCAGGGTCAGGCGGCCCGCGTACCGCTGGCCGACGGCACGCTGGTGAAGCTGCCCGTCGCCGAGGACTCGGAGCTGCTCCCGGACCTCCTCACCCTCTCCGACGTGCTGTGCACCGGCTACCACGCGGCCCGGACCGCGGGCGTGCGCCCCGGCGACTCCGTCACCGTCATCGGGGACGGCGCGGTCGGGCTGTCCGCGGTGATCTCCGCCAGGCTGCTCGGCGCCGAGCGGATCATCCTGATGGGCCGCCATCGGTCCCGCACCGACCTCGGCCGCGACTTCGGCGCCACGGACGTGGTCGACGCGCGGGGCGAGGAGGGCGTCGCCCGGGTGCGCGAGCTGACCGGCGGCGAGGGCACCCGCAAGGTCCTGGAGTGCGTCGGCCTCAAGGACGCGCTCGTGCAGGGCTTCGGTGTGGTCCGCGCCGGTGGCACCGTCAGCCGTGTCGGGGCCCCGCAGTTCACCGACGTGCCGTTCGGCTTCGCGGACTTCCTGCGGAACATCACCCTCACCGGCGGTGTCGCACCCGCCCGCGCCTACATCGAGGAGCTCATGCCGTACATCCTCGACGGCTCCATCCGGCCGGGACGCGTCTTCGACCGCACCGTCGCGCTGGAGGACATCGCCGAGGGCTACCGCGCCATGAACGACCGCGAGGCGCTCAAGACGCTGGTACGCCCCTGACCGTGCCTGCCGCCGGGACCGGTCAGCCGACGGACTCCGTCGCTGGTGCCTCGCCGCGGGACGGTGAGGCCGCGGGCCGGGGCAGCGGGACGCGCTGAGCGAGCTTGTCGCCCTCGACGTCCAGGTCGGGGAGCAGGCGGTTCAGCCAGGTGGGGATCCACCAGGCGCTCTCCCGCGCGAGTGCCATGGTGGCCGGGATGAGGGTCATCCGGATGACGAAGGCGTCGATCAGGATGCCGGCGGCGAGTGCGAAGCCGGCCTGTTTGATCATGGGTTGGGCGTTGAAGACGAAGCCCGCGAAGACGGAGACCATGATGGTGGCCGCCGCGACGATGACCGAACTGGCGCGTCGGTAGCCGGTGACGGTGGCGTCCAGAGCGCTCTGCCCGTGGACGTGGGCCTCTCGCATGGAGGTGACCAGGAACATCTGGTAGTCCATGGCCAGCCCGTAGAGCACGCCGGTGATGATGATCGGCAGCAGGCTGACGACCGGGCCGGTGGCGTCGACACCGATCAGGCCCTGGAGCCAGCCCCATTGGAAGACGGCCGTGGTGAGGCCGAAGGCGGCGGAGACGCTCAGCAGGAATCCGAGGGTGGCCACCACGGGGATCAGCAACGAGCGGAACACGAGGAGCAGGACGATCAGGGAGAGACCGAGGACGACGGCGACGTAGAGGGGCAGGACGTCGGCGAGCCGGTCGGAGACGTCGATCGCGAGCGCGGTGAAACCGGTGATGCCGAGGGTGGCGCCGTGGGCCCGGCCGATCCGCGCGCTCTTGTCCCGTACCGCGGTGACGAGGTCCTTGGTCGCCTCGTCGTTCGGCCCGGTCGCGGGCACGAGACCGAGGACGGCGGTCGTGCCCTTCGCGTTCATCCCCGCCAGGGAGACCGAGGTGGCGCCCTTGGTGCTCCGCAGTTCGGAGGCCACGGCGGCGAGCGTCCGCGGGGTGAGGGCCCGTCCGTCGGCGGTGGAGTCGACGGCGACGAGGAGCGGTCCGTTGTAGCCGGGGCCGTAGGCCTCGCTGGTCAGCTCGTAGCTGCGGCGTTGGCCGGTGTCGGAGTTGTAACCGGCCCCGGAGGGCAGGCCCAGCTTCATGTCGGCGGCCGGGAGCGCCAGGACCGCCGGAAGCAGGATCGCGGCCGTGAGGGCGGCGTACTTGTGGCGGACCAGGCGCCTTCCCCAGCGGGTGGCCCGTCCGTGCTCGGCGTCCGGCGTGCGCTCGTGCGTCTCGCGCCGGGTCCTGGCGGGGCGGATGCGTTCCCCGACCAGCCCCAGCAGGGCGGGCAGCAGGGTCAGGGCGAGCAGGACGGCGACCGCGATGGTGGCGGCTGCCACGACCGCCATGGTCGAGAGCAGGGCGATCCGGATGACCAGGAGTCCGGCGAGGGCGATGATCACGGTGCTGCCGGCGAAGAAGACGGCGCTCCCGGCGGTGCCGACGGCACGGGCGGTCGCCTCGCGGGCATCCAGTCCGTCGTCGAGGATCAGCCTCCGTTCCCGGTTGACGATGAACAGCGCGTAGTCGATGCCGACGGCCAGCCCCAGCATCAGGGCGAGTACGGCGGCGAGCGAGTGGATCTCGAACACGGTGGAGAGGGTGAACGCGCCGCCGACGCCCACGGTGACCCCGACCAGCGCGATGACCAGCGGCAGGCCCGCGGCCACCACCGATCCGAGAGTGATCAGCAGGACGAGGGCCGCGACGACGACGCCGGCGATCTCCCCCACCCCGACGATCTCGGGTATCTCCATCATCGACGCGGACGGCAGGACCTCCAGGCCGCCGCGGGCGGCGCGCTGTTCCGCGGCCTCGACGGTGCTGTCGACCGTCCCGGACGGAAGCTCGTAGGTCTGCTCGTCGAACTGGAACTGGAGGAGAGCCGTGGAGCCGTCGGCGGAGACGATCACGCCCGGGACGGGCTGTCCGCCGGACAGGAGCGGTACGGGTACGGGTCCCGAGGCCGGTGCGCCGACGGCCTTCGCCACCGCGGCCTGCGCCTGGAGCAGCGGGCTGTCCGTGCCCTTGGCGACCTCCTGGGCCAGGACCTCGCGGGTGTCGACGACGTGGTCGTGACGGTAGACGGCGTCGACCGCGGCCAGGAGCGCGGCATGGGCCTCGGGGGCGTCGATCCGTGTGCCGTCCGGCGCCTGGAAGAGCAGCATGCCCTGGCCGCCGGACGCCTCCGGCAGGGTCCGGGCCAGATCGTCGATGACCTGCTGGGACGGGGTGCCGTCGATGCGCACCTCGTTGCTGAGCCGTACGGGCTGGACGGTCAGGAGCGCCACCACCGACGCCACCACGGCCAGCCAGCCTCCGACGACGTACCAGGGTTTGCCGTAGGCGAACCTGCCCAGGCGGTACAGCAGAACGGACACAGAGCTCTCCCTGTCTCTCATGGCCGGGTCGGGTCGGACCAGGCCACGCAATGAAGTGAGAGAGTACTATCAAAGCGATAGTCGACTATCAATACGATAGGGTGCTACCACCGATGGGCACCTCCGTCGGCTTCGCCGCAGAGCAGGGACAAGGCACGGATGGCACCCACCAAGGACCGCACCCCCCGGCGCCGGGTCGACGCCCGCTCCAGCCGGGAGCGCATCACCGCCGCCGGACGCACCGTGCTGGGCAGGGGCGACGGATCACTGGACCAGATCGCGGCGGAGGCGGGCGTGGGCATCGCCACGCTCTACCGGCACTTCCCCAACCGGGAAGCCGTCGTCCGGGCCGTCCTCGACGACATCCTCGAAACCGACCTGCTGCCGCTGATCGAACGTGCGGCCGACGCCCCGGACAAACGCCAGGCGCTCCAGGACATCGCCACGCGGCTGCTCGACCTGATCGCCGAGGAGCGGGGTCTGGTCACCTTCGCCGGCAACTTCGCGGACGTGGCCGTGGACGTCCTCCAGCACTTCAGCGCCTCGCTCCACCCGCTCCTGGTGAGCGCCCAGGAGGCGGGTGAGGTCCGCTCGGACCTCACCGCCGAGGACATCCCGCACTTCCTGGTCATGGCGGTCGCCGGCCTCGCGCTCCCGAGCGCCGCCCCCTCGCTGCGCGCCCGCTTCGTCGCCCTGCTCTTCGACTCGCTCGACCCGGCGAGCGCGACGCCCCTGCCTCCGCTGCTCGCCGACGAGAAGGACCTGCGTGCCGCTGTCAGCGACGTCAGCGGGCCGCGAAGCGGCGACTGACGCACTCGGCCCGTACGCCTGCCAGGCGGCGCGGCGGCTACCGGTCCCCGGCGGAGGGCCGTCGCACCTCGAACTGGAAGCAGCCGTACTCCAGCGCCCTGACGTGCACGAGTGCCACGTCCGGGTCGCTGAAGGCGCTGTCGAAGGCCGCGTCGAAACCGGCTGTGGCGTCGGCCGGGATCTCCAGCAGGCGGCCACCCGCGATGCGCCCGCGCGCGTCGTAGCGGCGCACGGTACGCAGGGCGCCCGGCCGGTCGCAGGGATAGGTCGCGCCGGGCACGAACCCGCCGCAGTCGTCGGCATGGATGAAGACGGGCCCCTGTTCGTCGTACGCGCCCGGATCGACGCCGCTCGCGGCGGCCCAGCGGCGCAACGGGGCGTACGAGACAAGGGCGATGCGCTCACCGAGGGCGATGGGGCGCAAGCAGCAGCGCAGCGGGGAGCCCTCGTCGTCCTGGGTCGCGACGTACGGGGCGCAGGGACGGCCCGCGTCGTCGACGGCCCGCAGTTCCTTCAGGGCCGTCTCATCGACGGGGAGCACGGTGTAGTTGGTCATGTGTCCATGCTGGAGCGACACACGTGTGCGCGCTGGCAGTAAACGGACATCGCGCTGGCGCGTACGCTCCCGCGCCGGATCAGGTGAGGAGGCGTCCGCTGTGTGCGAGGCGCCGGGCCGCGGCGAGCAGCGCGTGGATCTGGGCGCCGACGTGGTCGATGTGCCGCACGGGCTTGCTGAACGGCAGCCGGACGTCCGTGTGGGATCGCGCCCGTTCCAGACGCAGCGTCAGTCCGTAGCGGTCGATGCCCACGGGCAGAGCACGGTGCACACCTCGGCCCGGGTGCGGGCGGACCAGACGCAGGAGCAGGGGGATCAGTTCGGGGTGGTCGTCCATGAGATGCGTCAGCATGCTCGCCTCGCTGGACGCGATCGGGTCGGGCTCGGCGTCCTCCAGTTCCTGGAGGGTGATGTACGCGCGGCCGTGCTGGTCCTCCAGGACGCACTGCCCGAACTCCATGCAGGTGCTGTCCGTGGAGCCCGGCTCGTACGGCGCGGCCAGCAGTCCGGTCACGGTGACTCGGGCGCGCAGCCGCTCCCGGACCGGGCTGGGCGCGACGTCGGTCAGCTCCAGCCGGACGGGCACCCTCCCGTCCGGCGGAGCACCGGGCCCCTCGAACGGGGCGTGCAGATGGACATGGCCCATGGCGCCCGAGCCGTCGAGGCGACGGATCTCGGTGCGGCGTCCGTCCGTCACCACGGTCATCGAGTGGGCGACGGTCAGGATCGAGCGGGCGCGCTCGGCGGCTGTCGGCGCGGAGGCACGCGGGGAGGTACGACGCATCCGGATCCCCCTGGAGGTCCATAGTTAGGGTTGCCTAACCTAACCTATGGCGCCACTCTCTGTCAGTCCCGAAGCCCCGCCCCTTCCCGCCGAGCCCTACGGCTGGGCCGGAGTGACGGTCAGCTCCAGCGCACCGGCGTAGGTGGCGCCCGGGGCGAGCACGGTGTCGACTCCGTCGACGCTGAAGGCGAGGCTCCGGCCGCGCGGGGCCTTCACCTGCGCGTCGGCGGCCACGACCAGCTTGGTCAGATGCGAGGTGCCGCTGACCGTCCAGACCGACTTGGCTCCCAGGTGGACGATCACGCCGTTGTTGACGGCCGGCTGGACGGTGTTGGTGACGTGGTTGATCTCCTGCCAGTCGTCCGCGGTGATGGTGGCCAGGGCGTGCCGCGTCCGCGACGAGGACAGGACGCCCTGGATCCGGCTGCGTTCGAAGGTGACGACGAGGTTCTTGCCGGTGCGCATGGCGTTGTAGAAGTCGCCCGTGAGCGAGATGTCGGTGAAGGCGGCCGTCGCGTCCGCGGTGTGCTCGGTGGTGGTGTCGAAGGAGCTGTCGCGCTCGGGGGCGTCGGTGGGGTCGCTGTAACTGCCTGTCATGGAACCGGGATCGTCCGTCTCCATGATCTGCACCAGCACGCCGTTGCCGGTGCTGAGCCGGGCGCCCCGCGATCCGTCCACGGTGATCGCGACCTGCTTGCCCTTGTCGAGGAACATGGTCTTCTCGGTGGTGAACCGTGTGTCGCCGCCGATGTCAACCGAACCGCCGTCGCCGCTGTGCCACATGACGCCGAAGCCGCGCGAGGTGAGCCGGCAGCCGCGGGGCTCGATCGCGGCCAACTCCCGTGCGGTGAGCCGCAGATCGCAGTCCTCGTCGAGCGCGGCCACGGCTCTGCGGGTGCTGTCGCCGAAGGTGACGGGACTGCCGGTGCTGATGGCGACGAACGTGGCCACGTCGAAGTGGGTGCCGAGGAACACGTTCCGCTGGCTCGTGCCGTCGGCGTAGGTGCCGTAGCCGGAGGCGCCTGTGACGGCGACGGTGGAATTGACGGCGTTCAGGCGGGAGTTGCGGACGGAGTCGGTGGACATCGCGCCCCACTCCTCGGAGGAGACCGTGGAGTTGATGTACGTGGCGGTCGTGTTCGCGCCGAGGACGTTCGTGGCGCGGACGTTGCCCGACAGGCCCAGCATCCACGGCACGGTCATCATGTTCGCGCCGAAGCCGGGCTCGTAGTCGTCGGGCAGGACGCCTTCGCGGGTGCGGATGCGGGAGTTCTTCACGATGACGTCGGCACCGTCATGGGCGATGACACCGGTCCGCACCGACCCCCGGTTGTCGACGTCCGCGTCCTCCACGACCAGCCGGGTCCCCGCTCCGGAGCCGGTGAGGGCGGCTCCGTCGCAGGCGAAGTCCAGACGGCCGTTGCCGTCGAAGCGGACCTTGGGGGAGGCGAGGCGGTAGGAGGCGCCGCCCGCGACGAAGAAGCCGTTGAACGCCTCACCGGTGGAACGGACGGTGACGTTCCTCGCGGAGTCGTCCGTGAGCCGTCCGCCGCGCACGGCCGACAGCACCGAGTTCTCGCTCACGACGCCGTCCGCCCCCACGTAGACCGCCTGGCGCAGGTGGAAGGCGGCGCCCGCGAAGGACTCCAGGTGGTCGACGGCCGGGGTGAGGACGACATCGCCGCGGTAGACGCCGGCGGCGATGACGGTCGCGAAGCCGTAGGTGCCGTCCAACCGGGAGCCCGTCTCCACGCCGTTCACCGTCAGGGACAGCGAGCAGCCCTCGGCGACCGTCAGCGTGGCCCCGTCCTCGACCACGAGTTCGTCGAGCCGGGTGATCCGGCCGATCTCCCAGGTCTCGCCGGAGGCGACCGTCCTGCGACGGGTCGACGAGGTCGCCGCGCGGGCCGTGGCCGGGGCGAGCACTCCGGGAGCGGCAGCGAGACCTCCGACGACGAGCAGGGCGCGGACCCTCCCGCGCATGCTCACTTCAGGCCCCTCCAGGGGCGGATCGACAACAACGGCTGCGGGCACAACGGCCGTGCCGGTGGTACGGGTGCCGCGGGCGGTCTGTCGGAACATGGGGAACTCCTCGACGAGTTGTCTGCCGTCGCCCCGGCACGCGGGCACGACGGCGAGCGGTGCGTGTCCCCGGCAGGGGGATGCGCACCGTGCCGCCGTCGACAGCGGGTCGGGGTCGTCGAGCACTGTCCGTGAGACCCGCACACGGGTCAACGGCCCTGGCGAAGCTGTGCACCGAGGTCCGTGATGACAACCATCGGCACGCTCGGTGCCCCCAGCTCGCACGCCAGACAGGGAGGCGAGGCAGAGAGGGAGGCCTGAGGCCCCGGACGGCGTACACCCCGGTCGTGGCGGACGGCGGCGTGAGCGAGGGTGGCACTGGCCGAGTCCGTCACCACCGGGCGGCACCGCGGCGGACATCCCGGAGGCCCTGAAGCACATCGGCACCACCGCCGTCGTCGTCGCATCGTGACCGGAGGGGCACCGTGTCGCACCCCAGCACGCTCGTCCTGATCATGGCCGCGGCCGTGCTCGCCCCGCTCCTGGTGGAGGGGGTGGCGCGGTGGGTCCGGATTCCTCTGGTCATCTTCGAGATCGCGCTGGGCATCGTGATGGGCCCGGACGTCCTCGGCTGGGCCCGTACCGATCAGGTCATCGACACGCTGTCCGACCTGGGGCTCGCCATGCTGATCTTCCTGGCCGGGTACGAGATCGAGTTCGCGGCCGTCCGCGGCACGGTTCTGCGCCGCGCGACCGGGGCGTGGCTGATCTCGCTGGTCCTCGGGATCGGGATCGCCTTCTGGCTCGGTGGCGGGGACACGTACCAGGCGTTCGTCATCGGCACCGCTCTGACCAGCACGGCCCTGGGCACGGTCCTGCCGATCCTGCGCGACGGCGGGGACCTGCGCACGCCTTTCGGCACGGTGATGTCGGTGTTCGGCGCGGTGGGCGAGTTCGGCCCGATCGTCGCCATGGCGCTGTTGCTCAGCGGTCGCAGACCCGGGGAGTCGGCGGCGCTGCTGATCGTCTTCGGGGCGATCACCGTCGCCGTGGTCCTGTGGGCGCTGCGCCCTCGTCCGCCCTGGTTCTCGCGGCTGGTGGACAAGACGGTGGACAGCAGCGGACAGTTCGCGGTGCGGTTCGTCATGCTGCTGCTCGCGGCCATGGTCGGTCTGGCCGAGGCGTTCGGCCTCGACATCCTCCTGGGCGCGTTCGCCGCCGGCATCCTGACCCGCCTCGTCCTCCAGGGTGCCTCCCCCACCAACAGCGCCCGGATCTTCGGCAAGGTCGAGGCCATGGGGTTCGGCTTCCTCGTCCCGCTGTTCTACGTCGTCACCGGCATCGAGTTCGACCTGCGCGCCCTGCTGGACGGCGGGCGGGCACTCGCCCTGCTGCCGGTGTTCCTGCTGCTGTTCCTGCTGGTACGAGGAGGGCCCGCGTACCTTCTGGCCCCGCTCGGCCTGCCCCGCGCGGACCGGTCGGCCCTGACGCTCTTCGCGTCGACCTGCCTTCCCCTGGTGGCGGCGATCACGGCCATCGGCGTCGAGCAGAAGGTGCTCGCCACGGACGAGGCGGCTGCCCTGGTGGGCGCGGCGATGCTCTCGGTGCTTCTCCTGCCCCTTGCGGCGATGCGGCTGCGTGCGCGGAGCGGCGGAAGCGGTCGGGTGTCCTCCGATTCGGTGGAGTCGGAGGCCTGGTGACCCGCGGGGGGAACCTCGGAGTTCTCCGCCAGGAACGGCGGCCCGCCCTCACCGGCCGGCGGGCCGCCGCCCCGACCGTCGTCAGCGGCGGGCCCTCCCCCGGTGCGGGGCCTCCCGTGAACGACGCATGAGGTGGACCGCCACCAGGACGAGCGGCCACGCGGTCAGGGTGCAGGTGAGCCAGCCGGGCGTGATGCGACCGACGCCGAGGAAGGACGGCAGGCTGATCGCCCAGCCGGTCGCGGCGGCTGTCAGGAGGGCGTGCGGGAGGGCTGTCTCGGCGGTGTGGCGCGCGGAGTTCGCGGAGGCGCTCATCGGCTGCCCGGCGAGCCCGGTCCAGGCGAGCGTGAGCGCCACCAGTGCGCAGGCGACGGACGCCAGCAACGGCCACAGGGCGGGCAGTTCACCGTGCGTGAGATAGCCGGGCGTCCCGTCGCCCAGCACGCTCAGGGACGCTCCCGCGACCGCGAGGCCCCCGATGGGCAGCGCCACCGCGCGCAGGGTGGCCCCCGTGCCGGCACCCGCGACGGGCAGGGCCTCGGCGAGGGTGTCCTTGGCCATCACGAGGCTGAGCGTGGTGCGGCGCTTCAGCAGGACGACCTGCCGCCACAGCCACTCCGCTCCGGCCCGCACGGTCGCCAGGCACAGGTGCCCGAAGCCGAGCAGGACCCCGGCGGCGAAGGCGGCCGTGCGCAGGAGGACGTCCAGGGTGTGTTCGCCCACGCGCAGACACACGCCGATCAGCCGGGCGGCCAGGTCGTCGGTGCCCGCGGTGTACCGGGTGCGCCCGGGGTGCGCCCAGGTGGGACGTCGTGGCTTGGGCACGGGCCGGGTCAGCTGGTCGACGTGCCGGTCGATGCGTCCGGCGCCTTGGAGGGCTCCGGCAACGAGGGTGGCGAGCAGGGCGCCCGCCAGCGCCGCCGGCACGGCGAGGTCGATCCAGTGCCGGGCCCATCCGGGCACCGGAGTCAGCGAACCGGCGGGCGCGAGGCGCTCGACCGCGCGGAACAGCAGTACGGCGGGCACCGGCGCGAGGGTGGCCGCGATCAAGCCGGCGGCGTGCGTTCCCCGCACCCACCCCCGGCCGGGCGTGATCACGGTCGTCGCGCGCCGCGCCGAGGCCTCGCGCCGGACCCGCGTGGACGCGCCCGTCATCGTCTCGCCCGCGCAGCGGACGGCCACGGCCACCGCGGTGAGCGTGAGCAGCACGGTCGCCGTGATCCGGTTCGTTCCCTGGCTCGTCCAGTGGTGCGCCACGACGAGGACGCAGGTGACCGTCCAGGCGACCGCGGCCGTCCGCCAGGTGACCGCCCAGCGGCGCAGCGGCAGAAGCAGGACGGCCGCCCCCAGCAGAAAACCCAGCACCCATATGGGCAGGGGCGAGCCGAACTGCGCCGTCCACACGAGGCCGGCCACCAGCAGGCGTGGCAGCAACCCCACCGGGTTGAGGGGGTGTTCGGGCTTCCTGACGTTCCGCAGCGGCAGGAACGCCTCGTGCGTACGGCAGTACAGGTCGCTGGGCCGGATCTTGCGGACGTCGCAGTCGAGGGCGGGTCCCTCCGGGGTGGAGCAGCCGTGCGGAGGCGACGGCGTCTCGGCTCCGAGCAGGAGCCACCAGGAGCGGGCGGGTTCCGCCGGGGAGCGCCGGTGCGGTC
The DNA here is from genome assembly GCF_044747265.1 of Streptomyces sp. NPDC090106. NCBI lineage: Bacteria > Bacillati > Actinomycetota > Actinomycetes > Kitasatosporales > Streptomycetaceae > Streptomyces > Streptomyces sp. NPDC090106. The sequence goes on along the minus strand of NZ_JBIVDS010000003.1, from coordinate 481,986 downwards.
GCGGGGACGGCGGGTCCTGGGGCGGGCGGGGAGGGGGCGGGGTGCGACGCCCTGAGGCGCGGCCGGTGGTGTCCACTGTCTGGGCTTCCTGGGTGCGGAGTTCATGCGGGATCGGGGTGGCCGGTCGCGGTCGCGGCCGGGGAGTGCGCCGGTCGTGGCGTCGGGTTCAGCGGTGGCGCCATCGGTGCCGGGCCCTGCGGGGCAGGAACCAGGCGAGCAGCCGGAAGCGGTGCCACCAGCCGTACTGGAGCGCGAGGAGGGCGACGACGTACTCGCGCACGGTGAGGACGCGGTGCGCGCCGGGCAGCAGTGCGGTGCGCCAGGCACCGGCGGCCGATCCGAGGAGGAGGTTCGCGGCGGTCAGCTCGTCGTGGCTGTCGCGCAGGACCTCGTCGGTGAGGTTCACGTCATCGGGGTCGTAGCGGTCGCGCAGGAGCCGGTGGCGGTAGCTGAGGATGCCCTGGAGGTCGTTGGTCTCCTGGAACCAGACGGTCGAGACGCGGGCGTGGTCGTCCGTGCGCGGTACGCCGTCCCGGAGCCCGTCGAGGCTGTCGCGCACGTCGTGCAGGGCGCGGAAGTCCACGGGTGCGGGGGCGCGCACGGCCTGGTTCCGGCGGAGCAGGTGACGGGCGAGGGGCCTCAGGTCGGGGGTGCGGTGCATGTGTTCGACGACCCGTCCGAGGGTCTCCTCCAGCGTGTACGCGTACCGGCTGCCCTCCTCGGCCCGTGCGGCGTGTCCGCGCAGGTACCACCAGGCGGGCAGGAGACGTCCCTGCACCCAGAGGGAGGCGCCGATGCGTTCGGCGCGTTCCAGGGCGTGCGGTCCGTCCGAGGGGGCGTCGCGCCACAGGCGGCGCAGGGTGTTCCAGCGGCCCGCTTCCCACAGGATCCGGGAGCGGGCGCCGCGCAGTTCGCGGGGGTCGTCGGTGCCCGTCCTGCCGTCGCGCAGCAGCCGCCGGACCTCCCGGTGCAGGCCGAGCGACCCGTACAGCAGGAAGGTCGCGTGGTCGCGTTCGGTGTCCGTGACGGTGAGCGCGGGTGTGTCCGGGCTGCGCGGTGTCGCGCCGGGCAGGCGTGGCAGTGCCCAGGTGTCGGCCAGCGCGTTCAGCACGTCGGCGGTGGGCGCGCACACCACGTGCACGTCGGCTCCGGCGGCGCGCAGCAGCGTCTGGAGGGGGATGGTGTCGGCGTCGAGGGTGTGGGAGGTGTGTCCCGAGTGCGTGATCCAGAGGACGCGCAGCCCGCTCAGTCCGTCCGGGGCCAGGGCGGCGACGAGCCGGTCCACGTCGAAGTAGTCGCTGCCGCTGTAGCCGTACACCAGCAGGCCCCGGTGGGTGTGCAGGACCTGCTGGAGGCGCTCGGCCTCGTCGTCCGGGAATCCCGAGGCCAGGCGGCCGAGTGTGGCGCCCAGTTCGGCGCCGTCCGGGGAGGCGTGGAAGGAGCCGTGGAAGTGGTGGACCGCCCGGTCCGGCGGCGGGGCCCCGTGGCGTTCCTCGTGGGCCTTCTCCACGCAGGCGTCGAAGTTCGCGGTGACGTGCCGGCCGCCGACGGCGATGTGGTCGGCGGCGAAGGCGTGCAGCCGGTTGGGGGCGGCCTTGCGGACGTCGTCCAGGAGCGCGAACGCCGACGGGACGGTGTCGCCCCGGGCCCGTACGGCGGCTTCCAGCGCGGTCTCCAGTCGCGGGGGCCGGGCGGCGGGCAGCCCTGTCTCCGAGGGGCACGCGCCGTACGCGGTGAGGCCGAGTGCCTGGTGGTACCCCATGACGCGGTCCAGCGCGCCCTTCTCGAAGAAGGCGTCGAAGACCCGCCGGGTCAGCTCGGGTCCGGTGGGCAGGCTCGCGGGCCCCTCGACGGAGGCGCCCGCCCCCGACCAGAGCAGGACCTGGTCCGGGGTCGTGCCGTGCAGGTGGCGCACGGCGGCGGTGACGGCGGGCGGCCTCACCGGGGTACGGCGTCCGGGTCGGGGTCGCTCGCGGGCGGGGCGAGCAGGCCGGGCGGTTCGGGTTCGGCCGCCTCCCAGACGGCGTCGAACCGGCGCAGCCAGTACTCGTACCAGTGCGGGGTCGTCCGCCGGTCCAGTACCAGGTGCATCCGGGTGTTGATCGTGTCGTCGCCGAAGCCGTGGAACTCCACCACCACGGTGCCGTCCGGCCGGTCGCCGTTCACGATCAGCAGGCTGAAGCCGGGGTTGAAGGGCAGCGTGCGCCAGTTGAATCCCTGGTGCCGGTCCAGGCGGCGCAGGGCGCCGAGGGAGCTGTGCAGGGCCGGGCCCAGGTCGAGGTTGTCGTCGAGCTGGACGGCCGCCTGGGCGAGGGCGGGACCGGACGGCTGGAGGACGACGAAGCGGGCGGTGCCGCCGCGCCGCAGGACGAGCCGCCGCAGGTCCTCCGCGCTGGCCAGCACGTTGATGGCGGTGGGCCCGTAGACCCGCAGGTCCTCCGCCCGCTCCAGCAGGTCCCGCAGCGGGCCCAGGTCCTGCCGCTCGCGCAGCACCTCGTCCGGCGAGGCGGGCGCGGGGTCGGGCGGCGCGGCGGTCCGGAACACGAGCAGGGCGAGGGCGGCGACGGTGAAGGCCAGCAGGGTCTGCGTTCCGACGCGGTGGGTCAGCCCGAGCACGACGAGTACGAGGCCGACGGCGAAGAGGGAGTACGCCTCCAGATGCCGGCCCTGCCGTATGTCGTGCAGGACCGGATCGAGCCGTCGGCGCAGGCGGTTCACTCGCGTTTCCTCGTTTCACTGGGGTCCGGTGCGAAGCTGAGGGCCCGACTGAACCGGAGGCGGCGGGCGGCCGGTAAGACGGTTCGCGTATCCGCTTCGGGCGATGCGGTATCCGCGGGACGCGCCCGGTGGCGGCACGTCAGATGTCGGCATGTCAGGGGCCGTACGTCAGGGGCGATGCGTCCCCTGCGGTGCGACGCGGGGCCACGGGCCGTCGCGGAGTCCGGAGGAATCATCCGATTCGGCGCCGAGTCCGCCGAATCGCCGCTACTGTGCGGCCGTTGCACGGGCGGTCGTGCGGGCCACGGGCCCGGAACGGCGGTCCCGGGGGCCACGATCACGGACCGAGGGGGGCCGGGGATGGTGAAGGGTGACGACAGGGCACCGCGGACACCGGCAGGACTGGAGAGGTGCCTGGAGGCGTTGCGCCGGCGCAACGTCCTGGGACCCAAGGCCGTGGCACGTGCCTTGCGGGGCGACGCCGGGGACGGACAGAGCTGGTCGGAGAGCACCGTACGGTCCATGCTGAACGGACACCGGCCGCTGAAGCCGGAGTTCGTCCGCGCACTGGCCCGACTGGCGGACCTGCCCGTCTCGGACGTCTTCGTGGAGCTGGGCTGGCTGCCTGCCGAAGAGGTGTCCGGCCCCGATGTGCTCTCGCTGATCAGGCAGTTGAGGGACGGCGTCGCGGCGGTCGGGCGGATTCCGCGCCAGTGGGAGGCCGCGTGGTTCGACCGTGCCCCGGTGGCCGCGGCGGCCGGTGTGCTGTCCGGCAACCACGGTGCCCGCCGGTTCACCGCGGAGCTGACGGCGGTGCGGTCCGGCGAGGTCTACCCGACGGTCGTCCTCGACGTGGCGGAGTTCCGCCTCCGCCCGGGACAGGACCCCCTCCCCCTCGCCCAGGCGATCGCCCTCGCGGAACGGGAACGCGTCTGGGACACCCTGCCCTCGTTCGACGCCGCCGGGCCGGGTCCGGCGCTCGACTACTGGTCGACGCGGCTGGAGTTGACGGCGCTGGCCCACCGGGCGCTCAGGGAGCGCGGGGAGTACAGCTGGCAGGGCCTGCCCGGCGCCCGGCTGTGGCTGGACGCCCAGGACGGGCATCGTCCGCGCCATCTGCTGGTCCAGGACCGCATCGCGGCGGTGGAGCGGCCGGCACGCGGGGTGGACGGGGCGCTGCCGGGCCCGGCCGTTCCCGCTCTCGTCGTCATCGGCCGACGGCCGTTCGCCGGTGGGGCGGCCTCGCTGCTCGCGGAGGGCCTGGGCATGCAGTACGTGCTGCCCCGCTCCGACGCGGAGGTCACCCCGGACGGTCAGGTCGTCCCGGTGCGCCGGGAGAGGCTCGCGGGGCGCGTCGCGGGGTGGCTGGTGTCCTCCGAGCATCTGAGTGCCCGTCACCGGACGGTGTCGCCCTGGCGGGCCGTCGTGCTGGCTCGCCCCTATGTGTTCGCCGAGCCGGGCCCGGGTGGCGACGACCGGGCTCTGCGGTCCCTGCGGGACGTGCCCGCGCACGTGGTGTTCGTCCGGCCCGCCACGCGGATGCTGGAATGGTGGGCGGCCAGGCAGGCCGACTGCGGCGTGGCCCTGGAGGGCGGGGTGCGCGGCTGGGTGGAGCGGGAGCTGGACCTGTACGCGCGGATCGAGGAGACGCTGCGTGCACGGCCGGGCGACCGTACGCTCCTGGTCCGCGTTCCCGAACCGGATGCCCCGCTACCGGTGGTCGGATGGGGATGGCCGGCCGCCGTGTCCGATCTTCAGCCGCGGCTCGCCTGGACGGTGCTCGACTGGCTCGACCGTACGGTCAACCGCCGGGGGCCGCGGCTCGCGGAGGGCCTGGGTCCGGGGCTGCTGAGGGAGTGGGCGCCCACTCTCCACCGTGACGGCGGGGTGTCCGCTCTCATGGCGTACTGACGGACCACGAGCGGCGGACGCCGAGGTCACCGTCGGTCGTCGGGTTCCTCGGGGTCGCCGCCGGCGCGTACTGTCGGATTCCGCATGGGGTCCTGTCCCTCCTTCCACGAGGACGACGCCTCGTGCTCTCCTGCCGGGTCGGTGGTTCCGCGCCGCACGACGATGGCTCCCCTCGGTGCCGTGCGGCGCGGCCCCCTGTCCGAGGACAGCGGTGGCGGCGGGGCCGGGACACCCTGTTGCCCGATTCCCGTGGCAGCCCGGACAGTTGTCGGACAAGCCCGGACAGCGCAGCCGTCCGCGCACCCGACACTCCCGAGGAGAGCGTGTGTCACAGGGACAGGGCGGACACGGACCGCGCGGCGGAGCGGACCCCGGGAGCGTCTCCTCGGTCACGGAGTTCGCGCACGCGTTGACGACGCTGCGGCAGCGGGCGGGGCTGACCGTGCGTGACGTGGCCCGCGCGGTCCGGCTCGCGCCGAGCACGGTGGGCGACTACTTCTCCGGCCGCCATCTCCCGCCGGTCCGGGCGCCCGAGCTGCTCACCGGCATCCTGCGGACCTGCGGCGTCGAGGACCGCGGCACGCTGGAGGTGTGGCACGAGGCGCTGGTCCGCGTCCGGATGACGCCCGGCCGGCAGCCCGCAGGGGCCCTGCCGCCGTACCGGGGGCTACGGGGCTTCGACGAGGAGCACGCCGAGTGGTTCTTCGGGCGGGAGGAGCTGACCGCCGCCCTGACGCTTCGATTATCCAAGCTGACCGAGGCGGGCGGCGGGCTGCTCGCGGTGGTCGGCCCCTCGGGTTCGGGCAAGTCGTCGCTGCTGCGCACCGGTCTGATCCCCACCGTCCGGGACGGGACGGGACTCCCCGACGCAGGACAGGAGTTCGCACCGCGTCCCGTGGTCCTGATGACCCCGGGCGAGAGACCCGACGAGGAACTCACGGAACGGCTCACGGCGGCAGGGCCCAAACCGCTCGTGGTCATCGACCAGTTCGAGGAACTGTTCACCATCTGCCGCGACGACAGGGCCCGTTCGCGCTTCATCGATCTGCTGACCACCGCGCCCGCCGTGACCGTCATCGGTCTGCGGGCCGACTTCTACCCCAAGGCCCTCCAGCACCCGGCTCTGGCCCAGGCGCTCCAGGACAACCAGGTCGTCATGCGGCCGATGTCCGCGCAGGAGATGCGCCGGGCCGTCACGGGCCCCGCGGGCAAGGCCCGGCTGGACGTGGAGAGCGGCCTGGTCGAGCTGCTGCTGCGGGACCTCGCCCCCCGCACCCCCGACACCTCCCCCGGCAACGGGACGGCCGCGCACGAACCCGGCACGCTGCCCCTGCTGTCGCACGCGCTGCACGCCACGTGGCAGCGGGCGGAGCGGGGCCGCCTCACCGTCGCCGCCTACCGCGCCAGCGGCGGCATCCACGACGCCGTCGCGCGGACCGCTGAAGCGGTCTTCGCCGAACTCTCCGACATCCAGCGGGAGATCGCCCGCCGGATCTTCCTGCGCCTGGTCCATGTCACCGACGACGCGCCGCCGACCCGACGGCGGGTGGCCCGCGGCGAACTCGTGGACGGCACGGGCGGCCCGCGGTCGGCGGAGCCGGTCGCGGTCCTGGCCGCCTGCGTGGAGCAGCGGCTGATCACCGTCGACCGGGACACCGTGGAGATCTCCCACGAGTCGCTGCTGACGGCGTGGCCCCGGCTGCGGGAGTGGATCGACACGGACCGCGTCGGTCTGCGCATCCACCGCAGGCTCACCGAGGCGGCCCGCGGCTGGGAGGAGGCCGACCGCGATCCCGGGCTCCTGCTGCGCGGCACCGCGCTCGCCGTGACCCGTGAGTGGGCCGACGACCAGGCGGGCCGGGCCGCCCTGAACGCGTCGGAACGTGCCTGTCTCCTTGCCTCGACCCGGCACGAGGAGACGGAACAGCGCGTGGCGCGACTGCGCAATCGACGGCTGGTCCAGGCCCTGAGCGCGGCCCTGGCACTGCTCCTGGTCGCCTGCGGACTGTCCCTGTACGCGCGGCACCAGCGCGACCGTGCCGAACTCGCCCGGACGGAGGCCGTGTCGCGCGCTCTGGCGGCCGAGGCCGACCGCATCGGCACCCATGACCTGTCCGTCAGCGCCCAGTTGGCGCTCGCGGCCTATCGCACCGCGTCGACGCAGGAGGCCCGGGCCGCCCTGATGGACTCCTCCGCGGCGCCGACGGCCGCCCGGATCACGGGGTTCACCGGTCTGGTGCAGTCGGTGGCGGTCGACCGTGCGCGCACACTGCTCGCCGCGGGTTCCTCCGACGGCACCGTGCGCCTGTGGAGCATCGCCGACCGGGCCCGGCCCCGGCACCGGGCGACCGTGCGCGTCTCGTCGGAGCTGGCGGTCTTCGCCGTCGCCCTGAGCCCGGACGGACGGACCCTGGTGGCCGGTGGCGGCATGGGGCTGCTGCGCCGCTGGGACGTCGGCGATCCCCGGCAGCCGCGCCCGCTGCCCGCGCTGCGCGGCTCCCCGGACGCCACCGTCTATTCCCTCGCGTTCGCCCCCGACGGCCGCGCTCTCGCCGCCGCGGGCGCTGACCGCACGGTGCGGCTGTGGCCGGACGCGCGGGCCGTGCCGACGGCGGAACCGGCCGTGCTCAAGGGCAGCACCGGCTTTCTGCAGTCGGTCGCCTTCAGCCCCGACGGCACGCTCGTGGCCGCCGCCGGCCTCGACGGACACGCTCGGCTGTGGCGGGCCCGCCGCGGTGGCTCCGTCCGCCCGCTGGCCACGCTCGACGCCTTCGACGAAGCGGCCCTCACCGTGGCGTTCAGCGCGGACGGCCGCCGTCTGGCGGTGGGCAGCCAGGACCGCACCACCCGTGTCTGGGACATCTCCCGGCCCGCCGCCCCGGACCGCGTCCGTGACGCCGGTGACAAGGCCACCAGCTGGATCAACGCCGTCGCGTTCAGCCCCGGCGGCGACACCCTGGCCATCGGCGGCAGCGACGACGCGGTACGGCTGTGGGATCTCGACGCGGGCTACGTCTCCGGTTCGCTGCCCCACCCGGGCGCCGTCACCTCCCTCACCTGGATCGACCGCGAGACGCTCGTGACCGGCTGCGCGGACGGGACCGTCCGGCTGTGGAACCTCCCCTCCCCCGTCCTGACCAGCGCACAGGGCGTCAACGCGCTCGCCTACAGTCCGGACAGCCGCTTCCTGGCCGTCGGCACGCTCGAACTCCAGCTGTGGGACCTGGCCCGTCACCAGCGGATCGGCACCTCGTGGAAGCCGGGCGGCGACACCTTCGTGCAGTCGGTGGCCTTCTCCCCCGGTACGTCCCTGCTGGCCGTCGGCTACGGCAGCGGCAGCGTCCAGCTGTTCTCCGTCGGCTCCGACGGCACCCTGCGGCTGCGCGGTGACCCTTTCCGCGCCTCCGCGACGGGCTCGGTGGAATCCCTCGTCTTCAGCCCGTCCGGTACCTCCCTGGCCACCGGCGCCGACGACGCGACGCTGCGGCTGTGGGACGTGCGCGGGCAGGACCGCCCGGTGGCGCTGCGGACGTTCGAGGGCGCCACGGACGCGGTGCTGTCCGTGGCCTTCAGCCCCGACGGCAGGCATCTGACGGCCGGAAGCATCGACCGGGCGGTGCGGATCTGGGCCGTACGGGGTGCGGGGCGCCGCCCGCTGGTCACCCTCCACGGCCCGACCGGCTACGTGTGGTCCGTCGCCTTCAGCCCCGACGGAAAGCTGCTGGCCGCGGGCAGCGCCGACCGGACCGTCCGGCTGTGGTCCCTGCGGGACCTGCGGCACCCCGTGCGCGTGGGACCCGACCTGACCGGGTTCACGAGCTACGTGTACTCGGTGGCCTTCAGCCCCGACGGCCGGACGCTCGCCGCGGGCAGCACGGACTCCACCGTGTGGCTCTTCGACATCGCCCGTCCCGCCACGCCCGACCTCCAGGCCGTCCTCACGGCGGCCACCGGTCATGTGTACGTGGTCGCCTTCAGCCCGGACGGCCGCACACTCGCCGCCGGGGGCGAGGACCACACCGTACGGCTGTGGAGCACCGACACGGACGTCATCGCCCGACGGCTGTGCGAGGCCCGGGGCGACCCTCTCAGCCAGGCGGAATGGCGCCGGTTCCTGCCGACGTCCCCGCGGGTGGCGCTGTGTGCGTGAGGGGTGGGACGCACAGCCAGGGCCCTTCCCGAGTCTCTCCGTGATCACCGCGGGGGACGTCCCGGCGTTCGCCGGCCGGGACGTCCCCGCAGCGCCGCGTCAGGGCGCCCGGACCGCCTCCGCCGGCGGCAGGCGGAGTGCGCGGCGGGTGGGCAGTTCCACCGTGAGGAACGACGTCAGCCCGATCACGACGGCCGCCAGCGGCAGCAGCCAGGCCGGTCCGGCGGGCCAGGGGCGGTCGAGGAGGCCGAGGCCGAGGAGGGCCAGGGGCGGGACGGACAGGAGCGCTCCCGCGGCCACGGCGGTGAGGGCGGTGACCGCGGCCTCGCGGCGCATCATCGCGCGGACCTGGCGCGGGGTGGTGCCGACCAGGCGCAGGGCGGCGATCTCGGTGCGGCGCTGGGCGGTGGCGGCGACGAGCTTGTTGGCGATGGACAGGAGCAGGTAGCCGAGGAGGACCACGACGACGGCGAGGTTGATCCAGACCTCCGGCGGGGTCCGCGTGCCGTCGGTGGCGCCGGGCGCGGTGTCGGTCAGTACCAGGCCGGAGCGGGCGGCGGTGAGGTCGGACAGCCGTCGGGCGGTCGCGGAGGTGCCGTCGGTGCGGATCAGCAGGCTCTGCGCGGCGGTGTCGGTGGTGGTGTGGCCCGCGGCGAGGTCGGCGGAGAGGATCACCGGGCCGAAGCCGAGGGCGCGGGTGTAGGTGGCGACGACCCGGGCGGTGACCTGTGCGCCGTCGCCGAGTACGAGCCGTATCCCGCTGCCCGGCCGGGCCTCGCGCCGGCGGGCGGTCTCGGCGCTGACGGCGACCGTGGCCCCGGTCAGCCGGTCCAGGGAGCCCTCCTCGACTCCGGGGGCGAGGACGTCCGCCGCGTCCGGTCCGAGGACCGTCGCCGAGGACGACTCCGTCTCCGTCTCGCCGAGCAGCCGGTACCGCCACACCACGGTGGTCGTCCCGACCGGTTCGGCCGCGCGTACGCCGTCCACGTCCCGGACGGCGGACGCCGTGCCCTCGGGGAGCCCGCCCAGCGCGGGGGCGGTCAGCCGGTACTGGGCGAGGGTGCCGGAGCGGGTGTCGTCGTCGGTGGCGGCGAGCAGGGTGGTCTGGGCGAGGACATAGGTCAGCGTGAAGACCACGGCCATGGCCAGCGGGCTGATCACCCCGGCCAGGCGGATCGCGTACGCCCGGACGTTCGCCAGGGCCAGCCACGTCGGCGCCTTGGTGCCGGGCCCCAGGGTTCGGGTGGCCGCGCCGGCCAGCGCGCGGACCAGCACGGGGCCCACCAGGGCGAAGCCGATCGCGGCCACGATCCCGGCCATCGAGGTGACGGAAGCGGCGAGTTGGGTGCGGGCGAGGAGCGGCGCGGCGGACAGGCCGCACGCCGCGACGATCAGCAGCACGCCGGTGAGGGTGCGGCCCGGGGAGGGGGTGCGGGGTTCGCTGCGGGACTCGGCGACGGCCTCGGTGGCCGGCATCCGGGAGGTGCGCCAGGCCGCGGCCCGCGCCGAGAGCTGCACGGTGCCCGTGATGAGCAGGACCGTCGCCAGTGCCGGGAGGGGGCTGAGGGTGAGGGGCAGTGCGTCGGGCAGGACGCCGTGGTCGACGAGGAGGTCGCGGAAGCCGTCGGCGAGGAGGTGGCCGAGCAGGATGCCCGGTGGCAGGACGAGTGCGGCGACCACGGTCGACTGGGCGGCGGCGAGCCGTCGTATCTGGCGGGGCGTCGCCGCGACGGCCCGCATCAGGGCGAGTTCGCGGCGCTGGCCGGCCACCGCGAGGCCCAGTGCGCCCGCCGTGACGAACCCGGTGATGAGCAGGACGATCCCGCCCAGTGATCCGGCCAGCAGCACCAGCAGGGACTGTGCGGAGCCCACGCCCGGTTCGACGGCCTCGCCGCGGTCGGCGCCGGTGAGGACGCGCAGTCCGGTGCCCGCGACCTGGTCGCGGACGGCCGCGGCGAGCGAGGCCCGGGCTCCGGGTTCGGCGGTGACGCCGATGAGGTCGACGGTGCCGGCCCGGGGGCCGTGGCCCGGAGCGCGGCCCGCGAGCCGCGCGGCCGTCGTGTCGGCGAGGTAGATCCCGGCGTCGGGGGCGTCGACGGTCGCGGTGACCCGGTAGTCGGCGGCGGGCCGGCCGTCGAGGACCGCGCGGACGCCGTCCCCGGCACGCAGTGCGGTGGCGGCCGGCACGGCGATCTCGTCGGCGGCCTCGGGGGCCCTGCCGTGGACGACCGCGTCGGGGAGCAGTCGCGCGGAGGACCAGCCGTGTCCGGTGCCGGCGGGATCGGTGGTGGTCGCGAGGGGGCGGCCGGAGGCGTCGACCAGGGCCGCCGGGAAGGCGATGTCCCCCACCGCCCCTGCCGCGCCCGGCAGTTGGGCGAGCCGCGCCACGAGTCGGGACGGGACCGTGGCGCGTTCCGGGAGGGCGATCGCCAGGTCGCCTTCGGGGTGGTACTCCTGGTCGGCGGCGACCACGATGTCGGCGCCGCCGAGACGCCCGGGCGGCAGCGAGGAGCGCAGGCCGGACTCGGCGAGGATGCCCGTGGTGGTGATGAGCGCGGCGCCGCCGAGGACGGCGCAGGCGACGGCGAGGAACGTGGCGATCCGGTGCCGGGCCATGTGAAGGGCGAGGTGCAGCATCGTCTACCGCTCCCCCAACGCGACCAGCCGGTCGGCGAGTTGCGGAGCCGTGGGGGAGGTGAGGGACTCCACGACCCGCCCGTCGGCCATCACCAGCGCCTGGTGGGCGCGGGCCGCGGCGGCCGGGTCGTGGGTGACCATGACGACGGTCTGGCCGAGGTCGTCCACGAGGTCGCGCAGCAGGTCGAGTACCTGGTGCGCGCTGCGCAGGTCCAGCGCGCCGGTCGGTTCGTCGGCGAAGACGACCGCGGGCCGGGTCACCAACGCCCGCACCACTGCGGCGCGTTGCTGCTGGCCGCCGGAGAGCTCCGCGGGGCGGTGGCGGAGCCGGTCGGCGAGCCCGACCCGTGCGACGAGGGTGTGCAGCCACTCCCGGTCGGGCCTGCGGCCGGCCAGCCGTAGCGGCAGGGTGATGTTGTCCTCGACGCTGAGCGACGGGATGAGGTTGTACGCCTGGAACACGAACCCGACGCGCTCGCGGCGCAGTTCGGTACGGCGGGCCTCGTTCATCCCGGCGATCTCGTGCCCGTCGATGCGGACGCTGCCCTCGGTGGGCGCGTCGAGACCGGCCGCGCAGTGCATCAGGGTGCTCTTGCCCGAGCCCGAGGGGCCCATGACGGCGAGGAACGTGCCGTGGGCGACGGTCAGCGAGACGTCGTCGAGGGCGCGGACGCCGCCCGCGTACGTCTTGGTCAGACCGGTGAGGGCGATGGCCGGGGCCTTGCGTGCCGTGTCCAGTGACACGAGGCCGCTCATCGCCGACCGCGCAGGGCGCGCACGACGAGCGCGGTCGCGGCGGCGAGGGTGACGGCGCCGCAGGCCAGGTTGGCGGCGACGGGCACATCGCCGTACGACAGGACCGTGTTGGCGACGGCGCCGAGCACGACCACGGCCCACAGCAGCGTCCGGGTGAGCGCGGCGCGGCTGACGCCGTCGGGGGCGTCGCCCGCGGGGGCGTCGCTCAGACGGTAGGGGTCGGTGTGCGGCATGTGGCTGCCTGCCCTTCTGCGGTGTCGTGGCGGGTGGCTGGGACGTCACCGACGCTAGGTGGCGCCGCCCGGGCCGGCCGATCCCGCAGTCCGCCCGGTCGGTGGTACAGCAGGCTGTACCTCGCCCTTCCCGGCCCCTGGCTGCCCTCGGGCCCGCGCACCGTCCTAGGGTCGGTGCGTGACGGAGGAGAGTGGATGACGACCCCGACCACGCGAACCGCGGAATCCGGTACGGACGCCGGGCCGGCCGGCTTCAAGGAGAGCGCCGCACGGACGGCGCGCGCTGCGGGCGAGGCCGTCGGGCAGCTCGTCGGCGGGCTCGGCACGGCCGCACCGGCGTTCGTGCTGCTGCTGTGGACGGTGCTGTCGGCGCTCACCGCGCCGCTCGGCGTGGGTCTGCTGCTGGCCCTGCCGCTGCCGCGTGCCCTGCACGCCCTGGCCGCCCGGGAACGCGGGCGGCTCGCCCGGCACGGCGTGCGGGTCGTCGCCCCCGAACCGCCGCCCGTCCGGCTGCGCCCCGCGCTGGCCGACCCCACCACCCGGGGCGAGCTGCGCTGGCTGCTCCGGCACGGCACCCTCGGCCTGCTGCTGGGCATGCTCGGCTGGTACCTGCCGCTGTCCGCGTTCCGGGACTCGGTGTTCCCGCTGGTGTGGCCGTTCATGCCGGCGAGCGCCACCAGTACGTCGCTGGGGTTCGGCGTGGCCCACACCTGGCCGGAGGCCGCCGCCGTGACCCTGCTCGGCCTCGGCTGGATCGCCGTCGTCCTCGGTCTGTTCCCCGCCCTGGCCCGCCTCCAGTCGTCCCCCGCGCGACGGAACCTCGCGGCCGGTCCGGGAACGGACCTGTCGCTGCGCATCGCCGAGCTGACGGCCACCCGGGCCGCCGCGCTGGACGCCCACGCGACCGAACTGCGGCGCATCGAAAGGTCGTTGCACGACGGTACGCAGAACCGCATCGTCACCGTCGCCGTGCTGATCGGTGCCGCCCGGCGCCAGGCGGCCCGTGACCCGGACGCGGCGGGAGAGCTGCTGGAGCGTGCCCAGCAGGCCGCCGAGCAGGCCCTCGCGGAACTGCGTGCCGTCTCGCGCAGCATCCTGCCGCCGGTCCTGGCCGACCACGGTCTGGCGGGTGCCCTGTCCGGTCTCGCCGCGGGCTGCGCGGTGCCGTGCAGCGTCGACGTCGACGTGCCCGAGCGGTGCGCCGCCTCCGTCGAGGCGACCGCCTACTTCGCCGTCGCCGAGGCACTCACCAACATCGCCAAGCACAGCGGTGCGTCGCGGGCCGTCGTCACGGTGCGCGGCACGGGCGGCCGGCTGCGGCTGCGCGTCGAGGACGACGGCCGAGGCGCGGCCGACGAGAACGGCGGGTCCGGCCTGGCGGGCATCCGACGCCGGGTCGCGGCGCATGACGGTACCCTCACGGTGGCCAGCCCGCCGGGCGGCCCGACAGTCCTTGAGGTGGATCTCCCATGCGGATCGTGATAGCCGAGGACGACCCGTTGCTGAGAGAGGGAGTCGCCCTGCTGCTGCGGGCCGAGTCCCTCGACGTGGTCGCCACGGCCGGTACCCCCGACGGCGTCCTGGACGCGATCGACGAGCACAAGCCCGACGTCGCCATCCTCGACGTACGCATGCCGCCCACCCACACCGACGAGGGAATCCGCGCCGCCGTGGAGGCCCGGCGGCGGCAGCCCGGACTCGCGGTGCTGGTGCTGTCCGCCTACGTCGAGCAGTCCTTCGCCACCGAACTGCTCACCGGCGGTGTCACCGGTCTCGGCTATCTGCTGAAGGAACGGGTCGGCCGGGTCGAGGAGTTCCTCGACGCGCTGTACCGGGTCGCGGCGGGTGGCACCGCCCTCGATCCCGAGGTGGTCGCGCAGCTCTTCACGCGTTCCCGCCAGGACACCCGTCTCGAACGGCTCACGCCCCGCGAACGCGACGTGCTCGCGCTGATGGCGGAGGGGCTCGGCAACACCGTGATCGCCGAACGGCTCGTCGTCACCGACGGAGCGGTGCACAAGCACATCCGGTCCATCTTCGCCAAGCTCGACCTGTCGCCCGCCGACCGGGTCGACCGGCGGGTCGCGGCGGTCCTGCACTACCTGGAGGACTCCCGCCGCCGAACCTGAGGGTGGGGTGCGGGAGGTGGGCGGTACGACCTGCCGCACCGCCGCTCGGGGCGAGCGAGTCGGTCGGCTCCGCCTGCCGGACCACCGCTCGACGTAGGGGAGTTGGACGGTACAGCCTGCTGCACCACCGGTCGGGGTGCGCACGGCAATGATCCGCGAGCCGTCGGCTGGTGTGCTGGGCGCATCACATCAGCCCCCTCGCGAAGGGACGTCCCCGTGACCGTCCACACTCCCGCCGGCACCGTCGCCCAGCCACCGGCGGACGACCCCGGCCGCCTGCGCGGCAGTGTCCGCCGCCGACCGCTGACCTGGTTCTTCCTGCTCGCCATGGTGCTGAGCTGGGTGGCGTGGACCCCGTACATCCTGTCGGAGAACGGGCTCGGGGTGTGGCACCACACCTTCCCGGCCGCGCTCGGCACCTCGCAGCTCCTGGGCGTCCTGCCCGGCGCCTATCTCGGCCCGATCGGCGGGGCGTTCCTCGTCACCGCCCTCGCCGACGGACGCGCCGGCCTGCGCGCCTGGGGACGCCGGTTCCTCAAGTGGCGGGTGAGCTGGCGCTGGTACGCCGGGACGATCGTCGCCGTACCGGTCCTGCTGACCGTCGCGTCGGCCGCGCTCGCCGACCGGGACCCGGTCTGGCCCTCCCCTCTCGTGCTGGCCGCGCTGGTGCCCGGCCTGATCCTGCAGATGGTCACCACCGGCCTGGCCGAGGAACCCGGCTGGCGGGACTTCGCCATGCCGCGCCTCCAGCGGCGGTACGGCCCGGTGGGCGCGAGCCTCGTCGTCGGACCGCTGTGGGGTGTCTGGCACCTGCCGCTGTTCCTGACGGAATGGGGCGGCTGGCCGGACGTGCCGCCGACGCTGCCGCTGGAGTTCTGCGCCACGACGGTGACCTTCAGTTTCGTGCTGACCTGGGTGTTCAACCGCACCGGTGAGAGCCTGCCGCTGGCGATGCTGGCCCACACCGGTGTCAACAACTTCTTCTCCGTCGCCTGGACGGACATGTTTCCCACGCTCGACCAGCAGGACTCGATCCGCGCGTTCCTCCTCGCCTCGACCGTGGTCGCCGGTGTGCTGCTGGTGGCCACCCGGGGCCGTCTGGGCTGCCCACCGGCGCGGGTCCTCAGCCCCTGACTTCGAACGCCCGGTGGAAGAGGCCGTCCAGCGAGGGCTCGGTCCAGAACGCGTTGTCGCAGAAGCCGATCGACCCGTTGTAGGCGACGATGTAGCCGTGGTCACCGACGTGGAAGGTGATTCCGTCCTCCCAGTGCTCGACGTTGGTGACCTGGACGGTCGACGCGCCGTCGTCGGTGTACCAGTGGTCGACCTCGAAGGTGATCCGGTCCCCCCGCACGGAGGTGACCGTGCCCTCGAAGGCCGCGGTGGGTTCCGTCGCCCGGTCGCGCAGTCGTTCGAGGGTGGGGCCCGCGCACCTGCCTTCGCCGCTCTCCCCCGCGGCCTTGAGCACGAGCGCGCTCGGGGCGGCGTCCCGCGACCCCACCGCGCCCCAGGCGATACCGCCCGCCGCCACGACGAGGGCCGCCGCCACGAGGGCCGTCCGGCGTCGGGGCCGGCGGGAGCGCGAGGGAACCGTGCGGTTCTCGGTGCCGCCGGTCACAGCCTCGCCGGTCATGGTGTCGAGCGTCATGGTGGCCTCCATCAGCCGCTGGGGATCGGGGGGAGGAGTCACCGAGGCGGCTACGGGATCGGCGTTCTTCAGCCGGGCGAGCAGGTCCTCGTCGTTCATCGGTCGCTCCTTCCGTGTCCTTCACCCGGCATCTGTCCGGCCATCTCGGCGTTCTTTCGCTCCAGCATCGCGGCGAGCTTCTTCTTCGCCCGGTGCAGTCGGATGCTGACGGCGTTCGGGGTCGTCCCCATCGCCTCGGCTATCTCACGCGGCGCCAGCTCCTCCCAGGCCCACAGCAGCAGCACCTCCCGATCGAGAGGACTCAACTTCCTCAGCGCGTGGTCGAGTTCACCGTCACCGGACTCCGCGGCCCCCGGCCACGAGGCCGCGGGCCGCGCCACCCGGGTCAGCCGGTCCACCAGCCGCTGCCGACGCCCCTCGGCCCGGCGCGCGTTGGCGAGGCACCCGCGGGCGACTCCGTAGCACCACGGCAGCACCCCGGCGGGATCGACGGGCCGGCCCGCGCCGAGCTCGGGCACGTCCTCCAGTCGCCGCCACAACACGACCATCGTCTCCGCGAGGACGTCGTCGACCGAACCGGGATCCGTCCGCCGGCTCAGATACCGGTGCAGCGGCACGGCCACCACACCCACCAACGCCTCGAACAGAGCCTCCCGGTCCCGGGACCGCCCACGCTCCAACAAGAACTCCATACCCCCCTCTTGTCCGCCACCGCCCGCTTCCTTTCACCCGAGGGACGGTGATCGGCGACCCACCCGAGGGATGGTGATCGGCGACTCCAACTCCCGCCGCCCCAGGGCGACATCACCCCCCGACGCGAGGGGCGTCCATCAGTCCTGCGGGTCGCTGCTCCTCGTCGGGTCGTGGCGGTCCCGGTCCAGCTCCTGCTGCTTCGCCCACTCGCGGTAGTCGGCGGCACCGGCGTACGGGAGCCCGGAGTCACTGTATTTGTCACGGATGTTGGTCAGGTGAGTCGCCACCGTGCTGCGGGCGATGCCCAGTCGGCGTCCGACGGTCTCCTGCTTGGTCCCGTCGCCGATCAGCCGCAGCACCTGGCTCTCCGTCGGCGTCAGACGGGGCCGTTCGGGCCGGTCGTCCTGGGAGAGCCAGAAGGCGTGCTCGGGTGTCGTGGGGCGTTCTCCGCGGTCGAGGGCATCGATGATGTCGACGAGTTTGGCGAGGTTGTGGGCACGGCTGGTGAGGTAGGCGGACGCCCCGGCCTCGGTGGTCTCGATGATCCACTTCTTGTCCGGTACGACGGTCACGATGACGACCTTGTGTCCGGCCCGGATCAGGGCCCGCACGTTGTCTGCCGGGAGGGTCCCGTCGCCGAGGTGCAGGTCGAGGGTCACGATCCTGGGCGGGAGGCCGCGCGCGAGGAACTCGGCGACCGAGGCCGCGCTGGCTGTCATCCGTATGCCGCTCTTCACCTCGAACCACAGGGCCTTGCTCTCCAGGCCCATCAGGTCGTCGTCGATGGCTCCGATGTCGATCAGCCGGCCCATGTCATCTCCACTGTGGTTCCCTCACCGGGTGCGCTGTCGATGTCGACGGCGCCGCCGAGTTCGGTGATGCGTTTGATCGAGCGAGTGGTCCCGAGTCCCGGGGACCGGTTCGCGACGTCGAATCCGACGCCCTGGTCGATGACGGCGACCCGCACACCGCCTCGCTCGGTGGTGGCCGCCGTCACGCACACTTCGTCGGTCCGCGCGTACTTGACGACGTTGGTGAGCGCTTCCCGCGCTCCCTTCGTCAGGGCCTCCACGACGTCCGCCGGCAGATCCGAGGGGAGCGTGTCGATCCTGCTCTCCACACCGCCCCCGATGAGTTCCTGGGCCGGGTGGTCACGGATCATCCGGGCCAGGGCCGTGGCGAGTTCGGCGCGGTCGCCGTTGGTGCGGCTGGTGGTCAGAACGCGGAGGAAGTCCGCCTCCCGCTGGGCCAGCCACCGGTTCTTCCGTTCCGGATACCGGCCGGAGGCGATCATGTCGAGCGTCGCCTGGACGGAGTCGTGGAACTCCAGCGCCTGCTCCGCGCGCTCCTTCGAGCGAGCGGCCTGATGCTCGGCCCGCACCGCGCGATCGGTCGCGCTGTCAGCGGCGTGGGCCGCCCGGAGGAGCAGTCTGCCCGTGAGTCCGGCGACCCCGGCGAAGACGGTCATCATCGTGGCGTTGGAGATCAGTTCCTGACCGTTGGCCGTACCCAACGCGGGCCACGCGCCCGCGATCCACGACGAGACGACGACGGCCACCGCGGGGAAGCGGTGACGCCCGCCGTAGATGGCCGCCGTGACGGTGACGCCGCACAACGGCGGGATCACCCAGTTGGTGATCGAGGCCGCGTCGGCCGGCGGATAACTCCGGCTCACCACCACCGCGTAGAGGACGGCCAGCGCCACGTCCGCCGCGATCCAGCGTGACGACAGGAAGCGGCGCCGGATCCCCACACCGAACATGACCGCCGCGAACAGCGCGGCCACGACGTAACCGCCCACGATCACACCGGTGTGGCGGTCCGGGAGGGTCCTCATCGGGAGCACCGCGAGCCAGAGCAGGAACTGAGCGCCCCTCAGCGCGGCCAGGGCACGGACGAGCATGCGATGGGTCCGATCTTGTGCGCTCTCCAGTGGAGCGGCCTGCGGTTTCATGTGCTCCACCGTGACAGGCCGGACCGTCTCCCCGGTATCCCCTCTTCGTCCATCCCCCGGCAGGCCATGGCCCCTTCTCCATCCGCCGACCGACGATGTCGCGGCGCGGGACGAGTCCGTAGCGTCGGGTCAACGGCCGCCTGCCGACGACGAGTCGAGGACGGCTTCGACACACACGTGCCGAGAGAAGAAGGGACGGAGCGCTCGCCATGACCAGCATCCAGACCCCGCTCACACCTCCTGGCCCCAGCCGGACCGTCAAGGTCATGGCGCTCGTCATCGCGTTCCTGTGCGGTGCCGTCGCCGCCCTTACGGCGTTCACGCTCAGCCGCCACCTCGACGCGACCGGCCTCGAAGCCGTCACCTACGCCGGGGTCAGCTTCCTCGGCGTGACGAGCCTCGCCGTGGCCGTCCAGGAAAAGCTCGGGCTTCTCTGAACGGCATGAAAGGTGCAGCGGCATGGCGAGGTCGCGAAAGAATCAAACCGACTTACTGTGACAAACGTGACGACGTTCGACTACCCCGCCTCTCTCCTGGAACTCCAGCAGCAGCTGACCGCCGCACAGGTCGAGCTGCGCGCCGTACTGGCGGACCTGCCGTACTCGGTGGAGCCGATGGAAGCCTGGACCCGCGAGGGCTACTGGCTCGCCCAGCCCCGCACCTACGCGGCATCGCCCGGCTGGACACAGGAGGAGCGGGATCAGGTCGCCGCACTGCGCGAGCGCGAGCGTGAGCTGGCCGCCGCGATCATCCAGCATCCGTTCTGGGCCGAGGTCGCCGCGCCGGACCGCACCGATGCCCGGTCCGGCCTCAAGCACGCGGCCTCCGACCGGAACGGCGGGGACCAGGCGGCGGCCTGACCGTTCTGAATCTCGGCCATCCCCCTCGGCCCCGCCGGTGCCATGCTCACCGGCTGAGCCGGGTGGGGGAAAGGGTGTCCCTCAGAAGAGGTCAGACGAGAAGCGGGAACGTTTCCGTCCTTTGGCTCGCCCGGTCGGCATGGAAACGATCATGTCGCCCCGGTCAACTGCCGGGATCTCTCCCGCCCGAAGGTGCCCTGCATGGTTCTCGTCATCGTCGTCGCCGCCCTCGCCCTGCTCGCCGGACTCGCCGCCAACCGCTGGCTGCGTCCCCGCCTGGTCAACGCGGGCGACGACGAAGGCATGGCCGTCAAAGACCTCGTCGGACCGCTGCTGACCATGACCATCCTGCTCCTGTCCTTCGTCCTGGTCACCGCCAACGGCTCCTACGGCAAAGCCGAAGTCGCGGCGCGGGGAGAGGCCCGCGCCCTGGACCAGCTCGTCGAGACCGCGGAGTACGCCCCCGCCGGCGAACGGAGCGACATCCAGGCCGGGGCCGTCTGCTACGCGCGCGCCGTCCGCACACAGGAGTGGCCCGCGATGTCCGACGGCAACGGCTCGTCCGCGCCCAGCGTGTGGTCGACCGGCTTCCGGCAGACCTTCGAGACCCTGGCCGACCAGCCGGTCTTCGGGATGCTGGTCGCCGCCGACAACAAGCGCTCCGACGAACGCGAGGAACGCCTCACCCAAGCCACCTCCAGCATCCCCGGCACCATCTTCTGGTTCCTGCTCGCCACCCTGGTCATCACCGTCACGGCTCTCGGTATCTGCCTGCCCCGCAGGAACAACCGCGGCCAGATCGTCACCCTCGTCGTGATCACCGGACTGCTGACCTGCGCCCTGGTCATCATCCGCGACGTCGACCGCCCCTTCGGCGGCATCATCGACATCTCCCCCACCGCGATCACCGAGACCGAACGCCAGGCCGAGCGCGACTTCACCACCAACCACCCCGCCACCGACCTGCCCTGCGACGGCGAAGGGAACCGCACGGCCTGAACGCGATCGAGGCGGGCGGGGGCGGAGGGCACGCTGCTCCGGTCGGCGGGCGCCGAAAAACGTTTGACGGCCTGGGGCAGGCCACTGCTACGGTCGCGGAGGCCGTGCGAGAGAACGAGGAGGTGGTACCCGTGAACATGTCGACATGGGTGCTCTCCTCAGGAGTCACGGTCGGACGATAGACGCGTCGTCCGGGAGCGCCGAACCAGTGCACTCCCGAAAGGCACGACCATGCATGTCATCTCCGACCAGCTCCTGGACGACCACGTCCGCGAGCGCGCCTTCACCCTCGACGGCATCCCGGGCTTCCTGTGGACCCCCGCTTCGGCCCGCGCCACCGCTCCGGTGCCGCTGATCCTGCTGGGCCATCCGACGCTCGGCCTGCCCCGCATGTATCCCCGGCTCGCGGAGCGGGCCAGGCACTGCGCGGCGCAGGGTTTCGCCACGGCCACCATCGAACTCCCCGGCTGCGGCAACCGCCCCAGCCGGCCGGACATGGACCGGACTCGCGCCGAACTGCGCCGGACGCTGCAAGCAGGTCGACCGGTCACCGACGACCTCGTCGACAGGCTCGTCCTCCCCTTGATCGAGCAGGCCGTCCCCGAATGCCGGGCCGCCCTGGACACCCTCCTCGCCCTGGACGAGATCGACGGGCCCGTGGGCTGCTCGGGAGGCATCATCTCCCTCGGCATCCGGCTGGCGACGACCGACCCACGCATCAAGGCCGTCGGCCTCTTCGCCGGAAGTTACATCCCCCACGCCATCGTGGAGGAAGCCCGCCGCCTCACCCTTCCCGCACATGTCCTGCTGCAATGGGACGACCAGGGCAACGACCGCCAGGCCGCCCTGGACCTCTTCGACGCCCTCGGCTCCCAGGAGAAGACCCTCGAAGCCAACATGGGCGGCCACACCGGTGTCCCCGCGCACGCAGGTGACTGCGCGGCACGGTTCTTCACCCGGCACCTGACCCGAACCCCGACCCGCACGAGCGCAGCGGCGACCGGCTGACACGAGGTCCGAGGGCACCAGCCCCACACCCGCACGGGGCCCCGCCGCCGCCCGGGGAGCCCTGACATCTGTCAGGACCTCTCCTGCATGCCTGGCTCCTACTCTTTCGCGCAGGACGCCCGGCACAGGGGCGCAACAGAAGGGCAGGGAATGACGATCGACTGGAAGCGCGCACTCGCCACCGGAGCGGCGGGGATCGCACTCGTGGGCGGAGCCGGTCTCGCGACCGCCTCACCCGCGGCGGCAGCGGAACCCAACGTGTTGCAGTGCAGCACCTGGATCGAGGGCGATGTCGCCTACGGCCAGTGCTACAACCCCGGGACGCAGCTTCACGCGTTCTCCGTTCGCGCCATCTGCGGCTGGGCCCCCGACGCGTACTCGAACTGGGTCTATGTGACGCCGGGCAACACTCACAGCATCGGTATCGGCTGCGGCCCGTTGAGCACCGGTGTCGGCGGCGTGGCGATCGAGTTCGGCGGCTGAGCGCCGGGGACTCAGGGTTCTGGCCCTGCCGTGTGAGCGGCAGGGCCGGACTCGCGTCACGTGGCGACGGGGGGAGACGATCGGGCCGGACGTGCGGGACTCTCCATGTCCGTGTCGCCCCGCCCTGGCCTTCCGTCAGCCTGCTCGGTCACCGCGCAAGGGGTGTCACTCCCCGCGGATGTGCCACCTCCCCGTCGTGGGGTGCCACACCAGTCGCACTCTGCCCTGGTCCGGTCTGCGGAGGCTCAGTTCGTCCATGTCGAGTGACGACAGGGCGCGCAGCGACTCGTCCGAGGCGTTCGACCACACGAAGAGGGTGATCCCCGTCCGAGTGTCGTCGGCGATGAGCAGGCCGGGCTGCTCATCGCCAGGGGGCTCCTCGCCGGTGGTAGCCCCTGCGCTCTCGTCGACCGACTCAACTGACGCGGCATCCGCGGGTCGTTGGGCGTCCTGGCGCATCAACCGGCGTACCAGGTTCCTGGCTTGTCCGTAGGCGTCGTCGGCGGCCTTGGAGACGAGCGCCTGGATGAAGGGCACCACCGCGGTGGTGACCAGCGCGGTGACGGCGACCGTGGCGAGCTGGGGCAGGGTGCCGGCCGACTTCGTGCTCTGTGTGTCGAGTCCCTGATCCTCCAGGAGCTCGTACTTCTCCCGCCAGGTCGCGGCCTCGTCCGTCCGCCCGAGCTCGTGCAGTACGTCGGCCAGGAGGCCGATGCCGCTGACTTCACCGGCCTCGGCCTCGGGTCTCACCCACTGCTCCGCCTCGCGCAACCGGCCCTGGCGCATGAGGAGGCGGGACAAGTCGGTTCGCGCGTGGGTCACCCCGTGGTCGACGGCCGTCCGGTACCAGCGCTCAGCGTCGTCGGGCCGCTCCCGCTCCTCCGCGAGCCGGGCCAGAGACGTCATCGCATGCTGGTCCCCGGCCTCCGCCGCGCGCCGGAGCCACGGTTCCCGCTCCTCCGCACCGATGCCGCTCTTCCAGGCCATGGCCCGCACCGCCTGCGGCCAGCCCGTCTCCGCGGCACGTCGGCACCACTGGGTCGACAGCGAGGCTTCGGCATCGCCCTCGGGATACCGGTTGACGGCACGGTCCCAGTAGACCCTGCTCAGGCAGTACATAGCCTCGCCGTCCCCCACCTCAGCGGCAGCCAGCAACCACCGCTCGGCCGGCTCTCCTCTGCCACCCACATCGTAGAAGTGCCTGCCCAGAGCCTTCATCGACCCGACGTCGCCGACCTCCGCGGCCAGTACCAGATTCGGGTCCGGCTCCCCCCACACCATTCTCCGTACGGCCATCCGCCCCTCCCCGTCCCGCGCCCCGAGACACGTTTCCACAGGGGGCCGGCATCAAAACCCTGAGCGTCCTCGTTTCCTGGCTCCGGGGCCGTCGATCGCCTGCCGGGAACGGCTCCGCTCGGCGGGAAGGAGCAAGCGTCACCGCGCGTGCGGAATCCGGTAGACGGAGACATGGGAACGCGACTCCGCGGTGAACTCCCCGCCGGTCCAGTCCGCGTGCCTCGTCTCCGGTTCGAACCCGGCCAGCTGTGCCATCAAGTCGAGTTCGGCCGGCCAGATGTAGCGATGCGGGCTGCGGAACAACCTCGCCTGCTGGGTCTCGTCGAAGTGGAAGTGATGGGACACGACGTGCTGGTGGAGCACGTCGTAGGTGTCCAACCCGATGTAGCCGGGCTCGGACTGCCAGACCGTGGCCGCCTGGCCCGGTGGGAGTCTGCGCAACTCCGGTACCCACAGCTCGATCACGAACCGGCCCCCAGGTCGCAGGTGCCGCGCCGCGTTGCGGAAGCACCGCACCTGCTCCTCCTGGGTGAGCAGGTTGGAGATCGTGTTGTACACGAGGTAGACGAGCGCGTACTCGCCCGGAGCGGCGGTGGTCGCCATGTCACCGACGATCACCGGAATCGCCGTTTCATCGGCCTTGGTCCGCAGTTGCTCCACCATCGGCACGGACAGCTCGATGCCGGTGACGGGGACTCCTCGCGCGGCGAGCGGGACGGCGACCCGGCCCGTTCCGACGGCGAACTCCAACGCGGCTCCGCCCTCCGCCAGTTCGGCGAGACGGTTCACGACCGGTTCGAGGACTTCGGGCGCGAACATCCCGGACCCTGGCGTGTCATAGCGCTGCGCCGTCTCGGCGTCCCAGATCCGCTTCTGCTCCATTGCGCCAACGCTCGCCGCAGGCCCACGCGTTGTCCACCGAGTTTCCGCGCCTGCTCGCCCTGGCGGCGTCCGGAGCAAGTACTTCGTCCGCCGGCGGCCTACTGCGGCACCTCGCAGGGCGAGGCTCGATCAGCGCGATCGCGAACACCCCACAGGTGAACCCGCCGAACCAGAGGATCGGCACCCAGTCCACCGTCGGTACGGCACATTCCTCGTCCGCACCGCCCAACCCTCCGAGGGACAGGGTCAGTCCCAGCAGCAGAGCGACCGGCACTTCGATCGATCAGCGGCTGCCACCAACTCACACCCTGTGCCTCCGCGCCCGTCGCAGGAACGGTGCCTCGACGACGTAGTACGACACGAGGGCCATCGCCGCGGTCAGGACGATCGACGCCGACAGGAGTCCGTCCTTCATGCCGAGCGAGGCCAGCAGTCGGATGACGGGGTAGTGCCACAGGTAGATGCCGTAGCTGAGGTTGCGTCCCGTCCAGGACAGCGGGGTGAGTGCCAGGGTGCGGGACAGCAGGCTGTCGGGGCGCAGTTCGAGCCCGGCGACGACGGTGGCGGACACGACGGCCACGCCGAGGAACCCGGCCGTGTACCAGAGGGCGGTCCACACGCCGTGGTCCCCAGTCACGGGCACCCGCCAGGCCACCAGTGCCAGCACGGCGAGGGCGGGCAGGGCGAGGCGGCCGGCCCAGGTGCGCAGCAGTGCCAGCCGGGGGTCGTCCGCGCGGAGCCGTGCCAGGACGACGGCGATGAGCGCGCCGGCCAGCAGCTGGTCGGCGCGGGTGTCGGTGCCGTTGTAGATGCGGTGGACCGCGTCCGGGTTCCAGAGCACACAACGCCACAGGAAGGGCAGCACGCACAGGGCGGCCACACACATGAGCACCAGCCGGGCCCGGAGCCTGCGCAGGAGGAACAGCAGAAGGAGCGGCCACAGCAGGTAGAACTGCTCCTCCACGGCGAGCGACCAGGTGTGTGCGAGGGGGCCGCCGGAGTACGGGCCGGACGCCATGGCCCGTACGAGGTTGGTCGCGAACGCCGCGGCGAGGCCCGCCGCGGGCCATGACCCCTCGAAGGCCCACAGTGAGGTGGCCGCCGCGAGGACGAGACACACCGCGCACAGCGCCAGCAGCGCGGGGACCAGACGTAGCCAGCGGCGCCGGTAGAAGGGCATCAGCGCGATGGTGCCGGTGCGGGCGTACTCGGCGAGCAGCAGGCGGGTGATCACGAAGCCGCTGATGGTGAAGAAGACGTCGACGGCCACCGAACCGCCGGGGACGAGGGTGTGGTCGACGTGGTAGACGAGGACCAGTGCGACGGCCAGGGTGCGCAGTCCGTCGAGGCCGTTCACCCGGCCGCTGCGCCGAGTGGCCGAGGGGAGTCCCCGGCCTGCGGTGGGTGGTCCTACGGCCTCGGGTCTGCGGGCAGCGACTGCCGGATCCGTGCTGCCCGCTTCTGCGGCTGTCGTGTCCGACGCCTTCACCAAGAGCGCGATCGTCTTTCACCTGCCCACTGATTCGGAGTGATTCGGTGCACCTGTCCGCAATTCACCGTCACATGCGTCCCTGTCGCCCAGCTGTCTGAATCCAAGGACGATCCGATGACATGACTGTCAGGCAGGACGAAGCGTCACGGCTGTGGTGGAGGCGTTGGGGGAACCGGCCGGTCCGGCGCCCCGGGCAGGTCGGGTCAGGCGCTCTGCCGGACGATCAGGGTGGGGTGCAGCGCAGGCGTGTCCGGAGGGGTGTCGCCCTCGATTCCGGCCACGATGACGCGGGCGAGGTGGGTGACGAGAACGGCCTGGTTGTGGTCGATGGTCGTCAGCGGCGGGCCTGCGAAGGGGGCGAGGGGGATGTTGTCGGCCCCGATGACGGCGAGGTCGCGCGGCGCCGAGAGGCCGAAGTCGCGCATGACGCTCATGAGGGCGAGGGCGTAGTCGTCGCTGTAGACGCACACCGCGGTGACGCGCTCGGCGGCGGGGACGTCGAGCCAGCCGCGCAGTGCCGCGGCCACGCCGTCCGGAGTGAGGTCGGTGCTCTCCACCTGCGGGCGGTCCAGGCCGAGGTCGAGGCAGGCGGCTTCGGCCCCCTCGATCCGCAGCCGCCGGAAGAGCCGGTCGTGTTCGGCGCGGGGCGCGAGGAATCCGATACGGCGGTGTCCCTGCGCGGCGAGATGTTCCACCTGGAGCGAGCCCACCAGGCTGCCCCGGGCGAGCAGCGGGTTGCCGGTGTGTTCCTCGTCCCACAGGAGTCCCTGGGCGACGAAGACGCCGGCGCTCTCGATCGACGTCCGCTCGTCCCGGCCCACGTCGTCCAGGAGCAGGACGGCCGCCGGCATGATCGCCTTCCACAGCTCGCCGACGGGCGTCCCCTGCTTCAGCCGGCGGATGACGGGCTGGAGGTTCAGCTGTTCGAGCTGCGCGGTCAGGCCGTCGACGAATCCGGACATCGCGTAGCCGAGCGGCCAGTCGGGGAGCACGATCAGCACGATGTCGGACCGGCCGAGGCGCAGGGCGCGGGCGGCGGCGGAGGGCGTGTAGTTCAGCTCGCGGGCGGCCTTGAGCACACGGCGGCGGGTCTCCTCGGGGATGCGCGTCAGCGACTTGTTGTTCAGCACGTAGCTGACGGTCGCCTGCGACACCTGGGCCGCTTCCGCAACCTGTCGTGCCGTGACCCGGGCAGTTCCCATGCGGCGCCTTGTCGTCGGACTCGTCGGATGCGGTTCGCGGGTCCATCGTACCGACGATGCTTGCTGGTCACGGAGGTGGCTTGTACTGTGCTTATACGTTTCAGCGCTTATACGTATCAGCAGACGCTCGACAGGCGTACCCGGCGGCCCCGCCGGCCGTTCGCCGCGATGATCAGAGAGTGACGCCAGCCATGGACCACCTTGAGGAACGCCCGCCGCACCTGGCCGTCGCGCCCGCCCCGGATCCGCGCTCCCCCAGCGGCGAGACCGCTCCGGGCGGCCCGCGCACGACGATCGCCAGGGGTGCGGGCGACGGCGATCCGCCCCAGGTGAGCGCAGGGTTCGTCCTCCTGTACGCCCTGGCCTCGTTCGGCGCCCTGCTGGTCCTGCTCACACCGTCCCTCGAGAGCCTCGCCCTGCGGATCAACGCGTCCGTGCCGGCCGACCGGGCTCCCGGTGTCCTCGGAACCGTGCTGGCCGTGGGCCTCGGTCTCCAGGTACTGGCCCTTCCCGTCATCGGGCGTCTGAGCGACCGCACCCGGTCCAGGTTCGGCAGGCGCCGCCCCTGGATCGTCCTCGGGCTGACCGGGCTGGTGGCCGGAGCGCTGGTCATGGCCTTCGCGCCGGGCGTCACCGGCCTCACCTGCGGCTACGCCGTCGTGTCGGTGGCGGGCAGCTCCTGCGTCGCCGCCCTGCTGGCGGTGATGTCGGACCGGGTGCCGGTGCGGCAACGCGGTCTGGTGTCGGCGTTCCTGGGGCTGGGCACCGTCGCGGCCCTGGTCGTGGGCTCCGTGATCGTGGCCCTCCTGCCGCACGACTCGGACGGCATGTTCGTCGTCCCGGCCGTCGTCGGCGCCGCCCTGCTGGCGCTCTTCGCCGCGCTGATGAACGACCGGCCCTCGTCCCACGACGCTCCGCACCCCAGGCTGACCGTGGCCATGATGGTCTCCACCTTCTGGGTGAGCCCGCGCCGCCACCCCGACTTCGGCTGGGCCTACCTCAGCCGCTTCCTGCTCCAGCTCGCCTACGCATTCCTGACCACCTACCAGGCGTTCTACCTGATCAGCCATCTGGGGACGGCCGACGCCGACGTGCCGGGACAGGTGCTGACCGGGACCCTCCTCCTCGCGGGCGCCACGATCGTCGCGAGCGTGGTGTCGGGCCGGCTCTCGGACAAGCTGGCGCGCCGGAAGGTCTTCGTCATCACCGCGGCGTTCATCACCGCCGGCGCCCTGCTCGTCATCGCGGGCGCCCACGACCTGACCTTCTTCTACGCCGGACTGGTGCTCGGCGGTATCGGGTACGGCGGCTACACCGCCGTCGACCTCGCGCTGGCGACCGACGTCCTGCCCAACCCCGAAGACGCCGCCAACGACCTCGCCATCTTCAACACCGCGTCGACGCTGCCGCAGGCGCTCGCCCCGGCCGTCGCACCCGGCATCCTGGCGGTCACCTCGGGGTCGTACTCCGCCCTCTATGTCGTGGCCGCCGCCCTCGCCGTGGCGGGCGGCCTCGTCATCCCCCGTGTGCGAGCGGTCCGATGAGCGCCGCCCCGATGCCGCAGCCGGCCGGCGACCCCGTCTTCCTCCCGCCCTGCGGGACCGTCATCGGCCGGCGCGACGGCGCCGTCGTCCGCGCCACGGGCATCCCCTACGCCACCGCGGCGCGGTTCGAGGCCCCGCACCCGCCGGAGGACCGCACCGAACCGTTCGCCGCGCGCAGTTGGTCGCCGATGTGCCCCCAGCCCGCCGACCCGATCGCCGACACGATGTTCGGACCCGACCCGCGCTCCCTGCGCACCGACGAACACCGGCTGCACCTGTCGATCACCATGCCGGCCCGGCCGCACCCGGCCCCGCTGCCGGTGATGGTCTGGATCCACGGCGGCGGCTACGTCACCGGGGCCGGCGACCTCGCGGTGCTCGACCCGGCGTCCCTGGTCGCCGAGCAGCAGGTCGTGGTCGTCACCGTCACCTACCGCCTGGGCCTTCTCGGGTTCGTCGAGACGGTGGACGGCCCGAAGGCGAACCTCGGCCTGCTGGACATCAGGGAGGCGTTCCGCTGGGTCCGGCGCAACATCTCCGCCTTCGGAGGCGATCCGGACCGCGTCACCGCGTTCGGGCAATCGGCGGGAGCCGCCGCACTGGTGGACCTCATGGCGACACCCGAGGCCGAGTCCCTCTTCACCCGAGCCATCGTCCAGAGCGCCCCCCTGGGCATCATGCGTGGCCGCGCCCGGCTGAACCGAGCCCTCTCCCGGCGCGCCGACGTGATCCGCGACGCGACGCCGATCGAGGAGGTCGCGGAGGTGCAGGCCGACGTCGTCCGAGCGGGAGCACGGTTCGGACTCAAGGGCGCGATGCCCATCGCTCCGCAGTACGGACACGCGCCCCTACCGGCGGAGCGTGAGCTCGACGCCGCGCTGCGCAGGGCCGCGCCCCGCATCGATGTCCTCATCGGCACCACGTCCGAGGAGGCGCGGCTCTTCCTCCCGATGCTCCCGGTGCCGGCCAGGTGGTTCCGCACGCCCTTCGTCGGGCGGGTCCTGGAACGCGGTGTCGTGGCGTTCTGCACCTGGGTGGTGTACGCGCGCGGCGCCCGCCGCTTCGCCCGACGCCACCGCCGCGCGGGCGGACGCGTGACCCGGTACGTCCTGTCGTGGTCCGCTCCGGGAAACCCTGTCGGCGCGGGCCACACCATCGACCTGCCCCTCCTGCTCGGCGACGGGACCGTCTGGGCCAAGGCGGCGCTGATCGACGGAGCGTCGTGGGACGACGTCCACGCGGACGGCCGTCTGCTGCGGGCGGTATGGGCGGGCTTCGCGCGAGGCGAGCAGCCGGAACCGCGAGGCGGGGCGCGGCGGTTCCTCCACATCCGTTCCTGATGGCACCACCAAGCAACGGCGCGCGCGGCACAGTTGCTCCGCCCTGGTTCCGTCCGTCCGCGGACCGGGACCTCCTCGCCGATGCTCAGGCGTACCGGGCCGCCCGAACCTCACGGCCGGCCCGGTACGCCAATGGTCAGTGCACGCCGGTCACTTCAGGGTGACGGCGTCACCGACCGAGACGATCCGAGCGGTGGTGGTCGTGCCCGGGAAGTACCAGCGCCAACTGCCGGCCGAGGTGACGGTCACCTTGGTGCTCAGCTTCCCGGCGGCGCCCGTCCTCACGGTCTTGACCGTGCTGTAGTGGGCGGCTCCGGCCCGGCGGTACTGCAGCTTGACGTCCTGGCCGGTGAACCCGTGGTACTTCAGGTCCTCCCAATTGGCCCGGGACAGCTTGCCGTTGATGGTGAGCTCGGCCCCCTTGGCGACCGGCTCGGGGGTCGCGTCGGTGGTGAGCTTCGAGGCCCGCTTGACCTTGTACAGGGCGACGCGGTCCGAGATCCAGTAGTCGCCGTCGTTGGCCTTGACGGTGGCGTTGACCTGCCAGACGCCCGCGACCTTGTTGCTGTCGATGTCGTCGCTGCTCGCGATCCAGGCGGGGTCGACCGTCATGGTGCCGGTGCACACCGATGTCGTCGACGACTTCTTCACACAGGACGAGTCCCCGTCCCAGGTCACGAAGCCGTAGCCGTTCGACGTGTTGAACGTGCTCAGGTCGGTGATCTTCTTGACGCCCGAGTCGTCCTTGACGGTGACGGCGATCGGGTAGTGGACCGTCTTCGCCGTGCCGATGACGACGTTGGCGCCGCGGTTCACGACCGTGCCGGTGACCCGGATGTCACCCTTCCCCTCGGCGTGGGCGCCGGTGGCCGTGAGCAGGACGAGAGCTGAAGCCCCGCCCGCCACGGCCCACTGTCTGTGTCCGTACCTGTGTCTCATGTTCCTCCCCTGATGTGTCGTGGGAGAGGGTATGCCGCTTCGGCGATCGACATCGCCCGTGTGCGCCCGCTGCATCCGGGACGGGGGACGGCGCCGAAGCAGGGGTGAGACCTGTACCCGCGGAGGAGGCACCGGGTGGCGATGACGAGGTGGCAGCCGCGTGCGGACGGCGGGCAGCCGTCGGGCCGTCACTGCGCCCACACCCGCACGGACGATCCGGCACCCCTGAGCGCCCGGTGCCCCGAGTGCGCGGCACGCGGTCGGCTCCGAAGCGATCTGCTGCTGTGCCTGAGCTGCGGCCACGTGGGCTGCAGCGACTCCTCGCCCGGCGCTCACGCCCACGCCCACTTCGAGGAGAGCGGCCACCCCGTGGCCCGCACGCTGGCGCAGAGCGTGGAGCACGTGTGGGCCTGGTGCTACGAGGACGAGGTCTATCTGGAGCCGGCCGCCGCACACTGAGCGGGCCCCGCGTCGCACCGGGCGGGCACATGTGCGGCCGTGCCGAGGTGTGCCGGGGCCGAGCCGATCCGGCTCTCTGGCGCCGCCCCTCGCCGGGCGACCGTCACACCGTGTCTTCCGGAGCGACCCGGAACTCGAACTCGGGGCGGTCCCACGGCACCGCGGGCGGATTCGCGAGCACGGTCCCGGTCCGCACCGCTCCGACGCGGTGGTAGAAGTCCTCGGTGGGAACGTGCGACACCACCCTGAGACGGTCGATCCCCTCGGCACGGGCCTGCGACTCCATGTGCGCCACGAGCTGCCGCCCGATCCCCCGGCCCTGCACCTCGTCCGCGACGAACAGCAGGTCGAGTTCCGGTGGAGCGAGGACGAGCGAGTAGAACCCGAGGACGCGGCCGTCGTGCTCGTCGCCTCCGACGGCCACGAACACGCTGTGCGCCTCGATGTAGTCGGGACCGACCCGGTACCCGGCGACTGCTCCCGCGTACTCGCCCTGATAGGCACCTGAGCCACGCACCAGGCGCGTGAGCCGTTTCGCGTCCCGCGCGACGGCCCTCCGGATCGTGATCGGCCGGCTGGTCGGGAAGGTGCGTGAGCTCACGGAGACAGTATTTCCCACCGGGAGATCCGGTGCGGACCGGGCCGGGTGTGACGGTCGGCTCAGGCGCCGCGCCCGGGTGCGCAGGTGTCCGCGGTGCGGGTGCGGTCAGGGCTTCCGCTCCCCCTCCCCCGCGGCCGGTCCGGTCACTTCCCGGGCCAGGGCGGTGAGGTCGCCGTCGGTGAGCAGGCGGCCCTCTCGGGTCATGAGGGCGCGGGCCCGGGCGAGGACCGCGTCGATCTGGCCGGTGGTGAGGTCGGCGCCGGCCTCGGCCAGCTTGTCGGCGAGCGTGTAGGGGCCGCTGTCGGGGGTGAACGGAACGACACGGGCATTGCCGACCAGAGTGGGTTCCAGGCAGTTGTGCAGCAGGGGGTCCACCTCGGTCTCCTGGGTGATGATGTCCAGTCCGCCCCAGCAGAAGGCGCTGGTGCCGGTCACGGGGTGGTTCCAGGCGACGCGGTAGCCGGTGAGTTCCTCCCCGGCGCGGGCCAGATCGGTCAGGCGGGTGGTGGTGATGCCGGTGCGCACCCCGTACAAGGTCTCGAAGGCCATGGCGGTCGCGGCCAGGTCGGCGTTGCCGGGGCCGCCGCAGTAGCCGTTCACGGACAGTTCGACGACGTCCGCGCCCGCCCGTACCGCGGCCACGGCACAGGCCACGGCCAGGCCGAAGGTGTTGTGCGGGTGCAGGCCGACCTGGACGCCGGGGGCAAGCTCCTTGGTGCGGGTGACGAGGTGGGCGTAGGCCTCGGGGCTCATGGCGCCGGGGCCGTCGAAAAGGGTCAGTTCTCCGGCTCCGGCCGCGGTGAGCACGCTCACCGACTCCTCCAGGACCTCGTCGGTGAGGTAGGAGACCATCAGCAGCGGCACGATCACGTCCAGCCCCCGGCTCCGGGCGTGCTCGATCAGGGTCACCGCCCGGGCCAGGACGTCGCTCCGGCCGCGCACACGGTGCCCGGCACGCCAGTCCTCGCCGCGCCAGGCCTGCTGGTAGACGGCCGGGTTGTAGAGGAGGGACGCCTCGGCGAGCCCCTGGACCCAGATCTGCACCGCGTCGTAGCCCGCGTCGGCGGCCCGGTCGATGTCGGCGGTGGTGCGCAGCAGCGGCAGCACCAGCCGGCAGTCGGGGCGTTCGCCCTTGACGACCTCGACCTCGGTGCGCAGTGCCTTGTCGTCACGGCCGGCCAGGCCACCGGCCACCACCTCCCGCACCCCCGCTCCGAGGAGGCGGCGCAGATAGGCCTCCTTGGCCTGCTCGGAGGCGAGGACGCCCGGCAGGGTCTCGACGGAGCGCAGGGTGGCGTCGCGCAGCCGCACCGAGTCGGGCAGCGGGCCGCGCACCTCCGGTCGGCGGTTGAGCGGGCTCACCGACCAACGGCCCGGTTCATAGGCTCCCGGCGCCCGTCCGGCACTCAGCTCGGCGCGGAACCGGGCGATCTCCTCGGCGCTGAACACGGCCGGCTTCTCCACGGGCTCTCCTGGCGGGCTCGCTGGGGCAGTTGCGCTGGGGCGATGCGCTGGTTCTCGTTCAGAGAACCATCTCGATCAGCTCCTGTCGACACTACTGCGCCAAATTCTCGCCCTGCTCGGCAACTTTCCTTGATGCCCTGTACTTTCTGTCGACACTAATTGAAACTTCGCTGTGCGGTCCCCGCTGCGGCGGCCCAGCAGCACCCGAACACAGGAGACTCACCGTGACCCACCACGTGCCTTCCGCGCGCCCAGGCCGACTGGCGGGGCGGATCGCGGTCATCAGCGGCGCCGGGAGCGTCGGTCCCGGCTGGGGGAACGGCCGCGCCAGCGCCGTGATCTTCGCCCGCGAAGGCGCCACCGTGTATCTGACCGACCTCGACAAGGACGCGCTGGAGGTCACGGCGCGGCAGATCCGTGACGAGGGCGGCGACGTCCGCACCGGGCTGCTGGACGTGACCGATCCCGACGGGGTCCGCGCGTACTTCGAGCGGACCGAGCGGGAGGCCGGCCGGATCGACATCCTGGTCAACAACGTGGGCGGCTCCCGGGCCGGCGGAGCCGCCGAACTCTCCCTGGAGGACTGGGAGAGCCAGCTCAGGACCAATCTCACCAGCGCCTTCCTGTCCTGCAAGGAGGTCGTGCCGATCATGCGGCGCGGTGGCGGCGGCTCGATCGTCAACACGGCCTCCGCGTCCGGGCTGCGCTGGACCGGTGCCGCGCAGGTGGGATACGCGGCGGCGAAGGCCGGGGTCGTCCAGCTCTCCCGGGTGACGGCCGTCCAGTACGCGCCCGACAACATCCGGGTCAACACCGTCGTCCCCGGGCAGCTGCACACCCCGATGGTCGAGGCGCGGCTGGCCCACCAGCGGGCCGACGGCGACGTGGACAAGCTCCTCGCCCAGCGGCAGTCCCGCATTCCGCTCGGCTTCATGGGCGACGGCCGGGACACCGCGTACGCGGCGCTCTTCCTGGCGTCCGACGAGGCCCGTTTCGTCACCGGCACGGAGATCGTCGTCGACGGCGGAATGACGGTCCGCTGTGACTGAACCCGCGCTCGGCCGGGCTCCCGCCCCGCCGTCCCCGGGCTGCCCGCCCCCGCATCCGGCGCCCCGCAGACCCCGCCTGGCGCTGCCGCCCGGCAGTTGCGACGCGCACCTGCACGTCCTCGGTCCGGCCGAGGTCTTCCCCTATGCGGCGCAGCGCACCTTCACCCCTGTCGACGCGCCGAAGGAGCAAGTCACCGCGCTCCACGCCCATCTCGGCCTGTCCCGGGCGGTGGTCGTGCAGTCCTCCTGCAACGGCTTCGACCACAGCGCCCTGCTCGACGCCCTGGCCGCCGGTCAGGGGCGCACCCGCGGTGTCGCGCTGATCGGCGACACGACCACCCGGACCGATGTCGAGGCCCTGCACCGGGCCGGGGTGCGCGGGTTCCGGCTGAACTTCCTCCCCCACCTGCGCACCACGCCGACCAGGTCGGAGATCGACTCCGTCCTGGAGCGTGTCGACGGACTGGGGTGGGCGGCCGAGCTCCATGTCACCGGGGACGAGGTCGCCGAGTACGCGTCGCTCATCCGAGGTCTGCCGGGCCGCGTGGTCATCGACCACATGGCCCGTGTCGACCTGCGCGCGGGAACGGACGGCCCGGCCGTGCGTGCGCTGCGCGCCCTGCTGGAGACCGGTGACGTCTGGGTGAAGGTGAGCGGAGTGGACCGGATCTCCCTCCAGGGGCCGCCGTACGCGGACAGTGTGGCGCTGGCCGCCTCCCTGGTGGCGCAGGCGCCCGAGCGGGTGGTGTGGGGAACGGACTATCCGCACGTGAACATCGGGGGCGAGGCGCCGGACGACGGGCTGCTGGTCGACCTGCTCGCCGACATCGCCCCGGACCCGGTCCTGCTGCGGCGGCTCCTGGTCGACAACCCGGCCGATCTCTTCGACTTCCCCGCCCGGTCGGTGGCTTCTGATCGGTAACCCCCGCACCACACATGTCGACACTAAAGCGATCATGGCGACTTACGGAGGTGAGTACCGTGGCACGAATCCCGGACGCGGTGGGCGACGGTGAGGTGGCGGCCCGGATACGTGCCAGACGGCCGGGCGGGCGCCTGCGCCCCATCGACTGCGTCCTCCTGCACGCCCCCCGGCTCGCCGACGGCTGGAACTCACTGCTGGGCACGATCCGGCGGGGCACGGACCTGCCGCCCGACCTGCGCGAGCTCGTCGTCCTGCGCATCGCGGTCCTCAACAACGCGCCCTACGAATGGGATGCGCACCTCGACGACGCCGAAGCCGCGGGCCTGTCGTCCGCGCAGCTCACCGCACTGCGCACCGACGAGCCGGGGGCGGAGGGAGATTTCGACGAGCGGCAGCGGCTCGTACTCCGGCTGACCGACACCATGACCCGGGACATCCAGGTACCCGACGACCTGTTCGAGCGGGTGCGCCGCTCGTTCGCGCCGGCCCAGGTGGTCGAGCTGGTCGCCGTGGTCGCCGCCTACAACATGGTCTCCCGGCTCGCGGTGGCTCTGGGGGTCGAGGAGCCCGAGGAGACACCCTGACCGGACCGGCCCCGTGCGGTCACCGGCGGGCATGCGAGACACTGCGCGCACACCCGCACAGGACAGGAGCGAGATGACCCGGAGTGCCGCGTCCGAGAGCGCCGCCGCCGCGCTACCGAGCCGCAGCGACGAGATCGTGCGCCTGCTGAAGCTGGAGGAGCGTCGCGAGCCCGCGGTGGCGCAGATCGCCGTGTGGATCGCCGAGGGCATCGTCGTCGGCCGGCTGAAGCCGGGACAGGATCTCAACTCCGTCGACCTCGCGGGCCGGTTCCGCAGCAGCCGTACCCCCGTGCGCGAGGCGCTCATGCTCCTGGAGTCCGAGGGCCTGGTCGAGATGCGGGCGCGCAGGCGGCCCCGCGTCGCGTCGTTCTCCGCCGAGCGGGTCCGGCAGATCTACTTCGTGCGCCGCCATCTCCTCGGCCTGGTGGGCCGGCTCGTCGCGGACCGGGTGACCGCCGACGACATGGCGGACCTGAGAGCCCGGCTGGACAGAATGCGGACCCATGTCGAACGGGACGACGTCGACGCGTACTTCTGGAGCCACGTCGACATGCAGAGCCGGTTCCTGGAGATCGCCGGGAACGAACCGCTCGCCGAGATCCTGGACTCCCTCGCCCTGCGGACGCTGGTGCTGCGGCACGCGGCCCTGGGCGACAGCGAGCGGCTCCAGGCCTCGTTCCGCGACCAGGTCCGCATCCACGACGCGATCGTGGACCGCGACGGCGAGCTGGCGTCGATGCTTCTCGCCCGCGCGACGGACGCCGCGCTCGCCGCGATCCTCGCGACCCTCCCCTGACGGCGCCGTTCCCCAGCCCGCCGTAGGAAGGTTCCTGTGGGACATCGCTTCGCTGCGGGGATCAGGCGGTTGCCGTTACGTGCGGCACGGCCGTGCGGGGCTGACGCAGGAAGCCCTCGCCGAGCGTTCCGGGGTTTCGGTCACCACGATCCGCGGCCTGGAGACCGGCAGACGCCGCAACGCCAACTGCCCGCGCGTCATGGATGCGCCCGCCTTCTCACGCATCGGTGCGCCCCTGCCGGACCGGGCGCCGGACACCCCGGTGCCGGACGGACCGGCCCACGCGGGGCGTGTCCACTGTGACCCGTCCGGTCGGGGCGCCGACAGCTTCCGCTGAGCCGCTTCACCCGCACGAAGGTGTGTGCGGCAGAAGGTATGACGCCGCGTCAGGCGCCGGGCCCGATTCGCCTCCGGTACCCACGCCGCCGAAGGCTCGCCTACGGCCGCGCGGCCGACGCTGCCGCGGCGGCTGCGGGCAGCGGGTCGCGGGGCGGGCGGCCGAGGAGGTCCGCGAGGTCGGGGCTCGTGCCGTCCAGGAAGCCGTGCCGGACGCCCGTGGCGATGGAGGCGAGCATGGGCGGCTGGAAGGGCAGGAGTCCTGGCGTCTCGTCGAGGAGCCGGCGCCGGTACTCGTCCAGGCCGAGGGTGCGGTGCGGAACGCCCAGTGCGTCGGCCACCTGCCCCGCCGTGATCGGCGTGCCGACGAGGTCGTAGACCTTCGCGGTGTGGCGCGCCGGGTCCGCCGCGACGATCGCCGTGGCGTCGGCGAGGTCCTTCCGCGCGACGGCCGCCAGAGCGCCCTCCCCGAAGGGGGACTCCACACCGTCGCCGGTCCACGTCAGCAGTCCGCCGAAGAGTTCGGCGTAGAGGCCGTTGCGCAGGATCGTCCACCGCAGGCCGCTCGTCCGCACCAGGCGCTCGGTGGCGCGGTGCGCGGGCGCGAAACCGAGGTGGTCGCCGGCGGTGGTCAGGCTCGTGTACACGACATGGCTCACGCCGTCACGGACGGCGGCGTCCAGGACCGCCTCGTGCCGGGCGACGACCTGGTCGTCCTCGGCGTACCCGGCCGACACCAGGACCAGGGTCGTCACCCCGGTGAGGTCGAGGCTCGCGAGATCGTCGAAGTCGAGGTGCCGTGTCCCCTCGCCGGGTGTGCGGCTGCCGCCCGTCGCGGAGGCGCCGCCCGCGCGCAGGGCTGCGAGGGTGGCCCCGCCGAGGTGCCCGTTCGCTCCCGTCACCAAGATCATGTCCATCACAGTCTTCCGTCGTGGTTCTCATCGGTAACTACGATTGATCCTCGATCGCCCGTCCACCGGCCACAAGAAGGCACTTCGATGTCAGCCACGCACACCGGCGTAACCACCCCCGCCGACCTCGACCCCTGTGGTCGCGAGGACCATCCCGACTGCGGCATCCGCGATGTCCTGGACCGCATCGGCGACAAGTGGTCGGTGCTCGTGATCGTCGAACTGGCGGGCGGGCCACGGCGGTTCCGGGAGCTGCAGCGCGCCGTCGAGGGCATCTCCCAGCGCATGCTGACCCTCACGGTCCGCAGGCTGGAGCGCGACGGCCTGGTGCTGCGCACCGTGTACCCGACCGTCCCGGCGCAGGTGGACTACCGCCTCACCGGGACCGGAGCCGGACTGACCCACCTGGTCAAGGCGCTCGCCGACTGGTCGCTCGCCCACCGCGCTGTCATCGCCGAGGCACGGCACGCCTACGACCGGACCCACCCCGACCACGACATCCGGTGAGGGGCAGCGGCTCCGGAGCCGGGCTCAGTAGGGCTGCTGCGCGCGGCCTGGACGGGCGAACCCCCTGTCGGCAGGTGGTCCGCCGTTCGGGCCGGGTCTCAGGCGGCCCGGTCCAGGCCGAGTCGGGCCGAGAGGTCCTCGGGCGTGGTGCCGTAGGCCTCCAGGATCTTCACGGTGCCTGAGGTGAGGTCGAAGACCGCGTGATCGGTGTAGACCCGGCTCACGCAGGCCCGCCCGGTGAGCGGGTAGGTGCAGGCCGGCACGAGTTTGGGAGATCCGTCCTTCGCGAACAGCGTCATCATCACGTAGACGTCCTTCGCGCCGATGGCCAGGTCCATGGCGCCGCCGACGGCCGGGATGTCGTCGGGGCGGCCGGTGTGCCAGTTGGCCAGGTCCCCGCCGAAGGAGACCTGGTAGGCGCCGAGCACGCAGACGTCGAGGTGGCCGCCGCGCATCATCGCGAAGGAGTCGGCGTGGTGGAAGTACGACGCGCCCGGCAGTTCCGTCACCGGTACCTTGCCCGCGTTGGTGAGGTCCGGGTCGATCTCGTCGCCGACGGCGGCCCGGCCCATGTGGAGCATGCCGTTCTCGGTGTGCAGGACGATGCCGGAGTCCGCCGGCAGATGGTCGGCGACCTTCGTCGGGTGACCGATGCCGAGATTGACGAAGGAACCGGCCGGGATGTCACGGGCGACCGCCGCGGCGAGCTCGTCGGGGGTGAGTGCCATCAGCGGGCTCCTTGGGACAGGTACTGGCGCGGCAGGACCGGCACGACCCGGTCCACGTAGATGCCCGGCGTGACGACCGCCTCGGGGTCGAGCGCGCCGACCGGTACGACCTCCGCGACCTGGACGACCGTGAGGGCGGCGGCGGTGGCCATGACCGGACCGAAGTTGCGGGCGGTCCTGCGGTACACGAGGTTGCCCATCGTGTCGGCGCGGTGGGCGCCGACGAGGGCGACGTCACCCTTGATCGGGTACTCCAGCACGTGGTCGCGCCCGTCGATGGTGCGCACCTCCTTGCCCTCGGCCAGGGGGGTGCCCACCGCCGTCGGGCAGTAGAACGCGCCGATGCCCGCACCGGCGGCCCGCAACCGCTCCGCGAGGGTGCCCTGCGGGACGACCTCCAGGGCGATCCGGCCGGCGCGGTAGAGCTCGTCGAAGACGTAGGAGTCGGCCTGCCGGGGGAAGGAGCAGACCACCTTCCGCACCCGTCCCGCCTTGAGCAGCGCCGCCAGGCCCACCTCGCCGTTGCCGGCGTTGTTGCTGACGATCGTCAGGTCCTTCGCGCCCTGCCGGATCAGCCCGTCGACGAGGTCGAAGGGCATACCGGCCAGGCCGAAGCCGCCGACCAGGACGGTGCTGCCGTCCTCGACACCGGCCACCGCCTCGTCGACGCTCTCCAGGATCCGGGCCTGGCTCATGCGGCCACCGCCGGGGTCGTGACGTTCTCCAGCACCACGGCCAGGGCCTGCCCGACACCGATGCAGATCGCCGCGACGCCGTAGCGCTCCCCGCGCTCGGAGAGGACCTTGGCGAGCGTGCCGAGGATCCGGCCGCCGGAGGCGCCGAGCGGGTGGCCGACGGCGATGGCGCCGCCCTTGACGTTGACGATCCCGGGGTCGATGCCCCAGGCGTCCACGCAGGCCAGGGACTGCACGGCGAACGCCTCGTTCAGTTCCACCGCGCCGACCTGGTCCCAGGTGACACCGGCCCGGGCGAGCGCGCGGTCCGCGGCCTCGACCGGGGCGAACCCGAACGCCTGGGGCTCCAGAGCGGCGGCGCCGCGCCCCGCGATCCTGGCCAGCGGGGCCAGCCCGATGACGTCCGCCGCGGCCTCGGAGCCGAGGAGGACGGCGGAGGCGCCGTCGCTGAGCGGTGACGCGTTGCCCGCGGTGATCGTGCCGTCCTTGCGGAACGACGGCTTCAGCGCGGCCAGTCTCTCCGTCGTGGAGCCCGGCCGGATGCCCTCGTCACGGGCGAGATCGGCGCCCTCGACGGGGACGACCAGATCGTCGTAGAACCCGGCGTCCCAGGCCTCGGCGGCCAGCCGGTGCGAGCGGACGGCGAACTCGTCCTGGCGCTCGCGCGAGATGCCGAACCGGTCCCGCAGCTGCTCGTTGCACTCGCCCAGCGACACCGTCCACTCCTCGGGCATCCGGGGGTTCACCAGCCGCCAGCCCAGCGTGGTCGAGACGGCGGTGACATGACCGGCGGGGAAGGCGCGGTCGGGCTTGGGCAGCACCCACGGCGCCCGGGTCATCGACTCCGCGCCACCGACCAGGACGACGTCCGCGTCGCCCACCTCGACGGTCCGGGAGCCGATGATCGCGGCGTCGAGCGACGAGCCGCACAGCCGGTTGACGGTGGTGGCCGGCACGGAGACCGGGAGGCCCGCCAGCAAGGCGGCCATCCGGCCCGCGTTCCGGTTGTCCTCGCCCGCCTGGTTGGCGCTGCCCCACACGATCTCGCCGACGGAGGCCGGGTCGAGAGCGGGGGCCTTGGCGAGCAGCCCGCTGATCGAGGCCGCCGCCAGGTCGTCGGGCCGGACGTCCGCCAGGGCACCGTTGAAGCGCCCGAACAGTGTGCGGGCGGTCGCATAGACGAAAGCTGTCATGCCGACCACGGTAGGCATGCCCCTTGATACGGTGAAGGACGAATATCGGGACCGATTGAGCTGCTGAGGGTCTCAATGGTGAACCTGCGCCACCTCACGTACTTCGTCACCGTCGCCGAGGAACGCCACTTCGGCCGCGCGGCCGACCGGCTGCACATGGCCCAGTCGCCGCTCTCCCAGGCGATCCGCCAGCTGGAGGCCGAACTCGGCGTCGAGCTGCTGCACCGCACCACGCGCCGCGTCGACCTCACCGAGGCGGGCCGCGCCTACCTGGCCCGCGCACGCGCGATCCTCTCCGACCTGGACGAAGCCGCCCACGAGGCCCGCCGGGTCGAGGCCGGCGCGGTCGGGCACCTCGCGATCGGCTGCGTGGGCTCGGCGACCTACAGCCTGCTGCCGGCGCTGTCCCGCCGTCTCGCGGCCGAACTGCCCGGCGTGGATTTCGCGTTCCGCGGCGAGATGCTCGCCCCCGACCAGGTCGAGGCGGTACGGACCGGCGCGATCGACATCGCGCTGCTCCGCCCGCCTGTCGCCGACCTCTCGCTCACGGTCACACCGCTGCGCGACGACAGACTGGTGGTCGCGCTGCCCGGCGACCATCCGCTGGTGCGGCGCAAGCAGGTCCGGGTGGCGGACCTGGGGTCCACCGATCTCATCGTCCACTCCGCCGACCGGCGCTCGGTGATGTACGACGTGGTCCTCGGGCTGCTCCGGGACGCCGGCGTCGACCCGCGCATCCGGCACGAGGTCGGCGAGACCTCCACGCTCATCACCCTCGTGGCCGGCGGGCTGGGCGCCGCGGTCGTCCCCGAGCCGGTGACCGCGCTGGCCCTTGACGGCGTCGCCTACCGGCCGCTGGTCCGCCCGGCGGCCACGGTCGCCCTCGCCGTCGCCCACCGCTCCGACCGCGACGAACCGCACCTGAACCGGGCGGTCGACGTCATCAGGGGGATGTTCTAGCGACGCATCGAGGGCGGCCGTTCCCTCTTGCGGGCGGGGCGCCGCTCGGGTTCCGGGCCCACGGGGGAAGGAGAACTCCGTTCCGGGCCCGCCGGGGAAGGGGATCGCCTTTCCGGGCAGCTCAGTTGGGAGCTCCTGGGGGCAACGACGGCAGCAGGTCCGCTGCCTGCGGGAGCGGTTCGGCGAGCCGGAGGCGGATGGTCTCGGCGGCCTCCCTGCGCTGCGGGTCGCCATCGCCGAGGACACCGGCCAGGGAGCGCAGGGCGTGCCGGATCTCGGCGTCGACGCCGGCGTGCGCGGTCCCGTCCGTGAGGACGGCGAACAGATGGTCCAGCAGCGTCCGCCCGGCGGTGACCGTCACCGTGTCTCCGCCGGGGGTGCCCGGGGTGACGGGGTCGTCCCGCAGCCAGGTGGCGGCGAGGAGGGCGGTCAGGACGTCGGCCACACCGGGGACGTCGGGGTCGACGGCGTGCTGCCAGGCCAGCCGGTTCAGGCGGGTGGGTTCCAGGAGGGGCTCGGCGACCACCGACACCGCCGCCGCGACCGCGGCGAGGGGGTCGAAGAGCCGTCCGGCTCGGGTGGCGAGGTGCTGGTCGCTGCGTCCGTAGCGGATCGCCGGTGGGGTCAGGACGTCCAGCACGGCTCGGGGAAGGGCCAGTTCCTCGGCTCTCAGCAGGGTGGCGAGACGGGCGAGTGCCTGGTGCTGGTCGGCTGCCGCGACCGGGCGGGTTCCCACGTCGGGGTCGCCCGCCCACGTGTAGCGGTAGCGGACTCCGCCGACGAGCCGGGCCACCGCCTGCGTCTCGTGGCGGTGCAGCAGATGCAACAGGGCTGCCCTTTCCTCCAGTTCGCCGCTCTGCCGGTCCGGTGGCACGGCTCCGGCGGTGAAGGCGTCCAGGGCGGCCCGCCGTACTCGCAGGATGCGGTCCAGGGCGTCGAGGGCGTCGGGTCCGGTGACCCAGGGGACGGCGTCGGCGTGCGCGGCGTGCGGGCCGTGCCCGTCCTCGTCGGTGGCGTACAGCAGACCCGACTCGGCTGCCTGGCGCCGGAGTTCGGCAAGGGCCGTCTCCTCGTCCCGGTCGGGGAAGCGGCCGTAGGCGTGGGCGACGAGGAAGTGGTCCCAGGGGCCGAGTCCTTCGGCGTAGGCGTCACGGAGGTCGATGGCGCCGTCCGGTCCGAGGCCGATCCGGGCGTGCGGGTAGTCCATCACGGAGGGCTTGGAGTGGTGGGTGCTGGCGTAGTTGTGCATGAACCCGAGGGCGTGGCCGATCTCGTGCGCGGCCAGCTGACGGATGCGGGCCAGGACCAACTCCTCGACCGCGGCAACTCGTTCGGTCTCGTCGGGGCGGCCGTAGGGGGTCAGCAGGGCTTCGCCCAGGGCCCGCACCTGCTCCACCCGCTGGGAGCCGAGCCTGACGCGTCCGAAGACGATCTCTCCGGTACGCGGATCGGTGAGGCCCGCGCCCATCGACCAGCCACGTCCGGCGCGGTGAACCCACCACACGGCGTTGACGCCCGGGTCGTGGAGGTCGGTGTCCTCGTCCGCGACCTCGACCCGGAAGGCGTCGGTGAATCCGGCGCTCTCGAAGCCCGCCCGCCACCAGTTGCCGCCCTCGACGACGGCCGTGCGCAGCGGCTCGGGGAGGGCGGGGTCGACCAGGAAGACGATCGGGCGGCGCACGGTGGTGGGCGTGGCCTGCGGCGAGAGCGGTTCGAGGCGGAATCTCGGCTGGAGCCGCACGGTGGGTGAGTCGCCGCCGGTGAGGCGGGCGTGGTCGGCGTGGCCGATCGCGTACGCGCCGGAGCCCGGGTGGTAGCGGCGGGCCGGGAGGGCGGGGTCGGGCAGCGGCAGCAGGTGCAGATGCTGGACGAGGCTGACGGCGCGCGGGTCCGGGACCACTTCGCGCAGGGCGGTGCCGGTGCCGGGCCCGCTGAGGGTGAGCAGCGCGGTCAGCCGGACGCGGCCGTCACGGACATGGCTCCGCTCGGGCAGCGGCAGGCTGCGGTGAGGGTCGAGGGTGTGGGTGCCCTGGCCGGTCCCGGCGAGGTGGGTGACCAGGTCCTGGTGGTCGGCGACGGCGAGGGTGCCCGCGTCCACGACGACCGCGCCGTCCTCCTCGCGCAGCACGGGC
The DNA here is from genome assembly GCF_044747265.1 of Streptomyces sp. NPDC090106. Lineage (NCBI taxonomy): Bacteria > Bacillati > Actinomycetota > Actinomycetes > Kitasatosporales > Streptomycetaceae > Streptomyces > Streptomyces sp. NPDC090106. Next base: position 437,772 of record NZ_JBIVDS010000003.1, on the reverse strand, counting down.
GCGCTCCACAGCACGGACACGGCGAAGGACTCCTCGCCGGCCCGGCAGGCGGCGCCGTCGCCGTGGGCGAGGTGGTGCTTGTTGTGCTGGACGAGCAGGACGTGCGGGCCGGCCCGCCGGAAGGAGGCGACGCGGACCTTGCCGGGGCGGGCGCGGTCGGGCAGCAGACTGCTGGTGCCGAGGCCGGTGCCGAGCGCGGCGAGGAGCAGGAACGGGGTGTCGAAGTGGCGTATGCCGATGAGGAGTCGGGCTCCCTCGGGGTCGTGCGGGAGGTCGAGCATGGCGGGCACCTTTCGTCTCGGGTGCGGACGGGCTCGGGCAGTTGGGTGACTTCCGGGGCAGCACGTGAGGTGGCGTGCGGGCGGGGTCCGCGCCGCGTGTGTATCCAGTCGAGTACACGCGAGTACCCGGCGGGCGCGCACGGCGGCGATGACGGCCGTGCACGCAACTCGGTTACGGGAGCGCGTAAGTGACGAGGCGTCGACGCCCTGCGTCAGGGGCGGGTCGCTCAAGAACGATCCGCGCTCAGGGACGGGTCGTACGACATCGCGCGGGGCGGAGGACGGCGCGTCGCGGGCCGGGGCGGCTCAGGGCAGGGTCCTGGCGAGGGCGGCGAGGCGTACGTCGCGGTTGCGGCCGAGATGGGCGACGACCTCCCGGCGGGCGGCGTCGGCGTCGTGGTCGCGGATCGCGTCGATCAGGCGCGCGTGTTCCTCGTGGGTGAGTTCACGCTTGGCGGGCTCGACGGTCGGGGCGCGGTCGAAGAGGCGCATCTGCGTGATCAGGCGGTCGAGCAGCCCGAAGACGATGGCGTTGTGGCCGGCGTGCCAGACCGCCTTGTGGAACGCGGCGCTGGCGTCCGCGGCCTCCTCGGTGCCGGTGGCCTCCATCAGGCGTTCGTGATGGTGGGTGATGCGGGCCAGGTCGAGGTCGGTGCGGCGCAGCGCCGCCGCCGAGGCCGCCGTCGCCTCCAACGCGATGCGCGCTTCGTACAGTTCGAGGATGTCTTCGGCGGTGATGACCGGGACGCGGTAGCCGCGCGGGACACGTTCGACCAGTCCGTCCTGCTCAAGGCGGTTGAGTGCCTCGCGGACGGGGGTGCGGGAGACGCCGTAGCGGCTGCCCAGCGCGGTCTCCAGCAGCAGTGAACCGGGGTCGATGGTGCCGTCGATGAGGTCCTGGCGCACCTGGCGATACATGCCGAGGCCGGAGTCGGCGGAGACCTTGGGCCCGGCCTGGGCCTCCGAGGCGTCCGGGGCCGGTTCCTCGACGGGGTGCCGTGCTGCTGGGCTCACGGGGGCGTCCATCCTTACGGGTCGTCCTCGGCGGTCGGTGCGCTCATTGAAGCACGCCCGGCCGCGAACGAGTTCACATGTTTGACATGCGTATCCACTTGAATACACATGAATTCGCTGCGGATGATCGATCCATGAACCCCGTAGACGACACGGTCGACCTGCTGTCGGCGATGATCCGGAACGCCTGTGTGAACGACGGCACTCCGGACTCCGGCGGCGAGCAGCGCAACGCCGGGGTCCTCCTCGACCACCTCTCCGGCACCCGGGCGGAGGTCGAGGTGGTCGAGCCGCACCCGGGCCGGGTGAGCGTCGTCTTCCGGGTGCCGGGCCACGATCGCGAGGCGCCGGCCCTGACCCTGCTGGGTCACACCGACGTCGTCCCCGCCGATCCGCGCACCTGGTCGCAGGACCCGTTCTCCGGGGCGGTGCGCGACGGTGTCGTGTGGGGCCGCGGCGCCATCGACATGCTCAACCTGACCTCCGCCATGGCGGTCGTGACGGCGACCGTGGCCCGCCGCTCCGAGCCCCTCGCGGGTGACCTGGTGTTCGCGGCCGTGGCGGACGAGGAGGCGGGCAGCCGGTTCGGCGCCGGCTGGATCGCCCGCAACCGGCCCGAACTCCTTCCCTGGGACTACGCGTTGACCGAGAGCGCGGGCGCGCACGTCGGGTCGGGTGCGGTGACCTTCACGGTCGGCGAGAAGGGCTCCTTCCCCCGCAGGCTGCACGTGCGCGGCCGTTCCGGGCACGCCTCGATGCCCTGGGGTGCGCGGAACGCGGCACTGATCGCCGCCGAGGCGGCGGTCCGCGTCGCCCGGCACCGCCCGGCGGCCCGCCCCGACGAACGCTGGGAGGCGTACGTCCGCGCGCAGGACCTGCCGCCCGCCGCCACCGCCGGACTCCTGGACCCGGCCACCCTCGACGACCACCTCCACCACCTGGGCGAGGCGGCCCGCTTCGGTCACGCGCTGACCCACCTGACCCTCACCCCCACCGTGGTCCGCGCGGGCGGCAAGCTCAACGTGATCCCCGGAACCGCCGTGGTGGACGTGGACATCCGCGCCCTGCCCGGCCAGGACGAGTCCGAGGCGGACGCCGAACTGCACGCCGCACTGGGCGAGTTGAAGGAGTTCATCACCGTCGAACGGCTCGGCGCGCGCACCGCCTCGCAGTCCGGCGCGAGCCGGCTCCAGGACGCGGTGGCCGGCGCGGTGGGCCGCTGTTTCCCCGACCGCCGACTGCTGCCGTCACTGACCGCGGGCGGCACCGACGCCCGCTTCGTCCGCGAACGGGGCGGCACCGCCTACGGGTTCGGCCTCTACACCTCCGCGTGGGACGTCGGCCGCTACCGCCGTCTCTTCCACGGCGACGACGAACACGTCGACGTCGAAAGCCTCCGCCTGACCACCGACGCGTTGCAGGACGTCGTCGAATCCTTCCTTGGAGACACCCGATGACCAGTGAACAGCGCCCTTCGGAGGTGCCCGGGGGCGAACCCTGGCAGTGGCCCGAACGGGTCTGGCGCGACCTGGTCGGACGGGTCCGCGCGGGCCGCGACCTCACCCCGGCCTCCTGGCCCGGCGGCGCCCGGGTCGCCGTCGCGATCTCCTTCGACAGCGACCACGAGACACCCGCCCTGCGCGACGGTCACACCACACCCGGTGTGCTGGCGGCGGGCGAGTACGGCGCACGGGTCGCCGTGCCCCGCATCCTGCGTCTCCTCGACGAACACGGCGTACCCGCCTCGTTCTTCGTGCCCGCGGTCTCCGCCCTGCTGCACCCCGGCGAGATCGCCGACTACGCGGCGGCCGGTCACGAGGTGGGGGTGCACGGCTGGATCCACGAGCGCAACACCCTGCTCTCCCGCGCCGACGAGCGCGACCTGACCCTGCGCAGCCTCGACACCCTGGAGCGGCTGTCCGGGCGCCGCCCGGTCGGCATCCGCACCCCGTCCTGGGACTTCTCCCCGGACACCCTGAGCGTCGTCCGCGAACTCGGCTTCCTGTACGACTCCTCTCTGATGGCCGCCGACGAGCCGTACGAGCTGCTGGAGGACGGCGAGCCCACCGGCGTGGTCGAACTCCCCGTGGAGTGGATCCGCGACGACGCCCCCTACTTCGCGATGGTCCGCTACGCCGGACTGCGCCCGTACACCCCGCCGCGCGAGGTGCTGCGGGTCTGGCAGGACGAGTTCGACGGCGCGCTGCGCGACGGCGGCCTGTTCCAGCTGACCCTGCACCCGTCGATCTCCGGGCACCGCTCCCGGATCTGGCTGCTGGCCGAACTCCTGCGCCACATCACCGCCTCGGGCCCCGTCTGGTTCGCCACGCACGAGCAGATCGCCCGCCACGTCCGCACCGAAGGAGGCCTCGGATGAGTCCGCAGACTCCCCTGAGTCCGCATGCCGTCGTCACCGGAGCCGCCTCCGGTATCGGCGCCGCCATCGCCGACGACCTCGCCGCCCACGGCTGGCACGTCACCGGCGTCGATCTCCGGGCCGACGCCCTCACCGCGGTCCTGGACGCGATCCACGCCCGGCATCACGTGCCGGTGCGGGCCGTCGTCGGCGACCTCGCGGACGCCGGATTCGCCACCGATCTGGTCGACGAGGCCTGGTCGCAGGCACCGGTCGACGGGCTGGTGAACGCAGCCGGCATCTATCCGGCGATCCCCTTCGAAGACCTCACCGCCGAACTCTGGGACCGGGTGCAGCACGTCAACGTCCGGGCCGCGGTCCTGACCGCACAGCGTCTGGCCCACCACGCCCGCCCGGCCCGGCGCACCCCGGCCGTCGTCAACATCGCCTCGGGCGCCGCCCTGCGGGCCCGCCCGGGCGCCGCGCACTACTCCACCTCCAAGGCCGCCCTGGTGATGGCGACCAAGGCGAGCGCCGTGGAACTCGGCCCGTACGGCATCCGCGTCAACGCCGTCTCCCCCGGATTCGTCGGCGTCGACAGCGCCGTCAACCCGGTCACCCCCGGCTACGCCGAGGCAGTCGGCCGGTCGCTGCTACCGGGCCGCGCCGAGGCCTCCCACATCGCCCCGGCCGTCCGCTTCCTCCTCGGCCCGGACGCCGCCTGGATCACCGGCGCCAACCTGCCGGTGGACGGGGGCGGTTCGGCGGGCACCACCGCACTCCCCCACCACTGGCCCCACCCCACCCCCTGGCAGCTCGGCACCCCGGAGGCCCGCTCATGACCACCTACACCGTCGTCGGCGCCGGCGCGATCGGCGCGACCCTCGGCCACGCCCTCACCCGCGACGGCCACCAGGTCACGCTGGTCGACACCGACGCCGACCACATAGCCGCCGTCCGCCGGACCGGGCTCACCATCCGGCGGCCCGACGGCTCCGACGACACGGTCCGGGTCGCCGCCGCCCACACCACCGACGACCCCGAACTGCCCCCGCTGTCCGGCCCGGTGCTGCTCGCCGTCAAATCCCAGGCCACGGCACGGGCGGCTCGGTGGATCGCCGAACGCCTCACCGGCGACGGCTTCGTGGTGTCCGCGCAGAACGGCCGCAACGAACCCGTCATCGCCGACGCGGTGGGCGCCGACCGCACGCTGGGGATCTTCGTCAACATCTTCGCCGACTACCTCGAACCCGGGGTGATCCGCGACGGCGGAGCGGGCGCCCTCGCCGTCGGCCTGCCCGACGGCGGCACCCCCGACCTACGGGTCCTGGACCTGGCGGCGGACCTGCGTGCCTACGGCCCGGTCACCGCCACGGCCAATCTCCCCGGTTTCCGCTGGGCCAAGCGCGGCTTCGCCTCGATCCTGGGCGTCGCCACCCTGGTCGACGCGCCGATCGCGGAGATCGTCGACGCCCACCGCGACCTGGCCGCGGCAGCAGCGGCGGAGAGCACCGCGGTCGCCGTCGCCGAGGGCATCTCGTTGGAGGCCTTCGACGCGTACGAACCGTACGCGTTCTCCGCCGCCGCCTCGGACCGGGCCCGCACCGCCGCGCTCGACCGGCTGGTCACCTGGCTGGCCGGACAGCCCAAGGACCGCAGTGGTGTCTTCCGCGACCTCGCGGTCCGCCGCCGCCCCATCGAACGGCCGAGCCGCGACGACGGTTACGCCGCGCTCGCCGAACACCACCGGGTGGCCATCCCGCTGGGCCGCGCTCTCGGCCGCCTGCTCACCGAGATCGAGGCGGGCGAGCGCGAGTTCGCGGCCACGAACCTCGACGACCTGCGCGCGGCGGCAGCCGTCGGCTGACCTCCGGGCGGTCCGCGCGGGGGGCGACGGGCCAGGGCTGATGCTCTGCCGCTCCATCCTCCGCGTCCGTCCCTCGCCGTACGCGCAGGGGCGGCGCCCCACGGCTGGTGCCCGCCGCTCCAGTCGCCCGCCGCACACGCCGCTTCCTCACCCCCACACATCGCTTTCTCACCGTAGCCACCTCCGACGTAAGGATCCCGCCGTCATGCGGACGCCACGCACCCATGTCCTGCGCAGAGCCGCCGTTCCCGGCCTCGCGCTCTCCCTCGCCGCCGTCCTCAGCGCCTGCGGCACCGGCGGGGGCACCTCCGGTTCCGGTGCCTCGGCCTCTCCCCAGGCCGGGGGCAGTCTGAAGATCGCCATCGACTCCGATCCGGTCTGCCTCGACCCCCAGCAGTCCACGCTGATCGCAAGCGCCGTGATCAACCGGCAGGTGGTCGACTCGCTCATCGCGCAGGATCCCGAGTCGGGGAAGTTCGTCAGCTGGCTGGCCGACACGTGGAAGGCGTCCGCCGACGCCAAGTCCTTCACCTTCCACCTGCGTTCGGGCATCACGTTCTCCGACGGCACCCCCGTGGACGCCGAGGCCGTGAAGGCGAACTTCGACTCGATCGTGGCCGCCGGCGCCAAGTCGCCCTACGGCAGCCAGTACCTGCTGGGGTACACCGGCACGGAGGTCGAGGACGCGCAGAACCTGACCGTCTCCTTCGACCAGCCCAACGCACAGTTCCTGATGGCCGCTTCGACCCCGACCCTGGGTCTGCTCTCCGAGGCGGGCCTCAAGGCGTCGCTCGCCGACCGCTGCACCGGCAAGGGCCTGATCGGGTCGGGTCCCTTCAAGTTCTCGTCGTACACGAAGGACTCGAGCACCAAGCTCGTCAAGCGCAGCGGCTACAAGTGGGCGTCCGCGCTGGCCAAGCACTCGGGCGACGCCTATCTCGACCAGGTCACCTACAACGTGGTCACCGAGCCGAGCGTGCGTTCCGGCAGCCTCAAGTCGGGCCAGGTCGACGTCGCCACCACCATCCAGTCCCAGGACGAGTCCCCGCTGAAGAGCGCCGGGTACACGCTGCTGTCCCGGGTCAACCCCGGCGTCGTCATCGGCGCGGCCCCCAACCTGAAGAGCTCGAAGATCCTCCAGGACGCCGACGTCCGCAGGGCCGTCCAACTCGCCGTCGACCGGCAGCAGATCACCGACACCGTGCTGTCCCCGTCCTACGGCGTGGCCAGCAGCATCCTGGGGGACACGACGCCCGGCTACAGCGACGTGTCCGCGTCCCTGAAGGCCGATCCGGACAAGGCGGAGTCCCTGCTCGACGCGGCCGGCTGGAAGAAGGGGTCGGACGGCATCCGCGAGAAGGACGGCAAGAAGCTGTCGATCAGCCTGCTCTACTTCTACCAGGCCAACGTCATCGAGGCGGTCCAGCAGCAACTGCGCGCCGTCGGGATCGACCTGAAGCTGAAGCAGGTGACCGCCGCCGAGTACGCCACCGCCTCCGCCAAGGGCGACTACGACCTGCGCTCCACCTCCGTCAGCCGCCCGGACCCGGACATCCTGCGCGCCGCGTTCTCCAAGTCGGCCGGCAACCTGGCCTGGTTCACCGGCGACGAGCCGCAGGAGGCGCGTCTGGAGAAGGTGCTGGCCGCGCAGCTCGCCACCACCGACACCGCCGAGCGCAACAAGCTGGCCGCCGAGGCCCAGCAGATCCTCGTCGACGAGGGGTACGCCTTCCCCTTCAGCCAGCTCACCCAGGTCGTCGGAGTCTCCTCGAAGATCACCGGCATCACCTTCGACGCGGCGTCCCGCATCCTCCTCCACGACGCGGGCCGGACCTCCTGATGACCCGCTACCTCCTCCGGCGCGCCGCCACGGCACTCGTGGTGCTGTGGGCGGCGTTCACCGGAACCTTCCTCCTCATGTACCTGCTGCCCGGCGACCCGGTGGAGATGATGCTGGGCCCCGAGGCGCTGCAGAACACGCCCGCCGATCAAATCCAGGCGCTGCGTGCGGAGTTCGGCACCGACCGGCCGCTGATCGTGCAGTACGGCGACCAGTTGTGGCGGCTGCTCCATCTCGACCTGGGCACGTCCTTCCAGCAGCGGACGCCGGTCGGCGACCTGCTCGGCGCGGCCCTGCCGCCGACGCTGGAACTCGCGGTGACCGGTCTGGTCCTCGGGGTGGTGCTGGGAGCCGCGCTCGCGGTCTGGACCCGGACCACCCGCAGCGCCGGGCTCCGCGGCCTGCTGGAGGCGCTGCCCGCGGTCGGGATCGCCATGCCCACGTTCTGGGTCGGCCTGATGCTGCTCCAGCTGTTCTCCTTCCGCTGGGGACTGTTCCCCGCCTTCGGGGACCAGGGCGTACCGACGCTCGTGCTGCCCGCCGTCACCCTGGCGCTGCCGCTCGCCGCGGCCACCGCCAAGGTGCTCTCCGACGGCATCGCCACCACCCTCGCCGAACCGTTCGTCCAGGTGCTGCGCGCCAAGGGGGTCGGAACGAGGCGTCTGTTCGCCAGGCACGTGCTGCGCAACGCGTCCCTGCCGACGCTGACCACGGTCGGTGTGTGGACGGCGCAGCTGCTGGGCGGCGCGGTGCTCACCGAGACCGTGTTCTCCCGGCCGGGCCTCGGCCAGACCGCGGAGGCCGCGGTCTCGGCCCGGGACGTGCCGGTCGTCCAGGGGGTGGTGCTGCTCGCGGCGAGCGTGTTCGTCCTGATCAGCCTGTCGGTCGACCTCCTGTACGGCGTCGTCGACCCGCGGATCCGGCTCTCGGCGGTGATCGCGTGAGCGCCCCCGCCGCCGCTCCTGTGCGGTCGCCCGCGCCGGAGCCCGCCGATGAACCGCGGCCCGGGCAGGCCGCCCGGCGCCGACTGCCCGCGACCGGTCTGATCGTGTCGTGGCTCGTCCTGGCCCTCGTCCTGTCGTGGGCGCTGGTCCCGGATCTGTTCACCTCGCGGGATCCCCTGCTCGGCGATCCCGCGGACAAGCTGCTCGGACCGTCCTTGCACCACCCGTTCGGCACCGACCAGTTGGGCCGCGACCTGTACGCGCGGGTCGTGCACGGCGCCTGGCTGTCGCTGAGCGGGGTGTTCCTCGCGGTCGCGCTGACCGTGGTGGTCGGCTCGCTGCTGGGGCTGATCGCCGGATACTTCGGCGGGCTGGTGGACGAGTGCGTGATGCGGGTCTGCGACGTGCTGCTCGCCGTCCCGAGCCTGCTGCTGTCCATGGCGATCATCACGGTCCTCGGCCAGGGCTCGGTGAAGGTGGCGGTCGCGGTCGGGGTCGCGGGTGTGGCCGGGTTCGCCCGAACCGTGCGCAGCGAGGTCCTCAAGGTGCGGGAGGCCGGGTTCGTGGAGGCGGCACGGGCCGCGGGCGTGCCCCGGTGGACCGTCGTCGTCCGCCACGTCGTGCCCAACTCCTACCGGCCCGCAGTGGTGTTGGCGACCGTGGAGTTCGGCACCTCGCTGCTCGCCATCGCCGGCCTGAGCTTCCTCGGCTACGGCGAACCGCCGCCGCAGCCGGAGTGGGGCTCGCTCATCTCCGGTGGCCGCGACTTCCTGGAGAGCGCGTGGTGGCTCACCACCGTGCCCGGCCTCGTCGTCGTGGCGATCGTCCTGTCCGTCAACCGCGTCTCCCGCTCCCGGAGGAGCCCATGACCTCCCCCACCGATGCCGGCACGGGCTCCGTGACCCGTCCGGGCCCCACGGCCGGTACGGGCCACACGACGGGCACAGGTCCCACGTCCGGTACAGGTCCCACGTCCGGTACAGGCTCCACGACCGCTCCAGGTCCCACGGCCGAGCCGGGCCCCACGGCCGAGCCGGGCCCCACGGCCGAGCCGGGCCCCACGGCCGAGCCGGGCCCCACGGCCGAGCCGGGCCCCACGGCCGAGCCGGGCCCCTCGGCCGAGCCGGGTTCCACGGCCGACCCTGGACTCGCAACGGAGCCTGGCCGCGCGACCGAGCCGGTGCCGAGCGCCGTACCCGATCCGGGCCCCACGATCGAGCCAGGGCACACGACCGAGCCGGGGCACACGACCGGTACAGGCTCTACGACCGGTACAGGCAAGACGGCCGAGCCCGGCCTCGCGAGCGAGCCGGTGCCGCGCGTCGTACCGGTGCCGACGCCCGCGCCCGCGCCGCCCGCCCTGTCGGTGCGCGGCCTCTCCGTCGCCTACGCGGGCCGTGCACCGGTCGTCCACGACGTGTCGTTCGACGTGCCGAGCGGTCAAGTCGTCGCGCTGGTCGGCGAGTCGGGCTCCGGCAAGAGCACCACCGCGCTCGCCGCGCTGGGCCTGCTGCCGCCGACCGCTCAAGTGACCTCCGGCACGGTCGAGTTCGACGGCACCGGCGACCTGCTGGGGCTGCCAAAGCCGCGACTGCGGGCCCTGCGGGGCCGGGACATCGGGTTCGTCCCGCAGGACCCGGGCGTCTCCCTGGACCCCACCCAGCGGATCGGCCCCCAGGTGGCCGAGGCGCTGCTGGTGCACGGGCTGTGCGAGCGGGCGGAGGCCGCCCGGCGGGCCGTGGCGATCCTGGAGCAGGCGGGGCTCGACGATCCGGTCCGGCGGGCCCGGCAGTACCCGCACGAACTGTCCGGAGGCATGCGGCAGCGGGTGCTGGTCGGTATCGCGTGGGCCTGCGAGCCCCGGCTGATCATCGCGGACGAGCCGACGAGCGCGCTGGACGTGACGGTGCAACGGCAGATCCTCGACCACCTGGACCGGTTGCGCTCCGCGACCGGCACCGCGCTGCTGCTGGTGACGCACGATCTCGCGGTAGCCGCCGAGCGGGCCCAGCACATCGTCGTCCTGTCCCGAGGGCGGGTGGTCGAACAGGGCCCGCCGGACAAGGTCCTGCACGAACCGGAGGACGACTACACGCGGCTGCTGGTCCGCAGCATTCCCGGGCGGGGCCGTGCGAAGGGGTCCGGCCGCGCCCGTACCGCCGCTGCGCCGGGGGCCGACGCGGGACCCGATGCCGGGGCCGCGGCGGCGCTGCGACCGCCGCTGGTGCGCGTGGAGAATCTGGTCAAGGAGTTCGCCGCCCGCCGTCCGGACGGCGGCAGGTTCCGGTTCCGCGCGGTGGACGAGGTCAGCTTCACCCTGGAGCGCGGCGAGACCCTGGCCCTCGTCGGCGAGTCGGGTTCGGGCAAGTCGACCACCGCCCGCACCGTGATGGCGCTGGAGCGGCCGACCAGCGGCGCCGTGCACTTCGACAGCGTGCCTCTGCACTCCGTGCGGGCCCGCGAACTGAGGCGGCTGCGGCGGCGTTTCCAGCTCGTCCAGCAGAACCCGTACAACGCGCTGAGCCCCCGGCTGAGCGTGGAGAGCATCGTCGCCGAGCCGCTGCGCGCGTTCGGTCTCCGCCGGGACCCGGGCCGGATCGGCGCGCTGCTGGAACGGGTGGGCCTGTCCCGGTCGCTGGCCGGACGGCGTCCCGCGGAACTCTCCGGCGGCCAGCGCCAGCGCGTCGCCATCGCCCGCGCCCTGGCCCTCGAACCCGACCTGGTGGTCTGCGACGAAGCGGTGTCCGCGCTGGACGTCACGACCCAGGCCCAGGTCCTCGACCTGCTGTCCGAGCTCCAGACCGATCTGGGTCTGAGTTACCTGTTCATCTCGCACGACCTGGCCGTGGTGCGGGACATCGCCGACCGGGTGGCGGTGATGCGCTCCGGACGGATCGTGGAACTCGGCGCCACGGCCGACGTCTTCGACAACCCGGGCCAGGCCTACACCGTCGACCTTCTGGCGGCGGTACCAGGGCGCTGACACCGCGCCGCGGGCGTCCGGACAGCGGCCGACCCTCCCGTGGGGAGTCCGGGAGGGGCGGCGGGCCCTGCCATCGAGCGGACGGCAGGGCCCAACAGGGGCCTTCACCTGGGGGATTGGATCGGCGCCCGTCCGCACACTTTGCACCACAAACCAGCCACAGCGATAGATCAAGGCCGAAAGTAATTGATCGAGTCAGATCTGACGGTGCGGCACACTCCGCCGCCATTGGGCCGATCCATGCGCTATCGAGCCTTGATGGGACAACAGCCGTACGGGCGAATGAACTTCGAGGTCGCCCCGCAACCGCCCGGGACGCCTCATGGCCGACCGCACGGGACGCCTCATTCGGGCGACCGCGCAGGACGCTTCATGGCCGACCGCACAGGACGCCTCATGGGCGCCGCCCCCGCCGTGGTCGGTGGGGGCGGCGCGGGGGGTCCCGCCTCGCTGCGGAGGAGGCCGGCGCGCGCGGTGCCGGTCAGCAGGCGGGACAGGCCTAGGTGGTGAGGGCGTAGAGGAGCGCGGCGATCAGAGACCCGGTGGCGAGGACCAGGAGCACGGCCTGCATCGCCGGACCCCAACCGGGCAGGGTGCGCAGGGCTTTGACCGGATCACCGGCACTCCGGTCCAGCCTGCCCTCCAGGCCCTCCGGCGTGAGGGGCGAGCCGGTCATGACGCGCCGTCCCTGGCCGCCGGACCGAGGAGCGGTCCGGGACGCTGATGGAGGCTGAGCAGGGCCCGGCACAGCGTGGCCAGGTCGCCGACGTGCGCGGCACGTTCCTTGGCGGTGATCAGCGTGGTGCGGGTCAGGGCCCGCCGCGACCGGTTGAGGACGTGCTCGGCCGTGTGCCGGTACTCCTCGCCCATCCTCGGCACGAGCGCGTCGACCTCGCCCATGAGCAGACCCACGTGCCCCACGAGCAGCGCCTCGCACTGCTCGCGGTCATCGGCCGGCAGGGTGTCCCACGCCCACAGCACCACGTCGTAGGTCCGCCGGATCGTGTCGGCGTCGACCTGGGCCGTACTGCCGCCCGGAGCGGTGCCGTTGTCGCCCCGTCCGCCCATCGCAGCGCCTCCCGCCTGATCGTCGTCCTCTGGATCCGTTCTCACAGCAGCTTTCCGTTCCCCGTGAAGCATCGGACTTCCGGACGGACGCTCCTGCGGACTCTTCCGGTCGAGCGGGCCGTCCAGATGCAGGAAAAGAACAACGATCCGAAAGTGGTCGCGCGCGGAACCACGAAGCGGCTGAACCGACTCGCCCGGAGGTCCCGCGCCGGAGCCGGACGGTCTTCCGATCGCGTCGCACCGACGGATCGGCCCGTCGACCGCGTCGCACCGGACCTCGACGTCACGCGGCGCACGCGACAGGCTTGTCCTCGCCCAGACGGCAGGCCAGGCGACGCAGGCCCCGGCGGGCGTGGCTCTTGACCGTGCCCAGGGGCCAGCCGGTGAGCTCGGCGATCTGGGTCTGGGTGAGGTCGTCGTAGAAGGAGAGGTTGAGGACACGGCGCTGCGGTGCCGGGAGCTGTGACATCTCGTCCGCGAGCATGACGCGGTCGATGGCGGCCTCGGGCCGTACGGCCTCGTCGGAGACCCTCAGCATGAGCTGTGCGCCCGCCGCGGCGACCAGTTCCGCGCGGCGGGTCCGGGCCGCGAGCGCGTCGGCGATCTTCCGGCGGGCGATGCCCGTGAGCCACCCGGGCAGGTTGCCGCGCTCCGGGGCGTACCCGGCCCGGCCGCGCCACGCGGCGAGGAAGACGACCTGGGTGACGTCCTCCGCCTCCCGCTCGTCCCCCAGCGACCGCCGGGCGAGAGCGTGCACGAGCGGGCCCCACCGCTCGTAGACGGCCGCCAGGGAGGCCTCGTCCCCGCCGAGGAACCTGTCCACCAGCTCGCTGTCATCGATGTCCACGCCGGTGCGCTGTGCGGTCGTCATGGTGTCTCCTCCGCCGGGCCTCGCGGTCGCCGGGAGCGACGGCTGCCTCACCACAGTGCGGAATCAATGCAACCTGGACAACTCGCATCGCATCTGCATCGAATTACCCGTTCTCCTGCGCTCCGGGCCCCGGCCGTCGGACTCGGGTCACGGCCTGTTCGTGCATCCGTCAAGCGTCCGAACAAGGAACTGACCATGCCGGAACGAGCAGGAGCAGGACCGAACAGGAGGCCTTTGTGATCGAAGTCGAGCGCGTCATCACCCTGGATCACGCGTTGACCGACGTCGTGGGGTTCCTCTCCGACTTCGGGAACACGGAGATGTGGGACCCCGGCACCGTCACGTGCGACCGGCTCGACGACGGCCCCCTGTCCGTGGGTTCCGAGTGGCGCAACGTCTCCGTCTTCCGTGGCCGCCGTACCGAACTGCGCTACCGGCTGACCCGCCTGGACCCCGACCACCTCGTCTTCGTCGGCCGGAACAGGACGGCCACCTCCACCGACGACCTGCGGTTCACGCAGGAGGGCGGACGGACCCGGGTCACCTACAAGGCCAGGATCGAGTTCGCGGGGCTCGCCCGGCTGGCCGCTCCCCTCCTGAAGCGGGAGTTCGAGCGGCTCGGCGACGAGGTGAGCGGACAGCTGCCCCGCGCCGTCGACCACGCCCTGGGCGACCCGCCGACGGGGGACGGCGGCACGCTGTGAACCACGCCAGGACACCCCTCATGCCACGGGCGGCACGCACCCACGCCCGCCCGAACCTGTGCGTCAGGACATGCCCATGGACGTGAGTGGAGCGCCCACAGGGATTCGCTCGGAGAGTCCCGCCGACATGCCCGCCATTCCAACGGACGTTCCCGCCGACGTTCCCGCGGAGACAGGGGTGACGACCGGCTCGCTCGCCAGACGTCTGGGCGTCTCGCCCACGACGCTGCGTTCGTGGGACCGCCGCTACGGCCTCGGCCCGGCGGCCCGGACCGAGGGTCGCCACCGCCGGTGGACGCCCGACGACGTCGCCATGGTCCTGGAGATGTGCCGGCTCACCGCCGCCGGCATTCCCCCCGGTGAGGCCGCGCGTGCCGCCAAGAGCCTCACCCCCCAGGACTCCGCACATCCCCCGGCCCCCGCCGCCGTCGACGACGGCTCCGGCTCCCCGTACGCCTCTCGCTCGGGCAGCGGTCTGCCGCTCGGGAACGTGCGGCAGGAGTGCAAGGGCCTGGCGCGCGCCGCCGTACGGCTGGACGCCGCGGCCGTCCAGGAACAGCTCATGTCGGCGGTCCGCACCCACGGGCTGGTCGTCGCGTGGGAGGAGATCCTGGCGCCCGCCCTCCAGGCCGTCGGACGCAAGTGGCAGTCGGCCGGCGAACGCTATGTCGAGGTCGAGCACCTGCTGTCGTGGCACATCTCCGCGACGATCCGGCACGTCTACGTGCGTGCCGCGGCCGACCGTACGTCCGCGTCCTCGGCGCCCGTCATCCTCGCCTGCGCGCCCGGGGAGCAGCACACGCTGCCGCTGGAGGCGCTGAACGCCGCGCTCGCGGAGCGTGGCGCCGTCACGCTGATGCTGGGCGGCGCGGTCCCGGCGGAGGCGCTGCTGGCCGCGGTGCAGCGCGTCGGGCCGAGCGCGGTGGTCCTGTGGTCGCAGTCCTCGTCGACGGCGGCCATGGAGCTGGTCCAGCACGTGTCCGCCACCCGCTGGGGCGTCAGCGGCGCCCGTACGCGCAGCAAGGTCCTGCTCACGGGGCCCGGATGGGGCCGCGCGTCGCGCCCGGACCTGCTGCGCCCGCACGGCCTGCACGAGGCCCTGGTGCTGCTCGACGCGGTGGAGTGCAGGGACTCCCGGGGCGCGTGACGCACGGGGTACGCCCGGCGGGGGCGTTTCGCCGTCCTGCGCCCAAGTGGCGCGCACGGACCTCCGATTGCGAGGTTTGATCAAGCTCTTTCGGCGCACACGGAGAGCTGACACAGCCTTTGTCGGAGGAAGCGGAGACACATCATGGGCATCATCGCGTGGATCGTCATCGGACTGCTCGCCGGCGCCATCGCCAAGCTTCTGATGCCGGGCAAGGACCCCGGCGGCATCATCGTCACCATGCTCATCGGCATCGTGGGCGGCCTGCTCGGCGGCTGGCTCGGCAAGGTGATCTTCGGCGTCGACTCCATCGACGGGTTCTTCGATCTCTCCACCTGGATCGCGGCGATCGTGGGCTCGCTGATCCTGCTGCTCCTCTACCGGGTCTTCACCGGCAACCGGCACTCGCACCGGCACGCCTGACGGACTGTCGGCGAAAGCCCTCACGCCCGCCGCGACGGCTCCCCCTGTTCCACAGGACGGGAGCCGTCGGCATGTGCGGGACCTGTTCGTCCGCCTCGGGCATCGGGGCCGAGAGGCAACGGGCCGAAAGGCAACGGGGTCGCCGGGCGAGGTCAGGCCGAGTCGGCCTCGGCGCCTGTCGGCCGCCAGGTCGTGGGCTGCTCCTGCCGCAGCCCGCTGACGAGGAGCGTCACGCTGTGCCGCACGTCGTAGTCCGGGTCCTGCGGGGCCCAGGCCACGAGGTCCCCGACCGCACGGATGAGCTGGTACGCCGTGGTCGGGGCGACCACCTCGCCTGCCTCCCGGGCCTCGTCCAGCATCTCCGCCAGCACGGGCACGAGCCGTTCGATGAACAGGGTGTGCAGCGCGGTGAAGCCGGCCGTGTCGCCTTCCCACACCCGGGCGAGGCCGTGCTTGGTCCCGAGGAAGTCGACGAAGAGATGGGCCCAGCTCAGGACGGCCGCGAACGGGGTCGGTGCCGACTCGAGCAGGGCGGGTCCCGCCTCGGCGCAGGAGTCGATCTGGTGGCGGTACACCGCGACGACGAGGTCAGAACGGGTCGGGAAGTGGCGGTAGAGGGTCCCCACCCCGACCCCCGCGGCCGACGCGACTTCACGGACCGGCGCGTCCACCCCCGAGGAGGCGAACACGGCCGCGGCGGCGTCGAGGAGAGCGCGCTCGTTGCGCTCCACGTCCGGCCGTCGGCGCCGCGGTGAGGGTGTGGCTGTGCTCATCCGCCGATTTTCGCATGCCCCCCGACCGCGCGGAACGAGGTTCCACTTCACGTTGCAAAACGGATCGGCGTTCCGTATTCTCGCGGAGCGTTGTTCCGTTTTCGCGTGGGCCTCCCCCGCGCCACCTCCGAGAGGGCTCCATGCCATCCACCGAACTCCACCCCGACAGCACATCGCCGCAGGTCATCAGCGTGCGACCGGTGACCCTCGCCGCACCCCTGCGCGGTGACGACCTCCAGGTCCGGATCACGGCACCGACCGAGGGCACGGATCTACCCGTGATCGTCTTCGCCCACGGCTTCGCACAGTCCATGGCCGCGGGCGACCCGCTCGTGGATCACTGGACGGCCCACGGGTTCGTCGTCGTCCAGCCGACCTTCCTGGACTCCGCCGCCCTGGCGCTGACACCGGCAGATCCCCGCCACCCGGTGATCTGGCGCACCCGCGTCGACGATCTCGAACGCGTCATCGAGGAGCTGGACACCGTCATCGCGGCGGTTCCCGGCCTGCCCGGACGCGTCGACACCGATCGGCTGGCCGTGGCCGGTCACTCCTGGGGCGGCCAGTCGGTCGGCATGCTGCTCGGGGCCCGCGTCCTCGGCGCCGACGGCCGACCCGGCGAGGACCGGACCGACAAGCGCGTCAAGGCGGGAGTCCTGCTGTCCACCACGGGACTCTCCCGAGGGGACCTGACCCCCTTCGCGCAGGAGCACTTCCCGTTCATGAGCCCGGACTTCTCCGGGCTCGCCACGCCATCGATCGTCGTCGCCGGGGACCGGGACCAGTCGGCACTGTCGACCCGGGGCCCGACCTGGTTCACCGACGTCTACCACCACAGCCCCGGCGCCCGGCACCTCGTCACTCTGTACGGCGGTGAACACACGCTCGGCGGCATCCAGGACTACATGTCGACCGCCACCACCGACGAGAGCCCGCAACGCGTCGACCTGGTACGCCGCACCACGACGGCTTTCCTGCTGAAGGCGCTCGGCATCGACCATGCCGCGTGGGCCGAGGTGGCCTCGACCGCCCACGATCCGGTCGGCCGCATCGACTCCAAGTGACCGCACGCGCCGGTCGGCGGCGAGCACGCGGTAGGCGTCCCGGCCGACGCCGGCGGATCCCCCACGCCCACCCCGTCCGAAGCGAGAAGGAAGACCGTGAAACACCAGATTCCCCTTCCCAGCCCGTTCACCGCCGCGTCCACGGCCGCAGACGTCCTCGACGGCGTCGACCTCGGCGGACGCCAGGCGATCGTCACCGGCGGGCACAGCCGGATCGGCCGCGAAGTCACCCGCGCGCTCGCGGCAGCGGGCGCCTCCGTCACCGTGGCGGCCCGGAACCCCGCACGGGCCGCCGCGGCCCTCGATGGCATTCCCGGCGCACGCGTCGAGGAACTGGACCTCACCGACCCGGCGTCGATCGAGGCGTTCGCCGCCCGGTGGACCGAGTCCGGGCGAGCACTGCACATGCTGGTGAACAACGCGGCGGTGTTGTTCGGACCGCGACTCCGACTCGACGACCGCGGCAACGAACTCGCGTTCTCCACCTCTCACCTCGGCCACTTCCACCTCACGCAGGCCCTGCTCCCGGCCCTGCGCGCCGCGGGCGGTGCGCGGGTGGTCACCGTGACCTCCGGCGCCGCCCGGTTCGGCGGGATCCGCTGGGACGATCTCGCCTTCGCGGCCGGATACGACCCCATGGCCGCGTACGCGCAGTCCAAACGGGCGAACGTCCTGTTCACCGTCGAACTCGACCGCCGCTTCTCCCCGGCGGGCATCCGGGCCTACGCCGCTCACCCCGGAGTCGTCGTCGGACCTGGCCCGCACGCGCCGCAGGAGGTGGCGTCCTACCGCGCCCAGGGGCTCGTCGACGAACAGGGCGCGACGGTCATCGACCCCGGGGCAGGCAAGAAGACCGTCGAGCAGGGCGCCGCCACGGTCGTGTTCGGCGCGGCGAGTCCGCTGCTGGACGGTGTCGGCGGGGTCTACCTCAAGGACAACGACGTCGCCGTGCTCGACGACCGGCCGCGCCCGGTGACGGCACACAGCATTCCGGCCGAGGCCAACTCGGCGATGCTCGACACCGAGGACGCGCGCCGGCTCTGGGACCTCACGGAGCGGTTGCTGCGCTGGGACGGTTCCCGACCGCGCGGCACCGTTTGAGGCCCCTCGCAGGCTGCCGCCCTGTCACCGTGCGACACGATGCCTCCGCCCGCCGCGCCGGAACCGCATGACGGCGTACGCGAGGTCCGCGAGGAGCACGACCGCTCCGATGATCAGCAGGTAGAACAGCCCTTGCGCGGCGAACCCGATGATTCCCAGGACAAGGGCGACCAGGACGAAAAACAGGAAGATGCTCATCAAGGCTCCCGGCGGCGTGGTGGGGTCAGCGGCGGGCGAGCCGGCGCTCGCCGTCGGATCCGGGTGAGTAGGCGATGTCGTAGTGGGCGAAGATCTCCGGTTCGTCCTTGGCGGGCAGTTCGCCATCGGTGTCGATCGCCGGAGCCCGTTTGACCAGGTCCTTCTCGTGGGCGACCCGAAGGTAGCCGGGCCCGACGGTCGCGCCGGCCAGCGGGACGAACGTCAGCCGGCGGCGTGTGGGAAGGCCCGTCAGCACCGTGGCGAAGCAGGGCTCGTCGGTGGCGGTGTCCACGTAGATCGCCTCCAGGGAACCGATCCTGCGTCCCTGTGGGTCCACCACGTCGTGCGCGCGCCATTCACGGATGTCACCGGCCTGGAACATCGTCCACCTCCTGTGCCCGGGTACCCGCGTCGGGAGAACTGATGTCACCGTCCGCGGGCGCGAGCGGCCAGGCCGGAGACGCCGCACGGGGGCATCCGCCCAAGGTCGTTATCCTGAACGACGGTCAGGTGCGGGGGCCCGCCGAGGCGTGCTGCCGGTCCATGAACCGCCGGGTGCCCGCTCGTACGCCCGCTCGTGTGCCCGCTGAAAGGACCCCGCTCCGTGGACGACTGGCTCTCGCAGAAGGCCCGGTCCGCCGAGGCCGCCGTCGACGGCGGCTTCGACCTCACCGTCTGTGTGCGGGAGCCGATCCATCTGCTCGGCGGAATCCAGTCGTACGGCACTCTCCTGGCGGTGGATCCGGCGACGGGCCGCGTCAGCGCCGCCGCGGGCAACACCGGCACCGTGCTGGGCCAGGAGGCCGACGCCCTGCTGGGGCGGCCCGTCACCGATGTCCTGAGCACCGAGGACTGGGACGAACTGCGGGCCGCGGCGGGCGAGGACCAGGCGTCGGCCGTCGCCCTGCGTGTCGTCACCGGCGGGGGTGCGGGAGGCACGTTCGACGTGACGGCGCACCGCGGCGGCGACGGGCTCCTCCTGGTCGAGTTCGAGCCCCAGCGGGACGACGGGATCGCCGACGCCCGCTTCTACCAGCGGGTCGGACACGCGCTGGCCAGGCTGCGCGGCGCGCGCACCGTACGGGAGTGCTGCCAGGCCGCGGTGGCCGAGGTGAGCGCCCTGACCGGTTTCGACCGGGTGGTCGCCTACCGCTTCGACGGCCACGACGGGCCCGGCGAGGTCGTCTCCGAACAGGTCGCCGACGGCTGGGAGCCGTGGCTGGGGCTGTGGTTCCCCGCCACCGACATCCCACCGCAGGCCAGACGGCTGTACGAGGAGAACTGGATCCGGGTGATCGCCGACGTCGACGATCCCACGGTGCGGTTGCGGCCCGCCCTGATCGAGGGCGGGGAACGTCCGCTGGATCTGTCCCAGGCCGTGCTGCGCACGGTGTCGGAGTTCCACCTGGAGTATCTGCGCAACATCGGCGTCCGCTCCTCCATGTCCGTGTCACTGCTGCGGGAGGGACGTCTGTGGGGCCTCATCGCGTGCCATGGCGCGCGGCCCGCCCCCCTGCCCGCCGCGGTGCGTTCGGCATGCGAGCTGTTCGGGTCCGCGTTCTCGATGCAGCTCGCCGCCATCGAGGAGCGTGAGCGCGCCGACGCGCTCGAACAGGCGGTACGGGACGCCGGCGAGATCGCCGAGCTGCTGGACGCGGACACCGGTTCCTCGATCATGCGCAACGAGCGGGCCCTGCGCGACCTGCTCGATGCCGACGGGCTGGTGCTGGTGCGGGGCGGCCGGGTCCTCTCGGCGGGCCTGGCGGTGTCACGGGCCCTTGCCGCCTCGCTCGTGCGGTGCGCGCGGGAGGGCGACCGGGAGGAGTCGTGGTCGACCGACCGGCTGCCCGAGGTGCTCGCGGAGCGGGGCGAGGATCCCGCGTCCGCAGACGGGGTCGCCGGTGTGCTGCTCGTGCCCCTGGGCGGTGACGGGGACTGTCTGGCCTGGGTGCGCGGGGAGCGTCCCATGCCCCGGCAGTGGGCGGCCGACCCCGCGCGGCCGGTGCTGGTGGGACCGCGCGGGGAGCGGCTGACCCCTCGTGGCTCGGGAGCCGTGTTCCGCTCGACCATGCGCGGCCGGAGCACTCCGTGGACGGCGAAGGACGAGGCGGGAGCGGTGGAGATGCGCCGGCTGCTGACCGGCCTCGTCCTGCGGCACGCCGACGCGCTGAGCCGTCTCAACGCGGAACTGCGCCGGACCAACCTCGATCTGGACTCCTTCGCCCATGTGACCGCGCACGACCTCAAGGAGCCGCTGCGGGGCATCGCGAACACGGCGACGTTCGTTCTGGAGGACGCCGGCGAAGCCCTGGACGGTACGAGCGTGCGGCGCCTGGAGACCATCCGCAGGCTCGCGGCCCGCATGGACGACCTGCTCAACTCGCTCCTGCACTACTCCCGGATGGGCCGCGCCGGTCTGCGGCGCGACCACCTCGACCTGGACGAGGTGCTGGACGCCGCCCTGGAGGTCGCCGGTCCCCGGCTCGCGGAGAACGGGGTGGCCGTCGTCCGTCCGCCCGCCCTCCCCCGAATCTGGGCAGACCGCGAACGCCTGTACGAGATTCTGGTGAACCTGCTGGTCAACGCCGCGAAGTACGCGGACGACCGGCGGGACCGCCGGGTACAGATCGCCATGGAGGACGCCGTTCCGCCCGGGTCGGACTCGGCCGTCACCGCGCTGGTCGTCCGGGACAACGGCATCGGGATTCCCGGGGAGCGCCAGGCGGAGGTGTTCGAGCTCTTCCGCCGGCTGCACGGCCCCGGCGAGCACGGGGGCGGGACCGGTGTGGGTCTCGCCGTGGTCAAGCGCATCGTGGATCAGCACGACGGGCTGTTGTGGCTGCTGAGCGAGCCCGGTTCGGGCTCGGCGTTCTATCTGACGCTCGGGCCGGCCGGCCCCGCCTCCGCCGCCCCGGCCGCGCGGGACACCTCCGACGCCCCGGATACTCCGGACGTCCCGGGCTCCTCGGCCGCCGAGGGCTGACGCCGGTTCTGCTGCCAGTAGTCCACCGCCCCCTTCAGGACGGTCTGGAACAGCTCGAAGTTGAGGGGCTTGTAGATGTAGCTGTCCGCGCCCGCGTCGTAGCAGGACTCGACCTCGGCGGGCGCGGTGGACGACGTGAAGACCACGACGGCCACCCCGTCCAGTTCCGTCCTCGCCCGGATCTGTCCCAGGACCGCGTGGCCGCTCAGCCCGGCCATGTTGAGGTCGAGCAGGATGATCCCCGGGACGTCGGCGGCCTCCAGGAGCCGGTCGACCAGTCCGCGGCCGTGGGTGACGAACTCCAGGCGCAGCAGCGGGTGGCTGCGTGACAGGGCCCGTTCGACGGCTTCCGCGTCCTCGGCCGAGTCCTCCACGACCAGCAGCCGGCCCCTGTCGACCCGCTTCAGCGGCGGGCTGTCCTGTGCCACGTTCATCCCTCGACCTTCGCGATCAGAACGGCCGTGTCGTCGTCTCCCCTGGACCGGAAAGCGGAGGCCGCCTGTACCAGTTCCGCGGCGGCGCCCTCCCCGGATGCGGCCGTTTTCGCCACGGCGTCGGCGACATGGACCTCGAAGTGCGTACCGTCCGCCGATCTCGCCTCCAGCAGGCCGTCGGTGAAGAGCACCAGCGCCTCCCCCGCACCGATGCGGGTCCGCGTCGAGGTGAACCGCGGCTCGGGCAGCACGCCGAGCAGCGGGCCCTGGGCCGGGATCTCGACCACGGACGCGTCGTCCCGTCGTACCAGCGGCCAGGGGTGGCCCGCTCCCGCGACCTCGGCCTCCCAGCCGCCGTCCACCGGTGTGAGGATCACGATGAGCGCGGTGACGAACCGTGCGCCGCCCTCCCGCAGCAGCAGGGTGTTGATCCGGGACAGCGCGTCGGCCGGTCCCGTTCCGTCCTCCAGCAGCGTGCGGAGGGTGAACCGGGCCAGGGCCGTGTAGGCGGCGGCCTCGGCGCCTCGTCCGCACACGTCGCCGATGAACAGGGCGACACGGTCCGCGGTCGTGACGACGTCGTAGAAGTCGCCGCCCACGTCCAGGCTGGGGTCGGCGACCTGGTAGGCGGCGCTCAGTTCCAGCCCCGCCGGTCGTGGCAGTTCCCTGGGCAGCAGGTGCCGCTGCAACGACTGCACATCGCGGCGCCGCTGCTCGTACAGGGTGGTGGTGTCGATGGCCAGCGCCGCGCGGCCGGCCAGATCGCCGAGCATCACCAGGTCGATCGCCTCGGTCTCGTCCTGCCGGTACAGGAACGTGAGCGCACCGAGCGTACGGCCACGGGCGCGCAGCGGGCTGATGCTGAGCGACCGTACGGCGCCGCCGGGATGCGTCCCGTCGGCGGCGAAGGGGCCGTCGGCCAGTTCGGGCATCCCGAGGATCAGGCTCTCGCGGCTCGCGGTGCCCTCGCGTACGGCGTTTCGCACCCATTCGGTGCGGGACACGTCCGTCAGCCATGTCTGGGCGGCGGCGCCCACGTGGGCCACGGCCACGAGGCCCAGGTCGCCGTCGGCTTCGAGGAGGTGGACCAGGCAGCCCTCCGCCACCGCGGGTACGGCCAGCCGGGCGATCCGGTGCAGCGTCTCGGCGGCGTCGAGACTGGTGTCCATCTGGAGCGAGGCCTCCGCGAGGAAGGCGTCCCGGATCTGCCGTCTGCGCTCGCTCCGGCCTTGCAGGATGCGCAGGTTGCTGGCGGCGAGCACCTCCGCGACCTGGGTGAGCTGGTCGCTCAGCACCTGCCGCTCCTCCTCACCGGGCTCCTGACGGAGGCCCAGCCAGAGCCCCGCGCTGTCGCCGACGGCGAGCGGGAAGACACAGGACAGGCTCCAGCCGGCCCGCGTCTCGCGCAGGAAGCCGGCGGCGGGGGCGGCTTGCGGGGAGACGGTGTCGCGGAGGCCGGGGTCGTGTCCGCCACGGTCCTCAGGACCCAGGTCGTGCAGGCCGAGGCCGATGCCGTCGACGAGGGTCGCGAAGACCGCGGGGGATTCACCGGCGGGCCACTCCCCCATCGACGGCATCCATGTCTCGGGGCTCCGCGCGCCGGGGCGCATCCTGCGCACGTAGCGCACTCCGCAGGCGTCCCAGCGTGCTCCGACCACGCCCGTCACACCCGGCAGTGCGATCAGCGCCTCGTAGACGAGTGACGCGATCCCGGTGACGTCGCGGTCCTCCTCCACGGCCGCGCGCCACAGACCGTGGAGGGTCTTCCACCACTCCTGACGGCCCTTGGGCAACGGTCGTTCCGCACGCGCACCCACAGAACTCCTCCATCGCCGGGCCGTACGGACATACCGACCGGCCTCGGTCCGCACCCCGACAACCCGGCCCCTACCGCACCGGACAGTACCCGTCCGCACGGCAAGCATGCCCCTCGCGTTCGAGATCACGGACACGGCGGAGGGCGTCGCAGGCAGGGCGCGGCTCCGCCCGAGGGCCGACTCGGCTAGAAGTTGGCGGTGGCCATCATCTCGCCGTCCTCGCCGTACACGGTCACCAGCCCATTGTCGGACTCCTAGCAGGAGGTGAACGCGGACGCGATCAGCTTGGCCTCGCCCTGGTCCGGGCCGGCGAAGCCGCCCGTGTAGTCGGTGAAGACCTCGGCGCTGTCGAGGATGTCGTTGCGCCTGTCCGCGCCCGTGACCTTGGTGACGTGCTCGACGGCGCTCTTCTCGGTGGCGGTGCCGTTCTTCTCGACACAGGCGATGAACTCCTCGGCCTGGGTCTTCCTCTCCGCGGTGTCCGCCGCCTTGGCGTCGGCGGCGGTCGCGGCCGGCCTGGCACCGTTTGCCGGTGTCGACACCGGATCGGGTGACGGGACCACCGGGTCCGGCGTCCTTCGGGCGGTCACACGTCAGACCTTGCGCCAGCGGGCCAGGGCGAAGGAGAAGACGCCGAACAGCGCCAGGCCGATGGCGACGAGCACCAGCAGCCAGGGGCCGAGCGGGGAGTCCGCGAAGGAGCGCAGGGTGTCGTCCATGCCCTTCGCCTTGTCGGGTTCGTAGTCGACGGCGGCACGGATGGCGAAGGCGCCCGCCGCGGCGAAGACCGCGCCGCGCGCCGCGCCGCCCGCGACCCCGGTGATGTCGGTCAGCCGCCGCGCCCAAGGCGCCATCTCACCGGTCTTCAGCTTCTTGCGGTACTTCCGCATGACCGCGCGGACGCCGATCCAGACACCGGCGATGACGATGCCGATCGCGGCCGCGCCCACGATCCAACGGCCGCCCGGCAGGTCCAGCGCCTTGGCTGTGACGTCCCGGGACTGCTCGTCGCTCGATCCGCCGCCGCCCGAACCCGCCGCGAACGACAGCACGGAGTACGCGACGAACGAATAGAAGACGAAGCGGCCCGCAGCGGCAAGACGCTTGGTCGCCTTGCCGCCGTCGGCCCCGGCGGCGCCGAACAGGGCCTCGGACAGCCGCCACAGCGCCATCCCGACGAGGCCTATGCCCAGCGCCCACAGCAGCACGGACCCGAACGGCTGGTCCGCGAGAACCTCCAGGGCACCGCCCCGGTCGGCCTGCTGCCCTCCGTCACCGAAGGCGATCCGCAGGGCGAGCAGACCGACGAGCAGATAGATGACACCGCGCGCGGTCAGCCCCGCCCGTGCCGCGCCCTCTCGCAGCGTCCCGTGCGCCGCGCGCCGTCCGGCGCCGGCAACGGCAGTGGAGTTCATCCTGGCCTCCCGCCAAGCTCTACGACCTGAGCCCTCCGGATGCCCCCGCGTGCCGGTGCCACGCCTTTGTGTGCGCAGATACTCCTGGACGTCGAAGATCACGATGCGCGGACGATCAGTACCGTCGTGAGGTCGCCGAGGTCGTACCTGCGGGCGGCTGGGGCACCAGCAACTGGACAGCCGTCGGCGTACAGGGAGGGTGCCCGCCATGGGAACCGTCGTCCACGTCCCCCAGACCCGGGACATGATCGGGGAGGAACTCTCCGGAGACGAGGCCTTCACCGCCTTGCGCCACTACGGCGGGACAAGGCTGCTGGCCGACTCCGTCACCCGGTTCCGGTACGCCGACGGGTTCACCAACGCCCGCGCCCTCGCCTTCCAGGTGGTGGTCGGGCTGGTTCCGTGCACGGTCGCCCTGGTCGGTCTGGCCACCTCCGTGCACACCGAGGGCGTCGCCAGGGTCATCGAACTCACCCTCGGGCGGATCGTTCCTGGCGCGAGCGCCGACGTCGTCGAGGACGCCTTCGACGGCACCCGACGCACCGCTCACGGCGACGTGTGGAGCACCCTCGCCCTCTGGCTGGGCCTCGGCTTCGCCCTGCTGAACCTCGCCTCCGCCATGGGGCAGATAGAGCGCGGCGCGAACCGTATCTACGGCATCGAGCGTGACCGTCCCTTCCCCCGCAAGTACGCCCGGGCGCTCGTCCTGGCCGTGGCCGCCGGACTGCCCCTGGTGCTCGGCTTCGTCGTCCTCGTCGCCGGTGAGGCGGTCGGTGACGCGGTGGCGAGGGTCGCCGGGGACCAGGACGGCGGGCCGCGCTGGTGGGGCGTGCTCGACATCCCGGTGGGGCTCGCGCTCGCCTGGGTGGCCTCGGCGGTGATCTTCCGCTGGTCGCCGCGCCGCGACCAGCCGGGGTACACCTGGCTGGCCTTCGGCTCCGCCGTCCACCTGCTGCTGTGGGTGGCGGCCACCTGGCTCCTCGCCCTGTACGTCGAGGAGAGCGGGGCGTTCGGCGCCGTGTACGGGCCGCTCACCGCGTTCGTCGCCCTGCTGCTCTGGGCCAATCTCACCGCCGTGGCGCTCTTCCTCGGCATCGCCTTCGCCGCGCAGCTGGAGGCGGCCCGCGCCGGAATCGCCTCACCGGTCCACCCCGACCCGGGTCCAGGTCCCTGACGGGGTACCTGGCCCGGTGGCATCCCCACGGGGCTCAGCGATAGTCGGGGTTCGGTGCGTCCAGGCGGCACCCGGCGTCCCACTCGGAGCGCTGGTTCCCGTGGGCCGGGACCCCGCCGGAACGCTTGAGAAGGGCCGCGAGGTGCATGAGGTTCCAGGTCATGAAGGCGGTGTTGCGATTGGTGAAGTCGTTCTCCGGGCCGCCCGAGCCGGGGTCGAGGTACGAGGGTCCGGGGCCTGCCGGGCCGATCCAGCCCGCGTCGGCCTGGGGCGGGATCGTGTAGCCGAGGTGCTGGAGGCTGTAGAGGACGTTCATCGCGCAGTGCTTGACGCCGTCCTCGTTGCCGGTGATGAGACAGCCTCCGACCCGGCCGTAGTAGGCGTACTGGCCCTGCGTGTTGAGCAGCGCGGAGCAGGCGTAGAGCCGCTCGATCACCCTCTTGGTCACCGAGCTGTTGTCACCGAGCCAGATCGGTCCGGCGATGACGAGGATGTCGGCGGCCATGACCCGCTCGTACAGCGCGGGCCACGCGTCCGCCGTGAAGCCGTGCTCGGTCATGTCCGGGTACACGCCGGGGGCGATGTCGTGGTCGACGGCGCGGATCTCGGAGGTGGTGACCCCGTGATCCGTCATGATCGCCGCGCTCTTGTCGATGAGTCCCTGGGTGTGGCTGAGCTGCGGGGACGGCTTGAGGGTGCAGTTGACGAAGAGGGCGGTGAGGTCGTCGAAGCGGAAGGAAGCGGGCGAACCGGTGTTCTCCATGACGAAAAGCGTCTCGCGTTCTTCCCGTTCCGTCCCCGTGCGGCGCGGCGGTGACGTCTTACGGAGTGATGACGTGGCGGTCCGGTGACCGGATCCGGCATCGCGCCGGATCTAGCGTGGCCGTATGCGAGTACTGGTCACCGGCGGTGCCGGGTTCATCGGGTCCCATGTCGTCGAAGCGCTCACCGCCCACGGGCACGAGCCGGTCGTGTACGACGTCCGGTCGGATCCCGGCGACGACGTACGGGACCCGGTGGCGGTCGCCCGGGCGCTGGACGGCGTCGACGCGGTCTGTCATCAGGCGGCGATGGTGGGGCTCGGCAACGGGGTCGCCGACGCGGCGGAGTACGTCTCCCACAACGACGGCGGCACCGCCGTCCTGGTCGCCGCGATGGCGGAGGCGGGCGTGCGGCGCCTGGTGCTGGCCGGGTCGATGGTGGTGTACGGGGAGGGGCGGTACGCGTGCCCGGTGCACGGGGTGGTGCGTCCGGGGCCCCGGGCCGCCGCCGATCTCGACGCGGGCCGGTTCGAGCCGCTGTGCCCGTCGTGCGGGGCGGAGCTCGCTCCCGGTCTGGTCGCCGAGGACGCCCCCGTCGATCCGCGCAACGTGTACGCCACGACCAAGCTCGCGCAGGAGCACCTCGCGGCGGCCTGGGCCAGGGTGACGGGCGGGGCGGCGGTGTCGCTGCGCTACCACAACGTGTACGGGCCGCGGATGCCGCGCGACACCCCGTACGCGGGTGTCGCGTCCTTCTTCCGCTCCTCGCTCGCCCGGGGCGAGGCCCCGCGGGTCTTCGAGGACGGGCGGCAGCGGCGGGACTTCGTGCACGTGCGGGACGTGGCCGACGCCAATGCGGCGGCGCTGGAGGCCGAGGCACCGGCGGGCGTGATGACGGCGTACAACACCGGCAGCGGTGAGCCGCACACCGTCGGCGAGATGGCGCGGGCCCTGGCCTCGGCGTCCGGCGGTCCCGAGCCCGTCGTCACCGGGGAGTACCGGCTGGGCGACGTCCGGCACGTCACCGCGGACTCGGCGCGGCTGCGGGCCGAGCTGGGCTGGAAACCGCGGGTCGGCTTCGAGGAGGGCATGACCGAGTTCGCGCGGGCCGGGATGCGCGGGGCCTAGGCGGCGCGCGTCCCGGGTACGGTGCGGAACTCTCGCGGCACCCCCAGGACCGGTGGTGCTGCCCGTGTCAGGAAGCGGTGGCGGGCAGCACCACCTCGAAGCGGCAGCCGCCCGGGATGTTGTGCACGGCGGCCCGCCCGTGGTGGGCCTCCACGATCCCGCGGACGATGGCCAGCCCCAGGCCCGCGCCGGCCGGGGGCGTCCGGGCGTGCGTGCCGCGCCAGCCGGTGTCGAAGACGCGGGGCAGGTCCTCCTCGGGGATGCCGCCGCAGCCGTCGGTCACCGACACCACCACGCCCTCCGGGGAGCGTTCGGCGGCGACGGCGACCGTGCCGTCGGCCGGGGTCCGGCGGATCGCGTTGACCAGGAGGTTGCCGAGGACGCGGCTCATCTCCTTGCCGTCGACCTCGACGGGGATCGCCGCGACCCGGTCGCCGACCAGCCGGACGCCGTGCTCACGGGCGAGGGGGTCGGCGCCCGCCAGGGCGTCGCCGATCAGGTCGTACAGCGAGATACGGGCGTACGACAGGGGCAGGGTGCCGGCGTGGATGCGGGAGAGCTCGAAGAGGTCGCCGACCATGTCGTTGAGGCGTTCGACCTCGGCGCGGATCTGCTTCAGGTAGCGGGCGGGGTCGGTGGCGACGCCGTCCTCCAGCGCCTCGGACATGGCGCGCAGGCCGGCCAGCGGGGTGCGCAGGTCGTGGGAGATCCAGGCGACCAGTTCGCGCCGTGAGGTCTCCAACGCGCGTTCACGGTCGCGGGATTCGGCGAGCTTGGCGCTGATGGCGGCCAACTCCTCGGCGAGCGACCTCAGTTCGGCGGTCGCGGGCCCTCCGGGGGCCTCGAACGCCCCGCCGTCGCCGAACGTGCGGGCCGCGACGGCGAGTTCACGGCTGCGGGCGACCACCCAGCGGCCCAGTATCAGCGCCGTGGCCAGGGAGACCACGGCCGCCATCGCGACGACCGTCGTCACGACGCTGAGGTCATGGCCGGACAGGAACATCGCCTGGGCCACGGCCAGCGTGCCGGCCAGCATCGCGGTGACGGCGACCGCGGCCACCACCGTCAGCGACACGGTGAGCGACCGGCGGCGCAGCAGCCGCAGGACACCGGCGCCGAGGAGGCCGGCCGTGGCCGCGCCGAGGAAGGCGAACAGGGCGATGAGCAGGGTGTCCTTCATGTCTCACTCGCCTCCCGGCTCGAAGCGGTAGCCCACGCCCCACACCGTCTGGATGAGCAGCGGCCGGGCCGGGTCGTCCTCGACCTTGCCGCGCAGGCGGCGGATGTGGACGGTGACGGTGGACAGGTCCCCGAAGTCCCAGCCCCACACCTCCCGCATCAGGTCCTCGCGCCCGTACGCCCGTCCGGGGTGGCGCAGGAAGAACGCCAGCAGGTCGAACTCGCGCAGGGTGAGGGCGAGTTCGACGCCGTTCTTGGTGGCCCTGCGGGCGGTGGGGTCAAGGCTCAGACCGGCGGCGCCGAGCATCCGGGCACCGGCGGCGGGCCGGGTGCGGCGCAGCACCGACTCGACGCGCAGGACGAGTTCGCGAGGGCTGAAGGGCTTGGTGACGTAGTCGTCGGCACCGACCTCCAGGCCGAGGATGCGGTCGTCCTCGTCGCCGCGCGCGGTGAGCATGATGACCGGCACGGGTCCGTCCGCGCGCATCCGGCGGCACACCTCCAGGCCGTCCATGCCGGGCAGCATGAGGTCCAGCACCACCAGGTCGGGGCGGTGGGCGGCGGCCCGGGTCAGGGCCGTGGGGCCGTCGTCGGCCCGGTCGACGGTGTAGCCGGCCCGGTCCAGGTATCCGGCGACGACCTCCGCGACGGTGGGGTCGTCGTCGACGACCAGGACCCGGCCGGTCCGCGCTGTGGCCTCGTGCGACTGCTGCATGCCCCCAGCCTCGCACTCCGCGGGCGGGCCCCGGTCCGCCCGCCTGGCGACGTCCGCGTTTCGTAAGGAGCCGGAGCCCGAAATGTCCCGCTCGCGTTCGTAGGGTGAAGGCCGTGACCACCGACACATACGCAGCAGTGGACGTCGTTCTTCCCTGTCTGGACGAGGCCGAGGCGCTGCCCTGGGTCCTGGCCCGGATCCCGGCGGGCTGGCGCGCCCTCGTCGTCGACAACGGATCCACCGACGGCTCCGCGGACATCGCCCGCGCGCTCGGCGCGACCGTCGTGCACGAGCCCCGCAAGGGGTTCGGCGCGGCCTGTCACGCCGGACTGACCGCGGCCACCGCCGACATCGTCTGCTTCTGCGACTGCGACGCCTCGCTCGATCCCCGCCTGCTGGAGCCGTTCGTGCGGGAGATCCGTGCGGGCGCCGCCGACCTGGTGCTCGGACGCAGACGCCCGCACGGCCGGGGCAGCTGGCCTGCCCACGCCCGCGCCGGGAATCTCGCCCTGGCCCGTCTGCTGCGCCGCCGCACCGGGCTGCGGCTGCGCGACCTGGGACCCCTGCGGGCGGCCCGCCGCGACGAACTGCTGGCCCTCGGGCTCACCGACCGGCGCAGCGGCTACCCGTTGCAGATGGTGGTCCGCGCCGCCGACGCGGGCTGGCGGATCACCGAGCACGACGTCCCCTATCTGCCCCGCACGGGTGCCTCCAAGGTGACCGGGACCTGGCGCGGCACCTGGCAGGCGGTCCGGGACATGAGCCGCGTGCTCAACGAGGGGGCGGCCCGGTGACCACGGTTCTCGTCATCGCCAAGGAGCCGCTGCCCGGCCGGGTGAAGACCCGGCTCACACCGCCGTTCACCCCGGCGGAGGCCGCCGCTCTGGCGGAGGCCTCCCTCAGCGACACCCTGTCCGCCGTGGCCGCCGCCCCGGCGACCCGCCGGGTCCTCGTGCTCGACGGCACGCCCGGACCCTGGCTGCCGCCGGGCTTCGACGTCGTACCGCAGTGCGCGGGCGGTCTCGACGAACGGCTCGCCGCCGCTTTCGGCGGGTGCGCCGGGCCTGCCCTGCTGATCGGCATGGACACCCCACAGGTCACACCGGACCTGCTCACCGTGGACTTCACCGACTGCGACGCGTACTTCGGCAGGGCCGAGGACGGCGGCTTCTGGGCCCTCGGACTGGCCGAGCCCGACCCCGGACTGCTGCTGGGCGTTCCCATGTCGACACCGTCCACCGGTGCCGTGCAGCGGGCGCGGCTCGTCGCGGCGGGACTGCGGGTGCGGGATCTGCCGGTGCTGCGGGACGTCGACACCGCCGCGGACGCCGACGCCGTCGCGGCCCTGGCACCGCACGGCCGGTTCGCGCGTCGCCTCGCGCTCGGCGCCGCGGCGGCGCACCGATGAGCACGGCCACCTGGGCCGGCGCCGACGCCTACACGACGGCCCTGCGCTCGGGTCGTGGACCGCTGTTCCTGCGCCGGGCCGACGGCTGGCTGCTGCCGCTGGAGGTGGAGCGCTGGTGCGCCGGCGCCGACCGGGTCGACCGGGACGTCCTGCACCGCTGCGAGGGCACCGTCCTGGACGTCGGCTGCGGCCCCGGACGGCTGGTGGCCGAACTCGCCGCCCAAGGCCGTGCCGTCCTCGGGATCGACGTCAGCGAGACGGCCGTCGACCGGACGGTGCGGCTCGGGGGCCCGGCTCTCCGGCGGTCGGTCTTCGATCCGCTGCCCGGCGAGGGTCGCTGGGGCACCGTGCTGCTCATGGACGGCAACGTGGGCATCGGCGGCGATCCCGGCGCGCTGCTGGCACGGGCGGAGCGGCTGCTCGCCCCGGGCGGGCTGCTGATCGCCGAGACTCTGCCGGGGGACGTCGACGAACGCGTCGAGGTGCAGGTCGTCGACCTGACCCTCACGCCCGGGGGTGTCTTCCCCTGGGCCCGGCTCGGCACGTCCGCGCTGCTGCGGCTCGCCCGCCGGGCCGGGTGGGGTGCCGTGGATCAGTGGACGGCCGGCGGGCGCCTCTTCGTCGCCCTGCGCAGCCGTACCGCGAGCAGCAGTGCCGAGGCGCCGAAGAGCACCGCGGTGATCAGCAGCCAGTGGGCGAGGAACCCGTCCGGGGACCGTCCGGTGGCCAGGCGGTAGCGCCGGTCGACCATCCCGCCGATCAGCGGGAACCACACCAGCAGCAGCAACGCCGACAGGGCGGCCGGGACGCGGACGTACGGTGTCCACTCCCGGCGCCCCGCCGCGCCCAGTCCTCCCACGAGCGCCCGGTCCAGGGCCGCGTACAGGGGCAGGAGGACCAGGTCGTGCAGCAGCGCGGCGCCCACGAACCACAGGGCCACGCCGAACCAGTCGTCGGCGAGCAGCCGTACGCCCGCGTAGGCGGCGAGCGCGAACGAGGCGGCGAGCAGCAGCAGTTGGACGGGGTTGCCGACAGGGATCCTCGCGCGCATCACAGGTCTCCGAAGGTCAGGCGGGCCACCCACTTGGTGTTCAGCACGCCGGGCGCGGCCGGCACGATGATCCGCGCCGGGTAGCCGTGGTCGGGGGAGAGTTCCTCACCGTTGACGTACAGGGCGAGCAGGGAGCGCGGGTCGGCGACCTGGTTGGCGCGCAGGGCCGCCCGGCGGAAGGAGCCGTGTCGCTGGAGCGACTCGACGAACACGTCCGGCGGGTCCCCCTCGTGACCGACCCGTGCGGCCAGGTCGCGGAGCCGCACCCCCCGCCACCACTGGTCGGAGGTGGACCAGCCCTCCACGCAGGCGATGGGCAACGACGAGCTGTGCAGGGGCAGTCGGAGGAGGTCGGCGCGGCTCAGACGGATCGTTCCGGTCCGGCCGACGACGACGAGCCGCCAGGCGTCCTCGCCGGTCTCCGCCGCGTCGATCCCGGCGAGGGCCGCGGTCTTGTTGATCTGGAAGGCGTTCGGGCCGGAGCCGGGCTCGCCGCCGCCGTGCGGGGCCAGCAGCGCCGTGCGCCGGAGCGGGCCGTCGAAGCCCTGTCCGGCCGTCGTCGCGAACAGCAGCAGCGAGCCGCCCCCGACGAATCCGAGGGCACCGCGCCGGGAGACCGTGGGCGGGTCCGGCCGCGGAGCGGTCAACTCATCCGGCTCCCGGCCGAGTCGGCGCACATTGCGGAGGGCTGCGGGCGTCTTCAGCACGGCGTGCGCCACGAACGCGGCGATGAACACCCAGGCGCCGTAGAAGTGCAGGCGGTAGAAGGAGCCGGGGAAGAGGTAGTCGAGCTGGACGTTGAGGACACCCGTCACGAACTCGAAGAGGGCGCCGCCCACCAGGAGGAGCAGCGAGAGGCGTTCCAGGGCGTGCGTGAGCGAGCGGGCCGGGGGCAGCGCGAACAGCCGGGGGATCACCGACCACAGCTTGGCCAGGAGCACCGGGACGAGGGTGATGCCGAGGGTCACGTGCACGCCCTGGGTGAGCCGGTACAGCCAGTGCGGGTCCGTGGGCCAGGCGAACAGGTAGAAGCCGAGGAGGCCCTTGTCCGGGGTCTTGTCGTTCACCGGTGACAGATCCGGGTTGTAGGCGGCGTACGAGAGGAGCCCCGTCACGAACAGCACGGTGACACCGGCGAGCAGGACGAGTCCCAGGACGGAGGTGAACCAGGCGCCGCGCAGCGGACTGCGCCAGAAACCCGGCGAGGAAGGAGACCGACTCATGTCCCGACCGTAGGACCGGCACACCCCGGGAAAGGGTCCACGACCCATGACGAAACGCTGACGTCCGGCCCGGTCTGGGCCGTCCGGCCCGTCGCCCGGCCTAGCGTGCGGATGTGAACCGCCCCCTGCTCCGCGACCTGTGGACCGCACTGGCCGCCGTCGCCCTCGTCGTCGCCGCCGTGCTGATCGGCCGTCCGCTCCAGGACCGGCTGCTCGTCGGCTGGCCCCCGCTCCTGGCCGTCTGGGATCCGCACGTCGGTCCCGGCACCCCGGCGGCCGTCCTCGTCGCGGCGGCCGTCGTGGCGTACGGCCCCGCGCTCGCCGACCGGCTGTCCTGGCGGGCGCTGCTGGCCACGGCCTGGGGCGCGTCGACGGCGTGGATCCTCTCCCTGGCCTTGGTCGACGGCTGGCACCGGGGTGTCGCGGAGCAGCTCACCACCCGCAACGAGTACCTCCGGGTCGTCGGCCGCTTCGACGACATCCCCGCCGCACTGCGGTACTTCACCCAGCACATCCTCATCGACTCCCCGGACAACTGGCCCGCCCATGTGGCCGGTCATCCCCCGGCGGCCACGCTCGTCTTCGTCCTGCTCGACCGGATCGGCCTGCGGGGCGGCGGCTGGGCCGGCCTGTGGTGCATCGTCATCGGCGCCACGGCGTGCCTGGCCGTGCTGACCGCGGTGCGGGCCCTCGCCGGGGCGCGGCTCGCCGGACGGGCGGCGCCCTTCCTCGTGCTGGCCCCGGCGGCCGTGTGGATGGGCACGTCGGCGGACGCCTGCTTCGCGGCGGTGGCCTCCTGGTCCGTGGCCCTGGCGGCGCTCGCGGTCACCCGCCGCTCGGTGGGCTGGGCGGCCGGGGCGGGACTGCTGTTCGGCCTCACCTGCTATCTGTCGTACGGCCTGACGCTCTTCGCCGTCATCGGGGCGGCGGTGGTGTGGCTGGGCCGGCGGCGCGTACGCGAACGGCCCGTCGCACTGGTCGCCTGGTTCCTGGCCGGGCTGGCCGTGGTGCCGGCCGCCTTCACGCTCGCCGGCTTCGACTGGTGGGAGGCGTACCGCCTCCTCGTCACGCGCTACCACCA
This sequence comes from Streptomyces sp. NPDC090106, assembly GCF_044747265.1. Classification (NCBI taxonomy): domain Bacteria; kingdom Bacillati; phylum Actinomycetota; class Actinomycetes; order Kitasatosporales; family Streptomycetaceae; genus Streptomyces; species Streptomyces sp. NPDC090106. The sequence goes on along the minus strand of NZ_JBIVDS010000003.1, from coordinate 402,769 downwards.
GGGCGCGGGCGGCGTACGCCCTTACGGCTACTGGGTGTGGGCCAATCTCGCGTGCACGGTCCTGATCACGGGACTGGCGACGGTGGCGGGGCTGCGGCGCACGGGTGCCGTGCTGATCCGGCGCCGTGCCGAGCCCTCCGGCCGTGTCGCTCTCGCCCTCCTCGTGTCCGCCGCTCTCCTCGCGCTCCTGACCGCCGACCTCTCCGGCATGAGCAAGGCCGAGACCGAGCGCATCTGGCTCCCGTTCGCGATGTGGCTGCTGCCCGCCTGCGCGTTCCTCACCCGCCCGCGCGCCTGGCTCACGGCACAAGCCGTACTGGCCCTGCTCATCAACCACCTGCTTCTCACGGGCTGGTGACTACAAGGGCGTCTCAACTCCTGCTCGCGACGCATTGGTTGGACATTGCCTGCGCCTGATCAGATCTTTGCCGCGCGGGTTCCACTGTTCGTCCGGGCTTCACGAAGTACCGGCCTGGGGCTTCTAGGGTTGCGGCGCCGCCAACCCCCCACACGTGCCCGCCCCTTCTGTCCGGAGGACAGTCATGACCGCCGTCAAGGCCTCCCAGCGCACCAGGCACCCCCTCACCGCACTCGCCGGGGCCCTCGCCCTCACCGCCACCTCGATCGGCGTGTGGATCGTGACCACCCCCACCGCCCAGGCCGCCGCGCTCCCCACCCCCGATCACGTGGTGGTCGTGGTCATGGAGAACCACGCCTACGCGCAGGTGATCGGCAGCTCCAGCGCCCCGTACCTCAACAACACCCTCAAGGCGGGTGGCGCGAACCTCACGCAGTCCTACGGACTCACCCACCCCAGTGAGCCGAACTACTACATGCTCTTCTCCGGCTCCAACCAGGGCCGCACGGACGACAGTTGTGTGTCGGTCGGGTCCCTGTCCGCGGCGAACCTGGCCTCGGAGCTGATCGCCGCGGGCAAGACCTGGAAGAGCTACAACGAGTCGCTGCCCAGCCAGGGTTCGACGACGTGCGGCAGCGGCGACTACGCGCAGAAGCACAACCCGTGGTTCGGCTTCTCCAACGTGCCGACGAACACCGCGATGACCTTCGCCCAGTTCCCGGCCGACTACACGACCCTGCCGAAGGTCTCCTTCGTCATCCCGGACCTGTGCGGCGACATGCACGACTGCTCGGTCTCCACGGGTGACACCTGGATCAAGAACAACCTCGGGGCGTACGCCACCTGGGCCCGGACGCACAACAGCATCCTCGCCGTCACCTTCGACGAGGACAACAAGCTCTCCGGCAACCGCATCCCCACCCTCTTCTACGGGGAGCACGTCACCGCCGGAAGCTCCAGCGCCACCACCTACAACCACTACAACGTCCTGCGCACGCTGGAGGACCTGGCCGGTCTGAGCGCCCACGCGGGGAACGCCGCCTCGGCGTCGGACATCACCGGCATCTGGAACTGACGCCCGTGTATCTCGCGGACTCCCGCGGCACCGAGGCCGCCGCCGAGCCGGACACCCGTCCGGCGCGGCGGCGGGCCACCGTGCCCGGCACCGTGCTGGCCCTCGGCGCGGTCAGCCTGATCACCGACGTCTCCTCCGAGATGGTCACGGCCGTCCTGCCGCTCTACGTCGTCGCGGGCCTGGGTCTGTCGCCGCTGGGCTTCGGTCTCCTCGACGGCATCAACAACGGTGTGGGGGCGTTGGTCAGGCTGGCCGGCGGCCATCTCGCCGACCGCGGCGGACGCCGCCACAAGGTCGTGGCGGGCCTGGGCTACGGCCTGTCGGCGCTGTGCAAGCCCCTGTTGCCGCTCGCCCACACCCTCCCCGTCATCAGCGCCGTCCTCGCGGCCGACCGCACCGGCAAAGGGCTGCGCACCGCCCCGCGGGACGCGATGATCTCGCTGGCCACCGAACCCGCCCACCGGGGAAGGGCGTTCGGGGTGCACCGCGCCATGGACACCACCGGCGCACTGCTCGGTCCGCTGGTCGCCTTCGCCGTGCTGCGGGCCACCGTGGACGGCTACGACGCGGTCTTCGAGGTCAGCGCGTGCGTCGCGGTGCTCGGGGTTCTGGTGCTGGTGCTCTTCGTGCCCGCCCGGATCACCGCCGCCGGTGTCACGCCTGCGCCCGGGCCGACCCGGCCGACGCTCCGCGCCTCCCTCGGGCTGCTGCGCCGCCCGGAGCTGCGCCGGCTGACGGTGTGCGCGGCCCTGCTCGGGCTCACCACCGTCAGCGACTCCTTCCTCTATCTCCTGGTGCAGCGCGAAGGGGACCTGGCCGCCGACCTGTTCCCGCTGCTGCCCCTGGGCACCGCCGCCGTGTTCCTGCTGCTCGCCGTCCCGCTCGGCGCCCTCGCCGACCGGGTCAGCCGCCGTCGGCTCTTCCTGGCCGGTCACGGCGTCCTGCTCCTCGGCTACGGCCTGGTCCTCTCCCCCTGGCACGGTGTCCCTGCCGTGGCCGCCGTCCTGGTCCTGCACGGCACCTTCTACGCGGCCACGGACGGAGTCCTCGCCGCCGCGACCGCCGGCGCCGTCCCGGCACAGCACCAGGGCGCCGGGCAGGCGTTGGTGGGCACCGGTCAGGCCCTGGCCCGGTTCGCCTGCTCGCTCGCCTTCGGCGCGGCCTGGAGTCTGTGGGGCGGGCGCACCGCGCTGGCCGTCACCGCGGTCGCCCTTGCCGTCAGCGCGCTCGTGGCCGCCTACGTCCTTCGCTCCGCCGACGAACCGTCCCCCGCCGAGGTGTCCGTATGACCAGAACCACCCGTCTGGTGATCCTGCTGGCCGCCCTCCTGCTGCTGGCCGGTGCCGGCACCGGGGCCGTCCTGCATGCCGCCCACCGTGCGGACCGGCGCGACGAGCAGCAGGCGAACGGTCCGGCCGTGCGAGCCGGCACGGTCTCCCTCCGGCCGGACGGCGCACGGCAGTTGCTGGTCCGCAACCTGGCCTGGGGCCCGCACCGTGACGAGCTGACCGCCGTGCCCGCCGACGATCCGCAGGGCCCGCGTACCGCCTCGGGCGTCACGTGCCTGCGCTTCCACGCGGCAGCCGGCACCGGCATCTGCCTGCAAGCGGTGCACGGCACACTGCGGGACACCTACCGGGCCGTGGTCCTCGACGCGCACCTGCGCGAGCGGCACCGCTTCCCGGCCGCGGGCATCCCCACCCGGGCCCGCGTGTCGCCCTCGGGGCACATGGCGGCCTGGACGGTCTTCGTCAGCGGGGACTCCTACGCGGGCACCGACTTCTCCACCCGCACGGCCATCGTCGACACCCGCACCTGGACGATCGACGACAACCTGGAAACGTTCCACGTCGTCAAAGACGGTCGGACCTACCGCGCCGCGGACATCAACATCTGGGGCGTCACCTTCGCCGACGACAACCGCTTCTACGCCACCCTGGCGACCGGCGGCAAGACCTACCTCGTACGAGGCGACTTGGAGGCACGCACCCTCACCACCCTGCACCGCAACGTCGAATGCCCCTCCCTCTCCCCCGACGGCACCCGCGTCGCGTACAAGAAGCGTGTCGAAGGGGCCTCACCCGACGCGCCCTGGCGGCTGTACGTCCTCGATCTGCGCACCATGAAGGAGTCCGCGACCGCCGAGGGACGCGACCTCGACGACCAGGCTCTGTGGTCCGACGACTCCACCCTCGTCTACGCGCTCCCCGGCGACTACGGCTCGGACCTGTGGACCGTCCCCGCCGACGGCACCGGCACGGCCCACCGACTCATGGCCTCGGCTGTCGCACCTGCGTACCTGGGCTGACATCCCAGGGCCACAAGGCCGACACCGAGCCGCTCAGGCCCACTTGGTCTCCCGGTCGGCTGACCCACGCCGTCGGCGTCGCCCGTGAGCCGTTCAGTCGGAGAGCAGCGCCGAAAGCTGCGGCGAGTACGTCGAGTGCAGTACGAGGGCGGCGGCGCCGATCACGGCGGCGGAGGCTCCTAGGGGTGACGCCTTCGCCTCCACGACCCGGATGCTGCGGGAGAGCGGCCTGCTCTTGAGCGCCGCGGAGACGACGTCGACGTAGCGCGACTCCACGTGCTCGATGCCGTGTCCGCCGAGGACGATGAGGTCCACGTCGATGAAGTTGACCACGCTGACGGCGATGGTGGCGACGTGTTCCGCGGCCTCGTCGATCACGGCGGCGGCGACGGGGTCGTCCGCCGCCGCGGCGAGCAGGACGGCGGGGTGGTCGACGGAGGCGGGGTCCCGGTCGAACGCTTGCGACAGGGAACTGCCTTCTTCCGGACGGGAGGTGAGTCTTCGGTGCACCTCGGCGACGAGGGCGGAGGGGTTGGTGAGGCTTTCCAGGCAGCCTCGGTTGCCGCAGTAGCAGTCGGGCCCTTCGGGCAGTACGGTCGAGTGGCCGAACTCTCCCGCGTTCAGTGAACCGCCCCTGAAGACTTGGTGGTTGAGGATGAGGCCGCCGCCCACACCGGTACCGAAGAAGAGGTACGCGAAGTTGGCCACGCCCCGGCCGACGCCGGACCAGCGTTCACCGACGGCGGCGGCCGTGGCGTCGTTGTCCAGGGTCACCGGAAGTCCGGTGGCATCGCTGAGCAGGCTTTGCAGGGGTACACGGGTCCAGTGGGCGAGCTGTGGAGGGGCGACGATCATGCCCTGCTCCTGGTCGATCGGTCCCGGGGTGGCGAGGCCGAGGCCGAGCACCTTGTCGCGCGGGACGTCGGCCTCGTCGAGTACTTCGGCGACCAACTCGGTCATGGCCGCGACCACTTGGGCCGGGTCGACGCCGGGCGGGGTCGGGCGCTTCTTGACCAGGAGCGGACGTCCGAGCAGGTCGACCGCGCAGCAGGTCAGTTCGATCGGGTCGAAGTGCAGTCCCAGGGCGCTGCCGGCGTCGGCGTTGAGCCGCAGGGTGGTGCGGGGCTTGCCTCCGTTGGACACGCGGCTGGCGCCGTCCTCGCGGACGATGCCCTCGTCGAGGAGGCGGCGCACGATGGCGGAGACGGCTTGCGGGGTGAGGCCCGTCAGGTGGGCGATCTCGACACGGCTGATGCCGTCAGCGAGTTGGATCTGGTCCAGGACGACCGCCCGGTTGTACCGGCCGACCTTGGGGAGGTTGGTTCCTGCCTGGCGCACGTGCGGCCTCTCTGTCGTCCTGGACAGCCATTCTGTGTGAACCCATTGACCTAGTAAAGCAAATGGATTTACCGTCCCGGCACGCAGTCGTAGCAGTCCGAAAACGAGACACAGCAGCGCGCCAACGGAGGCAAGCCCATGTCCACCCAACCCTGCGGTCCCCAAGCCTCTGCCCAGAGCGCCCCGTGCCGCCCGCACCCCGCGGAGCCCTGCCCGTGACCGAGGCCCCGCCCCTGCTGGAGATGCGGTCGATCACGAAGACCTTCCCCGGCGTGACCGCGCTCGCCGATGTCAACCTGGCCGTCAGGGACGGCGAGATCCACGCGATCTGCGGGGAGAACGGCGCCGGCAAGTCGACGCTCATGAAGGTGCTCAGCGGAGTGCATCCGCACGGCAGCTACAGCGGTGACATCGTTTTCCGCGGTGAGCAGGTCCGGTTCGACGACATCCGCGCGAGCGAGCAGTCCGGCATCGTGATCATCCACCAGGAACTGGCTCTGGTTCCCGGCATGTCGATCACCGAGAACCTGTTCCTCGGCAACGAGCCGCGCCGGCGCGGCGGCATCGACTGGAAGCTCGCCCAACGCCGGGCCCTGGAGCTGATGAAGGAGGTCGGGCTCCAGGAGGATCCGGACACCCTCATCAAGGACATAGGTGTCGGCAAGCAGCAACTCGTGGAGATCGCGAAGGCGTTCGCGAAGGACGTGAAGCTGCTCATCCTCGACGAGCCGACCGCGGCCCTCAACGAGGACGACTCCCGCCATCTGCTCGATCTGCTGCGGGGTTTCCAGGAACGCGGCATCACCTCGATCATCATCTCGCACAAGCTGAACGAGATCGAGGCGATCGCGGACTCCATCACCATCCTGCGCGACGGGCGCACGATCGAGAGCCTCGACGTCAAGGCGGACGGGGTCAACGAGGACCGCATCGTGCGCGGCATGGTCGGCCGTGAGCTCAGCAGCCGTTTCCCCGACCACGTGCCCGACATCGGGGACGTGTTCTTCGAGGTCCGCGACTGGACCGTGCACCATCCCAGCTCCTCCGAGCGGCTGGTGTGCAAGGGCTCGTCGTTCACCGTCCGCCGCGGTGAGATCGTCGGCTTCGCCGGCCTCATGGGCGCGGGCCGCACAGAGCTGGCGATGAGCCTGTTCGGGCGCTCCTACGGCGTCTACATGTCCGGTCAGGTGTTCAAGGACGGCGAGGAGATCCAGCTCAAGTCGGTGTCGGCCGCCATCCGGCAGGGCCTCGCGTACGTCAGTGAGGACCGCAAGTCGATCGGGCTGAACCTGCTCGACGACATCAAGACCTCCATGGTCGCCGCCAAGTTGATGAAGATCGCCAGGCGCGGGGTCGTGGATCCGGTGAGCGAGCACCGTGTCGCCGAGGAGTACCGCGAGAGCCTCAGGATCAAGACTCCCAGCGTCGACGAGGGTGTCATGACGCTGTCCGGCGGCAACCAGCAGAAGGTCGTGCTGGCGAAGTGGATGTTCACCGACCCCGATCTGCTCATCCTCGACGAGCCGACCCGCGGCATCGACGTGGGCGCCAAGTACGAGATCTACGGGATCATCCAGCGGCTCGTCGGCCAGGGGAAGGGCGTCATCGTCATCTCCTCCGAACTGCCGGAGCTGATCGGCCTGTGCGACCGCATCTACACGGTGTTCGAAGGAACGATCACCGGTGAAGTGGCCCGCGGTGACGCCGACCCGGAACTCCTCATGAAGCAGATGACCGCCGAGAAGAAGAGCCCGACCTCATGAGCCGTAAGAACGATCTGCAGAAGAATCTCTTCGGAGGCACCACCTCCAACGCCCGCCAGTTCGGCATGATCTTCACGCTGGTGGCGATCGTCGCCCTGTTCCAGATCTCGACCGACGGTCTGACCCTGACCTCCGGCAATCTCATCGCGGTCGTCAGCCAGTACTCGTACATCCTGATCCTGGCCATCGGCATGCTGATGGTGATCGTCGCCGGGCACATCGACCTGTCGGTCGGCTCCGTCGCGGCCTTCACCGGCATCGTCGTCGCCAAGGCGATGCAGGAGTACTCGATCCCCTGGCCGGTCGGCGTCCTGCTCGGCCTGGTCGTCGGCGCGCTGATCGGTGCGTGGCAGGGCTTCTGGGTGGCCTACGTCGGCATACCCGCCTTCATCGTGACGCTCGCCGGGATGATGCTGTTCCGCGGCGCCAACCAGTACATCGGCAACGCCGACACGATTCCGGTGCCCTCCGGGTTCCGCGAGATCGGCGCCGGCTTCCTGCCCGAGGTGGGCCCGGACACCGGCTACAACAACCTGACGCTGCTGCTGGGCCTGGCCGGCTGCGCGGCGGTGGTGTGGCGCGAGTTCACGGCGCGCCGGACCCGCCGCGAGATGAAGGCGGACGTGGCACCGCTGTGGATCACGGCGATCCGGCTGGCCGTCATGGTGGGCGTCATCGTCTTCGCCACGCTGCGCTTCGCCGGCGGGCGGATCGGCACCAGCCTGCCGATCTCCGGCATCATCCTCATCGTCCTGGTCCTCGCCTACTCGTACTACACCCGCAACACCATCGGCGGCCGTCACATCTACGCGGTCGGCGGCAACGCACGCGCCGCCGAACTGTCCGGTGTGAAGCTCAAGCGGGTCAACTTCCTCGTCATGATGAACATGTCGGTCCTGGCCGCACTGGCAGGCATGATCTTCGTGGCGCGGTCCGCCGCCTCCGGCCCGCAGGACGGCCTGAGCTGGGAACTGGACGCCATCGCGGCCGTGTTCATCGGCGGCGCGGCCGTCTCCGGCGGCCTGGGCACCGTCAGCGGCTCCATCGTCGGCGGCCTGGTGATGGCCCTGCTCAACAACGGCCTCCAACTGGAGGGAATCGGCTCGGACATGGTCCAGATGATCAAGGGACTCGTCCTGCTCTTCGCCGTCGCCTTCGACGTCTACAACAAGAGCCAGGGCCGGTTCTCGATCATCGGTGCGCTGATGAACCCCTTCCGCCGCGACGACACCCCGGCCGCCCCCAAGGACGCCTCTCCTCCGACCGCCGACACCCCTAACGACACGGCCAAGGTCGCCGGTTGAAGCCCGCGACCCCGTGCGGCGGGCCCCGCCCGCCGCGCGCGTCCACCCTCTCCCCCGACGACCGGGCACCCGGTCCCTGACAACCGGGTGCCCGGTTGCTCGCCCCGGCACGCCCGGCCCGAGCACCCCGGCCGAAGGCGCCGCACACCACCGCCGCACTCGACGGCGGAGCACAACTCAGCCAACCAGCACCACACGAAGGGTTCGACTCCACCATGCGCTCACCTTTCATCAGAAGCATCGCCGCGGTCGGCGCCGTCGCCCTGCTCACCCTGGGCACGGCATGCTCCAACGAACGTGAGGGTTCCACCTCCAGCGACAGCGCCGACGGCAAGGGCTTCGCGAAGGACTCCCTGATCGGGGTGGCCCTGCCGGCCAAGACCTCGGAGAACTGGGTGCTCGCCGGTGACCTGTTCACCGACGGCCTCAAGGAAGCGGGCTTCAAGAGCGACGTGCAGTACGCGGGCGCCTCGACCACCGTCGCCGACCAGCAGTCGCAGATCTCCTCCATGGTCACCAAGGGCGCGAAGGTCATCGTCATCGGCGCGACCGACGCCTCCCAGCTCGCCACGCAGGTGTCCCAGGCGAAGGAGGCCGGTGCCACCGTCATCGCCTACGACCGTCTGATCGCCAACACCAAGGACGTCGACTACTACATCGCCTTCGACAACTTCAAGGTCGGCCAGCTCCAGGGCCAGGCCCTCGTCGACGGCATGAAGGCCAAGAAGGCCAAGGGACCGTGGACGATCGAGCTGTTCTCCGGCTCGCCGGACGACAACAACTCGAAGGTCTTCTTCGACGGCGCGATGTCGGTGCTCAAGCCCCTCATCGACAAGGGAGACATCGTTGTCGGATCCAAGCAGACCGACATCAAGCAGACGGCGACCCAGGGCTGGAAGGCCGAGAACGCGCAGTCGCGCATGGACTCGCTGCTGACCTCGGCCTACGGCGGCAAGAAGACCCTCGACGGTGTTCTGTCCCCCAACGACACCCTGGCCCGCGCGATCCTCACCTCGGTCAAGGGCGCGGGCAAGCCGGTCCCGGTCGTCACCGGCCAGGACTCCGAAGTCGAGTCGGTCAAGTCGATCATGGCCGGTGAGCAGTACTCGACGATCAACAAGGACACGCGCAAGCTGGTCGCCGAGACCATCAACATGGTCAAGGCCCTCCAGAAGGGCGACAAGCCGGAGATCAACGACACCAAGTCGTACGACAACGGCGTCAAGATCGTCCCGTCCTACCTGCTCCCGCCGGTCATCGTGACCAAGGAGAACGCGGCCGAGGCCTACGCCAACGACCCCAAGCTGTCCCCGCTCACCAAGTAGCCCACCTGTACAGCTCGTCGCGCACCCGAGTCATCCCCTCTGGATGCGCGACGAGCCGTGGGCAATCCGTTCAACTGCCGTCCGTCGACGTCAGTTCGCGCACGGCTTGGCGCAACGCCGTCGGAGCGCGGCCGAGCACCCGGCCCAGGTCCTCGGTCCGGCGCTCCAGGGCTCCGGACCGGATCTGGAGTTCCAGCCAGCCCTGTATGCCGGCGGCGGGCTCGGCGCGTTGCCGAATCCGCACGGGCTCGCCGTACAACTGCGTGAGGACCTCGGCGAGTTCGGGATACGTCCACAGGGTCCCCGTGAAGTCGTAGGAACGGCCGAGGTGACCGTCCTCGGTGAGCACCCGGGCAGCCGCCTCGGCGAGGTCGGCGCGCGAGGCGGTGTTGATCCCTCTGCCGTCGGTGCCGTCCCACAGCTCCCCCTCGGCGACGGCCGTGCGCAGCCCGGGGTTGAGGAACGCCTCGCTGTAGAAGGGGTGGCGCAGCACCGTGTGGTTCAAGCCGCTGTCCCGCAAGGCCTGTTCGGTGACGTGGTGCGCCTCGGTGAGTCCGTCGGGCTTCGTGTCGGCATCCAGGAAGCTGGTGTAGACGACCGCACCGACCCCGGCCTCGCGGGCCGCGTCCAGGGCGGCCCTGTGGTGGCCGATGCGGCGGGCGGGGTCCAGTTCCGGGGAGGAGATCAGCAGCAGCCGGTCCGCCCTGGCGAACGCGCTGGTGAGGGTCGCCGGATCGTCGTAGTCGCCTCGTCTGATCTCGACCCCGCGGGCAGCGAGGGCTGCAACGCTGTCGGGAGAGCGCACCGCGACCGCGAGATCCTTCGCCGGGACACGGCTCAGCAACCGCTCCACGACGAGCCGCCCGAGCGCACCCGATGCCGCCGACACCACGATCATCCAAACCCCCTTCACCCAGGCCGAGTTGCCCGCTCCCCCACTGCGGTCGGCCCGTGCTGCCGCGCTTCGGCAGCGCGCACACCTTGATCGACCCGGCGCGTGGACGTCAAAGGCTTTTCCGGGGCCGCGTCCCCCTCACCGGGCCGGAGCGTCGTCGCCGAAGTCGCCCTGCGGGGGAGGGCGACGGCTTCCGCTGGTCGCGTCGCGCTCCGGGGGTGACTTCGCCGAGGGGTCTCGCGGCCTTCTTCGATGACGCCCCCTGCATGCGCGCCCTCCAGGACCGGCCGTCCGCGGAGGCATGGGGGGAGACGCACACCCGTGCTCCTCACACGCACGCGGCCGACCCCTGCGCCTCACACTCGTCGCCGCGCCCCAGGACCGGGCCGGGCGACGACTTCCCTGGGGGTGAGGGCGACACGGTCGGCCGGGCATTCGACGACGGCCCGGACCGGCGTCCCGCACTCGGCGTGCCGCATGTCCATCACCGGGCCCTCCGGGTCCGCGGCGTAGGTGTCGCCCCACTGCCGCAGCGCGACGAGCACGGGCCACAGATCCCAGCCCTTCGGAGTCAGCCGGTACTCGTTGCGGGACCGGCTGCCCGGTTCCCGGTAGGCGACGGTCGTCAGGATCCCGGCCGCGGTGAGCTTGCGCAGCCGGTCGCTCAGGACCGCCTCCGAGAGGCCGATGTGGCGCCGGAAGTCGTCGAACCGGCGTACGCCGCAGGCCACATCGCGCACGATCAGCAGCGTCCACTTCTCGCCGACCAGGTCGAGTGTGCGCTGGACGGGACAGTTCTCCGTGCTGACCTCAAGCCACTCCATCCCTTCATGCTAGAGGCCGACTTCTCCTTTGACAGTCAGAGAGGGTCCGGGCTAGCTTCAATCAACGAAGCCAGCTGAGAGGATGCCGGGTCATGGGACGGTCACGCACGTACGAGTGGGGCGACCCCTCGATCACCGCCGGTGCGGTGGGGCAGGCCTCGGGCCTGGAGTTCCTGCGCGAGGTCCGGTCGGGGAAGCTCCCCGCGGCGCCCATCGCGGCCACCCTCGACTTCACTCTCGACGAGGTGGACGAGGGCCGGGCGGTCTTCTCGATCACGCCCGGCGAGGAGCACTACAACCCGATCGGCAGTGTCCACGGCGGCGTGTACGCCACCCTGCTCGACTCGGCGGCCGGGTGCGCCGTGCAGTCCACCCTCCCGCCCGGGACGGGCTACACCTCGCTCGACCTGAGCGTGAAGTTCCTCAAGCGGATCACCGCGGACACCGGCAGGGTCCGGGCCATCGGCACGGTCGTGAGCCGAGGCCGCCAGACGGCACTCGCCGAGGCCAGGCTCGTCGACGAGAACGACCGCCTGCTGGCCCACGCCACCAGCAGCTGCATGCTGTTCCCCGTGCCCCCGTCCACGGCCTGAGGCGCGGACAGCGGGCCCCGCTCATCCGCTCAGGATTCCTCGGGCCCCGGTGACCGGGACCGCGTCCGCGGCTCGCGGGACGGTGACACGGACCGGCTCGCCGATGTCCGACAGCGTCATGGTCGTCGTCACCTGCGTACCGGACAGGTTGAGGTTCATACGGGTCCGCACCAGGCGCCCCCGGGTGTCGATCCAGGCGTCCGCGAAGATCGGTAGGTCGGCGCCCAGGGCGTCGCGCGCCTGGTCCGTGTTCGCCCGGACGTCCGGGGCCATGTCCAACGTGGCGGTCCGGTGGTCGAGGATGCCGCGGTAGTGCACCGCGCGTACGCCCCGGACGTCGTCCTCGCCCTCCATGGAGACCTCGCGCATCGCGGCGATCTGCTTCAGGACGTGCTCGGGGTCGTTGAGCGGGGCCCGCAGCAGATAGTGGGCCTGCGCCTCCTCCCGGGCCATGACACCCCAGGCGTCCTCTCCGGCCCCCTCGGCCGCGCTGATGTAGATCTTGCCGTCCGCGAAGACCTCGTCGCTGTGATCGATGGCGCCGCCGGGAAGGTCGACCGTCAAGTGGCCGCTGTCCGCCGCGAAGTCGAAGCCGCCGGTGACGGTGAGGCCGTACTCCTGGCCGCCGTCACGCAGCTCGATCTCCTGCCGGAACGAGGCACTGTCCCGGCGAAGGGCCGCTACGGCCGTCCGCACGGCGGAGCGAGGGCTGGTCGACGAAGCGGACGCCGGTGAAGCGCTCGTGGCACGGTCGCCGCTTCCGGCGCCGGACAGGGAGCAACCGGCACACGCCAGTGTGACGGCAGCGGTGAGGACAAGACGACGGCGCATGCGCTTCTCCGGGGTTCTCGGTCGAGCGCGCAGCCATCGCGGCGCCGCCTCGCGCGAAGATCCTACGAAGCCGCCTACGGCGATGCGAACAGATTTCCCCACCGGGTCGGCGGATCTCGTGGCGGCCCGGACCGGCGGCCACCGCCCTCGCGGATCCGGAGTCGGCGTGACCTCGCGGCAGCCCGCGCCGACGGCTGCGGCCCTCCCGGGTCCGGAGCCGTCACGCTCCGACGGCATCGCCGCCCACGGGCGCTCCAACGCCCTCGACAAGGCCCGCCTCGACGGCGACCACGGCTGCCGCGGCCCGTGAGGTGACGGCGAGCTTGCGGTAGAGCTGGCTGGTGTGGAACTTCACGGTGTTCTCGCTGATACCGAGTTCGGCCGCGATCTGCCGGTTGCGGCGTCCGGCGGCGAGGAGCCTGAGGACGTCGGTCTCGCGGGGAGCGAGGTTCCAGTTCCGCGCCGCCGCGGTGGCCGAGGTGTCGGGCGGGTCGAGGGGAATCCTCACATCGAACTCGGAGCCCCACGTCGCCACGGCGTCCACATCGAGGCGCCCTCCCAACGCGGTGGCGCGGACGGCCAGTTGACGCACGGCGGGCAGGCTGTCGTCGATGCGGCCGGGGCCGTCGTCGCGCACGGCGACGAGGAGGTTCGCGCCGTCGCAGTTCCACTGGACGCGGATCCGTGTCACGCCCTCCTGGTCGCTCATCAGGAGCACCGCGCTGCGGACGATGGCGCGGGCCGCGTGGGCCACCTCGCCCGGCAGCGCGCGACCGTCGACCGGAGGGTCGAAGAACTCCACGCGCACGGCGCCGTGGCGGCTGAGGGGTCGCAGTTCGCCCTTGAGCCGCTCGAACGCCCGTGAGACGGGTTCCTCGGCCAGCGAGGCGACCAGGTCGCTTCCGCTCCTGGACCGCACGAGGGCACCGGCGGCGAGGTCCGTGGCCAGAGCCCTGGCCCGGGCGTCGTCCAGGTCGCGGCTGCGCAGGGTGGCGAGCAGCGATTCGAGGTCGGTCTGGTGGCGGTCGGTCAGCTCGGCGGTGACCCGCAGCCTCTCGCTGGAGGCGGCCCGAGACTCCCGCAGGTAGTCGGGGCGCGCCTCGGCGACCTGCTGGCCGATGCGGGTCGCCGCGATCTCCCACAGCGCCGCGGCGCACTCCTCGGCGGACGGGTCCTCGGGCCGGCCGGGCTCGCACAGCACCAGGATCGCTCCCGTGTCGGCGCGGAACACGGTCACGGGCCGCTGCCGCGCCGCGATGACGGCGTCGCCCGACCAGCGCGGCGCCGTGAGCCCACGCCGTACGGCGTCCAGCTCGGCGATCGTGATGCGCTCGGTGATCTCGGGGTCGCCGGCCCTCTTCTGGGGTCGGCCGGTGCAGTCCTCCGTGAACACCGTGAGCGCCCGGTGGGGCAGCGCTGCGCCGATCGCCGAGTGAAGCCGTGGGGCGATCTCCAGGAGGGTCGAGGTCGCCACGGTGCCGGCGTGCCGGATCGCGGCGACGGCGCTCTCACCGGCGGGATGGGTGGTCATGTCACGCAATCTATCCCGACCCACCCGTTCCCCACCTACCCGAACGGGTGGGTGAGGTGCCCCGAAGGTTGGCTGACGGCTACCCATCCGGGCAGCAGGATGGTCGTGGGCCGGGGTGCGCTTCCGCGGGTTCCCCCTTCGCGGAGTCGTCGGCCATCCCCTCGGACGCGCCCCACCCGCACTGTCCATCGATGCGAGGAACACAGTCATGTCTCACGAAGTCCAGGGTGTCGTGGCCCGTCACAAGGGTGCGCCCGTCTCGGTGGAGACCGTCGTCGTGCCGGACCCGGGTCCGGGCGAGGCGCTGGTCAAGGTCCTGGCCTGCGGGGTGTGCCACACCGACCTGCATTACCGGGAGGGCGCGATCGGCGACGACTTCCCCTTCCTGCTCGGCCACGAGGCGGCAGGCGTCGTGGAGGAGGTCGGCGCGGGGGTGACGGAGGTCGTCCCGGGCGACTTCGTCATCCTCAACTGGCGTGCTGTGTGCGGCCGTTGTCGGGCGTGTCGGCGGGGTCAGCCGTGGTACTGCTTCGACACCCACAACGCCACGCAGAAGATGCGGCTCGCCGACGGCACGGAGCTGGCCCCCGCTCTGGGGATCGGCGCCTTCGCCGAGAAGACCCTGGTGGCCGCCGGGCAGTGCACCAAGGTGCCCGAGGTGCGTCCCGAGGCCGCCGGGCTCCTTGGCTGCGGCCTGATGGCGGGCCTGGGCGCCGCCCTGAACACGGCTCCGGTGACCCGGGGACAGAGCGTCGCCGTGATCGGGTGCGGTGGTGTCGGTGACGCCGCGATCGCCGGGGCGCACCTCGCGGGTGCCGGCCGGATCATCGCCGTCGACCTCGACGACCGCAAGCTCGAACTGGCGAGGACGTTCGGGGCGACCCACACCGTCAACTCCTCCGGTACCGATCCGGTCGCCGCGATCCGCGCGCTGACCGACGGCTTCGGCGCGGACGTGGTGATCGACGCGGTGGGCCGTCCCGAGACCTATCGGCAGGCGTTCGAGGCCCGCGACCTCGCGGGGACGGTCGTCCTGGTGGGGGTCCCCTCCCCCGACATGAAGGTGGAGCTGCCCCTGCTGGACGTCTTCGGCCGCGGCGGCGCCCTGAAGTCCTCCTGGTACGGCGACTGCCTGCCGTCCCGCGACTTCCCGATGCTGATCGACCTCTACCGCCAGGGGCGTCTCGACCTGGACTCCTTCGTCACCGAGACGATCCCCCTGGACGGCGTGGAGAAGGCCTTCGAGAAGATGCACGCGGGTGACGTCCTGCGTTCCGTGGTGGTGTTCTGAGAGTGAGCGCGCGCATCGAGCACGTCGTCACCTCCGGCACCTTCGCCCTCGACGGCGGCTGCTGGGACGTCGACAACAACGTCTGGATCGTCGGGGACGACGAGGAGGTCGTCGTCATCGACCCGGCCCATGACGCGAAGGCGATCGTCTCGGCGGTCGGCGGGCGCCGGGTGACCGCGGTGGTGTGCACCCACGGGCACAACGACCACATCAACGCGGCACCGGAGGTGGCCGAGGCGACGGGCGCCCCGGTCCTGATCCATCTCGACGACCGCATCCTGTGGTCCCGGACCCATCCGGACCGCTCCCCGGACGGCTACCTCTGCGATCAGCGCCGCCTGACGGTCGCCGGAGCGGAGGTGGAGGTCCTGCACACGCCGGGCCACACCCCGGGCGCCATCAGCCTCCACGTGCCGGAGCTGAACACCGTCCTCACCGGCGACACCCTGTTCGCGGGCGGACCCGGCGCCACGGGCCGGTCGTTCTCCGACTTCCCCACCATCATCCGCTCCATCAGGGACCGCCTCCTCACCCTGCCCCCGCACACCACCGTCCTGACCGGCCACGGCCCGTCGACCACCATCGGCACCGAGAGCCCGGACCTGGACGCCTGGATCGCACGGGGTCACTGAACGGGACCATGCCCTGGGCGAGCCGTCACCCATGCCGTGACGCCTCGCCCAGGGCACGCCGTTCTCCACCCACACAGGGCAGTACGGCTTCCGCGGCACGCCGTGCGTGAAGGACCTGACGCTTCGGGCCGTCCGTGGCGCCGACGGCACGGAGCTGGAGGTCGAGTTCCAGCACAACTGCCGGCAGCACGACGGCGACCAGACCGTCCGCTACGAAGGCGTCGAGCGAGTCAGGGGCACGGCAACTGGTGGACGGCCGCGGTGACGTCGACCTCGATGAGGTATCCGGGGGCGAACAGGGCGGTGACGGGGACGAGCGTGCTGGCGGGTGCGGTGCGGGTGCCCTCGCGCAGAGCGTCCAGGACGGCCGGCAGGACGTCGAGCGTGTAGTCGACGACGTAGATCACCTCCTTGACGATGTCGTCGCGGCTCGCACCGACGGCAGTGAGCGCGAGGTCGATGGTGCGGGCGATCACGGCGGCCTGGGCGGCATGGTCGCCGCCGGTGGGGTTGCCTCGGCCGTCCCGGGCGACCTGGCCGGAGAGGTGGACGAGCCGCCGGCCGGTGGTGACCACGAGTTGGCTGATGAGGCCGGGTACGGCGGGCAGGCCGGGCGGATCGAGGCGCTGGACGCTCACCGGGCGGCTCCTGTGCGGTGTGTGGTGGCGAGGACCTCGGTGAGGCTGTCGGTGAGGGCGGTGTCGTCCTGTTCGGTACCGACCCAGGCGAGGTGACCGTCGGGGCGGACGAGGAGGGCGCGGACGTCGGCGAAGCCGGTCGGGGACCGGTGCGGGGCGGCGGCGTGGACGTGCAGTCCGGGGCGGACGAACCCGGCCAGGCGGTGGCTGCCCGTGAGGTCCAGCAGGAGGTGGCGGTCGACGCGCAGCAGGGCGAACAGGCTGGTGTCGCCGAGGGCGAGGTCGGGCGCACGGGTGCCGGTCAGCCGGTGGGCGCCCGGGGTCGTGGGCGGGTAGGTGACGGCGAGGGAACTGACCTGGGCGGCCAGACGGTCGTTGAGGTCGGGCAGAGCCGTGATCAGCCGGGCGAGCAGGCCACGCAGGTCGGCGCCCTCGGGGGTGAACGCGGTCATCAGGGCCACTTGGGCACGGCTGGTGGCGGTGAGGTCGGCGCCGACCGGGTGGCGTTCGGCGTGATAGGTGTCCAGCAGGCCGTCGGGGGCCCAGCCGTTGAGCGTCGCGGCGAGCTTCCAGGCCAGGTTGGCGGCGTCCTGGATGCCGACGTTCATGCCGACTCCCCCGGCCGGGAAGTGCTGGTGGGCGGCGTCGCCGGCAAGGAAAACGCGGCCCTTGCGGTACTGGTCGGCGAGGCGGGTGGCGTTGCCGTAGCGGGAGAGCCAGACCGGGTCACGCATCCCGAAGTCGGCGCCTGCCATGGAGGTGACGTTCTCGCGCAGTTCGTCCAGGGTGAGGTCGCCGGGCCAGGTCGTGGTCAGGTCGCGGGGCGTGATGCCGACCAGGCGGTGGATGCCGCCGGGCAGGGGAACGGCCATGAGGGCGCCGGCCGGGCCGAAGGAGCTGTGGCCGGGCGGGGGCGGGTCGTCCAGGACGACGTCGCCGAGCCAGCCGAGCACGGTGGACGGGGTGCCGGGACAGCCGATGCCGGCGGCGGTGCGCACGGTGCTGCGGGCGCCGTCGCAGCCCACCAGGTAGGACGCCGGGAAGGTGACGGAGCCGTTCGGTCCGGTGGTGTGCACGGCGATGTGGTCGGGGTGTTCGGTGAAGCCGGTGACCTCGCGGCCGCGCAGGATGTCCGCGCCCAGGTCGGCGGCCTGCGCTTCCAGCAGGGCCTCGGTGCGTTCCTGGGGCAGGGCGAGGGTGTAGGGGAAGGGGCTGGGCAGACGGCGGAAGTCCAGGCGGGCGTCCAGGGCGCCGAAGTGGCCGCCGGGCAGCGGTATGCCCTCGCTGACGAAGGGCTGGTGCGCCCCTCGGGAGGCGAAGGTCTCGATGGTGCGCGGGTGCACGGTCAGGGCGCGGGAGCGGGGATCGCGTTCGGTGCGGGGCTCGATGACGGCGACGGTGACGCCCGCGCGGCGCAGTTCGCCGGCGAGCCACAGGCCCACGGGTCCGGCACCTGCGACAACCACCCGATGGTTCATGGTCTTTCTCCTTCCGGACAGCATCTTGGTCAGTGACCAACACGAAGCGTGTGCAGTAAACTAGGTCAGTGACCAAGAAGCAAGCCAGGGAAGACGCGGCGGGCCAGCTCACCCGCACCGCCGTGATCGATGCCGCCCTCCGCGTACTGGACGAGCGTGGACTGGACGGCCTCTCCACCCGCGCGGTCGCCGACCACCTCGGCGTACGGATGAACACCGTGCTGTGGCACGTGAAGACCAAGGCGCGAATGCTGGAACTCATGGCCGACGCCGTTCTCGCAGGCATCGGCTACGACGACCTCCCCGACGCCGCCCGGGACCGCGCCCGCGAACTCGTCGGCCGCTACCGGCGCGCGCTCCTCGCCCACCGCGACGGCGCCGCCCTGGTCACCGGCACCTACCCGGCCGAACCGCACACGCTGCGTTTCGCCGACGCCCTCGTCGACGCACTCCTGAACGCCGGCGCCGACGAGCGGCGGGCGGCCTGGACGGCCTGGACGGTCACCTACTTCACCCTCGGCCTGACCCAGGAGGAACAGGCGGCCCCCGAGGAGGACGACGAGCGACTCGCACACGCCATCGACCCCGGCACACACCCGGCACTGCGACGCGTCCTGCCCCACCTCCGGCAGAACTTCGACGAGCGCTTCACCTTCGGGCTGGAGGCGATCCTCTGAGCGAGGGCCGCGCCGCTCACGCCCGACAGGGGCGCGAAGTTCCCGCGTGACGGATCCAGGAGACCCGCCTAATTTAGGTTAGGCTCACCTAATGTCAGCGTCACTTCTTCTCCCCGCCCGACGGGACACCCAGCCACCGGTACCGGTCCCCTCCGGCTGGGACGAGCCGGTCGACGGCGGGGCCGTCGTCCGTGCGCCCTATCTCCTGACCACCGCCGTGCTCGACGGATCGGTCCCGCACGGGCCCACCCTGCGGGACGTGCACACCCACGCGGACCCGATGGTGGCCTGGGCGCACGCGGGGACCGTTCTCGTGCATACCCGTGGCGCGATTCGGCGGCTCGTGCCCGGGCAGGGGCTGTGGATCCCGCCCGGCACGGCACACGCCTCGTCCGTCGATCCGGGCGGCATCGGCTGCTACACGTACGTCACCGCCACGGCCGCCCTCTCCTGCTGGCGGTCCGTCACCGCGTTGCGGGTGAGCCGGGCGCTGCGGGAGATGCTGATCCATCTCGATGTCACGTCGATGCCCGACGAACTGCGGCTGCGCACCCAGCGGGTCCTGATCGACATGCTGGAGCCCGACCCGTCCCCGGCGATCGAGGTGCCCGTGCCGCGGGACTGGCGTATCCGGGCGCTCGCCGAGGACGTGATGCGCACGCCGGAGAGCGACACGTCCCTGGAGGAGTGGGCGGGCCGGCACGCGCTGAGCGTCCGGACCGTGGCCCGTGTCTTCGGCGACGACATCGGGATGTCCTTCACCCGCTGGCGCGCCCTGGTGCGGATGTCCGCCGCGACCGGGCTGCTGGCCCGCGGTCATTCCGTGAACCTGGTCGCCCACCGCTGCGGGTACTCCACGACCAGCGCGTTCTCCGCCGCCTTCCGCCGGGTGTGCGGGATGAGCCCGACGGTGTATGCCCGCGGCGGCACCGACACGTGATGGCCGATCCGCGACACGCAACGGCCGGAACGCGCACCTCGGGAGCCGTCACGCCCCTTAGCGTTCACGGCAGGTAAGGGTTACCTCATTTTCCCTGGTCGGAGCTGTATCGACCGACCCGTGAGGTGCCCGGCACATCAGATCCGAGGAGAACCATGTCCCTGCCGATCCGGCACACGAGCGGTCCGGGCGCACTGATCCGCGCTCTCGCCCTCGCCGTCTGCGCGGTCTTCGTCCTGGCCGGCTGCGGCGGCGGTACGGCGTCCAGCGCGAGCACCGGGAAAGCAGCCGCCTCGGCGAGCTTCCCGGTGACGCTCAAGCACGGCCACGGCAGCACGACCATCCCGTCCAAGCCGAAGCGGGTCGTCGCGGTCAGCTGGATGTCGCTCGACGTGGCCGCGGCCCTGGGGACCACGCCGGTGGGCGTGGACGAGCAGTGGGGCGGGGACAAGGACGGCTACACCCCCTGGTTCCGCGCCCAGGTGAAGAAGAACGGCGACGAACTGCCCACGGTCCTCAAGTACGCCGACTCCGGCGAGTTCGACTACGAGCAGATCCTCTCCCTCAAGCCCGACCTCATCCTGGGCCTCTACTCCGGCATCACCGAGGCGCAGTACAAGCGCCTGTCGGAGATCGCCCCGACCCTGCCGTACCTCAAGAAGGCGTGGGACGGCGGTACTTGGCAGGAGATGACCACCACCATCGGTACCGCGCTGGGCGAGAAGGACAAGGCCGCGGCGCTCGTCACCGACGTGAAGGGTCAGCTCTCCCAGGTCTCCGAGGACCACCCTGAGTTCGAGGGCAAGTCCTTCACCTACGGGACCGCCCTGTCCTCCGGCGCGACCGAGGTCGGTCTCTACGCCGACTACGACGCCCGGGTGCGGCTGCTGACCGAGATCGGCTTCGAGAACACCCCGTCGATGTCCAGCATCCTGTCCACCGTCGAAGGAACCAACTGGTACGGCGCGGTGAGCCTGGAGAAGCTCGACACGATCGAGGCGGACATCTTCGTGGCCTGGGCCAACGGCCCCGAGGACATCAAGTACACGCTCGACGACAAGGTCTTCGGCCGCTGGGCGCCGATGGCCGGCAAGCACTACGCCTTCATCCAGGACCCGACGCTCGGCATGGCCACCAGCGGTCCGTCCGTGCTGTCCATCCCCTGGGCTCTCGAGCGGTACGTGCCCATGCTCGCCGACGCCGTGTCCGGCAAGGGCAACGACGGCTCCTGACCGTCGTACGCCCCTCCCCCGTGCCGTGCTCCCAGAGAAGACGATGACGACCGCACCCGCCCCGCCGCCGACCGGCGGCCCGCCCCGGACGCCGGCACCCGCCCGGCCGCTGCCGCGCACCGACGCGGCGGCGGCCCGGGCCGGGCGCCACCGTCCGCTGCTCCTGCTCCTCTGCGTGGCGCTGCTGCTGGCGTCCTGCGTCCTCAGCGTCATGGTCGGGGCGCGCACCATCGCGCCCGGCACGGTGTGGGACGCGCTGTTCCACTTCGACGACTCCGACGAGCATCTGATGGTGCGGGAACTGCGCGTCCCGCGCACCCTGATCGGGGTGCTGGCCGGTGTCTGCCTCGGTCTGAGCGGAGCCCTGATCCAGGCGTTCACCCGCAACCCGCTCGCCGATCCCGGCATCCTCGGGGTCAACGCAGGCGCCAGTCTGGCCGTCACCTTCGCCGTCGCCGTCCTCGGCGGCGCCTTCCAGTTCCTCTGGTTCGCGCTGGGCGGGGCGCTGGTCCTGACCGTCCTGGTGTACGCCCTCGGCGCGATCGGCGCCGACCGGGCCAGCCCCGTGAAACTCACCCTGGCGGGCGTCGCGTTCAGCGCGGTGTGCAGCGGCGTCACCTCCGCCCTGGTCCTCAAGAGCACCGCCACACTCGATGTGATGCGGTTCTGGGGCGTCGGCTCCATCGGCGGGCGCAGCCTGGACATCCTGCCGGTCGCCCTGCCCCTGATCGCCACCGGTGTGCTGCTGGGTCTGGCGTCCGCGCGGTCGCTCAACGCGCTTGCCCTGGGCGACGACTCGGCCCGCGCGCTGGGCACCCGTCTGACGCTCACCCGGGTCACGGTCGTCGTCGCGATCACCTTGCTGGCCGGGACGGCTGTCGCGGTGGCCGGGCCGATCTCCTTCGTCGGGCTGATGGTCCCGCACACCGTGCGCTGGTTCGTCGGGCCCGACCAGCGGTGGATCCTGCCGCTGACCGTGCTCGTCGCCCCGTGCTTCCTGCTGGTCGCGGACATCGTGGGACGGATCGTCCTGCCGAGCGGTGAACTGCGGGTCGGGCTGGTCACCGCGCTGGTCGGCGCTCCCGTGCTGGTGGTGCTGGTGCGCCGCCGGAAGGTGAGCTCCCTGTGACCTCGCTCCCGCGCGTCTCCGGTACCGGGCGGCGCCGCTCCGTCTGGGCCTCGGGCCGCTTCTCGGTGCGCGTCGACCACCGCTCCGTCGTCGTCTGCGCGCTGCTCGCCGCGGTGACCTCAGCGGTGGGGGTGCTCGCGCTGGGCACCGGCTCGATCGCACTCACCCCGGCCCAGGTCGTCCACGCCCTCGTCGATCCGGCCGCCGCGCCGGCCGACCGGCTCGTCGTGGTCGACTGGCGGCTGCCACGGCTGCTGTTCGGCCTGCTGTGCGGGGCGGCGCTCGGGGTGAGCGGGGCGATCTTCCAGTCCCTGACCAGGAACCCCCTCGGCTCCCCCGACGTGATCGGCTTCTCCGCGGGCTCCCACACCGGAGCCAGTGTCGTCCTGCTCGCGCTGGGCAGCACCGGCTATCTCGCCCTCGCGTCCGGCGCGCTGATCGGCGGGGCGCTCAGCGCGCTCCTGGTCTACCTGCTGGCGTACCGCAAGGGCCTGCACCCGTTCCGGCTGATCATCGTCGGGATCGCCGTGGGCGCGTTCCTCAGCTCGCTCACCTCGACGATGATGCTGTCGGTCAGCCCTCAGCAGGCGATGCTCGCCGCGACCTGGGGCGCCGGATCTCTCAGCGATCTCGGCTTCTCCCAACTGAAGCCCGCCTTCGTCGTGTTCGTCCCGCTGATGCTCTGCGCGGTTCTCGTCGCGCGCCCCCTGGGGCAACTGGAGATGGGGGACGACACGGCGGTGGCCCTCGGTGTCGACGCGCGCCGCACGCGGCTCACCGCGACCGTGGTGGGCGTGGCGCTGACCGCGCTGGTCACGGCCTGCGCCGGGCCGATCGCGTTCGTGGCGCTCGCCGCCCCGCAGATCGCCCAACGGCTGACCCGCACCGCGGGCTCCCTGCGGGTGGTCCCCACCGCTCTCACCGGCGCGGCCGTCCTGGTCGCCTCCGACCATGTCGCCCAGCGCGTGAACCTGCCCGTCGGCGTGGTCACCGTCAGCGTGGGCGGCGTCTATCTGGCCTGGCTGCTGGCCCGGCAGTATGCGAGTCGCAGATCGTGAACGTACAGAAGAAGACCGCCCCCCTCACCCCCCGCTCCTCCGGGGACACCGTCTCCGCGCTCTACCGGCTCGCGCTCCTTCGCCAGGGGCGGGCCCGGATGCTGGTCCTGACCACCCTCGCGTTCATGGCCCACGAGGCGTGCGAGGCACTGATCCCGGTGCTCGTCGGTGTGGTGGTGGACCGCGCGCTGGCCCCGGGCGACGCGACCGCGCTGGCCGGCTGGCTCGCCGTGCTCGCGGCCACGTTCCTCGTGCTGTCCTGGTCGTGGCAGCGGGCCTCCGCCGCCATGGTGACCGTCTACGGCCACGGCGAACACGCACTGCGCCAGCGGGCCCTGCGCCGGGTCCTCGACCCGCACGGCCTGCGCGAGCGTCCCGGTCCCGGCGAGACGCTGTCCCTCGTCTCCTCCGACACCTACCGGGTCGCCGGGGTCTCCTGGAGCGTCGTCCAGCAGGCCTCGACCGTCACCGCCGTACTCACCGCCTGCGTCGCCCTGCTGCTGATCTCCGCGCCGCTGGCCGCCGCCGTCGTCGTCGGGGTGGTCGCCGTGCTGCTGCTGATGCGGCGGGTGTCGATGCCGCTGGAGGCGCGAGGGCTGGCCGAACAGGGGGCGGCGGCGGAGGCCGGGGAGGTCGCCACCGACATGATCACCGGGCTGCGGGTCCTCACCGGGATGCACGCCCGCGACGAGGCGGACCGCCGCTACCGGGCCGCCAGCGAGGCCTCCCGCGCGGGAGCGGTCGCGGCGGCGGGCGCCGTGGTCACCTACGGCGCCCTCAGCAAGCTGCTGTCCGGCCTGTTCCTGGCCCTGCTCGCCACCGCGTCCGGCTGGCTGGCGCTGCGCGGGCATCTCACGGTCGGTCAGCTGGTCACCGTACTGGGGCTGGCCCAGTACCTCCAGGGTGCCATCGCGCACGTCGGCACGTTCTCGGCGAACTGGGCCCACAAGCGGGCTTCGGCACGGCGACTGGCCGACCTCCTGGACCGGCCCGCCCTCGTCCCCCCGCTGAACCGCCCCGCGGGCGAGCCTGCCGGAGGTGAAGAGGCGCTGCACTGGACCCCGGCAGGCCCCGGCGGTCCCGTCGTACGGCTGCGCACCGGCGAACTGCTCGGCATCGTCCCCGAACGCCCCTCCCACGCAAGGGAGTTGTGCGACCGGTTGGGCTACCGGGTGCCGCTGCCGCGCGGGGAGCTGCTCGTCGCGGGCACCGACGCCGTCGACCTGGGTCCGGACGCCGTACGCTCCCATGTCCTGGCCCCGCCGCACCACGCCACGGTGTTCTCGGGCAGTCTGCGCGCCAACATCCGTCCGGACGGCGGCGAACCGGACCCGGCGATCCTGAGGGCCGCGCTGGTGGACGACCTGTTCGAGCGGCGCGACGGCGGCCAGGGCGAGGCGGGCGAGCGGGGCCGGGCCCTGTCGGGCGGGCAGCGCCAACGGCTCCTGCTGGCCCGCGCCCTGCACAGCGGCGCGCCCGTCGTCGTCCTGGACGACCCCACCAGCGCCCTGGACCCCGTCACGGAACGGCGGGTGGCGCAGCGGCTGCGCCGCACCGACGGCGCCGTCCTGCTCATCACCACCAGCCCGTTGCTGCTGGCCGCGTGCGACCGGGTCGTCGACCTCAGCACCGCAGCCGCTCTTCCGGAGGCCCACCGATGACACACTCCTCCTCCGCCGTGCTTCCGGTGGCCGAGGCCCGGCTGACCCGCCGGGAGATCCTGCGGCGGCTACGGCCTCACCGGGTGCGGGCCGTGTCGGCCGCCGCCGCGCTCACCGCGGGCGCGGCGGCGGCGGTGACGGCTCCGCCCTTGCTCGGCGCGATCGTCGACGCCGTCCTGGACGACGCCGGAACCGCTCACGTCGTCCTCCTGGGCGTCGCGTTGGGGCTGGCCACCGCCCTGGCGGCGCTGCTCGGACTGGTCGGCGGCCGACTGCTCACCACCGTCTCCCAGGCCACGCTGGCCACACTGCGCGAGGACGCCTTCGCGACGGCGCTGCGGCTGCCGCCCGAGCGGATCGAGGCCTCCGGCACCTCCGATGTGGTCTCGCGGGTCACCCGGGACGTCGAGTCGGTCTCCGAGGCCGCCTCCGACCTGCTGCCGGACCTCCTCGACAGTGCGCTGGCCATCGGGCTGACGGTCGTCGCGCTCGCCGTACTGGACCCGCGGCTGGCGCTGGCCGGGATGCTCGGCCTGCCCGTGCACGTCCTCGTCACGCGCAGGTTCCTGACCCGTTCCCGGCCCGTCTACCGGGACATCCGGCTGCTGGAGGCCGAGCGCGGGCAGTCCGTGCTGGAAGCGGTGCACGGCGCGGACACCGTACGCGCCCACCGCGACCAGGAGCGGGTCCTCACCCAGGTCGCCGAGCGCAGCGAACGGGCCATCACCCGCCAGCGCGACGGAGTCCGGCTGCGCAACGCCTTCGTCGGCGGCCTCAACACGGCGGAGTTCCTCGGCCTGTCCGCCGTCCTCGCGACCGGGTTCGCCCTCCTGTCGGCGGGCGAGATCACCGTGGGCACGGCCACCGCGGCGGCCCTCGCCTTCCACCGGCTGTTCGGGCCGATCGGCGCCGTCCTGGGCAGCCTCGACGACGTCCAGCGGGCCACGGTCGGCCTGTCCCGCCTGGTCGGCCTCACGACCCGGACTCCGGCGACCGGCGGACCGGAGCCCGCCGGGTCCGCGTCCGGCGCCGGTGTGGAGGTGCGCGAGGTGTCCTACGCCTACGGCGGGCGGCCCGCGCTGGACAAGGTGTCCCTGCGCATCACGCCGGGCACGACCATGGCGCTGGTCGGTGCCAGCGGCTCGGGCAAGAGCACTCTGGCGCATCTCGTCGCGGGCCTCACCACGCCGGAGAGCGGCGAGGTCCTGCTCGGCGGGACGTCCGCCGTCCGCTCGCGCGGCGCCTATCTGGTCACGCAGGAGACCCATCTGTTCCGGGGGACCCTGGCCGACAACCTCACCCTCGCCCGTCCGGACGCGAGCAGGGAGGAGATGGCCTCGGCGCTGCGCGGCTGCGGCGCCGACTGGGCGTTCGACCTGCCCGACGGGCTCGACACCCGTGTCGGCGCCGACGGCGTCCCCCTCGACGAGGCCGCCGTGCAGCATCTGGCCCTGGCCCGGGTCCTGCTGGCCGATCCACCGGTGGTGGTCCTCGACGAGGCGACCGCCGAATCGGGCACGGGACCCCACGCGACACTGCACAAGGCACTGGCGTCCGTCACCCGCGACCGCACCGCACTGGTCGTCGCCCACCAGCTGCACCAGGCCCGCCGCGCCGACCTCATCGCCGTACTCGCCGACGGCCGCACGGCCGAACTCGGCACCCATGACGAACTGTCGGCCGCGGGCGGCACCTACGCGGACCTCTGGTCGGCCGCCACCACCGCGCGGGTGCCGCCCCAACCGTCACCCGCGCCCGCCACCGCCCCTTCCCCCGCTGTCCCACACGAAGGAACCCCATGACCATCCACCACGCCGAAGTCGCCCGGGTCGTCACGCTCTCCGAGAGCATGGTGCGTGTCACGCTCGGCGGCGGCGACCTGGCCGGCTTCGTATCGACCGGCGTCGGTGACGAGTACGTCCGGCTCTTCCTGCCGCACGGCACGGACCGCCACGACCTCTCCCTCCCGGACGCCCTCCCGGACGGCGGCTGGCAGACCCCTGAGGGCCGCCCCACCGCGCCGATGCGGACCTACACGATCCGAGCGGTCCGCCCGGACGCCGGTGAGATCGACATCGACTTCGTCGCCCACGACCACGGAGTGGCATCGGAGTGGGCCCTCGGGGCGCGCCCCGGCGACCCGGTCGGCCTCACCTCGCCCACCGGCCTCTACAAGGCGCCCGCCGACCTCGGACACCAGGTGCTCGTCTCCGACCTGACCGGACTGCCCGCGCTGGCACGCCTGTTGGAGCAGACGCCCGACGGGGTGCGCAGCAGGGTCGCGGTGGAGGTCCCGGGCGCCGCGTCACGTCAGGACCTGTCCCTGCGCCCCGGGGACCACCTGACCTGGAAGTACGGCGGCAATGGACACGGCCCCTGCCGGCTGGCGGAGCTCGTGGCCGCCCAGGTGCCCGCGGGCACCGACCTCACCGGCGGGTACGTGTGGGTCGCGGGACAGACCAACGCGCTGCGTGAGGTGCGTCGTTACCTGCGCAAGGAACTCGGCCTGCCCGCCGACCGGTTCAAGGTGGTCGGCTACTGGATGCCGGGCTCCGAGACCTGGGGCGACCGCTACGAGGCCCTGCCCTCCACGGTCAAGTCGGAACTCACCCGTATGTGGGACGAGCCGACGGGCGACCAGGAGGACCTCACCCTCGACTACGAGACCCGGCTGAGCGAACTCGGGCTCTGAGCGCGGTCGCACGCCTATGTGGCCCGCGGCGACGCCCACATGGCTCTTCACGGGCATTCGGTCGCTCGCAGGGAGCTGCCGCTCACGTACTCCAGCCGCAGGCCGCGGTCGCCTTCGTCGACGATGTACATCCGCCCGTTCCAGGGAGCCCAGTACCGGGGGACGAGGTAGAGCCGGTCGCCCGCGACGTGGAACAGCCGCAGCCCGGCGTACCGGAAGTGATACGGACTGCCCTTCTCGGACACGGTCGCCGCACAGCTGCCGCCTCCGCGGATGAGCAGGTCCTCCTTGCTGAACAGCACGACGGCGGGAAAGCCGTCCGCCTCGGCCACGGCGGCGGTCGTCTCCTCCGCACGGCTCTGCCCGATGATCACCGCGTAGGCGTAGACCGCCCAGAACAAGGAGACGACGGCCACCAGCACAGCGGGCGCCCAGAGCTGTGCCGCCCGCTGACGCGGTACCGCGGGCCCGTCCGGCTCCGGGCGGGTACGGGCGTACGCGCTGAGCAGCACTCCGATGATCGCGGCCAGCGGAATGAACAGATCGAGCAGCACACCCGGTGAGAGGGAGTACAGCGGTACGAGCAGGAGCGCGGGGAGCCAGGCGTGCCGGCACACCCGCAGCACGGGCCCGGCCCGGACCGGATCGCGCTGGACCCTGCGGTGCAGCACCGACGCCGCCATGGCGGTGGCGGCCAGCGCCAGCACGGGGAAGTAGAGCGCGTCCACGCTGCGCAGCAGGTAGTCGGCCGTGGACAGCCGGAACAGCGTGTCCCGCAGGCCCAGGGCCCGTGTCTCGGCGTCCGTGCTGGCCCAGCCGAAGTAGAACAGGACGGCGGTGAAGAGGGAGAGGAGGGAGCCCGCGGTGCCCAGCAGTTCCAGCCAGTTGCGGGTCGGGGGGCCGGGTGGGCGTGCGGGTTCCGGAGGAGGACCGGGTTCCGGAGGAGGATCGGGTTCCGGTGGCAGCGGCTCCGGGTCGGGATCGGGAGGAGGCGGCTCCGGGTCGGGCTGCGGCTGCGGCTGCGGCTGCGGCTGCGGTGGGACCGTCACGGCGAAGGCGAGGTGACGGGCGACGAGGAGCCCTCGCTCGATGAGCCCGCCGGGTTCGGGTCCAGCACGGTGACGGCGTCCTCCAGCGTCGCCTTCGACCCGTACTGGACGGTGACGTCGACGGTCCTCGGATAGGTGTCGAAGGCCGGTGTCTCGACGCTGAACGCGAACCCGTCGCCGGACGGCGTGACGTCTCCCGACTCGCCGGTGGAGGGCACGTCGTCGAAGAGGACGCTCACCGAGATCAGGTCCGACGGGCTGAAGTAGGCCCCGCGCACCTCGACCCTGACCTGCTCGCCCGCCTTCACCTCGCCGCCGACGCCCGCGGTCACAGCGGCGATCCGGAAGTCGCAGGCGTTCGCGCCGCCGCTCCCCGCCGAGCTCTTCAACTGCACAGTGGCTGACGGGTGTTGCTGGTGGTAGCGCAGGGCGTCTCCCAGTACGACGCGTGCGGCGCGGCCCTTGCAGGTACTGACCGTTCCCTCGGTGTCCGCGTAGAGCCGGGCCGCCGTGTTCCAGTCACCGCCCTGCCCCTGGAGGCCGAGGCAGGCGTGGGCCAGGCCGCGGAGCAGCAGCCACTGAGGGTCGTCAGGCTGCGCCTCGATGACGTGCAGGGTCTCGGCACACTTGTCGGGCTTCTCCCCGAGCTGGTCGTAGACCGAGTCCGGGTCGGGCGACTGCTCGGTGTTGGGTGAACGCGGGCCGGGGCGCAGCCAGCTGGGCGTGCCGCCGCCTCCCGGCTGTGAGCCACCGGAATCGCTTCCGCCGGAGTCGCTTCCGCCGGAGTCGCTCCCGCCCGAGCCGCTCCCGCCGCCACCGGACCGGTTGCCTCCGGCACCCTCGTCGTCCGAGGGTCGCCATGTCGACATGCCGCCACCGGAACTGTCAGACCCGCCTGACCCGCTGGAGCCGCTGGAGCCATCCGCCCCGTTTGACCCTCCGGACCCGGTGGAGCCGCCTGATCCGGTGGACTCACTGGACCCCCCGGACGCGCCCGCCCCGTCGTCCCCGTCTCCACCACACGCGGCCGTGCCGATGACCAGCGCCCCCGCGACGCATAACCCTGACACGCGCATCCCGAGTGAGATCGCCATGACGCCCCCGATGCCAAGTGCCCCCATGATGGAGCCGCGGCCCCGGCCTGGGAAGGCACTTCACCCAGGCTGGGGAGGGAGGTACCAACGGACGTTCGCGTGGCCCTGACCGTGACCGGTGAGCGGGGCGAGCCGTGGTCCGACACCGAGGACCGGCGCGACACCGCTGCCGTGCCGGGCGTTCAGCCCTGCCACGACCAGTCGGCGACCTCCGGAAGGTCGGTGCCGTGCTCGCGGATCCACGCGTGATGGCGCAGCCGCGCGTCCTCCATCTCCTGGCGTACGGCCGCCGCGCGGACCGCCAGGCCGGGGACGCGGTCGATGACGTCCATGACCAGGCGGTAGCGGTCGAGGTCGTTGCGGACGACCATGTCGAAGGGGGTGGTCGTGGTGCCGATCTCCTTGTACCCGCGCACATGCAGGTGCCCATGTCCGGTGCGCCGGTAGGCCAGGCGGTGGATGAGCCACGGGTAGCCGTGGTAGGCGAAGATCACCGGCCGGTCGGCGGTGAACAGGCCGTCGTACTCGAAGTCGCTCATGCCGTGCGGGTGTTCCTCGCCGGGCAGGAGCCGGGCGATGTCGACGACGTTGACCACGCGGACGGCGAGGTCCGGCAGGTGCCGTCGCAGCAACTGGGCCGCGGCCAGCACCTCTTGGGTGGGGACGTCCCCGGCGCAGGCGAGGACGGCGTCCGGTTCCCGGGTGCCGTCCTCGGTGCCGGCCCAGTCCCAGATGCCCGCGCCGCGCGCGCAGTGCGCCTTGGCCTGTTCCATCGACAGCCAGTCGTAGCAGGGCTGTTTGCCGGCCACGATCACATTGACGTAGTCGCGGCTGCGGAGGGCGTGGTCGGCCACCGACAGCAGGGTGTTGGCGTCCGGCGGGAAGTAGACGCGCACGGCCTCCGGGCTCTTGTTGAGGATGTGGTCGACGAAGCCGGGGTCCTGGTGGGAGAAGCCGTTGTGGTCCTGGCGCCAGACGTGCGAGGTCAGCAGGTAGTTGAGCGAGGCGATGGGTGCGCGCCACGGCAACTGCCGTGTCACCCTCAGCCATTTGATGTGCTGGTTGACCATCGAGTCGACGATGTGGACGAACGCCTCGTAGCACGAGAAGAGTCCGTGGCGGCCGGTGAGGAGGTAGCCCTCCAGCCAGCCCTGGCAGGTGTGTTCGGAGAGGATCTCCATGACGCGGCCGTGGCGTTCGAGGTGTTCGTCCACCGGTAGCGTCTGCGCCTGCCATGCCTTGCCGCTGGCGTCGAAGACGGCCTGGAGCCGGTTGGACGCGGTCTCGTCGGGCCCCACGATCCGGAAGTCGCGTCGCTCCTGTGTGGCCCGCATGACGTGTTCCAGCAGATCGCCCAGGACACGGGTGGGTTCGTGCATCGTCAGGCCCGGCTTGTCGACGTCCACGGCGAACCGTTCCAGCGTCGGCAGCGGCAGCTCCCGCAGCAGCAGCCCGCCGTTGGCGTGCGGGGTGGCGCCCAGCCGGCGGGCGCCCTCGGGGACACAGGCCAGCACCTGTGCGCGGGGACGGCCGTACTCGTCGAAGAGTTCTTCCGGGCGGTACGAGCGCATCCACCGCTCCAGCAGGCGCAGATGCTCGGGGTTGTCGCGCACGGCGGCCAGCGGGACCTGGTGGGAGCGCCATGTTCCCTCGACGGGAACTCCGTCGACCTCGGCCGGACCGGTCCAGCCCTTGGGGGTGCGCAGCACGATGACCGGCCAGTGCGGACGTTCGGTGACTCCGTCCTCGCGGGCGCCGCGCTGAAGGACCTCGATCCGGTCCAGGGCGTCGTCCATCGCGGCGGCCATCGCCCGGTGCACGGTCATCGGGTCGTCGCCGGTGACATGGATCGGGGCGTGGCCGTATCCCCGGAGCAGGGCGTCGAGTTCGGCCTCGGGCAGCCGGGCCAGGACCGACGGATTGGCGATCTTGTAGCCGTTGAGGTGCAGGATCGGCAGGACCGCTCCGTCGTGGACCGGGTCGAGGAACTTGTTGGAGTGCCAGGAGGCGGCCAGCGGGCCGGTCTCCGCCTCGCCGTCACCGATCACACAGGCCACGACCAGCCCGGGGTTGTCGAGGGCGGCTCCGTAGGCGTGCGAGAGGGAGTAGCCCAGCTCGCCGCCCTCGTGGATGGAGCCGGGTGTCTCCGGCGCCACGTGGCTCGGCACTCCGCCGGGGAACGAGAACTGCCGGAACAGCCGTGCCATGCCGTCCGCGTCCCGGGTGACGTCCGGGTAGGTCTGGCTGTAGGTGCCCTCCAGCCAGGAGTTGGCGAGTACGGCGGGCCCGCCGTGGCCCGGCCCCCAGATGCACAGCGCGTCCAGGTCGCGGGCCTTGACGACACGGTTGAGGTGGGTGTGGACGAGGTTGAGGCCGGGTGAGGTGCCCCAGTGGCCGAGCAGCCGCGGCTTGACGTGCTCGGGGCGCAGCGGCTCGGCCAGCAGGGGGTTGGACATCAGGTAGATCTGGCCGACCGCCAGGTAGTTCGCGGCACGCCAGTGGGCGTCGAGGGCCTTCAACTCCTCGTCCGTGAGGTCGGCGGCGGACGCCTGCGGTGTGTCGACGGACATGTCGGATCCCTTCGGGGGGCGGGAGTCGCGGTTCGAGGGCGCGTGGCGTTGTACGTCGGTCCACCCTGCGCCGGATCGCCGGGTACCCGACAGGGCCGACCGGGCCACCCCTCCAGGGCCTTCGGGCGTTCGGCCCGCCGGAGCGCCTCGCTGGACCGGTCGACGGACCAGGACGTATGCCGGGCTCGGCTCGACCGGAACAGGCGGTCAGTCGTGCGGGACGACCGCGACGGGGACCGGGGCATGGTGCAGGACGGCGTGGCCGACGTGACCGATGTGGGCGCCGAACGGGTTGCGTCGCACGCGGCGGCCGACGACGACCAGGGAGGCGTTCCGGGCGGCGTCCACCAGGCGGATGCCGGGACTGCCGGACCGCGCCTCCTCGGTGACCTCGACGTTCGGGTACTTCCTCCGCCAGGGCCGCAGGGCCTCGCTCAGCAGCGCGGCCTGCTGCCGGGTGATCTCGTCGTGCAGGCCGGCATCGGCGGAGAGCCCGTAGACGTAGTACGGCGGCAGGTTCCAGCCGTACACGGCGCGCAGTGCGGTAGAGCGCCGGGCGGCCTCCTCGAAGGCGAAGGCGAGCAGGGAGTCGTCGGGCCGCAGCGCGTCGAGCCCGAGGACGACCGGCAGGAAGGGCGTGGCGGCCGACGGGATGCCGACCGGGTCCTTCTCGTGCGCGTCGGCGGCCTGTTCCCCGGCACGGACCAGGACGACAGGCCGTTGGGCGTGCGCGGCCGTCCAGAGGCCGACGGAGCCGATCATGAACCCTGCGATGCCGCTCAGCCCGCGGGAGCCGAGGACCAGCAGTTCGGCGTCCTCGGCGACCTTGGTGAGGACTTCGGCGGCCCCGCCGGTCAGGTGCTCGATGCCGACCTCCAGGCCGGGGTGTCTCGCCCGGATGCCCTGGGCGGCCTCGCGCGGGACGCGCTCGCTCCAGTCCTGCCGGGTCTCGGTGCCGAGGAGCGGCGCCTGCGCCATGGGGTCCGGGACGGGCTCCCGGACGTGGACGATCCTCAACGGCACTCCGCGCAGCCGCGCCTCGCGGGCCGCCCACTCGGCAGCGGCACGGCTCTCGGCGGAGCCGTCGAGACCTGCCACAACGGTGCGCACCATGATTCCGCCTCCTGATCGCTGTGTGGGATCAGCGTCGCTCCGGGAGGCGTGCGGGATGCAGGGGCCGCAGGTCCCCGGCGGGGGCCGACCGGCCCAAGGAGCGGTGGCGGGACGTCGTCGCCCCTCTGTTCCTAGCCTCGGCCTCGGCCCTGCGTGTGGAGGACGGGGTGCCTCTCGCCGGGGAGGGCCGAACGGCCCTAGCGGCGGCGGCTCCGCCCCGGATCGAATGATCGGATCGAACACGGCCGTGTGAGGAGCCGTCCCACGGTTCCTCGGCCTCCCGCTCACAGGAAGCCCGTCATGGCTCTTCACCCAGCTCGTCCGAACGCGCCCGGACCGCGCAGGACCATCGACCTCGACCGGGCCGAGGCGCTGCGGCTCCTGGGCAGCGTGTCGTTCGGGCGGATCGTCTTCACCGAGCTGGCGCTGCCGACGATCCGCCCCGTCAACCATGTGCTGGACCACGGGGGCATCGTGATCCGCACCCACGCGGGCGGGGCCCTGACCTCACGGACCCGGCAGGCCGGTGCGCCGGGGGTGGTCGTGGCGTACGAGGCGGACGCCATCGACCCCGAAACCCATCTGGGCTGGAGTGTGGTCGTCACCGGCTACGCGGGCCTCGTGACCGATCCTCAGGAACTCGCCCGGTACCAGGAGCTGCTGGACCCGTGGGTCGGGCGGACCATGGACTACGCCGTCCGGATCCGCCCCGACCTGGTGACCGGTGTCAGGCTGGCCCCCGTCCGGAGCTGACAGGGGTCAGGCGGCGACGAGTTCCTGCTCGCGCTCGGGCTCCGGCGTCTTGACCTTGGGCTTCTTGTTCGGCAGGGAGAGCCGGACGACCTTGTGCCAGGCGGAGAAGACCTGCTTGGGCAGTGGGCCGGTGACGTACTCCAGCTCGTACTTCTCGAAGAGCGCGCGCACCTTGACCGCGACCTCGGCGTAGCGGTTGCTGGGCAGGTCGGGGAAGAGGTGGTGCTCGATCTGGTGGGAGAGGTTGCCGGTCATGAAGTGCATGGCCTTGCTGCCGCTGATGTTCGCCGAGCCCATCATCTGGCGCAGGTACCACTGGCCGCGCGTCTCGCCCTTGATCGAGCGGCGCTCGAAGACCTGGACGCCCTCGGGGAAGTGCCCGCACATGATCACCGAGTGGGACCAGAGGTTGCGGACGATGTTCGCGGTGAACGTGGCGGCGAGGGTGGGGAGGAAGGACGGGCCCGACAGCAGCGGGTGGATGACGTAGTCCTTGAGGACCTGCTTGCGGATCTTGCGGCCCACGGCCCTGGCCCGGGCGCGGAACTCCGGGTTCTTGCGGCGCCGCTTGTGCAGGTTCTTGCCGAGTTCCAGGTCGTAGGCGGCGATGCCGTACTCGAAGAAGCAGGCGTTGATGAAGTTCCACAGCGGCTGGCCGAGGTGGAACGGGTGCCACTTCTGGTCCTCGTCGACGCGCATGATGCCGTAGCCGAGGTCGTTGTCCTTGCCGATCACGTTGGTGTACGTGTGGTGGAGCTCGTTGTGGGAGTGCTTCCACTGGTCGGCCGGCGAGACGTGGTCCCACTCCCAGGTGGTGGAGTGGATCTTCGGGTCACGCATCCAGTCCCACTGGCCGTGCAGGATGTTGTGGCCGATCTCCATGTTGTCCATGATCTTCGCCACGGACAGGCCGGCGGTGCCGATGATCCACGCGGGCGGGAAGAGCGAGAACAGCAGCACACCCCGGCTGACCAGCTCCAGCTTGCGCTGCGCCGAGATCACCTTGCGGATGTAGGCGGCGTCCTTCTCTCCGCGGCTGGCGATCACCTCGTCGCGGATCGCGTCGAGCTCGCGGCCGAGCTCCTCGATCTGCTCCGCGGTCAGATGGGCGGTGGGGTCGATGGCGGTCAAGGTGTTCCTACCGTTCGATGTCGCAGGGGCCCGCCGCGGCGGACACGCAGGTCTGGATGAGGACGCCCGGTTCGGCTTCGGTGATGTCGCCGGTGCGCAGATCGCGGACGGCGCCCGCCTTGAGCGGGGTGACGCAGCCGAAGCAGATGCCCATGCGGCACCCGGAGGGCATGAGCACGCCGGCTTCCTCGCCGACGTCCAGCAACGGCGTGGCGCCGTCCGCGTCGACGGTCTTGCCGGTCGT
Source organism: Streptomyces sp. NPDC090106 (assembly GCF_044747265.1). Taxonomy (NCBI): domain Bacteria; kingdom Bacillati; phylum Actinomycetota; class Actinomycetes; order Kitasatosporales; family Streptomycetaceae; genus Streptomyces; species Streptomyces sp. NPDC090106. The sequence goes on along the minus strand of NZ_JBIVDS010000003.1, from coordinate 367,242 downwards.
GCTGAACGTGACCTCGCCGCCGTCGCCGGCGACGACGATGCTGGGGCGGAAGCGTTCGATGTGCAGTCGCTCCGGGACGCCGTGCTCGGCCCAGTGTTTCTCGGCGGCGTCGAGCAGGCCCGTGGGTCCGCAGGCCCAGGTCTCGCACTCGGCCCAGTCGGGCACGAGTTCGGCGAGACGGGCGAGGTCGAGTGTGCCGTCGGTGTCGGTGTGCACCTCGGTGAGCCGCAGTTTCCGGTCCGCGACGAGGTCGTGGAGCTCACTGCGGAAGATCACGTCGTCCGGCCGGGGCGCGGAGTGGACCATGGCGACGTCGTCGAAATCGGTGTTGCGCAGCATGCCCATCACGGGCGTGATGCCGCTGCCGGCCGTCAGGTAGAGCACCTTGGCGGGCTGGGACCGCGGCAGCACGAAGTCACCGGTCGCCTGGTCGAGGTGGATCAGCGTGCCCGGTTTCGCCTCGCGGACCAGGTGGTTGCTGACCTTGCCGTCCGGGATCGCCTTCACGGTGATCGTGACGCGGCCGTCCGCGCGGTCCGTGGGCGAGGTGAGGGAGTAGGCGCGCCACAGGCGCACCCCGTCGACGTCGACCCCGACCCGCACGTACTGGCCGGGGGTGTGGCCGCGCCAGCCGCGTCCCGGTCTGATCACGACGGTCGCGGCGTCAGCCGTCTCGGGGTGCACGGCCTCGATGCGCCCTCGCAGGTCGGCGCCGGCTCGCAGCGGGCTGACCAGGTCGAGGTAGTCCGACGGCAACAGCGGCGTCGTGACCATCTCCAGTAGTTTCCAGGCCCTGGTGCGGAGGGCTGTACTCGTCATGGCCCCAGCTTGCTGCGTCTCAGGGCGTAAAGTCCTGACCGTAGGACGTGAATCTGCTCGTCGGAATTGTTCGCAGGGAATAAGAACGTGAGTCATGTGATCCGGAGGGCCAGCGAGCTGGCCCTGGATGAGACGACGGTCACCGTGCTTCGGGCCGGGCTGAAGGCCACCGCCGACGAGGTCGTGCAGGCGATCATCGACGAGGTGCCTCCCTACGCCAACGCCCTCGCGGGGCACATGGGCGCCACCATCCGCAGAGCCGTCCGCACCGCCCTGGGGCACTATCTGGACCTCGCGAGCGGGAACGTCACGGGCGGTGACGCGGGTGACGCGGCCTACGAGCTGGGCCGCGGCGAGGTCCGCGACGGCCGTTCGATGGACGCCCTGCTCGGCGCCTACCGCGTCGGCGCGCGCGTGGCCTGGCGGTGTCTGGCCGCGGGCGCGGTTCCCGCGGGTCTGCCCGCCGCCGAGGTCGCCAAGTTCGCCGAGCTGACCTTCGCCTACATCGACGAGCTCTCCGCCGCGAGCGCCGCGGGCCATGCCGACGAGCTGGCCGCGCGGGGCCGGGCCCACGAGCGTCATCTGGAGCAGCTGGCCCGCGACCTCCTCGCCGGGGCGAGCCCGGACGTCCTGCTGGTCTCCGCGCAGCGGGCCGGCTGGCAGCCGCCCCTCTCGCTGACCGCGGTCCTGCTGCCCGCCGCCCAGGCCCGTCCCGCCTACCGTACGCTCGACGCGAGCACCCTCGTCCTGGACGATCTGCCCGACGCCACCGGCGTCCTGCTCGTCCCCGACGCCGACCGGACGCACCTCTTGCGGCGGATGACCGACCGGGCCGCCGTGGTCGGCCCGGCCCGGCCCTGGACCCGTGCGTCCGCCTCGTACGCCCGCGCCGTCCGCGCGCGGTCCCTCTCCCCCGACATCCACGACACCGAGGACCACCTGCCCGAGCTGGTGCTGAGCGCCGACGCGGACGCGTTCGCGGATCTGCGCGCCCGGGCCCTCGCCCCCTTGCGGACCCTGTCCGCCGCGACGGCCCGGCGCCTGGAGGAGACGCTGCGGGAGTGGCTCCTGCACCAGGGCCGGCGGGACGAGGTGGCGGCGGCCCTGTTCGTCCACCCCCAGACCGTCCGCTACCGGATGTCGCAGCTGCGGGAGCTGTTCCCGGACCTGGGCTCACCGCAACGGGTGCTGGAGCTGACGCTGGCGGTGGGACTCCGGGCAGGCTGACACGCTCTCCGGGCACGCGCGGCTGTCGCCGTGCGGTGATGGCCGGCATGCGGTTCATCCGCCGAGGGCTCGACGGGTGAACCGCCTGTTCGCTGTCAGGAGGGTGGTACCTCGTGCGGGGGACGCGCGTCGTAGGTCGCGCGGGCCTCGTCCATCTGGGGCAGGTGCGTGAGGCTCCACTCCAGCAGGGGTGCGGTGGCGCGGCGCAGGGTGGCGCCCATGGGGGTGAGTGCGTAACTGACGTGCGGTGGCATGACGTTGTGGACGGTGCGGGTGAGGATGCCGTCGCGTTCCAGACCGCGCAGGGTGACGGTGAGCATGCGCTGGCTGATGCCGTCGATGGCGCGCTTGAGTTCGGTGAAGCGGCGAGGGCCCTGGCTGAGATTGCGGACGACGAGCAGGGACCACTTGTTGGCGACGATGTCGAGGACCTCGCGGGTGCGGCACGGGTCCTGGTGGACGGAGTTCGGACCGCCTTCGGCCGTGGTCATGGGTTACCTCCAGGGAACCGGGTCACCGGCATGTGCCTTATTGCCCAGGTCAGGGGCGTCGGGTCAGGATGTGAACGGTTCCTGAAGGGTACCGGGGCACGGACAGTAACCGTGCAGGACCGTCGCGCCCAGTCGCGCTCAGCCGTCCTCCCGTGCCCGCACTCCCCCGACACAGAAGGCTCAGTCATGTCGACTTTCGTCCTGATCCACGGCGCCTGGCACAGCGGACAGTGCTGGGAGCGGGTCGTCCCGCTGCTGGAATCGGCCGGTCATCGCGTGTTCGCGCCCTCCCTGACCGGCTACGGCGATCGGGCACACCTGCTCGGTCCTGAGGTGGGGCTCGAAACCCACGTGGGCGACGTGGTCCGGCTGTTCCGGGAGGAGGACCTGACCGACGTGGTCCTCGTCGGGCACAGTTACGCCGGGCTCGTCATCTCGTCCGTGGCCAACGACGTACCGGGGCGCATCCGCAACCTGGTCTACCTGGACGCGATGGTCCCCGAGCACGGCGAGACCGGCGTCGACGTCCAGCCCATCACCCGGCATCTGATCGAACAGGCCGAGCGGTCCGAGCACGCCTGGCGGATTCCGCCGCTCCCCGAACTGCCCGCGCCACTGGGCCTGTTCGGGGTCACCGATCCGACGGACGTGGCGTGGCTGCGCGCGATGCTGTCGGATCAGCCGGTGCGCTGCCTCCAGGAACCGGTACGTCTCGACAACCCGGCTTCGGACGTGATTCCGCGCACGCACATCCACTGCGTCGGCGCGACCCCGGAGGGCATCACGCGACGGCCCGTGCCCGCCGTACAGCCCAACGGGTCGCCCGCACAGGTCTGGGAGTTGCCGACCGGGCACGACTGCATGGTGACCCTGCCGGAGGAGTTGAGCGAACTGCTGCTGAAGGCGGCGGTGTAGCGACACCGGGGGCGAGGGGCTCGGAACGCCGACTGGCGGTGGCCTCCCGGGCCGTCATCCGGTGCGCCGGGTCCCCCAGAGCGGCAGGTGGGCGAAGAAGTCGACGGCCTCCTGTCGCCAGCGGCCCCGCCAGCCGGCCGCCACCTCGCTCGCCTGCTCGGCGATCTGGCGGGTGCGTGCGCGCAGTTCTTCGTCGACACCGAGGCGCTCGGCGATGCCCCGGACGTGGGCGACCGTCTCCTGGGTGCAGCCTCGCTCCGCGAGCGCCGACTCGACCAGGTCCTTCTCCGCGCCGCTGGTGGCGGCCAGGACCGCGCAGACCGCGTAACTGCGCCGACCGGAGCGCAGATCGGCCCCGGCGGGTTTGCCGAGGAGATCGGCGTCGCCGAAGAGGTCGAGGTGGTCGTCCCGCATCTGGCCGCTGACGCCGACCAGTCTGGCGTACCGGGCCAGTTCACCGGCGTGGGCGGTGGGGTCCTCGCCGGCGGCCAGGAGGCCGAGCTTCAGGGGCGCGAGCAGCGAGTAGCGGGCGCTCTTGTAGTCGGCGACCGTGTCCAGGGCATCGAGGTCGGGTACGGGCCCGAAGTCGCGTTCCAGGTCCAGGAACTGGCCCATCACCGTGTCCGCTCCGGCCTCGCTCTGCACGGCGGTCATGGCCTGCCGCAACTGGGCGGGGAGCGGAGCGGTGAGGAGCGCGCGCATCGACAGGAAGGCGGCGAGGTCTCCTGCGAGGACGGCCAGTCCGAGCGCTGTCCACGGGTCGTCGGCGAACCTGTCGCGGTAGGCGTAGTAGACCGAAGGTGCTCCGCGGCGCGTGGCGGAGTCGTCGATGATGTCGTCGTGGATCAGCAGGTGGGTCTGCAGCAACTCGATGCTGATCGCCGCCTCGTCCAGTCCGGCCACCGGGTCCGGTGTCACGAGCCGGGCCGCCTCGTGCAGGAGCGCCACCCTCAGCCGTTTGCCGCCGCGCAGCGACATGTCCCGCACCAGGCCCAGGGCGTCCGGGACGAACGCGCCGCGTGGGAGCGGCTGTTGGGACAGCGTGTCGAAGTACTCGGCGAACACGGCGTCGAACCGCCTCTGGTGACCGGCGAGTCGCTCCGCGACGCGGGCCGCCCCTTCCTGCGCCTCTCCCCGTGTCTCCTCCTGCGCCCCTCCCGCCGTCGCCCCGGTCACGGACATGGTTCCCCCTTGATCGACGATCGGCGTGGGTCGACGCCGATCGAACGATACGACGGCCGCGTCCCCGCTCGCCGTCAGCGGTCGAGTCGGCGGCCGGAAACCGGTGGTCCACGGGACCCACCGAAAAGCCTCACCGAGGCACACAGCAACCGCACAAATCAATCAAAGGGAGACTATTGGCCGCCGCTTGTATTCGGCCAGGCATGCAATTCGGCACGTACGACACTTACTAAAACCCTTGGAAGATGTGGCATCGGTCACCGTTGACCAGTCTTTCGGCCCGCCTCTAACATCGGCGCAAATGATCCAATGCAGCGGGCTTCACACAGAAGAAACTTCTCCATCCATCCTCGCCGCACGCACCTGGTGCAATTGCCTGGAGTCCCCATAACGCATGGCGACACCGGTCGTTCCAAGCGCGGCGCGACCACGTCGGCGCGCACTCCTTTTCGGGATGCGCGACAGGTCGCCGGACCGCCCCCAGGGTGACCGCCCGAAGAACTCGACCCCCCCAACATACCTACGTCCGGCGCCTTGACCTGACCGGATGCCCTCCCCCTACACGTCGCCCCCTCGGCGCGCGGGCTCGCACCGCCGTCCTCGCCCCATGCCCACGAAATTGGCCGTATCGGGCACATTCGCGCGACAGCGCCTTTTCCCGCATCGACCGTCGTCGACCCCATCGACCGCCCAGATCTTCGGGTCCCGATTTCCGTCGCGTTTCTTTCTCGTGAAGGGTAATCCGTGCCTTCCTCCCCACACGCAGCAACCCCCCGCTCCCGTCGTGAATCCACAGAGGAACCCGCCGAGGACCCGCCCGCGGGAAAAGCTCCCGCGCCTCTCTCCCTCGCGCAGGAACGTCTCTGGGTCATGGCCCGCATGGACGGGGAAGCCAGCGCCGCCTACAACGAGCCGATGCCTTTCGACATCCGCGGGCGGCTGGACCGGGATCTGCTGCTCCGGGCACTGCACCTGCTCGCCGCCCGGCACGAGGCACTGCGGACCCGGCTGGTGCCGCACGACGGTTCGGCGCTCCAGGTCGTCGATCCGCCGCACACCCGGTTCCCGGTGACCTTCGAGGACCTGACAGGGACGCCGGACGCGGCGGAGCGGTACGCGCGGATTCGGCAGGAGGCGGAGGGGGCGCCGTTCCGCCTGGGCGAGGAACCCATGGTGCGGGGCTGCCTGGTGGCGCTGGAACCGGACCATCACGTCCTGCTGCTGACGGCTCATCACATCATCTTCGACGGCTGGTCCCGCTCCCTGCTCCTCAAGGAGCTGGGCCTGCTCTACACGGCGCTCCAGGAGGGCCGGGACGCCGAACTGCCCGACATCGCCTGGCAGTACAGCGACTACACCCGCTGGCAGTGGCAGTGGATGGAGGGCGAGGAGCCCGCCGCGCACGGTGAGTACTGGACCGACGCACTGGCCGACGTGCCCGCCGTGCTCTCCGTGCCCACCGACCGGCCCCGCCCGCCCGAGCAGGTCTTCCGCGGTGACCGGGTGCCCGTGGTCGTGGACGAGGAACTGACGGCGGCGCTTCGGGCGCTCGCCGCGGACCACGGTGTCTCCCTGTTCGCGACGGTCCTGGCCGGGTGGTCGGTGCTGCTGTCGCTGCTCTCCGGCCAGGAAGACATCGTTGTCGGCACGCCGACGTCGAACCGTCGCCGCGGGGACGTGGAGAACCTGATCGGCTTCTTCGTCAACACCCTTGCCCTGCGGGCCGACTTGTCCGGCTCCCCCACCGTCGGCGACGTGCTCGAGCGGGTCAACCAGCGGGTCCGTGACGGCCTCAAGCATGTGGACCTGCCCTTCGAGCGGGTCGTCGAACTGGTCAACCCGCCGCGGAGCCCCGCCTACACGGCACTGTTCCAGACCATGTTCGCGTGGGTCCCCTCCATGCGGAAGGAACTGGACCTCCCCGACCTCACGGTGGAGTTGAGGGAGGACGCCGCGCATGTCCCCGCGAAGTTCGACATGGTGCTGGCGCTGGCGGACGAAGGCCGCGTCCTCAACGGGGAGATCGACTACGCGGTGGCGCTCTTCGACCGCGCGACCGTCGAGCGGTACATACGCCAGTTCCTGCGCGTCCTGAGGCTGATGGCGGACCGGCCGGACGCCGAGGTCGCCGACCTGACCCTGCTGGACGAGGACGAGCAGCGGCATGTGCTCGCCACTTTCAGCCAGGGCCCCGCGGCGGGCCAGGAGCCCTCGCCCGGCCTGTCGGTCGAGGAGCCGTCACCCGGTCCACCGGCCGGGAATCCCTGGCCCGGTCCGTCGGCCGGGGAGCCGTCACCCGGTCTGCTGGAACGCTTCGCCGCCCAGGTCGCCGCCCGGCCCGAGCAGGCCGCGGTGGTGGCCGGGGATGTCGAGCTGGACTACGCCACGCTGGACCGCAGGGCCAACCGGCTCGCCCACGCGCTGACAGCCCGCGGGGCGGGGCCCGACCGGGTCGTGGGCCTGCATGCCGGGCGGACGGCCGATCTCGTGGTCGGGGTGCTCGCCATCCTCAAGTCCGGCGCCGCCTGGCTGCCCCTCGACCCCGGGCAGCCCCCGGAGCGGCTCAACGCCATGGTCGACGACGCCGCACCCGTACTCGTCCTGACCGACCGGCCCGATCCCGACGACGACGGCCGGCCCGGGTGGCTGAACCTGGCCAAGCTGGAGGCCGAGGGCGCCCACGACGAGCCACCCCGGATCGCCGGAGCCGATCCGTCGCGGCTGGCCTACGTCATCTACACCTCGGGGTCGACCGGCCGGCCCAAGGGCGTGGCGGTCACCCACGCCAGCGTGGTGAACCTCTTCGACCACTGGCGCGCCCTGATGGGTGACGCCCCCGGTGAGGCGGCGTCCGCCTGGTCGAGCATCGGCTTCGACGCATCGGTGCACGAGCTGCTCATGCCGCTCACCACCGGCGCGGTCCTCCATGTGGTGCCGGACGAGATGCGCGGCGACCCCGGCGCCCTGATGGGCTGGCTGCGCGCGCACGCGGTGACCCAGGCCTTCCTGCCGCCCTCCTTCGTCCTGTGGATCGACGAGGACCCGCACGCGCGGCTGGCCGGGCTGCGCCTGCGGCACCTTCTGACCGGCGTGGAATCCCTCCCCGAGAGCGCCCTGCACCGCATGACCCAGGTGCTGCCCGGTCTGCGCGTCTGCTTCGGGTACGGCCCGACCGAGGCGACGCTCTACTCCACCGCCTACACCGACCCGCAGCCGCTGGACCGGCCGTGCCCCATCGGACGGCCCCTGCGCGGCACCCGCCTCTACCTGCTCGACGACCGCATGCGTCCCGTCGCACCAGGCGTGGTCGGCGAGGTCCATCTGGGCGGCGCGAGCCTGGCCCGCGGATACCTCAACCGGCCCGACCTCACCGACGAGCGCTTCCTGCCCGACCCCTTCGTCCCGGGCGAACGCGTCTACCGCACCGGCGACTTGGCACGCTGGCTGCCCGACGGGAACGCCGAGTACGTCGGCCGCGCCGACGACCAGCTCAAGTTGCGCGGCTTCCGTATCGAACCGGCAGAAGTCGAGGCCGCGTTGCTGGCGGTGCCGGGCGTGCGGGAGGCCGTGGTCCTCGCCGACCGCGACACCCCGGGCGGCCCGCACCTCGTCGCCGGGGTGGGCTGCGAGCCCGAGACGGGACGGACGCGTACGGCGCACGAGTGGCGCACGGCGGTGAAGGACCGCCTTCCGGACTACATGATCCCGGTCGTGGTGGCCGAGTTCCCGCGGCTGCCGCTCAACCGCAGCGGCAAGGTGGACCGTACGGCCGTACTGCGTGCCGTGGCGCAGGCCCGCACGGGCAAGGTCAACACAGCGGCTCCGCGCGACCATGTCGAGATGGCCCTGTACCGCGTCTGGCGGCGGGTGCTGATCCATCCGGAGATCGGCATCGGGGACAACTTCTTCGAGCTGGGCGGCACTTCGATCTCCGCGATCAAGATGGCGACCGCCGTGCAGGACGAACTCGGCGTGCCCCTGCCGGTCAGGGAGGTCATGCTGCACCCGACCATCGAGGCCCTCGCCGAGCGCGTACGCGCCGACGCCGGTGGCCGGTCCGGGACGTCCGCCGAGCCCGGCAACCTGGTGGAGTTCCGCGCCGGGGACGGACAGCGGCGTGTGGTGTGCGTGCATCCCGCCGGCGGAACCGCCTTCTGCTACCTGCCGCTGTCGGCGGCGCTGCCCGAGGACGTCGGTGTGGTCGGCCTCCAGGCACCCGGCATCAACCCCGGTGAGGCGACCCTGCCGGACGTCGAGGCGATGGCGGAGGACTACCTGCGCCTCGTCCGCCCCCGCCCGGAGGAGAGCCTGGTCCTCTGCGGACTGTCCTTCGGCGGCCTGATCGCCTACGAGATGGGCCGTCTCCTGGTGGCGGCCGGGCACGAGCGGGTGGGCGTGGTCCTGCTCGACACCCACGGTGCGCAGGACGCGGGAGACGCCGCCGCGATCGAGCCGGTCGGGATGGAGGAGTTCCGGGACAAGCTCGTGCGCTTCAACGGCATGTACCCGGGCATCGACGACGACCAGGTGGCGCGCTACCTCACCGTCTACAACCACCATCGCGCGACGGCGAACGACTACGTCGTGCCCGAGTCCCCGGGGCGTGTCGTGCTGATGCAGGCCACGGCCGTGGAGGACGAGGACCGGGAGGGCGCGGCCGAGCGGCTGCGGGCGTTCTGGGGGCGGCGCGTCAGCGGTTCGTTCGCGGTCGAGCCGGTGGCGTGCGGCCACTGGGACATGTTGGAGAGCGACGAACTGCCGCACGTCGCAGCGGTGTTGCTCGCAGAGCTGGACGAACTGGCGACCATCGGGACGGACGGGTCCCTGCTGCCGCGCACCACCCTTCCCGGCACGTCGGAGGCACGATGAACGCGCGCGTCGAATCCACCCCCGGTGAGGGGCCCCTCTCCGAGCTCGACCCGTCGAGCGGCATCGCGCTGGAGGTGCACCGGCAGGCCCTCCGCACGCCTGCGGCGGAGGCGGTCGCGGACGGCCATGTACACCTGGACTACGTCACGTTGGACGGGGCGGGAGCCGTCGCGGCCGAGGCGCTCGGCCGGGCGGGCGTGACCGCCGGGCAGGCCGTTGCCGTGGCACTGCCGCGCTCCTGGCAATTGGTCTGCGCGATGCTGGGTGTTCTGCGGCTGGGCGCGCGCGTGGTCCCGCTGGACACGCAGAGCCCCGCCGAACGCCGGTCCTTCATCCTGGAGGACTCGGGGGCGGTCGCCCTCATCCACACGGGCGACGACATCGGCTTCCGACTCCCGCCGGGTGTGCGCGCGCTCGCCATCGACGACATGCTGCCCGAGGCGGCCGTCGCGGCCATGTCCGCCCCGGTGGAGGCGCCGCCCGTTCCCGAGTCGGCGTCGTTCCTCTTCTACACGTCCGGAACGACCGGGCGTCCCAAGGGTGTCGAGGTCCGCGACACCGGCATCCTGCGGCTGGCCCTGTCCGGTCCCGACTACCTCCGCATCGAATCCGGCCTGCGGTACGCCAGTCTCGCCAACCCGGCCTTCGACGCGCTGAGCTTCGAGGTCTGGGCGCCCCTGGTGACCGGGGGCTGCTGTGTGGTCCTGCGGGACACCGACGTACAGACGCCCGAGCGGTTCGCCGAGGCGCTGCGGCGCGAGCGCGTGGACACCGCGTTCGTCACGACCGCGCTGTTCAACGCCATGGTGACCGCCGTTCCGGACTGCTTCGCCGCGACCCGGCAGGTGCTGGTGGGCGGTGAGCAGCTCAACGCCCGGGTGATGCGGCGCTGGTACCGCGACAACCCCGACAGCGCGACCCGGCTGTTCAACGTCTACGGACCGACCGAGTCGGCCACCTTCGCCCTGAGCCATCCGATCCCGCGTGACTTCGACGGTGATGTGGTCCCGATCGGGCTCCCCCTGCCCCGGACCGGTGCCGTTCTCGTCGTACCGGGCCAGGAGCGGGTGGCCGCGCCCGGTGAGACGGCCGAACTCCTGCTCAGCGGGGAAGGCCTCGCTGTCGGGTACCGGAATCTCCCCGAGGAGACCGAGCGCCGTTTCCTACGGCTCGGGTGGCTCGACGGCGGCACCGAGCGGTACTACCGCACCGGCGACCTCGTGCGCGCCGATGCCGCGGGCCGGGTCGAGTACGTGGGCCGAACCGACCGTCAGGTCAAGGTCCGTGGCTTCCGGATCGAGCCCGGCGAGGTCGAACGGCATGTGCTCGCCCATCAGGCGGTCGGGCGGGCGTACGTGTGCACGCGTCGCGCGGACGAGGACGGACCGAACGAGCTGCTGGCGTTCGTGGTCCTGGACATGCGGCAACCGGCGCCCTCCTACGAGGAGTTCGCCGCGCATCTCGCCGCGCACCTGCCCGCCTACATGCGCCCGCACCGAATCCACCTCGTGCCGGAACTGCCGCTGAACGCCAACGGCAAGGTCGACCAGGCCACACTGCTGCGGAGCGCCGACCGTCCGTGGCGGCCGGTCACCTCCGCAGCGCCCGGCGCCACGCGGGCACAGCGCGAGGTCCTGGAGCTGGCCGAGGAGATCCTCGGCGTCAGCGGGCTCGGACTGGACGACCGGTGGATCGCCGCCGGCGGCGACTCGCTCAGAGCCCTGCGGTTCTGCTTCGCCGTACGGCAGCGCTGGGGACGGGAGTTGCCCCAGGCCGCCGTCCTGCACGGTGACCTGGCCGGCATCGCCGACGCCGTCACCGCGCCCGGACGGGACGACGGCAGCGTCTACCCGACGCCGGTCCTCAAGGGGGCCGGGTCGGCGCCCGCGACGAGCGAACAGCAGCGCCTCTGGCTGCTCCAGCGGCAGGCGCCAGGGTCCCGCGCCTACTCCGTGCACCAGGCGTTCCGTCTCGACGGCGCCGTCGACTCCGCCGCTCTGCGGCGCGCGGCACGGGATCTGGTCGAGCGCCACGCGGCGCTGCGCACCGGCTTCGCTCTCGGGCCCGACGGGCTCCAGCAGACCGTCGCGGACCCCTACGATCCCTGGCACGAACCGGACGGCAGCCGGCGGGAGTGGGACGAGGACGAGGCGCGCGCCTTCGCGGCGGACTTCTCCGCAGCCCCCTTCGACCTGGCCGTTCCCCGGATGCTCCGCGTCTGCTGGCTGCCCGGCGCCGACGGCGGGACGCTCCTGCTCCATATGCACCACATCGCCGTCGACGGCTGGTCGCTGAGCATCCTGCTGCGCGATCTGTCCGACGCCTACGCACGGGACGCGGGCCCTGCACGCGATCCGGCCGCGACCCCCTTGGACTTCGCCGCCTGGCAGAAGGACTGGTTCGCGACCGATTCCTATGCTTCCCGATGCGACGAACTCCTGGCCCACTACAGGGGCTTGGACGACGCGGGACCCCGGGAGCCGCTCCCCACCTCGCCCTTGCACTCCTCCCCCGCCACCGCGTCACAGGCAGGCCTCCTGCACACCTCGCTCGACGTCGTACGCCGGGCCCAGGTGGACCGGATCTGCGTCGAGTCGGGACTGACCCGCTTCCAGGTTCTCCTCGGCGTGTTCTCGTGGAGCCTGTACGGCGTGACCGGCCTGGTCCGTCCGCGTGTCGCCGCTCCGGTGGCCAACCGGCCCGTGCGCGAGTTCGAGTCCAGCGTGGGCATGATGGCGAACACCGTGCTGCTGCCCGTGACCGTCGAGCCCGGTGCCGAGCTCCGTGCTCAGCTCATCGGCGCGGCGGACGAGGTGGCTCGGGTGCTGGAACGCCAAGACGTCGCCTTCGCCGACGTGCTGACGGGTTGGGAAGCCGTCGGCGACGGCGACGGGGCCCCTTTCGACGTGCTGTTCGTCCTGGAGAACACCGACTTCGACGCGCTGCGGCTGCCCGGCTGCGCACAGCGCCCCCTGTGGTGGGCCGTGTCGGAGGCCAAGTGCCCGTTGACGGTGTCCGTGATCGAGCACCCGGACGGACTCGACCTGCTGTGGGAGTTCGCCGAGGACCGGTTCACCGCCGAGAGTGTCGAGGCGATGGCCGAACTCGTGCGGCGCGGGGTGGACGCCCTCGTGTCGGGCGGCGCCATCACCGCACGTGAACTGGTCGCGCCCTATCGCCACTCACTGCCCGCCCACGGTCACGGTCCCGCTCCGGAGCCGGGGTTCACCACGGTCGCCGAGGGGTTCGAGCGGCAGGCAGCACGGACCCCGGACGCCACCGCCGTGGTCACGACCGACGGGATCGCCCTGACCTACGCGGCCCTCGACGCCCATGCGGCCTCGCTGGCGGCGGAGTTGGCCGGACGTTACGCGATCCCTTCGGGAGACGCGGCTTGCCGGGCCGCGCTCTACCTCGATCCGTCGCCCGAGCACGTGGTCACCCTGCTGGCCCTCGCGCGACTCAACATCACCGCTGTGCCCCTCGACCCTTCCTACCCGGCCGAGGCGCTGCGCCGCGTGCTGCAACGGGTCGACCCGCTGTGCGTGTTGGTCACGGAGGACAAGGAGGAGGGACTGGAGGCACTGCTCCAGAGCGACGCCGTGCCCCGTCATCGGGTGGTCCTCTCCGACTCGGCCGGACAGCGGAGCGGCCTGGTTCGGCACGGTGGTGACCGGCCGTTGTACACCTTGTTCACGTCCGGCTCCACCGGGGTCCCCAAGGGCGTTCAGGTGTCCGACCGCACCCTGTGCAATCTCATCCGGTGGCAGTCCGGACCTGGCGGACTCGACGCACCGGCGGTCACCCAGCAGTTCTCGATGCTGTCCTTCGACGTCTCCTTCCAGGAGATCTTCGGGACGCTGTGCACCGGCGGGAGTCTTCGGCTCGTCCGCCCCGAATGGCGCCATGACGCCCCCACGCTCCTGGACCGACTGGAGTCGGCGGGCGCCGAGCGAGTCTTCATGCCGTACGTCGCTCTGCAGTTGCTCGCGGAGTACGGGGTGCGTACGGGCAGGTTCCCGTCACGGCTGCGTGAAGTGGTGACCGCGGGCGAGCAGTTGGTGTGCACCGACGCCGTCCGTCGATGGTTCGCCGGGATGCCCGGCGCACGCCTGTTCAACCACTACGGGCCCACCGAGACACACGTGGTCAGCGCCCTGTGCCTGGAGGGCGATCCGTGGCGATGGCCCGAACGGCCCGCCATCGGGCGTCCGGTGGCCGGCGCCGACCTCCGCGTGATGGACGCCCAGGGGGATCCGGTGCCGCCGGGGTACGTCGGTGAACTGCTCATCGGCGGAACCATGACCGGTCGCTGCTACCTCACGGACAGCGCCGCGGACGAGCCCTCCCCCCATGACAGGCGGTTCGTCGAGATCGCCGGCGAGGGCCTGTTCTACCGGACCGGCGACCGGGCGTGGTTCGACCATGACGGGCTGCTGCACTACGCGGGCCGCGACGACCAGCAGATCAAACTGAGCGGCCATCGGCTCGAACTGGGTTCCGTGGAAGCGGCGTTGCTGCGCCATCCAGAGGTCGCCAACGCTGTCGTCGCCCGAGACGGCGACACGCTGACGGCCTGCCTGGAGATACGCGGCGAGTCCCCCTCCGCCGAGGACCTCGCCTCGCATCTGGGAGCACTGCTGCCGTCCTACGTACGGGTGGACCGTTTCCGGCGGCTCGCGGTCCTGCCACGGACCCCCAGCGGGAAACTGGACCGCAAGGCCGCCCTGCGCGTGCCGGGTGAGGAGATCCGGCGCACGGTGACCGAAGCCCGCATCAGGCTGTCCGCCCGGGAAGAGCGGCTCGTCGCCGCGTTCGAGGAGGTCACCGGGGCCGCCATCGAGCCGGATCAGACCTTCTTCGAAGCGGGCGCCTCCAGTCTCACCCTCATGCGCTTCCATCTGCGCTGCACCACCACGCTGGGACTGCGCTTCAGTGTCGCGGATCTCTTCGAGCACGTCACCGTACGGCAGTTGGCCAGCCATCTCGACCGCCGGTCGGAGCCCCGCGGGAGCCGTACCGAGGGCCCTCGCGGGGATGCGCCGCCCGAGCCCGGTGAGCCGATCGCGGTCGTGGGCATGGCGGTGCGAGTGCCGGGCGCCGCGGATCTGGCCGCGTTCTGGGACCTCGTGGTCTCCGGGGGCACCGGTATCCGTCGCTTCGACGCGCCCGAGGGTGTCATCGGCGCGCACAGCACGCTGGACGGGCCCTTCCAGTTCGACCCCGCGCACTTCGGCATCAGCCCCCAGGACGCACGTCTGATGGACCCGCAGCAGCGCCATCTGCTGATGGCTTCCGTACAGGCCCTGGCGCACGCCGGGATAGCGGACCCGTCGGCCGGGCGGGTGGGACTGGTGGCCGGGGCGGGCGAGAACACCTACTTCCAGAGCATGCTGCGTGAGACGGATCCCGACCGGCTGCCCGACGGCTTCCACCTCGCCCTGCACCACGAGAAGGACTTCCTGGCGACGAAGGCGGCCTACGCGCTCGGGCTGACCGGCCCCGCCTTCAGCGTCCAGACCGCGTGCTCCAGTTCCCTGGTCGGCGTGCATCTGGCGGCCGGACTGCTCCGGCAGGGCGAGGCCGACGTGATGCTCGCCGCCGGGGTGCTCATCGATCCGGGGCTGGCCGAGGGCTACCGCTACCGTCCCCAGCACATCTTCTCCGCGGACGGGGACTGCCGGCCCTTCAGCGACGACGCGACCGGCACGGTCGGCGCCAGCGGCGTCGGCGTCGTCGTGCTGAAGCCGCTGCGACTGGCCCGGCGTGACCACGACACCGTCTACGCCGTCATCACCGGCTCCGCCATCAACAACGACGGCGCGGCGAAGATGAGTTACACCGCCCCGTCGCTCGCCGGGCAGCGCGAGGTCATCCGCACCGCTCTGTCCCGCGCCGGACGTACCGGCGCCGACATCGGCTACGTCGAGGCCCACGGCACCGGCACCCGGCTCGGCGATCCCGTCGAAGTGGGAGCCCTGCGGCAGGCGTTCGACGTCGACGAGTCGGGCCGATGCGCGCTCGGTTCGGTCAAGAGCCAGCTCGGGCACATGGGTGCGGCGGCCGGAGTGGTGGGCCTCGTACGTGCCGTCCTCGCCGTCCACCGGGCGACCGTTCCGCCCACGCTGAACTTCCGGGCCTTCAATCCGGAGATCGGGACCGACCCCACGCCCTTCCACGTGCCGACGCGGGCCGTCCCCTGGGTCGATGGACGTCAACGGGTCGCCGCCGTCAGCAGTTTCGGGATCGGTGGCACCAACGCCCACGTCATCGTGGAGGAGAGCAACGGAGAGGAGGTACGGGACGGCGCAGGTTCCGTGGTGGAGTGCCTCGTGCTGTCCGCATCCGGCGCGGACGCCCTCACCGCCGACGCGGCCCGTATCGCCGACTACCTCCGACTCCGGCCCGACCTCTATCGGTCCGTGCTTCACCACCTCCAGAGCGGCCGGACGCCTCGCAAGGTGCGCGCGGCGGCGGCCGTCACCGGCCCCGAGTCCGCGGTGCGCTGGCTGCGCGCGGTGGCCGCCGGGGAGGTCACGTACGGCAACGCCGACCCGGACGCCGCACAGGTGTCCGCCGACGACCGCACGGCCGGGGACCTCGCCGACGCCTTTGCCGCCGGGCACCCCGTCGACTGGCGTGCGGCGCCGGGCTCGGCCCAGGCCCCGTGGGACTTCCCTCCTCCTTCGTTCGCGCTCGCGGAGTACGCCTTCGATCGCGCGCACCGGGAACCGGCCGGCCACGGCGGAGCGACGGACCGGCCCGAACGGCTGCCTCAGGCCGACTGGCTGCACCAGCCGACGTGGGTCCGGCTACGGCACGCGGGCACGGGCGGTGAGGCGCCAGACCTCGACGCGGCACCGGTCGTGGTCGTCGTGGCGGCGCCGGGCACGTCGCCCAACGCGCCCGAGAGCGGTTGCGTTGAAGCCCTCGCCCCACTGGAGGCCATGGCGTCCCGTGTCATCAGGGTGCACCCGGCCGGCGCCTTCGCCCGTACCGGGCCCGACACCTTCGCAGTCGACCCCGCCGCCCCGCAGAGCCTCGGCCGCCTGCTCGACGTGCTCGCCGAGGAGTTGGGTGACCTCACTCTCGACGCCGTCGAGTGGGTGCACGCGCTGCCCCTGGACGTGACGGGTCCGGTCTCCCCCGCCAGTGTGGAACACGCCCGCCACGCCTGCCTCGACACCACGGCGGCCCTGGCCCAGGCGCTGTCCGGGCGGAGCGGCTCCCCACGCGTGTGGTGGCTGTCGTACGGCGCACGCCCGGTGGCCGGAACGGTGGACCGGCCCGAACTGGCCCTCCTTGCGGGGCCCGTCGAGGTCGCCCCGCAGGAAGCCGTTCTGGCGGGGCACTGGTTGGACCTTCCCGACGCCGACCTCACCCGCTGGGCCGGCCCGGTCGCCTCGGTCATCGCCGACGCACGGCGCCCTCGGCCCGCGAACACCCCCTCTCCGCCGCGGCAACTCGCGCTGCGGCAGGGCTACTGGTGGCGTCCGGACACCACGCCAGTACCCGTGTCGTCCGGCACCGGGCCCGGCGTACCGTCCGGCGCGGACACCGTGCATCTGGTGCTCGGAGGGACCGGCGGGATCGGCAGGGCAGTCGCAGCCTGGCTGCTGGAGCACACGGGCGGACGGGTCCTGCTGCTGTCGAGAGAGCCACGGCTGCCCGCCGAACTCACCGCGTGGGCCGACCGCGTCGACCTGGTCCCCGCCGACCTGGCCGCACTCGACGTGGATGACGCGGTGGCTGCGGTGGCCGCACGCGCCTCGCGGCTGGACAGCGTGACCCACTCGGCCGGGCTGGGGTTCGGAGGGCTGCTCGCACGGCGTGACGCCGACGCGATGCGCAGCGCCGCCGCGGTCCGGGAACGGGGTGCGCTCGTCGTGGAGCGCCTGATCGCGGACTTCCGTCCGCAAGTCGCCGTGTACTGCTCGTCGATGTCCGCCGTGCTCGGCGGCGTCGGCCAGAGCGACTACGCGGCGGGCGCGAGCCTCCTCGACGGCTTCGCCCACCACCGCGCCACGGACGACGAGGCGACGATCAGGATCGCGATCGACTGGGACATCTGGTGCGAGACCGGGATGGCGACCCGGACCCTGACCACGGACAGCCGCCATCAGGCGCATCTGGCAGTCGGGCTGACGGTCGAGGAAGGCAAGGCGGTGTTCGGGCGCGCCCTGGCGCTCAAGCTGCCCCAACTCCACGTCTCGACAACGGACATCGAGGCCTCCCGCGTCTTCTACGACCCGCCGGAGTCACCGAACGCCCCCGCCGCATCATCCTCTTCGGCGTCCGTCGCCGTGGCCGGCAGCGACGCCGCGCGGCGGGCCCGTGCCATGGAGAAGGTGGTCCTGGACCTGCTCGGCGTGTCGGAACTGGACCCGGACGACTCGCTGTACGACCTCGGCGCCGACTCCCTCACCCTGATCACCCTGATCGCCGAGGTCGAGGACGAGTACGGCATCGCGTTCGACCTGTCGTCGTTCAGTCACCGGGTCAGTCTCACCGAGATCCTCAAGCACATCGAGACGGCCCTCACTCCGGTCGAGCAGGTGGAGAGCGGCGCGCCGCCCCAAGTCGGCCTCGACGTCTGGCAGGAGGGGACCGGGACGGCCGTCCTGTGCCTCGTCCACCCCGTGGGCGGGGACATCCAGGCCTACCGTTCCCTGGTCGTGGCACTCGGCCCCGACCCGACCGTGTGCCTGATCGCCGACCCGGCGCTGCGCGAACCGGACCTGCCCGCCTGGTCGTTGGCGGAGCGTGCCCGGCTCTACGACGCCGCGCTCCGCGCCCGCTTCGACGGTTCCGGGCACCGGCTGGTCCTGGCCGGCTGGTCGTACGGAGCTCGGGTGGCCATGGAGATGGCGGCGCTGGCCGAATCGGCCGGACGGCAACTGGCGGGACTCCACCTGCTGGACCCGCCCCCGCCCGTGGCGGACACCCTGGTCGCCGCCTACGACGAGACCCATCTGGTGCAGGTGTTCACGGCGGAGTTCGGCTACGACACCACGTCGTTGTCCGGCCCCCAGGCGCGGGCATACGCCGAGAACCTGGCCCGCTGCTGCCGCGCGAACCTGCGCAGCCTCGGCGAGCACCAGGTGCGCCCGCTGACCTCCGTGCCCACCCACCTGTGGCTGGCGGCGGAGCCGACGGCGGGTCTGCCCAGGCCCGTCGACCCGCTGGAGACGAAACGGCAATGGGACGCGTGCCTGCCCGCCTCCGCCGTACGCCGCACCCTGCCCACCGACCACTACGGCGTCGTCGCGCCCCCGCATGTGACCACGGTCGCCAAGGTTCTCGCGGCGACGCTGACGGAGCCGGCATCCGACGACCGGATGCGCCACGACCAGGAATCGGAGGACACCCCGTGAGTACCGCTCCTCCCCCCGTCCACCCCGCGAACCCGTACCAGGCGCTGCCCGCGAGGTCGTTCTGGCGGCCGGCCGTCGCGGAGCCGGACCCGCTGGACATAGAGGACGTCTGGACGGCGAAGTTCGCCCTCGGGCAGGACGACCCGATCGTCACCGCCGGTTCGTGCTTCGCCGCGCGGATCGGGCGGGCGCTGCTGGACTCGGGCATGAACTGGGTGGACGCCGAGCCCGCGCCACCGGGGCTGACACGGCAGCAGCGCCAGGACCGCGGCTTCGGTGCCTTCTCCTTCCGCACCGGCAACATCTACACGCCGGCGGTGCTGCGCCAGTGGCTGTCCTGGGCGCTCGGGCACACGCGGCCACCCGAGGAGGCATGGGCCCACGGGGAGCGCTGGGTGGATCCGTTCCGGCCCGCCATCGAGCCCGACGGGTTCGCCTCCCCCGCGGAGATGCTCCAGGCGCGCGAGGTCACCCTCGCCGCCATCCGCACCGCGATCACCACGGCGAGCTGCCTGGTGTTCACGATGGGACTCACGGAGGCGTGGCACGACACGGCCCACGGCACCGTGCACCCCACCTGCCCGGGCACCGTGCGCGGCACCTTCGACGCCCAGCGGTACACCCTGCACACCTTCACCTTCGCCGAGGCTCATCGGGACATGACCGAGGCGATCGCGCTGGCCCGCACGGTCAACCCCGGTCTGCGGGTCCTGCTGACGGTGTCGCCGCAGCCGCTGACCGCGACCGCCACCGGCGGCCACGCGCTGCCCGCCAACGGCCACACCAAGGCCGTACTGCGCGCGGTGGCCGGTCAACTCGCCGCGGAAGACCAGGACATCGACTACTTCCCGTCCTACGAACTCATCACCGGGCCCGTCTTCGGCGGCCGGTTCTTCGGCCCCAACCACCGCACCGTGACCCCCGAGGGAGTCGACTTCGTGATGCGGCACTTCATGGCCGGACTCGACAGCCGGACCGACGCCCCGAGTACGACGTACGACGCCCCTGCCACCGAGGCCCGTTCGGGAGATGCCGCCTGTGAGGACGCCGTCCTTGACTACTACAGCCCCCGCTAGGTTCCTGCTGCTCGGCGACTCCCACGCGGGACCGATCGGGCAGGCGGCCCGCGCCGCGGGACTGCCCTTCCTGGGCGGACCCATCGGCGCCGGGCGCGAGTTCACCGACCGGTTCTTCACCGTCCGCGACACACCGACCGCGGCGAACGACATCGTGTTCCATTCGGCGGAGGCCGAGGACCACTACCGGCGCTTCCTCAAGGAGTTGGAGGTCGGCGGGCTGGCCGAGGTGGGCATCCCTCTGGTGGCGACGTTCGGGTTCTGCGCGCACTTCGTCGCGCTGCGGGAGAACTGGGATCTGTACCGCGACAGTTCGGGTGCCGTCCCGCCGGCGTTCCTGGCCTCTCCTCTCTTCGGGGCCGTGGTGCGGGCCGCGGTGCGCGACGCGCTCGCCTTCTACCGGTACGGCGTCGGCCTCGGGCTCCGGGTCCTCGCGGTCATGCCACCGCAGCGGGTCCCGGGTCAGTCCGATCACGCGGTGTTCATGGCCGCACAGGAACACATCCGGCTGGCCGTGGAGGACCTCGGGGTCGAGGTCGTGGACCTGCGGCCCCGGACCACCGGGCCGGACGGGCTCCAACGCCCCGCGCTGTGCGAGGCCGACGACGAGATCCACGGCAACCTCGCCTTCGGCCGCATCGTCCTGGCCGAACTCCTCGACCGAGGCCTCTGAAACCCCGCTCCGACCGAGGCCTCTGAAACTCCTCTCCCCTCGCCCTCTTCCGCACCCCATCCACCTCTGTTCACCCCCTGGAGGAACTGTCATGGAGTCCTACGAACGCGACGCGCTGGAAGCGGTGACCACGCGCCCCCTGCACCCCTACCGCACGCTCACGGTCGACCGCATCACACCGGTGCTGGGCGCCGAAGTGTCGGGCGTCGACCTCTCGCGGGAGCTTCCCGCCGACCAACTGGAGGAGATTCGCACGGCGTTCCGCGACCACCATGTGCTCGTGTTCCGCGACCAGACCATCACCGCCGAGGACCAGAAGCGCTTCGCCTCCGCCTTCGGCGAGCTGCGCCCCGTCAACCCGCCGCCGCCCGAGGGCGACCCGTACGTCCTGGAGATCCGTACGACGTCGGCGGCGGCGAACGTCGCGGGCAACGGCTGGCACGCCGACGGAACGGCCGACACGGAACCGTCGTTGGGCTCGATGCTCTACATCACCGAGGTCCCGGAGCCCGGTTGCGGCGGCGACACCCTCTTCGCGAACATGCACCTCGCCTACGAGATGCTCTCGCCGACCATGCGCGCCCTCCTGGACCCCCTCACCGCCGTCCACGACGGCGCCCAGGCCCTGGCCGGTTACACGCCGCCGGCCGACTACGTGATCCCCAAGAGCGAGCACCCGCTGATCGCCCGCCACCCCGAGACCGACCGCAAGCTGCTGTACGTCAACAAGGCGTACACGAGCCGCATCCCGCAGTTGACCGTGCAGGAGAGCCAGGCGCTGCTGGACATGCTCTTCGAGACCGTCGCCTGCCGTCCGGTCCTGCACTGCCGGGTGAGCTGGACCCCGGGCACGCTCGTCTTCTGGGACAACCGGTGCGTGCAGCACCACGCGACCTACGACTACTACCCGTACACGCGCTACGGCCAGCGCGTCGCCATCAACGGCGGTCCCGTGAAGGGCTGACCCAAGCAGGGGGGCACGGTCGTCCGTGTCCCCCTCACACAACCTCACGGCATCACGGCATCACGGCATCACGGCATCACAGTCTCACGCCGAAGTGCGCCGCACCGCGTCCGTGAGGCCGTCACGGAGGCGGTTGCGGGCCTCCTGAGCGGCCGGTCCGTCCGGGTCGGCCGATCCCGCGCAGGCGGCGACCCACGCGCGCACCAGGGCGTACGGCCAGGCTTCGGCGTACGCCTTCGGGTCTCCGGCGGCGAAGGCGCGGGCGTACGCGGCGGCGTTGGCGATCGCGTTGGCCTCGGCGTGGACGCGGTCGCTGACCTCGGTGTTCAGCGCGGCGTAGGTCTCGCCGTAGCGGTCGGCCTCGGCGTCGGTCCAGCCGCGTGAGCGGGCGAAGGAGGCCGCCGCCGAGGCGGAGCGCTCGTGCACGCGCGCGCGGGGGTAGGCGAGCCGGTAGATCTCGCGCAGGGCCGGTTCCAGGGCCGCCGACCACGTGGCCTCGTCGACCGGTTCGCCGGTGGCCGCACGGGCGTGCAGGGCGCGTACGGCTTCGTGCGGGGCCATGTCCGTGCCGTGCCGGGCCGCCGTCTCGGCGATCAGGTCCGCGACCGGGCCCGCGTGCCAGGCGTGCAGCGCGGCGAAGGAGACGTCGGTGATGGCGGAGCCCTGTCCGTCGGACCCCTCGCCGGCCGTGTCGGTGAGCGCGTCGCGGACCTGGTCGAGCCAGCCGGGGACCGGGACGGGCTGGAGGGATTCCGGCAGAACGCGCGGTTCGGTGGTCAACACAGCCTCCGGAACTCATGGCCCCGCCGCCGGGGCCGGAAGAAGCACTCGGAGTGCGCATTCTGCCGCTTGCCGATCACCTTGGATCGATCTTCCGGCCAGATGTGATCAATCCCTTGAGCGGTCAGCGGAAGGTGTATCCGCCGTCCGGGTAGAGCGTCGATCCGGTGGTGTACCCGTTGGTGAACAGGAACAGCACGGCGTGCGCGATCTCGTCCTCCGTGCCGGTGCGGTGAAGCACCGTGTCGCGCTCGTACTGGGCGAAGGCGGCGTCCCGGTCGGCGGCCGGGCGACCCGCCCACAAGTGGCCGTCGACGGTGCCGGGCGACACGACGTTGACCCGCACCGGGGCGAGTTCGACGGCCAGGCCCCGGCCCAAGCCCTCGATCGCCGCGTTGCACGCCGCGTAGGCCGGGGCGGGGCCGGGCGGCCGGGCTCCGGCGGCGCCCGCCATCAGGACGACGGACGCGTCCCCGGACAGCTTCGGAGCCGCGTGCCGCACGGCGTGGTACTGGCCCCAGAACTTCGACGTGAACGGACTCTCCGCGTCCCGCGCGTCCAACTCCCTCAGCGGGCCCACCCGGTAGGTCGCCGCAGTGGTGAACAGATGGTCGACGCGGTCCACTTCGGCGAAGAGCGCCGCGAGGGACTCCTCGTCCGTCACATCGACGGTCCGCCACCGTACGGCGTCACCACCGCCGAGTTCGTCCGCGGCCCGGGCCAACCGGTCCTCCGTCCGCCCTCCGAGCACGACGTGTGCGCCCGCGGCGACCGCGTGATGCGCGACCCGCAGCCCGATGCCGGAACCGCCGCCGATCAGGACCACCGTTCGGCCGACCAGGGAGGAACCGCCCAGGGACGTGTGGGGGCGGGAAGGGAGTTGGGTCATGGAAGCAACCTCTCGAAGACGAAATGAAGTACTCGCGGCTGACGGGCAGGCCGAGGGGCGCCGGTTCAGCCCGGCAAGCGTGTTCGGGGCGCGCGTGAGATCAGCCGCGTGCCGGGAATGTCAGGGGTTCATGCAATGAAGACGGAGCAGCACGGAGCGCTCCGTGGCGTGCCGGGAACGGCCGTCAACACATGGAGGAGGAGACACGCATCAGGTCGACGTGGCGTCGGCCGTACAACCCCTGTGACATGAGCGGCACCTTACCTCCCCGTTTCACCAGGTAGCGGGCCGTCCCGGCATCCGAGCCGGGTACCGGGGCGCGCCGGCCTCCGGCGAGGGGTGCGAGGCCACCCCGGCGGTCTCCGCGGGACGGCATGGAGCACCGTCACTCTCCGCTATGCTCGGGCCTGCTTTCATTCGAACGACAACCGAACTGGTCATGCCGACGTGCCCAGTTCGCGGCGAAAGGCACCTGAGAAAGCTCGTGAGATCCGAAGACGGCGTCACTCCTTCCGCGACCGGTCCCAACGGCTCACAGAGGCTGATCGCTGACCGGTACCTGCTGCACGACATGATCGGCAGGGGCGGCATGGGTACCGTCTGGCGCGCCCACGACCAGTTGCTCGACCGGCCGGTGGCCGCCAAGGAGATCTACGTCCACGCCGGGGGCGGCGAGGACCCCAAGGTCCGTATGCACCGCGCCGTCCGCGAGGCCCGCGCGGTGGCCCGGGTGCCTCACCCGCATGTCGTCGGCGTCCACGACCTGGTCGAGGCCGAGGACCGGCTGTGGATCGTCATGGAGCTGGTCGACGGCCCGTCCCTCGGCCATCACGTCGAGAAGAACGGCCCGCTCACCCCGCAGCAGACCGCCGCACTGGGCGTGCAGATCCTCGACGCCCTGGTCGCCGTCCACGCGGCGGGCACCCTGCACCGCGACGTGAAGCCGGCGAACGTTCTGCTGCGCCGCAACGGCAACGCTGTCATCACCGACTTCGGCATCGCCGCCCTGGACGACGGGGAGTTCCTCACCACCACGGGCGAACTGGTCGGCTCGCTCGACTACATGGCGCCCGAGCGGGTCACCGGCGACCCCGTCGGCCCTTCCTCCGACCTGTGGTCGCTGGGCGCGACGCTCGCCACGGTGTGCACCGGCCAGTCCCCCTTCCGCAGGCCGGGACGGCCCGCCACCCTGCACGCGGTCGCCTACGACGAACCTACGCTGCCCGACCGGATCGGCTCGCTGCGGTCGGTCACGGAGTCGATGCTGCGCAAGAAGCCCGAGGAACGGCCCTCCGCCGCCGACATCCGTGCAGCGCTCCAGCAGGTGGCGCAGGGCCAGGAGATCGGTCCGCTGCCGTCGGCGACGGTCCACGTGCAGTGGCCCTCCCCGACCGTGGCCGACGCCCAGACGATGACGTACGACGGGCCGGCCATATCCCGGGCGGCGACAGCCGTGCACACCACCGCGCTCGGCGCCGCCGCGCCGGGCACCGCCACCGGCCCGACCCCGGGCGGGGAGCAACGACCGCCCAGGCAGAAGTGGCTGTGGTGGGCGATCGGCGGCGTGGCGCTGGTCGTCGCGGGCGCGGCGGGCGGGCTGCTGCTGTCCGGCGCGGGTGTCTCCGACGACCGGGCGGACGACAAGGCCGACGCCTCGGCCTCCGCACCCGCCGACTCGTCCGCCTCCGCCCAGCCCGCCACGGACCCGACACCGTCACCCACGCCCACGCCCACGCCCTCCGGGACGATCGTGACCAAGGTCGTCGACTCCACCTCCGGCTGGCAGGCCGTCGAGGGGGCGGACGTCGTGAGCGGTGACCAGGTGACGGTGGAGTTCGTGTCGGGCGGCTGGACGGTCGACTTCAACCGCCTCCCGGACAGCGGGCCCGCGGGCTACGACGCCGAGACCGAGAAGCAGCTGGCGGGCGCGGAGTCCTGCAAGGTGCTGGCGGACTCCCCCTTCGCCGCCCTGCTCGTCGCCCTCAGCGGTCCCGAGAACCCCGAGGTCCGGGTGGTCGGCCAGAGCGTCACCTTCCAGGCCGACGCCGAGGGAACCGTCGCGCTCACGGTCAACGACACCGCCGGTTCGTGCTCGTCGGACAACCGGGGGTCGATGACGGTGACGGTCACCGTCACCCACGCCCGGTAGGACCGGGTGGATCCTCTGAGCCGGACCCGCGCGCGACCGGCCCCGGAGTACGGCCGGTCAGCGCAGCACGGCGGCGAGCCCCGCGCTGAACGCCCGGATCATCAGCCACCTGCCCCGGAGCAGCCGCAGACCGAATCCCAGGACCCATCGCCGACGAACTGACCCGCCGTGGGCGGCACCCTCAGTCTGCACCAACCGTCCGCACGGTCTGACCGTGCAGTTCCGGCCGCCGCCCACGGACCCACGCCGCCCATGGGCACGGCGCGGGGGCCGAACGCTCAGCCGTACACACCTCGCCGGTACCGGACCGCCCCAGGCTGCAAGGGCACCGGGGCCGTGCCGATCGCGTACCTCTCGTCCAGGTGGGCGCCCGGCACCTCGGGACCGGGCAGGGTCTGCCGGGCCGCGAACATCGCCCGGGTCACCTCGTAGGCGTCGGCCGAGCCGTCTCCGAGAGCGAGCCCTACGTCAGCGGCGCCGGAGCCCAGGAGCCGCGGGTTGCGAATGCCGACGGAGGTGTTGAGCACGTCGATCCGCAGGGACTCCACCCGCCGGTCGTCGTCACGCGCCGCCTCTTCCCGTTCACCACCGAGACGGGATGATCACCCAGCGCGCGGTGCCGGTCACGTCCGCCACCGTGGGCCGTACGCCCGCGGTGCGGCAGAGCAGTTCCAGGTTCTGGTGGAACGCGACGTCCAACGGGTCGTCCGCGCCCATCACCGCCATGGCCGCCAGGACCTCCGGTGTGCTCGGCTCCTCGCTGCCCTCCTCGGAGTGGTCGGCCACGATCTCGCCGTCGCGGTACACGAGGAAGCTCCTGTCCGCGTTGACGCTGCTGTAGCAGGAGACGGCGAAGGTCCCCTTGGACAGCTCCGGGCTGCCGAGGCCCGCCGCGCTGTTGGGCTCCACCAGCAAGGTGTGCGGGCCGAGGGCGAACGCCGCGACCAGGACGTCCTCCACCTCGGAGTCCTCGATCTCGCTCTGCGTCAGCAGGTCCTCCCAGGTGCCCGTGCGGACCCGGTCCGGGTCGGCTCCCAGTCGCAGCAGTGCCTCGTCGGGTGTCGTGTCGTGCACCACGGTCGCGCAGTACGCGACCTGGCCGGTCAGCTCCTCCATCCACGCTTCGAAGTCCTCGGCCTCGGCCTGTGCCTCGAAGGCCGAAGCGGTATCCGAAGCGGCGGCTTCGGGCGTCTCCTCGCCGTTGCGCCAGACGACCGTTCCGTCCGCGCGGCACAGCAGGACTTCTCCTGCCTCCACGCGCAGTTCGTCGGCGGGACCGGCGAGCGCCGGCCGGTCGGTGTCGTCGTCGAGGATGCGCAGCATGCCGTGCGCGTCCAGGAGCAGTCCTGGCTGTTCGGCCTCTCCCAGATGCGCGTACCAGAGCCAGGTGCCGTCCGCCCCGAACAGGACGAGGCGCCGGTCGTCGTAGTGTCCGAGTACGGTGCTGCCGTCGGCGGAGGTGAGGGCGTGCCGGCGCAGCGTCTGTCCTCTGCGCAGCAGCGCGCCGCGCGGACTGTCCACGGCCGGAGCCTCGCAGGAGGCGTGCGTGTCCACGGACCAGACCGCGCGGCCGTCGGCGTCGAGCAGCTCCACCCGGCCGTCGTCCTCGACCACGAGCCGCCCGGCTCCCGAACCCGCGGTGCCCGATCCCCACACCCGCGCGCCGTGCGGGTTGCGCACCACCAGCTCGCCGTCGGTGGTCAGTTCGGCCCAGCCGCCGTCCGCCCAGTGCGTGCCCGTCGACCACACCACACGGTCCTCGGCGTGGCAGCGCAGGGCCAGGTCGCCGCTTCCCAGGTGGACGAGCGTGTGCGAGCCGGAGGCCGAGGTGAGGGACTGGTGGCGGAGGCGCCCGCCGGCGCCCAGTTCGGGTCCGCCGTAGGCGTAGGGCTCTCCCTGGGCGGCCGGTTCGGCGGGGCTCTGCGTGCCCTCGTTCCACAGGACGGCACCCGCCGCGTCCGTGAGACAGAGCATGCGCGCCTTCGACTTCCTGCCCTTGATCGGCAGCATGCGCCAGCCGAGCACGGTGCCTTCCTGGTCCATCCAGTCGACCAACGGCCCGGACAGGGCGTAGCTTCCGCCGCCGCCGTTCTTCCACTGCTCGCTGATCCGGAGCCAGCCGTCCTGTTCGCGCACGACCGTCCGCCGCTTCTTGTCCTCGTTCACGAGGAAGTGGTCGGCGTCGATGGCGGCCACCGGCACGGAGTCCCGGAGCGCCCGGGCCTCGACCGGCCCGGTACGTATGTTGGCGACGCGGACGTGCACGCCGTCGAGCAGTTCCAGGTCGCCCTCGTCGGTGAGGATCAGATGGAGAGCGCCCTGGGCCGCGAAACCCGACCACCAGACGGTCTCGTGGCTGTCCCACGCCTCGACCTGCACCTCGTACCGCTGGCCCAGCAGGAGCCGTCCGGTGGCGCCGGCCCGCCACGTGACTTCGCCGCGCTCCGTGTCGGTGATCACCGCGACGTTCTCGTCGTCGTAATGCAGCACGTACCGCCCGGAGGGCGAGCAGAGCCGCTCGTCCTCGTAGAGGCGGTTGAACTGGAGTAACTCGCGCATGGTGACCTCGTTCTGGTGCCGGGTGCCCGCGACTTGTGCGGTGGGCATGATCGGCATTGTGTCGGGTGCCACTGACATCCGGCCGACCGGTGGGGGGTGCAGTGGCGCCGCCGGCCAGAACACCTGCGTTGGTTCAGGTCGACGTGTTCAGACCTGCACGGTGAGCCGGGCCCGGTCCAAGCGCTGAGCGGCGAGGTCCTCAGGGCGGATCAGCCAGTAGAGGGTGCCCTCGTCGCCCCAGGACGTCTTCGCGGCACGGTCGCTGTCGAACTGGGCGAGCAGTACCCAGCGTCGGGCTTCCTGGTCCAGCGTCCTGTCGCCCCACTCGTGCATGCCGTCGAGCGCGGCTGCCGCGATCTCGTACTCCACCGGGCCCTGGACGGGTACGGCATGTCCGCCGATCTGGTGGCCGATCCGGGTGCGCAGGCGTCCGAAGGCGCGGACGAAAGACCTGAGTTCGGCCGGGGTGTCGCGGCGGTGCGGCCACGGCCGGGTGTCGCCGAGCAGGGCGCGCCGGGCCTGCGGCAGCCACAGATCGGGGGCGCTCCGCCCTACCGCCGCCGCGAGGTCCACGCGCGGGAACGCTTCCAGGCCAGGGGGCGTTCGCGCCGGGAGAGCGGAGGCGCCCTCGGGGAGGTACAGCACCTGGGCTCCGGCCCAGCTCTCGGGATCGCCGGCGGACACGAAGGCGTCTTCGTCGGCTTGACCGTCGAAGCAGAAGAAGAGCAGGGTCCCTTCGCGGGGGAACTCCTCGGCCAGCCCTTCTCTCGGCAGTGCTGCGCACCGCACGGAGGCCACGAAGGACAGCGGCCCGTGTCCGGGCCACTCGGGCCAGGCGACACCGGCCGGAAGGCCCGGCACCCCGCCGAGCCGGGCCACGGCCGGCGCATCCCCTTCGGCCCGACGCAGACGCACGCACGGGCGCAGGAGCCCCGTCCAGCGCCGGGCGACATCGCCGGGCAGATGCTCGACGGCGAGCCGACCGTACTGCTCATCAGTCATGGGGCTCATCATCGACGACCCCACTGACACCGTGGACTTCTCGCCCCGCCCTCAGACCCACGCCCTCAGCCTCCAGGCCCCAGACCCACGCCCCCACGCCCCCAGGCCCCCAGGCCCCCGCCCCCAGCTCCCCGCGACGCCCGATCGATATCCTCGCCATGTGACCGAGAGACTTCTTACCGACGGGCGGCGGCCCCTGAACGACGGGCCCAGAGCCGCCGCTCGCAACCGCGCCGCCCTGATCACCGCCGCGCGGGAGGTCTACGCCGAGTCCGGTCTCGGAGCACCGCTGTCCGCCATCGCACGGCAGGCGGGCGTCGGCCAGGGCGTGCTGTACCGGCACTTCCCGGACCGTACCGCTCTCGTGATCGCCATCCTGGAGGAGAACGTCCGGCAGATCGAGCTGGCGGCGGCGCAGCCCGGCATGGACATCAGCAGGATGCTCGGGGTGCTCACCTGGCACCAGACGGAGTCGGCCGCGTTCGTCGGCATGCTCCGCGCGGACGTGGAGGACGGCCGCTCGACCGTGCCCGCGTTCGCGTCGGCGCTGTCGCACCGGGTGGAGACGGCGCTGCGCACGCACCTGCCGGAGGACCACCGTCTCGCCGCGCGGCCGGAAGACCTCACGATCGCCATCGGGATGGTGTCCGGCGCCGTCGTCGGCCCCACCCGGGCGGACCGTGAGCGCCGGGCGCTGGCGGCGTGGCGGCTGCTCGGTGTCGAGGTGGGGCCGGTGCGGCAGTTCGAGGCGTAGGAGCGGGGAAGAGCCCTTCAGCCGCCGTTGGACTGGCGGATGCCCGCGGCCAGTGCGTCGAAGCGGTACAGGAACCCTCCGTCCGGCCCGCTGACCGTCATGTACGCCGTGGTGCCGTGAGGCGTGATGGCCACGTTGGTCGCGGAGGTGAGGCCCTTGGCGTCCCGGGCGGGTATCTCGACGGTCGCCAGACGCTGTCCGGTGCGGCTGTAGACGGCCATCGCGGGCCTGCCGTGGAGCCCTTGGTAGAGGTTGCCGTCGGCGTCCACGGCGAGGGAGTCGGTCTGCGCGATGCCACCGTCGACGCGGATGGCGGTGTGCCGGGCCGTCACACGGCCTTCGTCGTCCAACTGCATGTAGGAGACGCGGTTCTCGGTCAGTTCGCTGAACCACAGGCCGCGGTAGCCGGTGTCGAAGGAGATCCCGTTGGGTGCGGCGAGGCGGTCCGCGAGGACGGTGGCCGTGCGGCCCTCGCGGTCGATCCGCACGATGCGGCCGGCGGCGGCCTGGGTGCCGCACGAGTCGTGCGAATCGCTGATGTAGAGGTTGCCGTCCTGGTCGAAGGCCAGGTCGTCCGGGTGCATCGGTGCTCCGTCGACCTCGCCGGAGAAGAAGGTCTGCCGGTCACCGCCGTCCGCGGCCAGACTGACGATGTCTCCGTGGGCGTAGTCGGTGAGGTAGACGCGCCCGTCGTACGGGCTGAACTGGGCCGAGGTGTAGGCGCCTCGGTCGTCCGTGTGGAAGGGGTCGGCGGTCTTCTCGCGGACGTCGACGCGCAGGACCTTCGGTTCACCGGCGGGCGCGGTGACGTCGACGACGAGCAGGCCGCCGTCCTCGCTGAAGGTCGGCCCCTCCAGCAGGGTCATCCCGGTCCGCGGGTGCGGCTGTGTCAGCTTCATCGTCTGGTGCGCGCGGATGACTCTGCCCTCGCCGGAGGCCGCGGCCGGGCCCTCGGCGACGGTGCCGCCGGTCTGGGTCCCGCACCCGGCGAGGGCCAGCATGCCGATCGCGGTGAGTGCCGCGAGGGGGCGGATCGAGGGCTGACGCATGGCGATCAACGTTCCTTCCGGGATGTCCGAGTGTCTGCACAAGTGAGCATGTGGATGTGCGGCAGCAACCGCCACCTCAACCGGACAACACTGTCCGGTTCTTGTTACCGTACTGCACGGCCACTCAAGTCCACTGCCCCACAGCCGACTTCATGGACGCGATGGCCTTGTCTCAGCGAACGAGAAGGAACGAGGCCCCCCACATGGAACATTCGCGGCAGACATCCGACGAGGACCTCGCGTCGCTCCGGGAGCGCTACCGAGCCGAACGGGAGCGACGGGTGCGGCCCGACGGCGTGCGGCAATACCTCGCCGCCGACGCCCGGTTCGGCTACTACGCCACCGACCCCTACACGCCGGAACAGTCACCGCGCGAGCCGCTGCGCGACCGGGTGGACGTCGCGGTCGTCGGCGGCGGCTTCGGCGGTGTCCTCGCCGGTGCGCGGCTGCGCCGGGCGGGCGTCGACCGCATCCGCGTGATCGAGACGGGAGGCGACTTCGGGGGAACCTGGTACTGGAACCGGTACCCCGGCATCCACTGCGACATCGAGGCACACGTCTACCTGCCGCTGCTGGACGAAACCGGATACGTGCCGGAGTGGAAATACGCGCCCGGCGAGGAGATCCGCCGCCACGCGATGCGTATCGCGGAGAAGTTCGGCCTCTACGCCGACGCCCTGTTCTCCACCTCGGTCACCTCGCTCACCTGGGACGAGGCTTCCGAGACGTGGATCGTGACGACGGACCGCGGCGACACGTTCCACGCCACCTACGTCGTCACGGCCACCGGCACCCTGTCCGAGCTCAAACTGCCCGGCATACCCGGCATCGAGACGTTCCAGGGCCACACCTTCCACACCTCACGCTGGGACTACGGCTACACGGGCGGCACACCCGACGGCGGCCTCACCAAGCTCGCCGACAAACGTGTGGGCGTGGTGGGCACCGGCGCCACCGGCATCCAGGTGGTCCCGAAGCTCGCCGAGGACGCCGCGCACCTCTACGTCTTCCAGCGCACCCCGTCGACCGTGGACGTGCGCGGCAACCGCCGGACGACGGCCCAGGACGTGAACGCCGACCGCCCGGGCTGGGCGGCCGAACGACGGGACAACTTCCTGCGGATCGTGTCCGGTGAGACAGCGGACCAGGACCTGGTGGCGGACCAGTGGACCCGGTCGGCGGGCCTTCTGGAGAAGCTCCTGCCCAGCTTCCGGCGCCCGGCGGACACGACGGGCTTCGAAGCCGCCTACGAGGCGGCCGACACCGCCAAGATGAACGAGATCCGCGCCCGCGTCGACGAGGTCGTCACCGATCCCCGGACGGCGCGGGCCCTCAAACCCTGGTACCGGTACGCCTGCAAGCGCCCGACCTTCTCCGACCTGTACCTCCAGGCCTTCAACCGGGACAACGTCACCCTCGTCGACACCGCGGACACGCACGGCATCGAGCGGATGACCGCGCGCGGCGTCGTCGTCGGCGACACCGAGTACGCGCTCGACTGCCTCGTCTTCGCCACCGGCTTCTCCGTCGGCCGCTCCGGGATCACTTCGGGACGCCTGCCCGTGCACGGACGCGACGGTGTCCCCCTCCTGGACGCGTGGCGGGAGCGGGGGCCGCGCACCCTGCACGGCTTCACCTGCAACGGCTTCCCCAACCTCATCCAGCTGGGCGGCACGCAGAACGCGGCCAGCGTCAACTACACCCACGTCCTGGACGAGCACGCCGTCCACGCCGCCGCGCTGATCGCCGCCGCCGAAGCGGAGGGGGCCCTGGTCGAACCCTCTCCTCAGGCCGAGGACGACTGGATCGCCACCATGCGGGACGGCGCCCCCGACCACGCGTGGTTCCACGCCGAATGCACGCCCGGCTACTACAACGCGGAGGGCCGCGGGCGTCCGAACGGACCCCACGCCTATCCGCACGGCGCGGCGGCCTTCTCCGACCTGCTCGAGCGATGGCGCAAGGAGTCGATGCACGAGGCCCTGCGCGCCAGAAGCACCGACCTCACCTGAACCACCGGGCCCGAGGGCGCGACTTCCCCGCGCCGTTTGACGCCACCACGCACCATTGAATGAACCATTCACCACCTCTAGCATCATCAGGTGGCTTCATTTATCAGGTTCAGATGGACGGCCGCCTTGGCGCTGGCCGTCGGACTCGCCGCCCCGATGGCTCCCGCCGCGGCCGTACCGCGTCAGCCCGCCCCGCAGGTGTGGCCGACCCCGCAGAGCGTGCACACGGAACCGGGCCGGCTGGCCGTCCCCCGACGGGTCGTCGAGGTCGTCGGCCCCGGCACCGATCCCTCGGCCCGCAAGGTCGTCGAGGCGACCCTCAAGGCGTCCGGCGCCGAACGCGTCACCACCGTCCACGCCGGTGACCGTGTCCCCGACGCCGGCCTGACGGTCTACGTCGGCGGTCCAGGCGAGAGCCGCGCCACCGCCGGGGCGCTGAAACGCCTCAAGGCAGGCTCCCCGGCAGGTCTCGCCCCCGGCGGCTACGTCCTCGCCTCCGGACGCAGCGAGGGCCGCTCCCTGCTCGCCCTCTCCGGGGTCGACACCACCGGCACCTTCTACGCGGCCCAGACCCTGCGCCAACTCCTGGACGACAGAGACGAGTTGCCGGTCACCACGATCCGCGACTGGCCGAGCGCCGCGCTGCGCGGGGTCGTCGAGGGCTTCTACGGCACCCCCTGGACGCACGCCGAGCGGCTCAGCCAGCTCGACTTCTACGGCCGTACGAAGCAGAACGTGTACGTCTACTCCCCCAAGGACGACGAGTATCTGCGCGCCCGCTGGCGGGACGAGTACCCGCCAGCCGAACTCGGCCGGTTGAAGGAGCTGGTGGACCGGGCCGACGCCGACCACGTCCGGTTCACCTACGCGCTCTCCCCCGGCCTGTCGGTCTGCTACTCCTCCGACGCCGATGTCGAGGCGCTGACCGCGAAGTTCGACTCGCTGTACGCCATCGGTGTCCGCTCCTTCGCGATCCCGCTGGACGACATCAGCTACACCAAGTGGAACTGCCCGGCGGACGAGGAGGAGTTCGGCACGGGCGGCGGTGCGGCCGGTGCCGCGCAGGCGCGGTTGCTGAACACGGTCTGGGAGCGGTTCTCGGCCGGGCACTCCGGTCTCCAGCCCCTGGAGATGGTCCCCACCGAGTACTCCGACCTCGCCGACTCCCCGTACAAGAAGGCCCTGCGGGAGCGGCTGGACCCGTCGGTGGTCGTGGAGTGGACCGGTGTCGGCGTCATCGCGCCCACCCTCACCACGGACCAGGTGAGAAAGGCCCGCGAGGTCTACGGTCATCCGATCCTGATCTGGGACAACTACCCGGTCAACGACTATGTGACCAGCCGCCTCCTGCTGGGCCCTTACACGGGCCGCGAGGCGGGCGTCGCGAGCGAGGCGACCGGTGTGACCGCCAACCCGATGGTCCAGGGCGAGGCGAGCAGGCTGGCCCTGTTCACCTCGGCCGACTACCTCTGGAACCCGGCCGCCTACGACCCGCGCAAGGCGTTCCTCGCCTCCGTCCACGACCTCGGCGGTGCCCGGGCCGCCAAGTGGCTGAGGATCTTCGCCGAGAACAACTACTCCTCCCAGCTGGACGCGACCGAGTCCCCGACCCTGACCGGGCTCCTCGCGGCCTTCCGCGAGGCGTACGAGGAGAACCGCGGCCTGGACCGTGCCGCCACCGCGCTCAAGGGCTACTTCGCGGACATGGCCGCCACGCCCGCGCAGTTGCGCGCCCGTCTCGACAACCCCGGCTTCCTGGACGAGACCTCGGCCTGGCTGGACAAGCTCGGCAGCTACGGGACCGCCGGCGGAACGGCCGTGGAACTGCTGCTCGCCCACAAGGCGGGAGACACGGACGCCGCCTCGACGTACTGGGCCGAACTGCGCGCCGATCGGAAGGCGTTGGACGCGGTCCCGCAGCAGGTCGCGCCCGGGGTGATGGACCAGTTCCTCTACACGACGATGCTGGAGACCGCGCCCGACCCCGGAGTCGACGCCGCCTTCTCCCCGGCGTCCCTGTCGCTGAAGCCGGGGACGTCCGCCACCGTCACCCTCAAGCTGTCCGACACGGAGGCGAAGACCGTCGCCTGGAAGCTCGACGTGCCGGACGGCGTCACCGCCACCCCCGCCGAGGGCACGGCGACCACCCCGGCCTCGGTCACCGTCACGCTGACCGGCGGCACGAAGGGAGTCCACTCGGTCGTCGCCGAGGGCACCGGCATCCTCTCCCGCGCCCTGCCGGTCCAGGTCACCGACGGCTCGGGCACCTCGCATGCCCTGACCGCCGACTTCAGTGGCGGGTCGGTCAGTTCGATCGACCTGGCCACGAGGACCACGACGGACATCGCGGTCGGCGCCAACCCCGGTGACGTCGTGGTGAGCGGCGACGGCCGGACCGCCTACGCGGCCAACCAGGGTTCGAACACCGTCAGCGTGATCGACGTGGCGAAGAGCACGGTCACCGGCACGCTCCCGGTGGGCAAGGTCCCCGCGGGCCTCGCCCTCACCCCTGACGGCACCACCCTCTGGGTCGCCAACTACAGCGACGGCACGGTGCAGTCGATCGACACGTCCACCCTGAGAACGGGCACACCGATCCCCGTCGGTTCCGGCCCGGAGAACATGGCGATCACACCCGACGGCGCGACCCTGTACGTGGCCGACATCCACGACAACACGGTCAGCCCGGTGGACCTCACGACACAGCGGGCCGGCACCCCGATCCCGGTGGGGCCGAACCCCTTCAACGTGGTCGCGGCCCCGGACGGCGGGACGGTCTACGTCTCCGACTCCGGCGGCTCGACGGTCACCCCGATCGACACGACGACGAACGACACGGAACCGACCCTCCTGGTCACCGGCCAGGCCTACGGTCTCGCCCTCTCCCCCGACGGCCGCACGCTGTGGGTCAGCCCGAGCAACGGCGACCGCGTCACCCCGGTCGACACGGTGACGGGTGCCCCCGGAGAGCAGATCACCGTGGGCAGATCGGCCTTCGACGTGGCGCTCGACTGGAACGGTGCGACGGCCTACGTGACCACGGCGGACGGGAACGGGCTGGTGCCGGTGGACACCACGACCCACACCGCGGAAGAGCCCCTGCCCACCGGCGCGTACCCTCTGGCAGCGGCCCTGACTCCGGTGCCCGTCGAGTAGGGCATCCGAACCCGCCCAGGAGAACGGGGAGCCGCGCGGCCGGCCCGCGGCTCCCCGTGTTGCGCACATCCCTCAACTGGCCGTGCGCCGGATCCGCCCCGCGTACTTCTTCTCCAGCTCCAGATTCCCCTCGAAGCCCCCCGGGACGTTCGCCGACACGTAGACCGGCGGACGCTCTCCCGCGGCGATCAGCAGCCCCGCGGCCTCGGCGACAGCCATCTGCACCAAGGTCACGCCGGTCAGCGTGGACAGTGCGGACACCGCCCCGCCGCCCGGCATCCGGAGCAGCGCGTCTCCGACCGGCGCCGCGTTGTCCAGCACGACGTCCGCCAGATCGACCAGCTTCTTCCCGCTGGCATGCCCGGCGGCAACCGCCCGCGTGTGCGTGAGGGAGGTGATCGCCAGAATCCGGTGTCCCTGTTCCTTCGCGTGCAGCGCCATCTCCACGATCACGCTGTTGACCCCGGAGTTGGAGATGATCACGAACAGGTCCTCGGCCTGTGGCGCGGCCAGGTCGTACAGCCGCGCGGCGATCCCCGGCTCACGCTCCAGCAGGGGATCGCCGAGCACGCTCGGGTCGTCTCCGCCGAAGAGGACGAGGTCGGCCATCTGGAGCCGGTTCGTCGGCACCAACCCGCCCGCCCGGCCGGCGACTTCGAGCACCATGGCCTGGGAGTGGCCGGTGCCGAACGCCTGGATCACACCGTCGGCGCGCACGCAGTCGACGATCAGCTCGGCGGCGCGGCGGACGTCGTCGCGCGCGGACTCGGTGACGTGACGCAGGACGGTCAGGCTCTGTTCGGCGAAGGCCTGGGCGCTGACTGACTCGACGGACACGCTTCACTCCCCACTGGTTGATCGATGGAACACCACTGACGGACGGACCATCGGTGGTGGACGGAACACTGATGGATTGAATCACCATTCTGACACCTATGGGTGAATCAATAAATCACAGCATGGTCCTGGTATTCAATCCTCGGCCGGCAGGGTGGCTGCCACCCCCGCTGATACCTTCTTCCCATGCCTGCCACGGACGTCACCACACTGATCCGCACCGAGCTGCCCCGGCTGGCCGGTTCCCTGCGGAAGGTCGGCGAGCTGATCCTGGAGGATCCGGCCGCCGTCACCCACTGCTCCGCCGCCGAGCTGGGCCGCCGCACCGGCACCTCCCAGGCCACGGTGACACGGTTCTGCCGGGCCATCGGGCTCGACTCCTACCAGCATCTGCTGATCGAGCTGGCCCAGGAACGCGGGCGCAGCGAGGTCTCCGACTGGGGCAGCGCCGAGATCGGCCCGGACATCTCCCCGGACGACGACCTGGAGCGGGTCGTGCAGGTGGTCGGCACCGCCGACCTGCGCGCGGTGCAGCAGACCATCGACCGGATCGACCTCGACGCCCTGGAGCGCGCCGCGCAGGCGATGGCGCGGGCCCGGCGGATCGACGTGTACGGCGTCGGCGGCAGCGGTGCGGTGGCCCAGGAGACCGAGACCCGGCTGTTCCGGATCGGCTGCTCGGTGCGCGGCTGGTCCGAGGTGCACGGCGCGGCCACCTCCGCGGCCCTGCTCACCCCGGCGGACCTGGCGATCGGCATCTCGCACTCGGGGGCGACCCGGGAGACCATCGAGCCGCTGGAGCTGGCCAGCGAGCGCGGCGCGACGACCGTGGCGATCACCTCCGACCCTCGCTCGCCTCTGGCCCGCGCCGCCGACATCCGGCTGATCTCGGCGTCCGCCACGGAAACCAGTTTCCCCGGCCGCACCGGCAGCATCGGCGGCCGGCACTCGGTGCTGGTCCTCATCGACATCCTGTACGTGCGGGTCGCGCAGCTCACCTACCAGCGCTCCAGCGCCTCGCTGGCCCTCACCGACCACATCACGCCCCAGCACGCGCTGAAGAACCGCCGGGGCCGCTGAGCGCGGACGATCACGGCTCGGGCGGTGACGATCAAGGCTCAGTTTGTATGGATGAACCACCTGGGATCATCGAAGATGGTTGTTTGAATCATCCAACCGGTGCAGGATGGGGCTCTTCCACTCACTCGTAGGAGCCCCATGCGCGTCACCTCTGTCGAGTCGACCGAGCTGTTCGTCGGCAGCCCCGAGCATCCGCACCAGGTGGTGGCGGCCGAGGTCGAGCACATACCGGGCCGCACGGTCGGGCTGACCGTCGAAGGCCGGACGGTACGCGGGGTCGGGGAGACGACCGTGACCGTCGGCGAGGACGGGACCGTACGTGCCGAGATCCCCGTGACCGGCGAGAGCGGCCCTCTGACGGTCACCGCCACGGACGGCGACGAAGTCGCGCACGCGCAGGGCGAGTTCACGGTGGCCGAGCCCGGCTGGACCATGTTCATGGTCAGCCACTTCCACTACGACCCCGTCTGGTGGAACACCCAGGCCGCCTACACCGAGACCTGGGACGTCGCCGACGACCCCGCCACCACCGGTCTTGCCGCCCGCACCTTCGACTCGCGCGGCCAGTCCGGGATGAGCCTGGTGCGCGCCCATTGCGATCTGGCGCGGCGCGACCCCGCGTACACCTTCGTGCTCGCGGAGGTCGACTACCTCAAGCCGTACTGGGACGCCTTCCCGGAGGAACGCGCCTTTCTGCGGCAGCTGATCCGTACCGGCCGGGTGGAGATCATGGGCGGCACGTACAACGAGCCGAACACCAACCTCACCGGCGCCGAGGCCACCGTACGCAACGCCCTGTACGGGGACGGATATCAGCGGGCGATCCTCGGGGCGTCCCCGGAGACGGCCTGGCAGCTCGACGCGTTCGGGCACGACCCGCAGTTCCCGGGGATCATGGCCGACGCGGGGGTCACCTCCAGCTCGTGGGCGCGCGGGCCGTTCCACCAATGGGGGCCCACGCTCTCGGTGTTCGGGGAGGAACCGCGGGACCCCAAGCGGATGCAGTTCCCGGCCGAGTTCGACTGGGTCGCCCCCTCGGGCCGCTCCGTCCTCACCGCGTACATGGTCAACCACTACGGCGCGGGCTGGCGGATCGACAACGCGCCCACCCTGCCGGAGGCGGAGGCCGAGGCGCTCAAACTCTTCCAGGGGCTCAAGCAGGTCGCGCTCACCCGCAACGTGCTCCTGCCGGTCGGCGGGGACTACGCGCCGCCCTGCCGCTGGGTGATGGCCATCCACCGCGACTGGAACGAGCGTTACGTCTGGCCGCGCTTCGTCAGTGGCGTCCCCCGCGACTTCTTCGCCGCCGTGCGCGCCGAGTTGGAGACCGAGGGCCGCAAGGCATCGCCGCAGACGCGGGACATGAACCCGGTCTACACCGGCAAGGACGTCTCCTACATCGACACCAAGCAGGCCCAGCGGTACGGCGAGACGCTGCTGGCCGACGCCGAAGCCTGGGCGACGCTCGCCTCGCTCGTCACCGGGCACCCCTACCCGGACGCGGCGCTCGACAAGGCGTGGCGGCAACTCGTCTACGGCGCCCACCACGACGCCATCACCGGCTCCGAGTCCGACCAGGTCTACATCGATCTCCTCACCGGCTGGCGGGAGCTGGCCGACCTCGCCGAGACCGTCCACGCCGAGGCCACCCAGGCGCTCGCGGACGGCGTGCAGCCCGGCACCGGGCCCGACCTCGTCGTCCTCAACTCCGCGACCTGGCAGCGCCGGGACGTCCTCACCGTCGACGACCCGGGCCTCGTCCCGGTCGGAGACGACTTCCAGCCGCTGCCCGCCGTCCGTGAACGGGACGGCACCCTCAGGGTCGTCGTCCCCGATGTCCCCGGCATCGGTCTCAAGACCCTTGCGCTGACCGCGGGTTCCCTCCCCGAGTGGGTGCGCGGCGAAGGCACCACCATCCGCAACGAGTTCTACGAGGTGACGGTCGACCCGGCGCGCGGCGGAGCCGTCAGCAGCCTGCTCGCGCTCGGCGAGGCGCAGGGCGGCCGGGAGCTGCTGCGCCCCGGCGACATCGGCAACGAGCTGGTCGTCCAGGAGGAGTTCCCCCGCCACCCCCGCTTCGGCGAGGGCCCCTGGCACCTCACACCGACCGGCACGACCGCCGCGCGCAGCGGTGACGTCACGGCCGACATCGATGTCGAGCACTCCCCCGCGGGCTCCCGGATCACCGTCCGGGCCGACCTCGGCCTCTTCACGTACACGCAGAAGCTGACGCTGTGGGCGGGTGTCGACCGGCTCGACGTCACCACCACGATCGACGGCTACGACGGCGCCGACCGGCTCGTCCGGGTGCGCTGGCCCTCCGACGTACGGGGCGGGCTGCCCGTGCACGAGGTCGCCGACGCGGTGATCGGGCGCGGCTTCGGGTTCGTGGAGGTGGACAGCGAGCGGTTCCCGTGGACGCTGGACAACCCCGCCAACACCTGGTTCGGCCTCGGCTCCACGGCCCGCGTCGCGGTCCACGACGACGCCGGCACCTTGCTCGGCCACCGGTCGGTCGGGGTCGCCGAACTGGTCTACGCCGACTGGGACGTGGCCGGTGAGCTGGGCGCCCCGCTCGCGGCGGCCCTGGTCCGCGCCGGTGTCACCGCCACCTCGACCATCGCGGGCGGCCCCCGCTACGGCGACCTGGAGGTCGACTCCAACCTGCCCGACCTGCGCGTCGCGGTGGGCGGCCCGGAACGCAACTCCCTGGTCGCGGAGGCGCTCGCGATGGACCCGGCCGCCGACCGCGAACTGCGCCGCCAACTCGCCGAGCGGGGCGCGGCCTCCGTCTGGGTCGCGCCGCGCGCCTCCCTGCGCGAGGAGTGGGTGCCCGGCGCGGACCTGCGCGACCTGGAGCGGCTGCCGCTGCTCGTCGTCGCGGGCCCGGACGCCGAGGGCGACGCCAAGGCGGTGGACGCGCTCGTCGCCGACCTCGACGACTTCACCGTGGCGGCCACCGCGGCGGGCGGCGGCGAGGCGCTGCCGCCCGGAGACGCCTGGGACGGGCGCGGCTTCGCCGTCCTGAACCGGGGCACGCCCGGCTGTGTGGTGACCTCGTCCGGCGACCTCTACATGTCCCTGATGCGGTCCTGCACCGGCTGGCCCTCCGGCATCTGGGTCGACCCGCCGCGGCGCACCGCGCCCGACGGCTCGGCGTTCCAGCTCCAGCGCTGGTCGCACACCTTCGAGTACGCGGTCGTCGCGGGCGAGGGCGACTGGCGGGAGCTGGAGCTTCCGGCGCGCGGGCACGCCTACAACCATCCGCTGACGGGACGGGTGCGGGGTGCGGGCGGGAACCCCTCGCTGCCCCGGACGACGTCGCTGCTGGAGGTGGAGCCCGCCCGTGAGGT
Source organism: Streptomyces sp. NPDC090106 (assembly GCF_044747265.1). Taxonomy (NCBI): domain Bacteria; kingdom Bacillati; phylum Actinomycetota; class Actinomycetes; order Kitasatosporales; family Streptomycetaceae; genus Streptomyces; species Streptomyces sp. NPDC090106. The sequence continues at coordinate 326,032 of NZ_JBIVDS010000003.1, read as the reverse complement.
GATCCTCGACGCGCTGAAGCCGGTGGGCTCGCCGCTGGCCCGGGGCGGCTCGGACGCGGTGGATCCGGGGCGCGGGGTCGTGGTGCGGGTGCACGAGGTGAACGGGCGGCCGGTCCGGGCCCGGGTCCGCGGGCCGGTCGGCTGGCGCCAGGGGGCGCGGGCGGACCTGCTGGAGCGGGCGCGCGAGCCGCTGGCACCGGACGACGACGGCACCCTGGCCGCGGACCTCACGGGCTTCGAGGTGGCCACGGTGCTGGCGACGCCGGTCCTCTCGGCCGGCTGCTCGGGTCCCGGAGTCGCGGCGGACGAGCCCGCGCAACCGGTCCACACCCGGTACTGGCTGCACAACTCCGGTCCGGCTCCGCGTGGCAACATGCCGGTCGCGCTGTACGTGTCGCCCACGTCCCTGACCGCGTCCGGGCCCGTCACGGCGACGGTCCGGGTCAGCTCCGAGCTCACGGACGCGCCGGTGTCGGGCACGGTCGCCTTCGCCGTGCCGTCCGGCTGGTCCGCCGAGCCCGCCGAACTGCCGTACGCGCTCGGGCCCGGCGGGTTCACGCTCGCCGAGGTCACGGTGACCCCCGCGCCGGACGCGGAGCCCGGCCGCCACTGGCTGGCCGCACGCCTGTCGTACGGGGGCCAGACGTTCGAGGACGTCGTGGGCCTGGACGTGCCCGGCGGTCCGCCCGCGGGAACCGGCCTGGTCTGTGAACTGGGCGTCGAGCGGATCACCGTGCGCAGGGGCGAGCGGGCCCGGGTGCCGGTGCGCCTGCGCAACACCACCCACGGCCCGGTCACCGGCCAGCTGTGGGCCGTCTCCTCGTGGGGCACCTGGCCTGGGGTCGTTCCGGGCCTCCAGGGGTTCCAGGTGCCCGGCGGGGAGCGGGGCGAAGCGGTGATCGAGGTGGACGGCGGGGCCGTGCCGCCCGGCGCGTACTGGCTGATGGCGAAGGCCGCGTGGCACGGCTGCGTGGCGTACACGGAGGCCGTGGTGCTGGAGGTGACGGATGCGTGAGGCGGTGACGCCGGGGCCCCGTGCCGAGCCCGGCCAGGGGCCCCGCGAACACGAACACGTCCACGACCGCGCACACGCGGCGCTCATCGGCCCGGACCCGGTTCCCAGAACCAGGGTGGACACGCTGCTGGCCGCCGTTCCGGCCCGCGATCCCGAGACCTCGCGGCCCGAGTCGCTCGCGCGGGCCGAGCGGCAGCGGCGGCGGTGGGCGACGCAGGTGGTCGTCGCCGACGAGCTGGCGCGTCGGGAGTGCGCCGCGCGGGGGCTGAAGGTGCCTCCCGAGGCGGCGCCCGAGCGGCTGCTCGCCGTCTCCGGGAGCGAGGTCGCCGACCTGGGGAGCATCGTCGCGGCGGCGCTCGCCCACTCGGCCGCCGCGCGGGTGCTGCTGGACGCCCTGGAGGGCGAACAGGCCGTGCCGGAGGCCGATGTCCGGGACTACTACGAGCGCAACCGGGACCGCTTCCTGACGCCGGACGCGCTCAGACGCGGGGCCGACCCCTTCGAGGCCGCCGCACCGGGCGACGTGATGCCGTATCAGGACGTCCGCGAGGGCGTGCTGCGGGAGTTGCGCCGCGCGGCGGGCCGGCGGGCCTTCTTCGGCTGGCTGGACCTGGCCCGCGGTCCCGTGGTGTACGCGCAGGGTCACGAACATCCGGGTGACCCCGCCCATCCGGACCACGAACACCGCCACTGACGCGCCCGCGTCGGACGTACGGAACCTAAACGCAACACGGCTGGGCATTGACCTCCGATGACTTCTGGTCCACATTTTCATCAATCGGAGTCCAAGCTGATGATTTGAACCAGCTGTTCGCAAGCCGATGAACCAGCCGAAGTCCCTGACTCGCCCGGTCGCAGGAGGGCCCATCACATGCGCGCAACAAGACTGACCCGCACCCTGACCTGTATCGCCGTACTGTCGCTCGCAGCCACCGGCTGCGGACTGTCCGGCGGCTCCGACAGCGGCGGCGCCACCGCCGGTGGCTGCGAGGTCGACCAGGGAAACGTCGGGTCGGGCAAGCTGACCGGGGACGTCAAGGGCACGATCACCTTCCAGACCACCAACCTCAAGAAGGACTTCGGGGACTTCTTCGACGGGGTGATCGCCGCCTTCGAGAAGGCCCACCCCGGCACCGAGGTCAAGTGGATCGACGATCCCGGCGACAACACCTTCACCAGCCGGACCGTCGCCGACGCCCAGGCCTGCACCATGGCCGACGTCATCAACGTCAACGCGCCGACGGCGACGGCCCTCACGAAGGCCGGCTACCTGCTCGACATCGGCACCAAGGACCCGGACGCCGCCGAGCCCTACGTCCCCTCGTTCTGGAAGACCGCCACCTTCCCGGACGCCTCGGGCAAGTCGGTCCACACCACGCTGCCCTGGTACACCGGCGGCGTCCTGCTGACGTACAACACCGATCTGCTGAAGAAGGCGGGCGTCGACCCGGCGAAGCCGCCGACGAGCATCTTCGGGCTCTTCGCCGACTACGAGAAGATCGCCAAGGCCTCCGACGGCAAGTACTACGCGACGATGGCCAACCCGGTCTGGCGCATCCCCGCCGACTTCGACCAGATGGGCATCAAGGTCCTCTCCACCGACGGCAAGTCCGCCGTCTTCGCCGACGACCCGCGCACCGCCCAGTGGGTCGAGTGGATGGCCAAGCTGTACAAGGAGGGCGCGATGCCCAAGGACTCCCTGTCCTCCAGCAACGACCCCTCCACCCTCTACAGCCAGGGCAAGGTCGCCTACGGCTCGACGAACCCGAGCTTCGTGCGGTTCGTCAAGCAGAACAGCCCGTCGGTGTACGCCAGGACCGGCGTCGGACAGCAGCCCTACGACGCCCTCGGGGTCGCCTCCGCGGGCGCCCCGCAGTACATCTCGGTCGCCGCGACCAGCAAGCACGCCCCGGTGGCGCTCGCGTTCGCGGAGTTCCTCACCAACGCCGAGAACCAGACGGCCTGGTGCAAGGACCCCGCCGTGGTGATCTTCCCGACGACGACCGAGTCGCTGGACGACCCGTTCTTCCAGGACGCCACCGGCACCGACCCCTTCTCCCAGGCCCGCAAGCTCGTCGCCGACCAGCTCAAGACGGCCTCCACCAACCAGACGAACCTCTCGCCGGCCGTGCAGAACGCCATCGTGGCCCAGGTGCAGCTGGCCATGCAGGGCACGAAGAGCGCCGCGGACGCCGTCAAGGACGCCCAGGAGAAGGCGAACGAGCTGCTGAAGCAGGGCAGCTGACCGTGACGGCACAGATCACGAACCCGGTGTCCGGCGCGGAGCCCCTCACCTCCCCGCCGGGTCCGGCGCCCGCCCGCCTCCGCCGCCTCGCCAGGGCAGCTCTGCCCGGCCCCGCTCCCGGGGCCAACGGAGCTGCCATGTACCGCCGTTGGTGGCTTCCGTGGCTGTGGACCGCCCCCGCGATCGTGTGCGCGGTGGTCTTCGGGGTGTTCCCCTTCCTCAACACGCTGCTGCTGTCGTTCACCGACGCCAAGCCGCTCGGCGGCGCCGCGGGTTTCGTCGGACTCGACAACTACACGCGGATGCTCCAGGACGACGACTTCTGGCTCGCGACCCGCAACAGCATCCTGTACGCGGTGATCGTCGTGCCGCTGATGGTGCTGCTGCCGCTGATGCTCGCCGTCCTGGTGGAGAAGAACCTCCCGGGCATCGGATTCTTCCGCTCGGCCTTCTACACACCGGTGCTGGCCTCCAGCGTGGTCGTCGGCCTGAGCTGGCAGTGGCTGCTCGCGGACGACGGACTGGTCAACACCTGGCTCCAGAAGGCCCACTTGATCCGGTCGGCGATCCCGTTCCTCTCCGACTCCTGGCTGATCCTGCTCTCCGCGATGGGCCTCACCCTGTGGAAGGGCCTGGGCTGGTACATGGTGTTCTACCTGGCCGCCCTGGGGAACGTGCCGAAGGAGCTGCACGAGGCGGCCCAGATGGACGGCGCCGGGGCGGTCCGCCGCTTCTGGCACATCACGATCCCCGGCGTACGACAGGCCATGATGCTCGTCGGCACGCTCACCGGCATCGGCTCGCTCAGGGTGTTCACCGAGATCTACATGCTCGGCAGTTCCACCGGCGGCCCCGGCGGCGCCGACCGCACCCTGCCGTTCTACATCCGGGACGTCGGCCTGGACCCGATCACCGGCAACGCGGGATACGGCTCGGCCGTCAGCGTCGCCCTGTTCGCGCTGACGCTGGGGCTGACCCTGCTCGCGCAGCGTCTGACCAAGGAGGACGAGTCATGACGACGAGCGTCGTCGAGACCAAGGGCCGTCGCCTGACGCCGCGCTGGCGCGACTACGGCCGCCCGCGCGAACTCCTGGTCCGCTACCTGCTGTTGCTCCTGGTGCTCGGCCTGACCGTCGGCCCCCTGCTGTGGCAGTTCCTCGCCTCCCTGAAGGGCACGGGCGAGGACGTCTTCGGCGCGAACGCCACGCTGCTGCCGCACGAGCCGACCCTGCGCGCCTACCGGACGGTCTTCGACCAGGTGCCGGTCTGGTCGTACATCCAGAACAGCCTGATCGTGGTCGCCCTGTCGGTCACCAGCCAGCTGGTCTTCTCCACCACGGCCGGCTACATGCTCTCCAAACCCGCGTGGAAGGGCCGCAAGGCCGTCTGGGTGGTGCTGGTCGCCTCGATGATGTTCCCCTTCGAGTCGATCATGGTCTCGCTGTTCATCAGCATCCGCGACCTGGGGCTGGTCGACAGCCTGGCCGGGGTGTGGCTGCCGGGCTTCGTCGGCGCCATCAACGTCCTGCTGATGCGCGGCGCGTTCCTCGCGGTCCCGCGCGAGATCGAGGACTCGGCGATGCTGGACGGCGCGAACGAGTGGCAGCGCTTCAGGCACCTGTATCTGCCCTCCGCCTGGGGCGCGATCATGGTGGTCGTCATCAACACGTTCATCAGCGCCTGGGACGACTTCCTGTGGCCGCTGATCGTGCTGCGCTCCGAGACCAACATGACGCTCACGCTGGGCCTTTCCCGCCTCCAGAGCTCGTCGTTCGGCTACGACCAGCGGATGGTCATGGCGGGTTCGGTGATCTCGGTGGTCCCGGTGCTGGTGCTGTTCGTCATCACCCAGCGGTGGTTCTACAAGGGCGTGTCCTCGGGAGCCGTCAAGATCTGAGGTCCAGGGTCAGCGGTACGGCGGTGCGGGCCGCCCGTGCCGAGGAGGCGACCCGGATCTCCACGACATCGGCGCCGGCCAGTTGGTCGGCGCCGAGTCGTGTCACCACCGTGCGGGACTCGCCCGGCGCGAGGTCGACGCCCTCGAAGGCGCACAGCTCAAGGGTACGCGGCCAGGTCGTGGTGACGAGCCGCCGCAGATAGACCTGGACCACCGAACGCCCGCTCCGCGCACCGGTGTTGGTGACGTCCACGGAGACGGTACGGCCGTCGAGCCGGGGTGCGCCGAACACGAAGTCCGTGTACGCCAGTCCGTGCCCGAAGGAGTAGGCGGGCTCGGCGCTCTCGTCGACGTAGCCCCCGTACTCGGTGTCCTTGTGGTTGTAGTGGACGGGGAGCTGGGCGGCCGAGCGCGGCACGGAGACGGGGAGCCGTCCCGTGGGTTCGGCGAGCCCGAGCAGCACCTCGGCGATCGCCTCGCCGCCCCACGGGCCCGGGTACCAGGCGGTGAGCAGGGCGGGCGCGATGTCCGGGAGGACGTGCGGGCGCCCCTGGACCAGTACGACCGCGGTGGGTGTGCCCGTGGCGACGACGGCGTCCAGCAGCGCGTACTGCGCGGCGCCGAGCCCGAGTCCGGCGAGGTCGACTCCCTCGCCGCAGGTCATCTCCGAAACGGCCGTGCGCGCGGCCCCGTTGGCGTCGAACTCGGTGTCCGCGCCGCGCGCGCTGCTGCCGCCCAGCACGAGCACGGCGAGGTCGGATTCGGCGGCCTGGGCGATCGCGGCCGGGATGCCGGTGCGGTCGTCGCCGGTGAGCGCGCAGCCGGGGGTGTGCCGGATGTCGGCTCCGGGCGGGGCGAGCCGGCGCAGGGCGTCGAGGACGCTGCTGCCGGTGCCGGGGAGTTGTGGAGCCGTGTAGTCGCCCGACTGGTGGGTGACGGTGGCCGCTTGGGGGCCCAGTACGGCGATGCGGGAGACGTGCGGGCCGATGGGCAGGACGTCGTCGTTGCGCAGGAGGGTGACGGCGGCGCGGGCGAGTTCGGTGCTGATCCCGGCGCCCCCAGAGGGAGGTTGAGTCCGCTCCGCCCGCCCTGTCCGCTCCGCCTGCTCCGTCCGCTCGTCAAAGAGTCCCAGGCGGAACTTGAGCCGCAGCACTCGGCCGACGGCGGCGTCGAGTGCGCCCTCGGTGACGAGTCCCCGCTCGACCGCCTCCTCCAGATGCGTGAAGCCCTCGTCCCAAAGGCTCAGATCGACACCGGAGTTCAGGGCGAGCGCCCCGGCGGACCGCTTGTCACCGGTGATGCGGGCCAGCCGGTCGACGGCCAGGCCGTCCGCCATGACGAGCCCTTCGAAACCCCAGTCGTCCCGCAGGAGCCCGGTGAGCAGAGCCCGGTTGCCGGAGCACGGCATGCCGTCGACCTCGTTGTAGGCGGCCATGACGGCGGCGGCTCCCGCGCGGACGCCGGCCCGCGCGGCGGGGAGGTGGATCTCGTGCAGCTCGCGCCACCCCAGCTCGGACTCTGCGGAGTTGCGGCCACCGACGGTGGCGCCCTGACCGGCGAAGTGCTTGAGGACGACGGGCGCCTTGTCGGGGGCGAACAGGCCGTCGGGACAGGTCCCTTGCATGCCTCGCACGACCGCCTCGGTGAGCCGGGCCGCCAGGTACGGGTCCTCGCCGAAGCACTCCTCGGTGCGGCCCCAGCGGGGGTCGCGGGAGATGTCGAGCGCGGAGACGAGGGCCACGTGGCCGCCGCGGGCGCGGAGTTCGGCGGCGGCGTGGGCGGCGGCGCGCTCGTGGAGGGCGGGGTCCCAGGTGGCGCCGACGGCCAGGTTGACGGGGAGGACCGTGCCGTCGAGGGCCATGAGGCCGTGCGGGACCTCCTCGACGAACAGGGCGGGGATGCCGAGGCGGCTGCGCTCCACGACGTGCCGCTGCACCGACGCGGCGAGGGCGGCGCCGTGCGCGGCCCCGGGCCCGTTGCCGTGGTCGACGCCGGACCAGGCGTCGGCGCGCTGGAGTCCGTACAGGGCGCCGAGCCCTTCGAAGCGCTCGGTCTCGGCGTACAGGGCGTCGGTGAGCTCGAACTCGCCGTCGGGCGTGCGGCGGTAGGCGTCCCAGCCGTACATCCGCTGGTTCACCTGACCGACCTTCTCGCGCAGGGTCATCCGGGAGAGGAGATCCCGGACGCGGGCGTCGACGGGGGCGGTGGGGTCGCGGTAGAGGACGTCGCTCATCGGTCGGAGGTCTCCGGGGTGTCGCGTGCCGCTGAAGGGGGGTGCGCGGGGGTCGGTCCGCCGCTCATCGGCCCTGGTCGCCGTCGTGCAAGGTTCGCCGGCCACCGTCGTGCAGGGGACTCTGGCCGCCGTCGCGCAGACTCCCCCGGCCTGCGTCGTACAGGGTTCGCGCCAGCGCGACCGCGCCCGGTCCGCCGTCGGCCACCCAGTCGAGGCTCAGGTCGAGTGCGGTGAGGCGGTCGGTCAGGGGGGCGGTCATCGGGCCGTCGGGGCCGAGCAGGCCGCCGGTCGCGACGATCCGCTCCCCCGGTCCCGGCTCCAGCGCGCGCACCGCGGCCAGCAGGTGGTCCGCCGCCTCGTCGAGGATCTCCAGCGCGACGGCGTCCTTCTCGACGGCCGCCTCGGCGACCAGCGGGGCGAACCGGGCCAGGCGGATCGGGGGGTCGGCCATCACCGCGGGGAGCAGATGCCTGCGGAAGTCCTCACGCCGGGCGCGGGACCAGCCGGGAACGGCGCTGCCGCTCCGGCCCCCGGGGTCGCCGCCGTCGCCGTACGGCTGGATGCCGGCTGTGGGGAGGACGTCGACCGGGAGGCCGAGGGTGCTGCCGACCCACCCGGCCAGTACGGTCGTCCGTCCTCGCCCGTCGGCCATGCGCAGGGCCGCCCGGACCGCGCTGCGGCCGATCCAGAAGCCGCTGCCCTCGTCGCCGAGGAGCCAGCCGTCGCCGTCCACGGTGGTCGTGGCGCGGCGGCCGACGATGCGTGTGGCGACCGCGCCGGTGCCCGCGACCAGGGCGAGGCCGTCGGCCGGGGCGCCGGGGCCGCCGGCGAAGGCGGCCTCGATGTCGCTCCAGATGCCGACGGGGCCCTCGGGCACGTCCAGTCGGCGCAGCGCCTCCGTGAGGGCCGTGCGGGCCCGGACGGTCCCGGGATCGTCCGCGGCGGCTGCCGTGGCCCCGGCGAAGCCGCCCGCCACGGCGACGATCCGGGCGCGTGCCCGCGCGGGCACCGCGGCGGCGAGCGCCTCGGTCAGATGCTCGGCGAGCTGCGGAGGCGCCACGGTCAGGGCGTTGCCCGGACCGGCACTCGCCTCGGCGAGCACCCGGCCGTCTCCGGCACCGGCGAGAACGGCACGGGTACGGGTGCCACCGGCGTCGAGGCCGATGACAAGTTCTTGGTTCAAATCATTGCCCATCACTGACTATGGTGGTTGATACATTCGCGCAGGACAAGAGCGAGACGCGAACAACCGGACAAGAGCACCGGGAAGCCGGCCCCAGGAGGATCCCATTTCCACGCTTCGCTTCGGCGTCAACTACACGCCCCGTCACGGCTGGTTCCACTCCTGGCAGGACTTCGACCCGGCCCGGACCCGCGAGGACCTGGCCCAGATCGCCGGACTCGGTCTCGACCACGTCCGGGTCTTCCATCTGTGGCCGCTGCTCCAGCCCAACCGCACCCTGATCCGCGCCACGGCCGTGGACCAGCTGGGCCGGCTGGTCGACCTGGCCGCCGAGGAGGGCCTGGACGTCCTGGTGGACGGCGTGCAGGGCCATCTGTCGAGCTTCGACTTCTACCCGGAGTGGACCCGCAGCTGGCACCATCGCAACGTCTTCACCGACCCCGAGGCGATCGACGCCCAGGCGGACCTGCTGCGCACGCTGGGCAGGGCCCTGACCGGCCGCCCGAACCTCATCGGCCTCCAGCTCGGGAACGAGATCAACAACCTCGTCGAGCACAACCCGGTGACGGTGCCCGAGGTGGACCACTACCTCGACTCCCTGCTGGCGGCGGCCCGGGAGGGCCTGGGACCGGACGGCGGCCTGGTCACGCACTCCGCGTACGACGCCGCCTGGTACGGCGACGACCACCCCTTCACCCCCGAGGCCTCGGCCCGCAAGGGCGATGTGACCACGGTCCATCCCTGGGTCTTCTCCGGCGGCTGCGCCCGCCTCTACGGTCCGCGCTCCCCCCAGGTCCAGCACCTCGCCGAGTACGGCACGGAGCTCGCCAAGGCGTACGCCGGCGATCCGTCCCGCCCGGTCTGGGTCCAGGAGACGGGCGCCCCCGAACCCCACATCCCGGCCGCGGACGCCCCCGAGTTCGCCCGCGAGACGGTCCTCAACGCGTCCGGCTGCACGAACCTGTGGGGCGTCACCTGGTGGTGCTCCCACGACGTCGACCGCTCCTTGGCCGACTTCCCGGAACTGGAGTACACGCTGGGCCTGTTCGACTCGGCGGGCCGCCGCAAGCCGATCGCCGAGTCCTTGGCGGCGACGGTCGCGGAACTCCGGGCCAAGCCCTGGACACCCGAGGTGAGGGAGACGGCCCTGGTCCTGGACTGCACCCCGTCGACCCGCTCGACGTCGGGGCCGGGGGGCGCGTACTTCGAGGCGTGGATGAACCTGCGCCGACAGGGAGTCCGCCCGGCGGTGGTACTGGCGGACCGGGCGGGCGACGAGACCTATCTGGCCGCGAGGGGAATCAAGGAAGCCGTCCGCGTCGACTGACTTGATGGTGCGTCACATGACGTGCTGAGCTGCGCTGTTGAGCGGCTGCCGTTGCGTGCGGGTTCCGGCCTCCACACATCAGCAGCCGCGATCACCGCGCCCCGACCAGTACTTCGGCCACCGCCCGCAGGTTGGCCTTCCCCCGCCCGTACGAGCACAGCGCGCCGCCTTCGGGGAGGCCCGTGGCAACCCGTACCCCGTCCGGCCGCCGGGCCATCAGCGCCTCCGCGACCCGCCCCTGCCACGGATACAGCCCACTGTCACTCGTGGCGACGATGAGCGGCGCCCGCCCGGCCCGCCGCAGAATCGCACCGGCCAGCCCTTCCGCGTCCTCCGGCTCCCCGGAGACCGCCGTACCGGTGGCCGTGGGATCCAGGGCACGCATCTCGGTCAGCAGATCCTCCCCACCCCAGTTGAGCGCCGGATGCGGCGCGGGGAAGAGGTCCACGACGTGCGCCCCTCTCGCCCCGCCCCGTGCCGCCTGCCCGTCCACGGCCCGTCGGGCCGCCTCAAGACCCACCCCCGGGTCCCACGCGCGGACGGCGACGGAGGGCTCGGCGTACCGCTCCGCGAGCCCGCGCACCCGTTCCGACGCCTCCCGCACCCGTTCCTCGGCCAGCGTGCCGGAGCGCAGCGCGCCGAGCACCGCGTCCCGGCACTCCAGGGTGACCCCGAGGTCGGCCACGGCCACGATCACCTGGTCCGCCCCCGCGGCCAGCGCGATCCGCGCCCCCGCCGCCTCGCCGTACCGGTCGGCGATCGCCTTCATCTCCAGCGCGTCGCTGACGAGGACGCCGTCGAAGCCGAGTTCCAGCCGCAGCAGGTCCCGCAGGATGCGGCGGCTGAGGGTGGCGGGACGGTTCTCGTCGAGCGCGGGGAAGACGACGTGCGCGCTCATCATCATGGGCACGCCCGCCGCGATCGCGGCCCGGAAGGGTTCGAGGTCGAGCCGCTCGTACGGTCGTGGGTCGACCGCCAGTTCGTGGTGGCTGTCGGTGAGGGTGCCGCCGTGGCCGGGGAAGTGCTTGGCGCAGGAGGCGACGCCCCGGGCCTCGGTCGCCTCGATCCAGGCGCGCAGATGCCGGGAGACGACGCCGGCCTCGCCGCCGAAGGCACGCGTGCGCACGATGGGGTTGTCGGCCTGGACCTGGAGGTCGGCGACGGGGGCGTAGGAGACGGTGATGCCGAGCGAGGCGAGGTGCCCGGCGAGCGCGTCGGCGCAGCGGGCGGTGAGGGCGGGGTCGTCGACGACCCCGAGGGCGTAGTTGCCGGGGACTTCGGGGGCGCCCGCGGTCACGAGGTGGCCGATGCCGCCGCCCTCGTTGTCGATGGCGACGAGGAGGTCGGCGCGCAGGGCGCGCAGGCTGTCGGTGAGGCCGCGCACCTGGTCCGCGTCCCGGATGTTGCGGGTGAAGAGGATGACCCCGCCGAGCCCGCGGTCGATCAGCCGCTTCAGGTCGTCCGGGACGGCGGTGGTGCCGTCGAATCCCGCGACCAGACAGCGGTGGGCCGCCTCGTCGAGGTCGGCGGGGAGGGCGGCGCGGGCGGTCAGGGGTTCGGTGTGTGTCACCCCTGAAATTCTTTGGCTGATCGAGCCGAAAGTCAACAGCCGGAGGGCTCAGCCATTCAAGCGGCTTACGGGGGTCCGTCCGTCGGCCCGCACCGGCAGCGGCTGACGAGACTTGAGACCCTCGGCCTGGTACACACAGTCACCTGAGACAGACGCGGTCCGGCCCGCCCGGCACCGCGCCGTGCGTGACGTTCCCAGAGAAAGAGACCAACATGGACAGCAGCGTCGAGACGCTTGAATTCCAGGCTGAGACGCGCCAGTTGCTGCGACTGGTGATTCACTCGATCTACTCGAACAAGGACATCTTCCTGCGCGAGCTGATCTCGAACGCCTCCGACGCACTGGACAAGCTGCGGCTGGAATCGCTGACCGACTCCAGCCTCACCGATGTCGACACCACCGACCTGCACATCTCGTTGGAGGTCGACAAGGACGCCCGCTCACTGACCGTCCGTGACAACGGCATCGGCATGACCCGGGACGACCTCGTGGACCTGATCGGCACGATCGCCAAGTCCGGCACCGCCGGCCTGCTGGAGCGGATCAAGGAGTCCAAGGACGCCGCCACCGCCGAGAACCTGATCGGCCAGTTCGGCGTCGGCTTCTACTCCGCGTTCATGGTGGCCGACAAGGTCACCCTGCGCACCCGTCGGGTCGGCCAGGACTCCGGCGCCCAGTGGGAGTCCGACGGCGAGGGCTCGTACACCATCCAGGCCGCGGAGGGCCTGCCCGTGGGCACCTCGGTCACCCTGCACCTCAAGCCCGCCGACAGCGAGGACGGACTCGCCGACTACCTGTCCGGGTCGAAGATCCGTCAGATCGTCAAGCAGTACTCGGACTTCATCCGCTGGCCGATCCGGATGGCCGCCGAGCACACCGACGCCGAGGGCGGGACCGGCGGTGAGACCGGCGGTGAGGCCGAGACCCTCAACTCGATGAAGGCGCTGTGGGCGCGCCCGCGCACCGAGGTGGCCGAGGACGAGTACGCCGAGTTCTACCAGCAGATCAGCCACGACTGGCTGCCCCCGGCCGAGACGATCCACATGCGCGCCGAGGGCACCTTCGAGTACGAGGCGCTGCTGTTCATCCCCTCGCAGGCGCCGTTCGACCTGTTCTCCCGCGAGACCAAGCGCGGCGTGCAGCTGTACGTCAAGCGGGTGTTCATCATGGACGACTGCGAAGCGCTCATGCCGAACTACCTGCGCTTCGTCAAGGGTGTCGTGGACGCGCACGACCTGTCGCTGAACGTCTCCCGCGAGATCCTCCAGCACGACCGTCAGATCCGGGGTGTCCAGCGGCGCCTGGTCAAGAAGGTCCTCGGCGCGATCAAGGACATGCAGTCCAAGGACGCCGAGCGCTACGCCAAGGTGTGGGCGCAGTTCGGCCGGGCGCTCAAGGAAGGCCTGATCGAGGACACCGACAACACCGACGCCCTGCTGGAGCTGGTGTCGGCGGCCTCCACCCACGACCCGGAGAAGACCACCACGCTGCGCGAGTACGTGGAGCGCATGAAGGACGGGCAGGAGGCGATCTACTACCTGACGGGCGAGACCCGCGCGATGGTGGAGAACTCCCCGCACATGGAGGCCTTCGCCGCCAAGGGGTACGAGGTCCTGATCCTGACCGACCCCGTCGACGAGGTGTGGGTGGACCAGGTCCCGGCGTTCGACGGCCACCGCTTGCAGTCGATCGCCAAGGGCCAGGTCGACCTCGACGATCCGGCCGGCGACGGCGACGAGGCGGCCGACGCCGACAAGGCCCGGCACGAGCAGGACTTCGCCGCCCTGCTGCCCTGGCTGACGTCCACCCTGTCCGAGCAGGTCAAGCAGGTCCGTCTCTCGTCGCGCCTGACGACGTCCGCGGCCTGCATCGTCGGCGACGCCCACGACGTGACGCCTACCCTGGAGAAGATGTACCGGGCGATGGGTCAGCAACTCCCCACCGTCAAGCGGATCCTGGAGCTCAACCCCACGCATCCGCTGATCGGCGCCCTGCGCACCGCGCACGACGCCGATGCCGACGACCCGGCACTGCCGGAGATCGCCGAACTGGTCTACGGCAGCGCGCTGCTCGCCGAGGGAGGCGACCTGCCCGACCCGGCCCGCTTCACCCGGCTCCTGACCGACCGTCTGTCCCGCGCCCTGTGACGACCGCCGCCCGGCGCCGGCGGGGCGGGGCGTAGCGCGTGAGGGGGTCGCCCGTCTCTTCGCCGGGCGGCCCTCTCGGCAGTCGCCGTCAGCGGCCGAGGGCCCGCTGCAACTGCTTCTTGGTCATCGAGGAGCGGCCCTCGATGTCGCGCTTCCTCGCCTCGGCGTACAACTGGTCCTTCGTCGGTCCCTGCGCGCCGCTGTGCGAACGCGTTCCGCCGCGCTGGGACGCGGATTTCGGGTCCCGGGTCGAGGTCGTGCTGCTGGTCTTCGACTCGCCGGCCCGCGCCCGCTCCTTGTTGACGGTGCGTGCGGCGATCTCCTTGGCCCGCCCGGCGGACTCGCCGCGCTCCTGGGCGCTCTTCTTGATGTGCTCGTACTGACGTTCCCGCTTGGCGTTCGATCCGGCAGGCATCTCTCTCCTCCTCGTTCCCGTCTCGCTCCCGCAACGGCTCGTGACGGATCGGCCCCGTACCTGTGCCGTCCCGTCGATCCGGCCGGGATCGCCGTCCCGAGTTCCCCGATGCGGTCGTCCGACCCCTCGGCCTCGGGGCGGGCGGTGCGGGCCGCTCTCTGCCGCACGGCCGACCGCGCACGTGCCGTGACGAGCGGGGAGAGCCGGCGAGGATACGGACACCGGCTCTCCCCGCCCACGTGCACGTCAGCCGGGCCAGGTTCCGGTCAGACGCAACACCGCGGTGGCTCCGGAGCGGTCCACGGCAGCCTTGACCCCGGCGAAGACGGCGCCCTGGAGCGCGGCGGCGATCAGGATCTCGCGCCAGGCACGGTCCTCGTCAGTGGCATCCGGGGCGTCCTCGTCGTGGCCGAGCCTCTTCCACGCCTGCTTGAACAGGGCACCGGCGGCCATGCCGCTCAGGGCGCCGAGCGCGAGGCCGACCGGCTTGTAGGCCACCTTCGAGGCTTTCACCTGTCTCATCCCTTCCGTCGGCGGTAGGCCAGCCACACCACGAGGGCGCCGCCCGCGGCGGCCACCAGCACCTTGCGGTGGTCACGCGCCAGCCGTGCGCCCTCGGCGGTCGTGCGGCGCACCGGCTCGGGGGCCTTGTCCTCCCACAGCTCACCGGCCTGGGCGGCCTTGGCGCGGGCCTGGGCGGCGGCCTGCGCGGCCTTGTCCTTGACCTGATCGGGCAGCTGGTCCTGCGCCTGGTGGGCCAGCTCGGCGGTCTTCGCGCGGAGCTCCCCGGCCTTCTCCTGGGCGCGTGCCTTGACGTCGGTCTTCTCGGCGAGCGCCTCGACCGTCTCGCCGAGGTCGGAGCGGGTCCGCTCGACGTGCTCGCGCAGGTCATCGGTGCTGGGGGTGTCGGGTTCGTCGCGAGGCGGCTGGTTCATCGGTGTGCCCTTTCCTTGATCTCTGCCACGTCGGCCTTCACGTTCTCGACGGTCTGCCGCGGTGTGGGCGGTGCGGCCCGGTCGACCTGCTTCTTGCCCGTCACGGCCAGTACAGCGGCGACCAGACCGAGGACCGCGGTGACGATCAGACCGGCCGCCCACACGGGCAGGGCCACCGCCAGCGCGGCGATCACGGTGGCCAGCAGCGCCTGCGCCATGAGGAAGCCCGCCACGCCGGCACCGCCGAACAGGCCACCGCCCCGGCCGTAGTGCCTGCCCTTCTCCTTCATCTCCGCCTGCGCCAGCCGCAGCTCGCCCCGCACCAGCTCCGTCAGCTGCTGCGAGGCCCGCTGCACCAGTTCGCCCACCGGCTCCTGGTCCAAGCGGTCCGCGCCGGGGCCGGCGTGGTCCGTCTGTGTCCTCGACACCTCGGACACCTCCCGTCCCTCGAAGTTCCCGCCGGCCGGCCCGCATCACGGGTCCGGCCGTCCGTCGACGGAGCGAGTACCCCAAGCTGGAGATTCATGGGTGGGACGGCGCAGCGGTCACGAACCCGGCGAGCGACCGGAACGGCGTCGGCGGGAATGGATCTTGAGGCCACGACCGGCCCATGGCAGGCTCATGCCGCATGATCGACGAATTCGCGAAGGCCAACCTGCACGGGCGACTGCGGCGGGACCGCGCGGCGCTGGTCTGGAAGCTGGACGGGTTGTCGGAGCACGACGCCCGGCGGCCGTTGACGGCGACCGGGACCAACCTCCTCGGTCTGGTCAAACATGTGGCGACCGTGGAGGCCCGGTACTTCGGCGAGGTCTTCGACCGGCCTTCCCCGGAGCCGCTGCCCCGCTGGCAGGACCACGACGGCGGTGACCTGTGGGCTGCCGCGGGCGAGACCCGCGAACAGATCATC
The DNA here is from genome assembly GCF_044747265.1 of Streptomyces sp. NPDC090106. NCBI lineage: Bacteria > Bacillati > Actinomycetota > Actinomycetes > Kitasatosporales > Streptomycetaceae > Streptomyces > Streptomyces sp. NPDC090106. The sequence goes on along the minus strand of NZ_JBIVDS010000003.1, from coordinate 310,155 downwards.
GCGTTCTACCAGCGCGTGTGGGAGCACTCGGACGCGACGATCGACGCGCTTCCCCTCGACGCCCCGGGCCATGTGCCGTGGTGGTCGGATCCCCGCCCCAACACGAACCTGTTCGCCGTCATGACCCATGTCCTCGGCGAGACCGACCGGCACACCGGACAGGCGGACATCCTGCGCGAGGGCATCGACGGCCGGACCGGGATGCGCGCCGAGTACGAGCAGCCGATCGACGAGGAGGCCCGCGCGGCCCACCGCGCGAGGATCGAGGAGGCCGCCGCCGGAACGGCCGCGTCGATCAAGGCGTAGCCGCAGTGCCGTCGCCTCCGAGGACCATGGTCCGGCCCGGCGACACAGCGCCCTCGTTCCGGTGCGGGACGGAGGGCATACTGCGGGACGTGGCGACCTACGACAGCATCGGCACGGCCTACGCGGGCACCCGGCGGCCGGACCCCCGCATCGCGGCCAGGATCCATCGGGCCCTCGCCGACGCCGCCACCGTGGTCAACGTGGGGGCCGGCACCGGTTCCTACGAGCCGGCGGGAACCGTGTGGGCGGTGGAACCCAGCGCGGTGATGATCGCCCAGCGCCCGCCCGGTTCCGCGCCGGCGTTGCGGGCGGGCGCGGAGGCGATCCCCCTCCCCGACGACTCGGCGGACGCGGCGATGGCCCTGCTCACCGTGCACCACTGGGACGACCTGGAGCGCGGCATCGACGAGCTGCGGCGCGTCGCCCGGCGGCGGATCGTCGTCCTCACCTTCGACCCCGCCGTCAGCCACCGGTTCTGGCTGCTGGACGAGTACCTGCCCGAGGCGGCCTCGTTCGACGCCGCACAAGCGGTCACGATCGACCGGCTCGTCTCCCTGCTGGGCGGCGCCCGCGTGGAGACGGTGCCCGTCCCGCACGACTGCACCGACGGATTCCTCGCCGCCTACTGGCGCCGCCCCGAGGCCTACCTGGACCCGCGCGTCCGGGCCGGCATCTCGCTGTTCGCCCAGATCGACGACAGCGTCGTCCGGCCCGGCCTGGACCGACTGCGCGACGACCTGTCGACCGGCCGCTGGCACCACCGCCACGCGGACCTCCTCGACCGCGACACCATGGACGCCGGCTACCGGCTCCTCGTCGGAGAGGTTCCGGCCTAGCGGTAGTAGCGCACCCCGCCCTCGGACCCGAGCGCGCTGAGTTCCAGGACGCCGCCGTCCGGTGTGACGTACACCGTGCCCGCGGTGAAGTTCTTGGCGCCGTTCTCCCTCGGGAGGCCGACGACCGGGGTCGTGCGTCCGGTGCGCCGGTCGATGCTGATGAGCTGCGGGGCGCCGGAGAGGGTGACGGCGTACACCGCGGCGTCCGAGGCGTCGTCCTCGTCGTCCGACGCCGGGACGGCGAGCGCGGCGGACTTGACGGTCCAGAGCTTGGCGCCGGTGGAGGTGTCGAAGCCGGCGATCACGATCTGGTCGGAGGACGAGGCCGGGGTCGCCAGGACGTCGCCGTAGAGGCGGGCGGAGTGGTCGGCCTCGCTGGTGTTGCCGCTGAAGAGCTCGTCGTCGCCGACGGCCAGCACGCGGCTGCCGCCGTGCTCGTCGAAGACCCGCACGCCGTCCTCGTGGACCGTGTGCACGGAGGCGATCAGCGGTGAGCCGGACAGGACGTGGGTGACCTCGGAGTGGGCCTTCTGGGCCTTGCGCCAGAGGATCTTCCCGGTCTTGGGGTCGTAGGCGCTGAGGGTGAACCGGGTCTTCTTGTCGAGGCAGTAGTCGCCCACCAGAACGGCGCCGTCGGTGCCCCAGTTGTAGGCGTTGCAGTAGCGGCCACGGGGCTTGTAGCCCCACACGCGGGTGCCGGTGCGGACGTTCACGCCGCCGAGGTAGTTCGCGCTGACGATGGTGGCGACGTTGCCCTGCACATAGGTCGAGGTCGCCACGGAGGCGGGGTGCTTGGTGTCGGTCAGCGGGATGGACCAGAGGACCTTGCCGGTGGACGCCTTGATGCCGGCGAGCCAGGTGCAGGTGCTGCCGTCCTCGCCGAAGGCGACCGTGCCGACGCCCTTGGCGTTGACCGTCGGGGACATCGCGCAGGGAACGGTGCCCTTCTCGGCCAGCGGCAGGGAGGACTTGGCGTTCCACTTCTGGCCGCCGTCGGACAGGTCGTAGGCGCGCAGGCCGCCCCGGGTGCCGGCCCGTACGAGGAGTTTGTCGGTGAGCCAGCTGCCGATGAGGGTGTCGCTGCGGGCGGCGGCCGGTATCTGCCAGGCCTGGGTGAGGTTCTCCGAGGCGACGGCGGCGGCTTCCTCCTGCTTGAGCAGAAAGGCGGCGCCACCGCCGGCGGTGGCCAGGACGGCGAGGGCGAGGACGATCCGGCCCGCCCGTCCCTTCTTGCGGGGCTCGGCGCCCTCCGCGTCCGCGTAAGGCCGCGCGGCGTTCGGTTCGGTGTGCCGGGGCGGCTCGCGGTCCAGGAGGCCCGTCGCCGCGGAGTGCTGCTCGCTCTCCCGGCCGGCGGGGTCGCCGCTGTACGGGGAGGGCGGGGGTGTGCGGCGGCCGGTCTCGCGCGCGGCGCGGTGGGCGTCGGAGCCGGGTTCGGGTATCCGCAGCGGCACGGTGACGTCGAAGCGGGGCGCGGGGGCCTCTCGGGGGGACTCCTCGGCGGGGGACCCGTCGTCCCAGCCGGCGTCGGTCTGCCACTGCCTGGGCCGGTCCCGGTACTGCTGCGGGCGGTCGGCCGACCGGCGCGGCCGGAACGCCCAGCCCTGCTCGTCCTGCGGAGCCCCCTGCCCCGGCGACGATTCCGTCGTCATCTCCGTGCTCTCCCCTGATCGGCATCCGCAGGCGTCAGCCCCGGTGATGCGCCGTGAAACGTGCTGTGTGCGGCGGGCCGTGGCCCGGACTCCCCCATCGCGCGGGCTCAGCCGTCCTTGAACGAGTGGCCGAAGCCGCTGCGGGACGACTCGACCTTGAAGGCGGCCAGCGACTCCACCGAGGAGCTGATCCGCCAGTCCATCAGCTGGTCGCTGCCCGGCCAGTCCTTGCGCTGGTCGTACCAGACGACCCCGATGACCCCGGCCTTCTCGGCGCCCTGGAACAGGTCGCGGATGTGCTCCGCCTTGCTGTCGCTCTCCGCCACCCCGGTCTCCGCGATCAGCACCGGCTTGTCGGAGAAGTCCGAGACGCTTCGCATGGTCGGGGTGAAGAGGCTGGAGAACGCGGTGCCGTCGAGGGGGCCGTAGTAGCCGATGAGGCCGACCCAGTCGACGTACTCGTCGCCCGGATAGTAGGGGCGGAGTTTCGCGGTGGTGCCCGAGTCGATCACGTGCGGGGTCCACACCCAGATCACATTGGTGACGCCCTGCTCGGCGAAGGTGTCGTGGACGCGCTTCCAGGCCGCCACGAAGTCGGCGGCCTTGGCGTGTTCGGGGCCCCAGGAGTTCCAGGGGCCGTTCATCTCACCGGCGAAGGAGAGGGCCAGCGGCCCGTCGTAGGCGGCGATCTGGTCCGCGAGCCGGCGGATGTAGTCGTCGTCCTCGCCCGCGGCGATGTCGGCGAGCGGGGTGTCGGTGGGCACGAGGGCGAGCATGGGCAGCTGGCCGTGGTCCCACAGGAAGGCGTTGCCCTCCGTGTCGAAGTCGGTGCCCCAGTTGCTGTAGTACTCACGGATGTCGGGCGCCCGGCCCGCCTCTTCGGAGAACTTTGTGACGATTCCGTACTGCCAGGGGGTTTTGTCGTCCACGACACCCAGAGCATGACCGGACGGATCGAGCAAGGAAGAGGGCTCCGAGTGGACCGATTCGGTCGCCGTGACCGCCTTGGCGTCGCTCTCCTGCCCCGCCCCGCCACACGCGCTCACCAGCAGGGCGGCGGCGACCATCAGGACCGCGGCGGCCGAACGGCGCCTGCGGCAGCGGAGTTTGACCATGCGTCAGGTCCCATCGGGCAGTAGCAAGCTGAGTCGCCCGGAACTCTACGAGACCCGCGTGACATTCACGGAATCTGCATATTAGTCTATGCATGATCGGGGCGGGTCGGATGATGTCTCTTACCGTCCGCATCTATCACCTTTCCGCACTACTTACTGCTTTCGGTCGTGCAGCCGAACGGCAGTCGAAGGCTCGAGGCTTCCGATGACCAGTACCTTCACGGAGGTCGAGCCGACTCCTGTCTTCGTCGACCAGACCGGTCAGCGAGGCCGCCGCCTGCGCGGTCTCGGCTGGCTGCTCGGCATCGCCTGCACCGGGCTCGTGGTCGCGATGACCTCCGGCCTCGTCGGAACCCAGTCGCAGGCCCCCGCGCTCGACGTCCCGGCCACCGCGGACACCACACCGCCCAGCCAGTACCTGAACGCACCGCTGCCCACGGCCCCCGGCGTCGCCGGATCCGTCGCGAGCGGCACCGCCACCGAGGCCGACCCTGAGGCCACCGCGTCGGCGACCGTCCCCGACGCCACCGCGTCGGTCATCACGACGCCGACGGACGGCACGGCGTCCACCGCCGTGACCGCCGCCGCTCAGTAGCCAGTCGTAGCCAGACGCAACCGTTCAGGAAGTACATGTCCCGCTCCCGCCGTCAGCGTTCCCGGCAGTCCCTCGCCCGGCCGCGCCGCCTCGCCGCACCCCCTCTGCGCTTCTTCCTGCCGACCACCGTGCTGGCGACCCTGCTCGCGCTGATGGTGCTGCGGGGCATGGCGAACAACGAGGTCTTCCACGACGACGCCGTCGCGGTCTCGGTGGACAAGGCCACCGTCCCCACCAGCGTGCTGGAGGGTGGTCCGGTCGTCGACGCGCGCGGCGACAAGAACGACGACCCGGTCAGCTACACGATCCCGGACAAGACGATCGTCCTCTCCTTCGACGACGGCCCCTCCCCCGAGTGGACGCCGAAGATCCTCAAGGTGCTCAAGGAGAAGAACGTCCACGCGGACTTCTTCGTCACCGGCTCGATGGTCGCCCGCAACCCGGAGCTGATCCGCCAGATCGTCGCCGAGGGCCATCAGATCGGCCTGCACACGTTCACCCACCCCGACCTCGCGCTGCACTCCGGCACCCGGCTCACCTGGGAACTGGGCGAGACCCAGCTCGCGCTGGCCGGCGTCGCGGGCATCCACTCCAGCCTCTTCCGGCCTCCCTACTCCTCCACCGCGGACGCGCTGGACGACTGGTCGTGGCCGGTGACCCAGCAGGCGGGCGAGGAGGGGTATCTGACGACGTTCATCAACAAGGACACCGACGACTGGAAGCGCCCCGGCGTCGACGCCATCGTCAAGGCCGCCATGCCCGACCTGCCGGGTCAGGGCGCGATGATCCTGATGCACGACGCGGGCGGCGACCGCTCGCAGACCCTGGCCGCGCTGCCGATCATCATCGACAAGCTCAAGGCCCAGGGCTACCGGTTCGAGACCACCGCCGGGGCGATCGGCGCCGACTCCGCGAACACCGAGGTCAGCAGCTACAACCTGTGGCTGGGCAAGGCGTTCGTGTGGTGCACGACGTTCTCGGTGCGGCTGATGCCGTGGCTGGTCGGGCTGCTCGCCGTCGTCGGCGTCCTGGTCATGGCACGGTTCGCGCTGATGCTGGTGCTCTCCACCATCCATGTGCGGCGCGTCCGCAAGAAGGGCTTCTCCTGGGGGGATCCGGTCACCGAGCCGGTCACCGTGGTCGTGCCCGCGTACAACGAGCAGGAGTGCATAGCCAACACCCTGCTCTCCCTGGCCAGGAGCGACCACCCCATCGAGGTGATCGTGGTCGACGACGGGTCGAGCGACGACACCTCCGCCATCGTGGAGGAACTGGACCTGCCGATGGTCCGGCTGATCCGCCAGCCCAACAGCGGCAAGCCCGCCGCCCTCAACACCGGTGTGGCCGCCGCCTCGCACGACCTGATCGTGATGATGGACGGCGACACCGTCTTCGAACCGGCCACCGTCCGCGAACTGGTGCAGCCCTTCGCGAACGAGCGCGTCGGCGCCGTCGCCGGCAACGCCAAGGTCGGCAACCGCGACACACTGATCGGCGCCTGGCAGCACCTCGAGTACGTCATGGGCTTCAACCTCGACCGCCGGATGTACGACGTGCTCAACTGCATGCCGACCATCCCCGGCGCCATCGGGGCCTTCCGCCGCACCGCGCTGGAGCAGGCGGGCGGCATGAGCGACGACACCCTCGCCGAGGACACCGACGTGACCATGGCCCTGCACCGGGCCGGCTGGAAGGTCGTCTACGCCGAGAACGCCCGTGCCTGGACCGAGGCGCCCGTCAGCATGAAGCAGCTGTGGTCGCAGCGGTACCGCTGGAGCTACGGCACCATGCAGGCGATGTGGAAGCACCGGCACGCGCTGCTGGAGCGCGGGCCGGCCGGCCACTTCGGCCGGGTGGGCCTGCCGTTCGTCTCCCTCTTCATGATCATCACGCCGCTGCTGGCGCCCGCCTTCGACATCGGCATGGTCTACGGCGTGGTCTTCGTCGACGCCTACAAGACCCTCGCGGCCTGGTTCGCGGTGATGGCCCTCCAGGCCGTCTGCGCCTGGTGGTCCTTCCGCCTGGACGGCGAGAAGGCGTGGCATCTGATCACGCTGCCCGCCCAGCAGGTGGTGTACCGGGTGCTCATGTACATGGTGCTGCTCCAGTCCGCCATCACCGCCCTCACCGGGGGACGGCTGCGCTGGCAGAAGCTGAAGCGCACCGGCGAGGTAGGGCTGGACGTCACGACGGGGGCAACGTCTTCATGAGCACGCTGGAACCGGGGGCCCACGGCACCCACGACTCGTCCCGGACCATGGCCCTGCGGGTCCTGGACCCCGCCACCCTGCTCGGGCAGCGCGACTCGGAGCCGGAGCCGGAGGAGACGGCGGAACCGGCCCCCGCGCCGCGCAAGCCCGTCCGCGACCGCTACTTCGACCTGCTGCGCGCGCTCGCCCTGATCCGCGTGGTGATCTACCACAACTTCGGCTGGACCTGGCTGCCGATCGTCTTCCCCTCCATGGGTGTCATGTTCGCGCTCGCCGGGGCGCTCATGGCGCGGTCCCTCAGCAGGCCCGCGCTGAGCGTGATCCGGGGCCGGCTGCGCCGTCTGCTGCCGCCGATGTGGCTCTTCGGCGCGGTCGTGGTGCCGCTGATGATCCTCCAGGGCTGGGGACCGCACTACGACGGCCACCCCAACTGGTGGTGGGGCAAGATGGCCTTCTGGGTCCTGCCGCTCAGCCAGCCGCCGTTCGGCGACGTCCTGCACACCTTCGGCGGGCACCTGCCGGCGACCTGGGCCGAGCAGATCGCCGTACCGCTGTGGTACCTGCGCGCCTACCTCTGGTACGTCCTGCTGTCGCCGCTCATGCTCAAGGCGATACGCAAGCTGCCCTGGGTCACTCTGCTGACGCCGCTGGCGCTCTCGTTCTTCCTCAACTCCGGGCTGGTCGACCAGTCGGGCCGGTTGCTGGAGGCCGCCACCGACTTCACCACCTTCGGCTCCTGCTGGCTGCTCGGCATGGCCCACCAGGAGGGGCTGCTGCGGAGGATCCCGCAGTACATCGTGCCGTCCATCGCCCCGCTGGTGCTGATGTTCGGCATGTGGTGGCTGCTGCGGTCGCCGGTGGACAACCCGCGGATCGGGCACGACCTGGAGGCGGTGCCGGTCGCGCAGGCGATCTGGTCGTTCGGGGCGGTGCTCCTGCTGCTCCACCTCAGCCCGTCCTGGGAGCAGTGGCCCAAGCGGCTGCAACGCTTCAACGGCGTGATCAGCCTCCTCAACTCCCGGGCGGTCACGGTCTATCTGTGGCACACCTTCGCCCTCGTGCTGACCGAGCCGCTCCTGGACCCCCTGTGGGACAACGCCTTCATCTACGAGCACGCCCGCTGGCTGCTGTCGAGCCAGTGGACCCCGCTGTTCCTCTCCGTGCCCCTGATCTGTCTGGCCATCGTCCTGTTCGGCTGGATCGAGGACGTGGCGGCCAAGCGCCGCCCACGGCTCTTCCCGTACCCGCGCCGCGCCAAGGGCCGCAGGCGCAGCCGCTAGGACCTGCGTGGTGGTTCGGGTCGTCGGGAGGGCCGGCGGCGCTGGGGGCGGCCAGCGCGCCGAGCACTCCTTCGAGACAGGCCCGGAGGCCCCTGCCGGGGAGCCGAAGCCGACTGGGTGTCAGAGCTCGCCGTGGACGGTCTCGCCGTCGACCAGGGTGAGTACGGGGCGGGCGGCGGCGACCTCCTCCACGTCGGTGAGCGGGCGGTCGAGGACCACCAGGTCGGCCCGGTGTCCGACGGTGAGCGTGCCGACCGCGTCCTCCATGTGGTTGGCGTAGGCAGAACCCGACGTGTAGGCGTCCAGCGCGACGTCGAGGCCGAGCGCGTGCTGGGCTTCGAGCGGGCGGGTGAAGACGCCGTCTCCCACGGAGTGCGGGTCCTGGCGGGGGCCGAGGCGGGTCACGGCCGTGTAGATCGCCCAGAGCGGGTTGGGGTCGGTCACGGGCCAGTCGCTGCCCATGGCCAGGCGGGCGCCGGTCGCCTTCAGCTCCTGGAACGGGAAGTGCCTGCTCTCGCGTTCGGCGCCGAGGAGCGGGAGCTTGCGCTCGGTGATCTCCTTGTCGCGGCGCGCCCACAGCGCCTGGATGTTGGCGATCACGCCGAGTTCGGCGAAGCGCGGGATGTCCGCGCGGTCCACGACGTCGAGGTGGGCGATCTGATGGCGGTTGTCGTGTCCGAGGCCGGCGTCGCGGGCGGCCTCGAGCGCGTCGAGACACTCGCGGACGGCCCGGTCGCCGACGGCGTGCAGGTGGATCTGGAAACTGCGCCGGTCCAGCTCGCGGCAGATCTCCTTCAGTTCCTCCGGGTCGATGAAGGACATGCCGGTGCCGGCTCCGTGGTGGACGTCCCCTGCGTAGGGCTGGAGCATGGCGGCGGTGCAGTTCTCGCACATGCCGTCCTGCATGACCTTGACCGAGGTCGCGCGGAACCGCCCGACGCCGCTGCTCGCGCGCCGCTCCTCCAGCGAGTCGAGCTGACCGAGCCCTTTGTCGGCGAACCACCACAGGGCGCCGACGACCCGGGCGGTGAGCCTCCCGTCGGCGGCGAGACGCCGGTAGAGCGGCAGCGGGTCGGGCATGCCGAACAGGGGCCCGACGCAGGCGTCCTGCCAGCCGGTGACGCCCATGGCGTGCAGATGGGCCTGGGCCGCGAGCAGGGCCTTTTCCGCGAACGCGTCGTCGATCGGGGGCAGCAGGTCGGTGACGAGGTCTCCGGCCCGTTCGGCCAGGAAGCCCGTCGCGGACCCGTTCGCGTCGCGGTTGATGCGTCCGTTGGTGGGGTCGGGTGTGCTGTCGTCGATCTTGGCCCGTTCCAGGGCCCGGGTGTTGGCCCAGACGCCGTGGGCGTCGTGGCTGAGGAAGACCGCGGGCCGGTCGGGGACGAGTTCGTCGAGGATCCGCCGGGTGGGCAGCCCGCCGGGGAAGGTGTCGCCGTACCAGCCGGTGCCGTTGATCCACTCGTGCTCGGGGTGGCTGTCGGCGTAGGCGCGGACGGCCGTGCGGTAGGCCTCCAGGTCGTGCGGCCGGCGGGAGAGGTCGCAGGAGAGGAGCTGCACGCCCGCGGCGAGCGGGTGGACGTGGGCGTCGGTGAAGCCGGGCAGCACCGTGGCGCCGCCCGCGTCGATCACACGGGTCCCCGGGCCCGCCGATTCGGCCAGGGAGCGGCGGTCGAGGGCCGTGATGCGGCCTCGGGTGATGGCCAGGGACGTGATGTCCGGGTCCGTGGCGCGGATTCCGGCGTTGACGATGACGGTGTCCGGATGGGTACTGGTCAAGGCGGTGCCTTTGCTGGAGGACGTGTCAGTCGGTGGCAGGAAGGGGGGTGGCGGTGGCGTCGGGCCGTCGCGCGACGAGCAGGAACAGGCCGCCGCTGACGGCCAGTCCGACCAGCCAGGCCAGGTCGATGCCGCCGATCGCGGTGGCCACGGGGCCGACGTACATCGGCAGGACCATGAACGGGATCTGTGCCGCCAGTCCGACGGCGTAGACGGCGAGCGCGGACACGTTCCAGGTGCCGTAGGGGCCGCCGCCGGGCTTGAAGAAGGCGGCGACGTCGTAGTGCCCGTCGCGGATGACGAAGTAGTCGACCAGGTTGATGGCCGACCACGGGACCAGGATGTAGAGGAGCACGGTCAGGAAGTTGGTGAAGGACGTGATGAATCCGTCCGAGGCGCCCAACGCGACGACCACGCCGACCACGTGCAGGACGCCGCAGGTGATCAGACGTGCGCGCACGCCGGGGCGCCAGCCGGGCTTGAAGGTCTCGGCGACGGTCAGGGTGTTGAGGACCGCGCAGTAGACGTTGCCCGCGTTGCCGAGCGCCGAGGCGGCGGCGAAGGCCAGGAGGATCGCGGTGGACAGGCCTCCGGTGAGCGCGGCGAGGCCGCCGATCACGTCGTCGCCCGTGGCCACTGCGCCGACGAGACAGCCGAGGGCCATGACGAGGACGGAGCTGATCACACTGCCGGCGTAGGTGGCCCAGAAGGCGGAGCGCGCGCCGGAGGCGGAGGGCATGTAGCGGGAGTAGTCGGAGACGTAGGGGGCGTAGGCGATCTGCCAGACCGCGCCGACCGCGATCACGGAGACGAAGGCGGTGACGGAGAAGTGCCCGGCGCTCAACGCCCCTTCGGGCACCCCGGAGACGAGGATCCACGCGAAGGAGGCGACGACCAGGAGGCCGATGACCACGGCGCCGACGGTGATGACGAGCTTGATCAGCTTCAGTCCGACGGTGGTGACGCCCATGCTGACGACCGCGGCGGCGATGAGGGCGACGACGGGGTCGACGGCCGGCAGGACCCCGTGCAGGGACTGGGCTCCGACCACGAGGTTGGAGATGTAGAAGCCCATGAACATCACCCAGGCGACCAGCGCGACCAGGGCCGCGCCCTTGGTGCCGAACTGTCCCCGGGCCTGGATCATCTGGGGCACGCCCAGCTTGGGTCCCTGGGAGGCGTGCAGGGCCATGAAGACGCCGCCGACGAGGTTGCCGATCGCGAGGGCGAGCAGGGCCAGGGCGAAGGGGAGCGCGAAGAGCGTGGTGGCGAGGGCGCCGGTGATCACGGTGAGGGGCAGCATGTTGATGCCCAGCCAGATCCCGAGGACGCCGCGCGCGGTACCGGTGCGCTCGGATTCGGGGACGGGTCCGATGGTGTGCTGCTCCAGCACGCCCGCGGCGTCGGAGGTTGGCCCGGGGCGCGGTCGCGGTGGGGCCGTGGTGGGCGGGGCAGTGGTGGGCGGGGCGGTGCCTTCAGCCGTCATGGACCGTGCCTTTCGGGTGCGAGGTGCCGGAACCGGTCCGCGGGGAGGCGGTGCGGCGGGCGGTGAGCACGCCGAGGGCGCCGATGACCAGCAGGACGGCGACCGTGCCGAGGGTGAACGCTTCGAACGAGGCCCGGGAGACGCCCCAGACGTCGTGGAAGTCGTAGCCGATGCCGAAGAGGCTCTCCAGGACGCCGGGGAAGAGCGCGGCCCAGGAACCGATCAGGATCCAGCCGTAGACCAGGGCCGCGCACACCACGAACCCCCGGTCGCCGAAGGGCACCCGGTAGGGCCGCGGCACCTCGGGGCGGCACAGCCGGAGCACGACGAGGGCCGGGATCACCACCAGGTAGGAGAGCAGCAGGGTGGTCACGGCGACGGTGAGGACGACGGTGAACACCGCGGCGGCGTCGCCTTCGGCGAGTCGCATGGCGACCAGCATGAAGACCGTGGCCACCAGACCGGACAGGAGGTTCGTCCGGACCGGGGTGGCCAGCCGGGGGTGGAAGGCGCCGAGCCGGCGGGTGAAGAAGCCGCCGTCGGCGGCGGCCATGGCCTGCATGCGGTCGCTGGCGATCATCCAGGCGCTGCCCTGGGTCAGGAGCGCGAGGACGAACATCACGGCGGTGAGCGTGAGCAGGGGACCCGCCGCGCCGCCGTAGACGCCGAAGACGAGTCGGGCGCCCTCCATGAAGCCGCCGATGCCGGTGACCTTGCCCGCCGGGACGACGGCCAGCAGGGCCAGCACCGGCAGCAGGTAGCAGCAGGCCGCGACGACGGCGGAACGCCCGAGGGCGGCCGGTACGTCGCGCTGGGGGTCGTGCATCTCCTCGCCCGCGGCGTTGGGGGCCTCGAAGCCGACGTAGGCGAACAGCAGGATCGGCACCAGGGCGAGGAAGCCGCCGGTGGTCGGGGTGAAGCGGGTGTCCGTCAGGCCCTGGAAGCCGTGCTCGGCGCCGTAGAGGAGCGCGGTGAGGGTGAACAGCGCGAGGGCGAGGAGCTTCACGGCGGCGCCGGCGGTGGTGATCCACTTGCCGCGGCGCAGTGAGACGACGGCGGTGAGGATTGCGAGCCACACGAACAGCAGCTTGAACGTGTAGTCGGCGAACGTGCCCGAGCCGAGGGGGAAGACGAAGCCGTCCCAGGTCTCGGCGGCGAGGAAGACGAGGGAGCCGCCCAGCCAGATGGGGTTGGTCACCCAGTAGAAGAGGGTGGTGAGCGCGGCGGCGGGGCGTCCGAAGGCGAGCTTGACCCAGACGTAGGGGCCGCCCTCCTGCGGGAACGCGGCGCCGGTCTCGGCGAACAGCAGGGCGTAGGGGATCAGGAAGAAGACGGCGATGGCGGCGGTCCAGGTGGCGGCCTCACCGCCGCCGGTGGCGATCTGGCCGACGGTGTCGAAGGAGATGACCGCGGCGATGGCCATGGCCGTGATGTCGAAACGCTTCAGGCTGCGCCGCAGCGTGGTCGCGTCGGCGGACGTGACGGGTTCGGCGGTGGACACTTCAGGGGACACGGGCAGTTCCTAGAAGGGGAGAGGGGACTGCGGGAGGGCGCGTGCGGGCGCTGCGACGGTGTGGGGCCGTGTCGGGTGGTGCGGCCCGGCTCGGGGGCCGGGCCCGCGGGTGGTCAGGCGGGGCGGATCCCGCCGGTGGGCTCGGTGCGTTCCAGGACGGTCCTGAGGGCGGAGGCCGCTTCCTTCGCCTCGGCCTCGGTGATGATGAGCGGCGGGGACAGGACCAGGCTGTGCGCGGAGTCGCGGACGATGACGCCGGTCTCGCGGCGGATGACGTCGTGGGGCATGCGGTCCGGGTTCAGCGGCAGCGGGGTGCGGCTGTCGCGGTCGGCGACCAGCTCCACCGCGAGCATCATGCCGACCGAGCGGATCTCGCCGACGACCGGCAAGTCGCCGAGCTGGGCCTTCAGTTCGGCGGTCAGGAAGGCGCCCATGCTCGTCGCGCGGGCGAGGAGTCCCTCCTTCTCGATGATGTCGAGGTTGGCGAGGGCGACGGCGGTGGCGACGGGGTGGCCGTTGTAGGTGTAGCCCATCGGGAAGCCGTGGTCGCGCAGGAGGACCTCGGCGACGTGGTCGCCGACGAGGAGGGCGCCGAGCGGGACGTAGCCGGAGGTGATGCCCTTGGCGGTGACGATGATGTCCGGGGTGACGCCGAAGTACTGGGCGGCGAACCACCCGCCGACGCGGCCGTAGGCGGTGACGACCTCGTCGAGGATCAGCAGGATGCCGTGCCGGTCGAGGACCTCGCGGACGCGGGGCCAGTAGTCGGCCGGCGGGACGAGCATGCCGCCGACGCCCATGATGGGCTCGCCGATCAGCGCGGCGATGTTCCCGGCGCCGATCTCCGCGATGCGCTCCTCCAGTTCGCGGATGAGGAAGTCGGTCGGGTCCTCGCCGCCGTACAGCTCCGCGCGGTAGGGCCACGGCGGGGTCAGGTGCGAGACGTGCGGCATCATCGGGGCGAAGCCCTCGTGGTAGACCGGGAAGCCGGTCGCCGAGCCGCCGCCGTAGCCGACGCCGTGGTAGGCCTTGTCGCGCGCGAGGATCCAGGTGCGGTCGGTGTCGCCGCGGCGGTGGTGGTAGTAGCGGGCCATCTTGACGGCCGCCTCGTTGCCCTCGGAGCCGCCCGAGGTGAAGTACACGTGGTTCAGCGGGTCGGGGGCCAACTCGGCCAGGCGGGCGGCGAGTTCGATGGCGCGGTCGTTGGAGAACTCCCAGAAGCTGGTGAAGTACTCCAGCTTCGCCATCTGCTCGCGGGCGACGTCCGCCAGGTCGGCGCGGCCGTGGCCGATCTGGGCGAGCCACAGTCCGCCGGTCGCGTCGAGGTAGGAACGGCCCTCGGAGTCGGTGAGCCGGCAGCCCGAGCCCTCGGTCATGATGACGCGCTCGGTGGCGGTGCCCGGCAGATAGGGGTGGATGATGTGCGCTCGGTCCAGGTCGGTCAGACGCGCGGAGTCGAGGGTCATGGGTGGTGCGTCCTTTGCTCGGTGCGGGTGCGGCTACGGGCGGCCGGAGCGGTGTTCGCCCGGCGTTCGGACCGGTCAGGTGTAGGTGATCCAGGTCGTCTTCAGGCCCGTGTACTTGTCGAAGGAGTGCAGGGAGAGGTCGCGGCCGTGGCCCGACTGCTTGAAGCCGCCGAAGGGGGTGAACGGGCTGAGCGCGTCGACGGTGTTGACGGACACCGTTCCGGCGCGCAGGGCGTCGGCGACGCGGTGGGCGCGGCCGAGGTCGCGGGTCCACAGGGACGCGGCCAGGCCGTAGGCGGAGTCGTTGGCGAGGTGGACGGCCTCGGCCTCGTCGTGGAAGGGCAGCACCGTCAGCACGGGGGCGAACAGTTCGTCGCGGACGAGCGGGGCGTCGGGCCCCAGCCCGGTGACGACGGTGGGGTCGACGTAGGCGCCCTCGCGGTCGGGGCGGGTGCCGCCGCACACGAGGGTGCCGCCCGAGGAGCGCACGGCCGCCAGGACACGCTCGACCTGGGCCTCGTCGACCAGCGGCCCCAGCCGGGTCGCCGGGTCCAGCGGGTCGCCGGGGAGCCGGCCGCGGGCGTGCTCGGCGACCCGGGCCGTGAACTCCTCGGCGACGGACGCCTCGACCAGCAGGCGGGTGGTGGCGGAGCACACCTGTCCGGCGTTGTAGGCGAAGCCCCAGGCGGCGCGCTCGGCGGCGGCCTCCAGGTCGGCGTCGGCGAAGACCACGTTGGGGCTCTTCCCGCCGGCCTCGGGCCAGACCTGCTTCATGTTGGACTCGGCGGAGTAGGCGAGGAACCGCTTGGCCACGGCGGTGGAGCCGGTGAAGACCAGGGTGTCGACGTCCGGGTGCAGACCCAGGGCGCGTCCGGTGGTCTCCCCCGGTCCGGGTACGACGTTCAGCACGCCGTCGGGCAGACCCGCCTCGGCGGCGAGTTCGGCCAGTCGCAGCGCCGACAGCGGGGACTGCTCGGCCGGCTTCAGCACGACGCTGTTGCCCGCCGCGAGGGCCGGTGCCAGCTTCCAGCTCGCCAGGTCGAGGGGGAAGTTCCAGGGCACGACGGCGCCGACCACGCCGAGCGGGGCGCGGCGCACCAGGGCGAGGTGGCCGGGCGGGGCGGGGGCGACCTCGTCGTAGAGCTTGTCGAGGGCTTCGGCGTACCAGGCGAAGACGCCCGCGGCGCCGGGCACGTCCGTGCCGAAGGACTCCGCGATCGGCTTGCCCATGTCGAGGGTGTCGCACAGGGCGAGTTCCTCGCCGTGCTCCTCGATGAGCCGGGCCAGGGCCAGCAGGACGCGCTTGCGCTCGGCGGGTGCCGTGCGGGACCAGCGGCCGTCCTCGAACGCGGTGCGGGCGGCGGACACGGCCCGGTCGACGTCGGCGGCGGAGCCTGCGGCGACCTCGGCGGTGGTCCTGCCGGTGGCCGGGTTCACGGTGGGCAGCCAGGCGTCCTGGGCCGGGTCGCGCCACGCTCCGTCGATGAACAGGCGGGTGCGTGGCGCGAGGTCGGCGGCGCGCTGCCGCCAGTGCGAGTACGTGGTCATGCTCTGGCCTTCGATGCTCGGGGAATGTGGGGCGAGCCGATGCCCGACCGGATCTCGTGGGGCCCGCCTGATCCCGGCGGCTCCGCTTCGGATCAATTCTTTGAGTCGAGATTCAAACAATTGGTGAACCGACCGTCAATGCTCCTGACCGAAACTTCTTGCCGAAGCTGGTCCCGGTAACAGAGAATTAACCGCCATGGGGAAAGTCGGCAGACCACGCAACCAGACGGCCCGCAGGGAAGCCCTCGTCTCCGCCGCGGGACGCGCCATCGCGGAACGGGGGCTGGAGGCCCTGCGCATCAAGGACATCGCCGACGCGGCGGGCGTCTCCCAGGGCTCGGTCCTGTACTACTACCCGGAGCTGGACGACCTGGTGCTGGAGGTGCACCGCGACGCGGTCGAGAGCTTCATCGCCTCGCGCCAGCGGGCCTACGACGAGGCGCCGGGGCAGGAGCCCGTGGCACGGCTGCGCGCGCTGCTGGACAGCGGTCGGCCCACCGGCTCCGACGACCCGGTGCACGGGCTGCTGTACGAGCTGCACCGCCGCGCCGGCCGCAGCCCCGGCCACGCCGAGCTGATGACCTCGCTCTTCGCCCGGGAGGTCGCCCTGTACGCGACCGCGCTGGAGGTCGGCGCGGCCACGGGCGTCTTCACGCTGGCGGCGGGAGCACAGGATCTGGCGCATGGGCTCGTGGCCCTGGAGGACGGCTACGGCCTGCACATCCTGAGCCACAACGCGGCCCTGCGGCCGGACCGGACCCGTGAACTGATCACGGCGCACGCCCGTGCGGTGACGGGGTGCGCCGCGTTGTGAGGCGTTCGGGCGGGGGTCAGCCGCGCCGGTCGTGGGTGGCGGCGATCTCCCGGAGCAGTTCCATGACCGCCCGGGCGCGCGCGGTCTGGGCCATGCTCTCCACGTAGGCGAGTTTGACCTCCAGCGGAGGGCTGTCGTCACGCAGTTCCAGCACGGCGATCTCGCCGCCGCCGTAGGTCCGGCTCGTCGCCGGGCGCTGGTTCAGCACGGAGTAGCCGAGGCCGCGGGCCACCAGGGAGCGCACGGTCTCGTAGCTGCGGGTGCGGAAGCGCACGTCGGGGGCGGTGCCGGTGGCGGCCACCAGGGAGCGGAAGTAGTCCCGGCTGTGCGGCAGGTCGAGCAGGACGAGGGGTTCCTCGGACAGCTCGGCCAGCTCCACCGATCCCCTCCCGGCCAGTGGATGCCCGGCCGGGACGATGACGTAGGCGGGGGCGTGGGCGATGGTCTCGGCGCGCAGGCCCGTCTCGGGTGCAAGGCCCAGGTCGTAGGTGAGGGCGAAGTCGACGCGGCCCGCGCCGAGATCCCTGACCAGTTCGTCCGTCTCGGCCTCCACCACCTCGATCTCCAGGCCCGGGTAGCGGCTGCTGCACTCGCTGAACAGCGGCGGCAGATAGTACGGGGCCAGGGTCACGAAGCAGCCGACCGTCACCGGCCCGGTGAGCGCCTCGCCCTCGCCGCGGGCCTCGCGCTCGATCTCCCGGGCGCGGGCCAGCAGTTCCCGCGCCTGCTGCCGTACCCGCTCTCCCGCGGGCGTCAGGATCAGCCCGCGCCCCCTGCGCCGGATGAACAGCTGCACCTGGAGTTCGCGCTCCAGGTTGTAGATGGCCGAGGACACCGCGGACTGCGCGATGTGCAGCTCCAGCGACGCCTCCGTGACCGAGCCGCGCTCGGCGGCGACCAGGAAGTAGCGAAGCTGGACGAGTGTGAAACCCACCGGTGACGTCATTCGAGACCCTCGCGCCTGCTGATCCGTTCCGGCCGAACCCTACGCGGAAGGCGTCCGGTGACCCTCGACGGGCGCGTCGGGCACGTCCTCGGGGCGCAGCAGCGGGTTCCCCGCGGTCTCCTTCAGGGACAGCGCGGCGACGAGACCGCCGACGGCGGCCACCATCAGGTACGGCCCGGGCACCAGCGTGCTCCCGGTCGCGGAGATGAGCACGGTCATCAGGTAGGGGACCGTGCCCGCGAAGAGGGCGGCGGTGATGTTGTAGGCGATGGACAGGCCGCTCTGCCGGGTCCGGGTGGGGAAGATCTCCGCCGACCAGACCGCGTACGTCCCGAGGATCGCCGCCAGGATCGCGCCGAGGAGCAGTCCCGCGATCCAGGTGCCGGCGAGCCCGGTGCGCATGAGCCAGAAGGCGGGCGTGGCGAGGACCAGGAGCGCGGTCGTGGCCCCGACGAACACCGGTTTGCGGCCCACCCGGTCGGAGAGCCGGCCGAACAGCGGCACGAGCACCAGGCCCAGCAGGGAGATCACCGTGGACAGCAGGGCCGCGCTGTCGGCCGAGTGGCCGAGGTGGTCGGTCTCGTAGGTGACCAGGTAGGTGAGGACGGCGTAGAACGGCACGTGCATGGCGGTCATCAGGCCCGCCGCCTGGAACATCTCCCGCTTGTGCGAGCGGATCAGGTCGCGCACGGGGCTGCGCGGCACGGTGTCGTTGGCCTCCAGGGCCCGGTACTCCGGGGTGTCCTCGATCTTGTTGCGGATGATGTAGCCGATGACGCCCAGGGGCGCGGCGACCAGGAACGGGACGCGCCAGCCCCAGGAGGTCAGCTGGTCGTCGTCGAGCCCCGTGGACAGCAGAAGGAAGACGAACGATCCGGCGAGGAAGCCCAGCAGGGAGCCGACCTCCAGCCAGCTCACGCCGAAGCCGCGCCGGCGACGGGGCGCGCTCTCGGCGAGGAAGCTCGCCGCGCTGCCGAACTCGCCGCCCGCGGCGAAGCCCTGGACCAGGCGCGCCACGACGAGCAGCACCGGAGCGGTGATCCCGATCGAGGCGTACCCGGGCAGGAGACCGATGACGAGGGTGGCGCCGGACATCATGAAGATGACCAGCGACAGGGTGCGCTTGCGGCCGATGCGGTCGCCGAGCGGGCCGAAGACCATCGCTCCGATGGGTCTGATCCCGAACGAGACGGCGAACACGCCGAACACGGCGAGCAGTCCCGTGGTGCCGTCGTCGGTC
Source organism: Streptomyces sp. NPDC090106 (assembly GCF_044747265.1). NCBI lineage: Bacteria > Bacillati > Actinomycetota > Actinomycetes > Kitasatosporales > Streptomycetaceae > Streptomyces > Streptomyces sp. NPDC090106. The sequence continues at coordinate 291,375 of NZ_JBIVDS010000003.1, read as the reverse complement.
GGGAAGAACACGTCGGCGACGGTGCCGGCGAGATAGGCGTAGGCCGCCCAGTCGAACCAGTGCACGAACACACCGATGGCGCCGGCCGCGACGCTCCTGCGCAGTGCCACGGCATCGGCGGTCACCGGCGTCCCGTCCGTCCGGAGGTCGTTGTCGAGAGCGGGCATGCGCGTCTCCTTGTGTCGGGTGGGGTGGCTTCCGGGCGGCGATCAGGCGGGGCGGTTCGGCACGGCGCGGTCGATGCCGGTCCAGGCCAGCGCCACCGCCCCGTCGAGCAGGGCCCGTTCGGCTGCTCCGCCCACACAGAACGCGGCGAACTCGTGCTGGTGGTTGGTCGCCGGGAGGGAACCGATGCCGATGTAGGGGTGGATGGCCGGCACCACCTGCGAGACGTTGCCCATGTCGGTGGAGGCGCGGTTCATGCGCGAGGCCTGGCCCGGTGGCGCGAACTCCCGTCCCAGGGCCAGCGCGTTGAGCCGGTAGTTCCCCAAGGCGGTCTCGTCGGTGCGGAATTCCGCGTACGGCTTGCTCTCGGGCTCGATCTCCAGCTCGCAGCCCGTGGCCAGCGCGCCCGCCTCGAAGATCCTCGTGACGCGGGGCTCCAGTGCGGCGAGCTCGGCGAGGGTCTCCGCCCGCACGTACCAGCGTCCGCTCGACCGTTCCGGGATCGCGTTCGGCGCGTCACCGGCATGGGTCACCACACCGTGCACCCTGACGGAGGGCGGGAGTTGCTGGCGCAGCAGCCCGATGGCGACCTGGGCCACGGTGAAGGCGTCGGCCGCGTTGACCCCGGCCTCGGGGTAGGCGGCGGCGTGGGCGGACCTGCCGGTGTAGGAGATCCTGGAGTGGCTGACCGCGAAGGGGCGGGCCTCGGCGACGTCGACCGGCGCCGGGTGCACCATCATGGCGAGGTCCGCGCCCTGGAAAGCGCCCCGCTCCAGCAGCTCGATCTTGCCCCCGCCGCCTTCTTCGGCGGGCGTGCCGTAGACCTCGACGGTGAGGCCCGCCTCGTCCGCGACCGTGGCCAGTCCCAGCGCCGCGCCGACCGAGCTCGCCGCGATGAGGTTGTGGCCGCAGGCGTGACCGAGGCCGGGCAGGGCGTCGTACTCGGCGCACAGGGCGACACGGGTGGGCCCGCTGCCGAACCGGGCGTGGAACGCGGTCTCCAGGCCGAGGTAGGACGGGGTGACGGTGAACCCGGCCCGGTCCAGGAGCTCCGGTACGGCGGCGGCGGCCCGGTGTTCCTCCCAGGCGGTCTCCGGGTCGGCGTGCAGCCGTTCGGAGAGCGCGATCAGCCGCTCGGCGTGGCGGTCGACCTCACGGCGGGCGGCTTCCTTGAGGGTGCCCATCACCGATCGCCCGGTACACCGTACGAGGGTGCGGAGGCCGGGTCGAGCCCGCGCCGCACGTAGTCGTCCCGTTGCGGCAGCCAGACGTCCAGGTGGGCGACGAGCCGCTCGATCGGGTCCTCGGCCCAGTCGACGCGCAGGTCGGTGACCCGCCAGTCCACGTCCGCGACGACGGACAGACCCGCGGAGTGCACCGGCCCCTCCTCTCCGCCCGCCGCGACCGCGGCCCGCAGGGCGGCCACCAGGCGCTCCTCCAGCTCGCCCCCGGCGGTGAAGTAGGCGTCGAGGAGGACGTCGGGGATGTGGGTGCCGGACAGCATGTTGCCCGCCGCGACCGCGCCGTCCGCGGTGGCCGACGCGTGGGTGCCGAGGGTCTCGGCGCCGCTGAAGGCGTGTCCGGGGCCGACGCGGCCCAGCACCGTGAGCTGCCGGAACTCGATCGTCGGCGCGTTGCCGGCCGCACCGACCACTTCCGCCAGCGCACGCTGGGCGTCGCCGTGTTCGTCGAGCCGTGCCAGCAACTCCGTCCCCAGAGCCGGGTTGGTGATGTTCTGCGAGGCGGCGGCGCCGACACCGGGCGTGAGGTGCGCGCAGCGGGCGGCGACCGCCGGGCTGGAGGAGCTGACCGCGATGCCGAACCGGTCGCCGTCGCGGACCACGAGGGAGAACGTCATGCCCGTCCCCCGTCCGGGATCACGGCGATGGCGTCGATCTCGCACAGCCACTCCGGGCGGGCCAGCGCGGAGACGACGATGCCGGTGGAGATGGGGTGGACGCCCTTGGTCCAGCGGCCGACCGTGCGGTAGACGGCCTCGCGGTAGCGCGGGTCGATCAGATAGATCGTCAGCTTGACCAGGTGCTCGATGCGGCTGCCGGACTCCTCCAGCAGCATCTTGATGTTCGCCATGGCCTGTTCGGCCTGCGCCTCGGCGTCCCCGACGCCCACGGATTCGCTGGTGTCGAGGTTCTGGCCGATCTGGCCCCGGACGTACACCGTGTCGCCCGCGACGACGGCCTGACAGAGGTCGTTGTCGAGGTTCTGCTCGGGATACGTGTCACGGGTGTTGAACGGACGGATCCGGGTGTGTCCGCCGGCGACGACCGGGGCGTTCACCGGGCGTCCCTCGCTCGTGGAGCTCATGGTGTGTCTCTCTCCTCAGCTCGGTGTCAGCTCTGCGTCGCCGCGGACACGGGGGCGGGGGCGGATGCGGGGGTGCCGTGCGCGTCGTACGCGAGGTAGCTCCGCTGGGTGGTGATGTGGTCGGCGACGTAGCGGGCGTCGTGCCAGACGCCCCAGATGAAGGCCGAGCCGCGCCGGGACAGCCAGGGCAGACCCAGGAAGTACAGGCCGGGCGCGGAGGACACGCCGCGTCGCTGCCGCGGCCGGCCCCGCTCGTCGAACGCGTCGACGTCAAGCCAGCCGTAGTCGGCCGCGAAGCCTGTCGCCCAGACGACCGAGGTGACGCCGGCCCCGGCGAGGTCCAGCTCCCGGCGCGGTGCGGTCACACAGCGCGGGTCCGGCCCGAGCACGTGTGCCTGCGGCTCCTCGGGCAGGTCGAGCCCGTTGCGCGCGATGTACTCGTCGGCCGCGCGCAGGAGTTCGAGGTACTTGGCGTCGCCCTCCGCTATGTTCCGGCCCAGGTCGGGCGCGAAGCGCACCACGCCGTCCTCGCAGGACTCCGTGAGACCGACCAGCTCGATTCCTGAAGAGGCCAGTTCGCGGAAGTCCACGGTGTGGCCGCCGCGGGCTCCGCTGACCGCGATGGTCACGTGCTCGGCGCCCTGCGCGGGTGTCTCGGCGTCCCAGCGTCCCAGGACGCCGAGCCACCAGCAGAAGTCGCGTCCGCGGTACTCGCGCGGCGGGCGGTCGTGCGGGCCGACGGAGAGGAACACCTCGCGTCCGGAGCGCCGCAGTTCGTCGGCGATCTGGACGCCGGAGGAACCGGCCCCGACCACCAGGACCGCACCGTCGGGCAACTGCTCCGGGTTCCGGTAACCGCTGGAGTGGATCTGCGCGGGGACGGCACCGTCGGGGACGATCGCCGGATGCACCGGACGCTGGAAGGGACCGGTCGCCGCCACGACGAAGCGCGCGTCGATCACCCCCTGCGACGTCTCGACCCGGAAGCCGGGACGCCCCTCGTGCCTGCGCGCCGAGGTGACCTCGACGCCCGTCCTGACCGGGGCGCCGATCTTCTCCGCGTAGGCGACGAAGTAGTCCGCGACCTGGTCCTTCGAGGCGAACGCGTCGGGCGCGACGTCGGGGAACTCCAGGCCCGGGAAGCGGTCGTGCCACGCGGGCCCGTTCGCGACCAGGGAGTCCCAGCGCTCGGAACGCCACCGCTCGGCGATCCGGTGCCGCTCCAGCACGAGGTGCGGCACACCCGCGGCGCTCAGGTGCTCGCTCATCGCGACACCCGCCTGCCCCGCCCCCACGACGACTACCTCGGTCTCTTCACTCAACGTTCGGCCTCCACTCGCGCGGTGGTCCATCCCGGGACCGGATCGACTGCGTCACCGCTGCGCCCATCCTTGGACCGGGCCGAACTTCTGTCCAACAGATGTTTCCGCTGAAGGTCATCTGTTTTTCAGAACCGGGTCCGTCCAAACCGGCGCCCGGAGCGCCGGTGCGGCTCACGGTTCCGCGAGGTCCGCCCGGCCCGCTCCCGGGCGCCGTTGGAGGCGGGCGGGAGACGGACAGGCTCCTGGCGTCGGCGTGAGTGAGGAGACTTGTGATGGCCAGTGGGTTCCAGCGGATCAAGGTCCAGGCGATGTTCGACGTCTTCGACGTGGACGGCAACGGCTGGCTGGAGGAGAGCGACTTCGTGGCCCTCGCCGCCCGCTGGGGACGGCTCCCGCGCGTGGACGCCGGGTCCGAGCTGGCCGCGCGGGTGGACAGCGTGATCATGGGCTGGTGGCACCTGCTGTCGGCCGCCGCCGCGGAGCGAGGCAAGACCGGACGGATCGACGTCGAGGAGCTGCTGCACATGGTCGACCTGCTGCCCGGGATGCGGGACACCGTCGCGGCGACGGCGGACACCGTCTTCGACGCGGTCGACGAGAACGGGGACGGGCGTATCTCACGCGGTGAGCACCAGCGTCTGATCGACACCTGGCACGGCCGGGAGATCGGGGTGGCCGACGTCTTCGACACCCTCGACCAGGACGGCGACGGCCACCTCAGCCGCTCCGAGTTCGCCGAGCTGTGGATCCAGTTCTGGATCAGCGACGATCCCGCCGAGCCCGGCAACCTGATGTGCGGGCCGCTCAGCGGGTCCCGGGCGGCCTGACAGCGGGCGCCCCCGCAGGGAGAAGCGCCCTCTCCCGACCGGCCTCAGCCGTCCGCCGCCATGAAGTCCGTGAGCGCGGCGGCGACGGCCTCGGGCTGTTCGTCGGGGATGAAGTGGCCCGCGTCCGGCACGACGATCCCGGTGGCGTGGCCGGCCCACGGCCTGATGGAGGCCGCCATGTCGGGGATGGAGCCGTGGCTCGCGGAGATCCCGAGCACCGGGAGGGTCAGGCGCTGCCGTTCGAGCGACGCGTGGTTCCTCCGCGCCGATTCGGGGGCGTCGCGGTAGTAGGCCAGGGAGGCGCGGAGTCCGCCCTCGGCGGCCACGGACGCGGCGTAGTGCGCGGCTTCGGTGTCACCGAAGGTGTCCGAGGACAGGCTCTTGGTCCTCAGGAACCAGTCGACGTACTCCCGTTCGCGGCCGGCGAGCAGCGTCTCGGGCAGGCCGGGCACGAGATGGAAGGCGAAGTGCCAGGTCTTGTAGGCGCGTTCGGGGTCGATCGGAACGGAGTCGGGGAGGGTGATGCCCGGGATGCCGGCGTCGAGCAGTGCCAGACCCCGCAAGCGGTTCTGGTACCTCAGCGCCAGGGAGAAGGCGACCCACGCGCCGATGTCATGGGCGGCCAGCCAGTACGCCGGGACTCCGAGCGCCTCGACCGCCGCGTGGACGTGGGCGGCGACCGTGTGCGTGTCGTAGCTGATGTCCGGGCGATCGGAGTGGCCCTGGCCGGGCAGGTCGATCGCGATGACGTGGAAGCGGTCGGCGAGGTGCGGCATCACCTCGCGCCATGCCCACCAGGTCTGCGGGAACCCCGCGAGCAGCACGACGGCCGGGCGGTCCGGCCGGCCGCCCTCGACCGTGTGGAGGCGGACGCCGTCCGCGTCGATCCAGCGGTGGGCGAACCCGGCCAGGTCGGGCAGCGGCAGGTCGAGGACCGGGTTGCCGGTGGCACACGGGCCACTCGCGGGGGCGTTCATGTTTCTCCTCCAGTTACGTCCGGCCACGTTCGTCTCCTGACCCTAACCCATCTTGAACCAATCGTTTCAAGATGAGATGATGGCCCCGCCGGACACGGAGAACCGGGCGGAAGGGAGATGGTGCGGCGTGGCGGGCAAGAAGCAGTTCGACGTCGACACGGCGCTCGACGCCGCGATGGTCCAGTTCTGGCGGGCCGGCTACGCGGACACGTCCGTGGACGACCTGTCCCGGGCGACCGGCCTCAACCGCAGCTCCATCTACTCCTCCCTCGGGTCGAAGGACGCGCTCTTCCTGCGCTGCCTGGAGCGCTACACCGCGCGTTACGGGGCCAAGTACGACGCCGCCCTGTCGCGAGCCGCCGACGAGCCGGTGGCGGCCGTGCGGGCGTTCTTCGACGTCACTCTGGACCGCATCGCGGACCCGGCCCTGCCCGACGGCTGCCTGGTGGCGCAGACCGTGATGGCGACGCCGGTGCTGAGCGCGAGCGTCGCGGCACGCGCACGGGAATCGATCGGACTCCAGCACACCCGACTGCGCACGGCACTGGGCGCGGGGCGGCTGCACGACGACATGGCCGACTCGTTCGCGGCCCACCTGTCCGCGGTGAACCAGTCCCTCGCCGTCATGAGCAGGGCCGGAACCGGCACGGACCGGTTGCGCGCGATCGTCGACGTGACCCTGGACGCCCTCGCGCACACGCTCGACACGGACCGGCGCCCCGCGCCGGGGACGCCCATGCCTCAGGAGCCCGCCTGAACGTCCCCCCGGGTCGAGGACGCGATGGCGTCGCGGTGCGCGAAGTCGCCGGGCGGGATGCCCGGGTGGTGCCCGAGCCGCTCGGGCGGCGCGGTGGCCGCGGGACCCAGGGTGAGCCGGGAGACGATCCGGTAGCGGTCCCCGCGGTAGAGGGAGTGGACGTACTCGACGGGCTGCCCCCCGGTGTCGGAGGTGAGCCGCTCGAAGAGCAGGGCCGGGGACAGTTCGGGCACGTCGAGCAGTTCCGCCTCCGCGCGCGTCACGACGGTCGGCTCGATCGCCTGCACGGCCTCCCGCACATGGACCCCGTGCTGTCGGCGCAGATGCTCGTAGAGGTCGCCGGCCTCCAGTTCCTCGGCGGACAGGGCCGGGACCAGTCCGGCCTTGATGTGCAGGTGCTCGATGGCCATGGGGGCACCGTCGACCAGGCGCAGCCGGGCGACGTAGACGATCTCGGCGGCGGGTGAGATCCGCAGTTTGCGGCCCACGCGCGCGCCGGCCGGGACGGTGGTGAACTCCAGGAGGCGGCTCGACCAGGCTCCCGCGGCCTGCGGCAGGGTCATGGACCGCTCGTCGGAGACGAGTTCCTGCGTGATCTTCTCCGGGGCCACGAACATGCCCCGGCCGTGTTCGCGCACGAGCTGCCCGGCGGCGACGAGTTCGTCCACCGCCGCGCGCAAAGTCGGGCGGGAAACCTCCAACCGGGCACACAGGGCGCGCTCGGAGGGGATGGGATCGCCGGGGCGCCGGGACTCCACGAGGCCGAGGAGGAAGTCGCGGACTCGCTCACGCTTGAGCACCGCACCAGGTGCGTCGGCCTTCATGCGCTCCCCCTTGCCCCGAACCCCAGCCACCCGGCGGCCTGGTCACCCACTCGGTCATCCACCTGGCCAGTTGACCAGTACAGCGGTGGTCAACCAGTGGCCTGCCCGCCTCGGCGAGCGCAGTTTAGCCGCAGACCGACGGAGATCGTCAGGTGATCGGCCGTCGGGCTCACCAAATACCGTGTCGGCAGCGGGGGTTGACGCCGGAATTGGTCTATGCCACCTTCATCCTCACCCCAACAGGTGAGCTGACCAGTGGCCATCACTGGTCAAGTGGTCAGGTCTCCGCCGTCCAGACGGCGCCGTAACGGGCTGCCCCGCCCATCCCAGCCACCCCGTCCCGGAGGCGACGCATGCCCGCCCTCATCCCCCGCCCCACCCAAGCCTCTTTCCCTCCGGGCCACTTCACGCTCGACCACCGCACCACGCTCCGCCTCGGACCCGGCACCGAACCGGCCGCCGACCTCCTGCGCACGCTCCTGGCCCCCGCCACCGGGCTCCCCCTGCGCCCCTCCCCCGACGGCCCCTTCGCCCTCACCCTCGATCCGGCCTCGACCGGCCTGGGCGACGAGGGATACGCGCTCACCGTGACGCCCGATGCCGTGCTCCTGCGTGCCGCGCACCCCACCGGGCTGCTGCGCGGCATCCAGACGATCCGTCAACTCCTGCCCGCACAGGCCCTGTCCGGGACTCCGCAGCCCGCGACCGACTGGCTGCTGCCCTGCGCCGAGATCACCGACGTCCCCCGTCACCGCTGGCGCGGCGCCATGCTCGACGTGGCCCGGCACTTCCAGCCCGCGGCCTATCTTCACCGGTACGTCGACCTCCTCGCACTGCACAAGATCAACGTGTTCCATCTGCACCTCACCGACGACCAGGGGTGGCGGATGCCCGTCGCCGCGTACCCCAAGCTGACCGAGATCGGCGGACACCGCGCCGAGACCCAGCAGGGCCCGGACGGGACCGGACCGTACGACGGCACCCCGCACGGCGGTTCCTACACCCGCACCGAACTCGCCGAGCTGGTGCGGTACGCGGCCGAACGGGGAGTGAGCGTCCTGCCGGAGATCGAGATGCCCGGGCACGTGCGGGCCGCACTCGCCGCCTATCCCTCGCTCGGCAACAGTCCCGAGGCCGGCCTCGACGTCTGGACCCGCTGGGGCGTGTGCGACACCGTTCTCGGGGTCCACGACGAGGCACTCGACTTCTGCCGCACCGTCCTGGAGGAGGTCATGGACCTCTTCCCCTCCCCGTACATCCACATCGGCGGCGAGGAGTGCCCCACGGCCGAGTGGACCCGGAGCGCCAGTGCGCGTCAGCGCGTGGCGGCCGAAGGGCTGCCCCACGCCCAGGCCCTGCACGGCTGGTTCCTCGGGCGGATCGGCGACTTCCTCGTCCGCAACGGACGGCGTCCGGTCGCCTGGGCCGAGACCGGCGCCGAACTCCCCCTGGACTTCACCCTGATGACCTGGCGCGACGCGGCGCACACCCTGGCCGCGGCCCGCCGCGGCCACCTCGTGGTCAACGCCCACCACCGGACCACCTATCTCGACTACGCCCGGTCCGCCGCCCCCGACGAGCCGTCGGGGCAGCCGGGGAACGTCGTCGACCTGCGCACCGTTCACGGCCACGACCCCGTCCCGGCGGAGGCGGACGCCGAGGCTGCCGGACGGGTGCTCGGCACCCAGGCCCAGTTGTGGACGGAGTTCGTCACCACCCCCGAGCACATCGAGTACCTGACCTACCCCCGCCTGTGCGCGCTCGCCGACCGGAGCTGGAGCGCGGCGACCGACTGGGCCGAGTTCCGGTCCCGGCTCGACGAGCACACCGCTCGGCTCGACACGCTCGGCGTCCCCCGCCGGCACCCCTGACGCACGCCCCTGTCCCGTTCCGGGAATCACCCCCACCTTTCTGGAGGGAACCACCATGAGATCCACGACCCGCCGACTGCGCGCCACCGCGGCAGCCGCCTTCGTGGCCGGCCTGGGCGCCGCCGCGCTCACCGCACTCCCGGCCACCGCGAACGCCGCCGCAGACAGCCTCAGCGTCCAGTACCGGACCAGCGCCTCGGGAGCCACCGCCGACCAGTCGGAACCCTGGTTCAAGGTGACGAACACCGGCACGACCGGCGTCTCCCTGCAAAGCGTCAAGCTCCGCTACTACTTCAAGGCGGACTCGGCCAACGCGGCCTACCGCTTCGCCTGTTCCTGGGCCGTCAAGGGCTGCGCCAACATCACGGGCACCTTCGGCACGCTCGCCAACCCGACGGCCACGGCGGACCGTTACCTGGAGATCGGCTTCACCTCCGGCGCCGGTTCGCTCGCCCCCGGTGCCGACACCGGCGACATGCAACTCCGCTTCTACCAGTCGACCTGGGCGCCCCTGAACCAGAGCGACGACTACTCCTTCGGCGCCTCGCAGACCTCGTACGCCAACTGGTCCAAGGTCACGGCCCAGTCGGCGGGCACGACGCTGTGGGGTCAGGCGCCCGCGGGCAACGATCCGACGAACCCGCCGACCGATCCGCCCACCGACCCTCCGACCGGCGGCGCCAGCCTGTTCGACGACTTCGACTACACCGGCCACACCGACCCGAGGATCTCGGCGAACGGCTGGAGCGTGCGCTCCAACTCCGGTGGCCCCGGCGTCTCCGGCGCCACCTGGGCTCCCGAGAACGTCACCTTCTCCACCACCGGCGGCAACTCCATCATGAACCTGGAGACCTCGACCGCCGGCACCGGAGCGAGCACCGAGCAGACCGAGATCCTCACCAAGGCGACGAAGTTCAAGAACGGCACCTACGCCGCCCGCGTCAAGTTCAGCGACGCGCCGAAGTCAGGGCCGGACGGCGACCACCTCGTCCAGACCTTCTTCACCATCAACGACCTCAAGGCGCCCCTGGCGGACGACTACGCCGAGTACGACTTCGAGTACCTGCCCAACGGCGGCTGGGGCGAGCCGGCCAACATCCTGTACACCACGTCCTGGGAGACCTACCAGGCCGATCCGTGGGTGGCCGTCAACCAGCACAGCGAGAGCCGCCAGAGCTACACGGGCTGGCACGACCTGGTCCTGACCATCGACAACAGCAGCATCAAGTACTACGTCGACGGCCTGCTCTTCGGCACCCATGACGCCGCGTACCTGCCGGAGCGGCCCATGTCGATCAACTTCAACCAGTGGCTGATCGACTTCGGCGGACTCACCAGCAGCACCCCGCGCTCCTACGACCAGCAGGTCGACTACGTCCTGCACGTCAAGGACCAGGTCCTCACGCCCGCGCAGGTCGCCTCCAAGGTGGCGGCGTACCGGAGCGCGGGCACCACGTTCCAGGACGACGTCCCCGCCGCCTGACCTCCCTGCCGTACGTGCCGGGGCCCCGGATCGCCGGGCCCCGGCACAGGTGCGTGTCGACTGAACCATTTGTCGGTATATCCGCGCGTCACGTACGGTCGGCGGGGAGGAGGCAGACGTTGATCGACGATCTGGACCGCGACATCATGAGCGCCCTCGCCCGCGACGGGCGGATGCCGTTCACCACGCTCGCCCGGGAACTGGCGGTGTCCGAGGCGACCGTACGACAGCGGGTGGCACGGCTCCAGGAGAGCGGCACGCTGCGCATCGTGGCCCTGTGCAACCCCCTCACCCTGGGCCACCAGTCGGTGCGGCTGATGATCCGGGTCCGGGACCTGACGCCCCGCGCGGTCGCCAAGAGCCTCGCGGACATGCCGATGATCAACCATGTGGCGCTGGTCGCGGGCAGCCAGGACATCTTCCTGGAGGGCACCTGCCGCGACCAGGCGCAGCTCGTGCAGCTGCTGGACGAGATCCGGATGCTGCCCGGGGTGTCCCGGGTGCAGGTACTGCTCCTGCTGGAGCTGTTCAAGGACTACTCGTGGAACGGGCTGAACAACGCGGTCGGGCAGGCCGTCGCGGACGGCTGAGCCCGTCGCACGGGGTCAGCGCGGCAGGATGCGCTGGTCCGGGCCGGCCGGCACGTCCCGGAAGCCCGCCCACAGATAGCTGTCCTTGACCACTTCCAGGACGGTGAGCGCCTCCGCGTGGGCCACACCGTTGACCCGGCGGACCCGCTCGGTGAGCAGCTCCGAGAGATGCTCCAGGTCACGGCAGCGCACGTCGAGGATCAGGTCGTAGGGGCCGACGCAGGACGCGACGTAGCGCACCTCGGGCATCCGGGACAGCTCGCGGGCGACCAGGACCACGGGCACGTGGTGCACGCGTACGGCGAGGTGCACCTTCATCTCGCCGACCTTCACCGCGTCCGTCATGCCCACCACCTGGATGGCGCCGCGCCGCTTCAGCCGCTGGAAGCGGGAGCGCACGGAGGCCTCCGACAGGCCGATGGCGCGGCCGATCTCCCCGAACGACTTGCGGCCGTCCACCCTCAGCTGGTCGATGATCTGCCGGTCCAGGTCGTCGATCACACCGGCACCTCCTTCTGTCGTGCTCCCCACCATCATCACCCCGGGTCTTTTCGTGCCTGTTGCGAGATGCGTGGAATTCGGTCCCCGTTTCCACTGGATTCGATTTCAACAACCCTGTTCAGGTGGTTGGTCTCCGACAGAAGCTAAGGGCCACGGCACGAACGGACGATCTTCCGGACGTGCGCAACCGATCCGAGGGAGGCCCCGCACATGCACGCACCGCCACCGTTCGCCGGCCGGAGGCCGCGGTGACCGTCACCGCCGCACCGCCGCCCGCCGTCACGGCGCCGCCCGCCGCGCGCGCCGCCCGGCTGCGGCACCGCGCGATCACCTTCGCCCTGCTGGCCCCCGCGGGGCTGACGGTCCTGGCGCTGGTGCTCGTGCCCCTGATCCTCGTGGTGCGCAACAGCTTCGCGGTGGCGGACCCCTACGGCGGCATCCAGGGCGGGTTCACCCTCTCGAACTACAGCGAGCTGCTCGACCCGGTCTATCTGAAGGTCTTCGGCTACAGCCTCGGCATGGCGGCCCTCAACACCGCCGTCTGTCTGCTCCTGGGCTACGTGGTGTCGTACTACCTGGCCGGGAGGCCGCCGCAGCGCCAGGGGCTGCTCCTGCTGCTGATCATCGTGCCGTTCTGGACCGACTTCCTGGTGCGGACCTTCGCCTGGATCAATCTGCTCAGCCCCGGCGGTCCGGTCAACGCGCTGACCGACGCCGTCGGGCTCACGGACGGGCCGACCCAGTGGATCCCGAGCCAGGGCGCGTCCTTCGTGGGCCTGGTCTACGCGTTCCTGCCGACCGCGATCTTCCCGATCTACGCGACGCTGCGCGGGGTGGACCCCTCGCTCGGCGAGGCGGCCCGGGACCTGGGCTGCGGCTGGTGGCGGGTGCACACCCGGATCCTGCTGCCGCTGGCACGGCCCGGTCTGCTGGCCGCCGCGCTCCTCACGTTCATTCCCACGCTCGGCGTGTTCGTGATCCCGGTGCTGCTCGGCGGCGGCAAGAACCAGCTGGTCGGGAACCTGATCGTGACGCTGTACACCGAGTTCCGCAACCAGCCGATGGGCGCCGCGGCCTCCGTGCTGCTGCTGGCCTTGATGATCGCGTCGGTGGCGGTGCTGGGCACCGCGGCGAGCCGGCTGAGGAAGAGGACGTCATGAGCGCACGCACCCGGCTCCCCGACACGCTGACCTCCTGGCTGGCCCGCGGTGTCATCGTCTTCCTCTACATCCCGATCGTGGTCGTGGTGGTCCTGTCGTTCAACGACTCGGACGTCACCTACAAGTGGGAGGGGTTCAGCACCCGCTGGTACGGCGTGCTCGCCCAGGACACCGATCTGCTCGCCGCACTGAAGGTGAGCGCCGAGGCAGGCTTGATCTCGGCGACGCTGGCCACGGCGGGCGGGCTGTTCGCGGCGATGGGGATGGCCCGGCTGGGCCGGCGCGGCCGGGCGCTGTTCTCCGGCGGGCTGTTCCTGCCGCTGGTGATCCCGGAGATCGTGCTGGGCGTGGCCCTGCTGTCGGTGTTCGGCACCCTCAAGGCGACCCTGGGCCTGACCACGCTGGTCCTCGGCCATCTGGTGGTGACGCTCCCCTACGCGGCGCTGATCGTGCTGGGCGCGCACCGGGCGCTCGACCCGGCCCTCGACGAGGCCGCCACCGACCTGGGCTGCGGCGCGTGGCAGCGGTTCCGGCTGGTGACGGTGCCCCTGCTGAAACAGGCGCTGCTCGCCTCCTGGCTGCTGTGCTTCACGATCTCGTTCGGCAACATCGTGATGTCCACGTTCACCAGCGGGGTCGGCACCACCACCCTCCCGCTGCGCGTGTACTCGCTCCTCAAGACCGGGCTGACCCCGGAGATCAACGCCCTGGGCACCCTGCTCGTGCTCTTCACCTTCGTGATCATCCTGGGGGCCGGCCTGCGGCAGATGCGCCGCGTCCTGGTCGGCGACGGCCGCGACTGATCCACCGGCCGCGCCACCCCCTCTCCCGCACCCGCACCGTCGCGCCGTACGTCCGTCCCGCCTGCCCCGGTACGTCCCTGAAAGGCCTCGCCATGTCCCGTACCACCGTTTCGAGAACGCTCGTGGCCACCTCGGTCCTGACCGTCACCGCGCTGGTCGCCACCGCCTGCGGCGGCTCCGCCTCCGACACGGCCGCCTCCTCCGGCGGCGGCAAGGAGCTCCACCTCTACGCCTGGGCCGGGGAGATCCCCGACTCCGTCATCAAGGGGTTCGAGAAGGAGACCGGCATCAAGGTCACCGTCGACACCTTCGACAGCAACGAGACCATGACGGCCAAGCTCAGCTCGGGCTCGTCGGGCTACGACCTGGTCGAACCGAGCCAGTACACCGTGCAGCAGCTGATCGGACAGGAGCTCATCGAGCCGCTGGACCACAGCAAGCTCAAAGGGCTGGACAACCTCGCGGAGAAGTTCCGCACCGCGTCCTACGACAAGGGCAACAAGTACAGCGTGCCGTGGATCTGGGGCACCACCGGCTTCGCCTACAACGACACCTGTATCAAGTCGGCGACCAGCTGGAAGACCCTGTTCGACAGCAAGTACAAGGGCAAGCTCTACATGCTCGACAACATGCTGGCCGCCTACATCGCGGGCCTCCAGGTGACCGGGCACCGCGCCACCAGCACCGACAAGGACGAGATCGCCGAGGCGACGGCGGCCCTGCAGAAGCAGAAGGGCATCCTCGCGGGCTACAACTCGACCAACTACCCGCAGCTCCTCTCGACCGGGCAGGCGTGCGCGGCCGAGGCGTGGAGCGGTACGGCGATGGCGAAGGTCGTGCAGTCCGACAAGAACGTGCACTACGTCATCCCCGAGGAGGGCGGCTCGATCTGGACGGACGGGCTGGCCATCCCGAAGGGCGCCAAGAACGTGACGTCGGCGTACAAGTTCATCAACTACCTGCTGCGTCCCGAGGTCGCCGCGAAGGCCACCGACGACGGCTCCTCCGCCAGCGCCAACCAGGCCGCGCGCGAGTACATCAAGGACAAGGACGCGCTCGGCAACCCGGCGATCTACGCCTCCGACGCCGCGATCGCCAAGGCCGACTTCCTCCTCGACCCGGGCACCGCGATGCAGTACTTCCAGCAGGGCTGGACCAAGGTGAAGGCGTCCTGACATGAGTACCGAAACAACCGGGGAAGCGGTCCCCGCGGTCCGGCTCACCGGCGTCGGAAAGGTCTTCGGAGCGCAGCACGCGGTGCGGGACGTCACTCTCGACATCCGGCAGAACGAGTTCTTCTCGATCCTCGGCCCGTCCGGCTGCGGCAAGACCACCCTGATGCGGATGATCACCGGCTTCGAGGAGCCCTCCGAGGGCACGGTGGAGCTCGGCGGGGTCCCTGCGACCGGCGTGCCGGCGCACAAGCGGGACCTGAACATGCTCTTCCAGAGCTACGCCCTCTTCCCGCACCTGAGCGTCGCCGACAACGTCGCGTTCGAGCTGAAGGTCCGCAAGCTGCGCCCGAAGGCCGAGATCAAGGGCGCGGTCGCCGAGGCGCTCGCCCTGGTCCGGCTGGAGGGCTACGGGGACCGAGCCGTCTCCCAGCTCTCCGGCGGCCAGCGGCAGCGGGTGGCCATCGCCCGCGCGCTGATCGCCCGGCCCTCGCTGCTGCTCCTCGACGAGCCGCTGGGGGCCCTGGACAAGAAGCTGCGCGCCGAGATGCAGCTGGAGCTGAAGAAGATCCAGCGCGAGGTCGGGGTGACCTTCGTGACGGTCACCCACGACCAGGAGGAGGCGCTGACCATGTCCGACCGGATCGCCGTGATGAACGGCGGACAGGTCGTGCAGGTCGACACCCCGGAGGGCGTCTACGAGCGGCCGGCGAGCCGGTTCGTCGCCTCCTTCATCGGCACCTCCAACTTCCTCACCGGGACGTGCGACGGCCGCAGCGTCGACGTCACCGGGCTCGGCGTCCTCCCGGTCGCCGGGTCGGACGTCACCGGGCAGGCGCATCTGTCGGTGCGTCCGGAGAACGTCGACCTGTGCGCCGACGAGAACCTGCTGCCCTCCGGGCACGCCGTCCTCCAGGGCACGCTCCAGCAGTCCGTGTACCTCGGCAACGCCGTACGCCACCACCTCACGCTGGCCGACGGCTCGACCTTCGTCGCCGAGACCTCCGCCTCCGCGACGGCCGGCCTGTCCGCCGGCGGCCCCGCCTGGGCGCACTGGCGGCCCGAGGCCTCCCGGGTCCTGGCCGAGTGACCCATCCCTCCCCGGGGCGGGCGCGCCGCACCGCGCCCGCCCGGCACCCGCATCCCGCACCGACCCGTTCCAGCAAGGAGATACGACCGTGAAGGTCGCCGCCGCCCAGTACGCCCCCACCGCCGACATAGGCGCCAACCTCGAGGTCGTCGCGTCGATGACCGCCGAGGCCGCAGCAGCGGGGGCGGAACTCATCGTCTTCCCCGAGGAGGCGATGATCCCCGCGGAGGCCGCGGGCAAGCCGCTGCACGCCACGGCCGAGGCCCACTGGCCCGGCTTCCTCGCCGGGCTCTCCCGGATCGCCACCGAACACGGCGTCGCCGTCATCGCCGGCGGCTACGAGCCGAGCGGCGGCTCACTGCCGTACAACACGATCGCGGCGGTCTCCGCGGAGGGCGAACTCCTCGGCCGCTACCGCAAGATGCACCTGTACGACGCCTTCGACTACCGCGAGTCCAGCGAGGTCCAGCGCGGTGACGAGGGGCCGGTCGTGGTCCGGATCGGCGAGTTCAACGTCGGCCTGGTCAACTGCTACGACGTGCGCTTCCCGGAGTTCACCAGGACGCTGGTCGAGATGGGCGCCGACCTGCTGTCGGTGTCGGCGGCGTGGGTCCGCGGTCCGCTCAAGGAGGACCACTGGACGACGCTGCTGCGCACCCGGGCGATCGAGAACACCTGCTGGGTGGTGGCGTCCTCGCTGACCACGCCCGACTGCATCGGGATGAGCATGGCCGTCGACCCGCTGGGCGTGGTGCGTGCCGCGCTCGGCGAGGAGGAGCGCTCACTGTTCGTCGTCGAGGCGGACAAGAACCGTATCGACCGCGCCCGCACGGTGCTGCCCGTGCTCCGCAACCGTCGCATCATCATCGGCCCGAGGTGACCCGCCATGCCCCTGGACATCCGTGAACTGACCGACGTCCCGCCCCTCGACGAGGAGTTGGCGTCCCGCCTGGCGAGGGTGGACTTCCCCACCCTCGGCCACTACCTGGAGGAGGGGTTCTGCGATCCGGCGCTGCGGCGCGTGACGGGCGAGGGCCGTATGGTCGGCCGGGCCGTCACCGTGCGGATCACCGCCACCGACTCGACGATGCTGCATCACGCGGCGGGCCTCGTCGGCCCGGGTGACGTGGTCGTCGTCGACTGCGGCGGCGACCGGCGGCACGCGCCGCTCGGCGAGGTCGTCGTGCACGCGCTGGCGGCGCGGGGCGCGGCCGGTGCCGTGGTGGACGGTGTGTGCACCGACATCGGCGCCCTGCGCGAGGTGGGGCTGCCGGTGTACGCGTACGGCACCTCGCTGCTGACGACCAAGCTGCACGGCATCGCCGACGGCTCGCTGGGCGCGCCCGTGCATTGCGGCGGCGTCCCGGTGCGCGCCGGCGACCTGGTCCTCGGTGACGAGAACGGCCTGCTGATCGCCCCGGCCGCGGCGCTCGCCGCCGTAGTGGACGAGGCGCTGGCCGACGACGCCGAGGAACCGGACCTCATCGCCGAGCTGCACCGGGGGCACGCCCTGGGCACGCTCACCGGAGCCACGCGCACCCTCGCCGAGCTCCGGACCCCCTCCCCCACCACCGCGTGACCCGGGCCCGTTCCGGGCCCCACGCACCCAACCCCCAAGGAAAATCACCCATGTTCCTCAAGGCAGCCATCAACGGCGGCCGGTCCCGTGCCGAGCACCCGGCGGTCCCCGTGACGGCGGAGCAGATAGCCGTCGACACCGCGGCCGTGCTCGCGGCCGGCGCCAACGTCGTCCACCTCCACGTCCGTACCCCCGACGGCGGGCAGACCATCGCGCCCGACGCGCTCGCGGAGGTGCTGCGCGCGGTCCGTTCGACGGCGCCCGGCGCGGTCGTCGGGACGACGACGGGGCTGTGGACCTGCTCGGGCCCCGAGGAGCGCTACGACCTGGTCAAGTCCTGGGAGGTGCTGCCGGACTTCGCGTCGGTCGCGTTCTGTGAGGAGGGCGCGACGGAGACGGCGTCGCTGGTCGTGGCCCGGGGCATGGTCCTGGAGAGCGCGGTGTGGAGCGTGGACGACGTGCCCGCGCTGCTGGCGTCGCCGACGCTCGCGGACAATGTGCGGATCCTGATCGAGCCGATGGACGAGGACCCGGACACGGCCGTGGACCACGCCCGGGAGATGGCGGCGATGATCCGGTCGGCCGGTGTCGCCCTCCCGATCCTGTACCACGGCGAGGCGGCGAGCACCTGGCCGGTGCTGCGGGCCGCGCTCGCGGACGGCCACCAGGTCCGTATCGGTTTCGAGGACGACACCCTCCTGCCGGACGGGACGGTCGCCCGGGACAACGCCGAACTCGTCGCGGCGGTGCGTTCGTTGGCCGCCTCGGAGTAGGGCTCCGCGAGTTGCCCGGTGAGGCCGGTGCGTCCGTGGGGACGTACCGGCCTCGCCGTGTTCCTGAAGGGGGTCGGCCCGCTCCGAGCGGTGCGTGCCTCTGTGCGGTCAGCCGTACGCGGGGGGCGGCGCGAGCAGCATCGGCCACTGGTCGTCGGCCTTGAGCAGGTCGTCGAGCGGCACGTCGGGTGCCGCGGTGAAGACGGCCGTCGCCTCGGCCATGCGTGCGCCGAGTTCGGGGTCGACCTGGGTGCGGGCGGAGAGGAGCAGCAGGGCCTGCGGATCGACGGTCGAGCGGGCGGGGAAGTCCTCGGGGTCGACGTCCACCTGCCGCAGCGGGACGGGGTACACCGCGATGTCCACGGTCAACTCACCTTCGTCGAGGGTCCGTTCGGCCCAGCCGTCGGTGCGTACGAGATAGAACACGCCGTCGCCCTCGTAGCAGTACGAGCCGAGTGCGGCGAGGGCACGCTCCGCGGGCGTGCCCTCGGGATCGACCACGAGGACGGCGAGGACCCTGTCCGGGTCGTCGGGGTCGAGGCCGGAACGGACATACAGGCGGGCGGTCATGGGGCGGACCTCTCAGGCGGACGGCACCGGGCGGGGCCCGGTACAGCATGCCTCACGGTGACGCGCGGCCGGGACCTGGGTCGTCAAGTGCCGCTGTGCGCGGGCTCGTCGACGCGGCCGGTGCGGTCGGTGCGCAGGACTCCCGCGGCCACGGCGGCGACCGCGCACAGCAGGGTCAGCAGCAGGAACGTCTCGTTCAGGGGCACCAGATGCGTGAGCCAGCCGATCACGGCGGGGCCGGCGAGCATGCCCAGGTAGCCGAGACCGGCCACGCGGGAGACGTTGGCGCCCGCGGCGGCGGGGTCGGCGTGACCGGCGGCGCTGAAGAGCTGGGGGACGCAGCCCGACAGGCCGAGGCCGAACAGGGCCCATCCCGCGAAGGCGGCCCACAGCCAGGGCATGAGGGCCACGGCGGTGATGCCGACGGCGGCCATGGCCGACCCGTAGCGCAGGATCGCCATGGGACCGAACCGGGCGGTGAGGCGGTCCGCGAGCAGCCGGCCGAGGGTCATGGCCGCGGCGAAGGCGCCGTAGCCGAAGGCGGCGGTGGCCTCGGGCGCGCCCAGGACGGTCTTCATGTGCAGGGCGCTCCAGTCGTTGGCGGCGCCTTCGCACAGCATGATCATCAGGGCCAGGGCGGCGAGGCCCCAGATCCGGGCCTGGGCAGCGCCCTTGGCGGCCACGGCGGGGGCGTCGTCCTGCTTCTCCTGGACCGCGGGAGTGGACGGCAGCAGGCTGCGCGCGGACATCAGAGCCGTCACGACCCCCAGCGCGGCCACCACGGCGAGCGTCGCGGCCGTGGACAACCCGAGGCCGGCGGCCGCGGCCCCGGCGAGAGCGGCGAGGACACCGCCGACGGAGAAAGTGGCGTGGAAGGACGACATGACGGGTCTGGCGTACGCCTTCTCCACGTGCACGGCGTGCGCGTTCATGCTCACGTCCAGGCAGCCGTTGCCGAACCCGAAGACCAGCAGGGCGGCGCCCAGCGCCCAGGGGTTCGGGGCCAGGCCGGGCAGGACCAGCGTCACACTGCACAGCACGCCGGCGACGGGAACCACGAGGCGTGTGCCGAGGCGGTCCACGAGAGGTCCTGCCACCTGCATGCCCGCGAACGCTCCGCCGCCGAGCAGCACCAGGAGGCCGCCCAGGGTGGCGTGGCTGATGCCGACGCGCTCCTCGATCGCGGGGATCTGCACGACCCACATGCCGAGCAGCGTGCCGTTCAGGATGAAGTAGAGGAAGGTCGCCACTCGGGCGGCGCGGAGCGAAGGTGCCATGCCGAACACCTTAACGACCATGTCGATTGTTTGAAAAGGTCGCTTTCGAACAGATCTCATGTTCGTTCGGAAGGTGCTTCAATCCCTGTATGAGCAACGCAGACCGTCATCGCCTGATCGCCCAGGCGGTCAGGGACTCCGGCCGGGTCACCGTCGGCGACCTCGCCTCACTGACCGGGGCATCGGAGATGACCATCCGGCGCGACCTCGACGTGCTCGCCGCCCACGGTGTCCTCGAACGTGTCCGCGGAGGCGCCCGCACACTTCAACTCAGAGGTGAGGAGCCGCCGTTCATGCTCCGCGCCCATGAGGCGACCGAGGCGAAGGAGCGCATCGCGGCCGAGGTGAACGCCTTGGTCAAGGACGGCGAGACCGTGCTCCTGGACAGCGGCACCACCTGTCTGGAGGTCGCGGGACTCCTGCGCGGGCGGCCGGTCACCGTGATGCCCCTGTCCTTGCAGGCCATCCATGTCCTCAGCGACACACCGGGCCCGACCACGCTCATCGTGCCCGGCGGGCACCCGCGCCCCGGCGAGGGAGCGCTCACGGGCCCGCTCACCCTCGCCTCGCTGGCGGCCCTGCGCTTCGACACCGCGGTCATCGGCTGCTGCGGCCTCAGCGCGGACCAGGGCCTGACCGCCTACGACCTCGACGACGCGGCGGTGAAGAAGGCGGCCATCGCCTCGGCACGCCGCGTGATCGCCGCGACCGACAGCGGCAAGCTCGGCCACACCGCCCACGCCCACGTCTGCCCCGTCCCCCACCTCGACACCCTGGTGACGGACACCGCGGCCCCGGAGGCCGAACTCACCGCCCTCGGAGAGACCGGCATCGTGGTCAGGACGGTCTGAGGCCGGGGGTAGGGGCGCGGCGCACCCCCCGCGCCCCCGGCCTCGGGAGGTCAGCTCGACCAAACGCGGCGCGCGTGGTCGACGAAGTTGCGGCCCATGATCTTCTCGATCCGTTCGGCGGAGAAGCCGCGCCGCTCCAGGAGGCGGATCAGTTCCCGGAACTGGTCCACGCCGCGCAGGTCGACGACGAAGGGGTAGGTGTCCTCGCGTTCCCCCGCGGCGGACACCCCGGCCTGCCGGCGCCGGGCGACGTGCTCGGCGAGGTGGGCCCGGTAGGCGTCGAGGTCGTCGATGGCGGTGACCGGTCCGTCGGTGCCGATGCCGACGTGGTCCTCCCCGCAGACGTTCACGGCGTGCACGATGTGCTCGACGACGTCGGCGGCGCGCGCGTGGCCGGTGGGGCTCAGGAACGGCATGAAGTAGATGCCGACGAACCCGCCCCGGGAGGCGACCAGCCGCAGTTCCTCATCGGTCTTGTTGCGCGGCAGGTCGGTCAGCGCCCGGCATCCTGTGTGGTTGATCGAGACGGGTACGCCGGAGTGGCGCGTGGCCTCCAGGCAGGTGCGTTCGCCGCTGTGGGAGAGGTCGACCATGAGGTGGTGGTCGTTGAGGGCGTCGATCACCTCGCGACCGAAGCCGGTGAGCGCGGTGTCGCCGGGCGCCATGGAACCGCCGCCGAGGTGGTTGGCCTGGTTGTACGTCAACTGCACCACACGCACGCCGCGTTCGGCGAAGACGGCGACACGGCCGATGTCGTCGCCGACGGCCTCGGCGTTCTGGAAGCCGTAGATCACGCCGACGCGGCCGTCGCGCGCGGCGGTCTCGATGTCGGCGACGGAGGTGACCTTGAGCAGGTCGCCGGGGTGCCGGGCGACGATGCCGTCCCAGACGTCGATCTCGTGGAGGGTGTGCTCGTAGGGCGGGAGGTCGCCCATGACGTAGCCCAGGGTGATGTTGACGGCGGTCATCCCGGAGGCGCGCGCCTCGGAGAGCGTGCGCGCGTCGATGGTGAACTGTTCGCCGGTGGCGTTGAGTTCGCTCGCCGCCGCCTGCGACCGCGGGTCGTTGGGGTTGTCGAGCTGGCCCAGCGCGTTGACGATCATCGGCGTGCCGGTCATCGGTTCTCCTGGAGGCGGTCGGCGGTGTAGGCGGAGCGCGGGAAGCGGCGCCCCCGCTTGACGGTGAGGGTGACGGTGCGCAGGTCGTCGATGTCGGCGAGCGGGTCGCCGGTGAAGACCGCGAGGTCGGCGAGTTTGCCCGGTTCGACGCTGCCGGTCAGGTCGGCCACTCCGGCGCTGCGGGCGCCGATCAGGGTCGCGGACCTGAGGACGTCGTACTCGGGGATGCCGCACCGCCGTACCAGGAAGGCGAGTTCCTCGTAGAGCGCGGGGAACGGCTCCTGGGGCGGGGTCTCGTAGTCGGTGCCGGTGGAGACGTCGACTCCGGCCCGGTACGCCTGCGCCGTCAGGGCGATCGCCAACTCGGTGTTGCGGGCGGCGCGTTCGGCGACCTCGGGGTCGTCGCTCACGAACTCGTGGGAGGCGTACAGGCCGGCGGTCGCGTCCAGGACGACGCCTCGCTCCCGCATCCGGGCGAAGAGCTTCTCCAGCCGCTCGTCCTCACCGGTGACCAGGGCCGCGTGGTCGACGGGCGGCTTGTTCCTGTACGAGGTCAGCGGCCCCGTCGCCGCCTCGTGGGCGAGGAGGGACACATGCGAGACCGCGTCCACGCCCGCGTCGACGACCTCGCCCGGCGCGGCGGGGAAAACGGCGGCGTGCGCCCATACGGCGATGCCCTGCCGGTGCGCCTCGGCGGTGATCGCCGCGACGAGGCCGGCGTCGAGATCGGCGTACACCTTGATGGCGGACGCGTACGTCCCGCGCGCGAGGGCCACCGCGAGCGGCAGGTCGGTGGTGTCGGTGACGGCCTGCATCCAGGGGACCCGGCCGGCCACCGCGCCCTGGCTGACCTGGTGGGTGCGGGGGTCGTCGAAGAATCCGGGGCCCGCCATGAGGGCCGCGTAGTGGATGTCGGGACCGGCGATCTCGCCGACGCGGACGGCACGGGCGAGGTCGCCGATCTGACGGAGGTCGTCGGCCATGTCCCGGATGCCGGTGACACCGCTGTGCACCAGCCGGTCCAGCACGGCCTCGGCGGCCGGCCGGTCGGGCGGGGTGGCGAGGTGCTGGTGGGAGTCGATGAGCCCCGGGGTGACGAAGTGCCCGGCGAGGTCGACCACTTCGGCGCCCTCGGTGAGACCCTCGGCCTCGGCGTCGGTCACGACCGCGCGGATCAGGGGACCGTCCACCACGATCGACATCCCGGCACGCGGCGGGCTGCCCGTCCCGTCGAACAGGGTGACGCCCCGGTAGACCACCGTCGGACCCGTGCCCCGCTCCGGCGGCGCGTACGGCATGGCCGCGCCCGCACTGTCGCTCGTCATGAACACCGCTCCCTTGTTACGCTCTAGGTAACATCGTTCTCGCTCAACGAAACAACCGGTACCCTACATCCGGATCCCGGCGGTGCACACGCCCCACCGGGCCCTGCTCGCCCGACGCTCCGGAAGGGTTTCGATGCCGCAAGCGCAGCGCACGGCCGTGGACAAGGCGCTGGACCTGGTCGAGGCGGTCGCCCGCGCCCCCCGACCGCCCCGGCTCACCGATCTCGCCGAGACGGTCGGCCTGCACCGCGCCACCGCCTACCGGATCCTGGTGGACCTCGTGCGCCGCGGCTGGGTCCTGCGCGCGGACGACCGCTATCTGCCGGGCACGGCCGTCCTGCTCCTGTCGGCCCGCGCGGCGCACAACTCGCTGACCACGCTGGCCCGCCCGGTGCTGGAGGACCTGTCCGCACGCACCGGCCTGATGGTCAACCTCCAGGTGCTGGAGTCCACCGGCGCCCGGGTCGTGGACGTCGTACGCCCCGACCGGCTGGCGATGATCAGCACCCTGCTCGACGAGACCCTGTCCGTGCACCGCTTCGCCGGACCGCTCGCCCTCGTGGCCGCCCTGCCGCAGGAGGCCCGCACCCCCTATCTCGAAGCGGCCTCCGACGCCGGTCATCCCCTCGACGGCGCCACGGGGCTCCTCGCCGACCTCGCACGCGCCGAGGCGGACGGTTTCGCGGCCGAGGACGGACGCAACGACCAGCTCGTCGCCTCCGTCAGCCGGGCCGTCGTACCGGCCGAGGGAGTGCCCGTGTGCGCGCTCACCGTCGTCGGACCGTCGGCGGAGATCGACGACGAGCGTCTCGAACGGCTCCGCGCGGACCTCGCCGCGGCCACCGGCACCCTGGCGGCCCTGCTCGCCGGATCGCACCAGGAGGTGCGGGCATGAGCGACGTCCTCGTCCTCGACCGGGCCGCGACCCTCGCCGCCCTCGACCCGGACCGGCTGATGGCCGCCGTCTCCGACGCCCTCGTCGCCGTCGCGCAGGACCGGGCGTCCGCCCCGGCGCGGACCGCGGCCTTCGCCCCGAACGGCCTGCTCGGCGCCATGCCCGGATACGTCCCCGGTCTCGGCCTGGCCGCGAAGCTCGTGTCCGTGTTCCAGGACCCCGAACGGCCCGGCCGCAGCAGCCATCAGGGGGTGGTCGTCCTGTTCGACCCCGAGGACGGCAGCCCCCTCGCGGTCCTGGACGCCGAGCCGATCACGGCCTGGCGCACCGCCGCGTCCGCCACGCACAGCGCGCTGGCCCTCGCCGGGCCCGGCCCGGTCGTGGTGGTCGGCACCGGTGCGCAGGCCCGTGCGCAGGTCGCCCTGCTGGCCGTGGTGCGGCCCGGTGTGCCCGTCACCGTCACGGGCCGCGACCCGGCGGCGACCCGCACCACCGCCGCCCTGCACCCCCGGGGCGAGGCGGCACCCGACATCGAGGGCGCCGTGCGCGAGGCCGGGACGGTCTACTGCTGCACCGGCGCCACCGCTCCGGTCGTCCGCCGCGCCTGGCTGGCCCCGGGGACCCATGTCAGTTCCGTCGGCGGCTCGCACGGCCCCGAGCTCGACGCCGGGACCATCAGGGACGCCGACCTCTTCACCGAGTGGCCCGGCGCCGCCGCGACCCCGCCGCCCTCCGGCGCCCACGAGTTGCAGGGGCTGCCGGCCGGACGCCGGGTCACCCTCCTCGGTTCGGTCCTGGCGGGCGAGGCCACGGGGCGCCGCTCCCCCGAGGCGCTGACCGTCTTCAAGTCCACCGGGCACGCGGCGCTCGACGTGGCCGCCGCGTACGTGGTGCACGGGACGGTGACGGGGCGAGCGGGGCGGTGACCCGGTCGCGGATCATGCAACGGAGTTGCAACGTGCCGTGCGCGAAGGTCGGTTCCGCCGCGACTCGGTCACGCCCGCATGCCGGGCGTGGGCTCCCGGCCTCGTGCTGTCGGCGGTACGAGGCCGGGACCGTCGCCCCCCTCAGCACGGGCGGGTTCGCGCGGCGGACGACCTGAGCCGGTCGGCGAGCGCGGTGACGAGGTCGCGCAGTTCGCCGGGGCGCTCGACGACGAACGGCAGGTCGAGCGCGGCGAGCACCGGAGGCAGCCAGTCGAGCCGCTCCGCCCGCAGGTCGACCTGGAGCCAGCCCTCGCCGTCCGCCGTCTCGGGCCGCGCGAGGCGCGCGACGCTCGCGGGCAGGTGGGCCCGGATCTGTTCGGCCGTCCCCTGGATCCGCAGGGTGATCTCGTGCCGGTACTCGGCGGTGGCGAACCCGTCCAGCACGCGCCGCGCCGGATCGGGATCCGCGGGCGCCTCGAACGAGCCGGGCAGGGTGCGGGCGTCCGCGACGCGGTCCAGCCGGAAGGTCCGGCCCTCGCCGGTCCCGGCGTCCCGGCCCGTGACGTACCAGCGGCCCGCGTGGGCGACGATGCCGTACGCGTGCAGCGTGCGTTCGCTGGGCCGTCCGTCACGGTCGGTGTAGCGGATCGCGACCGGTCGGTGGTGGCGCACCGCGTCGGCGAGGGTGAGCAGGACCTCGGCGTCCGGGGTGGCCGCCCCGCCGGGCCGGTCCGTGAAGGAGAGGGCTTCGGGGAGGGCGTCGAGCCGGCGGGCGAGGTGTTTCGGGAGCACCCGCCGGATCTTCGCCGACGCCGTCTCGCTCGCCGTGAGCTCCGCCGCCGTCAGGCCCGCTCGGCGTCCGGCGATCAGTCCCAGCAGGACGGCGAGTGCCTCGTCGTCACTGAGCATGAGCGGCGGCAGCCGGTACCCGGGGGCGAGCCGGTACCCGCCGTAGCGGCCTCGGACCGATTCCACGGGCACGTCGAGGTCGATCAGCTGGTTGACGTACCGGCGCACGGTGCGGCCTTCGACGCCGAGCCGGTCGGCGAGTTCGGACACCGTCCGGGTGCCGCCGGACTGGAGCAGCTCCAGGAGGGTCAGTACGCGGCCGGTCGGTCGGGACATGGTCGCAGGCTAGCGCGTATACCGGACCGGTTCTGTCCGCTATTTCTCCTAGCCTGCGACGTGCACCCACTCGGCACGGCCAAGGAGATACCCATGGAGTTCGTCTCGATCCGCATCATCACCGGCGACGTGGCGCGCCTCGTCGCGTTCTACGAGCGGGCCACGGGGGCGGTCGCGGCGTGGGCCACCGAGGACTTCGCGGAGCTCAGGACCGCGGGCGCCACGCTCGCGATCGCCGGCACCCGCACGGTCCCGCTCTTCGCTCCGGACTCGGCCCGGCCCGCGGACAACCACAGCGTGATCACCGAGTTCCTCGTCGACGACGTGGACCGCGTCCACCGGAACCTGACCGGTCTCGTCAGCGAGTTCGTCGCCGGGCCCACCACGATGCCCTGGGGCAACAGGTCACTGCTGTTCCGCGACCCCGACGGCAACCTCGTCAACTTCTTCACCCCCGTCTCGCCGGAGGCCGTGGCGAAGTTCGCCCGCTGACCCGGCGCACGGACGCAGGGGCCCATGGCCGGGCAGGCGTCGCGGCGCGGCCCGTCTCAGTCGACGACCTTGCTGCGGTTCTGGTAGGCGAGGTCGTGGTACTCCGGGTGCCGCGCGAGGTAGGCCGCGATGAAGGGGCAGGTGGCCAGCACGGCCAGCTTCCGCTCGCGGGCGTCGTCCAGGACGGCGCGCGCGAGGGCGGAGCCGAGGCCCCTGCCGTTGTAGGCGGGGTCCACGACGGTGTGGGGGTAGACGACCAGCTCGTTCGTGCGCATGTACTCCGCGAAGCCCACCTGCCGCCCGTCGATCCGCACCTCGAAGCGCGAGGCCTCGGGCACGTCGACGACCTCCACCGTGCTGCTGTCCTGGTCGGTGTGCGGGGGCATGGCATCTCCTGTGCTCGCGTCGTGGAACTCCCCCGAGCGTAATCGATCATGCGGAGGAGCCGGCCGGCGGAGGTCTGCCGCGGCGGATCTCGGGCAGACGGAGGTCCAGAGCCACAGGGAGGACGCAGTGAACGAGTTCAGGACCGACCAGGTGCCGACCGCCGGACACACCCCGGACAACGACCTCA
Source organism: Streptomyces sp. NPDC090106 (assembly GCF_044747265.1). Classification (NCBI taxonomy): domain Bacteria; kingdom Bacillati; phylum Actinomycetota; class Actinomycetes; order Kitasatosporales; family Streptomycetaceae; genus Streptomyces; species Streptomyces sp. NPDC090106. The sequence continues at coordinate 264,003 of NZ_JBIVDS010000003.1, read as the reverse complement.
CGGGCTACCACGTGCGTGCGGTGGACGGGGACGTCGGCAGGATCGGCGCGCGTTCCGCGGACCTCGGGCCGCATCACGCGGTGGTGCGCACCGGGCTCCCGTTGCTGGGCAAGGACGTGGTGCTCCCGGCCGAGGCCGTCTCGGACATCGACCACGCGGCCCGGACCATCCACCTGCGCTGGTCCAGGGACGAGGTCAAGGCGGCGCCGGTCTTCGACGAGGAGAAGTACCTCGGCGACCCCCGCCACCGCGACCAACTCGGCGGCAGCGAGGGTTCGGGGCACTGACGGAGTTCAGGCCGCTCGGCCGGATGCCTCGGTGCGGGCCCGCAAGATCCCCTCGACGCCCTGGAGGAAGGTCTCACCGACCAGCTCCGCGTCGAAGAGGCATCCGGCCGCCATGGCACCGTCGCGCAGCATCACGAAGTGCCGGCCCGCCGCGTCGGCCGGCTCCCCGCCGGTCCGCGACAGCAGCTCCGTGACGGTGTCGAGGAACCACTGCCGGTGGGCGAGGACGGCCTGGTGGACGGGGTGCGCCGGATCGGGGTACTCGGCCACCGCGTTGAGGAAGGCGCACCCGCGGAAGCCGGGCGAGCGGATGCCCTCGGTGATGGACCGGGCGACGGCCCTGAGCTTGTCGACGGCCGAGTCCGCGCCGGCCTGCGCGGCACCGACCTGTCCGCGAATGCCCTGGTCGGCCAGGTGCAGATAGGCCAGGATGAGGTCTTCCTTGCCGGCGAAGTGCCGGTACAGCGTCGCCCGGGTGACCTGGGCCTGCGCGGTGAGCCGGTCGATCCCGACGGAGTGGATGCCCTCCGTGTAGAAGATCCTCGTCGCCGTCTCCAGCAGCCGCTTGCGCGCTTCCGAGGTGACGGCTGTCTCTGTCCCGCTGTTCATGTGCCCACCGTACCAAAACGGCGAGGGAGAACGTTCGGTCTTGACAGCCCGTCCCGGCGTCCCGTTGAATCCGAAGAGACCGAACGTTCTCCCTCATCGGTGGGACGGTCACCCGCACCCTCCCGCCCCGCGCCCAGGAAAGGGCACTTCCATGGACACCCTCGTCAGCAGCACACCGGTCGACGCACCCACGCCCCTGCGCAAGCTCTATCTGGGACGCTTCGCGTTCGCGACCGTCTGGGCGGGCCTCCTCGCGACGACCGCCGACGATCTCGGCGCCCTGAGCATGACGCTCCTGTTCCTCTACCCCCTCGTCGACATGGCCGCCGCGATCACGGACCTCCGGACCGCCCACGCCGGCGGACGAGCGGCCACGGCCCTCTACGTCAACGTCTCCATCAGCGCGCTCGCCACCGTCGGCCTGGCCTTCGCCGCCACCGCGGACATTCCGGCCGTGCTGCGCGTCTGGGGTGCGTGGGCCATCGCTTCGGGCATCACCCAGCTCGTCACCGGCGCCGTACGCAGGAGCCTGGGCGGCCAGTGGCCGATGATCATCAGCGGTGCCATCTCCACACTCGCAGGCGCCTCCTTCGCCGCCCAGGCGGGGAGCGGCGACGCGACGCTGAAGAACCTCGCCGGTTACGCCTTCCTCGGCGGCGTCTTCTTCCTCGTCTCGGCCCTGCGCCTGAACCGCCGGGCACGACAGCGCATCTGACGGCAAGTCAGCAACGAGCCCACCCCTTGACCGCAATGGTCCATACCAATACGTTCCCCCTCATGCGAAGAACCCTGGGAAGACTGGCCGTCGCCACCTGTTCGCTGTCCCTGCTGGCCGTCCTCGCTCCGGCGAGCGGGACGGCCGGCGCCGCCGAGTCGCATGCCTCCACCGCCAAGTACGGCAAGCGCGTGGGCTACTTCACGCAGTGGGGTGTGTACGGGCGGGACTACCAGGTCAAGGACCTGGACACGAGCGGCCAGGCAGCGAAGCTGACACACATCAACTACGCCTTCGGCAACGTGAATTCCGCGGGAGAGTGCTTCACCGGCAACGTACCGGGCGAGGCCGACGCCTGGGCCGACTACGTGCGCCCCCTCGACGCGGAGAACTCGGTCGACGGGGTCGCCGACACCGACACGCAGGCGCTCGCCGGCAACTTCAATCAACTGCGCGAGCTCAAGGCGAAGCACCCCGGTCTCAAAGTGCTGATCTCGCTGGGCGGTTGGAGCTGGTCCACGCACTTCTCCGACGCCGCGCTCACCCCCGCGTCACGCAAGAGGTTCGTGGCCTCCTGCATCGACCTGTACATCAAGGGCAACCTGCCGGCCGACGGCGCGCGCGGCGGCGCGGGGTCGGCCGCCGGGCTGTTCGACGGGGTGGACCTGGACTGGGAGTGGCCCGGCTCCCCCGGCGACACGGACACGGTCTACCGGCCCGAGGACAGGAAGAACTTCACCGCGCTGGTGCACGAGTTCCGCACTCAGCTCAACGCGTACGCGAAGAGCGAGGCCCCGCGCGGCAAGAAGGCCAGGCACTACGACCTGACGGCGTTCGTCCCGGCCGCGCCGAAGGCGATCGACGCGGGGTTCGACATCCCGCGGATCATGCGGGACTTCGACTTCGTGAACCTCCAGGGCTACGACTACCACGTGTCCGGTGAGGCCGTCACGGCCCAGCAGTCGGCCCTGTTCGCGCCGGGTGACTTCAGCGTGGACCGGACCGTGCGGGACTGGGTGCGCAGGGGCGCGCAGCCGCGGAAGCTCGTCGTCGGCATGCCGTTCTACGGTCAGGGCTGGACCGGCGTGAGCGGCGGGGGCGACGGACTCGGCCAGCCGGCCACCGGCCCCGCGAAGGGCACCTGGGCGGACGGCTCCGAGGACTACAAGGTCCTCAAGAACCTCGCCGCCTCGGGGGCGTACACCGTGCACCGGGACCGGTGGAACGGCAGCGCGTGGCTCTTCGACGGGACCACGCTGTGGACGTACGACGACCCGAAGGTGCTGGCGACCAAGTCGGCCTACGTCCGCAAGCTGGGTCTGGGCGGCGCGATGTTCTGGTCGCTGGACGCCGACACGGCCGACGGCGAGCTGACGGCAGCGGTCGACAAGGGGCTCGACGGACGCTGAGCCGTCCGCTCCCGGCCACAGGTCCCGGCACCCCTTCGCTCCGAGGTGCCGGGACCTCGCGGCCCGTCGAACGGTTCCCGTCGGGCCGCCCTCCAGCACGCCGCACACCACAGCCGGCGTTCCGGGCGACACCGAGAGGCCCGTATCATCCGATATGAGTCACTTAGGGCTTATGCACGACGACAGATGAAGATCCCTCGGAGCGACCCATGTCCCGCAAGGGCCCCGCGTACGACAGCGACGAGCTGCTGGCCAGGCTCGGCTCGCTGACGTCCCGGGCGCGCGAGTACGCGGAGCTCCAGCGGTCCCAGGTCGAGCTGGCCATCGCCCTGCAGCGCGGCATGCTCCCCGCCGAGATGCCCACGGCGCCCCGCTACCACCTGGCCGTGCGGTACGTACCGGCCCACCACGGCCTGAACGTGGGCGGGGACTGGTACGACGCGTTCCATCTGCCGGACGGGCGCATAGGGCTGTCCATCGGGGACGTCCAGGGCCACAACATCGAGGCCGCGGCCTTCATGGGGCAGGTACGCGTCGGCCTGCGCGCGCTCGCCTCCGTGACGAGCGAACCCGGAGAGCTCCTCGCCCAGACGAACGACCTGCTCCTGTCTCTCGGCTCCGATCTCTTCGCCACCTGCACGTTCCTGCGCCTCGATCCCTCGACCGGCCTACTGGAGAGCGCCCGGGCCGGGCACATCCCCTGCGTCTGGGCGACGGCGGACGGGAAGTCCGGCATCGGGAGCGACGAGGGCGGTCCGCCGCTGGGCATCGAGGCCGGCATGACCTACCCCGTCACCCGGTACCGGCTCACCACGGGCGGTGTGTTCGTCCTGCTCACGGACGGCGTGGTGGAGGGGCCGTCGATGGAGGTCGAACAGGGCCTGGACCAGGTCGTACGGCTCGCCGGGATCGCCGCCGTGGCGGGCATGGACGCCGGTGCGCTGGCCGCCGCCGTCATCCGGGGCGCGGACCAGGTCGGACACGAGGACGACGCCGCCGTGCTCGTCATCGGCTACGACGGCGACGACGCGGAGGACGGGCACGAAGATCAGCCGTAGGGCGGCATGACCGCCCTCCCGCCTCGCCGGAACGGCGGCCCCGGTGTCTGATGGCGTATGTGGCGGCTTGCGTGGTGGGTACCGAGAATCTGCGCCGGACCGGTGTCGTCGCCCTCCAGAACCTGGCCGTCGCGGCCTGCTACTACGCCGCGGGACGGCTCGGACTCCTGCGGAACCTCACCGTCGAGGGCGCGGTCTTCACCCCCATCTGGCCGCCGACCGGTATCGCGGTGGCTGCGCTCCTCGTCCTCGGACTGCGCGTCTGGCCCGGCATCGCGCTCGGTTCGCTGCTCGTGATCATGCATCTCACGGCGCTGCGGCCCGAGGTCCTCGGCAACCTGGTGGGCAACACGGCCGCGCCCGTCTGCGCGTACCTCATGCTGCGCGCGGTGGGCTTCCGCACCGACCTGAGCCGGCTGCGGGACGGTCTGGCCCTGGTGTTCGTCGGGGCGCTGACCGGCATGCTGATCAGTTCCACGGTGGGCGTCACCATGCTCGTGATCGCGGACCGGCTGCACGGCCACGCCTTCTGGGCGGTCTGGCTGGCGTGGTGGGTGGGTGACGCGATGGGCGTCCTGATCGTCACGCCGCTCCTGCTGCTGCTCCACGCCGCACGCTGGCCCCCGCGCATGTCCCGGTGGCAGGAGGCCACCGGGCTCACGCTCGTCACCTGCGGTGTCGTCCTGCTGGTCGCCTACAGCGGTCTCAGCCTGCTGTTCCTCATCTATCCGCTGCTGATCTGGACGGCCCTGCGCTTCCAGCTGGCCGGCAGCATGCTGTGCGCGCTCCTCACGTCCGTCATGGCCACGATCGCCGCCACCGAGGAGATCGGCCCCTTCACCGGCCTGGACCAGATCGAAGTGATGCTCAAGCTCCAGGCGTTCAACGGCACCATGGCCCTCACCGCCCTGTTGCTCTCCTCCGTGATCACCGAGCAGCGCAACACGCGCCGCTCGGTGGAGAACGCCTGCCAGGAACTGGTCGAGGTGCTCGAACATCTCACCGCGGGCAACGCGCCACGCGGCGGACCGAGCAGCCGCGCGAGCGGGGAGGCGGGGGACGGGCCCCGGCAGGAGACGGCGGGGCGCTGAACAGGGCGGATGCCCGGCCTGTGTCGATGGCCGCGGCCGATCTCCGTTCCGGCCTCGTGCACCGCCGCCCTCACTCGCCGGCGCCCTCCTGTACCGCGTTCTCCGTGCTCTCCGCGTTCTCCGCGTTCTCCGCGTTCTCCGCGATCAGGTCGAGGAGCCCCGGGAAGCGGGTGTCGAGGTCGACCTTGCGGAGTTGGGCCATCCGGCTGTTCCCGCGGTCGACCTGCCGGATCAGGCCGGCTTCCCGGAGGATGCGGAAGTGGTGGCTGCGGGTGGACTTGCCGACCGGCAGACCGAATGAACTGCAGTGCCGTTCGGTGCCCTCCGGCTCACGCACCAGGGCCGAGATCACTTCGTAGCGCAGGCGGTCGGACAGGGCGTGCATCACCGCCCGCAGGTCCATCTCCTCGCATGAGGGGTGCCCCTCGGGATCGGGCATCGCGTGGACTCCTGCCTGCCGTCCGCCCAATGGTTCTACTTGCATCGTACCTTCACCCCGTGACAGCTTGAGGTTCGACAGAATACGAACCTTGATTCGTTCGACCGTACGTACGCACCTGGAGCACCCCCGTGTCCGCACAGACCGACCATGAGGCCACCGGGGGCGGACCCCCTGATGACGCCAAGACCTCGAGGAGCGCGACGGCGACGATCGGGGACCGGCGGCTGTTGCCCCTGGTGACCGTCCTGCTCGCCGTCTTCGTCGTCCCGACCTCGATCTCGGGTACCGCGGTCGCCCTCTCCGACATCGGGGCCGACACACACGCGGGTCTTGTGCCGCTGCAGTGGGTGGTCAACGCGTTCAACGTGGCCTTCGCCTGCTTCACACTCGCCTGGGGTTCGTTCGCCGACATCATCGGGCGGGTACGGGCCTTCGCCCTGGGCGCGGCGACCTACGCCGCGGCGTCACTGGCCAGCGCCCTCGCCGGCGACGTGATCATGCTGGACATCGCCCGGGCCCTGGCCGGACTCGGGGGTGCCGCGATCTTCTCCTGCGGCAGTGCCATCCTGTCGACCCTCTTCCAGGGCTCCGCGCGCGGGAAGGCGTTCGCGCTGTTCGGCACCGTGGCCGGGCTGGGCGTCGCCCTCGGCCCCTCCCTGTCAGGCGTGCTGGTGGAGGGCGCGGGCTGGCGCTGGGTGTTCGCACTCCACGGCATCGTCCTGGGGCTGGTGCTCCTCGCCACACCGTCCCTCGCCCGCCGGACGGCCGAGCCGCAGCGCACGGGCGCCCGTATCGACGTCCGCGGCACCGCCCTGTTCGTCCTCGCGATGCTGCTGCTCACCACGGGTATCGCACAGGCGTCGCAATGGGGTTGGACCAGCGTCGGCGTACTGTCCCTGCTCGCCGGGGCCGCGGCGAGCCTGGCCGTCTTCGCCGCCGTCGAACGGCGCCTCGCCCACCCGATGCTCGACCTCGGCCTGCTCGCGAACCGGCGGTTTCTCGCGCTGTGCCTCGTCCCGGTCGCCGCTTCCTTCGGCTTCGTGACGATCCTGACGTACCTGCCCGGCTACCTGACCACGGTGCACGGGCTCACCACCGGCACCGCCGGACTGGTCATGCTCCTGCTCACCCTGCCCGTCCTGGCCTGCCCCGTCCTCGCGGCCAAGCTCGTGGCGCGTGGCGTCCCCCCGCTCACCCTGATCCACATCAGTCTGGGCTGTCTCGTGCTGGGGGACGCCGCCCTCACTCTCTTCAGCGAGGACGCGGCCATCCTGCTCGCGGCCGTGCCGATGATCGTCACCGGCGCCGGGATGGGGCTGTCCGCCGGGCTGGTCGACGGCCAGGCCCTCGGCCTCGTCGCACCGGAGAAGGCCGGCATGGCGGCCGGGTTCCTCAACACGCTCCGCCTGGGCAGCGAGGCGATCGCCGTCGCCGTCTACGGCTCCTTGCTCACCACCGCGCTGACGTCCCGCGTGCGCGAGGGGATCGCCGCGTTCCCCGGCGCCGGGACTCCGACGGCGGTGGCGAACGACGTGGCCGGCGGCAACCTCGCCGCGCCGAGCAGCGCCATCGGCACCACCGCGCGAGCCGACTTCACCGACTTCCTCGCGCACTCCTACGCGTCCGCGTTCCGAACCGTCCTCTGGGCACTCAGCGCCGTCTGCCTCTTTCTCTTCGCGGTCATCGGCGGCCTGATCCACGCCACCCGTGAGACTTCGGCCGTCACCGGTCCTTTTCGGGGAGAAGGGCGGTGAGCAGCGCTTTGAGGGCCTCGGCATAACTGTCGTGGCCCTCATGGCCGTCGTGGCCCTCGTCCCGGTCCAGTTGACGGACTTCGGCGAGGGCCGGGAGCCGTTCCGGGTCGACCGACGCCATGACCTGTTCGCGCTGGTTGGGCCGGCGCGGCGGGGTGAGGGGGTGGGCGTCCAGGAGCTCACCGATGGTGAGGTGCCAGCAGGCGCGGTAGGCGGTGGAGGCCTGACGCGGCTCCAGTCCCGCGCCGAGGAAGTCGGCGAGGCAGGCGTCGCTGAAGGGGAGGGCGTTGCGGGCGACGAACTCGCCCCGGATGAGGATGTGCAGGACCCAGACGTGCTCGGCCATCCGGTCATGGGCGCCGACCAGCCGGTTGAACAGCCGCTCCCCCGCGGTGGCCCCGGGAACCTCCACCGGCAGACGGGCCGCGATGTCCTCCAGGATCGCGACCAGCAGGGCGTCGCGGTCGGCGATGTGCCGGTAGAGGGACGCGGCGCCGGTACCCAGTTCGGCGGCGACCGCCCGCATGCTGAGCGCGTCGAGCCCGTCCCGCTCGATCAGCTCCCGCCCGGCCCGGGTGATGGCCTCGGGCGTCAGCCCCGGCCGCGGCTGCGACCGCGGCACTCCCCGAGACCGCCGTGCCGTCCGCGCGTCGACGCTCTTCGGGGGCTTTTCCATGGCGTCATCCTCTCACCGCCCCAACGGCTCACCATCCCATCGGCCGGTTTAGTTAGGTTAGCCTTACGCGTACAGTGTTCGCATCGCAGGCCGCTCGGGCGTGCCAGGACAGGAGGGCAGGACGGTGACCGATCTTTCAGCCGAGATCACCGAACATCGGAGGCGGGACGACACGACGGCGGCACCGCGAGCGGGCCTGGTGCTCGCCACGGCCTGTATCGCCCAGGTGATGGTCGTGCTGGACGTCAGCGTCGTGAACGTGGCCCTGCCGTCCATCGCGACGGACCTCGGATTCGCACCCGGCGGTCTGTCGTGGGTCGTGAACGCCTACACCCTCGTCTTCGGAGGGCTGCTGCTGCTCGGCGGACGTTTCGCCGACTTCGTGGGACACCGGGTCGCCATGCTCTGGGGTCTGACCGTCTTCGGGATCACCTCCGTGCTCGGCGGCCTGGCGCAGACCCCGGGACAGCTCATAGCCGCCCGCGCCGGACAGGGGCTGGCCGGTGCGCTGCTCGCACCGCTGAGCCTCGCGGTGATCATGGTCGCCTTCCCGACCGGCAAGGCACGTTCCCGGGCCGTGGGCACCTGGGCGATGGTGGCCGCGGCGGCCAGTGCGCTGGGCGTCCTGCTGGGCGGGCTGCTCACGCAGTGGCTGTCCTGGCGGTGGATCCTGTTCGTGAACGTGCCCATCGTCGTCCTGGGACTCGCCCTCGCCTGGAAGTCCCTCTCCGGTGCGGCCACCGCACGCATCAAGCGGCTGGACGTGCCGGGCGCGTTCCTTGTCACGCTCGCGGTGACGGCCCTGGTCAACGGGCTCATCCGGGCCGGTGAGCACGGGTGGGGCACGCTCGGAGCGGGGCTGTCCTTCGTCGTCGCCGTCGTGGCCGGTCTGGCCTTCGTGGTGTGGGAGCTGCGCGGGGCGAGCGAACCGCTGGTCCGTTTCGGAATGCTGCGGGCCCGCTCGGTCTGGGTGGCGAACCTCGTGGTGCTGTTCATCGGTGCGGCGACCGTCGCGGGGTTCTACTTCGCGTCGCTGTTCCTCCAGAACGTGCTGCACTACTCGCCGCTGCGCGCCGGCTGCGCGTTCGTGCCCTTCTGCATCGGCACCATCGCCGGGTCCATGCTGTCCGGACGGCTGACCGCCCGCCTGGGCACACGCCCCGTGCTGGCGACGGGCCTCGCCCTCGGCGCGCTCGGCATGCTCCTCTTCGGGCTGATGGACGAGAACTCCACGTTCCTGGACGGCTTCCTGCTGCCCTCGCTCGTCGCCTCGGTCGGTGTCGGCCTCTGCATGGTGTCCAACACCTCGCTGGCCACCTCGGCAGCCCTCCCCCACGAGGCCGGCATGATCAGCGGCCTCATCAACGCCTCCCGCCAGATCGGCGGCAGCCTCGGCCTCGCGATCCTCACGACGGTCGCCGCGACCCACGGCACACCGTCCTCCGCGGCGGACCGCACCCGGCAGCTCGTCGACGGCTACGAGCGCGCGTTCTTCGTCACGGCGGCGTTCTGCGCGGTCGCGGCGGTGATCGCGGTGGTGTTCGTACGGGACGCGGCTCCGACTGCCCCTGTGGAAGCGCCCCATGACGGAGCGCCCACCGACACGGCTCAGCCGGAGGCCGGCTAGAGACGTACCGCTGACGGCAGTCCGTGGCCGACGCGCAGGACGGCATCCACGCTCTCCCCCACCTCAACCGGCCGGCGCGCTCCGTCGACCACCGCGTGCGCCCGCGAACCGCGGCCGGCCGGTTGAGGACCGCTTCGGGGGTGAGACTCCAGCCGGCCATGCGCAGGCCGCTCCAGTTGACGCCGATGAGGAGTCCGCCCCGGGCAGCATCGGGACTCACGGCGACCGAGCCTGCCCCTGCCGTCCTTCCCGACCTGGGCATCTACCCACGGCCGACGGGCGATCCATGATCGGCTGAGCGGCATGGAGACCATCATCGCCAGCGGCATAGCCGTCCTGGGGACCTTGCTCGGCTCGGGGATCACTCTGGCGTTCCAGCAGCGCACCGTCGACCGAAGCCACGAGTTGACCCGGCGCGAGAAGCTCAGGCAGGAACGTCTCGATGCTTACTCCGCCTACGCGGGCGCACTGGTCAACTACCGTCGCTGCCTGGTGCATCTGTGGTTCTGCGAGCACGAGCAGCCGCCACCGGAAGACTCCGACACCGTACGGATCCGCGCCTACGACCTACGCTCCCACGCCCAAGAGGCGCTGTTCAGAGTGCAGATGCTGACGGACGACGAAACGCTGAGCCGGGTCGCGGAGAGCGTTCTCGCCGACATCACGACGCTCTCCAAGACGGACAGCAGAACCGAACTCGACGAGGCCAGGGTGCGCACTCGCGACGACATCGGCCGACTGGTCGCGGCAGCAAAACAGCACCTCTGATGCGGAGCGTGGGCCGGTGCGAAGTCGACAAGGTCGCTGGGGCTAAGGGCCGTTGGTCTCGATCAGGGAGCCGTCCGGGGCCAGTGTGTAGAAGCGTGGTGTGCCCAAGGAGTCTGCTGCGCGCTGGGCGGGAGCCGGCTCGTGCGGGTCGTGTACGTGGAACCCGTGGAGGTTGATGGCGTCCGCGTCGATGTCGTCGGGGTCCGGCATGCCCTCCTGGACGAAGCCGCAGAGGGCCCGTAGCACTTCTTCGCCGAAGTCCAGGGGATGGAAGGGCAGGGGGTACGGCTCTTCCTCCTCGCCGGGCCAGGGGACGATGTCGGCGGGACGGTCCCCTGCCCAGTAGGGCAGTTCGAAGGGGAGCGGTTCGCCGATGTTCTCCAGGATGCCGCTGTCCGGGGACAGGCTGAGCGAGCGGATCAGTCGGCCGTCCTCCCACACGGCGAACGCGAGCCAGTCGACGACACTGTGCATGGCGTGCAGGACGAGCCGCCGCCCCGCACTGGCCGCCACCAGATGCTCAGGGAGCTCGGAGGGACGGTCGATCATCACCCGCTGATCGCCGATGACCTCGACTCCGGGCCAACTGGCCGCGTAGGCGATGGACTTCGGGGGATACACGCCGTCAGAGAGGGTCGAGCCGTCGCACTCCTCGATCTCCGCTCCCGGATACAGGCGTCGCATCATGGCAGTCGTCTTGTCGTGGTCCGCCCGGCCCACGTGTCGCAGCAGGGCTGGTATGCCGCCGTCGGCGTACACCAGCAGTCCCGTCTTGGCTCCCAAAGCCCCTCCCCGGAGTCCGGCTCTTTCTGGTCGACGCAACATAACGGGAGGCACTGACAACGGCGTCGCCACGAGGGCCTCGCCACTCTTGTGGGATCCGGTGGTGTGTCCGAGCTGAGTCCGTCAGGACGTAGCGCTCAGGCGCGTCGGCTGGGTTGTCACCGTGCGCCGGCCTCCGACTCCTCGCTCTCGCCCTCGCCCTCGCCCTCACCTGAGGGCTTCCCCTCCCGGATGGTCTTCGCGGCCGGCACCGGGTTGAAGGGCTCGACGAGTTCGGCCGGTGCAACGCCGTCGCCGTCCAGCAACGCGCGGACGTAGGCGAGGGCCTGCCGAGGAGACAGCGCCGGAAGCCTCCGCCGCAGCGTGCGCACGGAGTGCATGTGCCCTCGTGCGGCGGCGACTTCGCGTATCTCGTCGGGAAGGTCGTCCACTGCGGTCCGTGGGGCCAGTCCCCGGATACGGACGCGGTAGTCGTCCTCCCATTGGCCGCCCCGCACGGGGAGGACGCCGATCCGGTGCAGTCCCCCGTCCTCTCGGTCAATCAGGTAAGGGCGGATCACCAAGTCAGCCTGCCCGTGTGCTCGACCGTGCGGCGTGGGCCGGGGCGGGTGTCGGCCTTATGTGGGTGACCGTCGTCGTGTACAGGAGGAGGCCTGTGGTGGTGAGGAGGACGCCGGCCCACACCGTGGACAGGGTGCCCCAGCCGGCGTCCAGGGTGATCGCGCCGCCGATCGCGCCGAGGCAGTTGGCAAGGTTGAGGGCGGCCAGGTTGAGCGTGCCCATCAGGGTCGGGGCGTCGGGGGCGAAGCTGGTGAGGCGGACCTGGATGGTGGGGATGGCGAACATCGTCGTCGCGCCGACGCCGAACAGGCAGGGCAGCAGGACCGCCAGGTTCTCGCCCGCCACGCCGATCAGCACCAGGAACGCGAGCGCACCGCCGTACCCCGCGGTCAGGCCCAGGCTCTCGTAGCGGTCGGCGACGCGTCCGCCCGCGTGGTTGCCGAGGGCCATGCCCAGGCCGAAGACGGCGAGTGCGATCGGGATGAGGGAGGCGTCGCGCAGGGCCGCGTCGGTGATGAACGGGCCGATGAAGGTGTAGACGGCGAAGATGCTGGAGACGCCGAGTGCCGCGACGGTGACCATCAGCCAGACGCCCCGCCGCCGCAGGGCGCCCAGTTCACCGCTGAGGGAGCTGCCGCGCAGGTCGTCGGTGCGCGGCAGCCAGGCGAAGAGGGCCGCTCCGGCGAGCAGGCCCACGGCGGCCACGGTGCCGTACAGGGCGCGCCAGCCGGCGTGCTGGCCGACGAACGTGCCGAGCGGTGACCCGACGACGGTGGCGACGGTGAGTCCTCCCATCACAGTGGCGAAGGCCTTGCCGCCCTTGCCGGGGCCGTACACGTACGCGGCGACGACGGCCCCGGCGCCGAAGAAGGCGCCTTGCACGCTGCCCGTCACGAACCGGCAGACGACGAACAGTGTGATGTCCGGCGCCAGGGCGGAGACTCCGTTGCCCAGCAGGAACAGCGCGATCAGGCCGAGGAGCAGCGTGCGCCGGTTGACGCGAGCGGCGAGCAGGGTGATCGCCGGGGAGCCGATCATCACGCCGAGGGCGTACGCGGTGATCGCGTAGGTGGCCACCGGGACGGACACGTCCAGGTCAGCCGCGAAGAGCTGGATGACGCCGTTGCTGCCGAACTCCCCGGCGCCGATGGCGAAGGTGCCCAGCGCCAGGGCGAACAGGGTCGGTTTCGGGTTCCTGATGGGTGACTTCGCTTCGGTGTGCCGTTGTTCCTCGGCGGTGCACTGGCGGTCGTAGGCGCGTTGATGCATCGTCTCGTCCTCGGCGGGTGGGTCGGTGCCTGGCAGGTCAGCGCGCTGCGCGCTCGACGAGGGTCGCGGTCGTCCCGGGCCGCGCGATCATCGCGACATGCGAGGTGCCGGCCTCGACGGTGTGGGCGCCGGCGCGGCGCGCCATGAACCGCTGCGCCGCGGCGGGCAGCACCTGGTCGTCGCGGGCCACGAGGTACCAGGACGGAACGGTCCGCCAGGCCGGGGCGCCGGACGGCTCCCCCAACGTCCGTACGTCCGCCGGTCGTTGGCCGGCCCACATCAGGTCGGTGGTCGCCCTCGGCAGGTCCCCGGCGAACACGTCGTGGAAGAGTTCCTTCTTGATGTAGCCGTCGACCAGGCCCTCGCCGTAGGGGCGGAAGTCCAGGGCCGACTCGTCGAGCCTGCTGCCCGGGTACTCCGTCTGGAGGCCCAGCAGCGTCTCACCCCGGTCGGGCACGAACGCGGCCACGTACACCAGCGCCTTCACGTTCGGGTTGCCGAGCGCGGCGTTGGTGACGACGATCCCGCCGTAGGAGTGCGCGACGAGGACGAGCGGGCCGTCGAGCGTCGCGAGGATGCCGGCCAGGTAGGCGGAGTCGGAGGCCACGCCGCGCAGGGGGTTGGGCGGTGCGACGACCGGATAGCCGTCGCGGATGAGCCGGGAGGCGACCCCGTTCCAGCCGGAGGCGTCGGCGAACGCGCCGTGCACGAGTACCACGGTGGGCTTCGGTCCACTTCCGGTGTGCGCCTGCGGGGTGTGCGCCTGGGCGGCGGGCGCGTCGAGTGCGGCGCCCAGTACGACCGCGGCGGATCCGGCCAGCAGCCCCCGGCGAGTTGTCGTCATCGATAGTGCCCTTCGGTGTCCGGTGTTCTCGCTGATGAACACGGTTGAACCTAGGGCCGGTCACTTGACGGGCGCTGAACACGGATCCGGGCGCCCTGCCGGGGCCGCTTCACTGGAAGTTCCGTCACCCGGCCGTCTTCTCGTGGGCTTCGGCGCGCGGCGCCGTCGTGCGGACGCGCCGGTCCAGGGTGTACCGGCGTTGCAGCACGATGGCGATCGTCATGAGGACGGCCGGTACCAGGGTGAAGCCGTAGCGGACGGCAGCCACCGCGCCGGAGGACTGCACGGTGTGTTCTCCCGCGCTGCTGGCGACGAACCCGCCGATGGCCAGACAGGCCGAGTACGCGTACGGTCCCAGCGCACCGCCGGTGGCCTCGGCGGCGGTCCACACGCCGGTGTAGCTGCCCGCGCCGGCGGTACCGGCCGGTCCTGCGGCGATGACGTCGGGCACCATCGACAGCGGCATCAGCTGCATCGCGGCGAACGCGACACCCTGCACGGCCACGGCCGCGATCACCAGGGGCAGACCGGCCGCGGCGCCGAGGGACAGCACCAGGGAGCCCGCCACGAAGGCGGACTGCGCGACGAGCAGGCTGCGCTGCTTGCCCAGACGCCGGGCCACCAGGACCCACAGGGGCGTGGTCAGGACCGCCGGCGCCATGAACGCGGCGATGAGCACGGTGGTGAGGGAGGCGCGGCCCAGTTCGTACTCGGCGAAGTACGGCATGGCGGCCAGGACCAGGTTCATGGTGATCGCGACGGTCAGATAGGACGCGGTCAGCGCACGGAACTGCCGGTCGCGGAGCGCCACCAGCAGCCCGCTCCGCCGTCCGGGCGCGGCCGGGGTGCCCGGCGCGGCACGGTTGAGGCGGGCGACACCGGTGATGCCGACCAGCAGCGCCACGAGCATGACCGTGCCGAGCAGCAGGGCCATGCTCGTGTAGTCGCCGACGCCCGGATCGTCTCCCGCGACCAGAGGCGCCGCCACGCCCGCGAGCAGGACGCTGACGGTGATCACGACGTTGCGGTAGCCCATGAGGCGGGTCCGCTCGTGGTAGCCGATGCCCAGGTCGGCCGGTGTGGCGAGGTAGGAGACCTGGTAGAGGGAGTAGAGCAGGTTGCCGGCGACCAGTGCCAGGGCGACCCATGTCGCGGCGGCCGTTCCGTGCAGGTCCGACGGCACCGCGAAGAGGGCCACGAAGGCGATCGTCACGGCGCAGCCGACCGCCATGAGCCGTCGGCGGTGGCCCGCGCCGGCCAGGGACGTGTCGGAGAACCGGCCCACCCACGGGTGCACCACGATGTCGGCGATGTTCGGCAGCAGGAGCGCGAGACCGGCCACGTGCGGTGGGACGGCGAGGACGTCGGTCAGGAAGTACAGCAGGAAGATGCCCGGCACGGTGACCCAGATGCCCATGCCGACGGATCCGGCGGAGAACGGGACGAGTGCGCGCAGGGGAAGCCGAACGTCGGCCATGGGCCGCCTCCAGGAGATCCGCGGTGAAGCAACTGGTGTGAGGTGAGAGCGCAGGTGTGAGGCGAGGTGGCAGGTGTGAAGTGTGGGAGTGTGTCCGCGTCGTCGTCAGAAGGCCCGGGCCAAGCGGCCGACGGCTTCGCGGAGTTGTGCCGGTGTGCGGTCGCTGTAGGCGAACCGCAGGTGCCGTGCCGACGATCCCCGTCCGGGCTCTGCCTCGAAGTACTCGCCCGGCTGGTAGATCACTCCGTGGGCCGCTGCTCGCCGTAGCAGCGCCGCGGGGTCCACGGCGTCGTCGGTGAGCCGCGGCCAGAGGAACAGGCCGCCTTCGGGGGCCATGACGTCGAAGGCGCCCGGCAGTTGTTCCCGCAGGGCGTCGACGAGCGCACCGGCGCGCTCGCGGTACAGCGCGGTGGCGCCGCGCACGATCCGGTCGAAGCAGTCGGCGTCGTCGGTGATCAGTCGTTCGATCAGGGCCTGCGTCACCGAGGACGTGTGGACGTCGAGGCGGTTGCGCAGCCGGGTCACCGGGTCCACCAGGTGCTCCGGCAGGACCAGCCAGCCCACGCGCCAGCCGGGGCCGAGGGTCTTGGTGAAGGAGTTGACGTGGATCGCCCGGTCCGAGCGGTTGAAGACCTCGGTGCCCTGGTCCTGTCCGGCGAAGCGCAGCTCGCGGTAGGGGTTGTCGACGATCACGTGAAAGCCGTGGCGCTCGGCGAGTTCCATGAGCGCCTGCCGCTTCGGCGCCGAGAGGCTGACCTGGGCGGGGTTGTGGAAGTCGGGCACGGTGTACGCCGCGGCGATCCGGGCGCCTGCGGCGAGCCGCCGGGCGAGGTGCTCGACGTCGAAGCCGTCCGCGACGACCGGTACCGGCAGGATGCGCGTCGTCGACACCTCCAGCGCCCAGAGGAAGCCGGGGAACACCGGATCGTCCACGGCGACGGTGGCACCGCGCTCGACGACGGTCAGCACCGCCAGGGTGAGGCCGTGCATACCGCCGTTCGTCACCAGGACACGGCCCGGGTCGACGCCTTCCCGTCGCGCGATCCAGTGGCGCAGGGCGTCGGATCCGTGTGGCCTCGCGTACTGAAGGCCGGCGAGCGCGGCGTCGGGGTCCTGCCACAGCTGGGCCGAGACCTTGGCGAACGCCTCGACCGGGAGCGCCTCGGGCGCGGGGATGCCGCCCAGCAGGCTGATCGTTCCGGGGACGGGGGCGGCCAGGCTGGCGTCGACGAATCCCTTCGGGGCCGAGAGCCCGCGGGCCAGGGCCGTCAGCCCGGCCTCCCTCCCGGCCTCCCTCCGGGTCTCCCTCCCGGCCTGCGCTTCTGCCTCTCGCTCAGGACCCGTGGTCATACGACACCTCCAGCTCTCCCACGACCTGTGGCCATACGACGCTCCCGCTCTCCCTCAGGGCCTGCGGTCATGCGGTGCCTCCGGATTCCGAGAGGAGTCGTTCGGCGCGGCGGGCGAACAGGTGTGCCTCGCATGCGGTGGATCGCGTGTACGCGCGTTCGGCGGCGGCCCGGACGACGGTGACGGGTGCGCCGCGGGCCCGGAGCAGGCACGCCCTGAGCAGCAGGAGCAGCCCTTCGGCGTACCGCTGGCCGTGGTCCCGGATCGCCTGGTCGGCCCGGTCGAGGGCGGCTTCGGCCCGATCGGGCGCTCCGGCCGCCAGCCACATCTCGGCGATCAGCACGCAGTGGTAGGCGACGCCCCATTGGGGCGGATCGAGGAGGTGGGCGACCAGGGCTTCCTCGGCCTCGGCAGCGGCGCCGGCCGGGTCCTCGCCGGTGAGGGCGCGCGCCCAGCACCAGAACTGCCGTATGTAGTGGTCGATGTGGGCGTCGAGACGGACGAAGCCGACGGCGGCCCATCGCTCTCCGGCGCGCCGTGCCGCTTCGGCGTCCCCGGCCATGGAGGCGATCATCGTCGTGTAGTAGACCCAGACCGAGGCGGCGTACGGGTCCCCCGGGGTGTCCCAGGTGTCGACGAAGGCGAGCGCCGTGTCGACGTCGCCGTGCAGCGCCGTCATGACGGCCCGCCAGCCGGGTCCCTCGCCGGGGATGCCGCCGTCCCGCCGCAGCGGCGTCTCCTCGTCCGGTGCCAGGGCGCCGCCCACGGCGGTCGTGTCCTCCTTGATGAGGGTCCGATACGCCTCGCCGATGTTGCCGATGTCCCACTGATGCAGGCCCCAGGTGTGGCGGCCGTAGCGTCGGACGGCGGGATCGGAGGACACCTGACCGAGTTCGTGCAGTCGGCGGGCCAGTTCCCCGCGGCCCTGCTCGATGGAGGTGTAGGCGCCCATCGTGCGGATGAAGAGGAAGTCGGCGGCCTCCGCCTCCCGGCCGAGGGTGCGGGCCAGGTATTCGGCCCGGTCCAGGAGGTCGAAGGTCGAGGCGTCGTAGCCCGCCTGTCGTCGGACGACGATGGCGAGCAGCGTGAGGGCGGAGAACTCCAGCTCCATGAGTCCGGAGGCCCGGGTGAGCTGGACGGCGGAGTGCAGTTGCCGATGGGCGGACTCGAAGGCGAGTTTGGCCGCCGCGCGGCGACCGGCGCGGATGAGCGCCTGCGCGGCGCGAACGGGCTCGGCCAGGGGCCCGGCGGCCCACAGGTGGTAGGCGAGGCGTTCGGCGACGTCCTCGTCGTCGGCGTGGATCTGTTCGAGGGCGTCCGCGACGCGCAGGTGCAGCCGGGTGGCCTGCTGTCGCGTCGCGGTCTCCGAGACCGACTCGCGCACCAGGTCGTGCGCGAAGCGGAGCGAGGACGGGTCCCGTGGCCCGGGTTCGAGCAGCCCGAGCGTGTGCAGCGGTTCCAGGCGGTCGAGACAGTCCGCGACGCCCACACCGGTGGCGCGGGACAGCAGCCTGAGGTCGACGTCGCGGCCGATGACCGCGGCCACCTGGAGCAGGGCGCGGGCGCGGTCGTCGAGCCCGGACATCCGGTCGCGGACGACGTCGTGGACGGTGGAGGGCACGCCGAGCGGCATGGGCGTGACACCCTCGGCGCCGCTTTCGCCGTCACCGTCGTTCTCGTGGTCGCCGATCGCGCCGGCTCCGGTGAGGAGACGGGACAGTTCGCGCACGAAGAACGGGTTGCCGGAGGTACGGGCGTGGATGGCGCGGGCGACCGCGTCGCCGGGGTCCTGACCGGCCTCGTGGCGGATGAGTTGGGCGACGTGCGCCGGGGCGAGCGGGCCGAGGCGGAACCTGCGATGACCGGGCCGCCGGCTGACAGCGGCCAGTACCCGGGACAGGACCGGACCGACGGTGGGGGCACGGTCCCGCAGCGCGCCGACGATCGCCGTGCCGTGCGGCAGTCGTTCCGTGAGGTGCTGCAACAACTGCAGCGACGTGGCGTCGGCCCATTGGAGATCGTCGAGGACGAGGAGTGTCGGGCGCCGCGCGGAGGCTTGTCGGACGAGGGCTACGACTTGCTCGAACAGTCTGAACTGAGCGTTGCCGTCGGGTAGTTCACGGGTGGAGTCGTCGCGCGCCGTGAGGAGGCTGGCCAGTCCGCCGGTGAGCCACTGCTCGGCCGCCGCATCGGGCAGGCTGCGGACGAGCCGGTCAAGTGCCTGCTCCCACGGCCACATCGCCGGTGTCCCGTCGCCCTCCAGACACGAGCCCCAGACGGTGAGCGCCCCCAACTCGCCCGCGACGGCGGCGGCTTCCTCCAGCAGCCGGGTCTTGCCCGCGCCCGGTTCGCCTTCCACGATTCCGATCGCGGTGTCGCCCGCGAGGGCACGCTCCACGAGGTGCCGCAGCGTGGCGAGTTCCTCGGTCCGGCCGATCAAGGTGGCCGACGCGGCCCGCCCGACCGTCCTGGCCTCTTCCCGCACGGGCGGCGACGCGCGGGGCTGCGTGAGGATCCGCTGCTGGGCGTCCTCCAGTGCCGGGCCCGGGTCGATGCCGAGCTCGTCGGCGAGCCGGTCGCGGACCTGCCGGAACACCGCCAGCGCCTCGGCCTGGCGCCCCGTCGCGCCGAGCACACCGACGAGAGCGGCCAGCACGGGTTCGTTGAACGGCCCCATCGAGGCGGCCAGTTGGAGGGCGGTGAGCACCCGCTCCGGCTGGTCCACCGACACGGCGAGCTCCGCCGCCGCCGTGCACGCGTCGTAGAACTCGTTGTCGAGAGCGGCGAAGACCGTCGTGGCGGCGGTCCCGTCGGCGATGCCGTCGGCGATCCCGTCGCCCGCCGAGCCGTGCCAGAGCCCGAGGGCCGAGACGTAGTGGCCGAGCGCCGCCTCGCGCTCGTGCCCGGTCAGGGCGGCCCTCGCCGCGTCGACGCCTTCCCGGAAGGCGACGAGGTCCAACGAGGTGGGGCCGGGGGCGAAGAGGTAGGAGTTCCCACGACGGTGCAGGAACGATCCGGCTTCGCGGACGGGCCGTGACGGCTCCAGCAGACGTCGCAGCGCGCCGACGTACTTCTGGAGAATGTTCACGGCCGACGCCGGGACGTCCTCGCCCCAGATCAGGTCGACCAACTCGCTCGTGCTGATCGGCCTGCCCGCGCGGGCGAGCAGGATCGCCAGCAGATACGACTGCTGCCGAGGCCCGGGGTCCAGTTCGACGCCGTCCCGCCAGATCCGCAACGGGCCGAGTATCTGCAGACGCAGTTGTCCGCCGGAGGAAGCCATGCCCACCCCTACCCCCACTCACGGGCCGACCACGAATTCGGCTGCGGCGTAGCCACTTTACGGTTGGTCCGCGGCCCGGGTCCATGGATCAAGACGGCGGTCAGGCGATGCCTCCGGGGACGCCGGGAACCGCTGCCGTCCCGCCCCTACCGGCCGATCACCAGGTCCTCGGCCGGCAAGGTCTGGCAGGCCAGCCGCCAGCCCGCCGCCAACTCGTCGGCGGAGAACATCCCGCGGTCGTCGGTCTCGTGGGCGCCGGAGACCACCCGCACCCGGCAGGTGCCGCACGCGCCCTCGCCGCACGACTGGGGCAGCGCGACGCCGGCCGCGTTGGCCGCGTCGAGGACCGACTGCCCGGGGCCGCAAGGGAACGCCGGGTCGTCACCGCTCTCCGTCTCGATCGTGAACGCGGTGACACCGGCCGCCGCGGCGGCGACAGCGATGGCATGGGCCTTCTCCCGGCGGGTCTCCCTGCTCCGGCCCGACACGAACGCCTCGGTGCGGATGGCCTCGCGCGGCACCCCCAGTTCCGCCAGGCGGCCGATCAGGTCCTGCATCATCGGTGCCGGCCCGCACAGGTGCACCCGGGTGGCAGGGCCCGCGTGGGGAAGCAACTCGTCGTATCCGATGCGCCGTTGCCGGTCGGTCACGAACACCGACACCTCCAGGCCGGGGAGTTGGGTACGCAGTGCCCGCAGCTCCTCCTCGAACAGCACCTCCCGCGCGCTCCGGTGGCTCGCCAGCAGGACGATCGGCCCCGTGTGGCCCGCGTCGGCCGCCGCGTGCAGGACGCTCATCAAGGGGGTGATGCCGACGCCTCCGCCGATGAGCAGGAGAGTCTCCGCCGCCTCTCCGCCCGGTTCCGGCTCGGTCCCCGGTCCGGGATTCGGACCGGTCTCCGGGTTCGGCTTCGGACCGGTCTCCGGATTCTGCTTCGGCTTCGGCTCGGGCTTCGGATCGGGCTGCCATGTGAACTCGCCATGCGGGCCGCTCACGCGCAGCGCCAGGCCGGCCTCCAGGTCCTCGTGGAGGAATCCCGAGCCGAGCCCGTCCGGCTCGTGCTTCACCGCGATCTCGACGAAGCCGCTCTCCCCGGGACCGCTGCAGAGCGAGTACGAGCGTTCGATCGGCTCGACGGCGACGGGGAGTTCGACCTTCAGGTACTGCCCGGCGGCGAACGAGAACGGCATCACGTCCCCGTCCATGGGTGCGAGGCGGATCCTGCGGACCGTCGGGGTCAGGGCCTCGACGCCCGCCACGCGCAGGTAGCCCTCCCAGGGCGTGGCCGGGTCCCGGGGTGCGCCGCCCGCGCGGATGGTCTGCCACATCGTCCCGAGCTGGCGTGGCTTCAGGACCGCGTTCGCCGCCATCAGCCCGCCCGCCAGCGCCCCCACCACGCCGGAACCCCAGGCGTCCTGTCCGGCGACGAACAGACCCTTGACCGGCGTACGGCATCCCGCGCGCGCCGAGCGCAGTCGTCGCGGGGTCGCCGCGAGTCCGTAGAAGGAACCGCGCACGCTGTGCTGATAGGTCTCGAACGACAGCGGTGTCGCCAACTCGGCGAAGACGACGCGTTCCTGGAAGCCGGGCCAGCGCGCGTCCAGGCGCGCGATCATCCGACGCGTGAGGTCGTCCTTGAACGTCCGGTAGCCGTCAGGCCGTTCATTCTCCGGCGTGCCGCGCCACTGGTCTACCACCTTCGGATCGACCAGCTCCAGCAGCTCCACGGTGTGGAAGCGGGCGGCCGGGTTGTTGAGCGAGGCGAAGGAGACGTACAGCGTCCCTTCCCCGGGTGGGCGGGGAGCGCTGTCGTGCTCGTCGAGGTCCGGCATGAACCAGTGGTTCTCGCCGCGGAGTCCGAACTCGGCCGGGGAGCGGTCCAGTCCGAGGAACAGCATGACCGCGGACCGTTCCTCGGGCAGCTCCGCCAGTTCGCCGCTCCTCCCGATCAGGGCGTAGGTGTTGCGCACCCCGGCCGCCGAGACGACGGTGTCGGTCCGGACCCGGTAGCGACGGCCGGAGGCGGTGTCCTCGACGTCGACGCCGACCACCCTGCCTGCCTCCACGGCCACTTCATGGACCCGCTGCCGGGGGCGCAGGACCACGCCGTGGCGTCGCAGGATCTCCAGCACGACCCGGTTGAGTTCCTGCGGTCCGCCCACGGGGTGTGCGGTGCCCTCCATGAAGTAGGTCAGAGGGACGGCGGCGTGGTAGCCGAACGCGCTCGACGTGGGTGGGGTGCCGTAGAGCCCCCATCGGGCGGTCAGCACCGCCCGCAGGCGCGGATCGCGGAAGCTGCGGGCGACCTGGTCCCGCAGGGACCGGTACGCCGACGGGAAGAGCAGCTCCACGACGGGCGCGCCCGCCCTGCGTACGCCGGAGGGGAAGGACGCGAAGACGTTGCGTGCCGTCAGACCGGCCATGGCCCGGCGGGTGGTCCGGAAGAAGCCGTCGATCGCGGCGGCTTCGGCGGGGAAGTGTTCCTTCAACCGTGCCCGGAAGCGTTCCTTCGTGGCGGGTATCGCGAAGTCGAACTCCGGGAAATGCAGGGCGTCGTAGTCGTCCGGCAGGGGTGAGAGCTGCGCTCTGCCGTCCGTCATGAATCCGAGGAACGGGCCGGCGTTCGCGCTCATGTAGTGCAGTCCGGTGCCGAACCGGTAGCGCCCGGCGCGGGAGAACTCGTGCGTCATCCCGCCGAGCGTGTAGTGCTGTTCGAGGACGAGCACGCGCTTCCCGCCGAACTGTGCGAGGGCGCGCGCCGCCGCGAGGCCGCCCATACCCGAACCGATCACCACCACATCGGCTTCCTCGTCGTCCGCCACCATCGGCACCCCCAAGTCCTGTGTGCTCCGAGGCGCCCAGACTCGCCGGACCGGCTGTACGTCGACTGAACGGCCAGGGAAGACCACGCGGATGCCGGTCCCGGCCGCATTCCCTTCCCGTCCAGTGCCGCGCCCTAGCTTGGCGCCGAGCCTGTTCGAAGAAGTGGTCGTCATCCGAAGGAGAGGTTGGTCCATGGTGAGCGGGAAACCGACGATCGTGCTCGTGCACGGAGCCTTTGCCGACAGCAGTGGCTTCAACGCCGTGACCAAGCGGCTCGTCGCCGACGGCTATCCAGTGGTCGCCGCGCCGAACCCGCTGCGAGGGCTCTCCTACGACGCGGCCCACCTCAAGGCGCTGCTGGACAGCGTCGAGGGACCGATCGTGCTCGTCGGGCACTCCTACGGCGGTGCGGTCGTCTCCGCCGCCGCCGCGGGCCATCCGGCCGTGAGGGCCCTGGTCTACCTGGCGGCGTTCGTGCCGGAGACGGGCGAGAGCGCGCAGGCGCTGGTCGAGAAGTTCCCGGGCAGCACCGTGGGAGAGTCCCTGAAGCCGGTGCCGCTGCCCGACGGACAGGTCGACCTGTACATCGACCCGAAGGTCTTCCACCCCCATTTCGCCGCCGATGTGTCGGCGGGGGAAGCCGCCCTGTACTCGATCACCCAACGCCCGGCGACCGGCGCCGCTCTGGGCGAGCCCGCGAGCGGTCCGCAGGCGTGGCACACCATCCCGAGCTACAACCTGATCAGCGGCGCCGACCGGATCATCCCGCCGGTGACACAGGAGTTCATGGCCCAGCGCTCGGGCGCGAAGGCGCAACTGGTCGAGGGCGCCTCGCACATGGTGTTCGTATCCCGGCCGGGCGCGACGGTGGCGCTCATCGAGACCGCCGCGACCGAGACCGCCGAGCGGGCGCAGGAGCAGGAGTCGGAGCGGGCGTAACGGCTTCAGTGGCTCCGCCGGCGCCGTCCGCGACCGCGAGCGCGCGCATCGATCTCAAGACCCCAGGGAGAGAACATGCAGAAGAGCGAGAAGGCCATGAGGTGGGGCCTGCGGATCCACCTGTTCTGGTACGTCGTCGCCCATGTGGCCCAGGTGGTGGTGTGGGGCGTGGTCACACCCGACCTCTTCTTCTGGCCCCTGTGGTCGATCGTGGGCTGGGGCATCGGCCTCGCGATCCACTACTGGGCGATCCGCGCGAAGTTCCGCACGCTTGCCCGGCCCTGATCCGCGTCGCCCCCAGGAGGACCAGAGGAGTGTCATGTCCGAGAAAGTGATTCCGGGACGCAACACCGCCGCCGCCGAGGGCGATGTCGTCGTCTTCCACATCGGGCTGCGGATCAACCGGCTGCGAGCGTTCTCCAGTTGGTTCCCGGCCTTCATGTCGATGCCGCGCATGCTGCGCGAGCTGTCCCAGGAGAAGGGCAGCGGGCTTCTCGGCCACAAGGTGCTCTACGGCGGCCTGCGGGACTTCTACGTCGTCCAGTACTGGTCCGACAAGGAGCGGCTGCTCGCCTACGCACATCAGCAGGACCACGAGCACCGGCCCGCCTGGACGGCGTTCAACCGGCGGGCGCGCGCCGGGAAGGGTCATGTGGGCATCTGGCACGAGACGTTCATCGTCCCGGCGGGCTCCTACGAATCGGTGTACGTCGACATGCCCGCGTACGGACTCGCCGCGGCGACCGGTGTCGTACCGGTCGGGCGACGCGGTGACACGGCGGCGCAGCGTCTCCGGGCGGCGGAGAAGTAGGCGACGCCTCCGCGTCGAAGGGCGTGGCCGTGTCGGGCGAGCGCTCCAGGGGGCCGGTGGTCACCGTGTACCACCGGCCCCGTGCCCGACAGGGACCGTGCCGCCGCGCCCCTTCGTCCTGACGGCTGGTCAACGGCTGTCAGATCGAGAACCGCTCCTTGCGCAGCAACGGCTTTACACGGGAGGCGAATCCGCCGGTCCGGAAGGGGGTCTGGAGCAGTCCCGGCCGGAGCCGCTGCGCGAGCGCGGCCGTGATCATGCCCTGATCGAGGGCCAGCACGAAGTCGCTGACGCGGCCGGTGGTGACGTCGACCGAGTCGCGGAAGCCGTAGCGGTCGTCGTAAGCGCCGAAGTCGCGGTCCAGGCCACGGAGGTTGGCGAGCGCCTCGGCGGGTGCCTGCGGGAGGGCGAGGAAGGAGGCGTGCGGGGTGACGACGCCGAGCGAGTGGTAGCCGTCCTCCTGCATGCCGATGGCGTCGACACCGTATTCGCGGTACCCGCCGTCGGGTATCGAGGCCGGGGAGAAGCCCCAGTAGCCGTATCCCTCCTCGGCCAGACCGTGTTCGATCTGGCTGCGGACGTAACGCCGGTGCGTGAGGCCCCAGGACCCCGGGGACCATTCCGGTTCGGGCACGAAGAGCGGGACCATGAGCGCCTCGAACATCGAACCGCCCCAGGTGGGGACGAGGTCGCGCCCTCGGTAGGTGTAGTGGCCCTCCCAGACCCGCACGCCGTCGATCTCGGTGTACTCGCCTCCGGGTTCCTGTTCCTGGCCCGCGCCCGGCAGGAGGGTCCGGAACAGGTGCCAGTAGTGCTCGCCGGGCAGGGAGCCGTCCGCGATGCCGAGGTAACTGGCCATGCGGGGTTCGGTGTTGAGGGCGCCGTAGTGATGTCCCGTGGGCTCGCCCTTGCCGGGCTTGTCCGGCCAGTACCCGCCGCGCAGTTGCCCGGGACCGGCGACCGGATCGATGGCGTCGTAGGGCGTGTAGTAGTACGACCAGTCGGCGTCCGCGAGGAGCGCCGCGACGCGGGTGCGCAGCGCGGGGTCGACGTGGGCGGCGACGCGCAGCCCGGTCACGAGCCACGCGTTGTCGACGGTGGAGAGGAACGGGCGGACGGGATCACCCGTCTCGGGCCAGCTGGTCAGCAGGGAACCGTCGTGCGCGTCGTACCAGTTGAACCAGAACCCGTGGGCCCGCTCCAGACGTTCGACGGCGCTCAGCGCCCGGTCGAGGCGATGGTGCATGGCCGTCGCGGAGATGACGCCGAGTCCGGCGGCGGCGACCGTGGACCACAGGCCGCAGCCGATGTTGGTCGGCGAGGTCTGCGCGGAGGGTACGGGGGTGCCGCTGCCGCTGACGTCGATCTTGTCGGCGGCGAGGCCGAGTTCGGTGGTCATCGCCTCCATGGAGCGGTAGGTCGCGGCGAACCACTGCCGCAGCAGCCGCTCTTCGGTGTCGGCGTTCACGGCCGGGGCGGCGTGGGCGGTGAGGGGGGTCGCACAGGTGAGGGCCGCGGTGGCGGTGGCGGCGGTCAGAAAGCTTCGGCGGTTCATCGAATCTGGCTCCCTCGGGTGGGCGGACGGGGTCCGTGTGCCGTGGTGCTGTGCGGCAGACGGGTGTGCGTGTGCCGTGATGCGGTGGTGCCGGTAAGCGTGCGGGGGTGCTGCGTGCGAGGCGTCAGGTGCTGGACGTGAGGCGCCGTGCTGGGGGTGCGGCGGAGGGCCGGAGGAGGTCGGCCCGGGTACGCCTCCGCGCCATGGTGCTGATGGATCCGGTGACGGCCTCAGCCGTCATCGGTCGTGCCCTGGGCGTGGAGCTGCGCGGGTGGTGCCAGGTGTGCGGCCCCAGGCGTGGGCACCGTGGGTACGGCGCTGATCGTGAGGCGGGGCTGGTGGCGCCAGGGCGGGGGTGCGGCGGGGGCCGGCCGGTGTCAGGGGCCGGCCGGCCCTCGCCCGTTCCGGTGGGTCAGCCGTCGAGGCGCGGCAGGGCGCGCTCCCGGCCGAGGCCGCCGAGCCACTTCGCGGACGGCTTGGCCGTGCGCGCGAAGGTGACGGGGTCGACGGCGATGAGGCCGAAGGTGGGACGGTAGGAGCCCCACTCGTAGTTGTCGAGGGCACTCCAGGCCAGGTAGCCCGCGATGTCGATGCCGTCCTCCAGGCAGGCGGCGACGGCGTCGAGGGCACCGGCGTAGTAGTCGGCGCGGCGGCTGTCGTCGGCGGTGGCGATGCCGTTCTCGGTGACGATCAGCGGGGTGTCGGGGCCGATGACCTCGGCGGTGTGGCGCAGGGCGTGGCCGACGGCCGCCGGGTAGTACTCCCACTGGGTGAGGGTGCGCTCGGCGTCCTCGGGGGCGGGGATGGGGCCGTCGGTGCCGATCTTGGTGCGGGTGTAGGACTGGACGCCGATCCAGTCGTCGCCGCGGGCGGCCTCGATGAAGACGTCCTCGCGCGGGTGACGGTAGTCGGCGGTGACCTGCTCGGCGCCGGGGAGGGCCTGGTAGACCTGGTTGGCGATGGTCCAGCCGACCTTGATGTCGGGGTGGTTGCCGCGCAGGCTCTTCACGGCCGCGTGGTGCGCGGCGATGATCGCGTGGGTGGTCTCCTCGTCCGGGGTGGGCAGACCGGCGGGCGGGAAGCCCTGGTTGCCGGTCTTGGCCAGGCCGGCCATGACGGCGATCATGTTGGGCTCGTTGATCGTGCAGACGTACGGCACGCCGTCGGCGATGACCGGGGTGCAGGCCTCGACGTAGCGGACGAAGTGGTCGACGGCGCCTTCGGCGGTCCAGCCGCCGAGGTCCTCGAACCACTGCGGGACGGTGAAGTGGTGCAGGGTCACCATCGGGCGCAGGCCGCGGGCGATCGCGCCGTCGACCATGCGGCGGTAGTGGGCGATCTCGGCGCGCGAGAAGACGCCGGGGACGGGCTCGATGCGGGACCACTCGATGCCGAACCGGTAGTCGGTGAATCCGAGTTCGGCCAGGAGGTCCATGTCCTGGTCCCAGCGGTGGTAGCTGTCGCAGGCGTCGAGGCTGGGCTCCTCGATACGGGCGGCGGGGTCGTGCTCCTTGCGCCACCAGTCGCTGTTGACGTTGTTCCCCTCGATCTGGTGACCGGCCGTGGAGGCGCCCCACAGGAAGCCGTCGGGGAAGGGAGTGGTGGTGCTGTGCGTCATCGTGTGTCGCTGTCTTTCCGTGAGGGGGGTGGAAGAGGGCATGGCGGGCCGCCCCGTTGGCCGAAGGGAGGGCGGCGGGCCGGGAAGCCGGAGGGTCTACTTGAGGCCGGCGGTGGCGATGCCCTGGGTGAAGTGGCGTTGCAGGACGGCGAAGACGGCCAGGACCGGCAGGACGACGAGCAGCGAACCGGCCATCAGCATGCCGTTGCCGCCCGCGACCGTGCGGTTGGGGTCGTTGGCGAAGGTCGCCAGGGCCACCGGCAGGGTGTACTTGTCGGGGTCGTTGGTGGCGATCAGGGGCCAGATGAAGTTGTTCCAGGAACCGAGGAACGTGAAGATCGTCAGCGTGGCGAGGGCGGGCTTGACCAGGGGCATCACGATCCGCCAGAAGATGTACCACTCCCCCGCGCCGTCGAGGCGGGCCGCTTCGAGGAGTTCGTCGGGGACCTGCTGCATGAACTGCCGCATGAGGAACACCCCGAAGGCGCCCGCGGCGAACGGCAGGACGAGTCCGGCGTAGGTGTCGATGAGGCCCATGCCGTTCATCAGCACGTACAGGGGCAGGATCATCAGGTTGCCGGGCACCATCAGCGCGATCAGGACGAGTCCGAAGACCTTGGAGCGGCCGGTGAAGTCCAGCTTGGCCAGGGCGTATCCGAGCATCGAGCAGAACAGCAGGTTGCAGACGGTCACCAGGACGGCCACGATCAGCGAGTTGAGGAAGTACCTCGGCATGTCGAGCTGGTCGAGCAGCGCCGTGAAGTTGTCCAGCGTCCAGTGGCTGGGGATCCATACGGGCGGGTTCGCCGTGAGGTCCTGCCGGGTCTTGAACGCGGACAGGGCCATCCACAGGAACGGCGCGGCCATCACCAGCAGTCCCACCGAGGCGACGGTGTAGAGCAGCGGCTTGCGCAGCCGTCCGGTGCGGCGCGGCTGGTGTGCCTTGACGGCTGTCTCGGCGCTCATCGGGTGTTGTCCTTCAGCAGTCGGAGCTGGAGCACCGTGATGGCCATGATCACGACGAACAGGACGTAGGCCATGGCACTGGCGTAGCCCATGTGGAAGAAGTTGAAGCCCTCCTTGTACATGTCCAGGGACACGGTCAGCGTGGAGTTCGAGGGCCCGCCCTGGGTCATCACGAACGGTTCCTCGAAGACGTTGAGGTAGCCGATGGAGGTGATGACGGTGGCGTACAGCAGGGTGGGGCGCAGCAACGGCACGGTGATGCGGCGCAGTTCCTGCCAGGCGCCGGCGCCGTCCAGCCGGGCGGCCTCGCGGACCTCGACCGGGATGGCCTGGAGGCCGGCGATGCACAGCACCATGACGGTGCCGAGGTTGCGCCACACGGCCATGGCGATCAGCGAGGGCATGGCCCAGGTCTCGGAGCCGAGGAAGTCCGGTGCCGTCCAGCCCATTTCGGTGGCCAGGGAGGCGATGAGACCGTCGGTCGGGTCGAGCACGAACCGCCAGACGATGGCCACGGCGACGATGGTCGTGACGACCGGCGCGTAGAAGCCGATGCGGAAGAACGTGCGGGCCCGGTCGATGCCGTTGTTGAGCAGGATCGCCGCGAGGAGCCCCAGCACGATGGTGGCGGGGACGCCGACGACGACGAAGTAGGCCGTGTTGAAGAGGGCCTTGAGGAAGGTGTCGTCCTGGAACAGCTGGGTGTAGTTGTCCAGGCCGACGAACTCGGCCTCCAGGGGCCGGGTGACGTTACGGGCGCCGAAGTCGGTGAAGCTCATCAGGAGCGTGGCGACGATCGGGAAGAGCATGAACAGCCCGAACAGCACCAGGAAGGGCGTGGAGAACAGCCATCCGGTGAGGTTGTGCCGGTTCAGGGAGCGGCGGCGCCCGCCGGGTGCCCCGGGGCCGGCCCCGGGGCTCTTGTCGACGGCCGCGTGGGGCGCGGCCGGTCCTTTCGTGAGGGACATGAGGGGGACGCTCTCTTACTGAACGAGGCCTTCGATCTCGGACTGGGCCTTGTCCAGGGCGTCCTTCGCGCTGGACTTGCCCTGGGTGACCGACTCGATGGCGGTGTCGACCTTCGAGGTGATCTCGGTGAGCTTGGGCTGGGAGGGGGTGCTCTTCGCGGACTCCATCTGCTTGCGCCAGATCTGGAGGGTGGCGTCGGTGGCGAGGTCGCCGGAGTCCCAGGCGGCCGTGTTGGCGGGGAGGTCGTTGGTGCGGTCGAACCAGTCGGTCTGTCCGGCGGTGTCGGTGAGGGAGGCGACGAACTCCTGCGCGGCGGCCTTGTGGTCGCTGTCGGCGGAGATCGCGAGGCTGGAGCCGCCCGCCATGGAGCTGGACGTCTTGTCGGTCGGCACCGGGGCGATGGCCCACTTACCCTTGAGGTCGGGGTAGTTGTCGTCGAGCAGTCCGGTGACCCAGGGGCCGCCGAAGAACATGGCGACGGAGCCGGTGTTGAAGTCCTTGGTGACGTCGTAGCCGGGCTGGACGGACTTGTCGCTGAGGCCCTTGCTGAAGTAGCTGCCGTAGTTCTCCAGCGCCTCGACGGCGGCGGCGGAGTTCACGGCCGCCTTGCCGTCGTCGTCGATGATGGCGCCGCCGGCCGAGTAGAGGAACTGGTAGAAGCTCTGCACGGTGTCCAGGCCGCGGGGCTGGATGGACAGCCCCCACTTGGCGCCGGCCTTCTTCTGGTAGGCCGCCGCCGCGCTCTGGAGCTCGGCCATGGTGGTCGGGGCCTTCTTGATGCCGGCCTTCTCGGCGAGGTCGGTGCGGTAGAAGAGCACACGCGTGTCCACGTACCACGGGACGCCGTAGGTGGTGCCGTCGTAGGTGCCCTGCTGCCAGGCGGCGGGGAAGAAGTCGCTCTCCTTGACGGTCTTGGTGTCGACCGGTTCGAGGACGCCCATGTCGGCGAACTCGCCGAGGTAGCTGCCGCCCATCTGGACCACGTCGGGCAGCTTGCCCGCGGCAGCGGCGGCGACCAGCTTCTGGTGGGCGACGTCCCAGCCGATCGGCGTGACCTTGACGGTGATGTTGGAGTGCTTCTTCTCGTACTCCTTGGCGACGTCGCCGAGCTTCTCGCCCTCTGTGCCCATGGCCCAGACGGTGAGGGTCTGCTTGGCGTCGGCGGCCACGCCCGCACCACCCGAGCCGCCACAGGCGGTGAGGGTGAGCGCAGACGCCAGGGCGAGGGCCAGCGACCCGGTTGCGGCGGCGCGGTTCATGGACGGCTCCTCCTTGAGCTCCGACAACAATGTATGCGCTGTCTGTAAGCGCATACATCACTCTGTTGCAGCAGTTCGGGACCTGGCAAGGGGGGTCTTGGTCACACTCCCGTAACGGGCACGACACCCGGCGGACGGTCCGTGCGGCGCCGACGGGACCAGGTCACTCGTTCCCGGCCGACGCGAAAGCAACATAAAACGGATCAATGCACAATGAAAGCATCTGTGATCGACGCCGCTGTCCGCGCCCCCGACCCGGCCCCCGGAGAGCCCGGCGCGAGCGGCTGACTACAGTCGCCGCATGCCGCCCGTCACCCACACCTTCGCCTTCGACCCCACGCACGGCCATACCCTCGACGACCTGCTGAAAATCGGCGCGCCCACCGCCCCGGCCGGCTTCGACGCCTTCTGGCGG
Organism: Streptomyces sp. NPDC090106; assembly: GCF_044747265.1. NCBI lineage: Bacteria > Bacillati > Actinomycetota > Actinomycetes > Kitasatosporales > Streptomycetaceae > Streptomyces > Streptomyces sp. NPDC090106. Next base: position 232,645 of record NZ_JBIVDS010000003.1, on the reverse strand, counting down.
GCCCGCAAGGAGGCCGCCGACCGGGTCCCCCCGCGCCCGCGCCTCGGGCGGGTCGTCGGGCACCACGACGGCCACCTCGTCCAGGAGGTGTCGTACGACACGCTCGGCGGGCGCTGCTCCGCTTTGCTGGCGCTACCCGGCGAAGGCGCCGCCCGGCACGGTTTCGTGATCGGACACGGGTACGGCGGCCGGACCGACACCGGCACGGATCTGCCGCTGCCCCTGCCCGGATCGGCGGCGATCTTCCCGCTGGCCCCCGGACTCCCCGCCCTCGGACTGCGCCCGGATCTCCCCTCCACCCCCGACGCACACGTCCTGCACGGCATCGGATCCCGCGAGACCTACGTCCTCGGCGACTGCGTGGCGGGCCTGTGGGGCGCCGCGGCGGCGCTCCTGGAGCTGGTGCCCTCGCTCGACGGCCGTCTCGGACTGCTCGGCGAGAGCTTCGGCGGCGGGATCGGCGCGCTGGCACTGCCCTGGGACGACCGGTTCGCGGCGGCCCGGCTGACCGTGCCCACCTTCGGCAACCATCCGCTGCGCCTGACGCTCCCCTGCACCGGCAGCGGAGAGGCCGTACGCGCCCATGTCCGGACCCACCCCGAGGCGGTGGAGGTGCTGGCCCACTTCGACGCCGCCACGGCCGCCACACGCGTACGCGTCCCCGTCCTGGCGGCCTGCGCCCTCTTCGACCCCGCCGTACCGCCGCCGGGCCAGTTCGCGATCCACGGGGCGCTGGGCGGGCCACGGCAGCTGGAGGTACTGGAGGCGGGGCACTACGCGTACGCCGGGGAGGCGGAGGAACGGCGGCGCCTGGACCGGGTCACGGGGGAGTTCTTCGCCGGATGGATGGGGCGGGGCTGAGGGGGGAGAGGGCTCGGCGGACGGGCTCCTCGCATCCCCGAGGCGCACGTCGCAGCGGGGCGGGTGGACCGATCAGGAAGCTCGTGGCACTTCACGGTGCCCAGCAGGCACGGCGCGGGAGGGGGCAGGCCACGCCTGAAGTGCGGAAGCCGTCAGCCCGCGCACGTCGGCCCGTGTCCGGGCGGCCACAGCTCATGCGGCGGGCTGTTCGCCGAGCCGGACCCTCGGCCGACGGTCCATGGTCATCAAAGGCAAGGGACGGGGTCGTGTACCCCAGCCAGGCGAACGACATCGGGCTGGTCTTCCCATCCACCTCCAGATCGCGGCCGAACTGGATCGAGCCGGACTTCGCCGCCCTGCGCCACTACGCCCTCAACGGGACCGGCCACCGAAGCCACGGCTGACAGGTCGCCGCCATCGGCGTCTGCATCCGCTTCCCCGACGCCCGCGCCGAATCGAAGACGAATCTCGCCCCCGCGTCACCCGTCCGCACGTGGACCCAGTACCCGATCCAGGCGCCGTGACCAGCCCTTTGCGCGCCCTTCACTCGTCAACCACGGGTGATAGTGGGTACGTCCCAGGACGTCCCCGCTGTGCACCGCAGCCACGCCACCCACCACGGGCGTGGAAAGGAGCGTGAGAAGCATCGGTCCGTAGCCGCCGTCCCAGGCGACTGCCACAACGATGGTTTCACCGAGGTACATCGTGCCCGCGACACAGCCGGCGAGCAGCCCCCGCAACGGAGCCCGGGCGGCAAGCCATTCGGGCGACAGAGCAAGCGCCGCACCGGTGGCTGCGCCGAGCACGACACCGACCCCCAGGCTCCCGCCCACGACGACACCGCCCCGCATGAGACCTGTCAGGGCGTCGTGCAGCCCCGTGCGAAGCCACATCACCGCGCCCACGACCGCCAGAGAGCCGAAGACTGCCGCCAGGACCGACCCGATCCGTACTCCGAGCCGGACGCCCCGCTCGACTACAGCTCCGACCACCACGCCCCCCGCTTGGCCACCTCGCACCCTGCTTATCAGGTTGGCCCCCTGCTCAGGCGACCCCGTCACCCACGACCGCAGAACCGCCTCCGGCCTCAGACCTCGCCCGACGTCCCGGAGTCGTCACATCGCGCCCAGCGCCCCGGGGCCCGGTTCAGCCCCAGGGCCCCGTTCAGACAGTCGCAGCTCACCCTGCGGGTCAGGAGCCCGGCGCGCTGCTCGCCGGGCCGGACCATCGGCTCGACCGGCCCGAGGCGGTCAGCGAGGGGCAAGTGCGGGATCGGGCATCCCCGCTGGGGGGGCGGCGCGGCAACCAAGCGTCCCGTCCCCCTTGGCCACGGAGCCGCCCATGGCCCGGCCCCAGGCCGCCTCCGTGCTGGAAGCGTCAGGCCGCGCCACGCACACGGGTGTCGTCAGACCGCGCCCAGCGGTCCCGGGCCCGTGTCCGGGCAGCCGCAGCTCGCCCGGCGGGCCAGGCTCACCGGGAGCATGAGGGAGACCGGTTCCGTGCCGCTCTCGCCGCGCAGGCGTGCGATGAGCAGTTCGGCTGCCTGTTCGCCGAGCCGGACCATCGGCTGGCGCACCGTGGTCAGCGAGGGGCGGACGATACGGCTGAGCGGGATGCCGTCGAACCCGGTGACGGCCACCGTGTCCGGGACGGACACACCGCGTCGGTCGAGCGCCTGGAGCGCTCCCACGGCCATCTGGTCGTTGGCGAAGACGAACGCCTCGAAGGGCTCCCCGCCCCCGTCGCACAGGAGGTCCGCGGCACGGGCGCCCTCCGCCCGCGTCATCATCGGCATCCGCAGCGCGGGTTCCGGCCCGGGGGCGACGCCCGCCTCGGCGCACGCCCGGCGGAACCCGCGGAATCGCGCCTCCACGTCCGGGGACGTCTCGTCGACCCCGACGTAGGCAAGGCGGCGCAGCCCGTGGTCGTGCAGCAGATGGCGGGTCAGCTCGTACTGGCCGTCCTCGTTCGCCACCTCCACATGGTCGAGGTGGTCCAGGGAGGGGTCGGCGCGCGGTCCGGCCAGCATGACGACGGGCTGCCGCCGCGAGATGACCTCCAGCTCCTCGGTCGGGACCGTGCGCGCGAGCACCGCGAAGCCGTCGACCCGGCCGGCGACCTTGGCGACGAGGCTCTCGGGGCCGCCCGCGAGCGAGGCCGCGATCAGCAGGGCGTAGCCGTGGCGCCGGGCGGCGCGTTCCATGCCCCGGATGATCTGGTCCGAGTAGAGCATCGCCGCGTCGTCGTCCTCGATGTCCGCGGTGTCGGGGTCGGCGTAGTCGGGGAAGCACAGGCCGAGCACGTCGGTGGAACGGCTCGCGAGACCACGGGCGTTGCCGCTGGGCACGTATCCCAGCTCGCGTGCGGCGGCGAGGACCCGTTCCCGGGTGGCGGCCCGTACGGAGTCGGGGTTGCGGTAGACCCGGGACACGGTCGCGATGGAGACGCCGGAGCGGTCGGCGACGTCGTACACCGTGGGTGTGGCGTTCACGATGCGGCGCCCTTCATGATCGATCCCCCGTTCCGTGCTGGTCACGCGTTGCTCCGAGGCGGGCCCGGAGCCGAGATGAAAGCGCATTCACCCTAGGGCCGGGGCAGGCTGTCAGGCAACCGCGACCATCAGGCCGGGGATGCCGATCACTCCGGTTACGGGGACGAAAGGGGCAGGTCAGGGCGGGTGCGGAGGGTATCGGGCAGGCCGTGACCGTTCACGTCCACGCGCCTGACAGGCGGCGGGTGACCACGCACGTGAGCGTGCGCACGCCGTGCGTGGACGCCGGGTCCAGGCCGGTCAGCTCCCGTACACGGCGGAGCCGGTAGTCCAGGGTGCGCGGATGGACGTTGAGGGAGGCCGCCGCGGGGGTCCGGTTCATGTCGTGGCGGTAGTAGGCGTCGAGGGTGCGCAGCAGGTCGGGGCCGTCGTCGAGGCGTACGGCGACCGTCTCCAGCCAGGCGTCCGCGAACGGCACGTCGGCGACGGCGAGTTCGGCGAACACGTCCGCGACGGTGTACGGCCGTACTCGCGCCGAGCCGGTTCGCAGCGGAGCCGCCGCGCTGATCCGGCGGGCCCGGTCGAGGGCCTCGGCCAGGCCGGAACGGGCCGCTCCGGCGACACCGGCGGCGCACGGCAGGGCCAGCGCGTCGGCGAAGTCCGTCAGGAGGCCGCTCACCTCGGCGGGAACCCGGCCGGGGACCTCGCCGGGGTCCGACGGCTGCCACGGCTGCGCTTCCCCGGCGGGCACCAGAGCGATCAGCTCGCCCCCTTCCGATGCGCCGCCCGGTCCCCCGCTCACCACCCCCTGTGACCCTCCGGGCACCCACGCCGCCGGGACGCGCCGGGCCCTGACGAGGGCCTCGACCTGTTTCACCACGGTGCCGTCGTCCGCGGGAGCGGCCGGGGCGCGGATGACGGTCACCATGTAGTGGCTCGCGGTCTCCAGCCCCACGGCGCGCGCGAGTTCCTCCGCCAGCGGGTCGTCGGTCAGCAACGACCTGACGAGCTGGGCGACTTGCTCGACGTACGGCATTCTGCGCCGCAGCACGGAGACGAATCCGCGGCAGTACGCGCCGATGCCGCGTTCGCCCTGCGGGGCGAACCAGGCCATGATGCGCATGAGTTCGTCGAGTTCTCCGCCGCGCTGGTTCTCGGTCGCCTCGTTGATCTCGCGCAGCATGAGCGCGGTATGGACCCGCAGGATGCGCTGCCGGGATTCCAGCGACATTCCGGCGGCGGCCCGCGAAGCTCCCATCGTCGAGATATGGCCAAGGTCGGAATCGGTCAGCAGGGCGTTCCCGGGGGCGAGTTCGATGGTTCTGCGTCTGAGCCAGACCGAGTACTCGAGGGTTTCCGCGAGGACTCTGGAATTCCGTGGAGCCGCCCCCAATTCCGGGATCTCGCGTACATAGGTGTCGACCTCACGGCGCGCGTTGGCCGGTGCCTGACGGGCCAGTTCGGCGATGAGACTCCCCATGGCCGTGAGCATGCCATCACGGCGAAGGCGTCGTCAGACGAAATCCGGACCGCTGTTTGTCCCGCCGCGCAAAACGGCGAAGGCCACGGTGGCGGGGTTTTGTCACGCGGCGCAAAGTTCCCACATCGGGGCATTCTCTTCGCCCGATCCGCTTGTCGGGCCGACGTGTTCCGGACCTAATGAGACCGCGAAACCGCATTCGTCCCGCACACCGGGAAACGTCGTACGTCCAACGGGAGGAAAACGAATGAAGTCAGGGATCAAAAAGAGAGCCGTCGCGGCGGTGGCCACGATGTCCGCGGCGACCGCGCTCCTCGTGGGCGCCCCCGGCTCCAGCTCCGCCGCTCCCGACGCCACCCCCAGCCTGCGCGCCTTCGGCATCACCGGCGACGGCACCCTGATGGCCACCTTCGCCACCGACCGGCCGCAGGTCCTGGACTGGGTGCGGGTGGTCACGGGTCTGTCGGGCGACACGAAGCTCGTGGGCATCGACCATCGCGTCCAGAACAACCTGATGTACGGCCTCGGCGACAAGGGCGGCATCTACACGATCACGACCCCGCCGACCACCGCCGACGTGGTCGTCACCAAGGTCTCGCAGCTCCAGGTCGCCCTGTACGGCACCACGTTCGACATCGACTTCAACCCGGCCGCCGACCGTCTGCGCGTGATCAGCGACTACGGGCAGAATCTGCGGCACAACCTCAATGACCACACCACGGTCACCGACAGCGCGCTGAACATCCCGCCGGCGACCACCGCCGCACAGGGCGTGACGGCCGCGGGCTACACCAACAACGACCTGGTCGGCTCGACGGGGACGACCCTGATCGACATCGACACCTTCAACGACCAGGTCGTCATCCAGTCGCCGCCGAACGCGGGCAGCCTCGTCACCACCGGTCTCCTCGGCTTCGACGCGGGCACCAACGCGGGCCTGGACATCTTCAGTTACCTCACCAACGGCAAGACCACGTCGATCGCGGCGTTCGCGAGTCTCACGCCCTACGGCGCCAGTACGCCGTCCCTGTACAGCCTGAACGTGCTCACCGGGGAGCCGGCCTCCGTCGGCCAGTTCCCGTTGAACATCACGGACATCGCCATCACGATCAGCGGGACCTGACCCCGGGCCAGGGTCAGGATCCAGGGGGGCCAGGGGCCGGCCCGGGTGTGCCCGAGGGCACGGCCAGGCCGGTTCCGGGGCTCAGCCGAGCTCGTTGCGGAGGAATCGGTGCAGGTGACGGCGGGCGTCCTCGGTGGTCAACGGCGGTGCCTGGCGGAGCCGTTGCAGGGCCAGACCGTCGACCAGGGCGACGAACCGCAGGGTGAAGCCGTCGAGGTCGCCGCCGGTGAAGTCGCCGTCGGTCACGCCTCGTTCGGCCAGGGACCTGATGTGCAGGTGCCAGGCCTCGTAGCGCTGGGCCTGGCCGCGGGTGAAGGCGTCGTCCGTCGTCTGGTCGCCCGCGTTCCAGTAGTCGAACCACATCCGCCAGTGCCGGTCGGTGTGTTCGGTGAACAGGGCGTCGATGAGGAGCCCGAGGGCCTCCGAGCCGCTCTCGGCCCGCCGGGTGGCCTCCATCAGCTCGGCGTAGTACCGCTCGATGTGCAGCACCATCGCCTCGGACAGGATCTCCTGGACGCTGCCGAAGTGGTAGGTGACCGTGCCGACGGACACCCCGGCCGCGGCGGCCACGTCCCGGACGCCGACCGACGCGTAGCCGCGTTCGGCGATGAGGGGCACGGCCGCCTCGACGATGAGCCGTCGCCGTACCTCGGTGGGCTGGCGGGTGCGGTCGGCGGCGGCCACCGCCCGGCGCGGTGACTTGGCGGCGGTCATCCCGACGTCCTCGGAATGGTGTGCTGCCATGCGCGCTTGGCCACTGTCTCTCCGTTCGCCCGTGCTTCGACGCGACTGTCGGTCACGAAGTCCGCGCCCGTGGCGCGCAGCTCCGTCCGGGCCATGATCTCAGCGTCGTAGCCGTCCTCGCGCCGCAGGCGGATGCGCCATTCGGAGACGGCCGTCGCGGACAGCGGGTCGTCGCGGCGGATGCGGTAGGTCTCGCGCGCCTCCTCCTCGTAGCGCAGCCCGTCGGGGTAGGTGCGTGAGCCGCCGTAGTTGGGGTCGACCTCCAGGGTCCACTCCCCCGTCGCGACGTCGTGCGTGACCAGCCGCTCCGGGCGGGGCGCGGCGGGCGCGTCGTAGGTCACGGCCAGCGGGGGCGCCTGCTCGGGCTCCTCGAAGACGACGGGGCGTTCCTCGCCGGGTGCCAGGACGGGCAGCAGGAGGGCGCTGTCGGCGGGGACCACGGTGAGCGCGGTGCGTTCACCGTGCGGCCACACCCAGGGCCAGTAGGTGTCGGACACGGCGACCCGGACGCGGTGGCCGGGCGGGAAGGCGTAGCCGATGCCCGTCAGCTCGACCTCGACGTCCTCGTACGTGCCGGGCGTCCACTCCACGGCCCGGTCCCGGCCGTGGCGGCTGAGCAGGTTGAGGACACCGCGCGTCACGAGCGTGGACGACCCGTCGGGTGCCACGTCGCAGACGCGGACGACGACGTGGGCGCGCGGCGTGGCGCTGTCGAGGCGCAGACGGACCCGGGGGCGGCCGAGGATCTCGGCGCGCCCGTCGAGGGGTGCCGAGTCGAAGCACACGGACCGTCCGTCCTCCTCCCGCTGGTCCGGCGGCAGATCGCTCGCGTTGCCGAAGGGGAAGAAGCGGCCGGCGTCGAGCCCGGTGTGCTGCGGCGACCGGACGAGCACGGGGTCGTGGCCGTCACCCAGGGGCCGTTCGTCCCAACTGACGCGCGGCGAGGGCCACTCGCTCTCGCCGACCCAGCGGCCGGGCATCTCCTCGTACGAAGTGGCGGGCGGGACCGGGTCGTTGACCCAGGCGCGGAGCAGGGGCTCGCTCATGACGCCGGTCTCGGTGCCCTTGAGGTGCTGGTCCCACCAGCGCAGGGTCTCCTGGAGGAAGCCGATCGCGGGGCCGGGCGGCAGTCCGCGGTCGGGGTACTGGTGCGACCAGGGGCCGACGAGGCCGCGCACCCGGTCGGCGGGCAGGTGCTCCACCAGGCGCAGCACGGTGTCCCGATAGGGGTCGTGCCAGCCGCCGACGGCGAGGACGGCGGCCTTGATCGCGCCGTAGTCCTCGCAGACGCTGCCGTGCTTCCAGTAGGCGTCGCGCTGCTGGTGGGAGAGCCAGGTGGGCAGGAACGGTTCGAGGGCGTCGAGGCGTTCGCGCCACAGGGGAATCCAGCGGTCGGCGCCGACGCTCGCCGGGTCCGGGGGCCGGGAGGCGAAGGCGAGCATGGTGCCGGCCCAGGCGAGCATGTCGATGCCGAGGACGGCGCCGCCCGTGTAGTGGACGTCGTTGTCGTAGCGGTCGTCGGTGGAGCAGACGGTGACGATCGCCTTGAGGGGTTCGGGGGCGAGGGCGGCGATCTGGAGGGAGTTGAAGCCGCCCCAGGAGATGCCGAACATGCCGACCTTGCCGGTGCACCAGGGTTGCGCGGCGAGCCAGTTGACGACGTCGACGCCGTCGGCGAGTTCCTGTTCGTCGTACTCGTCGCCCGGGGTGCCCTCGCTGTCGCCGTGGCCGCGGATGTCGACGCGCACGGAGGCGTAGCCGTGTCCGGCGTACCAGGGGTGGCGCTGGGCGTCGCGCGGGGCGGTCCAGTCGCTCTTGCGGTACGGGAGGTATTCGAGCAGCGCCGGTACGGGGTCGGACTCGGCGTCCACGGGCCGCCAGACGCGGGCGTGCAGCCGGGTCCCGCCGTCCCGGGTGGGGATCCAGACGTCCTCGCGGACGACCTGGCGCTCGAACTGGTCGCGGTACTTCACGAAACTCCTTCTGCGACTGGGGTGTTGAGGGGTCCGGAGGTCACGGGGCGCCAGCGGCGGACACGGTGCCCGGCGCCCTGGTCCGTCCACATGCCGGTGGTGTCGGTGTCGTCGGCCCAGTCCGCCGTCTCGTCGGCCGGGGGTGCGGCGTCGGGGTCGGGTTCCAGGGCCGCCGCCATGAGCCGCCGGGTGTAGGGGTGGCCGGGTGCGGTGAACACGGCTTCCGTCGGGCCTTCCTCGACGACGACTCCGTGGCGCAGCACGACGACCCGGTCGGCGATGCCGCGGACCACGGCGAGGTCGTGGCTGATGAACAGGCACGCCAGGTCGCGTTCACGGCGCAGGTCGTCCAGGAGGCGCAGCACCTCGGCCTGGACGGAGACGTCGAGGGCGGTGGTGATCTCGTCGGCGATCAGGACGTCCGGTTCGCCGGCCAGCGCGCGGGCGATACCGATGCGCTGGCGCTGGCCGCCGGAGAGCTGGGCGGGGAGGCGGTCGGCGAACGCGGGGTCGAGCCGTACGTCGGCGATGAGGCGGCGGGCCTGTTCGGCGGCCTGGGCGCGGTCCGGGGCGGTGCCGAAGAACCGCAAGGGGCGGCGGACGGCGTCGCCGACGGAGCGCCGCGGGTTGAGGGAGGTGTCGGCGTTCTGGAAGACCAGCTGGACCCGGCGGCGCAGCGTCAGGGGGCGCTTGCCGGCGGGCCGGGCGAGGTCGCCCTCGTCGTGCCGCAGCGTGCCGCCCGACGGGGTGCGCAGGCCCGCCAGGGTCCAGGCGAGGGTGGACTTGCCGCTGCCGGACTCGCCGACCAGGGCGAGTATCTCGCCGCGGCGGACCTCGAAGCCGACTCCATGGACGGCGCGGGTGCTGCCGTAGTCGATGGTGACGGCCTGCGCCGAGACGGCGACCGGCGCGTCCGCGGGCACGGACGCCTTGGAGCGGACGGTCCGCTCGCCCAACTCGTCGACGATGGCGAGACCGGCGTCGTCCAGGCGCGGCACGCTCGCCAGCAGCCGTCTGGTGTAGGGGTCCTGGGGCTGGGCGAAGAGGGTGCGGGTGGGGGCGGACTCCACGATCCGGCCCGACTTCAGGACGCACACCTCGTCGGCCATGTGGGCGACGACTCCGAGGTCGTGGCTGACCAGGACGGCGGCGAGGCCGAGTTCGTCGCGCAGGGCGGCGATCAGGTCGAGGACGCTGCGCTGGGTGACGACGTCCAGGCCGGTGGTGGGTTCGTCGAGGACGAGCACCTTGGGCCGGGCGGCGATGGCCATGGCGATGGCGACGCGCTGCTGCTGTCCGCCGGAGAGTTCGTGCGGGTAGCGGCGGGCGAGTTCGGCGGGGCGGGGCAGCCGTACCTGGTCGAGCAGGTCGATGACGGGTACTTCGCCGCCGGCCTCCTCGATCTGCGCGCCGATCCGCATGGTGGGGGTCAGGGCGTGTCCGGCGTTCTGGGCGACCATGGCGACGGTGCCGCCACGCAGCCGGCGCAACTCCCGTGCGGACAGGGCGAACACGTCCTGTCCGTCCACATGCACGCTGCCGTCGGTGATGCGGGAGCCGTGCCGCAGGTGGCCCAACAGGGTGGCCGCGACGGTGGACTTGCCGCTGCCGGACTCGCCGACGAGGGCGAGGGTGCGCCCCTTGGCGACCTCCAGCGACACGTCGTGCACGACGGGGACGTCCCGCCCGCCGGAACGGTAGGCGACGCTGAGGGAGTTGACGGATACGACAGTGGTCATCGGGAGTCCTCCCCGGTCCGAGCGGCGGTGGCCATCAGGAGCCCTCCCTGATCCGGTCGACGCCCCATGCCTTGGACAGGCCGTCGGCCGCGAGGTTGAGCCCGACCACGAGGGTGGCCAGGGCGATGATGGGAGCGAGGCTCGCCAGGGGGACGACGGTGATCGCGGTGCGGTTCTCGGCGACCATGAGTCCCCAGTCGGGGGTCGGCGGGTCGGCGCCGAAGCCGAGGAAGGACAGCGAGGAGATCAGCAGCACGACCCAGGAGGCGCGCATCGCGAACTCCACGCAGACCACGTCCGTGATGTTCGGCAGGACCTCGCGGCGCAGGATCGCCCAGGTGCTCTCGCCCCGGGCCCTGGCGGCGGTGACGTAGTCCATGGGGACGACGGCCAGCGCGGCGCCGCGTACCACCCGCACGACCTGGGGGACGTAGACGACGGCGATGGCCAGGACGATCACGGCCGGGCCGGTGCCGAGGGCGGTGACGACGACCAGCAGGGCGAGGATCGAGGGGACGGAGAGGATCGCGTCCAGGACCCGGCCGAGGACGTCGTCGAACCAGCCGCCGCGCAGGGCCGCCGCGCAGCCGACGACCGTGCCGATCAGGACGGTGACGAGGGTGGCGGCCACGGAGACGCCGAGGGCATAGCGCCCGCCGTACAGGACACGGGCGAGGACGTCACGGCCGTACTGGTCGGTGCCCGCGAGGTGCTCGGCGCTCGGGCCGAGCAGGGCCTGCGAGGCGTCGTTGGCGACAGGGTCGTACGAGGTCAGCAGCGGGGCGAGCAGGGCGACCAGGACGTGGACGGCGACGACGGCGAGGCCGATGAGCGCGGTGCGCGAGGAGCGCAGGGTGCGCCAGGCCCGGGTCAGGGCGTGCGGGGCGGCCACGGGGGCGGCGGGGGTGGTGTCGAGTGTGGTCATCGGGTCCTGCCTCGGGTGCGGAGCCGGGGGTTGAGGGCCATGGCGCCGAGGTCGGCGGCGAGGTTGCAGACGACGTAGATCACGGCGCTGATGAGGGCGATGGCCTGGATGACGGGGAGGTCGCGGTTCTGGACGGAGGACAGCATCAGCTTGCCGATGCCGGGGTAGTTGAAGACGTTCTCGACGACGGCGACCCCGCCCGCGAGCCAGGCGATGTTGAGCGCGACGACGTGGAGCGTGGGCAGCAGAGCGCTGGGCAGGGCGTGCCGGGTGACGACCCGCCAGGTCGACAGGCCCTTGAGGCGGGCGGTGGTGACGTACTCGCCGGCCATGACGTCGATCACCGAGGTGCGGGTCATCCGGACGATGTAGGCGGCCATGACCACGGCGAGGGAGAGGGCGGGCAGCCATACGGCGGGCAGGAGTTGGCCGACGCTCGCCTCGGGGCCGTACAGGACGACGGCGGGGAACCAGGGCAGCGCGACGGAGAAGCAGAGCACCAGCACGGTCGCGACGACGAACTCGGGGACGCTCATGCCGACGAGGCTGACCGTCGAGATGAGGTGGTCGGGCCAGCGGTCGCGGTACAGGCCGGCCAGGACGCCGAGCACGAGCGAGCCGGTGACCGCGAACAGGACGGTGATCAGGGCGATGAGCGCCGAGTTGCCGAGGTAGGAGGCGACTTCGCCGCCGACTTCCTTCCCGGAGACGAGCGAGGTGCCGAAGTCGCCGTGCAGGGCGCCCTTGATCCAGTCGAGGTAGCGCTCGTACGCGGGCTGGTCCAGGCCCAGTGTGCCGCGCAGTGCGGCGACGGCGTCGGGGGTGGCGTCCTTGCCGAGGATCTGGGTGGCCACGTCGCCGGGCAGGGCCTGCACGGCGAGGAAGACGAGGAGGGAGGAGAGCAGCAGGGTGCCTATGGCGGAGGCGGCCCTGCGGAGAGTGAACGACAGCATGGTCAGGCCCCCTTCACACCGATGTTGAGGTAGTCGAACTCGAAGCCGTGCTCGGCGTAGCCGCGGACCTTGCGGGAGATGCCGACGAGCCGGTCGGCGAACATCGGGGTCATGGCCCCGCCTCTCTCGATCACCGCCGTCTGGGCCTCGCCGTAGAGGTCGCGTCGCCGGGTGTCGTCGGTCTCGGCGCGGGCGCGGTCGAGGAGCGCGTCGAAGTCCTTGTCGGCCCAGGCGGTCTCGTTGTAGGAGGAGCCGCCGCGGAAGATCTGCGTGAAGAGCTGGTCGACGGGCCGCCCGGTGAACCAGTAGGTGGCCATCAGGGGCTTCTTCATCCAGATCTGCGTGTAGTACGAGTCGGCGGCGGCCGTCTTGACCCGGACGCGGATCCCGGCCCGCTTGGCGGAGTCCTGGTAGGCCAGCGCCATCGGCGTGAAGAGCGGGTCGTACGACGAGGTGTACAGGTCGACGGCGAGATCCTCGTGGCCGGCCTGCTTGAGCAGGTGGCGGGCCTTCTCGGGGTCGTGCTCGGGGTGGGCCGCGAGGTGGGCGGGGTCGCTCGGCGGGACGGGGTTGTCCCAGCCGGCGGTGCCCGCTCCCTGGAGGGCGACCTTCACGACGTGCTCGGGGTCGTAGGCGAGCTTCATGGCCTGCCGGACGCGGACGTCGGTGAAGGGCTTCTCCGTGGTGAGCATGGGCAGCACGTACCACTGGGCGTTCTTCACGCGAGCGATGGTGGCCCGGTCGGACGCGGCGACGACGCGGGCGGTGGCGAAGTCGAGGTTGGTCTGGGAGAGCAGGTCGACCTGACCCGCGAGCAGGGCGTTGGAGCGGGCCGACATGTCGGCGACCGAGTAGAAGTCGATGGCGTCCAGGACGGGCCGGCCCGCCCAGTGGTCGCGGTGGGCGGTGACGCGGCCGGGCCCCGCCGGGGTGAACGACTCCAGCTTGAAGGGGCCGGTGCCGATCCCGGTGCGGCCGATGCCCTTGGCGCTGCCGTCGGGGATGACGTAGCAGTTGTAGTGCGTGAGCAGGCTGGGGAACTCGGCGTTCGGCGTCTTCAGCGGGACGACAAGGGTGTGCGCGTCGGGGGTGCCGAGCGTCTTCGGGTCGACGAGGGGTGCGAGGACGGCGGCCTGGGGCGAGGCGGTCGCCTCGTCGAGGATGTGCCGCAGGGTGTAGGCGGCGTCGGCGGAGGTGAAGGCGCGGCCGTTGTGGAAGGTGACGCCCTCGCGGAGCCGGAAGGTCCAGGTGTGGGCCTTGTCGTCGCTCTCCCAGGACTCGGCGAGGTCGGGGGCGAGTTCACCGTCGTCGCCCACGCGGACCAGCCGGTTGTACAGGGCGCCCAGGTACTCGTAGGCGGACAGGGAGCTGGCCGGGTCGAGCGTCTCGGCGTCGGAGGCGGGCGGCCGGGCGATGCGCAGGGTGCCGCCGCGGTCGGGGCCGTCCGTGGGGGTGGCGGCGGTCAGGTCGGGGGTGACGGCCGCCCCCGTACAGCCGGTGAGCAGCCAGGACGCCCCGAGCGTGGCCGCCGAGGCCGCGCCCGCGGCGAGCACCGAGCGGCGCCCCGGGAGGTGGATGTCGGGCATGTACCGACCGTCTCTCTCGCTATTCGTTCAGCGGAACGATTGAGTGAAGTGCGTGAACGATAACCAGGTGACGGGATCCAGCCAAGAGGTTGAACGCGGAAATTAACCTGGGAAACGGAGCGGTAACGCCGGATGGCGTCGCCGGGGGAACGCGGGCGCGCCGCCCTCGGCGGGAGCCGGGGCGGCGCGGGGCGGGACGGGGGGCTGAGGTCAGATGGCCGGCTGCTGCTCCGCCTCGCGGGCGGCAGCGCCCCGGGGGAACAGCCGGCCCTGGCGGCGGGCCGCCCGCAGGAAGTAGACGGTGGGGACCGAGCAGACGAGGATGGCGAAGAGGCTCGCCTCCGGGCCGAAGGTGCCGCCGGTGAGGACCGAGGGGCCCGTGAGCGCGCCGTGCAGCAGTCCGCCGGGGCCGCTGTCGTCGCCGGAGACCGTCACCCCGAAGACACCGCTCAGGGCGAAGTTCCAGCCGAAGTGCACACCGATCGGCAGCCACAGGCTGCGGGTGGCGGCGTACACGGCGCCGAGCATCACGCCGCCCTCGACGGCGATCGCGAGCGCGCCCCACACCGTGGCCTTGGGGTTGAGCAGGTGCAGCCCGCCGAAGAGAACCGCCGACACGATCAACGCGCCCTTCGTACCGGCGAGTTCCTCCACCAGCCGGAACAGCACCCCGCGGAACAGGAGTTCCTCGGTGACGGCGACCCCGGTCATCAGCCCGAACACGGTCAGCAGACCCGCGATCGACACCCCGCCCTCGGTGCCGTAGCCGCCGAACAGGGCGATGAGCACGAGCGTGGCCGTGAAGAGGCCGAACCCGGTGAGCGTGCCGGTGAGCAGCCCCGACCGGGCCTGCACCGGGGCGAGTTCGGTGACCGGCCGCTGTTCGAGGCGGCGCATGCCGAAGGCGTACACGCACAGGGCGCCGCAGACGATCAGCGCGCCGCCGACGAGGGAGAGGAGGAAGTTGTCCCCGGCCAGCGCCCGCACCCCGGCGGCGAGCGCCGTCACCACGACCAGGGCCACCGTCATCACGACGAGACGCACACCGGCCGGGTACACCCGGCGGGAGGGGACGACGGGCGCCTGGTCGAACAGGGCCTTCAGGGACTGCAACCGCGCTGACGCGTTGAGGGAGGACATGAGGAGGACGCTACAAGCCGACGGGGGCCCGGACGTCCCCTCACGGTGGACACCTGCGTGTAGCTCTCGCGGGGGACACCTCGGCCTCGGCCGGTCGGCGGTCAGCCGTCGGAGGTCACGAGTCCCACCCGATGAGCGAGCACCACCGCCTGGACCCGGTCGCGCAGGTCGAGTTTGGTGAGGATGCGGGAGACATACGTCTTCACCGTCTCGCGGCTGAGGACCATCCGGTCGGCGATCTCGGCGTTCGACAGCCCTTCGGCGATCAGCCGCAGCACCTCGATCTCCCGTGGGGCGAGCGCCGACACCGCGTCCGGTACGGCGGTCGCGCGAGCCGCCGCGGGGCGGATGCGGTCGGCGAACCGGCCCACCAGACGCCGGGTCACCGCGGGTGCCAGGAGCGACTCGCCCGCCGCCACGGTGCGGATGCCGTCGACCAGCTCGCGCGGCGGCGCGTCCTTCAGCAGGAAGCCGCTCGCCCCGGCGCGCAGCGCCTCGTACACGTACTCGTCGAGGTTGAAGGTGGTCACGACCAGGACCTTCATGGGCTCGGCCACGTCGGGCCCGGCCAGTTGCCGGGTCGCCTCGATACCGTCGAGGACGGGCAGCCTGATGTCCATCACCACCACGTCGGGGCGCAGCCGCAGGGCCGCCTCCACCCCCGCGCGCCCGTCGGCGGCCTCGCCCACGACCTCCAGGCCGGGCTGGGCGGAGAGGATGGTGACATAGCCGGCCCGCACCAGCTCCTGGTCCTCGCAGACCAGCACTCTGACCGTCATACCGCTCCCCCGACCGGGATGCGGGCGTGCACGCCGAAGCCGCCGTCCGGCCTTGCTCCGGTGAGGAGTTCACCGCCGCACACGCTGACGCGTTCACGGAGTCCGACCAGTCCGTGTCCGCCGCCGCGTCCCAGCGGTGCGGACGCGCGGACGGCGGCCGTCGCGGCGAGGGGCCTGCCCTCCGTGGTCACCTCGACCTCGACCTCCGTGTCCCCGTACCGGACCGCCACCTTTGTGCGGTGGCCCGGAGCGTGCTTGAGGGCGTTGGTCAGGGCCTCCTGGACGACACGGTAGGCGGCCAGTTCCACTGCGGAGCCCATCGGCCGCCGCTCGCCGTCCTCGGTGAGTTCGACGGGCTGGCCCGCGGCTCTGGTCTGCCCCACCAGTTCCTCCAAGTCGGCTGAAGTGGGCCCGCGTTCCACCGTGTCGGAGGTCTTCAGCAGACCCAGCAGCTGCTGGAGGTCGGTCAGTGCCCGCCGTCCCGAGTCGCTGATCGCGCCGAGCCCGGTGGCGACCCGGTCCGGCGCGTCGGCGAGCAGGAACTGCGCCGCGTCCGCCTGGACCACCATCGCCGTGACGTGATGGGTCACGACGTCGTGCAACTCCCGTGCGATGAGGGCCCGTTCGCGGGCGATGGCGGTCTCCGCCGCGAGACGGCGCCGTTCCTTCTCGGCGGCCCGCCTCGCCCGCATGGCGCCGCCCACGCCCCAGAACGCGGCCAGCACCAGGAACATGACGACGAAGTCGGGGAACTGCTGCGGCGAGCCCCGGTGATGCAGGGCCAGCGCGAACGCCACGAAGGCCGCGGCACCCGCCCAGGGCGCGACCCGGATCGCGGTCCGGCCGCTGTGCGCACCCGCGCTGTAGAGGGCGATGTAGAGGCTGAGACTCGCGAACGTCGGCGGGTAGCCGACCAGTTCACGTGCTCCGAAGGCCAGGGCGATCAGTGCCAGACACGTGCCGGGCAGGCGTCGGCGTCCCACCAGGGGCAGCCACAGGGCCACGGTGAGGAACACGCCGAGCGGGTCGTAGGGGCGCTGCGGCAGGTCGCCGAACTGGGCGCCGAGCGGGGCCATCGCCGGGAGGAACGCCACAGGGGCGAGCAGGGCGGTGCCCACCGCGTCCCGCGTCAGGACACCCAGACCGCTCCAGCGGGCCTTGAACGCGGGCCGGCTGCCGGTCCAGGCGGTTGCTGCCGATTCGAACACCCGCTGAGCGTAGCGGTCCTCGGCCCCTCCCCCGACCGCCCGCCTCACCCGGCGGACGGCGCGGGCCGGGACCGTACGGGGGTGTGCGGGGCTGTCAGGCGACCTCGATGAGATCGAGCTCGGCGTAGAGGGTTCCCTTGGACAGGGTGATGCTGTTCCAGCCGGAGTTCAGCGTGACGCTCCTGACGGCCGTCCGCCAGTTGTCCCAGGCGGTGTGGGGGTAGTCGACGGTCCCGGTGTCGGTTCCGTTGACGGACAGGCGGTGCGTCGCCGACGCCGGTGAACCGTCCGCTTCCAGTGAGCCGTTCGCGAACCGTACGGAGAGGGTGTGGCTGCCTGCCGACGCGGCGAACACCTTGAACTCGACGTGGCTGTCGGGGTGGTCGATGCGGCCGACCGCCTTGCCGTCGGACGCTTCCGGGGCCTCGCGGACGCGCGCGTCGCGCAGGTGCGCGGTCTCCGCCTCGTAGATCACTTTGCTGCCGCGCACCACCGGAAGGCCGTCGGCCCAGCCCAGATCGGCCAGGTGCATCACCCGGCCCCTGTCGCTCCAGCCGTGGAAGAGGATGCGGTCACGCCCGTCGGGCCCTGTGACCACGTCCTGTCCTCCGGGGCCCCGTACGGCGTCGGAGAAGGTGTCCGTCGTCATGAGGGGGCGGGATGCCTTGACGTAGGGGCCGGTCAGGTTCCGGGAGACGGCGTAGCCGGTCGCGTACGCGCCGCCGTCGTAGGCGTTCGCGGAGTACAGGAGGACGTAGTGCCCGGAGCGCTTGACCAATGTGGGGGCCTCGACCAGCCCGCCTTCCCAGGACCGGTCCTGGCGGACCAGCCGGATCGGATCTCCGGTGACACGTGTGCCGTCCCAGGTGGTGGGCTGGAGGTGCAGCCAGGTGTCCGCGCCGAGGTGGCAGCAGTTGCCGTCGTTCTTCCAGAGCAGGTAGCGCTGCCCGCTCTCGGTGTACGTGGAGGCGTCGATGGCGCCGCCCGTCGCCGACGGACAGATCAGCGGAGCGTCGCCGACCGGGAGGAAGGGACCGTCGGGTGATGCGGCACGGGCCACGCCGACGCACTGGCGGCCACCGGCCCGGTCACGGGCGGTGTACAGCATCGTGAAGCCGGGGCCGGTGGTACCGCCGGCGTCGAACACCTCCGGGGCCCAGACGAGTTCGGCCCGGGAGTCGGCCCACGCGCCCGGTGCGGGCAGCATGTCACTGTCGTCCAGGGTCCAGTGCCGCAGGTCGCGGGAGGTCGCGTGCTGGATGTGACGGTCGCCGTCGCTGGTGGCGTAGGCGTGATAGACGTCGCCGACCTTGACGATGTCCGGGTCCGCGAAGTCGTGGTCGAGCACGACCCGGGGCCGGCCGTCCATGGCGGTCGCGGAGTGTCCCGGGGCGAGGCAGAGGGCTGCTGTCAGAAGAGCGAGGGCTGTCCCCCATGGAGTCCATGGAGTCCATCGACTCCATCGACGGATGATGCGCTGAGCGGGCATGTGGCCCTCCTGGCCTGAGAGTTCAGGGCATGGGTGATCGAAGGCAGGGTGAGGGCTCGGGAGGCACGGAACAGCGAGGGCGGCGGCTAGGTGAGCTCGATGCCGTCCAGCTCGGTGAAGAGATCGCCTCTGGAGAACCGGATCGTGTTGCGGCCCTCTTGGAGGGCGACGGTCACCGGTTCGGTCTGCCGCCAGTTCTCCCAGCCGGTGTACGCGTAGTGGACGGGGTTCGCGACGACTCCGTTGACCGACAGGCTGTGCGAGGCGCAGGACGGGCCGCCGGCATCGTCCTGCGAGCCGTTGCTGTACCGCACCCGCATCGCCCGGGGGCCCGCCGTCTCCGCGACGACGGTGAACTCGACGAAGCTGTCGCGGTAGTCCATGCGGGCGATCGCCTTGCCGCTGCGCGCCCCGACGGCGTCACGGATCGTCACCTGGTTGATCCGCGCCTTCTCCGCCTCGTGGAAGACGCCTCGCCGCTCGCCCGCGCCGGTGCGCTCGGCACCGTTGCTCGACGAGGTCCTGCCCGCGTCCGAGCTCATGAGCTCGGTGGCGTACTGCGCCCCGTAGACGATCAGGCACGCGGCCACCGCCACGGCGCCGATCACTGCCGCGACGCCCCTGGACCGGAGGCGGGAGTGCCTGATCGACGACGTCAGGCGTCGGCCGAGGGAGCCGGAGGCGGCAGAGGGCGCGCTGCCCTCCGGCGCGGGCGGCAGCGCCGCACCGCCCGCGAGCCGTTCCAGCGACATCCCGGAAGCCGTCTCCCACAGGGCGCGGAACTCGCTCGGATCGCCGTCCAGCGCCCGGCAGATCTCGACGACCACCGCCCACGGCACGACGGCGTCACCACGGAAGTAGCGCGACAGTGACGAATCGCTGACGGGAACCTGCTTCTCCAGATCCCGCAGCGTGCGACCCGACCGGTGCTGCAGGGAACGCAGCGCCGCGCCCAGCTGTCGTTGGGCGGCAAGGCGGTCGGTCTGTCCGCTGTCCGTCATGGCGGACGTCTCCTGAGGTTCGGCAACGAGGGTTCCCGTTGACTGCTTCATGGGCTGGGACGGGGTGCCCCAGCAGGTCAGGACTGTATTTATTGCGACATGAGAGGTGCAACGGGGATGGTGCGGTGGCCGGTTGCAGAGTCGATTCACCGGCCACACAGTTCACCCGCATGGCCGTAGGAGCGGCTCGGTGCCGTACGAGCGGCTCGGTGCCGTTCGGGCGTCCCGATGCCGCAGAGGCGGCCTCCCGGCGCCGTCGAGAGGACGGCAGAGGCGGTTCCGCGCGGTGCGCTCAGCCCGGGGAGGACCGAGCGCACCACCTGGCTACGGGTCAGTCGCCGTACTGGACGGGCCGGTGGGCCCGGTACTCGCTGCCCGCGTTCAGGCCGTAGGTCAGCGTCCGGTGCGTCGTGCCGGGGCCGCCGCGCTGCTCGTAGGCCAGGTAGGAGGTGTGGGCGTCGTCGGTCCACCGTTCGAAGATGACGACGTGCCGCGTGTTGCTGTTGCCGATGGCGTCGATGACGAGGTCACCGGGCTGGAGTTCGCCCATCGAGATGGGTCGGGTGATGTTCCGGTTGGTCAGGCCTACGGTGTTGGTGCCGGGCGTCGGCAGGCCGAGCGCCATGGAGGCGTAGCCGGAGCAGTCCTGCCGGTAGCCGTCCCGCCAGTACGCGGACTGGCTGTAGGGGACGGGACGACCGCCGTTGGCGGTGAGCCAGGTCGCGGCACGTTCCAGCGTCCGCTGACGTGAGCCGGTCTGGGAGCCGCCGCCGGGAGGTTCGTTCTGGACGGGGACGCCGGGGAGCCGGTCCTCGGGGATGTCCACGGCGACGACGGTCAGGAAGCCCGTGACGGGTGCGGTGATGTGGGCCATGAAGGTGGAGCAGGCGCTGCCCTCACACACCCGGCGGCCGGTGTCGACCTGGTAGTCGGCGGTGATGCGGTCCTGACCGGCGGAATTCTGGTTGATCATGCCGACGGACGGCGAGTTGATGTCCGACGTGGCGTGCACGACCCAGCGTGTCCCCCAGGTGGGGAAGGAGGCGTCGGCCCGGGCGACGCTCACCGTCGAGGCGGTCGAGGCGGTCGGTGTCGCGGCGTGGGCCGGGAGCGCCAGGGTGAGGGCGAGGGCCGGCGCCGTCAGGCAGGTGAGGGCGAGGGCGGGCAGCATCCTGCGCGGTGTGCTGGGGCGGAGGGACAAGGTGGTGCTCCTTGATGATCGGGCGATTCGGGACACGCGGGGTGCGGTCACCGGGTGAGGGATCGAGGGCGGAGGCGCGACGAACTCCTCTACTTCCACTGCTGGTTCGCCGAGTTGGTCACGCACGGCAGGGCCACCAGGCGCTTGTTCTCGCCCGGGTCGGCGGCGCACGCCCCGGTCTTCACGTTCTTGAACTGGATGCGGCTCTCGGTGAGCTTCTCGACCGTCCACTTCTGGAAGTCGAGTCCGTTGCACGGCCAGGTGCGCAGACCGGCGGGGCTGTCGTCGAGACACCTGCCGGTGGACATGTTCGAGAGCTGCCGGGTGCCGTCGGCGTGCCGGGTGACCACCCACTTCTGGTGGTTGAGCCGGTTGCATTCCCAGCCCCGCAGGCCGCCGCCGTCGCTGTCGTCCATGCACAGACCGGTGTGGACGTTGCGGTACGTCTCCGCGTCCGCCGCCTGGGCAACGAGGGCGGATGCGGCGGAGACGGGAGTGACGGGTGCCGCGCCCAGCACGGTCACGGCTGCTGCCGCGAGAGCGGGCAGGAGGATGCGTACGGAAGTCATGCGGAAGTCCCTTTCAAGGGGGAGGAGTCGGCCCGAGCGGCCACACGAACCGGCACACCGCACTCGCCGTCGAAGGCGAGCCAGGGGGTCGGTGAGATGAGTTTGTGCAGCTCAGACCCGTTCCACAACCAGATCCCGGCTGCTTCAGCGATGTCGGGACAGACATGTCCCTGGCCTGCTGGGTCACACCTGTCCCGGGACGGGAAGCAGACGGTTCGGCGGCATCACCGAGCCGGTGTCGGGCGTCGGACTCCTGGATCCGTCCGTGAGATCGTCGTGCCCGTGACGGAGACCTGGGCGATCGACGGCGAGACGCCTCTGGCGGCGTCATCCGCAGCGGTGCCGGACACTCTTCGGTCGGGCATCGAGCATCGAGCATCGGGCATCAGGCATCAGGCACGGGGGCCTCGAGACGTGGCTGACCAGTTCGCCAGAACGGTCGTCGGCCTGCGTGCCCTCTACCTAGCGCGCGGACGCGCACTTCGCCCCGAACCCGCGGTCGGCCAGGTCGGATCACATGCCGGCGAGCCTGTTGATGTCACGGCTCGTCACGATGGCCGGGTACGTGTTCCCGGGGCGGCTGAGGGCGATGGCCGCACGGCCGATGGCCTCGGTCGACGTGGCCCAGTCGGGGAACATCCGGCGCAGCAGAGGGAAGAGCGGGCCGGTCACCGTGTAGAAGGCCTGCGCTCCTGACGAGGACGCGCGGGCCCCGTGGAGAGGACGGATGTATCCCGGGCGGAGAATGTGTGTGCGCATCGGAAGTGCCCGCAGCGCGTTCTCGGCCGCGCCCTTGACGCGCGCCCACATCACGGAGGTCCGCTCGCTGCTGTCGGCGCTGCGGCCGGAGACGTAGACGAAGGTGGGGTCGGCGCCCGCGTCCAGCAGGGCGCGCGCCGCCGCGAGCGCGTAGTCGCGGGTCACGCGGGTGTAGTCCGCTTCCGTGACACCCGCGGACGCGGTGCCGATCGCGTAGTGGCAGGTGTCGATCCCCTTCAACTCCTCACGGAGCGGGGTGAGGTCGGTGAAGTCCTGATGGATCAGCACACGGACCTTGGGGTGGGTCAGAGCGGGTGTGCGGCGGGCCACGACCGTGACGGAGTCGACACCCGGGTCGGCGATACAGGCATGGAGCATCCCGTGGCCGACCATGCCGGTGGCGCCGAGCAGAAGTACGTTCATCGGGGCCTTCCCCTGTCCGTGGGTTCGCGGGTCCGTGGGTCCGCCGGTCTGTTGGTTCGTGGGTCCGTCGGTTCGCGGGTCTGTTGGTTCGCGGGTCTGTTGGTTCGCCAGTCCGTGGATTCGCCGGTCCGTGCGTTCGCCGGTCCGTGCGTTCGCACGTGGATACGACGGTGAGGTGCCTCGGGGAGCACGTGGGGCAGGCCACGTCTCTCGCGGCGGCGCTCCGCCCCTACACGGCCCCGTGCGCGATCAAGCTGCGTGCGCAGTCGACGACGCTCTCGCGGGCCGGGCGCGGGCGCCGGCCCAGCAGGGCCTCCGCCTTGGCCGTGCTGTGCCGGTTGCGGCGTCCGAGGGCCGGGGCGATCTCGCTCATCGCGGGAATGCCGCGGACCACGTCGTCGGGGATCTGCTCGGTGGACACCTGTCGGCCGTCCTCGCCCAGGTCCTCCTTGAGCGCGTGGGCCATGTCCCGCATCCAGGTGAACTCGCCGGTGGCGAGGAAGCGTTCGCCCGCCGCCTTCGGGGAGGTCATGGCACGGACGTGGATGTCGGCGAGGTCGCGGACGTCGACGATCTCCAGGCCGATACGGGGAACCCCGCTCATCGCGCCGGTGAGCATCCGCTGGACGATGCCGACCGACCCGAGGGTGCCGGTGGCGAGGATCGGGCCGAAGACGGCGCCGGGCAGGATCGTGGTGAGCTCCGTGGGACCGTCGTACGAGGCCATGTGGTCCCAGGCCGCGAGCTCGGCGAGGGTCTTGGAGCGGCGGTAGGGGATCAGCGTCGGGTCGTCGGGGTCGGTCCACAGCGTCTCGTCGGTGACACCCTCCTCGGCGTAGGAGGAGGGGCTGGCGGTGTTGGCGGCGGAGGTCAGGACCACGCGCCGCACTCCCGCCGCCGTGGCGGCCCGAAGCACACGCAGCGCGCCGTCGCGTGCGGTGGCGATGAGGGCCTCGGGATCGACGGCGTCCGTGCCGCCCATCGGCGAGGCGACGTGGAGGACGTGGTCGACGTCCTTGACGGCGGCGTCCCAGCCCGCGTCCGCGGTCAGGTCGGCGATCACGAACTCAAGGCGCCCGTCCACGTCCACCTGGGTGGCCACGGCGTCGAGCACCGCCTGCTCTTTGCTGTGGTCCCGCACGGTCGTGCGGACCTGGTAGCCGCCCCTCAGCAGTTCGACGACGCACCATCCGCCGACGTACCCGGTTCCTCCGGTGACCAGAACCGTCTCTGTCATGACCGTCCTCCAAGATGTGTGCCAAAATTAAGCGGAAGCCCTTCCGGAACCTCTCCCGAGGAACGTAACGGAAGCCCTTCCGCTTTACAACCGGACACTGGGACCTGCCATGACACCGCCCGCTCCACCCGCACGCGCCAAGCGCACCGACGCGCTCAGCAACCGGGCCCGCATCCTCGATGTCGCCGCCGAGGCCTTCGCCGCGTCCTCGAACGCCTCCATGACGGCGATCGCCAGACAGGCGGGGGTGGGGGTCGGAACGCTGTACCGGCACTTCCCGACCCGCGAGGCGCTGATCGTGGAGCTGTACCACCAGGAGATCCAGAAGGTCATCGACCTGGCGCACACCCTGGCCGCCGATCTCCCTCCCCTGGACGCCGTGCGCCGGTGGTTCGAGGTGGTGGCCCGCTACGGGAAACTCAAGTACGGCATGTCCGAGGTCATCCACGCGGCGACCAACGGCGGACTGGACGACAAGAACTACGAGCCGTTCCTCGGCGCCATCACGGCCCTTCTCGACGCCGGAACCGCCTCGGGCGACCTCAAGTCCGGCCTCGACGCGGAGGACGTGCTTCTTCAGCTCAGCGTCCTGTGGCGCATCCCCCCGCGCGAGGACGCCGAGGCACGCGCCGCCCGCCTCCTGGACCTCATCATCGACGGCCTGCGCGCGCGCCCGGCCGGGGACTGACCCACCGGACACCACAAGCCGCCCACCACAAGGCGCCCACCACCAGACACCTGCCCCCGGCGGACCAGCGCAGAACCGTACGAGGCACCCCCGACGTCCTCACGGGAACGCACCCGTCCGCTCAGAAGGCTCGTCCATGCCCCCACCGCACCACGACACCGCTCAGCCGACGACGGCCACGATCTCCGAACGCGGGGTCACGGCAGACACGTTGGCCGTCCTGCTGCGCAACCGGGGCACGCTCACCGCCGCGACCGCACGCGTCGTCGGTCTGGCCGCGCTGGCCTGGTTCCTCACGACCGTCACGGTCTTCGCCCTCTCCTGGCCGCTCTTCACGCACATGCGCAACGAGCGCATCCGCTACCACCAGTTGGAGGACCCCTACACGCACGACAGCTCCGGTCTGGGGCTGGTCGGCCTGTGGACGCTGCCCCTCTATCTGCTGCTGCTCGGAGTGGGCAGCGCGGTCCTTCAGAACGTCTGCTCCCGTGCGGTCGCCACCGCAGGGTCCCAACAGCCGCCGAGGGAAGCCCTGTCAGCTCCTTCGCCGCGCGCACGACTGGTACCGATCCTCTCCGTGTACGTGCTGCGCGGCCTGATCGTGTGGTCCCTGCCCGTGCTCTCCTACGAACTGACAACTCGCCTGACCAGCAACACCCTTGACACCCCCCTGCCCCTGGCCCGCGGGACATGGCCCTACGTGCTCGTCTCGTCCTCCCCCGTGGCCGCCGTGTCCATGGCCGTGCTGCTCCGGCTCGCACTCGCTCTCGCGCCCGCCGCCGCGGCCTCCGGGCTGCGTCCCGGCCAGGCGCTGCGTCATTCGTGGACGCTGACGACGAGGACACGCACGGGAGCGATCCGCGTCCTCGCCGTCGCGCTGCCGCTCGCCGCGGTCACCGCCGCGGCCATCCGACTCGTGACACAACTCGCCCTGCCGCTGCGGCCGTTGACGCGCGGCTTCCTCGAACAGGCGACGGGCAACTTCTTCGCCGCGTACTACGCCGGGATCCTCGCACCCGTCATCATCGGCGTCCTCACCGCCGCGGCCCTGACCTTTCCCCTCACCGCGACCGCCTTCGCGGCCCTCTACGACCGGCTGCGGCAGCGGCGACCGATGCGAACGACCTGACCAGCGGATTCGCGTCGCCCTCGCGCCAGGCCACGACCGAGCGGCTCGGCTCCATGTCGGACAACGGCACGACGACGAGTCCCTCCCCCGGATCGTGGTCCAGCAGCGTCATCCCGACGGTGCCGTTCCAGAGGACGGCTTGGCGGCACTCCTGGACCACGCGCACGACCGGGCCCTCACGCGGTTCCCCTCCGCTCCAGTACGCGCCCCAGACGGGGTCGGTGCCGTCGGGGAAGACGAACCAGCGCCGCTCGGCCAGATCGGCGAGACACAGGGCGGGACGACCGGCCAGAGGATCGTCCGCGCGCAGCAGCGCACCCACCCGATCGGCACCCAACTCCCGCACGCTCAGGCCCGTTCGGTCGAAGGGCGCTCGGGTCAGGGCGATGTCGACCAGCCCGGCGTGGAGTCCGCAGGTGGGGTCCGCCAAGCCGGCCTCGCGGATGCGGACCTCGACGTGCGGGTGACGCAGACGGAAGTCCTCGGCCAGTCGGCGCACGACAGGGTCGGCGCTGTCGCCGAGGAGACCGACGGTGAGAAACGTGTCGCGTACAGCCGCGGCCACGCGTCCGCGCAACCGGTCGGCCCGGTCGAGCAGGGCCCGGGCTTCCTCCAGCAGCACCTCCCCCACCGGGGTGAGCGAGACGCCGGCGGAGGACCGTACGAACAGGGCGGCGCCCGCTTCCGCCTCCAGCCGCTTGATCGCCCGGCTCAGCGGCGGCTGGCTCATGTGCAGCCGGGCGGCGGCCCGGCCGAAGTGCAGTTCCTCGGCGACGGCCACGAAATAGCGCAGCGTCCGTAGCTCCATGCAGCGACGATACCCATCCGGTATCGATCTCGCGGAAGAGGTCTTGGACAGCGCGGCGCCCGGACCGTGGAATCAGCACATACCCGCGCTCCTCCCCTCACCCGCACCCTGAAGGAATTCGATGGACGTCGCCTACTGGATCGTCGCCGGCCTGCTCGCCCTCTTCTACCTCTACGGCGGCGGGCTGAAGCTGGTCCGCAGCCGCGAGCAGCTCCGGCCGATGATGGCCTGGGTCGACAGCATGCCCCTGTCCGCCGTCAGGGGGATCGGGGCCGTCGAGGTGCTCGGCGCGCTCGGGCTGGTCCTTCCGCCCCTGAGCGGTGTCGCCCCCTGGCTGGCGCTCGTCGCGGCCCTCGGCTTCGTCGTCCTGCAGCTCGCCGCGACAGCGGTCCACCTGCGCCTCGGGGACCGCCAGGTCGCGCTCAACGCCGGTCTCGTCGTGACCGCGTCCGTGACGGCCTGGCTGGCGACCGCCTGGCTCTGACCTCTGCGCACGGCGCCGCGACACGTGCGCGCACAGGGTGCCGTCGTGGGCGACGGCACCCTTCTTGCGCTCAGTGCTCCATGGACGTCCGCAGACGCGCGCTCGCCATCCGCATGTGTTCGGCCATCGCGCGGTCCGCGGCCTCCGGGTCACGGGCACGGATGGCCTGGAGGACGGCGTCGTGCTCGCAGAGGGTGCCGCTGACCGTGTCCTCCAGGTCGCTCACACGTTCCATCCACACCTGGAGCAGGGCGCGGATGCTGTGCAGGATGTCACTCAGGACGGAGTTGCGGGCGATGCGGGCGCACTCCAGGTGGAAGGCGATGTCCGCGTCGATGAAGGCCTGGACGTCGTCACCGGCCTCCCGCATGTGACTCAGATGTCCCTCCAGGAGGGCGACGTCCGCGTCGGTGGCGCGCTCGGCGGCCAGGCGGGCGGAGACACCTTCCATATGGGTGCGCACCTCGACCAGGTCCTGGGTACGGCGCTGGCCGAGCATCAGTCCCCAGTTGATCGCCCGGGGCAGGAACTCGGAGGTGCCCTCACGGACGTAGGAGCCCGAGCCGGGGCGGATCTCGATGATGCCCAGGACATCCAGTGCCGACAGCGCCCCGCGCACACTGGAACGGGCGACGCCGAGCGCCTCGGCCAGCTGCCGTTCGGCCGGCAGCCGGGTGCCGGGGCGTATGTCGCCGGCCGAGAGGTGATCGAGGAGGCGCTTGGCGACCTCGCTCACGGAGGACTCGCGCACGACCGGGCGCAGAAGCTGCGCGAGATCCGGTGCCGGGGACTGCTGATCAGGCTGACTGGTCACGGTCACCAGTCAACCAGATCCCTCCGGTACTGCGCTGACCAGCTGGTTCACCGATCCGAAGGGCCGGGTTTGTCAAGAGTTCGGACAGCATCGGGTCTATGATGGTCGCCACACTGGTAAATTGGTGACCAATTTGAACGGGAGGCATAGCGTGAGGAACGACCCGGCCGGACGCGTCCGCTGCGTGCCGCCGGCGTGACCCACCCCGGACGTCGTTGTCCGGGCGAGCCGAGGAGTCGCCCATGGGTGCCACAGTGCCCACCACGGCAGTCGAGAGAACTGCCATCAAGAAGGTCTCAGTCCGCCTCGTCCCGTTCGTGGCGTTGATGTTCTTCGTCAACTACCTCGACCGGACCGCCGTCTCGTTCGCGGAGCCCAACGGCATGGGGAGCGACCTCGCCCTCACCGCCGCCCAGTTCGGCTTCGCCTCCGGGATCTTCTTCCTCGGCTACATCGTGCTGGAAGTCCCCAGCAACATGGCCCTGCACCGGTTCGGCGCGCGCCGCTGGCTGGCCCGGATCATGGTGACCTGGGGCATCGTCTCGCTCCTGTTCACCTGGGTCAGCAGCAGCACGGAGCTGTACACCCTGCGCTTCCTGCTCGGTATCGCCGAAGCCGGCTTCTTCCCCGGCGCGATCCTGTTCCTCAGCCAGTGGGTGCCCTCCCGGCACCGCACCAAGATCCTCGGCCTGTTCTACCTGGCCCAGCCGCTGACCACGGTCCTCGGCGCCCCGCTCGCGGGCTGGCTCATCGGCCACCACGGACTGTTCGGTCTCGAGGGCTGGCGGGTGATGTTCCTCTTCGTGTCGCTGCCCGCGATCGTGCTCGGTGTCGTCGCCTGGTTCTACCTGAGCGACAAGCCGGCGGACGCCAAGTGGCTCACCCCCACCGAGCGCGACTGGCTGACCGACGAACTGGCCGCCGAGAACGCCCAGAAGACCGGCCACGAGACCAAGCACGCCAAGGGCGACCTCAAGGCGGCCTTCGGCAGCAGCCGCGTCTGGACGCTGGCCCTCGTCTACTTCGGCTTCGTCTACGGCCTGTACGCCCTCGCCTTCTTCCTGCCGACGATCATCAACGGCTTCCAGGAGCAGTACGACACCACGTTCAGCGTCATGGACAAGGCGTGGATCACCGCGATCCCGTACCTGCCCGCCGCGATCGTGCTCTTCTTCTGGACCCGGCACGCCACCAAGCACGGCACCCGCACCTGGCACGTGGCCGGACCGGCCGTCGTCGGCGGCCTCTCCATCCCGCTCGCCCTGTACATGGGCTCGCCCGCCGCGACCGTGGCCGTCATCACCGTGACCGCCTGCTCGATCTTCGCCGCGCTGCCCGTCTTCTGGTCGGTCCCCTCCCGCTTCCTCACCGGTGCCGCCGCCGCGGCCGGTATCGCCCTCATCAACACCGCGGGCAACGTCGCGGGCTTCGCGTCCAGCTACATCACCGGCTGGCTGAAGGACTGGACCGGCGCCTACTACGTACCGCTCTACCTCGTCGGCTTCTTCATGCTGCTGTCCGCAGTCCTGATGGCCTGGCTCTCGTCCCGCACCCGCGCCGAGGAGCCGGCCACCGAAGCCGATCACCCGATCACGGAGGCCGCCCGATGACCCGCCTGTTCAACGACCCCACGGCCTTCGCCGACGAGGCCCTGGAGGGCTTCGCCGCGGCGCACCGCCGCTGGGTGCGACCGGTCACCGGAGGCGTCGTCCGCGCCGGCGCCACCCCGGCCGGACAGGTCGCCGTGGTCATCGGCGGCGGCTCGGGCCACTACCCGGCCTTCTCCGGCCTGGTCGGCCGCGGCCTCGCCCACGGTGCCGCCGTCGGCAACGTCTTCGCCTCCCCCTCCGCCCAGCAGATCCGCTCCGTGGCCCGCGCCGCGCACGGCGGCGCCGGTGTCCTGCTGATGTACGGCAACTACGCCGGCGACGTGCTGCACTTCGGCCAGGCCGCCGAGCGGCTGACCTCCGAGGGCGTGCCCGCGCGCACCTTCGCCGTCACCGACGACATCTCCAGCGCCGGACCCGAGGAAGCCGCCAAGCGGCGCGGCATAGCCGGTGACCTGCCGGTCTTCAAGGCGGCAGCCGCCGCGGCGGAGCGGGGCGCCGACCTGGAGGAGGTGCTCGCCGTCGCCGAGCACGCCAACGCCCGCACCCGCTCCTTCGGCATCGCGTTCTCCGGCTGCACGCTGCCCGGCGCCGACCATCCCCTGTTCACCGTGCCCGAGGCGCGGATGGCCGTGGGGCTCGGCATCCACGGCGAGCCCGGCATCGGCGAGGAGGGTCTGCCCACCGCGGACGAGGCCGCCCGCCTGCTCGTCACCAGCCTGCTCGCCGAACTCCCGGCCGACGTCGCCTCGCCCGAGGGCAGCCGCGCGGCGGTCATCCTCAACGGGCTCGGCTCGGTGAAGTACGAGGAGCTGTTCGTCGTCTACCGCACGGTGTCCCGGCTGCTCACCGAGGCGGGCGTGGAGATCGTCGACCCGGAGGTCGGCGAACTCGTCACCAGCTTCGACATGGCCGGCATCTCCCTGACTCTGACCTGGCTCGACGAGGAACTCGAGAGCCTGTGGCGCGCGTCGGCGGACACCCCCGCCTACCGCAAGGGCGCCCTCGACACCCCCGAGGAGCCCGCCCCCCTGATCTCCGCCGAGGAAGCCGTCGACGACCTGACCGTCCCGGCCTCCTCGGCGGAGTCCCGGGAGTCCGCCGCCGTCGCCCTCGCCGCGCTGGAAGCCGTCGCGGCGACCGTGGACACCCATGCCGAGGAACTCGGCCGCATCGACGCCGTGGCCGGAGACGGCGACCACGGCATCGGCATGCAGCGCGGCTCCACCGCCGCCCGCCAGGCCGCCGCCGACGCCCACGCGCTCGGCGCGGGCGCGGGCACCCTGCTGACCCGGGCCGGGGACGCCTGGGCCGACAAGGCCGGAGGCACCTCCGGCGCGCTGTGGGGCACCATCCTGCGCGCTCTCGGCACCGCGCTCGGCGACCAGGTCAGGCCGGACGCCGCCCGTGTCTCCGAAGGGGTGACACGTGCCAAGGACGGTGTGATGCGGCTCGGCGGCGCCGAGGTCGGCGACAAGACGATGGTCGACGTCCTCGTCCCGTTCGCCGACACCCTCGCCGCCGCCGTGGCCGACGGATCGCCGCTCACCGCCGCCTGGGACCGCGCCGCGACGGCCGCCGAGGAGGCCGCCGTCGCCACCGCCGACCTGCTGCCCCGCAAGGGACGCGCCCGCCCGCACGCCGAGAAGTCCCTCGGCACGCCGGACGCCGGCGCCCACTCGCTCGCACTGATCACCCGCGCCGTCCACGGCGTGCTCACCGACAACCACTGAGGACCCCCCACCATGACCGACAAGCTCCGTATCGTCGTCGGCTCCGACGACGCCGGCTACCAGTACAAGGAAGCCCTCAAGCAGGATCTGCTGGGCAACGCGCTCGTGGCCGAGGTCACCGACGTGGGTGTCGACGCCGACGGGCACACCGCCTACCCGAAGGTGGCCATCGCCGCCGCCGAGATGATCGCCCGCGGCGAGGCCGACCGCGCCCTCCTGGTCTGCGGCACCGGCCTCGGTGTCGCCATCGCCGCCAACAAGGTCAAGGGCATCCGCGCCGTCACCGCCCACGACTCGTTCTCCGTGGAGCGCGCGGTCCTCTCCAACAACGCCCAGGTCCTCACCTTCGGCCAGCGGGTCGTCGGTCTGGAGCTGGCCCGCCGGCTGGCCGCCGAGTGGCTCACCTACCGCTTCGACGAGACCTCGGCGTCCGCCGCCAAGGTCCAGCTGATGGCGGACTACGAGCGGACCGGCGACGGCGAGGCGGCGGTCTGATGGTCTCCCCCGCCCCGTCACCCGTCCTGCTGGGGGTGAGCCTCAAGATGTACTTCGGCCACCACCAGACCCTCAACTGGGCCCGCAAGGTCGCCGACCTGGCCCACCGGCACCCGGCCGTGACCTCGGGCGCCGCCCGCCTCTTCGTCCTCCCGGCGTTCCCCACGATCGTCCCCACGGCCGGCGTCCTCGCCCCGTACGACATCGCCGTGGGCGCCCAGGACCTCGCGACCGAGGACAGCGGCCCCTACACCGGCGAGGTCGGCGGCCCGGTCCTCAAGGAGATCGGCTGCCGCTACGCCGAGGTCGGCCACGCCGAACGCCGCCGCCTGTACGGCGAGGGCGACACGGTCGTAGCCGCCAAGACGGCCGCCGCCCTGCGCAACGGCCTCACGCCCGTGCTCTGCGTCGGCGAACGCGACCACGGCACCGCGCGGGAGGCCGCCGACCGCACGGTGGCCGAGGTCGAGCGGCTGCTCGCCGGCCTGGAGGGCCCGGTCGTGCTCGCCTACGAGCCGCAGTGGGCCATCGGCGCGCCCGAACCGGCGTCCACCGAGCACATCGCCACGGTCTGCACCGCCCTGCGGGCCTGGCTCGACGCCCGGCCCCGGCACACCGGTTCGACCGTGATCTACGGCGGCAGCGCGGGCCCCGGTCTGCTCACCCGCCTCGGCGGCAGTGTCGGCGGCCTCTTCCTGGGCCGCTTCGCGCACGACCCGGCCAACGTCGAGGCCATCCTCGACGAGCTGCGCACCCCGGTGGCGGTGGCGTGATGGCGTACGGCATCAGCACCTACGCCTACTTCTGGCGGCACTCCGCTCGCGCACCGCGGCCGATGACCCTCACCGAGATGCTCACGGACACCGCCGAACTCGGCGGCCAGGTCTTCCAGATCTGCGACTACGCACCCATCGAGGCCTACGACAGGGCGCAGTTGGCCGACGTCCGCGCCACCGCGCACGACCTCGGCCTCGAACTCGAACTGGGCACACGCGGCGTGCGCACCGAGCACCTCACCAAGTACCTGGACATGGCGGGCGAGTTGGGCGTGAGCCTGGTCCGTTCCATGCTCCACGTCCCCGACCACAAGCCGGACCCGGCCGAGGCCACCGCCCTCCTCAAGGAGAGCGTGGCCCGGTACGAGGACGCCGGGGTGACCCTCGGTCTGGAGACCTACGAACAGGTCGCCACCGACGACCTCGTCGCTGTCGTACGCGGGGTCGACAGCGACCGTCTCGGTGTCGTCCTCGACCCCGGCAACAGCGTCGCCCGGCTGGAACGCCCGGTGGACGTCGTCACCGCCACCGCGGCCCACGTGGTCAACATCCACGTCAAGGACTTCGCGTTCAGCCGCCGTGACGGCTGGGTCGGATTCACCTACGCCGGCATCCCGCTCGGCGAAGGCCTCCTGGACTACGACGGCATGATCGCGGCCGTCGCGGCGGCCCGCCCGGGCCGCCGGATCAACCAGATCGTGGAGCACTGGCTCCCGTGGCAGGACGAGGGCTACGACGTCACCGCCCGGCTCGAACACCAGTGGACGCAGCACAGCATCAACACCCTTCTGAGGAGCGAGTAATGGCCACCGAGATCCAGACCCAGGCCGACGCCACGACCGTCGCCGTCATCGGGGCCGCCGGCAAGATGGGCCAGCGCGTCTCCAACAACCTGGTCAAGAGCGAGTTCCGGGTGCTCTTCAGCGAGGCCTCCCCCAAGGGCCAGGAGCTGATCCGCGACCTGGGCCGCGAGCTGACCGACTCCACCACCGCCGCGGCCGAGGCCGACGTGGTCATCCTCGCCGTCCCGGACGTCGTCCTCGGCAAGGTCTCCGCGGAGCTCGTCCCGCTGATGAAGCCCGGCACGGTCGTCCTCACCCTCGACCCGGCCGCCGCCTACGCCGGTCTGCTCTTCGAGCGCGAGGACATCCACTACGCCTGCGCCCACCCCTGCCACCCGTCGGTCTTCCTGGAGCGCACCACCAAGGAGGAGTGGCAGGACACCTTCGGTGGCATCGCCGCCCCGCAGGAGGTCGTGGCCGCGTACGAGGGCGGCGACGAGATCAAGCAGAAGCTCGCCGACTCCGTCATCCGCGTGATGTACGCGCCGGTCGTCGACGTCCACTGGGTCACCGTCAAGCAGCTCGCCGTCCTGGAGCCGACCCTCGTCGAGACCATCGCCTGCATGGTCGGCGCCCTGCTCACCGAGGCCCTGCACGAGACCGTGCACACGGTCGGCGTCCCGGAGAAGGCCGCCCGCGCCATGCTGCTCGGCCACACCCAGGTCGCCCTCGCCAACACCCTCAAGGGCTCCAACCCGTTCTCCGACGCCTGCCTGATCGCCATGGACTACGGCCGTGAGTCGATCGTCCGCGACGACTGGAAGAAGGTCTTCGAGGACGACGAGCTGGACAAGGTCATCACGCGCATGCTGAAGATCAAGGAGATCAAGCGCTGACCCGAGCGCTTCGCCTCCCCTCCCCCTGAACCGGCCCGTACCGCCTCCCCCTATTGGCGGTACGGGCCCCCTTCTGCGCCCTTCCGACGCCCTCCCTGGAGATCCGCCCATGCCTTCCGACCTGCCTGCCCTGCACTGGACCGAGTGGGACCAGCGGGCCGTGGACACCGCCCGCGTCCTGGCCGCCGATGCCGTACAGAAGGTCGGGAACGGCCATCCCGGTACGGCGATGAGCCTCGCGCCCGCCGCGTACACCCTCTTCCAGAAGGTGATGCGCCACGACCCCGCCGACCCCGAGTGGGCCGGGCGCGACCGGTTCGTGCTGTCCGCAGGCCACTCGTCCCTGACCCTCTACACGCAGCTCTACCTGGCCGGCTTCGGCCTGGAGCTCGACGACCTGAAGGCATTCCGCACGTCGGGTTCGAAGACACCGGGCCACCCGGAGTACGGCCACACGGCGGGTGTGGAGACCACCACCGGTCCGCTGGGGCAGGGTGTCGCGAACGCGGTGGGCATGGCCATGGCCGCCCGTTACGAGCGCGGCCTGTTCGACCCGGAGACCTCCCAGGGCGAGTCTCCCTTCGACCACTTCGTGTACGTGATCGCGGGAGACGGCTGCCTCCAGGAGGGCATCTCGGCGGAGGCGTCCTCGATGGCCGGCCATCAGAAGCTCGGCAACCTGATCCTGCTGTGGGACGACAACCACATCTCGATCGAGGGCGACACCGAGACGGCCGTCTCCGAGGACACCGTCAAGCGGTACGAGGCCTACGGCTGGCACGTCCAGCGCGTCGAGCCCGCTGCCGACGGCGACATCGACGTCCACGCCCTGCACGCGGCGATCGAGGCCGCGAAGCTGGTGACGGACAAGCCGTCCTTCATCGCCCTGCGCACGATCATCGCCTGGCCCGCCCCGAACGCCCAGAACACCGAGGCCGCCCACGGCTCGGCCCTCGGGGATGAAGAGATCGCGGCCACCAAGCGGGTCCTGGGCTTCGACCCCGAGCAGTCCTTCGAGGTCTCCGACGAGGTCATCGAGCACACGCGCGGCGCCATCGAGCGCGCGGCCCTGGCGCGTGCCGCCTGGGACAAGCAGATCGCCGTATGGCGGACCGAACACCCGGCCCGCGCGGCCGAGTTCGACCGTATCGCCGCGGGCGGGCTGCCCGACGGCTGGGAGTCGACGGTCCCCGTCTTCGAACCCGGCACCTCCCTGGCCACGCGTGCCGCGTCCGGCAAGGTCCTCCAGGCGCTCGGCGCGGTCGTGCCCGAACTGTGGGGCGGCTCCGCCGACCTCGCGGGCTCCAACAACACCACGATCGACAGCGGCAGTTCGTTCCTGCCGAGCGGCAACCCCCTGCCCGAGGCGGACCCTTACGGCCGTACGGTGCACTTCGGTATCCGCGAGTTCGCGATGGCCGCCGAGATGAACGGCATCGCCCTGCACGGCAACACCCGTGTCTACGGCGGCACGTTCCTCGTGTTCTCCGACTACATGCGCAACGCCGTGCGGATGTCGGCGCTGATGCACCTGCCGGTGACGTACGTGTGGACACATGACTCCATCGGGCTCGGCGAGGACGGCCCCACCCACCAGCCGGTGGAACACCTCGCGTCGCTGCGCGCCATCCCGGGTCTGAACGTCGTCCGGCCCGCCGACGCCAACGAGACGGCCATCGCCTGGCGCGAGATCCTCAAGCGCCACACGAAGGTCTACGGCGAGGGCGCCCCGCACGGCCTCGTCCTCAGCCGGCAGGGCCTGCCCACGTACGCGCCCGACCCGGCGACGGCACGCGGCGGTTACGTCCGTGCCGAGTCCTCGCGGAGCACTCCGGACGTCGTTCTCGTCGCCACCGGCTCCGAGGTCCACCTGGCCGTCGCCGCCCGGGAGTTGCTGGAGGCGGAGGGGATCGCGACCCGTGTGGTGTCGATGCCGTCGGTGGAGTGGTTCGAGGAGCAGGACCAGGCGTACCGCGACAGCGTTCTCCCGCCGTCGGTGCGGGCCCGTGTCGCGGTCGAGGCAGGCATCGGTCTGACCTGGCACAAGTACGTCGGGGACGCGGGCCGCATCGTCTCCCTGGAGCACTTCGGCGCCTCGGCGGACGGGGCGGCGCTCTTCCAGGAGTACGGCTTCACCGCCGAGAACGTGGCGGCGAAGGCGCGGGAGTCGCTGGCCGAGGTCCGCTAGAGGGCGCCTTCCGGCGGAGCCTGCCCGGAGCAGGCGTGACATGAGACCGACCGCTACCTCGCAGGAGGTGGCGGTCGGTCTCATGTGGTGGTGTCAAGCACGTCGCGTGCGCGGTGCGCGACTCATGCGGCCTCCTCTGCCGGGTGCTCCTCGACGGTGCGGGAATCGGTGAGGCTCAGCGCGCCGCCCGCGGCGATCAGCCCCACGAGGACGGCGAGCAGGGCGTAGGTGACGCTCTCGCCGTGGAAGAAGGACGCGACCAAGTCGCCGCTCCAGGTCCCGGCGGGGAGCTGGGTGGTGACGAGGGCGGCGATCAGGGTGCCGACGACGGCGGTGCCGACGCTGGAGCCGACCTCCTGGGCGGTGTCGTTGAGGGCGGCGCCGATGGAGGTGCGGTTGCTCGGCATCGCCTCGACGAGGGCGACGGCGCAGATGGTCATCACGGTGCGCAGACCGATGGTCATGACGACCATGCAGACGGCGATGGCGACGTACCCGTGGCCGACGGCCCAGGAGAGGCCCGCGAGCGACCCGGCCAGGCAGGCGGCGCCCACCAGACAGGCGACGCGGTGGCCGAAGCGGCGTGCGAGCCACTCGGACAGGGGCGTGGCGGTCAGCATCGTGACGATGATCGGCAGGTTCGCCAGGCCGGCCCGGACCGGGCTCCACCCGTAGGCGTACTGAAAGTGGAGGATCAGCCCGAACATCACGCTGGCCATGGCGATGGACGTGCCGATCTGCGCGAGGGCGGCGCCGCGGACCGTGCCGTGGGAGAAGAGCTTCAGGTCGAGCATGGGGGCCTTGCTGCGGCGCTCGTGGCGGACGAAGGCGAACGCTGCCGCGAGGGCGCCGACGATCGACGCGAGGGTGATGGCGGAGAGCCATCCGTGCTCGACGCCGCTGGTCAGCGCGTAGCAGGCCAGTCCGATGGCGAGGACGGAGAGGACGGCCCCGGGCAGGTCGAGGGAGTCCTTGGTGAGGTCTTCGGGCCGGTCGGCCGGAACGCCGAGCCGGACGCCGATGCAGGCGATCACGGCGATGGGGGCGTTCACCACGAGCAGCCACTCCCAGCGGACGTGGGCGAGGGCGGTGCCGCCGAGCAGCGGGCCGAGGACGAATCCGGACATGCCGACGACGATCATCACGGTCATGGCCCGCATGCGCAGGGCCTGGTCGTCGAAGAGGCGGAAGACCAGGGAGTTCGTGATCGGGGCCATCGCCGCGGCGGCTATGCCGAGTGCGGCTCGCAGGGCGATGAGCTGGCCCGCGGTGCTGACCAGGACGACGCACAGGCTGATCGAGCCGAACACGGCGAGCCCGATGAGCAGGACGCGGCGGCGGCCCAGCCGGTCGGCCATGGATCCGGCGGTCAGGAGCAGCCCGCCGAAGGTGAGTGAGTAGGCGCCGGTGACCCATTGCAGGGCGGTCGTACCGCTGCCGAGGTCGCGGCCGATCGTGGGCAGGGCGATCGACAGCAGGGTGTTGTCGACCATCTCGACGAAAAAGGCCAGGCAGAGGGCGGCGAGGGGGATCCAGGCCGCCCGTAGGGACGGGTAGGTGCGTACGGGGGTGTGCAGGGTCGCGGTGGACATGGCAGTACTCCAATCGAACGACGTACGGTTATCGAACACGGTTCGATACGGTACGATAGAACAACGTTCGATACGGTGCAAGACGCGAAGGGATCAAGCCGTGACACGCCAGCAGAACCGCTCCGGCGGGGGACGCCGACGGGCTTCGCACTCCATGGAGTCCGTGCTCGCCGAGGCAGTGGCCCTGCTCGACGAGGCGGGGGCCCAGGCCCTGACCTTCCGGGCTCTCGCCCAGCGCCTCGGTGGCGGCGTCGCCAGCATCTACTGGTACGTCGCCAACAAGGACGAACTGCTCGACCGGGCCGCCGACCATGCCATGGCCCCCGTCCTGGCCGACGTCGAGAAGCTCCCCGGCAGCGACGACCCGATCGACGATCTGCGCGTCATGGCCGTCACGCTGTTCGACGCGATCGTGCGGCGCCCCTGGCTGAGCTCCTACTTCATGCGCAACACGAGCATCCAGACCAACACCCTGGGCCTGTACGAGAGGCTCGGCCGGGAGACCCTGCGCCTGGATCTCACCGCGGCCCAGCGCTTCCACGCCGTGTCCGCGATCGTGGGCGTCGTCGTCGGCTCCGCCGTCGACCTGGGGCAGGAACCGACGCAGGAGATGATCGACGGCGCCGTGGACCGGGACGAGTATCTCCACGCCGTCGCCGACGACTGGCGGGCGCTCGACCCCCAGGAGTTCCCCTTCGTGCACCAGATCGTCGACGAGTTCGACGGCCACGACGACATCGACCAGTTCCGCTCCGCCCTGGAACTGACCCTGGCGGGGCTGCGCCTGCAAGCGGGGGCGTGAGGGTCAGACGCAGGGCGGAGCGGGTGTCACACCGTCGGTCCGGTCGGTGAGTAGCCGGTGATCTCGTCGGGCCTGATCAAGCCGTCCTCGATCGCCCGCGCGAGCATGTCCGCCTTCGTCGGGGCGGACCTGCCGACCTGCGCGTACTTGACCCTCGCACGGCGGATGTACACGTCCACGGTGTGCACGGACACGCCCATGCGCCGGGCGACCGAGGATTTCGACATGGACTGGAACCACCACAGCAGGGCGGTGCGTTCCTGCGTGGACAGTTTGGGTCTGCTCCCGGTGACGTCACCGGCGAGGACCCCTGCCGCGGTGGGTGTGACGTAGGGCCTGTCCCCCGCCGCGGCGAGGACGGTGTTCATCAGGTGGTCCCGTCCCTCGTTCTTCGCGACGAACTCGCAGGCGCCCGCCTCCAGGGTGTCGAGGACCATCCGCTGGTCGGTGAACTGCGAGAAGGCGATGACCCGTTGACCCGCCTCGGCCAGTTCGGCGACCCGGGGAAGCGCGAGCGTGCCGTGCAGGTTCAGGTCGAGGATGAGGACGTCCGCGATGCCGGGCGGCACGTCCGCGGAGTCGCCGGTGTGGCCGACGCGGATGCGGGGCTCCTCGGCGAGCCAGGTCCTGACGCCTTCGATCACGACGGGGTGGTCGTCGATGACGGCGACGGTCACCGGGCCGGTCGTAGCGGCCATCGGGTCTCCCACCACAGCTTCTCCTCCTGGTCGATCACGGCGGATTCAGTGAGCGCGCCGGACGGCTGGACCGGCCTCTCCAGCCGGGCGTCGGCGAGCACGCTCACCACGACGTCGTCCGGCGTCGCCACGACGGTCACCCGCGCCCGGGTCGCGGCGCCCGCCATGACCAGGAGCGGACCCTCCGCCAGTTCACGGCGGACGGGCGCCGGCAGATCGGGCACCCCGCCGTAGCAGAGCAGCGTCACATGCACGCCCCGTTCCTCGGCGACCGCGGCACAGGCCCGCAGTTCGTCCAGGAGCGGATGCGGGGTGGCGTCCGTCTCCACGAACAGCCTGCGCAGACGGGCCGCCTCGACAGCCGCGCTTCTGCGCACCGAGGCGTCCTCCGGGTCCAGTTGGCGCAGTGCCAGTCCGCGCAGCAGCGGTTCCACCCGGGTGCGCAGGTATTCGTAGCGGCGCTGCCGCTCCGCGTGCACCGTCTCGTGCGCGGCGACCCGGGCCAGCCGCTCGGCACGTTCCGCCGCGATCGCGGCGGCTTCCCCGGCGCCTTCATTGAGCTGTCGCGCCAGGTAGGCGAAGGTCAGCTGGATGCCTGCGGTGGTGTACGTGGTGGCCAGCAGCCGGGAGACGGTGACCTGGTCGAGAGCGCCGTCGGCGGCCAGGAATCCCACCGTGGCGGCGGTGTTGGCGCACAGGAGCACGATCAGTTCGCGCAGCGGACGGCGCAACAGCAGCAGTACACCGAACCAGCCCACGGTGTTCGCCGCCCAGCTCACCTCGGTGAGCCCGCCGCCCGGCGGGTACGCGGCCATGGCCAGGATGCCGGTGACCAGTGCGGCGGCGGCCAGCGACCGGGCTACGGGGGCGTGGAGTCCGCCCCGCAGCAGGAGGACGGAACCGACGGCCTGGATGACGGCGAGGATCAACCAGGCTCCCCCGGCGACGACTTGCGGCTCGTAGGCGGTCCACCCTCGCAGCACCACCACGGCGTCGAGGCCCAGGTGCCAGACGCCGACGATCGCGACCAGCCCGACATTGACGGCCGTGGCGAAGCGGGCGACGACCACGCCCTCGACCGTCACGGCTGCCACCGCAGTTCGACGCGGGTGCCCCGGCCGGTCGACGACACCACCCGGGCGCTGCCGCCCACGGCTCCCATCCGGCCGTGTACCGACTCCCTGAGACCGCGGTGGTGCGCGGGAACGGCTTCGGGGTCGAACCCGACTCCGCTGTCGGTGACTTCGACGGCGACGCCCGGCCCCAGCCGGCTCGCCCGGACCCGCGCGGCGCGGGTGCCGGCGTGCCGGGCAACGTTGGCGAGGGCCTCGGAGACGGCACCGGCGAACGCTTCCACCACGTCCCGCCGCAGCTCCAACGGCGGGACGTCGCACGCGACACGCAGCGCCCCGCCGGTACCGTGGTGCGCCCCGACGACGGTACGCAGGGCGTCGTCCAGCGACGCGGGCCCGACCGCCCCGGCACCCGGAGCCCGGGGATCCGCCTGAACCTCCGCTATGACGGCCAGGTCGGCGGCGGCCCGTCGCGGCAGCGCGGCGGAGGCCCGGGGGATGCTGCCGGTGCCCACCATCGTGAGCGTGGCGAGCACGGTGTCGTGCAACAGCCGCTGCTGATACAGCTCGTCGGTACGGGCGGCGGACCGCGCCCGCAGCGACGCGCGCAGGGACGCCTCCTCGGACAGGGCGAGGTCCGCGCCGTACGCTCCACGCCGCAGCAGGGCGATCACCACGGCGGCCAGCAGGCCCTGAAGGACCAGGATCACCGAGGCCTCGCGCAGGCCGCCGCCCACGGCATGAGCGGTCGCGATGACCACGGCGGCGGTCATGGCCAGGGGCTGGCGCAGCATGAACTGCGCGATGAAGACACCGGTTCCGGCGACCATGTCGACCCATCCGCTGCCCGCGCTCGCCTCCAGGACCTGGGCCGGTGCGAGCCGCCCCTGGGCGAGGCAGAGCACAGCGACGACCACGACATCCCCGACGCAGAGCCAGGAGGAGGGCCGCGGCCGGAGCATCAAGGCGGTGAACAGACAGCTCCACAGCAGCAGTACGGCGACCGCCACGCTCACCCATCCCGCGCGGGCCGGCGGTGCGAGGCCCACCACGGCCACAACGGCCGCACCCGCGGCGCTGGTCGCCCTCAGCGCGGCGACGAGGCGCGCGACCCTGCGCCGTAGCTGAAGCTGCGCGGGGCCCCGGGAGGGAACGCGGCCTGCGGGATCCGGCTCCTCAAGGCCCGTGAGGGCAGGATGCGATAACGCACTTCTCATGTCTCCCCCGTACGTCGCCGGGGCGTCCGCCACCCGATGGAAGCGGACCCGGCCCCGGCCACGGGGGCTCAAGTTACCGGCGGCCCCCTGCGAGACGAAGGCGGCGGGACCGAATCCGAACAAGAGCCGTACATGTGTGACGGCGCGGACGTGGTGTCACACGTTCGTGTGACATGCCCTCCTCCGGCGCACGCACCTAGTCTTCACAGCGGAGCGGATGGGCCGCACCAACTACCCGTCAGCAGCAGGTCCGTTCAGCGCCTGAGCAGCCACCTCAGCTCATCAGCGGTGCAGTTGCGCACTTCCACTTCACATCCGATCTCACCTCTGGGGGACACGCATGCCCGGACCACGCCGACGAATCGTTCTCTTCCTCGCCACGCTCATGGCGGCCGTGCTCACGGGCCTCGCCGCCACGCCTGCAAGCGCGGCACCCTCGCGGACGAACTCCAACCAGTCACGCGTCATCTTCGTGCACGGCTTCGCCCCCGAGGGGAAGCACGACTCCTGCAAGGGCTACTTCTCCAAAGCCATCTCCGGCTTCAAGAACACCGGCAGCGGATGGAAGGGGTCACTGCTGACCTTCGGCTACTACAAGGGGCAGGCCAACTGCTCGAAGAACTTCCCCGGGAGCCAGAAGACCCCGCTGAAGGAGGTGGCCAAGGCGTTCGCCAACTACGTCTACAGCTACTCCAAGAACAACGTGAAGGTCGACGTCGTCGCCCATTCCATGGGCGGGCTCGTCGTCCGCGCCGCGCTGTACTACACCGCCAGGGGCGCCTCGGGCTTCCCGCCGCGCCTCTACGTCGAGGACGTCGTCACGCTCGGCAGCCCGCACGGCGGCACCGGCTGGGGCACCTTCTGCGCCACTGTCACCAACCTGCGGCAGTGCAAGGACATGAAGCCGGGCAGTTCCTTCATCAAGGCGCTCGGCTCCACCATGCCCAACTCCGCCATGGGCACCGACTGGACCACGATCGGGTCCTACGACGACGAGATCGTCTCCGAGACCTCCGCCGTCGCCGGTGTCGCCGAACACGAGTGGCAGTACCACCCCGACGCGAATCTGCGGCACAACGAGCTCAAGACCGTGACGGGCGGGTCGTACAAGGCGCGGCACAAGACCACCAAGAACGGCGCGACCTGGAGCGGTTGGGGTTCCGGCTACGCCTCGCCGGTGAAGCTCGCCCGTACCGCCGTGTTCTACCACTCCTCGTCCTGATCCCGGACAGGCGTGGGGCCCCCCCCCCCCCCGGGGGGGGGGGGGGGCCCCCGGGGGGGGGGGGGGGCCCGGCGCCGGGGGGGGGGGGGGGGGCGTTTACCGGGGGGGGGCGGGCGGGGCGCCCC